>CAVXUI010000022.1:0-19321 GCA_963764985.1 uncultured Chloroflexia bacterium | reverse complement strand
ATCAACGAGGTCAACGCGACGGTATTTTGTTCCGGGTTGCCGGCGCTGTTTTGCATGCTGCGGCCGACCAACACCAGGCCAACCAGCGCGCCGACGCCAAGCGCCACAGTTGCGGCTCTGCGCGTTCCGGCGGGCACATCGCTGGCCGCGCTGGCGCCGAACAGCCCGACATGGCGCAGCATGCCGATCACCAGCGGCAACAAAAACAGCCCGTGGATCGCGGCATACGCGCCGAGCGTGGTGCGTTCGCCCAACCAGGGGTCGACCTGGCCATACCCGGCGCCAAATGTCTGGTGATACGGCAGATACAACACGCGCGACAGCAACCCGAAGATCACCATCGACGGCAATGCGGCGCTCAGCGCGTTCAACCAGCGTGTGAGCCAGGATTCGCGTGCGCCGTCGAGGTCGTCGTCGTTCGTTCAAGCGTCCGATCACCAGACCGCCGGCGGCCAGCAACAGATACGGGAAATATTTCCAGGTGTTTGTCGGCCACAGCGCGCCAATGCTCACCGCGCCAGCGATCAACAAGCCTGCTTGCGCCGCGCACCGCTCGCAAAGGCCAGCGCGAACCAACGCGAGATAAGCCAGCGGCATCGCGATCATGTGTGCATGCAGATCGGCATACAGAAACGTAAAATTTGGGAACTCCCAATCATGCACTTCTGGCGCCGGCCGGGTGGCGTTCCAATACAGTGATCGTCCCATCGGCAACGGCGCGCCGCCCAGCCATTTGCCAAAGCCGCTCACAGTTGCGACCACGCGCCAGCGTCCCTGTGTCTACGCCGCCAATCGTTTGCAGCGCCGGGCCCACTGTCTTGATCTGTTCGCCGTTGCCGATAAAGACCACGAAGAGCGCGGCAAGCAACCCGGCGCAAATCGCGCGGCGGATTTCGCCGGAGTATTAGCGCCGCGCGCCAGCGCGCGACTGCCGCATCATCGCCGCCCCCACGCCATACGCACCCAGGCCGTCAACGCGACCAGCGTCGGCAGGGCGATGTTATAGGCCACGGCCGGGTCGATGCCCGGGCCCTTGATCGGCCAGCCGATAACGACCAAGCCGAAGTAGTAATAGTTGATGTAGCCGCCGGCAAACCACGGGTCCTGCGGCGGGAAATAGGTGGCCTTGAGAATGCGTTTAGATAGGCGAAGTCCATCGGCTTCTCGCCGCCGCGATAGGGGTGCCACAAATCCGGGTTGCCCGCGCGCACCAGCAGCCAGAAGACAAACGCGACCAGAAAGACAAGCTCGGCCGCGAGCATCATCTTCCAGCGCGCGCGCACCAGCGCAATGATCAGCGCGCGGTGGCGATGTCCCGACGATCCAGCCACAGCACACACTCCCGGTCAGCGACCAGCGTGAGCCGGTCGAACGCCACGATCTGGAGGCTGGCCAACAGCCAGGCAGTGACCGCGACCAGCAGCAGGCCCAGCGTTTTGCCCAAGGCGAACCCGCCACCGGCCAGGCCGCGCCTGCGGATTGCCGGGTTTTGTTGAAGAGGCGATCAACAAGAACCAGGCCAGGCCGAGCGCCTCGATCAGCGCAAGCCAGGCCAGCACCGCCAGCGGCTGCGATTGATTCAGCGGCGAATTGCGTGGATAGAGATCGCTCCAACTGCCGCCGGCGCGTTGCGCGGCCAGGGTCTTTTGATCCAGCAGCAGCCCGCCCGGCGCGCTGCTTGCCTCAAAGGCGCTGCGTTTAATGGTGCGCGAGAGATCGAATCGCCCAGCAGCGACTCGGCCATGGCCCGGGTGTAGGCCGGTGTCTTTTTGTAAATGAGCACGCGCGGATGGTCATAGACCGAGAAGGCTTCTTCGGCGGGCGGGTAAGGCACTTCGATGCCGGTGGCGTGCCTTCCACATGGGCCGGCCGCGCCAGCGTCTGCGGCATCTCTTGATCGTTGAACACAAAGGGGCCGATCCGCGGGAAGCGATAAAAATCGGCCACGAACTCAAAGCCCAGCCGGCCGCCCATCAGCGCTTCGTAATAGGCGATGGTCATCGGGAAGCGCCAGGGCAGGCGCGCGACCGAGGCGTAGTGCCGGTTGCAGTTGAGCACCAGATAATCGGCCTCGTCCAGGCCGTGATCATCCACTCGGCCTTGCCCGGGTCTCGGGGCTGATGTATGGGTCCTCTTCCATGTTGCCGCATCTGATTGGGACAGATAGACCGCGGTAGTAGCCGCCATAGGGATCTTTGCCATCGAGTCGAAATGGAATGCCCTCGTCCCAATGCTGGTTGGCGACCATCGCTGTGTGCGCGCGAGCACGCCGGCTGCTGAGCTCAATCACATAGTCGCGTCGGCGCCGAGCGCGACCCGGCTGTAAAACTGATGCTGTTGTTGGGCGACATCGGCGGCAGCGTCACTTCGATCAGGTTGCGCTGCGGCGTCGCGAAGCACAGCGCCTCGCGCCGCCGGACCTTGTTCAGCTGAATTGAGCGTAACGCTGAGCGGCGTGGGCCGTCCTTCGGCCGTTGCCGCAGCTTGCATGCCGGCGCTCACGGCGCATTTGGAAACCGGGGAGCTGGGTATCGGCGCGAGCGGCGATCGGACCGCCCGCGCGGCGGTCAGCGAGAGCGCGGTGGGCGCGTTGGCATAGATCCAGCGCGAGGCCTGTGTGGGCGGCATCCTCGGCGTAGATCTGCATAAATGCCAGCGCCCAGGCGACGTCCCGGCCACCACCGCGCCATGGGCAACGCGGCGAGCGCCAGCGCAGGCGCTGACGTGCCGCGCCAATGCGCGCAGATCGCGACCACGCCGCCGCCAGCACGCACAACATCGGATAAATCGGCAACTGATAGCGAATCGACTTGACGTATTGCGTGCCCTGATACAAAAAGAACCCGAGCGTCCACAGCGTCGGGATCAAATAGGCATAGCGCGCCGCCCGCGCAGCTCCGGCGATGCATATAGCACGCCGAGCAACGCGGCGATGCCGAGCGGCAGACCCAGGCCGTAGAACATTATGTTGATCAGCGGGAATGTGACGGCGCGCGGTTGGCCCACTGCCAGCCAAAAGGCGGGTCAGATTCTCCGCTGGCGGTAGACGCGGCCTTTGCAGTTCAGCCACCCAGCGCGACGACGGCGCCAGAATCGGCCGCGCGACTATCCGGCATGGCGCGCACCAGCCGATGTACGCGATCGGCATCGGCCGCGTTTGCGTGCAGATCTGCTTCTGCCGGTCCAGTCCGGCGCAGTCGCGCGTGGTGTATTGCCACTCAAGCGCGCTGTTGCCCACAAACGCATACGGCTGCGCCACGCGGAACCCGCCGAATGTGACGACGCCAGCGATCAAGGTGGCCAGCACCGCGTCGAGCCGCCGCGGCGGGCCGCGCCGGTCGCGCAGCATCGCAATCACGATCGAGAGCACCACCAGCACGGCGGTCGGCCAGACGCTGATCTTGCAGGCCACCGCGAAGCCCGGAGAACAGCCGGCCAGCATGGCATCGCGCCAGAACCCGAACACATGCCGGCTCTTTGAAATGCGTGATGTGACCACGCGCGCGAAGAAATACAGGCACCAGCCGTGCACAGCGGTCAGCAGCTTTCCACCACAAAAAATTCGCGTGCTGGATCTGCAGCACCGCGAAGGCCGAGAACGCCGCCGCGAGCAGCCCGGCGCGCCGGCCAAACAGCCGCCGCCGGTCAGAAACACCGCCAGCACCGTCATGAGATCGGCCAGCGCCGAGAGAAAGCGCCCGACCAGCCGGATGTTGTCATACCCGGTGAAAAAACCGGCCCTTGGCAGGCGTCAGCCGGCGAGCCAAATATCAACGGCCAGCGCGCCGGGAGCGCGGGTTGAGGGCCGCAGCCCTTGTCCAGAAACTCCGCCGCGGCGCGGCCGGTGATCAGCGGCAGCGTGCCATAGACCCAGCCAATATTTTTGTTAAACGGGTTGAGGCTGGATGCGCCTGAATCGAAGTATGCGCTAACACTGTTTGGCACCGCCAGTTGCGACGACACGATGTTCACACAGCGTTCATCCGGATGATTTTGCGTGCCCGAGTCCCAGTTCATGTTATACAGACGCAAACCGGCCGCCGTGATCAAAACAATCAGGAGGGGCAGGGTTTGTTTTACAAAACGCTTGAGTACGGATGCATTCATGGTTTGTCGATGGGTTCTGATTTGTTCCGGCCCGTGAATTATTGGCCGGGTTCGGGCTCAACGCGTACGACACCGTATGCGGCGAAGATTATAGTTTGTTGGCAATATGCGGAGCGCTTGCCAAATGTTTGGCGGGACCGCAGGGAATCGCAGGCACCGCCTGCGGGATGTCATCGGACCACCCGCAACCAAACGGCAAGTAACGCGGTTATGCCGGCGAAAAAGCAAGATACCTGCACGTTGCGCAGATATCTTGCTTTTTCGCCGGCATAACCGCGTTACTTGCGAATCGTGACCGGCAGCAGGATCCTGCGGGTCAGCGCTGGATCGGTGGTCGGATTCGTGAGCGGTGTGCTGTTTGGCGTCGGCGTGGGGGTCGGCTGGCCGGGCAGCAACGTCGCAGTTGGGCCGGGTGTTGAGGTAAAGCGCGGCGTTGGCGATGCAATTGGGCGTGTCGTTGGCGTTGCCGTGCTGCCAGGCGGTGGGGTGTTGGTCGGGGTGCTGCCGGGCGGCGGCGTGTTGGTCGGCAGGGTCGTCGGGCGCGGCGTCGGGCTGGCGAAGGGCCGCGGCGTCGGCGTCGGCGTATTGACGATGATGGCGTTGACCTGCACCTCAGCGGTTGCCAGACCGGTGTCAAACGCCGCCGACGACGCGGTCACTTCGCCGCTGTTGGCGTAAATCCCGGCGGGCGGGTTGGCAATCACGCGCGTTGCAAAGCGCACCAGCGCGGTGCCCGGCACGCCAGCGCTGGCCGCAGGCACCACAATGTCGCTCCAGGTCAGCGTGTTGCCGGCGACCTGCGGGGCTGGGCCCAACAGCGTGGCCGAATAGTAAACGCGCTCGGCAGCACATCGCGCAGGCTGACGGTGATCACGCCGTTGGTCGGGTTGATCGCGGACAACTGGAAGATGACCGGATCGTTCGGGTTGGCCTCAACTTTGTTGGTGTCTTTGAACAGCATCGGGCTGGCCAGCTGGCACAGCCGCAACGCTGGATCAAGCGCATCGTCTTTGCGCAGGATGTCGCCATCCGGGCTCAGCGCGGTCGCGACGATCGGCACATTGCCGGCGAAGCGCCCGATGCGCAAATTCAGAAACAGCAAGATCTGCGCGCTGGCCTGGTTGAACGGTTTGGCCGGCAGCTGAATGTCCGACCACAGCACCAGCGTCGAACCATCTGGCTCGGTGCTAAACGCCGGCAGTGTCACGACGCCGGACGAGCCTGATGCGTTGAAGTTCTCGACGATCACGCCAAACGGCAGACGGATGCGCACGGTCGTATTGCCATACGCGTGCACGTTTGTGTTGACCAGCGCGAGCCGGTAGGTGCGCGCGTCGCCGTAAGACACGCAAGCGCTGTCGTCGAGGCTGGGCTCAAGCGTGGCCAGCGCCTCAATCGTGGTGTTTGTCAACGCGATCGGCACCGCGCTGCTCTTGTCGATGTTCGCCGTCGAGCAGTTTGAACCGGTGCCGTTCGATTGGCAAACCGCTCATACGAACCGCCGCTGGACATGTTCACCCAGCTTTCAAACCCGCCGATGATGCTGGCCGCGCGCGCATAGAACGTAACGCGCTTTGTCTGGCGAGGGCCGACGCTTGAGAGATTCCAGTGCAACGCTGTGCGGCCGGAGGGCCCGGGCGATTGCGTCGGCAGATCGGCCACATCGCTGTCGACCGCCATTGATTCAAAGGTGAAGCCGGCGGGCAGATAGTTGTCCACAGAGATGCTGCTCATGGGTTGCGCCGGCGTGGTGTTGTAGGCAGACAGAATGTATTTGATGCGGTCGCCCGGCCCATAAACTGGGTTCTCGGTCGAGATATTAAAGTAGAGCGTGCCGCGCTGCGAAATAGAGGCCTCGACCGGTGGGATCTGAGAGACGCGCACGATGGCGTTGTTCGCCTCGCGGAAGCGAAAGCCCAGCTCGTTTCTGAACGTGAGCTGTGTGCCGCCGTTTGGCACGCGGAACACCACGACAGCCTGCAGCCGTTCACCCGGAAGCAGCGTCTGCAACGGCCACTGCAATTCTTGAACGCCGCTGAGGTTGACCAGCGTTGGCGCGCCGTTGTTGCTCGACACCTGGCGGATGAACTCGAGTTGCGACGCCGGATAGTCGCGCAGTCCCATGAAGTAGGAATGTGTGCCGGTGTTGGTGATCATCAGCGTAAACGTGACCTCGCGGCCGCCGGGTGTGCTCATATCCGTAACGTATTGACGGTCGCCGGTTTTTGACATGCCAAGCGGCGGGTTGACCTTGACGCAGTTGTAGAGCGCAAATGTCGGCGCATAAGCGACCGGGTCCTGCGGGCTGCTGGCCGCACCGGTCAGACAGTATTCGACATACTCGAAGCCGTCCGGCATCACTTCGAACACAAAGCGCGTCAGGCTTTTTGGCCCGAGTTCGATGTTGTTCCAGACCAAGTGTCCGCCGTTGCCGTCGACATACGCATCGGGTTCGCGCGGCACGGTGTTCATCGTCGACGATCCGGGTATATATGAGAACGCGGCCGGAAACACGGCGTTAAACGGCAAGGCTGCGGTGATCGTGGCGTCCGTCACCGTGATGGTGCCGTTGTTGGTCACCTCAAGCGCAAACGTATACGGCCGAGCCGACGAAATCAACGCCGGCAGCGTGTTCGGAAAGCGCGTGGTCGCGACGGACAGGCGCGGCGCCGTGCGCAGGTATTCACCTTTGGGTTCAAGACAGCCAGCGGGCACGCCGGAGGGCACTTGCACCAGCGTTTCGACCAGTTTTGTGGCTTCGACGAGCTCGGCTTTCAACTGCAGCGTGTAGGTTTGCACCGCTGGGTTGCTGGCGGAACCAGCTGGCATGTTGAGCGTCCAGGTGATCGACTGCGGCGGTTGTTGCGCGCCTGGGCCGGTAAACCCGGAGGCGGGTAACGCGCTGCCATTTTGAAAACGCACATTGTCCGGCAGGCGCATGATCAGCCGCGCGCCAGTCACAGGCTGTGTGTAGTGGTTGAGCACGCGGATGGCCGCGTTGACAGTCTCGCCGTAGTAGGCCACGTTGGGTTGGAACGTGATGGCCGCGATCTGCACGGTGGGCACCACGCGCATCGAGGCTGGATCGCCCGAGACGCGATAGCGCACGTTTGTGCTCTCAAACGGGAACTCGTTGGCGCCCGCGCTGTAGATCGCGTTCGTAATCTGCGTGCAGCTGGCATTGCCGCTCTGGCTGGTTGGTTTGCGCAGGCGCAGCACGACGGTGCGCGACTCCTGCACTGCCAGCGATGGGATTGTCCAGGTGACCATGCCTGACGCCTGGCTGACCGAACGCGAGACATCCGCGTCGTCTGCCGTTGGCACATACTCGACACCGGCTGGAAACTGATCGGTCACGGTCACGTTGGTGGCCGGCCGCGCATCGGCGCGCGCGATGCCGTCGATGATGTCGCTTGGCGCGGAAGCGTTGCCGACGTTTATCGCGAAGTCGACATACTCGCCCAGCGTAATCTGGGCGGGTGAACCGACAATCGGCGCCTTTACGACCTTGAATGCCGGGCCGACGATCAAGCTGCTGATTGTGTCCTGCGCGACCGCGGTGGCGACATTGTTGGCGAAGATCTGGATCGAGCTGGCCGGCCGCACCGGTGAGATGCCCGAGCGCGGGAAGGCGCTTGATCGCAACCGCAGCACAACAGAAAAGCTGCCGGCGCCGCCGCTGGCAAGGCTTCCGATTGTGTATCTGATGTTGTTGCCGAGCGTGTCGGCATCGCCATAAGCGGGTGTTGCGCCGACGACATTGACCGGCTCGCAGCTGCCGTTGCAGAACTGTTTCTGATTGGTGTCCGCAACCACATTGGTGTTGCGCATGTTCGACCAGGTTGCGCGCAGATAGACATTTGTCAATGCGCCGCCGCTGGTGTTTGTGTAACGATAGGTGTAGGTCAACAGATCGCCGGCGCGCACCTCGCTCGGCGCGACGATGGCATCGACTTCAAGCAACGCGTTGGCGCTGCTTGCGTTGCGAATCGGACTCGCGGCCGCGTCGGGTTCGATGTCGCGCGGTTCCAGCGTGGGCGGCTGCGGCGCGGCTGTGCTCTCAGGCGTGGCCGTCGGGAGCTGCTCCACAACTGCGCCCTGACTGCCGGGGTCAGCGTCCTGCGCGCGCAATGTGTTGATTCCGATATTCGCGCCGAGCAACAGCGCCACCAGCCCAAACGTAACCCATCGTTTTGTTGTAATCATCGTTGTATCTCTCGTGCGACGTCCGCGTGAGTCTTCCGGGCGCACCAAAAACATCGGTCGAAACCACCTTTGGGGTGCACCAAGTGAATGTCTATGCAAGTTTGGCCGTGTAGCGATTGGCCGATGCGGGCGCGAGAGGCGTAGCATGCCCGGTTATGACTGCGCACGATACTCAGCCGTGTGTGTAGACCCAGCCGCAATCGTTGGATGGGTTTCGCGCTGTGACTTTGGGCCGATGCTGCGAGTCATTTGGGTTGAAAACGCGAAAGAGACAGGCACATAGCCTGTCTCTTGTTATTTGATTGTCATTCCCGCGCAGCGTGACGGCCACGCGCGGGCGATTCGCAACGACCTATGCTCCGAATTTGCCCAGGCGGTTGGCGTGTGCCAGCGCGAGCTGCATGATGTCCGCGGCGGCGATGGTGCCCAACCCGCCCCTGCCGCACTCGCGTTCGCCAAACCCGGCGTTGCGATCCGGTCGCACGGTTGCCGGTGCCCACAGCAGCAATGGCACCGGATGCCCGGAGTGGCCTTTGAGCTGGCTTGGCGTGCTGTGATCGCCGGTGATCACCAGCACATCCGGCTTGAGCGCCAACAGCGTGGGCAGCGCGGCGTCAACTTCCTCAATCACTTTGGCCTTGCCGTCGAAGTTGCCGTCTTCCCCGCGGCTGTCGGTGTATTTCACGTGGATAAACAGGAAGTCATAATCCTTCCAGACCTGCGCGGCGGCTTCGAACTCTTCCGCCACGCTGTGCGCATGATGCGCGATCACATCCATGCCGACCAGTGACGCCACGCCGCGATACATCGGATAAACCGCGATTGCGCCGGCTTTCAAGCCATAGACCTCTTCGTATTTTGGCAAGCCGGGGTCGGTGCTAAACCCGCGCATCGTCATGCCGTTGGCGGGATGCTGGTCTTTGATGACGGCGATGGCCTTTGCGATCCACTCGTTGAATAACGCGGCGGTGCGCTGCGATGCCGCATCATTGCCGACGCAGGCCAGCGGCGCGACACCGGTGCGCTGCGGATCGGTCCCTTCGATGTTGCCGCCCAGTCCGTCGCCGCGCATGACCACGAGAAAGCGATAGTCCTGCACCGGCTTCATAAACACCTGCACGTTCTCGCTCAAGGTGATGTTGGCGGCGTTGATAAGGTTCACAAGCTTCTCGCAGGTTTCGGTCGGGATGCGACCGGCGCGCCGGTCGGTGATCAGCCCGCTGGCATCGAGCGTGCAGAAGTTGCCGCGCACGCAGACGTCTTTGTCGGTGACGGGGAAGCCGATGCCGACTGCTTCGAGAATGCCGCGCCCGATTTCATACTTGAGCGGGTCATAGCCAAACAGGCCCAGGTGGCCCGGGCCGCTGCCGACCGCGATGCCGGGCGCGGCTGGGTAGTGCTGCCCGAGGCAGGCGGCGCGCGCCAGCGCATCCATATTGGGCGTGATCGCCGCTTCGAGCTCGGTCTTGTCGTCGCTCGGCCGTGGCAATCCGCCGAGGCCATCCAGCACCAGCAACACGATCTTGGTCGTGGCGGGTTGAATCAATTCTTTTAACAGTTCGAAATTTGCCATGCCGCCAAGTCTAGACGACAGGCGCGCACTGTGTGCCCCATTCGCCGCGCCGGATGCAAACCGGTTTGCAAAGCGCCTTGCGTCTGACGACGACAGGCCGTCGCAGTGGTCTTGGGTCGCACAAGTGCGCCATAAAATCTTAGCAAATCTGCGCAAAGCAGTTGTTTCAAGATGGATTTTAAGGAATCCCCGCAAGCGCACCCGTAATTTAACGGATGCGTCGACGAACCGGGGTGATATAGTTTCTTGCGAAGGGCCGGCACCGTCAGGGCGGCGCTACCCTTGACGACTTTTTGTTGTTGTAAGGTGATGGGTTAACTTGTTTGCATGTCCACATAGGTCTCCTAGGAACGCTATAGGTTCTCGTGTGCGCTGCCTGACCAGCAGCTGTGACCGTCATAATATGATCTGCCAGACTTGCATCACCGGATGTTCGTGTTCGTTCTCGCAACGGGCGCTGTGAGGAGAAATGCCGCGTCAGAGTTTTTCTGCCATTTCAATCATCGCAAAATAGACAGCCAGATACGTAAGATTTAGACCCCCCAGAGAAGTTTGAGTTTTAAATGAATAGGCTATATGTTGGCAATCTGTCGTATTCCACGACTGATGCCGGGTTGCGCGCTTTCTTTGAAGAAGCGGGCGAAGTGACCGAAGCCGAGGTCGTGATCGACCGCGCTTCGAGTCGCAGCAAGGGTTTCGCGTTCGTCACAATGGCGACCGATGAAGCCGCACAGAACGCGATCAATATTCTTAACGGCCGACCGCTAGACAACCGCGAATTGCGGATTGACTTTGCGAAGCCGAAAGAGGATCGACCGCGCACGGGTGGCGGCGGCGCTGGCGGCGGGGAACGCGTGGTGGCGGCGGCTATGGCGGCGGCTACGGTGGTGACCGTCGCGGCGGCGGTGGTGGTGGCGGAGATCGTCGCGGTGGCAGCAGTGGCGGAGATCGCCGCGGCGGCGGCGGACGATACAGCAGCGATTACTAGATTAATCCACGAAACACCCGTCTTTATGACGGGTGTTTCGTTTTTTCCTTGTAGCCACAGGGTTTTTAGCCACAGAGATCACAGAGGTCGCCGAGAAAAATCTTCGACGACCTCTGTGATCTCTGTGGCACCATAAATCTCCCCGCTCCCCCGTAGATACGTATCTTTGTCGTCGAAATGTGTTGCGAAATATGCAGAATGTCCAAGTCTCGTATAAAAGCCTGAACCCCTAGTGCAACTACTGCGCATAATCTCAGCGAAATGCATCTTTCTGTACGCTGGCTGAGCGTCTTCACGGCTGTTTCATTGTTGTTGACGCAATGCACAGCCGCTCAGTCCCTGCTTCCCTCATCGTCGCCGGCACCCGCTGACAGCGCCTCTGCGCGTGGCGTATCTGGTGCGCAGGCACAAACCGTCAAACTTCTGCCCGGCACGGTTGAAGTGCCGCCGGAGATTCAGCTGGCGGTGACCGATGTATTGGCGCGCAACGATGCCGCCTTGCTGGGGGCCACGCAGTTTGCGATGACGGCGTATGACTGCGAACAGGCGACCTGTTTTGTCTCCATCGCCGGGTTCGATGACACGTTGCTCGACGCTGCCACGTGGTCGCTCGACCAGGCCGTGTTTATCGGCACCATCGTCGTCACCAAGCGCGCCGATGGCCAATACGTTGGCATGCTCGAACGCGAGACCGGGTTCCGCGCCATGGCCGCGCAGTCGCTTAGCCCGCGCGCGGTGCAGCTCTTTGCCGCGCAAACCACCAGCGACACCCTGCCGTATGACTTTCCCTGGGAACCCGGCACCTCGATGGTGTATGGCGTGCTCGGCGTGCATAAGGGCGGGTTTATCGATGGCTGGCGCGCGGTGGACTTTTTGTCCGACGGCAACACCAGCCTGAACCACGGCCCCAACAAACTCCTGACCGCCGCAGCCGGCACTGTGACCTACGTGTGCGACGACGGCGTCAACCTCGCGGTGCGCATTGGCGATCTGATCTATGTGCATCTGTTGCCAAACGATCGACTGCGCGTTGGCCAGGTCTTCGCGCGCGGCGCCGAGTTGGGGCCGCTCAAACCCGGCACGTACAGCACGCGCTGTGGATTTGCCAATCAGCAGCCGCAAAACTTTCACGTGCATCTGGCCTTCCCGCCCGCTGAGACCTTTACGATGGGCGGCTGGACGCTCAATGTGAGCGATGGCGTTTGGCGCAACGGGGATCGCACCTGGCGCACCGGGTTGTATCTCAAAAACGACGCACAGGTCAGCACGCCCGATCCCAATGTGACGCCGTCACCCGAGCCCACGCTCGATCCGAACGCGCCGACTGCCACGCCGTCCCCGACACTGACGCCGCGGCCGCCGACTGCCACGCGCACGCCTTCGCCGACAACGACGCCGTTGCCGACCATCACACCCACACCGACCCAGACACCGTCCCCGACGGTTACGCCGACGCCGACGCCGCGGCCGGGCATCTGCGCGCTCAAGCGCAAGGGCGACGCCAACTGCGACGATGTCATCGACGGTTTTGACTTCTCGCTGTGGCTGACCGCGCAGTGCGCCGGACGCTGTCGAGATCGGCGCGCCGATTTCAACCGCGATGGTCGCGTAAATACGCTGGACTACGCGCTCTGGGTCGGGAACCGCGCGCTCAATCGACGCACAACCTCGCAGGCCACGCAGGTCTCGCGCCGCGATCAGGTGCGCTTGATTTTGGTGCCTGCGGTGACCAATGGCGTCGACATCGGCTTGCTGGGCGCGACGAGCACCGACTACGTGCTCAAGCTGGCATTTTCGCCCGTCCGCCCGGCCCGGCCACTGCATTACGCCCGCGTTGAAGTGCGCTTGCCCGAGGGCGTTGTGCTGACCTCAGTCGGGCCTGGTGTAAACGTATCGCAGGCGCGTCTGCCGCGTGTGTTTCGATTGTCCGACACCGCCGATGTAAACGAGAGCAAAACGCTGTTGCTGGAATTGGGCGCGCAGACCAACCGCTCCGGCCCGAACACGCTGCGCGCAATCACGCTGGCGACGTTCCGTATTGCCGCCAACAGCACCAGCGGTGTCGCGCGGTTTACGCTGCAAGACGCGCAGATCGTGACATCCGGCCCGAAACAGTGGCCGGTCTTGTTCGAATCGCTTGAGCTGCTGCTCAATCCGCGTCGGCTGTATTTGCCGGTGCTGGTGCGCGATAACCCGGCACTGCGCTCACGCTAGTGCACCAAAAACCGAGCATGTAAAGTGGTGAAAGTGCTCTATCCCTCGCACCGCGAGGGATAGAGCACTTTCACCAGATTTGGAATCCACATTTTCGGTACCCGCACTGCTTTCAGCGCCGACAGTGCGAATTCATGCAAAAACGAACCGACCAATAGTTTGGTTGGGTGCCTAGGCACGGCCGAATTTAGTGTTAAGAACCTAAGAAATGGCTGGAAAAGGCAAAAAATTAGACAATTAGGCGCCAAACAGGTAAAATTACGGTTCTGAGTTGGCTTAGACGGTGCAATTTGCCCCGTTTACCGCTCAAGATGAAGGAACCTCTAAATGGCAGGCAAGGCAAAAAGCATCAAGATCGAACGCACGGTCAGTGCGCCAGCGGACCAGATTTACCGATCCTTCACAAATGCACAGGCGCTGCATGAGTGGTGGTGCGACAACGCAATGATTCAGCCGCGTGAAGGCGGCATACTGCATCTATCGTGGAACAGCGGTCAGTTTTTGACCGGGCATTTCACCGAGCTCACACCGGGCAAAAAAGTATCGTTCAAGATTCGCGCAGAATCTGACAGCGATCGTTCGCACGTAACAGTCACAATCGCCGGCAAGAACGGCACCTCGGTTGTGACGCTGGTCGATGAAAGCGATGGCCCCGATTGGATCAAGGGTCTCAAAGAAATCGAATCTGGCTGGGTTGAGGCGTTGGACAATCTCGCCAGCACGCTCGAAACCGGCATCGATCTGCGCGCGGCCAACCGGCCGATGCTCGGGATGGATATCGCCGATTTCACCGACAAGGGCATGCTGTTGAATGGCGTGCTTGACGGCACGGGCGCGCAGGCTGCCACGCTCGCCAAAAACGACATCGTGCAGACGATCAACAGCGTCAAGATGACGGCCTGGGCGAGCATCGAAGAAGCCATCGGCACACTGCGCGCGGGCGACAAAGTCAAAGTCGCGTACACCCGCGCGGGTGCAAAACGCAACGCTGTCATCGAACTCTCGCGCCGCACCATGCCGGATGTGCCGGCATCGCCCGAATCGCTGGGCGAAGTTGTGAGCAAGGCCTACGTCGAGATCAACAAAGACCTCGCGCAGATTTTGCGCGGCGTCAGCGATGAGAAGGGTGGGCGTCCGCCACGCCCGGGCGAGTGGAGCGCGAAGCACGTGCTTGCACACCTGATCGCGGTCGAGCGCGACGCGCACAGCTGGATGACCAAGATGGTCGCCAGCACCGAGACCTGGCAGCAGGAGTGGGAAGGCAACATGCGGTTGCGGTTGGATGCGGTGATCAACGCGTATCCGACGCTGCAGGCGCTGCTGCAAGAGTTCAAACGCAACCAGGCTGAGACGGTTGCGCTGATCAACGCGCTGCCGCAGGAATTTGTGGATCGCAAGGCCAGCTATTACCGGCTGGCGACCACGCTGGTCAACCAGCCCAATCACACGCGCGAGCACTTGGAACAGATCAAACTGTCGGTCAAGTAACGCAACCAGATGCGCGCCAGACGGCCCCGGCATCTTTGCCGGGGCCGTCTCTGTTTTTCCGCAGAATACGCAGGATTCGGCCGGGGATAAGCCCGGCATATGCCGGGCCTATCCCCGGCTTGTGCTGACCTTGGTGTCAAACACACGTAAAATACCCCGGCGGGACCTCCCCTGTGTTGAGAGGATCTGCGCAAGAGGATAAAGAACCGATCATGATGTATAGCGGCATAAAGTTGTTTAGCGGCACCAGTCACCCGACACTCGCGTCTGAAATATCCAGCTACCTGGGCGTGCCGTTGAGCGGTCGCGACATCCTGAAGTTCCCGAACGAGAACATTTTTATCCAGCTGCACGAGAGCGTGCGCGGCCAGGATGTCTATCTGATTCAGACCATGTGCCCGCCGGTCAACGACAACATCATGGAGCTGCTGATCGCCCTGGATTGCCTGCGCCGCGATTCAGCCGGCCGCATCACAGTAGTTGTGCCGTATTACGCCTATGCGCGCAGCGACAAAAAAGACCAGCCGCGTGTGCCGATCACCGCGCGGCTGATGGCCGATCTGCTGGTGACCGCCGGCGCCGATCGCTACATCATGGTTGATCTGCACGCCGGGCAGATTCAGGGCTTCTTTTCAAAACCGGGCGACGAGTTGACCGCGTTTCACCTGTTGAGCGACTACTTCGTCACGCGCGACATTCCGGATCTGACCGTGGTGACCAACGACCTGGGCTTTGCAAAAAAGGCGCGCAACTTCGCCAGCAAACTCAAGCGGCCGCTCGCGCTGGTTGAAAAGCGCCGCACCGCCAACGACGCCAAATCCGAAGTGCTCTCGGTCATCGGCGATGTGCAGGGGCAGAACTGCCTGATCGTCGACGATGAGATCTCGACCGCCGGATCGGTGCAAAACACGGTCAACCTGGTGCTCGACCAGGGCGCGAAAGACGTCTATGTCTGCGCCACACACGCAGCCTTTTGCGGCCCGGCGATCGAACGCCTGCGCGATTTGCCGATCAAGGAAATCGTGGTCACCAACACGATTCCGATCCCGCCCGAGCAAATGCTCCCGAATATCAAGATCCTCTCTGTCGGCCCATTGTTGGGCGAAGTCATCCGCCGCGTGCACGAGGGCAGAAGCGTGGGCGCGTTGTTTAATGAATAAGACTACAGACAACAGAATACAGAGCACCGATGCGCTCGTGTGACAAATTGTCTGTGCTCCATTATTTTCCTCTTATGGCAGACTCACTCGGCTACATCCTTAAACGCCTGCGCGAAAAGAAGCATTACACACAGCAGGAAGTGATCGAACGCAGCGGCATGGACCGCAGCTCGAGCTATATCTCGAGCCTGGAGACCAACAAGACCAGCCCAACCGTCGATGAGCTCGACGCGTTGGCCGTGGTCTACGGCAGCACCGCGATTGATATTTTGAGCGAGGCGAAAGACATCAAGCCGAACTGGGATTTCTCGCCAAACCCGGACATCATGTTGCTGCTGAATTTTTACCAGTCGTTGAAGGGCGAGCGCAAAAAAGCGGCGTTGGAATTTGTTCAGTATATGGCGGAAAAACAGCGCATGGAGACGCGCCCGGGAGAGTAACGGCTTTTGTCAACTGGCGGGTAAGTTGTGGCGAAAGGATAGCGCGGGGCGGGATGGAACGCGGGCTGAAGAATGTGGCGCGGGCGATTGCTCAAAGAAGCGCGCGGACGGCGCTGGGGGGCGCGTTGGTGCAGCAGTTCGTGGAAGGAGGTTGCCGGTTGACGCATCACGGAGCCACTTTGCCAGTCTCATGCGCCTCAAGCGCATCGGCTATTGCTTGCTCATGGGACATCGCATGACCTTCTGCGCGCGCTGCGTTGTGCGAATCTGCGTCGAGTTCATTCAGCGTGATCGCAATCATACTGCGATCTCATTATGACTATGAGCGCGAGTTGCCGCCGGACGTGCCGCAGTAGAACGCAAGAAAGATGCCATCGCTTTAAGTGATGGCATCTTTGTTCCGCTAAGTCTATCGATTGCACTGCTCGGCAAACTCGGCCTCAACCTGCGGCGGGAACCACACTTCGGCTGGGCGGTTGGGGTTGCATGGGTCGACGGTGGGCGCGGTGGCGTCGATCGTCGGCACGCGCGTCGGCGCGCTGTTGACAAAGGAGAGGGTGGCCGCCGCCATCATCAACGCCACCGCGCCCAGCGCGATTGCGTGGGCAATGCCGGTTTTGATCGCCGTCTTGGTAAAAACTTGTGTCTGGGTCATGATTTGTCTCCTGTGTGAAAGCTGAACGTTGATTGCTGACGGCATTGTTTTAGGCTTCGCCAGCGGTAGAAGACAGCGAAAAAGGGGTATAAGAACCGGTATTCCGGTCACTACCGGTGCGCATGACACTCGACTTCAGCCCTCCTTTTGGTCCGTGGCTCAAACAGCGCCGGTCGCAGCTTGACCTGACGCAGGGCGATGTCGCGCGGCGCATCAACTATTCGCCGGAGACTGTGCGCAAGATCGAGGCCGGGGTATTGAAGCCGTCGAAGCAAATCGCAGGCCTGCTGGCTGGTGCGCTCGAAATCCCCGATGAGCGCCACGACGCGTTTGTGGCGTTTGCCGTTGGCGGCAAGCGCGGCGCGGCTCTCATCAGCAATCTGCCCAAACCGCTGACCGAGCTGATCGGCCGCACTGAGGACCTGAGCGCGTTGCAGAAGCTGCTCAAACGCCCAGAGACGCGGCTGATTACGTTGGTGGGGCCGGGTGGGGTGGGCAAGACGCGGCTGGGCATCGAGCTGACGCGCCAGGCGGCCGATGCATTTGCCGATGGCGCGGTTTATGTCGAATTGGCGGCGATGACCTCGCCCGAAATCGTGCTGGCGATCATCGCCAAAGCTGTTGGGGCAGAAGAACGCGCCGACCAGCCGTTGCTGACAACCGTGCAGGATCACCTGCGCGAGCGGCAGCTGCTGCTGACGCTGGACAACTTCGAGCAAGTGCTGGACGCCGCGCCGAACGTGGTGCAGCTGCTGGCGGCAGCGCCAAAGCTGAAAGTCATCGTCACCAGCCGCGAGCCGCTCAAAGTGACGGGCGAGCAGCGTTACGACGTGTCGCCGCTGCCGCTGGACGACGATGGCGCGGCGGTGCGGCTGTTTGTGCAGCGAGCGCAGCAGGTCAAACCGGGCTTTCAGTCGGACGACCGGGCGACGATTGCGGCGATCTGCCGCAAGGTGGATGGGTTGCCGCTGGCAATCGAGCTGGCGGCGGCGCGCATCACGCTGTTTGCGCCAAAGGAGCTGCTGGAACGGCTCGACAAGCGGCTGAGCGTGTTGTTGGGCGGGTCACGGGACTTGCCGGCGCGGCAGCGCACGTTGCAGGCGACGCTGGACTGGAGCTATGGATTACTCACGCCGGAAGAGCAGGCGCTGTATCGTCGGCTGAGTGTGTTTGCGGGCGGCTGTCCGCTGGAGGCGATCGAGGCATTTTGCCAGGCCGATGGGCTGGCGCTCGACCCGGCGGCGGGTGTGGGCGCGCTGGTGGAGAAGAACCTGATGCTGCGCGGGGAGTTCAGCACCGGGCAATCGCGCTTTAGCATGTTGGAGACGATGCGCGAGCATGCGCTGTCAAAGCTGGCTGAGGCGGGCGAGAGCGAGGTGTGGCATGAGCGGCTCGCAGAGTACATTGGAAACGGTGGCCGTGGCGAAGAATACTCGCAATGGTTGCTCGACGCCGAAGACACTTGGCGTGCAGCAATGCGCTGGGCTCAGCAGCAGCCACTGGCCACTATGCATGAGATGCGGCTCGTCTGGCTTATACCGCTCAAACCAACGGAACGAAGACTGTGGATCGCAAGAATCTCTCAGCAAATGGAAGCGCTGCCCGGCAGCCCACGAGAGAAGGCGCGAGTCCTCGGACAGATTCATAATGCGTACAACTTACTGGCGAGCAAGTAAAAGGAAGAGAAGCCGCACGGCTCGGCGCTGAAAACGCAATGCTGATTGACGACCTTGATGAGCGTTCCATTCATTTGAAAGAGTTTGGAAACGGAGCGCGCGAAAGAGGCGACTATGAAAATGCGATCGTTTGGCTGACCGACTCGATGCAATATGCCAAGCAGTCTCGTAACAGCATGCTTCTGGCCAGTGCACAGATCACACTCGCTGAGGTCTATGTCTGTCTGGAAGATGAAGCGAAAGCACAACACTGTTTCGATGAAGCTGAAGCGGCGTGGCGAGAGGTTGTTCACGAGCCAAACGATGACGTCAAGTTCTGGATCCTTAATCACCGTGCAAACCTGGCTATTCTGAAAGGAGCCGCGCAAGATGCTTGTGTATTGCTTGCGTGCGCCGCAGATGAAATTACTGCTGCTGGTGAACGAACCATCAAGCCCGCAATGTCCTTTATGACGCTTTGGAACGAAAGCAGTTATGCACAGGCTGAGCTGTATCGGCAGTTTTCACCCAGTGCTGTATACGGGCACGTTTTGAAATGCTTGGACAGCTATGCAGTGTGGGAAGACGGCACAGCTCTGAGTTGGTGCCTGGCTGCGCTCGCCGGCGCTCTCGTGCTTGACGAAGAGCCTGAACGCGGCGCGGTGATGTGGGGCGCGTCCGAGGCGCTGCGCAATCGCCTGGGCTGCCGCATCGCATCCGCATCGCGCAAGAATCGAGAGCGCACGGTTGCGCAGTTGACTGAGCAACTCGGCCAGGTGCGCTTGGACGAACTCTGCGCCGAGGGCGCGCGCATGTCGGTCAGCCAGATGCTGGC
>CAVXUI010000021.1:0-740204 GCA_963764985.1 uncultured Chloroflexia bacterium | reverse complement strand
CAGCAGCAGAACTTCCGGATTGAGCGCCAGCGCGCGCGCGATGCTCAGCCGTTGCTGCTGCCCGCCTGAGAGCGCCATGCCGGAAAGATTCAGCCGGTCCTTGACCTCATCCCAGAGCGTGGCCTGGGTCAACGCGCGCTCCATCACTTCCTCAATATCCGCCCGGCTGCGCGCTTTGAGCAACCGCAGACCATAGGTGACATTGTCCTGGATCGACATGGGCAGCGGCACAGGCTGGGCAAACACCATGACCGCCCGGCGGCGCAACGCGGTGATATTCTGCGACGGGTCAAAGATGCTCTGCCCATCGAGCAGGATATCCCCGCTATGGCGCTGGCGGCTGTCGATCTCGGCCATGCGGTTGATCGAACGCAATATGCCGCTCTTACCGGCGCCGCCCGGGCCGAAGATGGCCATGACCACGTTGGCCGGGATCGACAGCGTCACGTTTTTGAGCACCTGCTCCGCGCCATACCACAGCGAATAATCCTGAAATTCGATCTTGCCGGTCATTTACTTGCGCCCCCGAACCTGCCGCGCGACCACGCGCGTCACCAGTGTATTGGTCACGATGTTGAGCAGCAGCACCGTGATGATCAAAACCGCGCCCGTGGCATAGGCTTTTTCAAGCGAAATGCCTTCGACCGCGAGAATGTAGAAATGCACCGCCATGGTGCGCACCGGCGAAAGCAGCGAGGTCGGAATATGCAGCGCGGTGCCCGCGGTAAAGATCACGGCGGCGGTCTCGCTGACCGCGCGCCCAAACGACAGGATCACGCCAGTCACGATGCCAGGCAGGGCGCTGGGCAGCACCGTGGTGGTGACCATCTGCCAGCGCGTCGCCCCCAGGCTATAGCCGGTGTCGCGAAAGCCTTGCGGCACGCTGTGAATCGCCTCTTCGGCGGTGCGGATGATGGTGGGCAGCACCATCAGCGCCAGGGTGAGCGCGCCGGCCATGATTGACCAGCCCATCTTAAGCATGGTGACAAAGAAAATAAAGCCAAATAGTCCAAAGACGATGGACGGCACACCAGCCAGCGATTCCGCGCCAAAACGAATGATCCTGGTCAGCGGGCTTTCCGATGTGTATTCGGTCAGATAGATCGCCGTGCCGATTCCCAAGGGCGCGGCGATGAGCAGCGCCAGCACGCCCAACACCACGGTGCCAACGATGGTCGGCAGAATCCCGCCTTCCTTGCCCAGATTTGTCGGGGTCTGGGTCAGAAACGCCAGATCGACCGATGGCAGCCCGCGCAACAGGATGATGCCGATGACGGTGACCAGCACCGCCAGCACCAGCAGCGCGATGGCCCAGATCAAACCAAAGACAAACGTTTGGGAACGACGCGCGCCGCGTATTGATGATTGTTCAAGCATGATGCATCTTCGATATTAGCTGCGCGCCGCGCGGCGGCGGCGCACCAACAGGGTGGTCAATGTGTTGAGCAGCATGATAAGCACAAACAGCACCATGCCCATGGCAAACAGCGCCTCGCGATGTTTGCCGCTGGCGTAGGCCATTTCAAGACCGATATTGCTGGTAAGGGTGGTGGCCGAGTCCAGAATTGAGTTCGGCGTGCGCAGCGAGTTGCCGATCATCATGATCACGGCCATGGTTTCACCCAGCGCGCGGCCAATGCCCAGGATCACGCTGGCGATGATGCCTGAGCGCGCGGCCGGCACCACGATGTCTTTGATCACCTGCCAGCGCGTGGCTCCCAGGGCCAGCGCGCCGTTGACGCAACGCGACCGGCACCGCCCGGATGGCATCCTCCGAAATCGCAATGATATTTGGCAGGATCATGATTCCGAGCACGATGGCGCCGGTCAGAATGCTCAGACCCGGGCCCGCCAAACGTGGTCGCGCACCAACGGGGCCAGCACTGTGAGGCCGATAAAGCCGTAGATAACGGACGGGATGCCGGCCAACAGTTGAACGGCCGGCCGCATGATGCGCGGCAAACCAAGGCGGCGCCAGATCGACCATGAAGATCGATGACAGCCAGGCCAAACGGCACGCCGATGATCAACGCGCCGATCGTTAGCCAGACCGAGCCGATCAACATCGGCAGAATGCCAAAGCCGGCTTGGCATTGATCGGGTCCCAGATGGTGCCAGTCAGAAAGGGCGCCAGGCCGTAACTTTGGATCAACGGCAATCCCGCTTGAAAGATGAATACGGTGATCAGACCAAGCGCCAGCGCGGCGGCAAACGCGGTTGACCATCAGCGCGGCTTTGTTCTGAAGGATTCGTTTCATAACTATCTATCAGGCGAGTTTCAGCCGCATTGGCACCAAGCCGAGCTGGCGCAGCTCTTGCTGCGCGGTGCGCGCCAAGCACATAGTCCAAATACGCTTTTGCGCGGCCGGCAGGCGGTTTGCCTTTTTGCCAGACAAAAAAAAACGGGCGCACAAATTTATACTTTTTTGCCAGCACCGCTTCCACCGACGGCGCCACACTGTCGACGGAGAGCGCCTCTGATCGATCCGTCGACGATTCCCAGCGAGATATAGCCGATGCGCCCGGGTCCTGCGCGACGATCTGCCGAATCGCGCCATTCGATCCCTGGCGCAGCGCGCCCTGGCTCGACGACGGCCTTCCTTCATCACCAGCTCGGCAAATGCGCCGTTGTGCCAGAACCAGCTTCGCGCACGATCAGCATGATCGGCCTGGACGGCCGCCCACTTGGACCAATTCGTCACCACGCCGGAGAAAATGTCTACGATTTGTTTAGTCGTCAGGCCGACCGAATTCGAGGGATGCACGACGATCGCCAGCGCATCGCGGGCGATGACCAGTCTGATCAAGCTTGGCGGATTCCTCTGGTTTGAGTTCGCGCGAAGACATGCCAATTTCGGCGACCCCGGAATCGCAGCTTGAATCCCAGCCGAGGAGCCGAGCGACTGAATATTGATCGCGCCGCCGCTGTGTTCTTCATACATCTCAGCGAGGTGTTCGGCAAAAGGGCTGACCGAGGTCGACCCGGTAATATTGATGCCGCTGGATTTCTGCTGCGAACAGGCAGATAACAACAGCACGAGGCTGGCAGTGAGCAGGCGTGCCAGCGCCCTTGAGTTGAGCATGGGCAGCAGTGTATGCGACCGATTGTTAAGTGAAGGTTAAGAGCCGTCTACCTCTTTAACCTTGCCGGGCAGCGGTGGAATCTCATCAGCGAAATGGCATTCCGCGGTAATCCTCTGTGCGCTCAGCGGGCAACTACCCGCCTAAAGGCGCGTTTCACGCACCCTTTAGGCGATTTTCGCGCGACGGGCGACAAAAATCATGCTGACGACAAGCCCGGCGGCGATCAGCAGCAGCGGGGTGATGTGCTCGCCCAGCAGCAGCCAGGCCCACGTAATCGTCAAAAAGGCCTGCACCAGCTGGATCTGGCTGACACGCGCAATACCACCCAGCGCCAGCCCGCGATACCAGGCCACAAAGCCGAGGAACATGCTAAACACGCCCAGATACGCAAACGCCAGCCAGGAAACCGTCGCGATCGGGCCGGTCGGCGCAGTCAAGACGACAGGCGCGATCAAGAACGGTGCGGCAAGCAGATTCGCCCAACAGATCGTCTGCCAGCTGCCGATCAACTTGCTCATGCGCGCGCCTTCGACATAACCGATGACGGCCATGACCACTGCGCCGAGCGTTGCCGCGTCGCCCAGCTGCAACCCGACACCACTGCTGACCAGAATAAACAGGATCACGGTCAGGCTGCCCGTGCATGCGGCGAACCAGAATTGCAGCGAAGGCCGCTGTTGCTGCAACAGGGCGCCCAGCACCGCGGTGCCGAGCGGAATCAACGCGATCACGATGGCGGAGTGCGAGGCTTCGACATAGCGCATTGCCCAGGTTGAAAACAGCGGGAACCCGATCACCACGCCAAGCGCGACGATGCCGATGCGCGCTACATATTTGCGCGGGAGCAAGGGCTGCCGGGTGGCGAAGAGCAAGACACCCGACAACCCCGCCGCAACCAGCGCGCGCCCCAACGCGACAAACGTTGGGTTGAGATCGCGCACTGCAATGCGTGTCAGCGGCAGCGTAAAGCTAAAGATCAGCACGCCGATAAAGCCGAAGAAGTAGCCAAGGGTCTCGTTGGTGGTTTGCGAGGGTCGCTGCACCGGATGAGGGTAGCAAGAATTGGCTCACACGCAAGGGCCATTTTGCAGGATGTTACGGAGCCACCGCACCTGCTAGCGGATAGCCGCAGGCGCTGCCTGCGACTATCCGCTAGCAGGTGCGGTGGCAAACACGGCCATACCCGGCCGCGTGGCCCGCAGCTGTGCCCGCACTGCGTCGTCGATCGTGGTGCCGGCTGCTTCGAGTGCCAGCATCAGCGCGCCAACCGCGGGTTCAAATTCGGCCGCGACCAGTTGTGCGGTTGGCAGCACCGCCTGCGTGCGGGCGACGATGGCGTCGCGCAGCAGCATGCTGGCGTGGCGAAACACACCGCCACTCAGCACCAGCGCAAATGGCGCCGCACCCAGCCCAACCATACGGGCGGCGCTGACCGCGTAGTCTCCGAGCGCGGCGGCTTGCGCCAGAACAAGCTCACGCGCGACGGTGTCGCCATCCGCGGCCGCGTTCAGGACCAGTGGCGCGAGCGTTCGCGGCTTTGCGGCGATGCTGGCGCGTGCGTGCACGGTGTGCAGCAACGCCTCAACCGTCTGAACGCGATAGTGCGCAAGAAGGCGCGCGGTCAGCGTGGTCGCCGGCGCGTGCCCGAGCTCGGCCAACTTGGCCGCGCGAATTGCGGACCGGCCAAGTGCTCCGCCGCCGTAGTCGTCGATCCAAAATCCGCTGTGCCAACGGCGACCATCCGTGCCACACGCGCCGATCGCGGCGCCGGTTCCGCACTGCACCACCACACCGACGCCGTCCGGCGTGCCCGCGCGCAACCCGCCAAACGCATCGTTGAAGACGCCGGGCGCGCCAAATCCGTGGCACGCAAAAGCATCGCGGATGGCGTCGTGATCCTCCGGCCAGTCCGCGCCTGCCGCGCACAGCACCATGGCGCGCAGCGTGCTTGCCGTCACCCGCGTGCCCAGCCCGGCTTGACGCGCGGCGTCGATCTGCGCGGCAAACGCGGCCGTCTCGCCGCAGCCATACATGTCGCCGCAGGTGCTGCGGCCATGCCCGATGATGCGGCCATCCAGTGTCGCGATCAGCGCAATCGTCTTGCTGTTCCCGGCATCGATCCCCAGCACATGGCTCATAGCCCTTCAGCGGCTGCGCGATCCGCGATCACGATCGCCCGTGGCGATTTGCGCAGCAGCGAGGCTGGCACATCCGGCGTGACCGGGCCGCGCAGCGTGGCATGCAGGATCTCGCGCTTATGCGCGCCGGAGACGAGCAGCAGCGTTTCACGCGCAGTCAGGAGCTGACGCATGCCACAGGTGATCGCCTCGCGCGGCACCCGCGCTTCGCCACCCCAGTAGACTGCGTTGCTCTTGATGCTGGCCTCGGTCAACGTTGCACACGGCGTGTCGGCGCATCGGCCGGCGACGGCGGTTCGTTAAACCCAAGGTGGCCGTTTGGCCCAAGCCCGAGTATCGACAAGTCAAACCCGCCCACCTCCTCAACCGCGTCGTCATAGGCCGCGCACGTTGCCTCCGGATCAGTCGTGTCGTCCGGCAACATGACCACGCGCTCCGCGCGATCTCGAGCGGATGCAAAAACGAGCGCTAGCAGCCAGCCATACAGCGAACGCGGAGTCATCCAGCGCGATGCCCAGATAGCCATCCAGCTGACATGGCCGGATGCGTGTCGGCATTGAATCGCCCCTTCCCGCCGGCGTCGCCAGCTCGGCATAAGCGCCCATCGGCGTGTTGCCGGTCGCCAGCACCAGCTGGCATCAGGCTTTGCAGCACTGCGGCCACGATGCGATCGGCAGCAACGCGATTCAGGTCGGCATAGTCGTCGACAATTATGTAGTTCCATATTTACGGTAACAACACGAAAGAATACAGAGTCCAGACCTATTGCGCACTGGTCATCGCCTGTCTGGATTCTGTGACTCTTTCCTACCCTCGCTTGACAACAGCCGCTCCGGCAAATACTGCGCTTGTGCGCCGCCGCCATTTCGTCATAGAACGTCTGCGCCTTGGGCAGCGAGAACACAAGCGGGTTGCTGGCCAGCGCGCGCACGGCATCACGCTTGGCGCCGTTCCAAGCCGCCTGCGCGGTCAACGCTTGATACTCGCCGAGCATGCGCAGCAGCCCCAGCGTCTGCTTGGGCATGCGCCCATGCACGAGCGGCGTGATGCCATTGCGATCCAGATAGCCCTGCGTCTCCACCACCAGATCATCCGGGAAATCGCTCAACGAGCCGCGGTTGGGAACGTTGACCGGCAGAATTTCTTTGCGATCATTAAAGATGGCGTCCATCGCATCGATGGCCAGCTCAAGCTCGTGGATGCCGCCACGCGAACGCTTGGGATCGAGATGCGGGTCGTCCAACTCGGCCTGCTCGCGATAGTGCGCCCAGTAGTCGGGCACCTGCGCCAGAATATCCTGCGCGCGCGTGGTGGGCTTGGCTTGCAGCTCGGCGACCACTTCATCTTTGAAATAGTAATACTGAAAGTAATGCGCCGGCAGCGTGTTCATCGCCAGCGCCAACTCAAACATGCGCTTTCTGATGCACGGTGAGCTGCGGGCCGTCTTTGATTTCGTCATAGATCTCGGCCAACAGCGGCATCCGTCTTGGCCATCATAGTGTGGCGCACCGTCCAGCTGCCGTGATTCAAGCCAACCATGACCGCGTCGAACTTGCTGGCGTCGAGCCCGGCCCAGCGCACAAAGTCATGCGCAAAGAACAGCGGCCCCTCGCACAGCGCCACGCACTTGATCGCCGAATTGTGCGTGATCGCCTCGGCCACGATATTGACCGGATTGGTGTAATTGAACAGCCAGGCATTCGGGCAGACGGCTTCCATGTCGGCGATGATGCCGGTCATGGCATGGATGCTGCGCAGCGCCATGAAAAAGCCGCCCGGGCCCTGCGTCTCCTGGCCGATCACGCCGTGCTTGCGCGGAATGGCTTCGTCCAACACCCGCGCGTCAAAGCCGCCCGGCCGGTAGCTGGACAGCACGGCATCGCAATCGCGCAAGCCCGGCGCGCCGATCGGTGGTGACGTGGTCACGCGCATGTCCAACTCCGCGCGCGCGAATCATCTTGTCCGCGATCTTTTTGACCAGCGCCAGCCGCTCCTCGTTTAGATCGATCAACACGATCTCCGAGCCGGTAAAGTTTTCGCCCTGCGCGATAAAGGAGGCCATCGTGCCGGGGCCGCGCGTGCTGCCGCCGCCGATATAGGCAATTTTTATTGTTGCCATAGTGGGAGATTAAAGAATCCAGAATCCACATCCAACAAATCTTTCCGACCTCTGGGATCTCTGCGGTTAAGAAAGTTTGAGTTCATAGCGTGGTGCGCAGGGTTTGGGTTTGGCCCGTTCTGGGCGGCGCGATGCGCGTTTTCGATGATCTCGACGACATGGCGGGCCTGTTCGCCGCCGGCTCGCGGCGGGCGATCTTCGAGGATGGCATCGGCCAGCTCCATGATATCGGCATACAGATGGCCTTCTTCATGCGTCAGATGCGCAGCCCGCAGATAGGGCTGCGCAGATAATCGAGCTGCTCGAAAACTCGGTGGCCGACCATCGCTGGCCAAATGTGCCCCACCCGCCGCCGCCGTGCACTTCAAACGCCAGCGGATAGCCGGTCGCGCCATCGACGCTGGTCACCGTCAACGCGCCGTGCGTGCCAAACAGTTCAAACGCGCCCCAGTCAAACTGCGGCTGCCAGCGGCATCGGCGCCGATGGCGGTGACAATCGCGCCTGACGCAAACTCGATCAACACCACGTGGTTGTCCGGCACTTCGATCGATGACGTTTCTCGCCGCGCCATTCGCGTTCGGGCATCAGCTTGTTCGCCAGCGCGGTCAGCGCGCCGCACCGGGCCGAGCACGCTGGTCATCAGCTGCAGCGAGTAGATCGTCACATCTGGCAGCGGCCCGGCGCCAGCGCGGTAATACCAGAGCGGGTTGATCGTCGACAGCGCGCCATCGCCGCAACGGATGCTCTTCGTGCTCATGACCAAATCCAAACGCATACGTGTACCCGGCCGCGATTTTGCCGATCATCCCGTCTCTGCACCGCCTCGCGCAGCTGCGCGGTCAGCGGGAAGAGCTCGAAGCCCGGCGCGGCGACGAGCTTGACGCCGGCTCTGTCGCGGGCGGCCAGAAGCAGATCGGCCTCGTCGGTCGTCACGGTCATCGACTTTTGCACGTAGACGTGTTTGCCGGCCGCAATCGCGGCCATGGCGTTGGCAAAATGCAGCGGGATCGGCGTGGTGATCAGCACCATGTCGATGTCGGCGCGGCCAGCATCGCTTCCAGGCTGTCGTACGCACTCCGGCACGCCAAATTTCTCGGCCGGCGGCTCGCGCGCGGTCGAGCGCCACATCGGCCACCGCGACCAGACGCACTTTTTCCTGCGCATCGGGTTCGCTCAAATGCGGCAACACGCCACGCAACGCAACGCTGCCACATCCGACAAACCCGGCTTTCGATAATCACGCTTATTCATGGCGGTACGGATCTGCTAGCAACAGCAACGCCCTCGCTGCGCGCCGCAGCGCATCGCCGCGTCGATACATCGGCAATCACATGCGCCGCGTGCGCCAGACTTAAGCACCGGCGCACGCACGCTGCTCGATACAGTCCATCAGATGCTCGACGCCGAGCAGATGATCCGGCCCAGCTGCGCGACCGGTGTTCGGGAATGTGCTGCGGCATGCCACGCCCAGTCGCCTTCGGCATGCATCACATCGACCGGCGCGCCGCAGTCGATCAAGTTCAGCCCAATCGAGCCGCGCAGCCCAAACAGCTCGAGCTCCGGCGCTTTGCTGGCATGGGCCGCGTTGTTGGATTCCAGCGTGGCGATGCGGTTGTCGCCAAAGTCGAGCAGACACCGCCCAGGCGTCCGGCTCTTCGATTGGAATGCGCTTGTCCGGCGGCCGGACCATCGGTTGGCATGAACGCGTGCTGAACCTGCGCGCGACATCGCCATGACGCGTCGCACCGGGCCGAGCAGACCCGGTCAGCGCGTGCAGCGGATACACGCCCATGTCGCGCAACGGCCGCCGCCGCGCGCAAAAAACGGCGCCGGGTCCGACGGATACCCGCCCCACGGCGGCACGCCGCCCCACCCACGCCCGCGCGCCAGATGCACCGGGCCGATTGCGCCGGCTGTCGAGCAGCTGTTGCGCATGCAACACCTGCGGAAACAGCATCACGCACGGCGCGCAGATCACCGTGCGCCCGCTGCAGCCGCGGCCGCGCTTCGAATCGCGCCGCGCATCCTGCGCCGGTCGATGCCAGCGGCTTCTCGGTATACACGTGTTTGCCAGCTGCCAGCGCGGCCAGCGTCACTTCAGGTGCAGCTGAATCGGCGTCAGATTCAGCACGACATCAGCTGTGGTCTCGCGCAGCATCGCGCGGTAATCCGTGTGCCAGCGCGCGCCGTGCGTTCGGCAATGGCGCGCGCGCGCGCCGGCGTGCGGCCGGCCACATCGACGATCTCGGCGCGATCGGCAATGCGGTGCCACTCCGGCAAATAGTCGCGCATGCGCAACATCGCCGGGGCCGATCAACGCGAACTTGATTTTCTCTGCATGTCACAGTTACCACTCCGTCACCGTGCCATCTTCGTTGCGGCATTGCGGCACGCGCCAGATATCGCCCCGTGCCGCAGCCTCGCGCACAGCGTCTTCATCGATCTCCAGCCCAAGCCCGGGGCCATCCGGCCGGCTGATAAAGCCGTCGTGCAAACGTGAAACTGCGCGCGGTTTCTGACAAAGTCGACCGGCCGCGCGTTGTCGTGCAGCTCGTGCACCTGTTCCTGAATAAACGCGTTGGGCGTGCTGAAATCGACATGCAGCGACGAAGCAAACGCCACCGCGCCGAGCGGGCAATGCGGCGCGACGGCGACGTCATACGCCTCGGCCATCGCCGCGATCTTCTTGACCTCGCTGATCCCGCCGGCATGCGACAGATCGGGCTGCACGATGTCCACCACGCCCTGCTGCAGCAGCTGTTTGAACTCCCAGCGCGAGAACATGCGCTCGCCGGTGGCGATCGGCGTGCTGGTGTGATTGGCGATCTCGCGCAGCGCGTCGTTGTTTTCCGGCAGCACCGGCTCCTCGATAAACATCAAGCCAAACTGCTCGACCTCCTTGCAGATCACCTTGGCCATGGCCTTGTGCGCGTGCCGTGCAGATCAAGCGCCACATCGCGTTCGCGGCCAATCGCGGCGCGCACCGCGGCCACCCGCGCAACGATGCCTATCGACCTTGGCGTGCGAGTCGATCCAGTGCAGATTGTCACGCCGCAGCCCATCTTGATCGCGGTATAGCCCTGCGCAATGCGCTCGCGCGCCTGCGCGGCCATCTGCTCGGGCGTGTCGCCGCCGATCCAGGCATAGATGCGCATCTTTTCGCGCACCGCGCCGCCCAGCAATTGCCAGACCGGCAGGCCATAGCGCTTGCCCTTCAGATCCCACAGCGCCTGGTCGATGCCGGCCATCGCGCTCATAAACGCCGCGCCGCCGCGGTAAAACCCGCCGCGATACAGCGTCTGCCAGATGTCTTCGATATGGTCCGGGTCGCGCCCGAGCAGCACCTCGCTCATCTCGCGCACGGCGGCGGCGACGGTGGCGGGTTTGCCTTCGACCGTCGGTTCGCCCCAGCCAACCAGGCCGTCGTCGGTCGATGAGTTTGAGAAACTGCGAGCGCTTCGGCAGCGCGAAGAGCTCAAATCCGGTGATCTTCATGTTGTTCGGCCCTGTGCCTGCGTGCGCCAACGAGTGCGGCGCCGATGATGCCGGCGTCGTTGCCGAGCGCGGCTTGGGTAATCGTCAATGCGCGCGTGGCGTCGCTCCAAATGTGCGCGCGCGCGGAGGCAACCAGCGCATCCCAATAAATGCCCGGCGCGCTGCCCAGCCCGCCGCCGACGACCAGCGCGGCCGGATCCAGCACGCTGGCACAGCCAGCCCAGCGCACCTCCCAGCAGCCATGCCGGCATCGTGCAGCATGGCCGCTGCGCGGGCATCGCCGACAGCCGCGGCGGTCACAATCTGCTCGGCGCGCGCCACGCCAAAGCGGCGCGCCAGCGCGCTGCCGCTGGCGTATTCCTCGAGCACAAAATCTGCACGCGCCGTCCGTGCGCGTCCATCACGGTCACCGGCCCGGTCGCCAGCACCAGCGCGTTGCCGCGCGCGCCGGCATACGGCACACCCTGTTGCACCAGACAGCTGCTGATGCCGGTGCCGACCGATGCAAACACAAATGTGTCGTGCCCGCGACCCGCGCCAAACACAGCCTCGGCCAGCGCGTGCGCGCGCACGTCGGCATCAACTGCGGCTGGCGCAATGCCCGCCAGCGCGCCGCGCACATCGGTGCCGCGCCAGGCAATCGTAAAGTCGCTGGTGATCTCCCCGGCCGGCCCGACCAGCTCGCACACGCCCAAGCCGATTGCGACGACAGGCGCGCGCGCTGCGTCGTGCAGCGCGCGCGCCAGTGCGAGCACATCGGCCAACACGGCCGCGCCGCCGCGTTCCGGCAGCGTCGGAATGCTCCGGCGCTCATCAATTACGCCGCGCGTCAGATCAACCAGCCCGGCCGCGATTTTTGTGCCGCCCACATCGATGCCAATCGCGTGTGTCATTTGGGCAAATAAAACGGCGCCACGCCAAATACCGCCTTAACCGGCGCGCCGCCGATGTTGTAGTACTCGTGGGACGTGCCCTGCGGCACATAGCATTCGTCGCCGGGTTTGAGTTCGAACCAATTCGGGCGCTGCCCATCGTGGACGCGAATGTTCAGCGTGCCCTCAACCACATAGATCGCCTCGTCGCCGCCGTGCGCGTGCGGGTCGCTGTGCTGGCCAGGCAACAGATGAATCTGCCCCACGGTCAGGTGCTCGGTCGCCGCGATCAGCCCGACCATCATCGGAAAGCCGCTGCCTTCGAGCCGCCACTGCACATCGGGTTCGCGCACGATATGCAGGGTCTGCTGGAGCACCGGCGCCTTGCCGTTTGGCAGATGGCCGAGCAACTCGTCGCGCGTATAGCGTGTTTCACGCAGCAAAGGCTGTTGCCTGGCGTAGACGCCGCTGCTGCCGGTCGACGGCGGCGGCGCAAAGAACTCGAGCACGCGCAGTGGCTCATCGCTGTAGTTGTAGACATGATGCCAGGTGCCCGGGCCGAAGTATGCGGTCTCGCCCGGTTTGACGCGGTGAACCTCGCCAGTGGCCGGGTTTGCGATCACCATCAGGCCGCTCAGCACGTGATACGTGAGATCGGCGCCAAAGATCGTGCGATAGCTGTCTGAGTGCCGAAACCAGCCGCGCGGTGGCAAGCCGTAGACGAGCGAATGAATCTTGTCGCTTGACACATAGATCCAGTCGGCGACTTCGCCGCTTTCAGCGTCGCCCCAAAGATGCCGCGTGACATCGCCGTAGTGAATCGGCGTGGCGCGCTCGAATGTCGGCCGCGGGGATGCCTTGTAGGTGGTGGCGGGAGCAGTGGGATTGTCGGTCATGGTTTGTTCGTGCAACGCCCAGGCAACCTGGAAGTGATCGCTTCAAGGGTGCTTCGGCGCGGTTTCAAGGTCGTATGCGCGGCCGTCTCTGCCAGACGCCATCGCTTTCAGCATAATTTCGAGCACATGCAGGCCGTTTTCCGCGGTGATTTCAGGCGCGCGATTGTGCGCAATGCAATCGGCAAAGTGGCGCAAGCCGTCGGTCCACTGCCAGTCCGGCGCGGTCTCGGCAACCCGCGTCCAGGCGCCGGTGCGCTTGTCGAAGTGCTCGTGGCCATCCGGGTGCCAGTCGTCGCCCAACATGTTGAGCACGCCATCGCTGCCGTAGATCTCGATGCAGGGCGCCCTTCTGTCCTGGATCGTAAATCCGGTGAACACCGACGCGAGCAGACCCGCGCCAAAGTCGAGCAGGATGTGCGCGTTGTCCTCCACTTCGATGCGCATCGGCGCGCCTTCGACCATGCGTTCCGGGATCGCCTGCGCCGTCATCGCCATGACGCGCCTGGCTGGACCGAACAGATTGACCAGGCTGGTGATGTTGTAGACACCCAGATCGAAGATGGGGCCACCACCCTTTTGATAAAACCAGCGTCCCCACTCCGGCCCGCTCCAGCCGTAGATCGCCCGCGCAGCCAGCACCTGGCCGATCGCGCCCGCGCGCAGCAAATCGCGCATCTTTTGAAACGTTGGGCTGAGCACCACGTGAGGCGCGGGCAGCAGAATGCGGCCTTTTGCGCGGGCCAGCGCGACGAGCTGTTTGGCCTCGTCAAAATCCGTCGACATTGGTTTTTCAACCAGCACATGCTTTCCGGCTTCCAGCGCGGCGCGTGTGATTGGTCCGTGCTCGTTCATCGAGGTCAGCACCAGCACAGCGTCGACATCACGATTCGCCAGCACCTCCGCATAATCCGCGCTGACCGCCGGCACACCCTGCGCACGCATCCAGTCGCGGCGTTCCGCGCGCACATCGGCGGCGGCGACCACGCGCAGCGAAGCCGGCAGCGTGGCGGCCAGGCGCATATACGACTCGCTGACGCTGCCGCAGCCGATTACCCCGATGCCAACCGTATTGCTCATCGCATCACCATGCTCAGCTGCGGCGCGCCGATGTTTGGCGACGCTGCAGCGCGACTGTCGATCACAATGGCGAACCGGTCGCCCCGATAGACGGCTTTGAAATCTTCGATGGGCTGGTCGTCCTGGTCGTATGTCACACCCTGCAAAATGATCATCGGCGCGGAAAGGCTCATGCCAAACAGCTCAGCTTCATACTCAGTGGCCTGCGAGGCTTCGAACGTATGGTGCGCGCCGGCTGGCTGCACGCTGAAGCGCTCGCGCAGCGTTTGATACAACGACTGGTGCGACAGATCTTCGGTTTCGAGGCCCGGGCACAGTTGCGCCGGCACGTAGACGATCTCGAGCAACATCGGCTCGCCATCGCTGAAACGCAGCCGCACGAGCTTGACGACCTGCGCGCCATCGGCCAACGCCAGTCGCTGTGCCACGCGTTTCGGCGCGACGACGAGCGCCTGTTCGATGACCTGTGAGCGCGTATTTGCGCCGCGCCGGATCATTTCATCGGTAAAGCCCAGCACATGCAGCGGATCGACGGTCAGCTTTGGCTCGGCGACATACGTGCCCAGGCCCTGGCGCGCGACGAGCACTTCGTCGCGGATCAGATGCTGCAACGCTTGCCGCACCGTCATCCGGCTGATGCCGTACTGCTCGGCCAGCTCGCGCTCCGACGGCAGCTGATCGCCCGTGGCCAGCCGGCCGGACGCGATCTGATCGCGCAGGCTTTCTGCAAGCTGGTAATACAGCGGGATTGGGCTGATCTTGTTTAGCATGGTTGCTGCGTGCGCCTAGTGCAACAAAAACATGGTTTCTAAATCTGGCGAAATTGCTATATCCCCCGCGGAGCGGGGGATATAGCAATTTCGCCGCTTTACAAACTTGGTTTTTGTTGCATTTAGGAGTCTGTCAAAGCAAAATTTATCTTTGGCCTTGACACACTACTCGTTATTCGCGCGTGCGATCGTGTTTTGCCTCTTTGCTTTTTGATTTTTTGGCGAGTGAAAAGTCGAGCGGCTTGAACGTCGTTTTGATGTCGCGCGCGCGTCCGTCTTTTCCGGCGGCCTGCGCGGCCAGCATGATCTCCAGCGCGTGGCGGGCATGCTCGGGCTGAATGATCGGCTTGCGTCTTTGTATTGATGCACTCGACCATGTGCCGCAAGCCATCGGTCCATGGCCAGTGACGATCGCCCGTATCGTGAATCTGCCAGGCGCCGCTCTTTTGCGTGAACAGCTCAAACCCTTCTGGCGCCCAATCGTCGCCCATCATCTGGATCGTGCCCGTGCTGCCGTAGATTTCGAGCGCCGGGCTGCGATAGGCCGGCATCGAAAACCCGGTGCTGACCACCGCGAACACGCTGTTGCCAAAATCGATCAGCACATGCGCGTTGTCTTCGGCCACGATCTTCATGCGTCTTGCCCTCAACCAGGCGTTTCGGGTTGACCACGCCGGTCATGGCAGTAACGCGTTTGGCCGGGCCGAGCCAGCCTGTCAGCGCGGTCACGTTGTAAACACCCAGGTCAAAAAGCGCGCCGCCACCCTGCTCGTAAAACCACTGCCCCCACCACGGGCCGCTCCAGCCGTAACGCGCGCGGGCGGTATACGGCGTGCCGATCTCGCCGCCATGGATCCGCCGCCACATTTCCTGATAGGTGCGGCTCAGCACAATGTGCGGCGCGCAGACCAGCAGGCCAGCGCTCTTCTTCTGCAGCGCAACCAGCTCGTCCGCTTCTGCCATGTGCACCGACATCGGTTTTTCGACCAGCACATGTTTGCCCGCCTTTAGCCCGGCTTTGGCGATTTCGCCATGCACCTGCATGGCCGTGGTGACCAGCACCAGATCGACATCGGGTGAGTCGAGCACGTCCTGATAGCGGGTGGTGGTGCGCTGGGCGCCGAGGGTTGCGCCGAGGCGTTTGGCGCGCGCCTCCTTGATGTCGCAGGTCATGGTCACCTGCACGTGATCTCGCAGACGCGTCTGAATGATGTCGCGATACGGGCCGCTGGCGACGCTGCCGCAGCCGATGATGCCGATTCGAATTGGGTTAGTCATGGGAAAGAATCCAGAGTACAGAACACAGATTACAGATGGCTATTGGTTAGCCTGGCGAATGCGCTCGTGCCAGGCGGTTTGTTGCTGGCGCAGCCAGTAGAAATCGCGCGGCGTGCTGCGCGTTGTCGGCGGCGCGCCAAAGCCCAGGATGTAGGCCCGGCGCGGCTGATCGGAAACATTTGGGCCGGTGTAGTGCATGGTTTTGCAGTGATGGATCGTGGCGCCACCCGGCGGCAGTTCGCAGGCCACGGCTTCGGCGGTCAGCGCGTCGGGATCGTCGACTTCGAGCCCAATGATCTTCGGATCGTGCCCGATCGGGTGATGCGGCGCGACATCCCAGCGGTGGCTGCGCGGCACAAACTGCATGCAGCCGTTGCGCAGCGTGGCCTCCTGCAGCGGCACCCAGACGCTGACCTCGTGATAGTCCAGATCCGGCGCGTTGTAGGCTTCATCCTGATGCCAGGGCGTGGCCGCGCCGCTGCGCGCCGGTTTGCGGATGGCATGATCGAAGCGAAACTCGGTCTGCGGCCCAAATAGTTGCCGCGCGATCGCCTCGGCATTTGCGCGCAGCAACGAGTGCGCCAGAGCTGGCGCATATTTTGCCGGATTGATGATCTGCGGCAGACCGGGCTCGGCGTGATCGTCGTCATCGTGCGTCACCAGATCGAGATGATCGCCCGTGGTCGCGCCCGGCCTTCTCCGCGAACAGCCGGTCATACACAGCGCACAATGTGCGCACCTCCTCCTGCGTCGTGATCGCCGGCATGGCCAGAAACCCATCCCGATGAAACGCGGCAATCTGCGCGTCGGTCAATGTCAATGTCGGTTGCATGGATTCACCTCTTTTTGCTCGTGCCGAACCCTCACCCTTTTATCCCGGTCAACTTGATGCCCTCAAGAAAGTAACGCTGGGTAAAGAAGAACACGATGATCAGCGGCACCGTCGACAACGCGGCTGCGGCCATCATCAGCGCCCATTCGGTCGTGCGTTGCGCGCGAAATGCATACAGACCGAGCGACAGCGGGAACTGGCTGATTGTCAGACACATAGATCAGCGGGCCAAAAAAATCGTGCCATGTGGCGAGAAACGTGAACACCGCCATCACCATCATGGCGGGCTTGACCAACGGCAGCATGATCTGCCAGAAGATGCGAAACTCGCCCGCGCCGTCGACGCGCGCGGCGTCGGCCAACTCGGTCGGCAACCCCTTAAAGAACTGGCGCATCATAAAGATATAAAACGCATTGCCGCCAAAGGCCGGGATGACCAACGGCCAATAGGTGCCCAGCATCTTGACGCCGATAAAGCGGCTGGTGAAGCGTGTCCAGCTCCTTGAACAGAATAAACGTCGGGATAAATGTCACCATCCACGGGATCATCAGCGTGGCAATCGTGACGCACAAACAGCGGCTTGCGCAACGGAAAGCGCAGGCGCGCAAAGGCATAGCCCACCATCGCGCACGAAATGACCGTGCCGACCGTGACCGCCACCGCGTAGTACGTGCTGTTCCACAAAAAGCGCAAAAACGGGAAGTTTGGATAGTTGATCGCGTTCGGGTAGTTCTGCCAGTTCCACACGCGCGGCAACCATTCGATTGGATTGGTGAACATCGTCTCTTTGGTTTTGAGCGACGACACCAGCATCCAGTAAAACGGGCACCAGAAATGCAATCAGCGAGCGCGATCAACAGCAGATGCGGCAACACAACGCGCAGATGCCGCGCGCAGGGTCAGGCGCGTGCCGATCCTGGCGACGCAGCCGGCGCATTGCGGTCATGCGGCATGGAGTCGAGCATCTACCGGCCCTCCGACTCGTAGAACACCCATCTCGCGGGTGGATCGAAAGATCAGCACCGTCGCAGCCAGAATCACCACGAACAGCACCACCGCCATGGCCGAGGCATAGCCCATGTTGAAGTAGCGGAACGCGGTGCGATACAGATGCACCATATACATCAGCAGCGATTCCTGCGGCCTGCCGGTCGTGCCGCCGATCACAATCGCCGCCGCTCAACACCTGAAACGAGCCGATGACGCCCATGACCAGGTTGTACAAAATCACCGGGGTCAGCAGCGGGATCGTGATGCGCCAGAAGCGTTGCCACGCCGTTGGCGCCGTCGATCGAAGCGGCTTCGAGCAACTCAGCCGGGATATCTTTTAGCCCGGCCAGAAAAATCAGCGACCCGGACGCCGACGCCCCACAGGCTCAGGATGATCAGGCCGATCTTGGCGTAGGCCGGATCGGTAAACCACGACGGCCCCTTGATGCCAAAAAACTGCAAGATGCCGTTGACCAGCCCGCCATCGGGCTGGAACATGATGATAAAGATGATCGCCCCCGCCACCGGCGGCGCGAGCGACGGCAGATAAAACAACGTGCGATACACACCGATGCCTTTCACATTCAAGTTCAGCACCAACGCGATCGGCAGCGACGAGAATCAGCCCGACCGGCACCGACAACAGCGTGTAATACAGCGTGTTGTATACCGCCGTCGGCATCGCGCCGTCATTGGTGAACAATGTGACGTAGTTGTCCAACCCGGTCCAGCTCGGCGCTTGCGTGATCGCGTATTCGGTAAACGAGTAATACAACGATGCCAGCACCGGATAGGCCGTAAACACGATCAAACTTATCAACCATGGCAGCACAAACAGCAGGCCGGCGATCGCCTCATTGCGCCGCATGTGGCTCATTTTGGGTCGCGGGGTGGTTTGCAGTGATCTGGCCATGTGTTTCGCTGCCTGTGTCCCGAATCGTTGTCAAGGCGCCACAGGTTACACAGATTTCACAGGTTTTCGTGTAATCGATTTGACTCTTGCTTGCCATTCGAGGCGCCACCGATTTCACGAATTTCTGTGTAATCGGTGAAATCTGTGGCGCCTTTATTCTGACTGAGCACTGCCGTCCGCACAGAACGCAAACAGCTTAAAACGACGAAAGACTTCGAAATTCGCCTTACTTCTTGAGCACTTTCTCGAGTTCGGCCTGGCACGCCTTTTGCGCTTCGACCAACGCGTCTTTTGGCGAAGCTTTCTTCGTAAAGACCTGCTCGAGCATGCGCGTCACCTGATCGTTGGCAAAGTTCTGCACAGGCGAGTGCCACATCGGCGTGGCAACACCCAGCTGCCCGACAAAGAACTTCATGATGTCTTTGGCAAACGGCTCGCCGCGCTCCTGCGCAACCTTTGACGGCACCAGATCAGTCGAAACTGCACTTGTTCGTCGGCAAATCCGGCACCGCGGAGAACCACACCTTGATGCCCTCACCCGACATGTAATCGGCATACTTAAAGCCCTCGGCCGGCTTTTTGGCGCCCTTCGGCACGACCATCCAGTTCGGCCAGTAGCCCGATTTTGTGCCTGTGCCGCTGGGGCCGACCGGATACTGCGCGACGTTCCAGTTCTTGGCGCCGGCCTTTACTTCGGCGCCATACATATCGCCGCCTACCCAAAAGCCATCGCCCTTCATGGCCAGCTTGGCTTCCTGAAACTGCGGCACGCGCCCGTTGCCATCCGCGTAGAACGCCCAGTTGGCGCTGTTATTGATAACCGTCAGATCGCCCTTGTAGTCTTCGTTGATCCAGTCCAGAAAGAACTGCATCATTTCGACGTTCTGATCGCAGTCAAGCGTGTATTTGTTTTGTGCACCGTCGTAAAGCTGGCTGCCGTTGAGCGCCGACCAGATGTTGAGCTCGACCTGGTCGATTGTTGTCGGAATAAATCCAGCCGACACCAGTTTGTCGCCTTCCCATGCGGTCAACTCTTTTGAAATTGCGCGCAGGTCTTCCCAAGTCTTGGGGAAATCCTCGCGTTTGCCGGACATGCCCTTGCTCTTGAGCAGGTCCTCGTTGTAGTACATGCCATAGGTGCCAGCGGCGACCGGCAAGCCATAGGTCTTGCCGTTGAACTGACAGCTGGCTAACACGCCGGGCGGCCAGTTGTCTACCTGCGAATACTGAGAGGCTTTCATCAGATCGTCGAGCGGCTCAAGCGCGCCGCGCGCGGCCAGCGAGACGGGCGAGTCCCAGATGATCGAGACATCAGGCGGGTTGCCAGCGGCGACGCGCGCCAGAAAGATTTCGAGAAAGTTTTGATCGCCTGCACCGCACTGCACACCGCCAATCTTGATGCCGGGGTTTTTCGCGGTGAAGTCGGTCGAAATCTTGTCGAAGTTGGCGCAGTAAACCGCCGAGCCGCCGGGTGTCCAGAAAGTGACGGCGTCAGGATCGTTGGTTTCGCTAATGCGGCGTGGTTCTGCGGGAGCAGCCGGAGCCTCGGTGGCCGCCGGAACTTCCGTTGCTGTGACCGGTTCGGGCGCGGCGGGCGCTTCAGTGGCTTTTACCGCAGGTTCGGCGGCTTTTTCTGCGGGCGGCGCAGCGGTGGGTTGGGCGCCGCAAGCGGCCAAAAGTGCAGCGCTGCCGCCAACGCCTGCCATCCGCAAGAAGCGGCGGCGGTTTAGCAAGCGCAGGGATTCGGGCGTTTTCATTTCAAGTTCCTCCATCAAGGCAAAATAACCGTGCCTCCGGACGCTGCGGGGCAGTTGTCTAGAGGTATAGACCGCAGTATGAAACAGGTCCCAAATATGTCAAATGGCGGCCTGTCCCAGATATACTCGCGCCACATCGATTACGCCTGACACCGCCACACATCATGACTACAAAAACCTGTCCACAATGCCGGGCGGAAATGCCGGTGCACGAGGGATACACGACCTGGTGCGATGCCTGCGAGTACGACATTCTTGCCCCGCCAAACGAGCCGCCCAATGGCCGCATCGATCGATTGCGCTGGCGCTTGGGCGCACGCCTTGGCGACCAGTTGCTGACGGAGATGTTGAACCAACCGGTGCCCAGCCCGCGGCTCACGCTCGACACGCTGCTCGCCTATGCAATCGCCGGGTTTGTGAATCTGATACCCGTCGTGCTGCTGGTCGCTGCGGTGATCTTTGCAATCAGCCTGTATGCAGATATCACAGGCGGTGCCTCGCCGATGGGCGTGTCATGTTTTAGCGGTCCGATACTCGCCCTGCTCCTTGGCGCGGTCTGGGCGATGCGACCGCGCCTCGGCAAACAGCCGGAAGACATTTTGCCGCCAGCCGAGGCGCCAAAACTTTACGCGCTCGTGCACGCAATCGCCGATGCGTTGCACACGAAGCGGCCGCACGACATTTCAATACTTTCGCATTTCAACGCGTCGTATTCGCGCTATGGCTGGCGACAACGTGTCCATATCAGCCTGGGCCTGCCGTTTGTGACCAGCGTCGTGCCGCAGGAGTTGGTCGCTTTACTTAGCCATGAGCTCGCGCACGGCGTCAACAACGATGTCAATCGCGGCTGGTTTATGCATACGGCCATCAGCACCTCGTTCACGTTGTATGAAATCTTGCTGCCGACATGGGGCGCGGGGCTGGTCAGCCTGGTGCAAACCATCATCACCTTTCCGTTTGCAATCCTGTTCAGGCTGATTGCCGAAGGACTGGTTTTGTTGACCTTTCGCGCCTCACAGCGCGCGGAGTTCTATGCAGATCTGCTTGGCGCGCAAATTAGCGGCAGTGCGGCAGCGATTCGGCTGTTGCGCAAGAGCGAGCTGGCAGACAAATTTATGTCGATCGCCGAGACGACCTGGGCCCGCATCAAGATCTTTAAGAATGAGAGCGTCTACGACAAGTTCCAGCAGCACGTGCGTGGCATGCCGGAGCGCGAAATGGAGCGGCTGGCGCGCGTGCAGGCGCGCACGCATTCCAGCCTGGACAACACCCACCCGCCGACCGATCACCGTGTTCGATTTATCGCGGCACAGCCAGCGCTGCCGCCGCGGGTGACGCTGACCGATGAAGACTTCGCCGCGATCCTCGCCGAGCTAAAGCCGCATGAAAAGCGCATGCAGGACAAGTTGATGGGGCACACCTAAGTGATTTCCCACAGAAGGTTGACCAGGCAGAATCGTATCCACCCCCGGCTCCGCGGGGGTGGATACGATTCTGCCTGGTCAACCTTCTGTGGGAAATCACTTAGCCCTTGACGCTGCCCGCAAGGAGCCCGCGCATAAAGAGCTTGCCGAGCAACAGATACACCACAATGGTGGGCAGCGCCGCAATCAGCGCGCCGGCCATCTGAATGTTCCACTCGGTATACAGGCTGCCTGCCAGGTTTTGCACCGACACCGTCACCGGCGACAAACGCGGGTTGCTCAGCACGATGCGGCCGATGATAAAGTCGTTCCAGATGCTGGTGAACTGCCATAGCAACACCACCGCAAACGCCGGCGCCGCGATCGGCATCAAAATCCGGAAATAGATGCTGAAGAAGCCGCAGCCATCGATTTTGGCCGCGTCGACCAGCTCATCCGGCACGCTGATGTAGTAGCTGCGAAACATGAGCGCGCAGATCGGGATGCCAAACATGCAGTGCACAAAGATCAGGCCGAAGATCTTGCCATAGAGGCCGAACGCCTGCAGCATCTGCACCATCGGGATCAGCACGCCTTGATACGGCAAAAACATGCCAAACAGAAACAACAGAAAAATCACATTGGCGCCCTTAAAGCGCCACTTTGCGAAGATATAGCCATTCATTGAACCGATCAACGACGAGATCAGCGAGGCCGGCACCGTGATCAAAAAGCTGTTGATAAAGCCGTCGCCAATGCCGCCTTCGTTCCAGGCGCGCACATAGCCCTGCACCGTGGGGTTGCGCGGCAGAAACCACATCCGGTCGATCTGCACTTCTTCAAATCCTTTAATACTGGTCATCACCAGCACATAGATCGGCAGTAAAAACCAGATCGCGGCCACAACCAGGCACACATACAACAGAATGCGCGATATGGATGGGAATCGAAACGGTTTTTTTGTGGTGAGCTGCGCCATCACTGCACCTCTTTGCGCGTGCTGATGATATAGGGAATCACCAGCAACGCCGAGATGATGATCATGACAGAACCGATCACTGCACTGAGCGAGTAACGGTCGGCCAGGAAGGTCTGCTCAAACATGTGAAAGGCCAGCGTGTCGGTCGAATAAGCCTGGCCGCTGCCGCTCATCGCAGCCACGATATCGAAGGCGCGAATCGCAGCCCATGCCGGTCAACACAATGGCGGTGAACGTCACGCCGGACAGCATTGGAATGATGATGTGGCGATAAAGATTGACAGTGTTGCAACCGTCGATCATCGCGGCTTCGCGCACTTCCTGCGAAATGCCGCGCAAGCCGGCCAAATACAGCGCCATGATGTAACCGATAAATTGCCACGACGACGCGATCGTGATAAACAATATGCCCAGTGTTGGATGGCCATACCAGAGAGATTTAAGCCCGCTTAAGCCGGCATATTCCAGCAATAGATTCAACCCGGCATCCGGACGCATGACCCAGCGCCAGGCCACGCCGGTGACGATGGCCGACACCGCAAATGGAAAGATATAGATGGTGCGGAAGATCGACTCGCCCTTGATGTGTCTGATCGAGAAAGGCCGCCAGCACAAACCCAAAAAAGATGCACTGCGCCATAAAGCCCAAGCGCATACATCACCAGATTGCGAATGTCAATCTGGAAGCGGCTTTCGGACAGTTTGCTGATCCAGTTTTTCAAGCCGACAAAGTCGTTGTTGGGAGTCGCTTCATTCCAGTTGACGGCAGAGATCCAAAACGTCCAGCCGATAAAGCTGTAGATGAAAATCGCGACAGCAATGATCGAGGGCGTGAGCACCAGGATCGCGCATCAGCATGTCTCGATTGATGGCGGCGCTTCTGCACGGCGTGGGGTTACGGCTGCGTTCATTGGTTTAGAATGGATGCGGGGTGCGGGTATGGCAAACGAAGCGGGAGGTGGGCCGACGGCCCACCTCCCGCTTACCTTAACGAACGCTTGCCACTCGGGCTATACCCTTGTAACCGGCGACTGTGGCGACTTCCTGCAGCTTGGCGTGCGGCGCCAGCGACATTGCGCGTGGTCACGAATTCAGCAATGGTGTTGTTGAAGTCGTTGACAAAGCTCTCTTTCGCCGCGGCACCGTGCACGATCGAACCGACGATCTTGTTCGAGGCGAAGTCGGCAATGGCCTGCTTCTGATAATCATCGTACTTCGACAAATCGGCGTCTTTGCGGGCCGGGATCGAACCCTTGAGCGGGTTGAACGCATCCTGGCCGTCTTTGCTGCCGCACACCTTGAGCCAGTTGATCACGTTGTCTTTGTTCTTGACGCCCTTGGGCAGGCCGAACGAGTCCGACAACGCCAGGAAGTTGCCGGAGGTGCCTGGCGCAGGCGCCCAGCCCCAATCCGTGAACTTCTTGGACTTGTAGTAGCCATTCATCCAATCGCCCATGATGTGCGTCGCGGCCTTGCCCTCAACGAGCAGCGGGTCGGTGTCGCCCCATTGCAGCGCGGCATAGTTCGGCACGGCATAGTCGATCATCTTGTTAAGGGTCTCGAGCGAGCTCTTGACGCCGGCATCGCCCCAGCTGGTTGCGCCGGTAAACAACCCGGCATACTTGTCCGCACCCAACGTGGCCAGCAGGATGTTCTCCATCTCGTGCGCGGAGAAGCCCGCGCCGGAGCCGGCCATGGTGCACATCGCAATGCCCTTGGCCTTCAGCTTCTCAGCCGACCGCGAAGTACTCTTCCCAGTTTGTCGGAGCCGCTTTGTCTCACGCCACCCTCGCTCCAACAATTTTTTGTTGTACCACATCACGTTCGAGCGGTGAATGTTCACCGGAACGGAATACGGCACGCCTTTGTCACCAGCCAGGTCGATCACACCCTGTGGGAAGGCCTCGTTCCAGCCCTCGCTCTTAAAGAGATCAGCCAGCGATTCCATGCGGTTGGCGATCACGTGGGTGTCGACCAATTCGCGGCCAAGATGCACCTGGAAGGTGTCCGGCGGATCGCCACCGAGCATGCGCGTCTTGAGCACGGCTTTGGCGTTGCCGCCCGCGCCGAGCCGCCTGCAATCGCGGCGTTGATGATTTCGACGCCGGGGTATTGTTTTTTGTAGATGTCGTAAATCGCGTTCAAACCATCGACTTCACCGCCGTTAGTCCACCACGAAAAGATCTCCAGCTTGCCGCTGGCCGCGCCACCTGCGGCGCCGCCGGGAGCTGCTGTCGGCGCTGCTGCGCCGCATGCGGCCAGCGTGGCGCCCGCTGCGCCAAATGCGGCAGCCTTCAACACCTGTCTACGAGTTAACTTTTGCATTTCTTCCTCCTGGAACAAATCATGGCAATACGTTCTCAGCACTGCCCTCAAGGCCAGACCGATTGCTGACTGGCGTGCGCCAAGCAGGGGACCATCGGCCACTGGCGTCGTCAGTATATGGGGAATGTTGCCAAATGCAAAGGTGTGCACAGGGGAAGAAGGTGCTTCAGGTGCTTCAGGTGCTTAAGGTTGTGGCCACCTAGAGCCCATCCCATTCGGGGAATTTCTACCCAAGAATGCACAATCCACCCGCGCTCCGCGCGGGTGGATTGTGCATTCTTGGGCTAATCTCTGTGACCTCGTGCGCTAGACGCCGTCAGTTGGCGGGAAACGTGTAGACCCAATTGGGATAGGTTCTTAAGCACTTTAAGCACGTCAGGCACTGCGTTTACCCAAATAGGAAGCTACCGCGCAGACGGGTCACACTAAAAATAACCAGCACCAGCGCGGCCAGAATCATGAGCGCCGAGTTGCGAAAGCGCGCAGTGTCGTCATTGCGGCGAAACATGCCTGTCATGTGCGATAGCGCAGTCGCGAGCAAGCCATACGTAGCGTGCTCCATGTGGATGCGCGCGTTAAATGCGCCGTTTGCAGCGTAGGCCACCAGCGTGGCGACGCCGAGCACAAACTGCAGCGTCATCGCGCCGGCAAATGCGCGGCCGAGCGTGTTGTCGATCGACTCGAACTTGCCCTTGCCGAGCCAGCCAGCGAGATACTTGACCAGCACCACGATCGCCAAGAGCGCGACCAGCCAGCGAACCGGACCGTGAATAGAAAGAAGCGTTGCCATTGTGTAATTCCTTTTGTCTGGCGCACGAGCGCGCAGCCTTGCGGATGATACACGCTGTGTTGAACGCCTTAGCGCAGATCGCGCACGGCGTCTGATCCGTGTGTGTTCAGATCGCCGGTCAGCTCGCCGGTTTCGACAAAGATCACGCGTTCGGCAATGTTGGTGGCGCGGTCGCCGATGCGCTCAATGCAGTGCCCGGCGTGCAGCAGCCAGGTGCCGCATTCGATGTGATTGACATCGGTCGACATGGCCTGCATGGTTTGCGTGAGCAGCATGTTGTAGTTTGTGTCGATGGCCTCGTCTTCTGTGATCACAGCGTAGGCGGCGGCGACATCGCGGTTCATAAAGGCTTGCGTGCTCCGCTGCAACATGCCGCGCGCGAGCTCATCCATAGCGGTCAGGTTAAAGGTGCTCAGGCCGGAGTCGCTCTTGGTGATGCGGCGGGCGGCTTTGGCGATGCCTTTGGCGTAGTCGCCGCAGCGTTCCAACTCCACCGCGACAAACGTCGCTGCAACCAATTCGCGCAGATCGCGCGCAACCGGTTGTTGCGTTGCAAGCAGCATCAAACACTCGTTCTCGACCTTGTAGCGCAAGGCATCCATCATTTTGTCGTCGCGTTTGACCTCACGCGCTTCATCAAAATTGCGATTGACAAGCGCGGCCACAGCGCGCGCTGTGGCGCCGGTCGCCTGTGCGCTCAGAATCAACAAACCTTCGCGAATCTCGCTCAATTCACGTTCAAACAGTGTTCGCATAGATGCACACCCGCTGGGTCCGTCGTCAGGGTTCAGACGATAGATGTTCCCCCGAAGCGGGGGGAACATCTATCGGGCAAAACGTTGACGACGAGTCTAGAAAAACAAATCAGCCGGACTCAATTGAGTCCGGCTGATTCTAGATCACTCTATGTTAAGCACAGCCTAAAGGCCGCGCTTACATGTTCTTTGCAGCGTAGCCCGGGCCCTCGGTGAAGAAAGCAGCGTTGATCTCGGTGGCATCGGTCAGGTCATAGACCTCGGTGCCCTCAGCCGCAAACGTTTCGCCACGGAATGGCGCAATCTGCTGACCGGGTTTCATTTCATACGCGGTTGGCACTTCATCGGCGGTGAAGATTGCTTCGAAGGGACACTCTGGCACGCAGGCGCCGCAGTCGATGCAGGTATTCGGGTCGATAAAGAACCAGTTCCACTCCGCTTCTGGCTTGCCGCCGATGATGCACTCAACTGGACATACATCAACGCACGCACCATCGCGCAAACACAAAGCAGTAATAACGTGGGCCATCTCTAAAAACTCCTTGAGTTAATCACTTTCATTCAATCAATCAAAGATTTAACAGCGGTCAAATCGGCGATTGCAGGGTTTATACCATGATCCATGCGCTTGTCTAGGTGACATTTAGTCGCAGACGGCATGACGAAAGCACCCGATTCGCCCTGCGCAGGGATCGGATGATTTCGCACGCTCAAGGGTTCGTGACGCCGGGTTTTAGCCCAGGCGCTTGGCGACATCGTCCCAGTTGACGACGCTCCAGAATGCTTTCAGATAGTCGGCGCGGCGGTTCTGATATTTGAGATAGTAGGCATGCTCCCAAACATCGCAGCCGAGCAGCGGCTTGATGCCGTCCATCAGCGGGTTGTCCTGGTTCGGTGTCGACGTGATGGCGAGCTTGCCATCTTTGCCGACGACGAGCCAGGCCCAGCCTGAGCCAAAGCGGCCAAGACCGGCCTTTTCAAAGCCCTCTTTTAGCGCGGCGAGCGAGCCAAACGCGGCGTTGATGCCATCGGCCAATTTGCCGCTGGTGGGTTCGAGCGAGCCAACTTTGAGCTGCTCCCAGAACATCGTGTGATTGACGTGGCCACCGGCGTTGTTGCGCACGGCCATGCGGATCGACTCCGGCACATTGTTGAGGTTCTGGATGAGTTCAACCGCGGAGAGTTTCTCGAGCGCGGATTGTTCTTTGAGTGCATTGTTCAGATTCGTGACGTAGGTCGCATGATGCTTGTCATGGTGAATCGTCATCGTGGTTGTGTCGATATAGGGTTCGAGCGACTCGTATTTATACGGAAGCGGGGGAAGTTCGTGAGCCATTTTTAGACTTTCTCCTAAGCAAACCGCGCGCCCAATGCTCGCGGTGATGCACTGCATGCGGAAGATTATAGGCTCGGGGGTCAACGGGCGGCTAAGCTCCCGTTAAGCAGGCTTGCTAACTTTGGCGCAACCGGTGTTTGGGGGTGCGCCATAAATTCTGTATTGCCGTTGAAATGCCGCGACATGTGCGCGTTGCGCTCCCGAGACCCCGATCTCGGGGAGCAGCGCTTGGGGCAACATCGATGCGCACATTACAATCATCGGCCGCATGTCCCGCCACACCCGTCTCGCCGCGCTGATGACCGTGATCGGCTTCCTGCTGCGCGCCTGGGATCTGAACGGCGTGCCGCTGCGCTGGGACGAGGGCTGGTCAATCGCCCACGCCGCCCTGCCCCTGACCGATGTTCTGCGCATCACCGGCCAGGATGTGCACCCGCCGCTGTATTACCTGCTGTTCGGCCTGTGGCAGTGGCTGGCCGGGCAAACGCCGTTCGCCGCACGCTGGTTTTCCGTGCTCGTCAGCACAGCAGCGATCCCGCTGGGCTATGCCTGCGCGCGCCACTTGCTGGGCACACCGCGCGCATCGGCGTTCGCCACCGGCCTGCTGGCATGGCTACCGCTTGGCGTGTATTACAGCGCAGTCACACGCATGTATGCGCTTGCGCCCACGTTTGTGTTGCTGGCCCTGTACGGCGGCCTGCGGCTCACCGCACACGTCCCGCAACGCCGCGCGCGCATGCTCTTTGTCATCGGCGCGGCGGGTGCGATGTATACGCTGTATCACGCAGCCTGGGCGCTGGTCGCGCTGGGCATCTGGTTGCTGATCCGTGCCATGCACGCGCAACGGGTGCGCGCGTTGCTTGGCGCGATCGGGCTGGCCTTGTTGGTCTATGCGCCGTGGGCGATCTATGGCCTCCCCAAACTGTTTGGCCGCGCCAGCGCAGAGGCGCTGTCGAACACAAATCAGGCGCTCTCACCGGTCTATTTCTTGCAGCTGGGCATCGATCAGTTATTGATGACACAGCAGGCCGGCGCGCTCGGCAGCGCCATGATCGGCCTGCTGCTGGCGCTCGGCATCGCCGCAGCATTGCGCGAACGGCGGTGGTCTGCTTTCAGCGCGCTGGCACTGCCGGTGCTGATGATCGGGTTCACGCTCGCTGGCGTTGCGATCGCCGCGCGCCAGTGGTCCTTTAACGCGCGCATGTTGATCTGCGCAGCGCCGGCGCTGGCGTTGGCGCTGGCGTGGGCGTTTGAACAACTGTGCGCGCTGCGGGGCGCGCTGCACCGGATCGGCCTCGCGAGCGCAGCCATCGCCGCGCTTGCGCTGGGTGCCGTTTTCTGGCGCACCAGCACGGACTTCGTCTACAAAAAATCGCTCGAGGTCTTCGACGCCTACAGCACCCGCACCTACCGCGAGACGCTGTTGCCGTTCGCGCAACCGGGCGACGTGGTGGTCTTTAATGTGCTCAGCCCGGCCGGGTTTTATGCCTCGCAACGCCAACCCGGCGACCCGGCCTGGACCTACGCATTGACGTGGGACCCTGTGCACGAACCGCGCGCCGACTGGGAAGCACGCCTGCGCAGCGCGGCCGCGCAACACGACCGGATCTGGATTGTGCTCTATCGCGGCCTGGCGCAAAACAGCGAAAACGGCGCGTTGCGCGGGTTTATGGACAGCACGTTTTATCCAGCGCGCGCGATCTGGGGCGAAGAGGAAGTCTTTTACGGGCTGTACGGCACGCAACGCGAGGCGCTGCAGGCGGGCGCAAGCGCACAGTGGCCACACATTGCGCTGACGCGCAGCGCGCATGCCGCGCGCGTTAAGCCAGGCGGAGTGCTGCCGCTTGAACTGACCTGGACGCTGTCGGCGCCGGTGCCCGCCAACTACAAAGTATTTGTGCATCTCGCCAAACCCGATGGCTTTGTGATTGCGCAGCACGACGCCGCGCCGCTCAACGATCTGCGTCCGTTCAGCAGTTTGCAGCCTGGCGAAGACGTGCTCGACAAGCACGGCGTGGTGCTGCCGCCCGATGCAACAGGCGAGTTGCGCATTCGCATTGGCCTGTATGATCCAATCACGCAACAACGGCTCATCCTGAACAATGGCGCAGACAGCGTCGAAATCGGTCGGGTGACAGCCACGTTGCCACGATAGGTTTTCCAACATGATTGACTTCTCCTCGATAGATCCAAACGCGTCATTTCCGGAACGAATCCGCTTGATCGCAAATCTTGCTGAAGGCATTTCCGTCGCTCAGCTGCGCGACGAGACCAACGCCTCAGTCGATCGCATCCTTGCGGTCATTGCCGGCGCAACCGATGCGGACGTCACATTTGTGCCGCAGGACGCAAAGGCATTTGATGAGCATGCCGCAAAAGAGAAGCAGCACGACGGCTGGACGCTGGCGCACGTCATCGCGCATCAAACGGCTTCTTCCGAAGAAGCCGCGTTTATCGCGGCCGAGCTCGCGCGTGGCGTTGAAAACCACGGTCGTTCACGCTACGAGACCGCCTGGGAGAGCATCACCACTGCGGCCCAGCTGCAGCAGCGCTTGAAAGAGTGCCGCCGCATGCGCCTGGCCGCGCTCGATATCTGGCCGGACGCGCCGGCGCTCACGAACACCTATGTCATGGCCGAGGGCACTCCCCCCATCAACGCCACCGCGCGCTATGCCCTCGGCCTGTTTCACGAGCATGCGCACATGGAACAGCTGAGCAGCGTCATGGCACAAGCGGTTGCCGCGCGAAAATAATGCCGGCGATCTTTTCTCAGACGATGACCGTGCGCTATCACGAATGTGACGCGTACGGCCACGTCAACAACGCCAACTACGCGCGCTATATGCAAGAGGCGGCGTTTGACGCGTCCGCCAGCGCGGGTTTTGCGCCGGATTGGTACGCGGCCAACAGCCGCGTCTTCGTGGTGCGCGCCTCGCACATCGAGTTTTTGCAGCAGGCCGCCTACAAAGACCAGCTCGAGATCAAAACCTGGATCAGCGACATTCGCCGTGTCTCCGCGCGCCGGCAATACGAGATGCGCAATGCGGCCACCGGCGAACTGGTCTGCAAGGCGCACAGCGATTGGGTGCTGGCCAACCCGGTCGACCGCTCGCTGGTCGCATTACCGGCTGACATGCTGACTGCGTTTCAGCCCGACCGCGTCGGTGTCGACGCGGTGGCGCCGGCCGATGTGGTCCAGGCGCCGCCAGCGCCCGCAACCTATCGCATGCAGCGACGCGTGCGCTTTCAGGATCTTGACGCCGGCGGCGTGGTCAACAATCCGGTCTATCTGGATTACTGCTCCGATTGCGGTTTTGAATGCACCGCAAGTTTTGGCTGGCCGCTCAAACGCCAGCTCGACGCCGGCTTTGCAACGTTCTTTCGCTCAATCGACATCGAGTATCTGCAGCCAGCCGAGCCGGAAGATGAGCTGATCGTGTCGGCCTGGCTGTCGAACATCAAACGTGTCAGCGGCACGCGCCACTTTCTGATCGTCCGGGCACGCGACAACGCCATCCTCGCCCGCTGCAACGGCATGATCGTCTGCGCCGATCGCAAAACCGGCGCACCGATGCGCTGGCCGGAGCAGGTGGTGGTGGATTTGAAGGAAAACGTCAGTCAGGAAAGTTAAGAAAATTCTGCAAGTTCCAGAGGCTCCTCCCAAAACCATGAAAATAAAATCCATAAAAACCGCAGCAACTGTCGGGCATGGCATGCACTTGTGGGTCAAGATCACGACCGATGCCGGCGTGACCGGCATCGGCGAGTGCGTGCACGGCGGCAAGCAGGCCATCGCCATCATTTCCTATCTTGAAAAAAGCTGATCGGCCGCGATCCGTTTCGAATCGACGCGATCTTTGAGGACATGCGCCGCAGCCATGTCTTTGACGGCGGCACCGGCGGCGCGCTGATCACCGCGCTCACCGGCATCGAGCTGGCGCTCTGGGATCTGAAGGGCAAGGCGCTCAAGACGCCGGTCTACGAGCTGCTGGGCGGCAAATTTCGCGACAAGATCTGGATGTATTGCGATTGCGAGGTCGACCCGGGCATGGAGTTTGACGACATCAAAAAAGTGGTCGATGGCGTGCTGGCCAAGGGCTTCACCGCGCTGAAGATCGATCTGGACATCGGCGCCTATTCGGATAACCGCGACGCCGATCGACAACGATACAAACGTGCTGATCGCTGCAGCGAAGGCACCTTTTCAAAAGACAAGTTCAACTACACCGCGATGGAGCGCGAGCACGACCGCATGATCGAGCTGGTTGAAATGGTCACGCGCGCGGCGGGCAAAGACGTGGCAGTCGCCTGCGATGTGCATACGCGCCTCGATGTGCCCAGCGCGATCCGGCTGGTGCGCGATCTGGCGCCATTTCACCTGATGTGGCTTGAAGAACCGGTGCCGCCGGAGAACATCGACGCGATGCGCGAGGTCAAGCTGCACAGCAGCACGCCGATCTGCGCGGGCGAAAATATCTACCTGCGCCACGGCTTTCGCGATCTGCTCGAACAGCAGGCTGTCGACATCGTGATGCCCGATCTGCCCAAAGTGCGGCGGGCTGAGCGATGGCCGCAAAATCGCCAACATGGCCGAGATGTATTACATCCCGTTTGCGCCGCACAATGTCTCATCGCCGATCGGCACCATGGGCTCGGCGCATGTCTGCGCGACCGTGCCAAACTTTCTCGTGCTTGAATGGCACTGGAACGAGCGGCCCTACTGGACAACCATCATCAAAGAAAAAGAAGACATCATCAAAAATGGCTATATCGAACTAACCGACAAACCCGGGCTGGGCGTGGAGTTGGACGAAAAAGTCGCGCGCAAGTATCAATGGCCGGGCACCGAATGGTTTAAGTAGCATGCTGATGCTTGAATCGCTGCTGCGGGTGCTGGCGTTTTGCGTCGGGTTCTTATTGGTGGTGTCGTCGCTCAGCGCGGCGATCACCACCTTTTTGTTGCCGCGACCGGCCGCGCCCAAAATCACGCGCGCCGTGTTTCGCGCACTGCGTCATGTTTTCAACCTGCTTTGCCGGCTTGCAGCGGATTACGCCGCGCGCGACCGCATCATGGCGTTGTACACGCCGGTCGGGTTGATTTTGCTGGTGCCGGTGTTGATGGTCGTCGTCGCAACCGGGTTTATGCTGATGTTCTTTGGTGTTGGGATTCCAACACTGTATGAGGCATTTATCGTCAGCGGATCGTCGCTGCTGACGCTTGGGTTTGTAACCGTCAACACACCGGTGCAGTATGTGCTGGCGTTTGCCGAGGCCATCATCGGCCCGGTGTTGATCGCCCTGCTGATCTCCTATCTCCCGACGATTTATGGCACTTTTCAGCGTCGCGAACTGCCAGTCAGCAAGCTCGAAACTGCGGCCGGCTCACCGCCATCGGCAGTCACGCTGATCGAGCGCTACTTTTTAGTTGCCGGTTTGAGTACGAACCAGCACATGCAGGACGCCTACACGCAACTCTGGTCGCAGTGGACAGACTGGTTTACCGATCTTGAAGAGAGCCACACATCGCTGGCCATGGTGGCGTTTTTGCGCTCGCAACAACCCAATCGCTCGTGGATCACATCGGCGGGCGCGGTGCTCGACGCGGCCGCGCTGGTTCGCTCGACGCTGGATATCCCGCGCGACACAAGAGCCGATCTGATGATCCGCGCGGGGTATCTTGCGCTCAGACTCATCGCCAAACCGTATGGATTTCGCTACGAGAAATCCGCCAGCTTCCCAGCCACACCGATTTCAGTAACACGCGCGGAATTTGACGCAGCCTACCTGCGCTGGCAAAAAGTGGGCGTGCCGCTGCTGCCAAATCGCGATCAATGCTGGCAAGACTTCGCCGGCTGGCGCGTCAACTACGACGCGCCGCTGCTGGATCTGTGCGCGCTCATCATGTCGCCCGAAGCGCCGTGGTCCGGTGATCGCGCCAGCGGCCGCTGGTATTTGACGCCGAATTACACGGGCCGCAACCTGGTCATCGATTCGGAAACGAGCGCCGAAGCCAACAGCGAAGACGCATTGCCAGACGCATGAGAGGGGATAGTTATGTGTAGCGACCGGGCCGCCGCCCGGCCGCTACACATAACTATCCCCTCTCATGCGTCTGGCTGGTTAAGCACGGACACGCTGCCGGACGCCTGCTCGATTCGATTCGTCAAGCCGCGTCCCAACCGCCGTCTGCGGGAATGATCGCGCCATTGATGTAGCGCGACTCGTCTGTTGCGAGAAACAGCGCCAGCGCCGCAATGTCACTCGCCTCCAAATACGCCGGGATGATCGACGCGAATTCTCCAGCGCGCTTTGCTCCGACCGGATCCAGCTTTTCCACCGGCATGCTTTCGGCGATATTGGTCTTGGTCGCGCCAGGACAAATTGCGTTGCAGCGGATGCCGCGTTTGGCATACATCCAGGCCGTGCTGCGCGTCAGGCCCACCAGCGCGTGCTTCGACGCGGTGTATGCCGCACCCGCCGCCCCGCCGTGCAACCCTGCGGTCGAAGCAACATTGATGATCGACCCGCCGCGCGTCGCCATATGCTGGACTGCCTTGCGCATCGTAAACATGGGTCCGTCGAGGTTTATGCCCAAGACCCGACGCCAGACATCGTTATCGAGTTCACCCACACCTTGCATGTAGTCCATGACGCCCGCGACATTGCAGAGAACGTCAACACCGCCAAAAGTGGATATCGCCAGCGCGATGAGGCCCTCCGCGACATCCTGCTGCGCAATGTTGCCCTGCGCGCCAACGATCTCAGCGCCGCTGGCCTTGATCGTCACCACGGCTTGTGTGAGCCGCTCGGCGTTCCAGTCGGCGGCCACGATGCGGGCGCCTTCGGCCGCAAATCGAGTCGCGATGGCCAGGCCCATGCCGGACGCGGCGCCAGTCACAACCGCCACTTTCCCTTTGAGTCGCATAGCATCTCCTTCAGATCTGCATCGCGGATGCGCTTTCCCCGCACAGTGTGGGAAAAGCGCATCCGGCGATGCAGATCGCACTGCTTTGCACAGACTTTGGCATTTCCCGACCCAACGCGCTAGCGACGGATTGCCTGCTCCCGGCTGGTCAGTTGACCAGCCACATCACGCACGTGGCCGGGCCCGCAGCGCCTCGCGAATGATCACGCGCGCTTCCGCCAGCTCTTCGCCGGCCAGCTCGAGCCGCGGTGGACGCAGGCGGCTGTTGCCCATGTTGACTTCCTGCTGCACCAGTTTGATCAGATGCACAAACTTGGGCACAGTATCCAACCGCAACAGCGGCAGAAACCATTTGTAGAGCGCCCAGGCCTTTTCGGTTTCGCCGTTCATCGCGTAGTTAAACAGATCAACCGATTCCTTCGGCAGCGCATTGACCAGCCCGGCGATCCAGCCGGTCGCGCCCATCGCGATGGCTTCGACGATGCCGTCATCCACGCCGACCAGCAACGCCAGGCGGTCGCCGATGAGTTCGCGAATTGCCGCGATGCGGCGGGTGTCGGCGCTCGACTCTTTGATGGCTTTGAAGTTTTTGTGCTCGGCCGCCAGCTCAGCGACCTGCGTTGGCAAATAGTCCACGCCATACGCGATCGGGTTGTTGTAGAGCATGCAATCAAGTTTGGTCGCCTTGAACACCGCGGCAACATGCGCCTTGTTCTCGCGCCAGTCGCCTTTGTAGACATATTGCGGCAGCACCATCAGCCCCTCGCATCCGACGCGTGCGGCAGCCTTCGCCTGATCGACCGCTTCTCGTGTGCTCAAGGCAGCGATCGCCGCGACGACGGGCACGCGCTTGCCGACAGCCTTGACGAGCGTGGTCCACAACGCGACCTTTTCATCAAACGTGAGCGTATTGCCCTCTCCGAGCGAACCCGGTGTGACGATGCCAGTGGAACCATGGTCGACCATCCATTTCGCGTGTTTGGCGACAAACTTATGGTCGATATTGAACTTTGCGTCAAGCGCGGTGGTCATTGCGGGCATTACGCCGTGCCATTTCATAGTGCGCGGAGTGTACGCGAAATTGGATGGTGTGGGCAGTTGGGGATGGGCGACAAGAGTTTGCATTGCCGTCCATATATCGCGGCACAAGGCTAGATGAACCTGGAAGCAACCAGGTTCATGTTAGACGAACCGCTCCGGGCTCAACATTGCCATGTCGAACCCGGCCGGTGCACGGTCGGCCAGAATATCGGCGACCAACTGTACCGGTGACCGGCCCAAGGCTTAGGCCCATCATGGCGTGCCCGGCCGCGACGATGACGTTTGGCTGCGTTCGAAGCCGCCCGATATAAGGCAACCCGTCGGGCGAAACCGGCCGCAGCCCGCGCCACGGCGTGACCTTTTCGAAATCCTGCGGCGTAAAGGCACTGTAATAACGCACAAACGATTTGACAATGCCGCGCACACGGCGCGGATTGATCGACGCATCCTTGCCGGCGATCTCCATCGTGCCGCCAACGCGCAGCGTGTCGCCCATCGGCGTCACTGCCGCGCGCGCTTCCACCAGGATCGAACAGATTGACGCCTTCTGGCGCGGTGCCGACAGCGTCAGGCTGTAGCCCTTCCCGCCTTGCAATGGCAGCGAGACGCCCAGCAGCGCGGTCGCTTCGTCGCTCCACACGCCACCGGCGATCACATACGCATCGGCCTCATGGGTCTGGGTATCGTGTGGGTTGGCCTGCGCACCGCTCAACTCCTGGTTGATCGATTCGACGCCGGTCACGCTGCCGTTGCGCAGCGTCCAGTTTGAGAACGCGCGGCCATAGCGAATATCAACGCCCTCGCGTTTGAGCAGCGCCGCCATGCCGCTGATAAATCGCGCCGGCGACAGATGACAGTCGTTTGGGAAGTGCACCGCGCCGGCAATATCGAGCGTGACGCCGGGTTCGAGCGCGCGGGTGCGCTCGGGCGTCAGCACCTCGGCGGGCACGCCGAGTTCGCGCGCGTGCGCGGCAAACGCGGCTTCCTCGTCAAAGCCGTGCTGCGTGGCACACAGCATCAGCAAGCCTTTTTTGACCAGCCCAAAGTCGTTTTCGCGCTCATCGGCGAGCTTTTCGAACAGCGCGCGGCTGGTCGTGTTGAGATCACGCAGCAACGGCTCGGCCTTCGCGATCTGGCCGGCGTTCGCGGCCCGCAAAAATGCCATGCCCCAGGCGATCAGCGCCTTGTCCGCGCGCGGCCGGATATAAAAGGGCGACTCCGGGTTGAGCACATTGCGCAGCCCGTATTTGACGTTGGCGGGTGTGGCCAGCGGCACAAAATGACTGGGCACGATCATGCCGGCATTGCCGAGCGAGGCCATGTCGCGTGTCTCCGGCCCGCGTTCGAGCACGGTAACGGCATGGCCGGCGCGCATCGCGTAGTAGGCCGTGCACAGGCCAATCACACCGCCGCCAATAATCAACACTCGTTTGGGCATGCGGTCATTCTATGCGCCGCGCACGTATGCGGCGCACACGGGATGCATTTTTCTATAGGGGAACGTCATGTAGCGTGGCCAAGCGCGTGCCAGCCGGGTCCGCAGGCCGTAAACGGCCATGCTCAGATACGAAGCCCTGGGCTAATGGCAACAACTTCCGCGCGTGGCGGCCGTTTTAGCCGGCAGTCACACAACGACGCCAATCCTGTGAGCGCTGGCATGCAGCCCAGGGCTTCGTATCTGAGCATGGCCGTTTACGGCCTGCGGACCCGGCTGGCACGCGCTCGGCTTCGCCGGGACGCTCCCCTATAGAAAAATGTATCCCGTGTGCGACGCACACGTGCGCTAACATGTCCAGATGCAAGGCAAAACCATCCTCATCACCGGCGCAACAAACGGCATCGGCAAGCAAGCGGCGCACGATCTGGCCAAACTCGGCGCGCAGCTGCTCATCGTCGGTCGCGACGCGGCGCGCACGGAAGCCGCGCGCGCGTCGATCATCGCCACGTACCCGCAGGCGGGCGTCACAACGTATCTCGCCGACCTGTCGCACATGGCCGATGTCAAGCGCCTGGCTGCCGAGATCAAAGCCAAACACAGCCGGATCGACGTGCTTGTCAACAACGCCGGCGCGATCTTTGACGCGCGCCGCGTGACTGCGGATGGCTACGAGCAGACGTTTGCGCTGAATCACCTGGGCTATTTTTTGCTCACGCGCGAGCTGCTCGGCACACTCACCGCCAGCGCGCCAGCGCGCATCGTGAATGTGGCCAGCGCCGCGCACTCGAGCGCCAAGATTAATTTTGACGATCTTCAGGGCGCCCGCCGCTACAGCAGTTTTAGCGCCTACGGCCAATCCAAACTCGCCAACATCATGTTTACCTATGCCCTGGCACGCCGTCTGAGCGGCTCCGGCGTCACCGTCAACGCGCTGCATCCGGGCTTTGTCGACACCGGTTTTGGCAGCAACGGCGGCGGACTGATGCGTGCCATCATCGGCATCGGAAAACGCTTTGGCGCGATTGCCCCGGCAAAAGGCGCGGACACGGTCGTCTATCTGGCCAGCAGCCCGGATGTGGCCGAGGTCACTGGCAAATACTGGGACCAGCGCAAAGCCATCGCCAGCAACGCGGCGTCAATGGACATGGCGGCGCAGGAGCGCTTGTGGGAAGCCAGCGAGCGTTTGATCGAAAGCGCATTGGCGCGAAAAGCGTAAACTCCAGCCTATGAAACGCATTGGTTTTTTGCTCAAGGTTAAACAGGATCTGATCGCGGAGTACAAGGCACACCACACGCGTGTATGGCCGGAGATGATCGAGGCCCTCAGGCGCCACGGCTGGCACAACTACTCGCTATTTATGCGGGCCGACGGCACGTTGTTTGGCTATTTTGAAACGCCCACCAGTTTTGACGCCGCGCGCGATGGCATGGCTGGCGAAGCGATCAACGGCGAGTGGCAGAAATTTATGGCGCCGTATTTCGAAAGCCTGACGCTTACGCACGCCGACAAGATGATGGAAGAGATCGAGGAAGTTTTCCACATAGATTAAATGCCCCTGCGCGGTTGCTCTGGTGCAACAAAAACCTATTTTCAAATTGCGGCGAAATAGACAAATCCCTCGCTCCGCGAGGGATTTGTCTATTTCGCCGGATTTAGAAACCATGCTTTTGTTGCACTAGGACGCCATCACGCCGATACCGCTGCCAAAGGGGTCGCGCTCGTCAAGCAGCAGCATGCCCTCATTCATCACCCAGGCTTCGCCGGTGATGGTGGGAATGATCTGTTTCTTTTTGATCTCGATCGAGCCGCCAAAGACCGTCCCGACGATGCCTTCGTGTCGCCAGACCTGGCCCGGCTTGAGATTGCCGTCCTCATAGAGGCAGGCCAGCTTGGCCGAGGTGCCGGTGCCGCACGGCGAACGGTCATAGGCATTGCCCGGGCACAACATAAAGCCCTTGCTGTCGGCCACAGTCGACGGCCCGAGCAGTTCGATGTGATCGATCTCGGCGTCGTCGGCGCCGGTGATGCCGGTGCGCCGCAGCGCATCGCGAATGCGCGCCGCTGTCTCAGTCAGCACCGTCAGGTTCGATATATCGACATACTGGCGGTGCTCATGCGTCAGAAAGAACCAGTTGCCACCATAGGCCACGTCGCCAGTGATCAGCCCAAGGCCAGGCACATCGACCTGCGCCTTTTCAATGTACCGGTAGCTCGGCACGTTGCGCACAGACACCATGTTTGCATAGGCGCCGGTGCTCGAAAACAGCATGGCCTCGACCACGCCGACCGGCGTCTCGATGCGATGCGAACCCGGGCTCAGCCAGCCCAGATAGGCCAGCGAGGCCATCACGCCGATCATGCCATGGCCGCACATGCCGAGATAGCCGACATTGTTCAAGAAAATGACGCCCAGCGTGCATGAGGAGTCTTGCGGTTCAACCAGCAGCGCGCTGACGAGCACGTCATTGCCGCGCGGCTCAGTATTGACACAGCGTCGAAAGCCGTCGTAGCGCGTGCGCAGCTCAAACAGCTTCTCAGCCACACTGCCCTCACCCAACGGCGGCGCGCCCTCAAGCACCAGCCGGGTCGGTTCCCCGCCCGTATGTGAATCGATGATGCGAACTTTTTTCATGCTTCGATGGAGTCGGGCGCGTGTGTGACGCGCCCGTGAATGCTCCATAAGCATACGCGCATCGGACGGCGCGGCCTTGCGTACTTTTGCGTAATCCGACTACCAGTTCTGCACGCTGCCGTCGCGCCGATACAGCTTCGGGGCTTCCCAGAACTTGAAGGCATGCGCCTTGGCATAGTCTTCGTTGAACTCAACCCCGAGGCCCGGGCGCGGTTGGAATCGGGAAGCGCGCGCCCTCGAGTTTGGGCTGCGCCGAGAAGATGTTTGAATCGAAGTGGCCGAGGCTGCCGTCTTCGCGCACCCACACCTCGAGAAATGAAAAGTTGGGCACGGCCGCGGCCAGGTGAATCGTGGCCATCGTGCAAATCGGGCCAAGCGGGTTGTGCGGCATCAGGTCGATGTAGTGCGCCTCCGCCATGCCGGCGACCTTCATCGATTCGGTAAATCCGCCGACGTTGCAGATATCCAGCCGCGCATAGTTTGTGATGCCGCGCTCGATATACGGCAGAAACTGCCACTTGCTGGCAGAATTCCTCGCCAATTGCAAACGGCACGGTCGTCAGTTTGCGCAGCTGTTCGTAGGCTTCCGGTGTTTCATCACGGATGGGCTCTTCGAGAAAGTCCAGCGTGCCAACCGGCATGCGCTGACAAAAGTGCGCGGCCTCAGCCACGCTCAGGCGATGGTGAAAATCGGTGCCGAGCAACACGCTCGGGCCAACCGCTTCGCGCAGCTGGATCAGCCACTCGGCGGTCGATGCGAGCGACGCCACAGGCTCAAACACGCTGCCATCTTTTATCTTTTGGCCAGCGCTGCCGGTCTGCGATTTTTCGGATCGTCGTAACCGGCCGAGACGCCGGTGCGAATGACACTCCAGCCTTGCTTTACAAAGCGCTTGGCCTGTTTGATCATGCCCGGGCCGGGCGACACAGTGACAAATGTCGGCACAAAATCGCGCTGTTTGCCGCCAAGCAGCTGATAGATCGGCACGTTCAACGCCTTGCCCTTGATATCGTGCAGCGCAATATCGATCGCGCTCTGCGCCGCTGTCAACACGCGGCCGCCTTCAAAATACTGGCTGCGATACAGCAGCTGCCAGATGTAACCGATGTTCATCGGATCCTGGCCAAGCAGCAATTCGCGATAGTGATTGAGCGCGCCAGCGACTGCCAGCTCGCGACCGCTCAGACCGCTCTCACCCCAGCCATACAGGCCTTCGTCGGTCTCGATTTTGATCACAAGCTGATTGCGCGCGCCTACCCAGGTTGGGTAAATTTTGAGGTCGGTGATTTTCATGTTACGCACAGCGTAGCGAAGTTGCCCAATTTCGCAACCTGGATCACGCGGCCGGCGCGCGCACGATGCGTCGCGTTTCAACTAGTACATCTTCGTGGCGTAGCTCTGATCGATCGAGGCCTGCAATTCTTCGACCGGCACGTCCGATTTTGCATGCGCCGCGACGATCTCGGCCAGGCTCGGCATGTTTGGCGCTGCGGTTACCCCGGCCCACAGCTTGGAGCGGCGCATGCATTTGGCGCACTGCATATAGGCCTCGCGCACTGTGACCGCGAGCACAAGATCCGGCGTCTTTCCCTGCACCACAAAATGGGCGCGCGCGGAAGCATCACGCACGATCTGGGCGGTGCCGTTGACGCGCAACGTGTCCTCCACGCCGGGCACCAGAAAGAGCAGCCCGACGTGCGGGTTCTGCATGATGTTGAGCAGCGTGTCGGCCCGGCGATTGCCAGGCCGCTCCGGCAGCAACAGCGTCTGATCGTCCAAGACATAGGCGAAGCCGGGCGGATCGCCGCGCGGCGACACGTCGAGCTGTCCGGCGGCATCACTGCTGCCGATCAGCATAAACGGCGACTGCGCGATAAATGTGCGGCAATACACATCCAATGTGGGAATCACTTTGTCGAGCACCAGTTGGCTGGGCACGCCAATGACCGCGCGCAATGCCTCTTCGGTTTTGATGATTTCGCTAAACATGCCGGGAGTTTAGAACAGAATGCCGACGCCACCCTCGATCCCAATCTCCCCGGACGATTCATCCGGCGCTGAACCATTCGCGCGGACGCGAACCCTATACTGATCGCATGGGCGAATCCACAAGCTTACCCAGCAACACCCTGGCGGCTGCGGCGGCCTTGATCAGCGACCCTGGCCGCGCGCGCATGTTGCTCGCGTTAATCGACGGCCGCGCGCTGACCGCCGGCGAACTCGCGCTGGCGGCGAACCTGAGTGCCCAGACCGCGAGCAATCACCTGAGCAAGTTGCTCAAGGGTAATCTGGTCACGGTCGAGAGCAGCGGCCGGCATCGCTATTACGCGCTGGCCAACAGCGAGGTCGCGCATGCGCTCGAGTCGCTCGCCGCGCTGACACCGCCGCGCGAGGTGCGCTGCGGACCCGCCGATCCAGCGCTGCGGTTTGCGCGCACCTGCTATGACCATCTGGCGGGGGACATCGGCGTGCAACTTGCCCAGACCCTGCAAAAACGCGGTTGGATCGAACGCGCTGGCGCGCAATTTTGCGTTACCCAAACCGGCGCTCATGCGCTGACGCGCCTGGGTGTGGATGTCGCCATGCTTGAGCGGCAGCGCAATAGCGCGCGTGTTTGTTTGGATTGGACCGAACGCAAACCCCATATCGGCGGGGCTTTGGGACGCATGTTGCTGGATCGCTTTGTCGCGCAAGACCTCTTGCGACGCACGGCTGAAACGCGTGCGCTCTTTCTGACGACGGCGGGGCACGCATTTTTCGCCAAGCGTTTGACATCGCGACCTAAGCGCACCTGCCGTCGAATCAGACGCACCGTGAATAATGTTGCAGCTCATTAGGGTGCGAGAGGCCGTTCTTTTCGCGCGAAAGGCGCTTCGCTTGATCCGTTTTTATAGACATTACTTAGACAACACCAGTATTAATACCGGTTTTGCAATCGAATTACTGATTTTTAACATCGCAGAGATTCCGTCAGGTCGTTCATAAAGAATGTGAGATAATCTCGCATGGCGGTAGCGGTCACAAGTAATTGTGTTTGCAGGCGTTCAGTCGGTTCTTCCTCGGTTTCTCCGTAGCAGGTCCCCCAAGAATATGAACGGTCTCGAATCATTTGCTAAGTAGTGCTACTTCGGTATCGTCGGGCGGACCGCCCGACAGTTTTATGTAGCGGCAACAAGCCGCGTAATGAGGCGGCGATTCGCCGCAATGCTAGGAGAAAGTTAAGAAGAATGGGTACGAAACTATACGTGGGCAATTTGTCGTTCAATACGACCGAAGAGTCACTTCGCGAGATGTTTGGACAAGCTGGCGCAATCCGCTCGGTCAGCATCATCAAAGATCGTGAGACCAACCAGTCACGCGGCTTTGGTTTTGTTGAAATGGAAACCGACGAAGACGCTCGCAAAGCCATCCAGATGTGCGATGGTTCAGAGCTCGATGGCCGCAACCTGCGCGTCAACGAGGCCAAGCCAATGGAAGCCCGCCCAGCCGGCGGCCGCAGCGGCGGCGGCGGTTTTGGTGGTGGTGACCGTGGTGGATTCGGCGGCGGCGGACGCGGCGGCGGATTCGGCGGCGGCGACCGTGGTGAGCGCGGCGGCGGCGGCGGACGTGATCGTCGCAGCGGCGGCGGTGGCGGACGCGATCGTCGCTTCTAAATCGCTTTTGCGGTTTTGACAGAACGAGGACAGCCGGGTGAATTCACCCGGCTGTTTTTTGTTTTCCACTCAAAGCGTTCCTGAGATGCGTTAGCGCGAAACGAGGGGGATTTTTCCGAAAAAAGCAATATCTCGCGCGCGAAGTGCCGCCAACCGGCGCGAAAATTGTGGGGAAGGGATAGCACCGCTATCGGGGCTCTTTTGCGGCTCAAATCACCTCGCTGTGTGTGCCAACGCGTATTTGACTGCTAGAAAATAAAAATTTAAGTGCAGTTGAATTTAAATTTGCATGGCGTATAATTCCGACCATGTCAGCACCCTTCCCCGCCCAGCTTGATGCGCCAAATTCTGGCGATCGGGCACCACGGTTTTTGTTCAGCAAGCTCAGCGAGCAGCAAGTCGAAATCCTGTTCGTGGCCATCACCTTTGTCGCCATGATCGCCGGGCTGGTCACATCGTATCAGCCGACGCTCGCCACCATCACCACCGTGTGCTACGTCATTGCTTATGTCACGGGCGGTTTTTTTGGCCTGCGCGCCAGCATCGGCGCGCTGCGCGAGGGCGCCATCGAAGTCGATTTGCTGATGGTTTTGGCTGCACTCGGCGCCGCCGTGGTCGGTTCGCCCTTTGAGGGCGCCATGCTGCTCTTTTTGTTCTCGTTTTCGAATGTTCTCCAAAGCTATGCGATTGGCCGCACGCGCGACGCCATCCGCGCGCTGATGAAGCTGCGCCCAAGCGAGGCGCTGACACGCCGCAACGGTGAAACCCGCCTGATGCCGATCGATCAGCTGGTCGTGGGCGACCGCGTGGTCATCCGTCCGGGCGAACGCGTGCCGCTGGACGGCGCCGTGCAAGAGGGCGAGAGCAGTTGCGATGAATCGTCGCTCACCGGTGAATCCATGCCGGTCAACAAGCGCCTGGGCGACAGCGTTTTTGCCGGCACCATCAACCAGAGCGGCAGCATCGAGATCGCTGTCACGCGCCTGGCAAGTGATTCGACCATCGCCCGGCTCATCAAGCTGGTGGAAGACGCGCAAAGCGAGAAAGCCCCCACACAGCGTTTGCTGGACAAGGCCGAACGCTACTACGCGGCCGGTGTGATTCTGTTCACGTTGTTGTTGATCATCGTGCCGATCCTGATCTTTGGCGAAGCATTTCAACCGGCGTTCTACCGCGCCATGACGGCCATGGTTGTGGCGTCACCCTGCGCACTGGTGATCAGCACGCCGGCCGCGATTCTCTCGGCCATCGCAAATGGCGCCCGGCGCGGCGTGCTGTTTAAAGGCGGCGCCTATCTTGAGCTGGCTGCCGACATCTCGGTCGTCGCGTTTGACAAAACCGGCACGTTGACCGAGGGCCGCCCGACCGTCACCGATGTGACCGTGCTGCCGATGTTTGACGAAGAACACCGGCCGCTCGCCATTTCGCCGACGCGCTATCCGACACCATCGCGTCAGACTGTTGAACGCAACACCGAATCCGAAGAGAACACGCTGCTGCTACTGGCCGCCGCGGTCGAATCCAAATCAGAGCACCCGCTCGCGCAGGCCATTGTCAAGACTGCGACCGGGCGCGGGCTGCAGTGGCCGGATGCGACCGCGTTTCAATCGATCACCGGGCGCGGCGTGCGCGCGCACGTGGCATTTATGGGCGGCATCGATATCGCGGTCGGCAGCCCACGTTTCTTTGAGGGCATGCAAACCGGCGGACTGGATGGCGCGCTCAAGGAGGTCAGCCGGTTGCAAGATGAGGGCAAGACCTCGGTCATCGTCGCCAAACTCAAGTCCGAAGACACGGCCAACGTGCTCGGCGTCATTGCGATTGCCGATGTGCTGCGCGCCGGCGCAGACACGATTGCGGAGGATCTGGCATCGGTCGGCGTAAACCGTGTGGCCATGCTCACAGGCGACAATGAGCGGGTGGCCAAAGCGATCGCGGCACAGGCGCACGTGCGCGAGTTTTTCGCCGATCTGCTGCCGCAGGACAAGGTGGCGCGCATCAAGGCGCTGGCATTGGCGCAGGCGCCGGGCGCCAAAGCGCCAGTCGTCGCGATGGTCGGTGATGGCGTCAACGATGCGCCTGCGCTGGCGACAGCGACGCTCGGCGTGGCCATGGGCGCCGCAGGCACCGATGTCGCGCTTGAAACAGCCGATATCGTGCTGATGGCCAACGATCTGCAGCGCATCCCCTATGCGGTTGCACTCAGCAAAGCCGCGCGCCGCATCGTGTATCAGAACCTGATTTTCTCAAGCGCGGTGATTGTGATCTTGCTGATTAGCGCGCTCGGGTTCAAGCTGCCGCTGCCGATCGGCGTGATCGGCCACGAGGGCAGCACTGTGCTGGTTTGTCTGAACGGCCTGCGCCTGCTCGCGTTTGACTGGAAACGCGGCGCGCGCACCTAACGGTCACGCGCTGCCATCGACAACGGCGGGTTCGATTTGGTCGAGCCGGCCGAGCGTGCGCAACTGTGGAAAGCCAAGCGCAACGAGCCCGACGACGATCAACGTGCCAACGCCGCCGACGATGACAGCCGGCACCGCCCCCCACCAGTATGCGGTGACACCACTCTCCCAGCCGCCGAGCTCGTTCGATGAGCTGATAAACACGCGTTCAACCGCGCCGACTCGGCCGCGCATCTGATCGGGCGTGCGCATCGGCACCAGTGCGCCGCGAATCACCATGCTGACATTGTCGAATGCGCCGGTCAGCGCCAGCGCGATGATCGAGACCACAAAGCTCTGCGAGATGCCAAACAGAATCGTGGCCAGCCCGAACCCGGCCACCACGATCAGCAGCGTGCGACCGGCGTTGCGGATGGGTGGCAGACGCGTCAACACAACCGACATGAGCAGCGCGCCAGCCGCCGGCGCCGCGCTCAGAAAGAACAGCCCGCGCGGGCCAACGTCCAGCACATCGCGCGCAAACACCGGCAACAACGCGACGGCGCCGCCAAAGAGCACGGCGAACAGATCGAGCGTAATGGCCGACAACACCAGTTTTTCTCTAAAAACAAACCGCGCGCCTGCCATCACATCTTTTAGCGTGGCCGCTTCGGTCTTTGCTGCGTATTTTGGGATGTCCAGAAAGACATAGCTCACTGCAATGACGGTTGAAAAGATCCCGGCCAGCAGAAATGCCAGCGTTGCCCCGATGTTGATGGAACCGGTTGCTGGCACTTCACTGAGCGCGAACCACGCGATCAACCCCGTCGCCAGGCCGCGCGCAACAAACCCGGCGATGTGTACCGAGGTCATTTGCCAGGTCACCGCGTTGCTAAACGCTGAAGCCGGCACGCTGGCGGGCAAGAGCGTGCCCACGGCTGGGCCTTGAAGCGTGCGGGCCATGCTAGTGATCACGATGAACAAAAAGATCAGCGACAGATCGCCACGCGTCCACGAGAGCCACGCCAGCCCGAACGAGGCGATTGACTCGACGATGCGCGAAACAACGGCGATGGTCTTGCGGTCGAACCGGTCAGCCATATGCCCGGCCGGCAACGCCAGCAGCAGCACCGGCAAAAACTCAGCCATGCCGACGTTGCCGAGCACCAGCGGATCGCGGAAGCGTTCATAGAGCTCCCAACCCAGCGTGACGAACTGCATGCCACCCACCAGCACGCTGAGCGTGCCAGCCAGAAAGAGCAAACGAAAGTTTGGAAAACGGAGTGCAAGATAGGGATCGTGTTTGACGGCTGCAGACATAACAGGCGAGTCTAGCTGGATGACAACGTTTTTGCAACGCCTACAAGCAGAATGTGCCAAACACGGTCGATGGCCAACTGCAACACGCCGTGGCCAAAATGCTACACAATCGCGCGTCAGAGCATTCGCGCAGCAATCTCTTTGATATATACAAAAACAGCGTAAATGGCGGGCGGATGTCACAGCGCCTGAAAAGTGTCGCGCAGAGACCGCCCACATGGCCGACAATCTGTGTGCGTGCGCCAGAGTACCTGGGTGCGCAAATGCGAAGCCAGCGTTGTTTTGAGGGTTCGACACAGCTTTACAGATTGCGCTTAAACTTGGCGTGATCAGAGCTTTTCTGCCCTCGGGACGAGCTCAAAACAACGAGTCGCAGCGAGGGATGCGGTTCAAACTCTCAACATCAAGACAACCATCGCGGCTCAATATTCGACGTACGACTCCACGACACCATGACAAATGGCGCCTTGCTCACCCCCGGCCAAATGCTGGGAAAATATCAAATTGTCAGCCACATTGCGAATGGCGCAATGGGCATGGTGTATCGCGCGCATGATGTCAAGCTCAACCGCGATGTCGCACTCAAGGTGCTCTACCCACATCTGACCAGCGATGTGAACCTGATGCGCCGTTTTGAACGCGAGGCGCAGACGATCGCGCAGCTCAACCACCCAAACATCGTCTCGCTCTACGACACCGATTCGATCGACAACTATCAGTACATTGCCATGCAGCTGATCGACGGCGTATCGCTTGGTGCGCGCATCCGCCAGGGCGGCGCGGCAAACCGGATGACCGTCAACGACATGCTAGAAGTGGCGAAACAGATCGGCAGCGCGCTCGAGTATGCGCACAGCCGCGGCCTGGTTCACCGCGATGTCAAGCCGGACAATATTTTGTGCTCCAGCACCGGCCGCTATTTTCTGACCGACTTCAGCATCGTGCAGCTGGCCAATGCCACCAACCTGACCCAGGCGTTCGCATCGCTCGGCACACCGGCCTATATGTCTCCGGAACAGGGCCAGGGCAGCCGCACAATTGATCACCGCAGCGATATCTACTCGTTTGGCGTGGTGCTCTACGAGATGCTCGCCGGCACCCCGCCTTTTGAGGCCAGCACGCCGATCGGCGTGGTGATGAAACACATCAACGAGCCGCCGCCGGCGCTTTCAAAGGTGCGCCCTGATTTGCCGCTGCCGGTTCGCCAGCTTATTGAAAAGGCGCTCTCAAAAAAACCTGCCGATCGCTTTCAGCACGCCAATCTGCTGGTGAGCAGCGCCGAACGCGCGCTTGCAGCGCCGGCCGAAGCACAGGCTGCTGGCAACAACCGACTGCGTCTGGTGCTGGGCGGCGCCGCGTTGCTCGCGCTGATTCTGACGGGCGGCGCCGTGATGGCGCTCGTCACCGGCAACCTCGACCCAGCCGGCCGCAACACGCCGGTGGCTGCGACACCGACGGCGCCGCCCGCAAACACGCAGACGCCATTGGCCGCCACAAAGACCATTGCGGCGCCAACCGAGACGGCGTTGCCCACGGTCACGCCCCTGCCGGTGCGGGTTGAACCCACCAACACGATTGAAAGCGGCCCAACGCCTGAACCGACCAGCACAGCCGCGCCGCTGGCGACCGAAGTGGTCGCCACTGAAACCGTCCTCCCAACCGCGACCGCGGAGCCATCGGCAACGCCACAGGTCAGAGCGACGCGGCGGCCACTGCCGCGCCCCACCGCGCGTCCGCGTGCGACTGCCACACGCGTGGTGATCAACCCGCCCGCGCCAGTGCCGACTGCGCTCCCACCGACGGCCATCATCCAGCAACCACCGCAGAACAATCCGCCGCCCAGCAACCCGCCGCCGAATAATCCGCCGCCGCAGCCCACGTCGCCACCACCGCCGCCACAACCGACCTCGGCACCGCCACCACCGACTTCAGCGCCGCCACCGCCAACCTCTGCGCCGCCGCCATAAGCCGTAGTCGCGCTGCGTTCTTCACAAAACATGTTTGACCTTTTTCGAAAGCACACGTTGCGGCACGGCTATGCGTTTGTTTGCTTCTGACAGTCAGCAGCGTGCAGTTATTGCAGGCTGCGCCCGTCCGCGCCGCCCCACAACAGCAGACCAGCGCGTTGATCGACATCAGCCTGTCGCCTGGCGGACCGCTCACGATCGCGCCGAACGGGCAGGCGGTGCTCGACTTTACGGCGACGTCATTCGGCATCGACTACTTCACATCGATGACGGTCGCGCGCGGCGATGGCGATTGCACCGGGCTGTGCCCGGTCGTGGCGACGCAAGGCGCAAACTTGACGTTTCCAGACTTTTCCGAATTCGGGCCGCTCTCAATCCCGGCCACGCTGGCCATGCCCAATCTGCCGGCTGGCGCCAGCGTCTCGCGCACGTTCTACTTCACGGTAACCGCGCGTGGTGCTGTTGATCCGCGCACCGAAATCCTGCCCCGGACGCTTCAGCAAGTCAGGCTGCATGTCACAGTCGCGTATTTCACCGTCGTTGTCAATGGCAACGGCCCGGTGCTGCCAACGGCCACATCTGTGCCGCCTCCAGCCACAGCGACGATCGTCATCGACGCGCTAACGACCACGCCGCCACCCGTTTCAACTGCGACACCGGCGGGGCCATCGCCAACACCGCCACCGATTCCACCGACCAGCACACCTGGCAGTGCGACGCCCCCGCCAGCAACACCCACCATCGCCCTTACGCCGTTCACAATCACGCGGCGCAACTGGCTGCCGCTCAGCATTCGCTTGGCCGGCGACGAAACGGAACCCAACAACACCGTCGTCAGCGCGCAACCGATCAGCGTCGGCAGCATCGTCAAGGGCGCGTTAAACGACGAACGCGATGTGTATGCGCTGACGCTACCGGCCACCGCCACGCTCAAGCTCAGTGTTGATGGCGGGCTGCAGGCGTTGGCCACGCGCATCCAGCTGCAGCTTTTTCGGCCTGATGCATCGCCGCCGCTGTTTCAAGACACGTCGGCCATGCCGCTTCGGCTGGAGGTGACAGCCCTGCCACCCGGCACCTATTTCATCATTGTGTATACCGACCCGCGGTTTCTCGCGCCAGCCACGGCCTACGAGTTGCGGGTGCGCTGATCATTTTGCCGCGGATCGATGGGGATTCCCCCCGAAAAAAGCAATATCTCCCGCGCTCCGCGCGGGAGATATTGCTTTTTCGGAGTTGACTCTGTGCGCTCGCGCGCGAAGTGCCGCCAACCGGCGCGAAAATGGTGGGTAAGGGATAGCCGCAAAGCGGGGGTAAATGCGAAATCGCCTAATAAAACTATTCTGACGCGGCTCCTAGCGGCCACAAAATGTGTGGACGACGTCATACAAGACGCGCACGCCCCAGCCGAGTGCACTAATCGCGATGCGTTCATCGTGGCCGTGCACCAGCTCAAAAAACGACTCGCCAGGTTCGAACTTCATCGGCGAAAAGCCGTAGCAGATCGTGCCAAGCCGGGCCACATGCTTGGCGTCGGTCGCGCCGGTGATCATGTGCGGCAGCGGGATGCCAGCCGGGTCGTGCCGGCGCACGGCCTCGCAGATGGTGCGGAACATCGGTGTGTTGAAGTCGAACTCCAGTGCGGGCGAGTGGCTATCCAGCACAAAATCGACATGCTGCGCATCCCCGCCCAATGCTGTCCGGATCTCCTCGATGGCCTGCTCAGCGTCGTAGCCCGGCACGGTGCGGCAATCGATGATGGCCTCGGCCGTCGATGGGATCACGTTTGTGACCGTGCCTGCGCGCAAGCCTGTCGGCACCACAGTGTTGTGCGTCAACGCGCGAATCTCAGCAGCCAGCTCCGGGTTGCGCAACACATAGTCGAGCAACGTCGCATCGCTGCGTCCACCGATATCGAGCCACAGCCGCAAGGCGGCACCTTGTGCGCCGCCCAGGCCATCGGCGACGCCTTCGACAAAGGCGCGCGCCGTCGGCGCGACATGCATCGGCAGCCTGGCGTTGCCGGCCAGCTTGCTCAACACGCGGCCGAGATAGATGACCGGGTTCTCGTCGTGCGGCACGCTGGCATGGCCAGGGCGGCCCTTCGCGATGATGCGCATCCAGGCGGTGCCTTTCTCAGCGGTCTGGATTGGATAAAAACAGGCGTTGTTGATATACATGCTGGCGCCGCCAAATTCGCTCAGCGCATATTCGGCGCGCAACAACTCCGGATGACGGTCCACCAGCAGACCAATGCCCTGATTCGTGTCGGTCTCCTCATCGGCAGTTACAGCCAGAATGACATCGCGTTTGAGCGGTTGCCCGGCGCGCGCCAGCGCCAGAAACACGGTCAGCTGGGTGGCGGTAATGCCCTTCATATCGAGCGCGCCGCGGCCATAGACGAACCCGTCCTTGACCACGCCGCCAAACGGATCGACCGTCCATTTGTCGCGCTCAACCGGCACCACGTCCGAGTGCGAATAGAGCAACAGCGGCGCTTCTGAACCATCGCCTTTAAGCCGGGCGATCACGTTGCCACGGCCGGGCGCGGTGTCGATCACCACCGGCGACAATCCTTCCGCCGACAAAATCGCCGCGATGTGATCGGCCACGATGCGTTCGTTGCCAGGCGGGTTCGTCGTGTCAAAGCGGATCAGATCGCGCAAAAACTGCACGGTCTGCTGCGACAGCGCTTCGAAGTTTGGCGGGGATGTTGGCACAGGCGAATTGTAGTGGGAGCGCGGCAGGCGGGTGCGCCACGGGGTGCATTTTTCTAAAGGGGAGCGGCAAATGGCGAAGCCAATGCGTGTGCCAGCCGGGTCCGCAGGCCGTAAACGGCCATGCTCAGATACGAAGCCCTGGGCTGACGGCAACAACTTGCGCGCGTGGCGGCCGTTTTATCCGGCATTCACACAACGCGCCAATCCTGTGAGCGCTGGCATACAGCCCAGGGCTTCGTATCTGAGCATGGCCGTTTACGGCCTGCGGACCCGGCTGGCACACGCTTGGCCACGCTACATGATGCTCCCCTTTAGAAAAATGCACCCAGGCGGGTGCGCCATGCGCCACGCGCTTTGCGGCGCACGTGGCGCCCCGGGACCGCCGCTTATAATCCTCCTTCTATTCATGGCAAAAATCACCCCTCGCTCCGAAGACTTTTCACAGTGGTATCTCGATGTGCTGCGCGAAGCCGATATGTTCGACTACGGCCCGGTTGGCGGCACAATTATTGCCAAGCCGTATGGCTGGACGCTCTACGAGAACATGAAGGACCTGCTGGACAAGCGTTTCAAAGACACCGGACACGTCAATGCGCAATTTCCGCTGTTTATTCCGCAGAGCTTTTTGAAGCGCGAGGCCAGCCATGTCGAGGGATTTGCGCCTGAGCTGGCGGTGGTAACGATTGGCGGCGGCAAAGAGCTGGATGAACCGATCATCGTGCGCCCGACCAGCGAGACGATCATCGGCGACGCCTATTCGCGCTGGATCAACTCGTATCGCGATCTGCCGGTGCTGATCAACCTGTGGAACAGCGTGGTGCGCTGGGAGAAACGCACAAAGCCGTTTTTGCGCACGATGGAGTTCTACTGGCAGGAAGGCCATACCGCGCACGCAACGCACGAGGACGCCTGGGAAGAAGTCACCCGCATGCTCGATGTGTATCACGACCACGGCGTCGAGGATTGCGCCGTCCCGACGATCCGCGGTCGCAAGAGCAAGAACGAGCGCTTCGCCGGCGCGATCAACACCACCAGCATCGAAGCCATGATGGGCGACAAAAAGGCGCTGCAGGCCGGCACGAGTCACGACCTTGGCCAGAACTTTGCCAAGGCCTTCAACATTAAGTTTCTGGATCGCGACAACACCGAGAAGCTGTGCTGGACCACCTCGTGGGGCCTGAGCTGGCGCTTTTTGGGCGGCCTGGTCATGATCCACGGCGATGATAAGGGTCTGCGCCTGCCGCCAAAGGTCGCGCCGATCCAGGCTGTGATCGTGCCAATCTTCAAAACAGACTCCGAGCGAACGACGGTGATGGCGGTGGCCGACCGGATTTTTGCCGAGCTCAAAGCGGCCGGCATCAAAGTCAAGCTCGATGACCGCGACGAGACGCCGGGCTTCAAATACAACGACTGGGAAATGCGCGGTGTGCCGGTGCGCGTTGAGGTCGGGCCAAAAGACGTCGAGAAGAACAGCGTGGCGCTGGCCCGCCGCGACATGCCGGGCAAAGCCGGCAAATCATTTGTGCCGCAGGACGGCTTGCCCGAAACAATCAAGGCGCTGATGGCGCAGATCCACACCTCGCTGTATGAACAGGCGGATGCGTTTCTGAAGTCGAATATCCGCGAGGTCGACAACTACACCGACCTGAAGGCCGCGGTGCAGGATGGCTGGGCGCTCGTACCGCTCAAAGACGATCCGGCCGTCGACGCCAAGCTCAAAGAAGACATGCAGGCCACCAACCGCAACTACCCGATCGATCAGCCCGCCGGCGAATGGACCTGCGTAGTCACCGGCGAAAAGGTGACCGAGCGCGCATTGGTGGCGAAAGCGTACTAAGAATACAGAGCACAGACGACAGACGCTTTGTGATGCACACAAAATCCGGCAATCCTTGCCACACACCTGTGCTCTGCAATCTGTGTTCTGTGCTCTCTTACGCTTCCCCGATATAGACAATCTCAAACAGAATCTTGTCTGGCGATTCAAACATGACTTGGTAGTAGGTCTTGCCAGGCTCGGAAAAGTCCGGGCGGTGGCGCGGGGTTTCAAAAAGGGCCGCGATGTTGCGCTCCTTGAGCCAGGCCACGGCTTCGTCTACCTGCGCGATCGACTGCGTCTGCAAGGCCAGGTGATTGAGCCCGGGGCCATCGTAGTCGTTGCTGACCGGTTTGGCGAACCCCATAAACCACACACTGACATCGCTGCTGTCAGGCGAGGTCAGGCCGATAAAGTTGGGCTGTTCGTAACGAGGCTGCCAGCCACAAAATGCAAACAACGATTTGTAAAACGACAGGTTGTCGGGCTGAATGTGAAAAACCAGGTGACCGATAGATGCTGTTGGCATGCACCGATCCTAGAACAAATGTTTTGCCGCGTCAAGCCGGTTGCAAGCGCTCTTCGGCGATGGCAATCGCAGCCGGGTTTGCATCGATTCCAACCCACAGCCGGTTTAGTTTTTGCGCAGCCGCCAGGGTCGTGCCGCTGCCGCAAAACGGATCGAGCACCACGTCACCTGGATTGGATGCCAGCGTAATCACACGCTCAAGCAGCGCCAGCGGCTTCTGCGTGGGGTAGCCGCAGCGTTCGCCCGAAGTCGCGGCAATCGCCGGGATCTCCCAGACATCATCGAGCGGTTTGCCGCCCTTCATGACATAGCGCTTGCCATACGAATTCATGTAGCGGTTGCCCTGCTCATCGCGATGGCTGTATTTGGCAAGCATGGTGGCAGTTGGCGCTTCGCGAATCAGGTTGAACGTGAAGTTTGCGCCGTTGGCATACCAAAAAATTGTGTCGTGCTTGGTCAACAGCTGCCGGCGCGGTCGCGATGCGCCAAGCCCGTAGCGCCAGATGATTTCGTTGACAAACACCGCCGGCGCAGACATCACTTCGTCCAGCATCACTTTGACATAGTGGCTGGTGCGCCAGTCGCAGTGAAAAACAACGCGCCCTGCGGGCTCAGCACGCGCCGCATCTCGCTGACGCGCGGCAGCATATAGGCAACGTAATCTTGCGGGCTGCCAAACGAATCGGCATAGGCCGCGCGCTTGGTCTTGCGGGTCAGCTTGGTGTTGAACGGCGGATCGAGATAAATCAAATGCACGCTGCCGGACTGCAGGCGCCCAAGTATGTCCAGGCAGTCACCAGTGTAAAGCGCGTTAAACATGAACGGTGGCATTGTACGGGATTGGACGCGTTATCATGCAGTGATGTCGAAGAGCCCCGATGAACTCACCGATGAGGCATTTGGCGTGATCCCTGTTTTTAAAGAACCCGGGCAAACGTTGTTTCTGCTGATCCAGCATAACGCTGGACATTGGGCTTTTCCGAAGGGTCATGCCGAAAAGGGTGAAACAGAGGTCGAAACCGCGCTGCGCGAACTGGCCGAAGAGGCTGGCATCACCGATGTTGAACTCGATACCTCGCGCGTCTTTCAGGAGCGCTACACAAAGACCTGGCGCGGAAACGCCCGGCGGCTGGTCGTCAAGACCGTGCGCTATTACATCGGCACGGTCGCAAATCAGCGTGTCAATATTCAGGCCGCAGAGATCCAATCCCATCGCTGGGCCACCGCCGACGAAGCGCGCAAAATGATCACCTACTCTGAAAGCCGCAAACTCTTGGAAGAAGCGGCCAGGTATTTGCAGGCGTGACGGTCAAGCAGCGGCAAAGCGGGATTGACCTCGCCTTTCACCCCACGCCCTGATCTCACAGCGTTCGCACGTCGACAATCTCGCCGGCGGCGATGCGGTCGACGCCGATGGGCACACAGACCATGCCATTTGCGCGCACCAGCCCAAAAATCAGATTGCTCTTTGTTGAAATCGGCTCGGCGCCACCGTCGACAAAGCGGACCGGGAACCAGTGTTCAAGGTCCTTTGGGCTTTTCATTTCGCGCGTGAGCGGCATGCGCACGGTCGGCTGCTGTGCGGGCAGCGTTTCACCCATCAGCTCGGCCAGCACCGGCATAGCGAACAGTGCGCCGGTCACCAATGCGCTGATCGGGTTGCCCGGCAACCCAAAGACCGGCTTACCGTCGCACACCGCAAAGAGCGCCGGTTTGCCCGGGCGGAACAGAATGCCGTGCGCCAGCACGCCCGGCGCGCCCATGCCTTTGACGATGTCCGGCACAAAATCACGATCGCCAACCGAGGTGCTGGCCATAAACACGATCATGTCCGCCACGGCCATCGCCTCGCGTGCGGCTTCTTCAAACGCGGATTTGATATCCGGCAGCGCATCGAACACAATCGGCTCGCCGCCGTGCCGTGCAACGAGCGCGGCCAGCATCGGCGCATTCGTGTTGCGCACCTGGCCCGGCCGCGTGGGCAGCTCGGGCGACACCAGTTCGTCGCCGCTCGGGATGAGCGCCACGCGCGGCGGCCGCGCGACCTCGATGCGGGTGATCCCGAGCGTCAACAAACCGGCCAGCTCCTGTTCGCGGATGCGCGTGCCGGCCTTGATGACGACCTCGCCCGCCCGCACATCTTCGCCGGCCTGAATCACGTTGTCGCCCGGCGCAAGCTTTGTCGTCGTTTGGATTTTGCTCGTCGCAACATCAAGCGGCTGGGTCTGTTCCAGCATGATAACGGCATCGGCGCCGTCCGGCATGCTGCCGCCAGTGTGCACCAGCGCGGCCTCGCCGGAACGGATCGTCACCCCGCCCGATTCACCCATCCGCACTTCGCCCACCACGCGCATGACGCCGGGGGTCGAAATCGCGCGGACGGCATAGCCATCGACAGTGCTGCGCCGAAACTCCGGGACCTGGATTGGCGATATCACATCGTGAGCCAGCACGCGGCCGAGCGCGAGCGCGGTTTGCACAGTTTCGGAGGGCGGGGACTGTTCAGCGCGCGCAGCGCGCAACGCGACAAACAGCTTATTCATAGCCTGCGCTGAGGTGAGGAGATCAAACGAACGCATGCCGTCAAGTGTACCGCCGCCTTTTGTGATTGAATACACCCATGCGAATCGCGATACTCTCAGACATTCACGGCAATAGCATTGCTCTAGATGCCGTTTTGGAAGATTTGAATGCCCATGGTGGCGCCGATGCCTACTGGGTGCTCGGTGACCTGGCCGCCATGGGCCCGGATCCAGTCGGCGTACTCGAACGACTTAACGACTTGCCAAACGCTATTTTTGTGCGCGGCAACACAGATCGCTGGATCTGCAATGCCATGAACGCGGGTGACGCTGCCGAGGGGATCAGAGCCAACCCGGGCTCTGCGGCGACGGTGCTGGCGATCCACAGCTCGATCGCGTGGGCGCAGGGCGCGTTGGCTGCATCGGGCTGGTTTAACTGGCTGGCGTCGATTGGCTTAGACAACCGCGTCAACCTGCCTGACCGCACGCGCGTCTTGCTCGTGCACGCAGCACCCGGCACCGACGATGGCTCGGGTGTGCACCCCGGCGTGTCGGACGAGGAACTGACCACGCTGATGGCCGACAGCGAGGCCGATCTCGTGATGATTGGACACACGCACTGGCCGCAGGACCGCATGGCCGGCAGCACCCGCGTGATCAACCCGGGCAGCATCAGCGTGCCTTGGCCGCCGGATCTTCGCGCGAGCTATGGCGTGCTGACCTGCAACGGTGACAGCCACACCTATGAAAACCGGCGCGTGGCGTATGACATTGGCGCGGTAATCGGCCAGTTCGACGGCCTAAAGCACCCTGGCAAAGGCATGCTTACGGCGCGTTTTCGAGGCGAGCAAAAGCCGCCCTGGGCTGCGTAGCGCGCGCAGCGACAGGCGAAAAATAACGAGGGCGGTGGGTTGTTAGCAGCCCACCGCCCTCGTTATTTTCCGCCTGCCGCTGCGTTAACTTACTGCAACACAGCAAGGCCGCTCGTGCGCAGGAGGCTCTCGACACTGGTCGCCATGACCGTGAAGAACGGTGTGGCATACAGGCCGATCACAAAGCACATCACGATCATCGGCACACACACTGCGATCTCGCGCCAGTTGAGATCGAGCAGCGCACCATGAGCGACCGCACTCGGTGCGACCGCGCCATGCGCGACGGCATCGTGGCCATGATCAGCCTCAGCGTCACCGGCGTATTTGCCCAAAAATACTTTTTGGAAGAAGGTCAACAGATACGCGGCCGCCAGCACCATGCCGAAGGTGGCGATTGACGCCAGAATGGGTTGGCTTGAAATGCGCCCTGCAATATCGTGAACTCGCCGACAAAGCCATTCAGCGCCGGCAAACCAACTGAGCTGAGCATGAATATCAACGCCAGTGTGCCATAGACCGGCATCTTGCCCCACAGCCCGCCAAGTTTGGCCATGTCACGGGTGTGCAGGCGATCATAGATAAACCCGATGATCAGGAACAACCCGCCCGTGCTCAGGCCGTGGTTGACCATCTGCAGAATCGCGCCCTGCACGCCAATCGGGTTGAGCGCGAAAGATGCCCAGCACGATATAGCCCATGTGGCTGACCGACGAGTACGCGATCAGCTTTTTGGCGTCAGTTTGCGCAAACGCCACCGCCGCGCCATAGATGATGCCAATCACCGCGAGCACCTGCATGTAGCATTGCCAGCTGCTGGCTGGCTTCCGGGAACATGCCGATGTTGAAGCGGATCAGGCCGTATGTGCCCATCTTGAGCAGCACGGCGGCCAGAATGACCGAGCCCGCCGTCGGCGCTTCAACGTGCGCATCGGGCAGCCAGGTATGAAATGGCCACAGCGGCACCTTGATCACAAACGCCAGGGCAAACGCGGCAAAAAGCCAGACTGCTGCTCGAGAATTGGCGCTGCATCGGCGAGCACTTCGATGTCAAACGTGCTGGCGGTGTAGCCCATATACAAGATCGCCATCAGCATCACACACTGCCCAGCCATCGTGTAAACGAAGAACTTGAGCGAGGCATACACGCGCCGTTCGCCGCCCCACATGCCGATCAGCAAATACATCGGCACCAGCGCAAATTCCCAGAACACGTAGAACAGGAACAGATCGAGCGCGAAAAACACGCCCAGCGTTGCGGTCTGCATCAACAGCATCAACGCGTAATACTCTTTTTCGCGCGTTGTGACTGAGCCGTTCGAGAACCAGATCGCAATTGGGAAGATAAACGTGGTCAGCATGACCAACCAGATGCTGATGCCATCGACGCCCAGCTTGTACCCGATGCAGAAACTCTCGATCCAGGCGAACTCTTCGGCAAACTGATAGCCGGTGAGCTCGGGTTTAAATCCGCCAGCAAGACCAGCGACACCGCGAACGTCGCAAGCGAGACCGCCAGCGCCACCGTTCTTGCATACGCTTTTGGCGCAAGCAAAATCAGCCACGCGCCAATCAGGGGAAGAAAAGTGATAAGTGAGAGCATTATTTTTCTCGCAACCAGTAAATCAAATCAATGTTGCCAGGTGAAACGCCATAGTCGGTCAGCATTTGCGCCATTTCGCGCGCAGTGTTGCGTGCCATGATTGACCATGTGCGCCAGGCACAGGTGCAACGGATCGGTCACCACATTGCCGCCAAGCAATTTGTACGTGCGCGAGCAGTCAGTTCGGCGTCGGTCAGCGTGGCCAGCCAGGCGCGCATCTCACGTTCTTCGCCCGCCCAGTAGTCAACAACGGCATCCAGCGTCGGGTAATCCGTCTTTGGCGGCGATCCCGGTCGGTGATTCCGGTGTTGCAGACGGCTGCGCCACAGGCCACTCGGCACCGGCGGTGTGCATCAGCGTGCCGTGCAGGCTGACATACGGATACGTCGTCGGCGCTGCAAACTGCCACGGCTGGATCTTGCGCGCGTGCGCCAGAATTTTGTGGTTGCGCCAGTAGTTGTAATCGAAGAGATCGCGGACGTGACCAATTAATGGCATTGTGTCTCAGTTCCTTTCGCTGCGAGTCTATCCAAACCAGCGCGCACTACGGCGTGGCGAGCGTTTCTTTAAAGAAGCGCACCGATTTGCCCCAGGCATCTTGCGCAGCGGCTTCGTTATAACCGCCATGCGTGTTGTTCAAAAAGGCATGCCCGGCATCGTCATAAAGATTCACGGTGACGGTTTTGCCGGCGGCCTTGAGCGCTGCTCGATGGCGCGCACTTTTTCGACCGGGATGCCCTGATCGAGCGCGCCAAAAAACGCCATGATGGGCGCGGTTAGCTTCGAAAGATCTTCGGCAGCCGGGTCGATCCCGCCGCCGTACCACGGCGACACCGCAGCGATTTCCGGAAACCGGCAGGCCGCCTTAAACGCCAGTGTGCCGCCAAGGCAATGCCCGGTGATGCCCAGCCGCTTTGGCTGCACACGCGCGTCGTTTTTCAGGAACTTGAGCGCGAGCTCAATCTCGTGCAGCGCGCCTTCAACATTCTGCATCGCCATCATGACCAGCTTTTTGGCGTCGTCCGGTTCACCCGCCACACGGCCATGGTACAGATCAGGCACCAGCACGACGAAGCCCTCGCGCGCCAGCCGTTGCGCCACGGTGATCACAAACGGCTCGACGCCCCACCATTCCTGGATCAGCACGATGCCGGGGTGTTGAAGGCCATCGTCGGGATACGCGAGGTAGCCCTGCGGGGCGTTTTGTGGATCGGTATAAACCGTTTGAGTTTGAATAATCATCGTGAGAACACAAACCAGGCGACGAGCAATACGACGCCAAGCAACATCACCAAGCCATAGGAACGCACAAATCCGGTCTGGATTACGCGCAACCCGTTCGACGCCGTGCGCATCGTGGTGCCAAACATGTTGACGACCGCATCGATCGCGCCTTTGTCAATGATCTGCGAGAAGACCGTCGCCATCGTATAGAACGGCTTGACGAACAACGCGCGATAGATCTCATCCAAAAACCACTTGCCCTTCGACAAAACATACAAAGGGCCGAGTTTCTCAAGCGGCTCAACCTGCTGCCGCTCGTTGTAGTTGTTGCGATACAACACGTAGGCCACAGCCATTGCAACCAGTGCCAGCACGCTAAACACCACCGCCTTGACCATGTCAAACTCGGCCGTTTCTTTGCCGAGCACCGGCTCAAGCCAATGCCCAAGCGCATGCGCGGGCAGGCCAAACCCTTCAAACGGGAAGTTGATCAGCACGCCGCCGACCGTGGCAAAAATCGCCAGCACAACCAACGGCAGCACCATCTGTGGGCCATTCTCGACGGTGTGCCAGGCTTCTTTGCTGCGCGGCTCGCCAAAAAAGACCAGCCGCATCTGGCGCATGGTGTAAAAGGCGGTCAGCACTGCGCTGATGCCCAGCAGAATAAATACCGGCAGATTCTTGCCGGCGGCGACCAGAATTTCATCCTTCGACCAGAACCCGGCAAATGGCGGCAGACCGGCCAGCGCAAAACCGCCGATCAGATAGGTCAGATAGGTCAGCTTCATGCGCGATTTGAGGCCGCCCATGTTGCGCATGTCCTGCGGGTCGATGCCGGCGTGGTGATCGCTGTGGCCGCCGGCATACGTGGCCGTCTTCGGGTTGTGCTCGATGCCATGAATCACGCTGCCGCTGCCCAAAAACAACAGCGCCTTAAAGAAGGCATGCGTGATCAGATGGAATATCGCCGCAACATAGGCGCCAAGGCCGCAGGCCGCGATCATAAAACCGAGCTGGCTGACCGTCGAATACGCCAGCACCTTCTTGATATCCCACTGCGAGATGGCAGCCCAGGCCGCCACCAGCGCGGTCAACCCGCCGACAATCGCGACGATCGACTGCGTGGTCGGCGCCAGCACAAACAGCGCATGGCTGCGCGCCATCATGTAGATGCCGGCCGTGACCATCGTCGCGGCGTGAATCAGCGCTGAGACCGGTGTTGGGCCGGCCATGGCGTCGGGCAGCCATATCATGCAGCGGCAACTGCGCGCTCTTGCCGGTCGCGCCGATAAAGAGCAACAGCGTGATCAGACCCAGCACCCCGCCGGCCGCCGCGCCCTGCTCTTCAACCGCCTTAAAGACCTCGCTAAACGTCAGGCTCCCAAAGTTGACAAACATCAGCATGATGCCGATCACAAACGCCACATCGCCGATGCGGTTAACCACAAATGCCTTGCGGCCGGCCTCGGCGTTCTTGACATTGCTAAACCAGAACCCGATCAGCAGATACGAACACAACCCGACCAGTTCCCAGCCGACAAACATCATCAGATAGTTGTTGCCCATCACGAGCGTCAGCATCGATGCGATAAACAGGTTCAGATACACAAAGAAGCGCGGGAAGCGCTCATCGTGATGCATGTAGCCAGTGGCATAGACATGGATCAGCAGGCCGACGCCCGTGATCACCAGCATCAGCAAAATGCTGAGCTGATCGACCTGGAACCCAAATGGCACGCTGAGCTTGCCGACCACGATCCATGGGAACAGCTCGGTCACGATGCCATGCGCGCCTTCGGCCTCGTGCGGCATGGCCTGCAGCTGCATCAGCAACGCCAGCACCGCGCCAAACGACAGCGCGACCGCGAGCGTTGCTACCGTGCCGCTGCCCCGTTCGCCGAGGCGTTTGCCAAAAAAGGCGTTGATCAACATGCCGATCAGCGGGAACAGGATGGGAAGAATAATTAATAGATTCATTTCAGTTATCGCACCACACTTGACTGCAAAGCCAAGTCGATGATTTGTTGCAGCGCCGGGCGCCGCTCGGTCAACCGTTGCAGCAACACCCACTGATTGACAGCCCGCTCACGGTTGTGGGTCGGGTGTTTGATCGGGTAATACACATCGCCGTTCAGATAATCCGCAAGAAAGCGAATGCCCTGCATGTAGATCATGAACTCGCCGGCAAAAAAGAGATTGGCGCGCTCGTCCTCAGTCAGCGCACCGCCCATCTCAGACAGATAGCCTTCTGTCAGCGCGGCGTAATACTCGTCACGGACTTGGATCAGCGACGTATCGGGCTCTTCTTCCGGGACCGGGCAGACATAGGTGCGCACCATGTCGCCGAGGTCAGAAATGACTTTGCCAGCCATGATCGTGTCAAGATCGCAAACACCGACGCCTTCAAACGTGCCGGCGCGCAACAGCGCGTTGCTGATCTTGGTGTCGTGATGCATCAGGCGGTCGGGCAGCGCGACTTTTAGCGCCTCATAGCGCTCGACAATATCGGCGCGGCTGGTGAAATTTGCGATCAGCTCGCCGGCGTCCTTGCGACGCTCCGGGCTGGCGGTCAGGATCGCCTGTTCGAACTGCGTCTGGCGCAGGGTCAGGTTGTGAAAATCGGGGATCGTCGGCAGAATGCCGGCCAGATCCATCGCGCCGGTCAGCCGCGCAAATCGGCCAAACTGGCGCGCAGCTTCATACGCCTGGCGCGGCGCATCGGCCTTATCGACCGTGACGGTGTCCGCGATATATGGCTGCAACCGCCAGCAACCGCTTTCATCAATATGCATGCTCGTCGCCAGACACAGTGCGCACCGGCTGCGGAAACACATAATCCGGCGCGGTGCGCGCCAGATAGTCGCCCGTCAAACGCTGGTTTGTTGCGATGATCTCGGGCTGCTTGAACACGTTGGTGTTGATGCGCTGCAAAATATACGCAGGCGCGGCGGCAGTCACAACCAGATAGGTCCGGTTGATATGCCCGGAGCCATACGGCTGCACTGTGCAACCGACGGATCCAGGCCAAAGGCCGCGAACACCGTATTCGTTACCATGATTACTTTCGACACACGTGCCTGGCTGGCGAGCTCGCAACGCTCCCCACTCCACGGAGGACCCTGCCAATTCGCCGAATCAGGCGCATGTTTTGAGGCATTTAGAACTTCAACTGCGACAGATCGTCGACATCCGTGCTCTTCTTAGTGCGGAAGATCGTCACGATCAGCGCCAAACCGACAGCGACTTCAGCCGCGGCCACGGTCATAACAAAGAACACAAACATCTGGCCGTCAAGCTGGCCCCACTTCTGGGCAAACGCCACAAATGCCAAGTTGGCGGCGTTGAGCATCAATTCGACCGACATGAAAATCATGATCGCATTGCGGCGCGTCAGCACACCCGAGCACCCCAAGCGTGAACAACACCGCCGAGAGCGCAACAACAAAGTTAACCGTGTTCATTTGGCTTCACTCCGGGTCAGCACAACCGCGCCGACCATCGCAACTGTCAGCAAAATCGAGACCGCTTCAAACGGCATCGAATACGTGCTGTACAGCAGCTTGCCAACGGCCAGCGGGCTGGCATCGATCAACGCGGCGGACTGCCCGTCAGCCACCCTGGTTGACGAGCGCATAAATCACGCTGCCGACCAGCACGGCAGCGCTGGCCACGATGACAAAGCGCGAGGCCTTGATTTGTGCGCCGGTATCGGTCAGCTTCAGCCGTTCCGCGCCCAGCAACATGATCACGAACACAAACAGCACCATGATCGCGCCGGCGTAAACGCTGACCTGCACCGCCGCCAGAAACGGCGCGTTCATCAACAAGTAAAACACCGCGGCGACCACAAAATTCAGCACGAGAAACATCGCGGCATACACCGCGTTGCGGCTGAGTCAGCAGCCCAATTGCCGAGACAATGCTGACGATGCCAAGAAGGATGTAGATGGGGAGTTCAGTCATTTTGAGTGCAGAATTCAGAATCCAGATTGCAGACAGTCGACACGACACGTGTCTGCATTCTGCATTCTGACTTCTGATTCATTCTTTTGTATCCACCGGCGGATATGGCAAAATCGCGCGATCGTATTTGCCGGGCGCGGTTTGCTGCGGCGTGGCGGCCACGTTAATCGCGGGCGATTCGAGCAGATCGGTCTTTTTGTAAATCATGCTCTCGCGCGTCGTAGCGGTCGGGAACTCGATCGCCTCAAGCACGATGGCGTTGGTCGGGCAGGCATCTTCGCAATAACCGCAGAAGATGCAGCGCATCATGTTGATCTCGTAGGTCGTGGCATAGCGTTCGCCGGGCGAGAAGCGTTTGTCGTTGGTGTTCTCGGCCGCCTCAACATAGATCGCGTCAGCTGGGCACGCCGCGGCGCACAACGCGCAGCCGATGCAGCGCTCGAGCCCGTCTTCGTAGCGCTTGAGCGCGTGCCGCCCGCGAAAACGCGGCGTCATCGGGCGTCTGTTCTTCCGGATACTGAATCGTCACCGGCTTCTCGCGCAGCGTGCCCAGCACGGTTTTAAACCCGGTCGGGAGTTTGGTAAATACGTCTTTTAGGATGCTCATGGTTATTTGTACCCCGGCACGCCGACACGATCAAAAGCGCAGTCAGCAACGACATTGGCCAGCATGCACCGGGATCAGCGTCTTCCAGCCGATCGCCATCAGTTTGTCATAGCGCACGCGCGGCAGCGTCGCGCGCACGAGAATCATCAACAACAGGCAGGCCACCACTTTGATCGTGAACCACAGCACGCCGAGCAGACGGGATCTGATCGATATTCGCAAACGGGCCGCTCCACCCGCCCAGAAAGAACGTGACAAACAGCGCCGCTGACCGAGATCATCTTGACATATTCGCCCATAAAGAACAGCGCGAACTTCATGCCGGAGTATTCGGTCATAAATCCGGCGGTCAGCTCCTGCTCGGCTTCGACCAAGTCGAATGGCGCGCGCATGGTTTCGGCCAGCGCGGTGATCGCAAAGACCGCTGCCGCCACCGGCTGACGGAAGATAAACCAGCCCAACACGCCGCCATATTGCGCCGGCAACTGCGCCTGCACGATGTCGTTCAGGCTCATGCTGCCCGCCATCAACACCACGGTGACAATGGCCAGGCCCATGCCGAGCTCATACGAAATCACCTGCGCGGATGCGCGCAGACCGCCAAGCGAGGCGTATTTGTTGTTGCTGGCCCAACCGGCCAACGAGATGCCATAGACCGCCACGCCCATCACACCCAGCACATACAGCGCGCCGACGTTGACGTTCGAGGCCAGCTGCAGCGTCGGCGAGCTGCCGACCGGGATCACCGCGAACAAAATCAGCGCAGGCACCACCATCAGGACCGGCGCGAGAAAGTAAATCGGCACATCGACGCCCTTTGGCGTGATGCTCTCTTTCATGATCAGCTTCAGGCCGTCGGCCAGCGGCTGCAACAACCCGGCCGGGCCGGCGCGGTTTGGGCCGATGCGCGCCTGCAGCCGTGCCAGCACTTTGCGCTCGACCAGCGACATATACGCAAAGCCGGTCAGCAGCACAAACACCAGCACCAGCGATTTGAGAAGGGCTTCTAAAAGTATTGGCATGTGAAATGAGAGTCAAGAATCCAGAATCCAGAATCCAGACAAACTTGCAATGTGTCTGGATTCTGGATTCTGGACTCTTTATTCTTCCTACGCGTGTTCCATCCCCACAATATGCGCCCCGACAACCGCGCTGCGGCGAATCAGTTCGCCATCGCGGTAGAGGAGCGGCGCCGGGCGTTCGAGCGCGCCGATGGTGGGTTCGAACTTGCCCACTTCATATTTGACAGGCGCGGCTTTTTCGTCATCGGAGGCATAGCGCACGCCGATGCCGCCGGTGTTGTCATACACCGTGCCGCCGTAATACAGATCGCCGCGGCCCATGGGCGGCCACTGCGCTTCGCTCGCGCTGATCTGCTGATATGTGATGCCGGCATAGTGCGGCACTGCGCCTGCAAGTTCAGCAAAAATCTGCGCCGGGCCGCTGTAGTGCCAGTCCGCGCCGAGCTTGGCCGCAACCGCTTGCACGATCCACCAATCGGGTTTGGCCTGGCCATGCGCCGGCAACGCGCGATAGAAACGCTGGATGCGCCGGTCGCCGCTGGTGTAGCTGCCATCGCGCTCGGCAAAGCTGAGCGCCGGCAGAACCACATCAGCCTGCTGCGCCAGCTCGGTGTTCAAAATGTCCTGAACGATCAGGAAGCCGCCTGTCGGCAGATCGCTGCGCTCGCCCACGCCGATCGCCCAGACCACGTCCGGCGACTGGCCCATGCCGGCTTGCGCATCGCCGCGGGAGACCATGTCGAACACACCCTGTGTGTTGGCATGCGGATACAACGGCAAAAGCCCGCTGTTTGGCTTTGCCGGCATGGTTGCTGTCGATCAGCAGGTTGGCCAGATGCTGCGCGAGCGCGCGCGCCGTCGCGCCGTCAAGCTTCTCATCGCCAAACGCGATCACGACGTTGCGCGCGGCAGCCAGCTCTGGCGCCAGCGTCTCGGCGCTGGATTTCGCCCAATCGCCAATGTGCAGCGGCTCATACTTCATGATCTTGGCCGCATAGCGGTGCATCTTGGTGCTGCGGCTGTGCGCGACGATCAGCTTCGCGCCGCGGTCGACAACGGCCGCGCGCAGTCGCAGGAACCAGACCGGCGCCTGTTCTTCCAGATCGCCGTTGACGACCAGAATCACATCGCCCTTGCCGAGCTGTTTGAAATCGCTGTCGACGCCGAGGCCGTGCGCGCGCGCGACATCGGCGTAGTGCGATGGCAACTCCGGCGACATTGTGACGCGGCCTTTCACCACATCGCGCAGCAGCTTGCTAAAGGCAAACGCATCTTCGGTGGCGATGCGATCGCCAACCACGCCGGCGACCGTCGCGCCGCCAACTTTCTGCGCCACCAGCGCAATCGCCTGCTCCCAGGTTGCTTCCTGCAGCCGGCCATCTTTGCGAATCAGCGGCATCGCGAGGCGATCCTGCGCGCGCGTGTAGTGATGCCCAAAGCGGCCCTTGTCGCACATCCAGATTTCGTTGACCTGCTCGTTCTGGCGCGGCATCACGCGCTTGATCTCGTAGTTGCCGGTCTTTGTTTCGAGCCGCGTGTTGAGCGTGGTGTTGCAGCCGACCGCGCAGTGGTTGCAGACCGATTGCGCCGATTCAAGCTCCCACGGCCGGGCCTTAAAGCGGAAGTCGGCCGAAGTCAGCGCGCCAACCGGGCAAATATCGGTCGTGTTGCCGCTGAAATACGAATCAAACCCAGGCTCGCTGAGCGTGATAATTTCCATGTGGCGGCCGCGTTCAAAGAACTGCAGCACGTGGTCGTCCGCAATTTCATCCTGAAATCGAATGCAGCGCGAGCACTGAATGCAGCGTTCGCGATCAAGAAAGATCAGATCGCCGAGCGGCACATGCTTGTCATTGTGCTGTTTGTCTTCGTATTCGAAACGCGACACGCCCGGGCCGTGCGCCAGCGTCAGGTTTTGCAGCGGGCACTCGCCGCCCTTGTCGCAGATCGGGCAATCGAGCGGATGGCTGGTCAGCAAAAACTCGAGCACATCTTCGCGCGCATCTTTGACCGCCTGCGTGGCCGTGCGCACCGACATGCCTTCGCTGACCGGCGTGGTGCATGCAGTCGTCAGTTTCGGCATGTAGGCGATAACAACATTGCCCTGCTCGTCTTTGACGACCTGCTTGGTGGCGGGGTCAATTTTCGGCGTGCCGATATCGACCAGGCACATCCGGCACATGCCGACTGGCTTGAGTTTTGGGTGATAGCAAAAGACTGGGATGTCGTTCTCAATCTTTTTTGCCGCGTCGACCACCAGCGTGCCCTTCGGCACCGCTACGGCCACACCATCGATGGTCAGGTTTACAAGATCAGCCATTATTAAAAAGAATCCAGCGTCCAGAATCCAGAGCCCAGATTCAGATGGCAGCACACACGCGTTCGATTTACATCGATACTCTGTCTGTGGTCCGCCATCTGGATTCTGGACTCTGGATTCTTTATTCTTCCCGCATATCGCCCGGCACCGCAACTTCTATGCGAATGCCGGTCGACTTTGCCGCGCGAACGCGGCCAAACACATTTACACGCACACCTGGTTGCAGCGACACGCGTTTTTCAACGTAGGCCGCCACCAGCTTTGTCAGGCGCACCCGCTGTGCGCCGGACGCGTCTTTCACAATTACATCCAACCCAGACTCAATCGTCAACACATCCGCAATCTCACCGCGAATCAGCACCAGCGCGTTGTGATCGTTGCCGCTAATCGCGCCAAGGGCGTATTCTTTTCGCGCCGGCGCGGCCTGCTGCGCCGCTACGACCACCACCCGATCCACCGCAACTTCCAACGCGCCGTTGTACTCGCTCAACCGCCCGGTCGCGGTCACAGTCGCACCGATATTCAACGCATCCGGCGCTGCCAGCCGCTCGAACGACTTTTCGAACAGCACCAGGCGCACCCGGCCGCGCCCATCGTCGATCGCAAATTTGAACCCGGCGCTAAACGCGCTGGCTTCAAACACCGTGCCACTGACCGTCACCTGCTCGCCGGCTTGCGCCGCGCTCAGATCAGACAGCGCAACCGGTGTTACCAGCGGCGCGGCCTTGATGACCACGACATCGGCCGCGCGCGTCGGAATGATCTGCGCTTCCTCTTTGAAGAAATCGACCTTTCCAACCACCGCGACTTGCGCGCCCGCTTCGAGGCTTGGCATCGGTTTGATCGCCCGATCAAACAACACCACCGTGATCGTGGCGCCGGCCTCTTCGAGCGTGAACCGGGTTCCCGCCTTAAAGCCGCGCGTCGCTTTCACCGTGCCCTGCACCGCAATGCGCTTCCCTGCATATTCTTTTGTCACCGCACTGATCGGCGTCACCGGCAGCTTGTTTGCCGCCTGCGCGGGCTCTGCACTGTGCACCATGCACAGCACACCGATCACCGCCCAACTCACTCCCCTTGCAAACATGGATTTCTCCTATTTCCGTTTGCTGAAGGGGCACAGCAAACGAAACCTACGAATTCAATGACGCGCTCAGCGCGCGGCCCTACCGATGCGCCAACTCGGCGCGTTTGGCCTCTGCATGCAATTCATGCATGTGGTGATCGCGTTCGATCTCTTTCAGATACGCGGCATTGCCGCCCTTCTTTTCGGCGATAAATGTCTCGTAGTCTTTCTTGAAATGCTTGAGCGTAAACGTCATCGAGCTCGTCGCGAACTCGCCCAGCGGGCAGAAGCACTTGCCGGTGATCTGTTTGTTGACCTCGGCGATCATGTCGACGTCGGCCGCGCTGCCTTCACCGGAGAGCAGCTTGTCGTAGACGCGCAACGCCCAGTGCGTGCCTTCACGGCAGGGGGTGCACTTGCCGCAGCTTTCGTGCTTAAAGAAACGGATCATCTTGCGGGCGGCCCACACCATGTCCACGCTCTCGTCCATGAAGATCCACGAGCACGAGCCCAGCACCGATCCGATCGTGCCCATGCTCTCGTAATCGAGCTTGGCGTGAAAGTTTGAGGCTGGAATGATCGGCGACGACGACCCGGCCGGCAGCACGGCTTTGACCGGCAACCCGGTGCTGCTGCCGCCCGCCATTTCGAACAGCTCCAAAATCGAGAACTGCCCGAGCGGCAACTCGTAATTGCCTGGCTTTTTGACATGGCCGCTGACCGAGAAAATCTTGACGCCCGGGCTCTTCTCGGTGCCCCACTGGCGATACCACTGCGCGCCGTTCAGCACGATCGGCGGCACGTTGGCCAGCGTTTCGACGTTGTTGATCACCGTGGGCTTTGAATACAACCCGGCTATGGCCGGGAACGGCGGCTTCAAGCGCGGCTGACCGATCTTGCCTTCGAGCGATTCGAGCAGCGCGCTCTCTTCGCCGCAGATATACGCGCCGGCGCCGAGATGCACATAAATATCGAGCGAATACTCGGTGCCAAACAGGTTTTTGCCGAGCAACCCGGCAGCGTAGGCCTCGTCGATCGCGCGTTGCAGTTCGACGACCGGCTCTTTAAACTCGCCGCGGCAATAGATATACGCCACATTGGCGCCGATGGCATACGCGCACAAGGCCGTGCCTTCGATCACCTGGTGCGGGTTCTGTCGGATCAGCTGATGGTCTTTGAATGTGCCGGGCTCGGATTCGTCGCAGTTCACCGTGACATATTTTGGAAAGATGTCTTTCGGGATAAAGCTCCACTTCAACCCGGCTGGGAAACCGGCGCCGCCACGGCCGCGCAACCCGGAGTCCTTCACCACGCCGATGACCTCTTCACCCTTCATCGAGGTGACGGCCTTCTTCCACGCCGCATATCCGTCATGCTGGCTATAGACATCCAACTTCTTGATGTTCGGGATGTCCATGTCCCGCATCAGCATGTGCTTTTCCATCGTCGTCGTCATATCAACATCTCCGCCGTCAAATGTCCAGTGTTTTGCAAAAAGTGTCAGAAAGTGTCAGGTGCGAGCTACTTCTTCCCTGCGCGCAACTCCGCGACCAGCGCGTCGAACTTTTCTGGCGTCAGATCGTAGTGATAGGCCAGGTTCACCTGGCACATCGGCGCGCGATCGCAGGCGGCCAGACACATGGCCGGTTTGAGCGTGATCGCGCCATCGGGCGTGGTTTCGCCGGATTTGATGCCCAGCTTCTCCTCGCAGTAATCCAAAAATTTGTCCGCACCGCGCAACACGCACGGCAGGTCGTCGCACACTTCGATCACATGCGTCCCAACCGGGTGCTTGTAATACATCGTGTAGAACCCGGCAACCGACTTGACCTCGGTCGGGTCCATGCCGCAGATTTCGGCGATCTCGCGCATGCCCTCTTCGGTGCAATAGCCCAGTTCTTCCTGGACGATGTACAACAACGGCATCACTGCGCTGCGTTTGCGCTCCGGCGGATATTTCGCCAGAATTTTTTCAATGTCGGCGGCTCGTTTTTCTTTCCACATAGTCAAAGAGTAAAGAATCCAGAATCCAGACAAGCAATCGGTCTGGACTCTGGATTCTGGATTCTTACCGGTCTACATCTCCCAACACAATATCGATCGACCCGATGATCGCGACAACGTCGGCCAGCAGTGCGCCCTTGCTCAGGAACGGCAGCGCCTGCAGGTTGTTGAACGACGGCGCGCGCATGTGCATGCGGCGCGGTCGCGGCGAGCCATCGCCTGCCAACAGCACGCCGTATTCGCCTTTGCCGGATTCGACCGCGAAATAGACCTCGCCATCCGGCGCGCGGAAGCCTTCGGTCCACAGTTTGAAGTGATGAATCAGCGATTCCATCGAATATGCGATCTCGTGCTTTGGGCGGCGGCGAAATCTTGCGGTCGTCGGTCATGACCGGGCCAGCGGGCAGTTTTGCCAGCGCCTGGCGGATGATGCTCAAGCTCTGGTTGAACTCTTCCAGGCGGCAGCGATACCGGTCGTAGACATCGCCGGCGCTGCCCAGCGGCACCGAGAAATCAAAGTGCTCGTAGCTCGAATACGGCTGCGCTTTGCGCACGTCGTAATTCACGCCGCTGCCGCGCAGGCACGGGCCGGTCAGACCGTAAGCGATCGCGTCTTCGGCCGAAATCTTGCCCACGCCGATGGTGCGTTCCTTCCACATCGGGTTTTCTTTGAGCAGCTTCTCGTATTCGAGAATGCGGCCCGGGAACACGTTGAGGATCTGCTTGACCATGTCCTCAAAACGTGTCGGCACATCGCGCCAAAGTCCGCCCGGCCGGATAAAACTGCTCATCATGCGCGCGCCGGAGACAGCCTCGTAGATATCGAGGATCATCTCGCGTTCGCGAAAGCAGTACAGGAACATCGACATCGCGCCGATGTCGAGCGCGTGCGTGCCAAGCCAGACCAGGTGGCTGTTCATGCGCGTCAGTTCCATCAGGATCACGCGCAAATACTGCGCGCGCAGCGGCACATCAATGCCCACTAGCTTCTCGATCGCGCCGCAGAACGCCAGGTTGTTCGACATCGGCGACATGTAATCGGTCCGGTCGGTCATCGGGAGGCCCTTGAGATAGGCCTTGCCTTCGACCGTCTTTTCGATGCCAGTGTGCAAATAACCGATATCCGGGATGCAGTTGACAATCGTCTCGCCATCCAGCTCGAGCAACAGGCGCAACACGCCGTGCGTGGACGGGTGATGCGGCCCCATGTTGAGCAGCATGTTCTCGCCGGTCAGCGCTTTTTCGCTGACCAGCCGTTTGAGCTGGTCAAACGTGATATCGAGCTGCACGTCCTCGGACTTCACCACGTTGAGCGGCGCGTCCAGGATCTCGGGCATCTCTTCGGCAATGCGGGTTTGTTCGTTTACAGCCATGTTGAAAGAGTCCAGAATCCAGAATCCAGAGTCCAGACATTGATCTGGACTCTGGATTCTGGATTCTTTCTTGTCTACTCCGTTGGCCTCGGCTTGTTCGCATCGATACGTTCGCGGTTGAACGAAAAAGCGACTTCCTCGACGGTATACGGCACATCGCGGCGCAGCGGGTGGCCTTCGTAGCCCAGCGGCATCAGAATGCGGCGCAGGTCCGGATGGTCTTTGAAATTGATGCCAAACAGATCGTAGACTTCGCGCTCGAGCCAGTTGGCGTTCATATAGACGCTGCAGGCGGACGGCACAGTGGCGTCGTATTCACCCACCAGCACTTTGACGCGCACGCGGATGTTGCGCGAGAGCGAATACAGCTGATACAGAATGCCAAAACGCGGCTCTTTTGGCAGGTAATCGATGCAGGTGACATCCATCAGCATCTCAAATTTCTGCTCGCTTTTCAGATGCGTGAGCAGTGCGAGCACGTTGTCAGCGCTGGTGTGCAGCGTCACTTCGTCGCGAAAGACGACGGTGTTTGCCACCAGGCCCTCAGGGAGTCCGCTCAAAACTAGATCTGCCATAGTTACCGTGTTGCAATTCCACGTTCCAAATTCATGCCGCCTTGCTTCATCGCGCGGCGAAATCTGGACTCTTGATTCTGGATTCTTGAATCTCTTACGCCCACTTGGCCAGCTTCTCGGCCTTGACCTTTTCGTGCAGTTTGATGATGCCGTCGAGCAACGTCTCCGGGCGCGGCGGGCAACCGGCAACATAGACATCCACCGGGATGATCTCGTCGACGCCCTGCACGATCGCGTAGTTGTTAAATACGCCGCCGCAGGAGGCGCAATCGCCCATGGCGATGACCCACTTCGGATCAGGCATTTGATCGTAGAGGTTGCGGATGACCGGGGCCATCTTGCGGCTGACGCGGCCGGCCACGATCATCAGATCGGCCTGACGCGGACTGGCGCGGTTGATCTCCATGCCAAAGCGTGAAAGATCGTAGCGGCTGGCCTGCGTGCTCATCATCTCGATGGCGCAGCATGCCAGACCAAACAGCAACGGCCACATCGCGTTTGTGCGCGCCCAACCCACCGCTTTCTCAAGCGAGGTGGTGACGATGCCCATATCTCCGAGTTTTTGTTCAAGTCCCATGTTTTTTATTGGAAGCGCGATCAATAGTTTCCCGCCAAATACTAACCTGCGCTGCGCGCGAGGGAGATTTAGCGCCAAAACGCCTGATCATGCATATGCTATTTGTCCATCGTTTCCCAATCCAACGCGCCTTTCTTCCACACCCAAATGTAGCCGGCGAACAGGATGCCAAGAAATATGACCATCTGCACGAGGCCATACAGACCGAGCTGGCGAAAAGCGACAGCCCAGGGATACATGAAAATCACTTCAACATCAAACAAAATAAAGAGCACGGCAATCAGATAGAAGCGCACCGGAAAGCGCCGTTGCCCCTGCCCGATCGCCTTCATGCCGGACTCATAGGGTTCGATCTTGGTGGCGTTCTGCGCATGCTTGCGCGGGCCGAACCAGACCGAGATTCCAACGATGAGCAAGGCAAGGCCGATGGCCACAGCCATGTAAACGAAGATTGGCAAAAAGTCGTTCATATTTCGGGAAATCTACGGAGTTTGAGCATTCGCAGCCGAGATTGTGACATATGTCACAATCTCGGCTGCGATTCTAAACCCGTTTCTGAAAATTTGCTAATGTTGCATGGACATACAGAGGATCTGGAGGCAGATAGAGAAGGTGCTTAAGGTTCTTGAAGTGCCTTCTCCCAAACCATCTCTATCGGATGCCGCGCCCGGCGCGTGCTGAACCCACGGATCTGTTCGCGACAGGACGTACCCGGCGCACAGATGTTAGCGTCGGCCGGCGCAGCGCGCAAGGCAGGCAGCAGATCCAGCTCAGCGATCTGTTTTGAGAGCGCAGCATGTTCGGCTTCGTAACCAAACGCTCCGGCCATGCCGCAGCAGGTCGATTCGATCTCACGCACGTCAAATCCGGCCAGCGTCAGCATGCGTTTTGTGCCGGCGGTGCCCCAGAGCGCTTTTTGGTGGCAATGGCCATGCAGGAACAGCTGCCCTGGCACGGGCTTCGACCCACCGGATGCCAGTTTATTGGTCGTTTGGTCTGGCGAGGACGCATTCAACTGGCGCGTTAGGTTTTGGTAAGCGCCGCTCTCGGCCAGAAAATCATCGATGCTGCGGGTCGCGACAGCCACGGCATCGGTGTCGACGCCGGGCAGCAGATCGCGATAATCGTCGCTGATCGCGCTGATGCACGAGGGCTCAAGCCCGAGCACCGGCACGCCGCGTTTGACATGCGGCAGCAGCGCCTCGATCACGCGCCGCGCATTCGCCTGCGCCGCTCTGGGCTGGCCCTGAGAAATCAGCGGCCGGCCGCAGCAGCCGGTATCGAGCACATCGACCCGGTAACCCAGGCGCTCCAACACGCCAACGGCCGCGATCCCGACCTCCGGGTGGTTGTAGCGCGTAAACGTATCGGTGAAAAGCACCACGCTTTGCGCGGCGGCATCCGTCACGCGCGCGTGAGCGCGCCACCACCCGTCAAACGTTTTGCTGGCAAAGGCCGGCAGCGCGCGGTCGGGCGCGATGCGCAGGAGCCGCTTGGTCAGCGGCAGCGCCAGCAGCGCGTTCGCCAGCCCAGCCACCGGCGCGGCCCAGCGGCTGAGCTGCGCGATGCGGCCCAATAGCCACGCCCGCACCGGCACACCGCGCGTGCCGTAGACCTGCTGCAGAAAATCGCTCTTCATCTTGGCCATGTCGACGCCGCTCGCGCACTCGCTCTCGCACGCCTTGCACGACAAACACAGATCCAGCGCCCCTGCCACGTCTTCGGCACTCACACCAGCTTCTGGACTCTGAATTCTGGACTCTGGACGTTTCTCCAAAAACGCCCGCAACAGATTCGCCCTACCCCGCGTGCTGTGCATTTCCTCGCGCGTGGCTCGAAAGCTCGGGCACATCACGCCGCTGTCGAGCTTGCGGCAGACGCCGCTGCCATTGCACTGTTCGGCCATGCCCGCCAACGAGCCATCGGTGCGAAACGAAAACGTGCTGGCAAACGGCTTCGCGGCGTAATCCGGCCCAAGACGCATCATCGGCACCAGCTGCGCATCGTCGAGCGCATCGACTTTTTTGTTTGGGTTGAGCAACCCGTTTGGGTCGAACAGCCGTTTGATGTGCTCGAACGCACCGTAGAGTTGCTCGCCAAACAGTGCGCGGTTCCACTGCGAGCGCTCGTAGCCATCGCCGTGTTCACCGCTCATTGCGCCGCCGAGGTCGTGACACAGGCGCAACGCTTCGCGCCCGATGGCTTGCATCGCGCGCAGGCCGTCGAGCGTTTTCAAATTGATCAGCGGCCGCACATGCAACACGCCGGCGCTGGCGTGCGCGTAGTAGGCGCCTTCGGTGTGATGGCTCGTAAAAATCGCGTCCAGCCGTTCGACAAACTCTGGCAACCGCTCGACCGGCACCGCGACATCCTCGACAACCGAGATCGGTTTGAAATCGCTGCGGATGCTCGCCAGCACGTTCAAGCCGATCTTGCGCACATACCAGACATCGGCCTGCGCTCTGGCATCGCGCAGCGGCCGCAGCGTGCACGGCAGATGTTCGTGCGCGACGAGCGCCTCGAGCTGCGCGATGCCGGCTTCGACCTCGGCCGGGCTCGTCGCCGTCGAACTCCATGACGAGCAAGCCATCCGGGATGCCGCCCTGCGTGTCCAGCCAATCGAGCCGGTTTTTGCACTCCGGCAGCTCGCGCGCCAGCTTGATAAACAGACCGCCGATCAGCTCGATCGCACCGGGGTTCAGGCTGAGCAACGCCGGGATCGCGCGCATCGATGCCAGCAGCGATTGAAACGAGACGATCACCAGCGCGGTGTGTTTTGGCTTTTGAAAAAGATTGAGCGTGGCCTCGCTGACCACGGCCAGCGTGCCCTCAGACCCCACAATCAGCGGCGCGAGGTTGAGTTGGCTGATCTGGCGCACATGATTGTCGAGGTTGCTGCCGCGCCGGCGCGCGTTGGCATCGGTCAGCGCAGCCGAGCGGATTGGCCGGATCGAACGCCAGCATTTCGGCGATGAAATCCAGGTTGTAGCCGCTGGCGCGCCGCCAGACCTTTGGGTAATCGCGATAGATCGCGGCCGTGTGCGCCTCAACCTGCTGAACGACAGCCGTTCGCGTGGCCGACGGCGTCGCATCGAAGCGTTCTGTCGCGCCATTCGCGCGCACACAGCGCAGCGCATTGACGTTGTCCGCCGTCATGCCATAGCGGATCGAATGCGACCCGGTCGCGTTGGTGCCGATGATGCCGCCGATCGCCGCGCGCTCGGCGCTGGCCGGGTCCGGACCAAAGATCAAGCCGTGCGCCGCCAGCTTTTTGTTGAGCTGACCCAAAATCATGCCGGACTGCACACGCACCTGTTTGCCAGATGCATCGAGATCGAGCAACGTGTCCATATAGCGCGTGGTGTCGATGACGATGCCCGCGCCAATCGCCTGCCCGGCCAGACCGCTGCCGCCGCCGCGCGGCACCACCGGCACACCGTGCTCGGCGCAGGCCTGCACCGTGGCCACGATGTCCTCGTGCGAGCGCGGCAACACCACGCCGAGCGGCAGCACGCGGTAGTTGCTGCCATCGGTGCTGTAGATCGTGCGGGTGGCCGCGTCAAAACGCGCATCACCCGCAATGTGTTGTCGCAATACCGCGGCGATGGGCGGCTCGGCCGTGCTCATGCGAGGAGCTTACACCAATCGCGCGTTGACAGCGGCCGGGCAGCGGCCGGGAGGCCTCGCCCGGCCGCTGTCAACGCGCGATTCGCCGGATAGGCGCCGCAGTGCTAAGCTCTGCGCCATGCACTGCGAAAGAATCCTCCTCGGCGATGACGACGGCACGCCGTATCTCGATACGTATTTGCTCGACGACTCAAAACAGTTCAACACCGGCGCGACGCGGCCAATCGTGATTGTGTGCCCGGGCGGCGGCTATATGTTCACGTCTGACCGCGAGGCCGAGCCGATCGCGCTGCATTTTCTGCGTCAGGGCTATCACGCGGTGGTGCTGCGCTATACGGTCAACGCACCATTTCCGCGCCCGATGATCGACATGGCCAAAGCGATCCTGTATGTGCGCGCGCACGCGGCCGAGTGGCATGCCAACCCGGACAAGCTCGCGGTCTGCGGCTTTTCAGCCGGCGGGCATCTGTCCGCGGCGGCCGGCGTGTTTTGGGACGCCCCCTGGTTGTGCGAGGCAGTATCAGCCACGCCCGAGCAGCTGCGGCCAAATGCGCTGATCCTGAGCTACCCGGTCATCGACATGGCCGAGGTCGCGCCGGTCAAATCCATGAACGACGCGCAGTTTGACCTTTTGCGCCAACGCATCGACAACATCGTGTTCGGCACAGCGGCGCCCACGCGCGCGCAATACGATCAATACGCGCTCAATCTGCACGTGACACCGCGCACGCCACCGGCGTTTATCTGGCACACCTTTGACGATGGTCTGGTGCCGGCAAAGAACGCGCTGCTCTTTGCGTCGGCCTGCGACGCGCAGGGCGTGCCGTATGAGCTGCACATCTTTCGCAGCGGCGTGCACGGTCTGGCAACCGCCGATGCCGTCACCGCGACCTCGCCGGAGCAGATCAACCGGCCGGTGCAGGCCTGGATCGAGCTGGCGTTGACCTGGTTGGGCGCCTACTTTTAGGCAAATCCGCAAAGTGTTTGGCCATTACAAACTCCCATGTTGAACCACCATCACCGCGCTGAATTGCGCGACAACGGCTTTGTGCATGTGCCCGGCGTTGTGCCGCGCATCATGGTCGATCGCGCGCTCAACGCCATCAACGCCAGCCTCGGTGAAGGCATCGACCCGGCGCAACTGACCAAGTTTCGCGCGCAGTCGTATTGCCCGGAGCTGCAGCGCACGCCGGTCATCACCGATCTGGTGAACAAAACACCGGCGCTGGAGCTTGCGACGCAGCTGATCGGCGAGCTCAAGCCGATCACCGGCGGGCAGATCGCGCTGCGCTTTCCGGGTGGCGGCGATCCGCCAAAAGTGCATGGCCCGCACCTCGACGGCATGTACACGCCGACCAATGGCGTGCCCGAGGGCAAGATCAACAGCTTTACGATGCTGCTCGGCGTGATGCTGAGCGATGTGCCCGAACCGTTTATGGGCAACCTGGCGGTCTGGCCGGGCACGCACCAGCGCTACGAAACATATTTTCGCGAACACGGCCCGGAATCGCTGCTAAACGGCATGCCGCCGATCCAACTGCCCGAACCGCGCCAGATGCTCGGCCGCGCCGGCGACATCGTGCTGTGTCACTACCAGCTTGCGCACAGCATCGCGCAGAACGCCTCGCCGCATGTGCGCTACGCGATTTATTTCCGGCTGCACCACGTTAATCACGAGGCGCAGTGGAAACAGGCGATGACCGATATCTGGCTGGAGTGGCCGGGCATGCAGATGGCGCGCTAGACGTCAAGAACATGCCGCGCGGCCGTGCTCAGGCGCGCGAGCGTTTCGGGCCGCGCATAGCGGCGTTGATCAAGCTGTTGTTTCTGGCCGCGCCGGCAGAAATACGAATGCATCGCGCGCCTGCGTTGAGGCGTGTCGTTGCGCGTGCCGCCGTGCCAGGTGTGCGAGTTGAACACCACCACCGAGCCAGCTGGTGCGATCAGTTTGCGTTCGTCCGGATGCGGCTGTTTGGGGTCGGCCATGGCCTGCTGCGGCGTCGATTCGCTGCGATGCGATCCGGGCACCACGCGCGTGGCGCCATTGTGCTCGGTGAAATCGTCGAGCAGCCAGATCGAATTGCACACCTGATACTCGCCTACTTTCACCGCCCCGCCCCAATCGGCATGCAACGCCTGCAAGCCCTGCCCGGGCAACGCTGCGCGTGCGTTGAGCGACGACAACTTTAGATCGCCCTCCAGCACATGCGCAATACCGGCCAGCACACGCGGGTGCGTAAAACAGATCTCAAACAGCGGATCTTTGTTGACCAGATCGGCCAGCCGGTCGGTGCCGGCTTCTTGATGCACCTCGAGCCCGGCCTGGTCGCCCTCGCTCGCCACCAGCGCATCCAGCCGCGCGCCAAACGCTGCCACTTGCGCCTGGGTCAAAATGCCGGGCAGCACCAGAAAGCCATCACGGTCAAGGGCGTCTTTTTCGTCCCGGGTGAGGGTGTCGTCAACCACGCCAAGCTGGGCGAGCGCATCAGAGGTTTGCATGGCGGGGAGCGTAGCATGAAGTGCCGACATGCGCATGTCACGCGCGTCGTGCCACTGTTACAGAACTTTGGGAAAGTGGCGCTGACCTGCCGGCGTTGAGAGAGATTGCCAACAAAATGAGGGTGTGCGCGCGCGCAATCTCGCTAGGATGAAAGCATGAAGAGCAACTACTCCCCTACCTCCGTCAAACGCCTGTCCACGGCCGCAGCGCTCGCATCACTGATGATGCTGACGATGGCCTGCGGCCTGGTCAGCCGCGTGCAGTCGGCGCTGGGTGGTTCGACAACCAAAGCATCCGGTCTGTGGGTCGACGTGCCCGCGTTCGCCGGCGCAACAAAAGTTGATGCCGATCTGCCACTGCCGATGAAGGTGATGGTGCAGGCGATGGTGGCGCAGGCCAACAGCGAGAACAAAAACGGCAAGGTCAAAGATATCGAGGCCGTGATTTTCAAAACTGACAAGAAGCCGGAAGACGTCACGGCGTTCTACACAAAGGAACTGATGCAGGCGCAGGGTTGGACGCTGAAGGATCAGCCCGGCTGCGACGCCGCCAGCATCCCTGAAGCGCAACAGATGGCGCAGGGCCTCGGCGGCGCGTTCTGCATGTTTGGCAAGCAGACCACAGGTGACAAGAACTTCACCGCAGTCTTCATGCTCATCTCGCGCCAGGAAAAAGATACCGAAACCATGATCTATTACGGCCGGCTTGAAGGCGAAGGCGACGGGAAGCAGTAACGCAGCGCAGAAATGAGAAGCCACAGATTCACAGAAAATCTATCAGTGACTCTGTGGCTTCGGGCTACGCCAGCGCCAGCACCGACTCAACCGTCAGCCAGAAAAGCCGCTCGCGCACGCTGGCCTGCTTGTCCCAGTCTCGGCTATCCCAGGCGTCGGCGCCGCTGACATCGTCGCCGCCATACAGGATCTGGCCGAACTGCACGCCGCGAAACTGCGCAACGGCAAAAAAGGCCGCGGTCTCCATCTCGACGGTCACACAGCCTTCACTGCGGCGCAGCGCAACCTTGCCTTGCGTCTCGCGATAGATCGCATCGGTCGTCCAGGTTTTGGCCAGCAGATAGTCAGCGTGATGCGCTTTGAGCGCGCGCTCGATCGCAGCCACGGCTTCGGGGTTCGCCTGCACTTCGCGACCGGCCGGCAGATAGTGATACGACGTGCCCTCGTCGCGCACTGCAACCGTCGGCACGATCAAATGCCCGACCGCGATCTCTCGGTTTAACACGCCAGCCCCGCCGCAGATCATAAATTTGCGCACGCCGGTGGCGATGATTTCCTCCAGCAGCGCGGCTGCCACCGGTGCTCCCACCAGCGGGTGAAACACGCCAACGCGCCGCCCCTGATGCGCCAACGCATACAACGGGTGCTCACCCATCTCGCTGCGAAATGTGGCCACAAGCGTCAAGCGGCCGGCAGCCAGCAACGCGTCGATGACGTCTTTGAAAAGCAACCGACTGCGCGGTCCGGCAAGTCGTCGACTGCGCGGCCGTGCGGTTCGATAATGGCGGTTCGATTGGCGTCAAATTCAAGAATTGGAAAGGGTTGTTGCATGGTGTTAGTGCGCGCGTCAGCGCGGACGGGTTCGCCAGATCGAGAAATCGGCGCGCTAGCGGCAATTGGCGCACAGACCGGTGATTTCTACCGGCTGATTGATCGGTTCAAATCCGCTCGCGCGCGCGAGCGCGCGCAGGCCTTCTTCTTCCTCGCCGTGCATCTCTGCGACGGTGTGACACTTCTGACAGACCAGATGAAAGTGCAGCGATTGATCGGCGCATGAAACCACGTGCGCGCGGCCATCGATCATCACGCGCCGCACCGCGCCGATCTCCTCAAGCATGTCGATCGTGCGATAGACCGTGGCCAGCCCGACTTTGGCATATTTGCGGCGCGCGGCTTTTAGCAGCGCGGTGCAATCGATCAGGTTCTCGGCAGCTGCCAGCGCTTCAATGACCGCCTTGCGCGGCCGCGTCACGCGGTGCGCGCTGCCGCTCAGCCGTTGAATCAATGCTTGGGAAGCGTGGGTCACATGCAAAATTATAGGCGCGCCTCTGCACACTGGAAGAGGCGTCGGTGGCCAGGCTGCCTTTTTTGTTCGCAGTGCCGCTGACCGTTAGCGCCGCCGCCGCCGTTCCCAGATCTCCGGGTTGAGCGTGTGCGCCGGCATTTCGCCACGCAAGACCTGCAGCGCATGCCGAATCCCGGTCTCGAAAATGCGGTGGTGCCCGGCCCAGGTCAGGCTGGCGATGTGATCGGTCAACACCACGTTATCGAGCTTGAGCAGCGCATGGTCTTTTTGAATCGGCTCCTGCTGATACACATCCAGCCCGGCGCCAGACAGCTGCCCGCTCATCAGCGCATCAATAAGCGCCGCTTCGTCCACCAACGCCCCGCGCGAGACATTGATCAGAATCGCGCCGCGTTTCATCTGAGAGAAGCGTGCGGCGTTCATAAAGTTGCGTGTTTCAGGCGTGACCGGCACGTGCAACGACACAACATCCGACTCCGCCAGCAGCGCGTGCAGAGTCGGCATCAGCGTCACGCCGAGATCGACCGCGCGCCGCGGGGTGACATACGGATCGAACACCAGCACGCGCATGCCCACCGCGCGCAGCGCGGTCGCCACGATGCTGCCGATGCGACCAACGCCAATCAGCCCCAGCGTGCGGTCGTGCAGCTCCAGGCCTTTGCGCTCCCAAAACGTGTGATGCCAGTGCCCGGAGCGGATATCGATATCGGCGCTGCGCAGGTTTTTGGCCACGGCAAAAAGCAACGCGATGGCATGCTCGGCAGTCGACACAGTTGGCGCCTCGGGCGCATAGCACACCACGATGCCGCGTTCGCTCGCCGCTGCTACATCGATGTTTTCCGTAACCCACCCCCAAACGCGATAACACTTTTAGGTTCGGCGCCAAATCCATGCGTGCGGCATCCCAGCGCACGCCGGGCACAATCGTGGCGTCGCACTCGGCCAGGCGCTCAATCGGGACCAGCGGGCCAATCAGCTCAGCCACATCCGCCAGCAGCGGCGCAGCGCTTGGGAGAAGGAGTTCATCGAGCCAGAATTTGTACATTGGGGATGTTCCATTGGTTTTGAAGAAAGTGCTTAAGGTGTTGCACGCCACAACGTTAAGCACCTAAGGCACTTTCTTTTAATACGGTCCCTTGCTCTCAGCGCTCTTCGTGGTGCTGCGCATCGCGCCGACGGCGGCGCTGAGCGCGTTTGCGAGGTAGGCGCCGTCCGAGAGAAGTGTGGTGAAGTTGAAGCCGCGTGCAATCATCTTTTTTGCGTGATCGGCGCCGCTGCAGTGAATACCGGTGGCCACGCCGTGTTTTTTGCAGACAGCCACGATCGTGTCGAGCGCGGCGAACAGCTCGGGCTTGCCGTCGTACTCCATCTGCGGGTGGCCCAGGATCGACAGGCTCAGATCGGCTGGGCCAACATAGACCGCATCAAGACCCGGCACGCTGACGATCTCTTCAACGTTGGCCAGTGCCTGCGCGGTTTCGATCATGGCGAAGGTCAGCACGGTGTCATTGGCGCGCTCGAAGTAGCCCGGGCCGCCATAGACGCTGGCGCGAAATGGGCCATAGCTGCGATAGCCGCCGGCGGTTGGATAGCGGCAGGCGCCGACAAAGCGCTCGCACTCTTCACGCGTATTGACCATTGGGCAAATGATGCCGTAGCAACCGGCGTCCAACATCTTCATGATGATGCCGGGTTCATTCCACGGCACGCGCGCGAGTGGCACCGCATCGGTTGTGCTGATGCCCTGCAGCATGGGCACGGCCGCGTCATAGTGGATCAGGCCGTGCTGCAGATCCAGCGTCACGCTGTCGAAGCCGGCGTTCGCGCTCAGCTCCGCCGACCACGAGCTCGGGATTGCGCACCAACCGTTGATCACCGCGCCACCGTCTTTCCAAATCGCCTTTAGTTTGTTTTCACGCATGTTGATACAGAGGGGTGTGCAAATCGAGCGCCGAATTCGGCATTACTGGGTCCGCAACGTGTCGCGCATGTTGATTGCACCGGGAAGATCCGGCACAAATTCGTAACTGGGTTCGCGCTTCTGGCGCTCGAGAATCGCGCTGATGTGCTTCCAGGTCGCCACCAGGCCGTTCGGGCTGGGCGGCAAATCGTGTTTGATTGCCGCGTGCAGACGGCTCAGGTTGTAGCACGGCACAGCCGCATACATGTGATGCTCGATATGAAAGTTCATGTGCCAGTACAAGAAGCGCACGATCGGGTTGAGCAAAATCGTGCGCGTGCACAGGCGAAAATCCGGCGCGTTGTCCTGCAATCCGACATGCTGGGTGTTGTTGCACAGAAACAGCAGCAACCCGCCGTAATAGGGCGCCAGCGTCAACAAGACGGGCAAGAGCCATAGACCGGGGATCAGCCCGGACAACCCAATCGACACAACCGCGATCGCGGCATGCCCGAACAACAGCACGCGCGCCCAGGTAAACAGGCGCCGGCGCTTGTCCGGCTCGGACGGCGGGAAGAGCGCGTTCTCCCACTGCCCTTCGAGCACGCCACGGCTGACCCGGATCAGGTTGCGCAGGTGCTTGTCCAACCCCCATGGATTGACAAACGAGTATTTGAGAAAGTCTTTGATCGTGAGTGTCACCGGCAAGATCACTTCAAGATCGTCCGGCGGGTGCAGGGTGTATTTGTGATGCTCGGTGTGGCTGGCCCAAAACATGACCGGGTTCAGGCTGCCCATAAAACTAAACACGTCTAGAAAGAAAACGTTTAGCCATTTGGATTTAAAGACCGTGCCGTGGCACAGTTCATGAAAGCCATTCAACAGAAACGCATACACCGTGCCATGCAAAAACAGAATCGGCACCAGCGTCAGCCAGTGCCAGTTTGCCAGCGCATAAAATGCGGCCGCGCCGGTCAGCGCGATCAACCCCAGATGGCCCAGCGTCTGAATTAGGCCGCGTGCGTCGCTGCGCTGGTTCAGCTGGTTGAGCAGACTTCGCTCAATCGGCGTCCGGTACCAGTTGACTTTGAGAGTGTTGTTTTCTGTGCTCATTGCTTTTGTCAAATCATGCTGCGGCAGACGTCAAACGAGGCTGCCGCGCACCCAACGCTGGCGAACGATCGCCAGCAGCCCGTTGATTAGGATTGTCTACGCAGATCAAGATACACGCAATTCACTCCGTTTCTGGCATGAAAATTCGCAAGCAAACGCAAATGCGCCCAGGACACCCGACCCGGCCAGTAGGGGCAAAGCATTGGCTGCACACCCTTCGCCTGCAAATGCGTACTGGCCAATGCTTTGCCCCTATACAGCCATCCACACGTCGCCAATGCCCCCGGACACGCGTCACACCGGCGGAGGCCCCTGGAAGCCCAATTGCGGTAAAATTCGCGCACAAATCGACGATCAGGACATTCACTGATGCGCGCGCAGTTTTAGAGAGTCGGATACTCTGGTGCAAGTCCGACGACCAGCGGCGCATGAGCAACCACCTGTGAGTGCGCAGCGAACTGCGCCGGGCTCGCCCGTTATTGCGATCAAAGCACCGAGGCAACTCGGTGAAATTGGGTGGAACCGCGACAACCTCTCGCCCCAAAGGGCCGAGGTTGTTTTGTTTTCCGCGCTGCAGCGATGCAGCCAAGCACATGAAAACCCGCGATCTGTTGTTGACCATTGCCGTCGTCATCGTCTGGGGGCTGAACTTCCCGGTGATTCGCATCACCCTGGGGGGCTTGCCGCCGCTGATGATCGTGGCATTGCGCTACACGCTGGTCTGCCTGCCGTTTATTGCCTTTATGAAGCGCCCGCCCATGCCATTGCGGCATCTGGCCGCCTATGGGCTCGTGCTCGGCACGCTGCATCAGGGCACGCTGTTTCTCGGCATCCGGGCCGGGTTGGGCGCCGGTCTGTCGTCGCTGGTGCTCCAGACGCAGGCGTTCTTTACGCTGGCGCTGGCCGCCTTCCTGTTAAAAGAGCCGGTCAAACCACAACAGGTCGTCGGGCTGATTCTGGGCGGGAGCGGGTTATTGTTGGTCGCGCTGAGCTCCGACCAAACAGCCAGCCTGGCCGGATTTGCGCTAGTGCTGGCTTCGGCCGTCCTGTGGGCGGTGGCCACGCTGATTTCAAAATATGCCTATGCTGCGGCAACCGGCCCGATCAACCCGCTTGGCTTTATCGTGTGGGCCAGCGCTTTCCCGATCCTGCCGACGATCGCGCTCTCACTGCTGATCGACGGCCCGGCCGCGCATCTCGACGCGTTTGCCAATCTTGCGCCGGTCACGCTCGGCGGCGTGTTGTTTATCGCTATCGGCTCGACGTTGTTTGGCTTTGTCAGCTGGAACTGGCTGATCAGCAAGTATGGCGCGGGCTACACCTCGCAGTTTGGGCTGCTGGTGCCGATCGTCGGCATGGCCAGCAGCGCGCTGATTCTCGGCGAGACTATTTCGCCGGTGCGGGCCTTCGCTGCGGCGTTGGTCATCATCGGCCTCATGATCTCCATCTTTGGCGGACGCATGCTCACCACCATGCGCGCCCGCTTCGTCATAATCGCAACCAGAACGTTTTACACATCACCGCAAGTTCTGAACTCTGGACTCCGGATTCTTTTATCTCATACTATGGACACATACAACCAACTCATCCAATTGCTAGACGCAAACGGCGCTTCGTATCGCAAGATCGATCATGCGCCTGAAGGCCGCACGGATATCGTCAGCGGCATGCGTGGCAACGCGCTGGCCGCAGCGGCCAAGTGCATCGTGGTCATGATCAAGCTCAGCAAAAAAGAAAAGAAATATGTGCTGGCGGTCGTGCCTGGCGACGCGCGCCTCGACCTCAACAAGCTTAAGGCCGCTTACAACGGCGAATACATCAGCTTTGCGTCGCCCGAAATCGCGCAACAACTCACAGGCTGCGAGCCCGGCACGATCCTGCCCTTTTCGTTCAACCCGGATCTGCCGGTGCTGGTCGATCCCAGTTTGCTCGCGCACGACGAGATTTTCTTCAACGCCGCGCGTCTCGATCAATCGCTCGCGCTAACGTCGGCCGATTACCAGCGCCTGGCAAACGCGTCAGTCACCGCGCTGGTTGCGGCTGTGGCTCCGGCAGCGCAGGCGGCAGGTGAACAGCCGATTGCCGGCAGCAATCCACCGTCCGCAGTCAACAGCCAACCGTCCGCCGCCCCGATGTATGGCAAAGACAAAAACATCCCGGAGCCGCTCTACAAAAAGCGCCACTCGCTCGCGCACGTGATGGCCGAAGCCGTGCTCGAATTCTTCCCGGATGCAAAACCCACGATCGGGCCGCCTATCGAAAACGGTTTCTACTACGACTTTGGCGTGCCAAAGGGCTTTACACCGGAAGATCTGTCAAAGATTGAAGCGCGCATGCGCGAGATCGTCAAAAAAGGCGTGCAGTTTGAACGCCGCGAGGTCTCGGTCGCTGAAGCGCGCGCGCTGTTCAAAGACAATCCGTTCAAGCTCGAGCTGATCGACGGGCTGGTGAAGGGCGCCGGTGATGACATGGGCGATCAGACTGCCGACGGCGGAGCGCAAACGTCTGTCAGCAGTGCGCCATCTGCCATTCTTTCGGTGTATACGCAGGATGGCTTCACCGACCTCTGCCGCGGCCCGCACGTCGCCAGCACGAGCGAGATCGACTCGGATGCCTTCAAGCTCAATACGTCGTCGGGCGCATACTGGCGCGGCAATGAGAAGAACCCGATGCTGCAGCGCATCTACGGCCTGGCGTTCGATACGCAGCAACGAGCTGGCGGATTACCTGCACATGCAGGAAGAGGCCAAGAAGCGCGATCATCGCAAGCTCGGCGCGGAGCTCGAGATCTTTATGTTCGACGATGAGGTCGGCCCGGGTCTGCCGCTGTGGCAGCCCAATGGCGCGGTCATGATCGAGCAGATCGAAGCGCTGGCCAAAAAGATGGAGCACGAGGCCGGCTACGATCGCGTCAAGACGCCGCATCTGACAAAAGAAAATCTGTTTATTCGCAGCGGCCACCTGCCCTACTACGCCGAGAGCATGTTTCCGCCCATGGAACTGGACGACGGCATCAAGTATTACATGAAGCCGATGAACTGTCCGTTTCACCACAAGCTCTATGCAGCAAAGCCGCGCAGCTACCGCGATCTGCCGGTGCGCTTTGCCGAATACGGCACGTGCTATCGCTTCGAGCAGTCGGGCGAGCTGTTCGGGCTGATGCGCGTGCGCAGCATGCAGATGAACGATGCGCACATCTACGTCACGGAAGACCAATTCGAAAGCGAGTTCATGGCTGTGGTCAAAATGTATCTGCGCTATTTCGAGATCTTCAGCGTGGACAAATACATGATGCGCCTGAGCCTGCACAGCAAAGAGGGCCTTGGCAAGAAGTTTGTCGACAACCCGGAGCTGTGGATCAAAACCGAAGAGATGGTGCGCCGCGCAATGACCAACGGCGGCGTGCCGTTCTTCGAGCGCCAGAACGAAGCCGCCTTCTACGGCCCAAAGATCGATGTGCAAATTTATAGCGCGATTGGCCGCGAATTCTCACTGGCGACAAACCAGGTCGACTTCGCCGTGCCCGAGCGCTTTAACCTGAAATATGTCGACAAAGACGGCCAGGAGAAGACGCCGTTGTGTCTGCACCGCGCGCCGCTCAGCACGCACGAGCGACTGATCGGCTTTCTGATCGAGCACTTCGCCGGCGCATTTCCGCTCTGGCTGGCGCCGGTTCAGGTGCAGCTGATCCCGATCGCCGACCGGCACATCGAGTTCTGCAAGACTGTGCAGGCGCGTCTGGACGCCGCCGGCATGCGCGCCAAAGTTGACGACAGCTCCGAGCGCATGCAGAAGAAAATAATGAATGCGCAAACCATGAAGATTCCTTACATGCTGGTGGTCGGCGACAAAGAGCAGGCCGCTGACAGCGTGGCAGTGCGGTTGCGCTCAGGCGAGGACCTCAAGGCCATGCCGGTCGAAGCATTCAAGGCGCGCGCCTTGCCGCTGATCGCAGCGTACTCCCGCGAGCTCTAGTCAAGGCAAGTGGTTTCAGCGCCGAATTCACCATCCCCGCCCGGAGCGGCTTTCCATTACCCACAAGTCGGTAACACGCAGCACGGCACCCAAATCATCATTTTGCCGCGAATTGAGGGGGATTCCCCCGAAAAAGCAATATCTCCCGCGCTCCGCGCGGGAGATATTGCTTTTTCGGAGTTAACTCTGTGCACTCGCGCGCGAAGTGCCGCCAACCGGCGCACAAATTGTGGGTAAGGGATAGCCCGGAGCGCGGGGATGGTGAATTCGGCCAAAGATAGTCTTTGCTTTGACAGACTGCTAGGTTGGCGAGACAAGCGTGGTCTCGCCGGGAAGCTCGTCTACTGCAGCTGCGCGAACACCGTCCGCGCGCAGGCCACTGCGTGGTCGATATCCGCTTCGGTGTGCGCCGCCGAGAGATAAAACATCCCGCGCGCGAGCACACGCACACCGGCGTCCTGCAATCCCATCACAAAGGCGCCCAGTTTGGCTTTGTCAAACTGCAGCGCGTCGCGCATGTCCCGGGCCTGCGTCAACGACGTAAACGCCACATGCACCATCGGACCAGGTCCTTGCACCAGCACCTGTTGACCGGTCTCGCGCGCCGCGGCGCGCAGGCCATCGGCCAATCGCAGGCCAAGACGGCGCATCTTGTCGTGCACCTTGTCGCGCTGCATGATCGCGATGGTGGCCGCCGCCGCGGCGATGCTCGGATTGCCGGCGTTGGCGGTGCCCGCATGAATCACCTTGCCCTCTGCGATCGGCTGCATCCATCGATGTTTGCCGGCCAGCACGCTGATCGGATACCCGTTTGAAATCGCCTTGGCGAAAACAGCCAGATCCGGCGTCACGCCGTAGTGCGTCTGCGCGCCGCCGAGGTTGACGCGAAAACCGGTGATCACTTCGTCAAAGATGAGCGCGATGCCGTAGCGATCGCACAGCGCGCGCATGCCCTGCAGAAAATCGGGCTGCGGTTCGATGCACCCGGTGTTGCACATGATCGGTTCGTTGATGATGGCGGCAATTTCGGTGTGACGCGCTTCGACCACACGTTCGAGCAACGCCAGATCATTCCACGGCAACACGATGAATTCGTCGCGCGCGCCGGCCGGCAGCCCTTGCGTCCACGGTGCCGGGATCGGCGCTTCCCGCTCGCCAATGGCACCAAGCGCGCCACCAATGGCATACGACACGTTGTCGAACCAGCCGTGATAGTGGCCTTCGAAACGCACAAATTTTTGCCGGCCCGTCACCGCGCGGGCGGTGCGAAAGGCGGTGTGATCGGCTTCGGAGCCGGTCACGCTAAATCGCAAGAGCTCGGCGCACGGAATGATTTCCTGCAGCTTTTCCGCCAGCTCGATCTCAGCCAGATGCAACGCCGCATAGAGCTGCCCAGCTCGCCCGGCGCGTTCGACGGCTTCAGCAACCTCCGGGTGGCTGTGCCCGAGCACCATTGGGCCCTGACTCAGTGAGAAGTCGAGATATTCGTTTTCGTCGAGATCCACCAGGCGCACGCCTTTCGCATGGACATACACCAAGGGATGCGCGCCGGGCACCTTGCGGAACTCGCTGGACACACCGCCAGCCAAAGAACGCTGCGCACGCTCGAACATTGCTTTGGATTTAGTGTAGTTACGCATGAATAGGCACAATCTACACGCCTTTTGGCATACGGGCTAGTGACGAACAACCCAGAAGCAAGACACGGCGGAAATAGCCAAATAGCCGAGTTAGTGCGCTATCAAGGCGCCACAGATTACACCGATTACACAGATTTTCTGTGTAATCGGTGTAATCTGTGGCGTCCTATTTCCTAGATTGAGAATTGCTGCGCGCAGCCGTGCCGGCCTGATGTAGCGCTTGCGTCGCTTACAATATGATGCGTAATCGCAATTGCCAACGAGGTCGTTGTCAAAGGTTTTGACACCCACCCTAAATCAGACATATGAAGCTGCACGAATACCAATCCAAAGAAATCTTCCGCAAATTCGGCATCCCGGCCCCGGATGGCACGGTCACCGACAACGCGCATGACGCCTACGAAGCCGCCGTTCGCTACAACACACCGGTCATGGTCAAAGCCCAGGTGCTCACCGGCGGCCGCGGCAAAGCCGGCGGCGTTAAATATTGCCCGGATGCGGCCAGCGCTGGCGAAAAAGCCGACGCAATCCTCAACTCAACATCAAAGGCTTTCCGGTGCGCAAGGTGCTGGTTACGCCTGCCGCCGATATCCTGAGCGAGATCTATCTCGGCATCGTCATGGACCGCTCGCGCCGGCGCGCCGTGATGATGGCCAGCGCAGCGGGCGGCATGGACATTGAGCAGGTCGCGGTGGAAGCGCCTGAGAAGATTGTCAAGGTTGCGATCGACCCATTTGTCGGTCTGGCCGACCATGTGGCGCGCGACATCGCGGCCTACATCGGGCTCGACAAAGCACACTGGGCCGATTTCATCAAAATCGCCAAATCACTGGCGCAGGTATACGCTGCAAACGATGCCTCGATGGCCGAAATCAACCCGCTTGCGTTTGTCAAAAGCGATCAGCGCCCGGACGGCAAGATGTTGATGGCGCTCGACGGCAAGATCGTCATCGACGACAACGCCATGTTCCGGCACCCGGAGCTTGAGCCGTTGCGCGACCCAGATGAAGACACCGAAGCTGAGAAGCAGCGCCCGCGCCGCCGATTTGAACTTTGTGTCGCTCGATGGCGACATCGGCTGCCTGGTCAACGGCGCCGGGCTGGCCATGGCCACGCTCGACATGATCCAGCACTTTGGCGGCACGCCCGGCCAACTTCCTCGATGTGGCAGGCGGCGCAAAAGCCGACAAAGTCGCCGCCGCGCTGCGCATTATTCTGGCCGACCCGAAGGTCAAAGTCGTGATGTTCAACATCTTCGGCGGCATCACGCGCTGCGACGAGGTGGCCAAGGGCATCGTGCAGGCCATCGATGAGATCAAGCCCAATGTCCCGTTTGTCGCGCGCATCACCGGCACCAACAAAGAAGAGGGCGACCGCATTCTGGCCGGCGCCGGGCTGTTTGCCTTTAACACAGCCGCCGAGGCTGCGCAGAAAGCCGTCGCGCTGGCGAAAGCATAAACGCGCGTTTACAGACGCTGAAACAGTTCAACGGCCCCCGCTTCGGCGGGGGCTGTTGACTCGTTTCTACGCCGTTCAGAGCCCGGCACGCCGGTGCGGTGCACGGTGGTCGGGGTGCTTTGATACACCGACATGATCACCATGAAGTTGATGTTGATGTGTTCCGGGCGGGTGGCGGCAAACACCATCATCTCGGCGATGTCCTCGCCGCTCATCGGTGTGATGCCCTCGTAGACCTTGCCCGCGCGCTCCACATCGCCGTTAAAGCGCACCACGCTGAACTCGGTGTCGACCAACCCGGGGTCGATGGATGTCACCCGCACCGGCGTCCCAAGCAAATCCTGTTTGAGCGCCTCGGTCATGACTTTGACCGCGGCCTTGGTTGCGCAATATACCGTGCCGTTTTGATAAGCATAGTGCCCGGCCACCGAGCCCATGTTCATGATATGCCCGCGGTTGCGCGCGATCATGCCGGGCATGATCAGGCGCGTGCAATACATCACGCCCTTGACATTGGCGTCGATCATGGCGTCGACATCGTCGAGGTCGTAGTCCTGATACTTGCGCATGCGCCTTTGGCCAACCCGGCGTTGTTGATCAAGATGTCGATGGCCTGCCACTCGGCGGGCAACCCGGCCACAACGGCTTCGACCTCCTTGCGGTCCGTGACATCGAGCTTGAGCGCCAGACACGGCACGCCCAATTCTTTCGGCCAGCTTGTCCAGCCGGTCTTTGCGGCGCGCGGTCAGAATGAGCTTGGCGCCTTCGGCCGCAAATGCCCGCGCCGTCGCCTCGCCGATGCCGCTGCTCGCGCCAGTGATAAAAACAATACGATCTTTGAGTGAAATGCGTGACATGGCGGCAATTGTAGGGGAGAGCAAGAATCCAGAACCCAGCCCCAGGCTTCCGAAAGCAGCACCGACGTGTTTTAGCTGATAAAGATTCAGTCTGGACTCTGGACTCTGGATTCTGGATTCTTCCCAGCAGAAATCGCAACGCCCCCGGCAGCCGCCGCGCCCACGAGGCCTCATCGTGCTGCCCGTGCGGATCCTGCACATATTTGAGATCGACATCGGGCGCATAGCCTTTCAACGTGGTCAGGAAATTGACCATGCGCTGCGCGCTGTTCTCGCCGACGCCGTTGTCGAGATAGATGCGGCCGTGTTTGCCGGGCAGCTTTTTGACGCGCTCATAGATCGCGCCGTTGCCCGGCCAGTAGGCCGGGCTAAGCGCGCCCATAAAGCCAAAAGTGCTGGCGTTTTTGAAGAAAGCGTGGGTGCTGATCAGGCCGCCCAGCGAGGAGCCGATGATGCCGGTGTTGGCGCGACTCTTGATGGTGCGAAAGGTGCCGTCGATCAGTGGCTTGAGGGTGTTGACGACAAATTGCAGATACGCCGCACCAGTGCCCGCCCAGCGCCCGCCAAATGGCACGTATTCATGCTGCCTGTCGGCGTTGTTCCAGACCCGACGATGATGGCTTCAATCCTTCAGCCGCCAGCTGCGCCATGCAACTATCCAGGCCCCAGGTCGTGCCGGATATAGCTGGTCGCCGGGTCAAGCAGATTCTGGCCGTCGTGCATATACACGACCGGGAAGCGTGCGCGCATGTCGCTGCGATAAGAGCGCGGCAAATACACCAGCACCGGGCGTGTATTCGCCAGGTGCGGGCTGTAGACGGCAGGGAGGATCATCGCCTGCCCGGCGCCGACTGCTGTGCCAGGCCGCCATTCAGCGTAGTCAATGGGCAGCGATGAAGATTGCATTGTGCTCATAGGCGTGCGGCCTATGATATTCGATAGCGGATTGCGGATGGCCGTCCGCAATCCGCGCCGTTACGCCGAAAGCACTTTGCGCGCAGCGCCTGCAAACGTTTCGTAGGGTTGCGCACCCATGACCAGATATTTCGCGTCAAACACGACTGCCGGCACGCCATCGAGCCCGTAGTCGCGCGCCTGTTGAATGTCGGCATCTACCTGTTTGATGTATTCCGGGTCTGCAATAGCGGCGGCGACGGCGTCCGAGTGCAGGCCAACAGAGCCTGCAATCTCCTGCAAAACGGCGGTATCCGAGATATCTTTGCCACGCGACCAGTACGCATCCAGGACTGCCAGGTGATAGGCCTCGCCCACCCCTTGAGCCTCGGCCAGCTTGTCGACCACCAGCGACGGGCGCGAATTGATGCCAAACGGCCCGGGGTTGATCTCGACAGCGTGGTCTTTTTTCATCGCCTGCGCGAATATCGGACGCGAGGCTTCGATGCGTTTGAGATAGTCGGGCGAGATCGGCGGTGAACCAGCCGGGCGCAGCTCAAACGACCGCCAGTGAATAGCGACGTCAAATTCCTTTTTGAGTTTCTCCAAACTGAAGAAAACTTTGTAGCAAAACGGTCAGACGAAGTCCGACCAAACCTCAATGTGAATAGTCATAGTGGACGCTAGTCTAGCGCATGCGCACACCGCAATACATGCCAGCAGATGTCATGTTTGCGTGCCACGATCATGCAACGCCACGCGGCGGCACACCTGTATGAACCCAAGAACCCAATTCCCCGCAGAAAGTGAATGCCAGCCTTATTACTTTACGTATATCAACGAACTGCGCGGCAATCAGGATATCGTGCGCGCGTTGAGTGATCAGCGCGGCGGCCTGCGCGCGCTCGCGCACGGCATCCCCAATGCTGCTGCCAGCACGCGCCCGGCCCCAGACGAATGGAGCATCAAAGAGATCGTCGGCCATCTGATCGACTGCGAGCGGTTGTATGTTTTTCGCGCGTTGTGGTTTGCGCGTGGCGAGACGCATCCGTTGCCGGGCATGATGCCAGACCCGTGGGTCGACAACACGCGCTTCAACGCGCGCACCTTGGCGCAGCTACTGGATGAGTGGGAGCATAATCGCGCGGCCACGATTCACCTTTTTGACGGCCTCGACGATGACGGCTGGCTGCGCGCGGGCGTGGCCAGCGGCAACCCGATGAGCGTGCGCGCGATCGCATGGATCATCGCCGGACACGAGCTGCATCATCTGGAGTCGTTGCGCGAGAAATACATCAGCCAACGGTGAGCCCTTGTTGCTTCAGCGCTAACGCGTATGACTCCCGTAACAGTTCTATCGCCGAGCCAATGTCATCAGCGCTGACTATATAGAAGCTGACCTAACCGCTACCCTACGGCAATTCGTTCAACAGTGATTCGAAATCCAGTGCTGCGGTGGTCATGCTGAGCGTGCCGTCGGCGATTCGCGGCCACTCGGCGCGCGGGCGGTCGTGATAAATCTCGATGCCGTTGCCATCGGGGTCGTGCAGATAAATCGCCTCACTCACGCCATGATCGGATGCGCCATCGATTTCGACCCCACGGTCGATCAACCGCTTAAACGCGATGGCCAGCGCCTGGCGCGTCGGATACAGAATTGCAAAGTGATACAGCCCGGGCGCTCGGCGTGATGCTGGGCCGGCGCCCTTGCTGTTCCACGTGTTCAACCCGAGATGATGGTGATAGCCGCCAGCCGACAAAAATGCCGCGCTGTCGCCGTAGTACTGCTGCAATTCGAAGCCAAATGCCTCTGAGTAAAACTTGACGGAGCGATCGAGATCAGACACCTGCAGGTGCACGTGGCCGATCACAGTTCCAGGGTCGATGGCTTGTGTTGTCATAGTGAGTCATGGGCTCGGCAATGCCCATTGGCGGCCGCTCCGCCCAAAATCCGACGATGGGAGGTAGAAACAGCGCCTCGGCAAAATACCGGGGCGCTGTTTCCAGACCACCTGTTACTGCTTGACGGCTTCGAGATCGATCTCGATGTTGATCTTGTCGCCGACCAGGATGCCGCCGGTCTCGAGCGCGACGTTCCAGGTCAGGCCCCAGTCCTTGCGGTCGATGCTTGTTTTTGCCGAAAACCCGGCGCTGGTCGTGCCCCACGGCGCCTTGGCCTGGCCGTGATACTCAACATCCAACACGACCGGCTTGGTCACATCTTTGATCGTCAAATCGCCGGTGATCTTTGCGGTGTTGTCGCCTGTCTTATTGACAGACGTGCTCTTGAACGTCATCGTCGGATACTTCTCAACATCAAAGAAATCGGGCGACTTCAGATGCCCGTCGCGCTTCTCGTCGCGCGATTCGATGCTGGCGGTTTCGATCGTCACATTGACGGTCGAGGTTGCCGGATCGGCTTCGTTGAAGTCAAGCGTGCCCGAAAATTTGCTAAACTGACCGCGGACCGTGCTCAGCATCATGTGACGAGCGCTGAAGTTGACCGCAGAATGACCATTATCAATTGCCCATGCCATAGTGTTTATTTCTCCTACTTGAAATCGGACGCATGTCCGCTTATAATTGAACTATAACGGACAGTTGTCCGCTTGTCAAGCAGGAAGCATCAATGACCCCATCAAACCCGGCTAAACTCAACCCAATGGCTGCGCAACCGTCGAAATCAATACCAGTCTTGGAATCCGCAGCAGTTGCGCCGATCACGTTGCGCGTGGGCGAATACTCAGGGCGCCACGAGCGCAGTGACGCCGCCGAGAACCGCCGCCGCATTCTGACGGTTGCAGATCAGCTGTTCGCAGAGCGCGGTGTCGTCAACGTAAACATGCAGGATGTCGCCAAGGCCGCTGGCGTGGGCCAGGGCACGCTCTATCGTCGCTATGCCAACAAGGGCGCGTTGTGCATGGCCCTGCTCGACTCGCAGATGGTGGATTTTCAGAACACCGTTCTGGCGCACCTGCGCGCGCAATCGACACAGCAATCGCCACGGCTGACTCAGTTGGAGTGGTTTCTCGACGCGCTCGTGTATTTCAACGAGCGTCACGCCCCCCTGCTATGCGCCGCCCAGCACGAAGGCATCGCAGGCGCGATCGGCGCGGCGCTGCCGACCAGTTCGCCGTTCGCATGGATGCGCATGACCGTGATCGGGCTCATGCAGAGCGGCATCCGCACGCGCGAGTTCGATGCGTCGCTCGACGTGCCGATGATCGCCGACGCCTTGCTCGGCATCTTGCAGCCGCAAGTGTTTCAGGCGCTGCGTTTGACGGACGCCGGCTATAGCCTCGAGCGCATCAGCGCCGGGATCATCCGACTGCTACGCGGCCTTGCGGAAGAAAGTGCTTAAAGTGCCTGAGGTGCATAAAGTGCTTAACGTAGTGGCATTCGACACGTTAAGCACTTTATGCACCTCAGGCACTTTAAGCACTGGGTGCATTTTTCTAAAGGGGAACGTCACGGCGAAGCCAATGCTTAGGCCTGCCAGGTTCGCAGGCCGTAAACGGCCATGCTCAGATACGAAGCCCTGGGCTGATGGCAACAACTTGCGCGCGTGGCGGCCGTTTTATCCGGCATTCACACAACGACGCCAATCCTGTGCGCGCTGGCATGCAGCCCAGGGCTTCGTATCTGAGCATGGCCGTTTACGGCCTGCGGACCCGGCTGGTGCGCACTGGGGCCACGTCAATTGCCGCTCCCCTTTAGAAAAATGCACCCTAAGCACTTTCTGCTGTGCGACTCCGGATAAGATAGCCCGGTGTCATCACGTCTGCGCGCACTGGCAGTGCCGGTGCTGCTTGCGCTGCTCACGCTGCTTGCCTGTTGGAAACTCGGCCCGGGTGGGCGCATCATTGCGCGCGGCGATTTGCTGCTGTATTTCTATCCGCTGCGCGATTTCGCCGCGGCTGCGTTGCGCGACGGCACGCTGCCGCTCTGGAACCCATACACATTTATGGGCGCGCCATTTTTGGCAAATTCGCAGGCCGGCGTGTTTTATCCTCCAAATATTGCGTTGAGCGGGTTACCGGTCGAACGCGCGGTCGCGATCAACATCGTGCTGCATCTGTTGATCGCCACGATCGGCGCGTATGTGCTGGTCTGCCGCGGGCTCGGGCTCGCGCGGCCCGCCGCGTTCGCGAGCGCGCTTGCATTTGGTCTTGGCGGCTACCTTGGCGCGCAGATCGAGCATTTAAACCAGTTGCAGGTACTGGCCTGGTTGCCATGGTGCGCCTGGGGCGTCAGCGCGCCGCTGCGGACACGCGTTCGCGTGGCGCTGTTGAGCGCGCTGATTGCCCTGCAACTGGCTGCCGGGCACACACAATCTCTGTATATCGCCTGTGTCGGCGTCGGCCTGATTGCTGTGCTGAACCTGATGCTGACGATGCTTAAGACACGCCGCCGCCCTGCGCGCGCTGAGTTCGCGCCGCTCTTTGCGCTTGCCGCCGCTGCCCTATTGGCTGCTCTGATCGCCAGCGCGCAATTGCTGCCGACGCTTGAGCTATCGCGCGAGTCGTTTCGCGCCGGGGGGTTGCCGTTTAACGAGGCCGGCGCGTTTTCATGGCGACCGTGGGTAATTGCGCGCGCGCTGTTGCCAACCTATGGCGACCCGCTGTTTCCAGAATACATTGCCTATATCGGCGTCTCCGGGTTGGCGCTGGCGCTGCACGGCGCGCTGTCGCCGGCATCGCGCGCGCAGCGCTGGCTGGCGTTGGCGTTGACTGCGACCGGTTTGCTACTGGCGCTCGGCGTGGTCACACCGGTGTTCAATGTGCTCTACAAAGTGCTGCCCGGGTTCAACCTGTTTCGCGCGCAGGCGCGCTGGCTGGTGCTGTTCGCGCTCGGTGCAGCGCTGTTGATCGGGCTTGGCGTGCAGGCGCTGACAGACCCGCACGGTCAACACACGGCGCGGCGCTGGCTGATCGGTTGGCTTGGGTTGAGCGGCTGCATTGCGATCGGCCTGTGGCTTGGCGCGCGCATCTCCCCTGAGCCCGAGTATCAAACGCTGCCGGCGCGCGGCGTGCTGCTGGCCTGGGCAGGCGCCTGGCTGACCACGACGACACTGATCGCGCTGCTCGCCTGGCGGCCTGAACCGCGCTTTGCCGCCGCCGGGTTCGCCGCGCTGTTCGCGCTGGAGATGTTCGCAGCCGCGCAGTTTCAACCCTACAACCGCGCAACCGATGCCGGGGCACTGCGCGATCTGCGCCCGGCCGTCGCGCATCTGCGCAATGAAAACACGCTGACTGAGGGCCGTGTGCTCGCGCTGTCCGGACTGTTTTTTGATCCCGGCGATAAACGCGAGCAAGAAGCGATCTTCGCGGGCAGCCTGTCGGCAGACGAGATCTACGATCGCCTGATCGCCTCAAAACACAAGGAGATCCTGTCGCCAAATCTTCCGCTGTTGTATCGCATCGCGAGCGTGGACGGCTATGACGGCGGGCTGCTGCCAACGCGCCGGTTTGTCGAGTACACGCAACAATTTGCATCCGATAAGGCCAAGGACGGCCGGCTGCGCGAGTTTCTTAAGACAGTGCCCGATCAACGCTGGCTGGGCGAGATGGGCGTGCGCTACATCGTGGCCGACAAAACACAGGACGTGTTTATCGATGGCGTGTTTTACGACCTGCTGTTCAGCACACCGCTGACGCACAAACATGACTTTTCGCTCGAACCCTATGACGCCACCGCGATGGGTCTGGTGTTTGGCGCGATCAGCCCAACCGTCGGCAGCGCAGTGGCGACAGTCGAGATTACATTCGACAACCAGCTGACAGAAATATTCACCGCCACAGTGCCGGCGAATCCGCCACCGGATGGCTTTCACACCGTGCTGCGCTGGAACGGCGCGCGCCGGCCGCTGGTCGCCAGCATGCGCCCCGTGCTCGCGGGCGCTGCAAACCCGCCGGTGTTGCGTGGGATCACCCTGATCGACGCGCGCGACAACACGTTTTCCACCCAGATTGCCCATGCTGATGCGCTCGTGCGGCTGGTCTACTCCGGCGATGTCAAGATCTATCATTTCGTCAGCGACATCGGTCCGCGCGCATTTGTGCGCGAGGCGCCGCTGACGAATGTACAAATCGAGCAGCGCACGCCCGAGCAGGTGCGGCTGACCTGGAGCGCAGATCCAAACGCCCCTCAGACGCTGGTGCTGCGCGACAGCTGTTACCCAGGGTGGATCGCGCGGGCGGGCAACCAAACAGTTGAGATCCGCTGCACAGACACACTCTTTCGCGAAGTTGTGCTGCCAGCAGGCGTGGGTTCGCTTGAGTTCGAGTTTGCGCCGGCGTCGGTCGCGCGCGGCATCCAGCTCAGCCTGCTCGGTCTGGCGGTGTGGATCGGGTTATTTGTATTCACCGCAATCACACGCCGCCGTACAGCGGTTTCATAGCCACAGGCCATAGGCCACGCGCTCAGCCGGTGTTGCGAGGCGGTGAAAGCCAAGGTGCTCGTAGAAGCCCATCGCGCGGGCGTTTTTCGGACTGACGCCGAGCGCCACGCCTGGCGCACCCCGCCCACGCAACAGCTCAAAAAACGCCAGCATCATGCGTTTGCCCCACCCGGCCCCTTGCCCTTCAGGCAACACATCGATATGCAGATGCGCGCGGTAGGGTGCGCGTTCCGGGAAGACGGCGCGCACGCTGTGCATCGAGCGGATCAGCTCGGCATCCGCGCTCTGATCGGCGGCAACAGGCAGCGGATAACGCGCTCGCAATATTGGCCACCAGTCGGATTCACAGCGCAGTAAAAATGCCGCAGTATCTGCTGTGCCGAGCACATAGCCGCACGGCGTGCCGTCGTTTGTGAGCACCAAACACAGCGCAGGTTCAAATGCCACATAAGGCGCGGCATACAAGTGCCCAAGCAGCTCAGGATCGCGGTGCAGGGCGCTGGCGTCGTTGCCGCTGTCGCCGGTCAGCAGACAGATGCGATAGAGCGCCGGCAGGTCGCTGGGGTGATAGGCGCGCAATGCGAATGACATGTGTGTTCGCAGAGTGTACCGTCAACGAAGCGTGAATGCCGGTCAGCGCCGACGCGGCTTGCGCTTCGCGCGCAGGTTAGTAGCGCAACTCGATCAGCGCGCTGGTGCCTGACGCCAGGGCGCGTTTGAGCGCCGGCGCAAATTCGGCCGTCATCTTTACCGTTTCACCGTGCGCGCCGAACGCCCGGGCGTATGCTGCGAAGTCTGGGTTGATCAGATCGGTGCCGATGACGCGGCCGGGGAAACGGCGCTCCTGATGCATGCGGATCGTGCCCAGCTGCGCGTTGTTCATCACAATGACCAGGATCCTGGCGTCATAGTGCAGCGCGGTGGCCAGTTCCTGCCCGTTCATCAGAAAGCAGCCATCGCCGGCAAACGCCACCACCGTGCGCGCCGGGTGCGTCAGTTTTGCCGCAACTGCGGCAGGCACGCCATAACCCATCGTGCCGTTGACCGGCGCGACCTGCGAGCGCCAGTGCGTGAATGGCAAATAGCGATGCACCCACGCGGTGTAATTGCCCGCGCCGTTTGTGATGATGGCGTCGGCCGGCAGGGCCTCGCGCAGATGCGCGAACACCGAACCCAAATCGAGCGTTTCTAACGAAGACGGCGGCGGCACGATATGCCGCTCAAATCGTTCACGCGCCTCGCGCAACCAGGTCAGCCAGAGCGGCTGCGCTGGGAACGCAAGCGCGCGCGCCATGCGCGCAAACTCTGGCATCCCGGATGCAATCGGCAGCGCGGCTTGATACACGTGGCCAAGCTCGTCCGGATCCGGAAAGACGTGCACCAGCGTCTGCGCCGGCGTCGGCACCGCGAGCAACGTGTAATCGTCCATCGGCAACTCGCTCAAGCGATCGCCGATCACAAGCAACACATCGGCTTGCCGAATCAGCTGTTTGACAGCCGGGTCGCCACCCAACCCGAGTGCGCCGACATAGTGCAATAAGGTGTTGTCGATGATGTCCTGCGCGCGAAAGCTGGCGACCACGGGCAGCTGCTGCGTCGCCACGAACTCGCGAATATCGGCGACGGCTTGCGCATCCCAATCTCCGCCACCGACAATCACGAGGGGTTGTCTGGCCGCGAGCAACAACGTCTGCAGATGCGACATCTGCGCAGCACTCGGCGCGCCTTGCACACGTTGATACGGCCGCGCATCGGCAACCGTCACACGGTCGGCCAGCATGTCCTCCGGCAGTGAAATCACCACAGGCCCGGGGCGCCCGGAGACCGCCAGCTGAAACGCGCGCGCGAGCAGTTCCGGGATGCGCGCAGCATCGGTGATTTCGACCACCCACTTGCTGATTGGCGCGAACATGCGCGCCAGGTCAATTTCTTGAAACGCCTCACGGCCCAAAAAGCCGCGCGCCACCTGCCCGATAAACAGCAGGAGCGGCGTGCTGTCGTGAAACGCGGTGTGCACACCGATGCTGGCGTTGCTCGCGCCCGGCCCGCGCGTGACGAAGCACACGCCGGGTTTGCCGGTCAGCTTGCCATAGGCTTCGGCCATAAACGCCGCCCCGCCTTCCTGGCGCGCGGTGTGCAGCGCAATCTCCGGCGTGTCGACCAGTGCGTCAAGCACATCCAGAAAACTCTCGCCTGGCACAGTAAAGATGCGCTCCACGCCATGGATGCGCAGTTGATCGACGAGAACGCTGGCAGCGCGGCGTGTTTCAGACATACATGCCAGGATTCTACGACCCGGCGTCACCAGCCGATCGTGCTAAACGGCGCGTTGCGCACAAACACAGCTTCAATCGCCTGCCGCACATGGTCGATCGTGTTCTCCGGCAGCCCATCGCGCCGAAACCAGCGCAGATCGTCGCACTTGTGCGGCTCGGCGTTGACAATTGCGCCGCCCCAGCGCGTCACGCGAAAGTAACAGTCGAAATAGATCGTGCCATCCGGATTATGGCGTTGCATCACATGCGCGAAGTGCAACTCAGCCGGATCGATTTCGATGCCAGCCTCCTCACGCGCTTCGCGGACCGCCGCGTGCGTGACGTTCTCACCCTGCTCGACATGCCCGGCCACCAGGCCGTACTCACCGTCTTTAAACCCGGTGTTGCACCGCCGCAATAGCAGGATCTCGTCGCCACGCGAGAGCATGAGAAAGACGGCGGCTTTGAACATGGTTTCTGTTTGGGTCCGCGCTATGAACGCGCGTTACGCCAGCCTGATATGCAAATCTTTGATCTGCTTGTCGGTGGCCGGCGATGGCACACCGAGCATGACATCCGCCGCCTGCTGGTTCTTCGGAAACGCGATCACCTCGCGCAGGTTTGGCGCGCCACAGAACAGCATCACGAGACGGTCGACGCCGGGCGCGATCCCGCCGTGCGGCGGCGCACCGAACTCAAACGCATCCAGCATGTGGCTGAATTTCTTGCGCGCCTCTTCGATCGACAGGCCGAGAATGCGCATCACGCGCTCCTGCAGCTCGCGCTGGTGAATACGGATCGAGCCGCCCGCGACTTCGTAGCCGTTGCAGACCAGGTCGTATTGCTTGCTGCGCGCGCCAGCAGGATCGCTTTCGAGCGTGTCCAGATACTCGTCTTTTGGCGCGGTAAACAAGTGGTGGTTGGCCGCCCAGTTGCCGGTCTCGTTATCTTTGATAAAGCTCGGGAAGTCCAGCACCCACAAGAACGCGAGCTGGTTCGGGTCGCCGAGCTTGAGGCGGATGCCCAGCTCGTGGCGCAGTTCGCCCAACGCCTCGTTGACCAGATTGCGATTGTCGTCGGCCACCATCAGCACCAGATCACCCGGCTTGGAGGCGCTGGCCTGTGCAATCGCGGCCTTCTCGGCGTCGCTCAGCTTCGAACCAGCCCCGCTAGCGCGATAGCCCTCTGTGTCGTGCCACAGCACGACCAGGCCCTTGGCGCCCTGCTTTTTGACAAAGTCCGTCAGGTCATCGGTCTGTTTGCGCGTGTAGGTCGCGCAACCAGTGGCCACGATCCCCTTGACGTTTTTTGCCTGAAATGGCAGAAACTCCGTGCCTTGCAACGGTGCGCTGACATCGAACAGCTCCATGCTGTATCGAATATCCGGTTTATCGCGGCCGTAGCGCTCAAGCACCTCGTCAAACGGCATGCGTTTGAAAGGCTTGAACATCAGGCTCTTGCCATGCAGCGCGGCCTGATTCTCCGCGAACTCCGTCAGCAGGCCCTCGACCACGGCCAGAATATCGTCGCGGTCGATAAAGCTCATCTCCATGTCGAGCTGCGTGAACTCGGGCTGACGGTCGGCGCGCTGGTCTTCATCGCGAAAGCAGCGCGCAATCTGGAAGTAACGCTCGATGCCGCCGACCATCAGCAGTTGTTTGAGCTGCTGCGGGCTTTGCGGGAGCGCATAGAACTCACCGGGGTGCACGCGGCTCGGCACCAGATACTCGCGCGCGCCTTCAGGCGTGCTCTTGACCAGGATCGGCGTCTCGACTTCGAGAAAGCCGCGCGCGTCCAGATAGTCGCGAATAAATTTCACCATCCGATGCCGCACGGTCAGATTGTGCGTCATGCGCTCGCGCCGCAGGTCGAGAAAGCGGTATTGCAAGCGAAGATCCTCTCGCGTGTCCATGCCATCGCTGTCGATGTCGAAGGGCGGCGTTTTGGCCGCGTTCAAGATCACAACCGTTTTGACGATCAGCTCGATATCGCCGGTCGGTACTTTTGCATTGGTCATGCCAGCCGGCCGCGCGGTGACCTCACCGGTCACCTGAACCACAAATTCGTTGCGCACGGTTTCGGCGCGCTGAAAGCTCTCGGCTTCGGCGCTGGTCGGATTGATCGTGAGCTGGGTGAGCCCGAAACGATCACGCAGGTCAAGAAAAATCACGCCGCCGTGATCGCGCCGACGCAGGACCCAGCCCGCCAGCGTGACCGTCTGGCCAATGTGTTCTTTGCGAAGTTCCCCGCAGGTGTGTGTCTTGAACATTGTCTCTACTCCCAACGAAAAAGGGTCGCCCTGTTAGGCGACCCTTAGTTTCACAGCTGTTGATTTACACGTGACGAACCAAGCGGCGCCTTTTAGGCGTCGTCGTTATCGTCGGTATTATTGAAGTTGCGTTGCATCCGTGTAACCGGAAATATACCTCAACTCAGCATGACCCAGCCTACGACCAACAGGCCACAGAGAACACCGAATGTGCCGCGCATCACGAGCTGCGTCGGCGCTTGAAGCTGCGCTTTTTCGGGATAGTCCGGAAGATACCAGACGGAAACACGCTCACCGGCTTTGTGAACCATGCCATATTCCGATAGTTGCACCGGGGAAAATGTGCGCGCAATGCCGCGTTCGGTGCGAAACGCAATATGTATCTGATACGGAATGCGCGCCAACTCAGATGTGTTGGCTGGCCAGTCAACGCGCGTGATCGTTCCGGCGGTCTTTCGAAACTGCCGGCAGTGCCGCGCGTGTGCGCGCAACGCGTCAATACCGCTGCCGACGAGGCTTACACCGGCGGCGAACAGCGTCACGCTCTGGAAGGCTGTTTCAGGTACTAATGAGATCTTGCATGGTGCTCCAACGAAAGCAGCAATGAAATCGGTGCGGCCGAATGCTTTCACCATGTTAGTCGCGCTAAACATGAGTGGCTGCTGAAATCGGGGAGAATATTTGTCATGACGCAGCGATTTGATGTCGCGATTGTTGGCGCTGGCCCCGGAGGATCGGCTGCCGCGCATTACCTGGCGCAGCGCGGAGTGAGCGTGCTGTTGCTCGACAAGAGCATCTTCCCGCGCGACAAAACCTGCGGCGATGGATTGACACCGCGCGCGGTGGGTATGTTGCAGGACATGGGCCTGCTTGGTGCCCTCAGCCAGCACGGTCAGCGCATCAACCGCTTTGAAGTCGTGGCGCCCAACCGCCGCACCACGCAATCGCCGATTCCAGCCTCGGACACGTTGCCGGCGTTCTCATATGTGCTGCCGCGCTTCACGTTGGACGACAGCATCCGCCAGCGTGCGCTCAGCAGCGGCGCGAGATTTGAATCCGGCGTCAGCGTCGAATCCATCACGTCGAGCGCTGCGGGTGTGCAGCTCAGGTGCAAAGCGGCCGGCACTCAGGTGACGTTCGACGCGCGGCTTGCTGTGATTGCGACAGGCGCCAACACCGCGCTGCTGACGCGGCTGGGGATTTTGAGCAAACAGCCCGACACCATGATTGCGGCGCGTGCCTATTTCGACGATGTGGCCGGCCTGAGCGACATCTGGCAATTGCGGTTTGACGGCGTCCCGCTGCCCGGCTATGGCTGGATCTTCCCGACCGGACCACGCTCAGCCAACATCGGCGCCGGTTATTTTTTGCGCAAGCCCGGGCTGCCGGCATCGGCGGTGTTTGAACAGTTTGTGGCCGGGTCGGCCGTGCGCGAGATGTTGCGCGATGCGCGCCAGACCGGGCCGCTCAAGAGTTACCCGCTGCGCGCTGATTTCACCACCGCCCCAACCTACGCCGAGCGCATTTTCCTGGTGGGTGAAGCGGCTGGGCTGGTAAACCCGCTCACCGGTGAGGGCATTGACTATGCGCTCGAATCCGGCCGCATCGCGGCGACGCATATGGCTGGCATGCTGGCGGATGGCGATTTCTCAACCGCGCGCTACCGCGCCTACGACGCCGAGTTGCGCGCGCACTTTCAGTCGCTGTTTGAATTCTGCATGTTTGTGCGCGATCACCTGTGCGACAAGGCCTGGTTGTTGAACACACTGGTCGCCGTCGCCAATCGCCGCGCCGATCTGCGCACGAAGCTCGCCAGCGTGGTGCTCGGCGGCCGCGCGATCAGCGGCAAACTGACGGCCGGGCGGGTGCTGCGCGCGGTGATGAGTCAAGATAAAAAAAAGCCCGGCACACAAGTGTGCCGGGCTTCGGATAATCGCAGTATGGTTAAAACTCTATGTAAATCGGCTTTACGCCCACTTTGATGTTCGAAGTGCCTGGGATACACCCAGTGCATCAGTTACCGCGCTTGGTGTCTGGCTTAATGTTGCCGGCGTTCGACGCCATCTTTCGTCCACACGACCCATACCTGTGATTCCACCCGGCTTGATTTATATCCGAAACATTCGGAATCCCACCGAAATCTGTCGATGCAATCAGCGGCCCTTTCGCGCGCCACCAATCATCTTCTGCGTGCTTAAACGCCGACTACGCTTGGGTTTCAGAACCATCCGACTTGATCAGACCAGAGCCATTCCAGCCGTTTATCTCGAACCAGATGTTGGCCACCAAGCCCTCTGATCGCAGCCGAATACGATTGTGCACATAGTATGCCTTTGTCATTCACGCTCAGGTTGAGTGAATGTGCCGCCGCCAGGGAACCAAAACCAAAGCGCAACTTCAGAGTTCATCAAAAATTTTCCAGTCAATTTGCAGCTCGGCATTTTGTCCCTCAGGAATTTTGCTTTTTGCAATGCAATGCGGTCCCTTGTTTCATTGGAACCAAATCCAGGCCATTTGTACGCCCAATGCGGCATAACGCCATTGATCACGTCGTATGCATGGAAGCTCACGCCATCGAAATTACCTCATGGTTTGCAATGCGCCTTCGAAAAATTTGCCTGCGATACAGCCACCTTGACTGCAGGATCGCAATCCATCAGCAACCCTCCAACCATAAATTTAATGCGAGGGTTTGCTTGTTTTGCAGCTTGATACGCAACTTTTAGCGCGGCACCATATTCACGTCCGCCAAAGAACGCATCGCTCGTATTCCCCCAGCAACCAAACAGTGAACGATCCTCGGTGCCGTTGTCAATATAGAACGCATCCGGTTCATTTTGAAACTCGAAATACTCGACGTTATACGGCGCTACGCTGTAACGTTTGACAGCCTCTGCAAAGAATGCGCCCATACGCGCAAATTTGGCCGGCTTAACGGGCCCGCAATACTTGTTCGGAATCTGTTGCGCCCAGCTCGGTGTCTGATTAATGACGAGCGAGATCTTTACATTGCGTGACGCTAGGTTGCGCAGCTGTTCTTCCAGCGGTGCAACGACGCTCCAGTCATACGTGCCCTCAGTCGCTTCAACCAAGGACCAGCGCAATCCAGGCTGCAATCGTGTCCATGAGCTCGCTGTATCAGTCAAGCGATCAAACTGAGTGGTTGTTAGCGCCCCGCTGGGTCCAAAGTCATAGTGAATCCCGAAAACCGTGGGCGGTGCCGGGAAATCACGATACATCAGCGGAAGATAATTCTTCTTGCCGCCAGTTTGTGCGTTGCTAATTGTGCCGGGCGCTGTCAATGCGGCCGAGGCAGCCGCCAAAGCAGCTACAACGCTAAAGAATCTTGTCTTGCCTTTCATTTCTTGCAAAATACTCCTATCAGACATTTTGGCAGATACGTGCGGCGGAGAACAATGCGAACAAATATGGAGATTGTGACAACGCATCCGTATACAAACATTGCAAGTATACGATTTTATTGCACACAAACCCAACGGCTGACCGATGACCCGCCCTACTTGACCGTCGGCGGCAACCCGCCGCCAAACAGTTGGCTGCTCAGTCCGTCGCCCTGCGGCACATAAATCGGCCCAAATTGAGCCTCGTAGCGCTCGATGTTTCCCTGCAATGCCCGCAACAGCAGCTTTGCATGCATCGGCGTGGTGATGATGCGCGCGCCCACTTTGGCAGATGGCATGTTCGGCAAGATGCGCGCAAAGTCGATTACGAACTCAGACGGCGAGTGCTGGATCAGCGCAAAATTCGAATAGACAGCCTCGAGCGTCTGTGGGATCTCAACTTGCAGCTGCTGCGCATTCTGGGGTGGTTGATCTGTTGCCATGACCCGATTCTAAAACCTCGCAGACCGTAGAGCCCAAACAAAAGACCCGGCGACACACAGTCGCCGGGTCCAGTTGTTTGGCCGCACACGTGGCTGCCCCTGTCTCACATGACCCAATCGGGCATGGTTCAGGCGTCGACCACGTTTCTAAGGCGTACCGCCTAGAACGGGATGTCGTCGCTGCCACCGCCGCTGTCTGGCTCGCCGCCACCGGCATCGCCACCGCCACCGCCGCTGGCTTCATCGCGCGGGCTCAAGAAACGGACGTTTTGCGCCACGATCTCAAAGCTCGCGCCCGTGCTGCCATCCTGCTTGGTGTAGGTCGCTGGTCCACCAGATTTGGGATCCGGTTTCAAGCGGCCCTCAACAAGCACCATCTTGCCTTTGTTCAAATACTGATTGGCGGTCTCAGCTTGTTTGCCAAAAACGGACACGCGGAACCAGGTGGTCTCTTTGACTTTCTGGCCGCCCCGATCGTTGTAAACGCGATCGGTTGCGATGTTGAACGACGTAACCGGGTCGCCATTCGGTAGATAGCGCATCTCGGGATCACGCCCAAGACGTCCAACAACGGTAATACTTTGATACATACTGCCTCCTGCTAACTGATGTGCTTAGCGCGCATCATATCTGTGGCGGGCGAATAATTGCATCGCCCACCGTGAGTTTGTGCTATTAGAACGGTTGTTCGATGATATGCCAAACAGCGCAGAAGGTCAATGGTTGAGCCTAAAACTGTCAGCTTCTGTCAGGTTTTGCGGGCGCGGCGCTGTTGATCCGGCGCGCCGGCGCGCGTTCGGCTGGAGCCGATGGCGCCTTTGGCTGTGCATCCGCTGGCAGGCCTGGCGCGGCCGGCGCGCGCGGCGTCACAGACTGCTCATCATTTTTTTTTGATGCAGTCAATCCGTCCAAAATGGTGCGCCAGGCCAACACGGTCTTTTTGCCCCAGGCCAGCCGTTGCTCCGGCGTCAGTGCGAAGACCGCCTGCGTAATGCGGGTGCGCGTCACCGGTGTCATCTTCTCAATGGGCAAACCCGCGTCTTTTACCTCCGGGTGCGCCTGCACCCAATCCAGTTGGCGCTGGACCATATCGTCATGCAGCTGCGGTAGGCGGCGAATATGCGCACCAAGCAAATTCATATCGCTCGAAAACCATGCGATGACGGGCAGCTGGCTGCGTTCCGCTTTGTCCATCCCGATCTCAGCCACAAAGGCGTCGGATTCCGCTTGATGTGTGGACAGCCGAAATACGCGCAAATTTATCCGCCCAACTTCAACCGAGATCCGGCCAATCAGCGGGACGTCTCGCAGCCCGTCTGGATTGTCATCATCTGTGATCACAACAACGTTGACTTTTTCCGGCAATGAGCGGAAAAACACGATGTCTTCAGCCGAATACGCCTCAATGGCCTTGATAAAATTGGCGCGAAAGTTCTCCTTGTTCAAGGCGATGGTCGCGATGTACTGATCAAGGCGTAACCCAGTGTCAAAAAGTGCTTGTGTAACCATAGAACACGGCCCTTCCTCTGCGCAGCCAACAATCAGCTACGACCGCGCGAGAGTATAGCCTAAGTTTTTTGTCGTACGTCTTTATGCGTAGTAATTGTTGAAGATCGCGTTGCAATCGCGTAGTGACATCGTCAAAATGCCGTCACTTTTCCGGAAAATTACGTGAAATAATCGGCGGATGTCGCGTTTTACAGCATCGCGTTGCACCCAGATTCGGCACAAATGTGCTGCGCTCGCCTTGGCATTCGCTATCTCCGCCTGCGCAGCCCAGACACCGCTGCCATCCCCTGAAGTGCCACCCACACCGCTCCCACCGAGCCAGCCCACGCCAGTCGCGTCCGCATCCAGCTCGGAGCCGGAGGTCGTGCAGCTGAGCGACACAGCCACGCCATTGCCACCCCAGCCCACAGTGACGCCGCTGCCGATCGTACTCGGCACGCGCCTGCCTGAGCCCACGCTCGACGTGGTGCGTGGTGTGCCCAATGCCGGGTCCGTGGCATCTGACTATGTCGTCGTGCGTGGAGACACGCTCGGCGGCATCGCCATCCAGTTTGACATGTCGCTCGAAGACCTGCGCAAACTGAATGGCATCTCCCGCGACATCGTGCGCATCGGCCAAACCCTAAAAGTTATGTTGCCCGTCGAGGGTAGCTCGCCATCGATCAAGTTAATCCCAGACAGCGAGCTGGTGAATGGCAAGAGCGCGGCTGGCATTGATCTGGCCACACTCGTCCAGCAACAACCCGGCTATCTGAACCGCTACACAGAGGAGGTCGGCGGGATCACGCTGAGCGGCCCGGAGATCATCAATCGCGTCTCGGAACAGCTCAGTGTCAACCCGCGTCTGTTGCTGGCGGCGTTGGAATATTCCGGCAACTGGCTCAGCAGCCCGCAGCCCAGCGCGGATCAGATCGAGTTCCCGCTCGGATACCGCAAAACCAATGCAACCGGGTTGTATTTCCAGCTGACCTGGGCAGCTGCGCGTCTTAACGAGGGGTACTACGGCTGGCGGCTCAGCAACCGCTATATCGTCAAGCTCGAGGACGGCAGCTACGCCTTTTTGGGCGATGGCATAAACGCCGGGACTGCGGGCGTGCAAAATTGGCTGGCCGCGATCAATCCGCGCGCAAGCTGGCTTGAGACCATGCAAAACGATGATTCAGCCCGCTCGTTTATGACCGCCTATCGCCGGCTGTTCGGCGATGCCTGGCAATACGATACGGGCGAGCCGCTGCCGATCGGCACGCGTCAACCGGAGTTCTCGCTGCCCTGGAAAAAGGGCGAACTTTGGTATCTTACGGGTGGCCCGCACAGCGCCTGGGGCCGCGGCTCCCCGTGGGGCGCCATCGACTTCACGCCAAGCACGGTCTTCGGTTGCCGCGAACTCAGCGAGTTTGTCGTCGCGATGGCCGACGGCGTGATCACCCGCAGCGCGCGCGGCGAGGTTGTGCAGTCGCTCGACCCCAGCGGCGACGATCGCATTGGCTGGAGCGTGCTGTATCTGCATATCGGTTCGAGCGACCGGGTCGCAACCGGGACGCGCATCAAGCGTGGAGAGCGCATTGGACACCCCTCGTGCGAGGGCGGCATCAGCAACGGCGCGCACGTGCACATTGTGCGGCGTCACAATGGCGAATGGGTAAACGGCACCGGCACCGCACCCTTTCTGCTCGGCGGCTGGGTTGTCGAAGAGTCGCTCAACGAATACGATGGCTTCCTCGCGCGCGGCAGAGAGCGTCGCGAGGCGTGCGAGTGTAAAAAACCCACCGTAAACGGCATCACGTGGTGAAGATGAACGAAGAAGCCACAGATTCCACGGATTACACAGATTTTGTCTAAACCGTTCCAATCTGTGTAATCCGTGAAATCTGTGGCTTCTTTCGCCCGTTGAGTCACAGTGCACATCCGTAGCGCGCGCCGCATCGCTTACGATACAGCCTATGCGAGCCATCTCTCTAAACGCCCCTGGCCAATTTCAACCGATCGACATTGCAGAACCCGCCGCGCCTGGGCCGGGTGAGGCGCTTGTGCGCGTGCACCGCGTCGGCATTTGCGGCACCGATTTGCACGCCTATCGCGGCCGGCAGCCATTTTTTAGCTACCCGCGAATTTTGGGCCATGAGCTGGCGGTCGAAGTGCTGGCGTTGGGCGCCGGCGACACGCCGTTGGCCATTGGAGATCGTTGTTCAGTCGAGCCCTATCTCAACTGCGGCCACTGCATCGCCTGCCGGCGCGGCAAGACAAACTGCTGCGCAACGCTGCAGACGCTGGGCGTGCACACCGATGGCGGCATGCGTGAGCGCATCATCTTGCCCACCCGCAAGCTGCATCCGGCCAACGATCTGGCGCTTGATCAACTGGCGCTCGTCGAAACGCTGGGTATCGGCGCGCACGCTGTGGCACGCGCCCAAATCGAAGCCACCGATACTGTTCTCGTGATTGGCGCCGGGCCAATCGGGCTGTCCGTCATGCAGTTTGCGCGGCTGCAGGCGCAGACACTGATCGTCATGGATATGAACGACGCGCGGCTGGCATTTGCAAAACAGCACATGCGCGTCGATCACTGCGTGCAAGCCGGCGACTCTGCGCTTGAGGCCGTAACGGCGCTTACCAATGGCGATTTGCCGACAGTTGTGATCGACGCCACAGGCAGCGCGGCATCCATGATCGGCGCGTTTCAGTTTGTGGCGCCCGGCGGAAAACTGATCTTTGCCGGCCTGGTGCAGGCCGACATTTCGTTTCACGATCCGCATCTGCATCGCCGCGAAATCACGGTGATGGGCAGCAGAAACGCGCTGGCAAGCGACTTCACGCGCATCATCAGCCTGATCCGCGCCGGGACGATAAACACCCAACCCTGGGTCACGCATCACGTCCCAGCCGCTGCGATGATCGGCAATTTTGAAAGCTGGTTGCAGCCAGAAACCGGCGTCATCAAAGCGATAACAGCCTGGTAAATTCTGTGCAGTGCTACTTTTCTGAGTGATCGCGCTCGATATAGGCGAGCATGTCGGACATATCCTGCGGTGACAGCTGCACTGAAAAGTTTGCCGGCATGAGGCCCTGCTGATACGTCGGCACCACAAACTCGTTGGGCTTTACGATGCTCTCGTACAGATATTCTTTCGCGCCGACACCGGGCTTGGCATTTGGCGCGCGCGTATACAAGCCATAGAACGATGGGCCGACCAGTCGTTTGTCTTTCTCCAAGCTATGGCAGCCAACACACCCTTTTGCGCTAAACTGCCGCTTGCCTGAATCCGCATTGCCGGCCGGCAACGCTGCGACGATTTCGCTGAAATTGCCCGTCGTTGCAAGCGCGTTTGTGGCCGCCTTGACTTCCTCTTTCTCCATCTGCTTTGGGCCTGGGAAACTGCGCAGCATAAAGGCGCCTAGCGCAAGAAATATCACAAAGCCGACCCCGGCAATGATGAACGGTTCGGCATTCGGGTTCCTGGGTGCCACAACAGGCTTAAGCGCACGGGTCGAGAATTCTTTGTCAAATTTCGCCTGCGTACTCTCGAGTTCCGGGCTGGCTTTCAAAAACCGCGAACCGCCTGTGGCCAGTGCACTTACAACGGCGCCGAACAGCACCATTGGCAGAATCAGCGCGGCAGTCGCGCCCAAAATCAACAAAATTGGATCAAGCTGAGAAAGATCTGGAAGTTGCATAGTGCTTTGTCTAATTATTCTACTTCGACCGATCGGCCACAGTGTCATTTCTCACTGCATTTCGACGCCTTTTGACGCGGACTGGCCGGGAGAAGGCAGAATTTTAGCCACAGAGCGCACAGAGGCCACGGAGAAATAAACTCGGTGTCCTCTGTGGCTAAAAATTCTGCCTTCTCCTGGCTAGCCTGCGCTCGCGGTAACCAGGGCCTCGAAAAGACGCATCATGTCCGGCCGGCTGGAGGCCATCTCTTCGGGGTGCCACTGCACGCCCAGGCAAAACTGATGTGCCGGGATTTCGACGGCCTCAATCACGCCGTCGTTGGACGTGGCGGTCACCACAAAGTCATCGGCGGCTTTTTTGATGCTCTGGTGGTGGAAGCTGTTTACGCCCACATCGCCAAACCCGATGATGCCAGCCAGCCGTGTATTGGCCAAACTGCACACTGTGTGCAATACCTGATCGCGCGCGGCGTTGTGCCAGTGGCCGGCGTGAATCAGTTGGGTCTCGACCTGCGACGGAATATCCTGCACCAGCGTGCCGCCAAGCGCCACGTTCATCGCCTGAATGCCCCGGCAGATACCGAGCAGCGGTTTATTGTCGGCAACCGCCCAGCGCGTCAGCTCGAGTTCAACACGATCCCGGTCGGCATCGATGCCAGCAGTCGTGGGGTGCACAGATTCGCCAAACAATGCCGGATCGACATCGTCGCCGCCGGTCAGCAGCACGCCGTCTGCGGCCGCATAAAGATCGCGCATCGTCGCGCTATTGAGCACCGTCGGCGCCAGAATCGGCACGCCGCCCGACGCGATGACGCTGAGCACATAGTTTTTGCCCATTTGAAAGCGGCGGCGTTCGTCGTCCTGAATTGGAATTGGGATGAGGATTTTGGGTTGTTTGGTTGCCATAAATTAAGAGCCCATCCGTAAATGTTGGGGCGATTTCCCTATTCCGCACGGAGCGCGGAATAGGGGAAATCGCCGAACAATTCTCAAATGGGCACTAAGCAAAAAGGCTCCCCGCTTACGCAGGGAGCCCATTGTTCATACTGATCCGCGGCGTCTCGACGATGCCTACTCTGTTGCGGTCTCTTCCACTGCCGCAGATGCGGCAGCGGCAGCAGTCGCCGCAGCTTTCGCCGTAGCCTTCGCTGCTTTCACCGCAGCGCGCTCTTTCATGTCAGCAGCAAGGTTTTCCTTCAAGCGAGCCGACTTGCCACGCAGATCGCGGAAGTAATACAGCTGGGCGCGGCGCACCTTGGCCCGGCGCATCACTTCGATCTTCTCGATCCGCGGCGACATCAGCAAATACGTGCGCTCAACGCCCACGTTGTTGCTGGCCACACGGCGCACCGTGAAGTTCGCATTTGCGCCACCGCGGCGCAGGCGAATGATTGTGCCCTGAAACACCTGAATGCGCTCACGATCGCCTTCAACGATCTTCTGATGCACGCGCACGAGGTCACCCGCGTTTAGCGCCGGGATTTTTGGATTGGCCTGGAGGCTTTTCTCCAGTGATTCAACAAGGTTCATCGTATTTCTCCAGTGCCAATTAACGCTTGGTATACGTTGGGCCCTTGCGCGCGCGCTTCAGACCTGGTTTCTTGCGTTCCTTCTCGCGCGGATCACGGCTCAGATAACCGGCTTCCTTGAGCTGACCGCGGTATTCCTGGTCAATCACAAGCAGCGCGCGGGCAATTGCCATGCGCGCAGCAACGGACTGGCCGGTGATACCGCCGCCGAGAATCTTGACGCTAACGTTGTAGCGGCTGTCTGTGCCAGTCACCTTCAACGGCGCATTCACAGCGTCACGATCCACATCGCGGCCGAAATAGTCGTTGAGCGGTTTGTCGTTGACGAGCACGCGGCCACTGCCCTGCGGATACAACCGCGCCCGCGCTGTGCTGGTCTTACGTCGACCGACGCCTTCAAAATACTGTTGTGTCTCAGACATAAGTACCCCTTATTACGCGGAAATTTGCATGGGCTGAGGATGCTGCGCGGCGTGCTCGTGCTTGTCGTCGCCGTAGACCTTCAGCTTCTTGATCATCTTGTGGCCGAGCCGGCCCTTCGGAATCATGCCCCACACGGCCTGGCGAATTGCGCGTTCCGGTTTCTTTTCGAGAACCTCGCTCAGCGCAACGGTGCGAAGACCGCCGTTATACAGCGAGTGGCTGTAATACTTTTTATCAGTCAAGCGCGTGCCGGTGACCTTGATCTTGGCCGCGTTGATCACAACCACATAGTCGCCCGTGTCAACGTGCGGCGTGTAGCTGGCCTTGTGCTTGCCCATGATCACCTTGGCGATCTGGCTTGCCAGACGGCCCAGTGTCTGGCCCTCGGCGTCGACGACGTGCCATTTCTGGGTCGCGCGCGCCTCGGTCGGCTTTGCCATGTACGAGCTTGTATAGTTTCATCTCACACCTGATTGGCCTTGTATAGACCGGTCGAAACTGCTTTCCACCGTGCTATCAAGCGCATACTTCACATCAACGAGACAAAGCCCGCACGCAGGTGCAAGTCCGGTAATCCGGTCCTGATCCCTGCTCGCCAGCGCCTCAGCAACATCAGCTTCTGTCAACCTGCTCCGGCCCACTTTCACCAGCGCATTTACGACCCGCCGCACCATGCGATATAAAAACGCATTTGCTTCGATCGTGAACACCCAGGTGTTTTGTGACCCAGCCGACCAGCCCGCTCGAATTACCTGCCTGACCGTATTTTTCGTGTCAGACGTTGGCGATCCAAACGCCGCAAAGTCATGCTCCCCGAGCAACTCCCGTGCCGCCTCATTCATCGCATCCACATCAAGTACGCTTTCGATGTGCCATGCGTAACGATCGCGCAACGGCTGCCGCACCGGGCTGACGTATACCGTGTACTCATATGTCCTTGATCGCGCGTCAAAGCGGGGGCTGAACGATTCAGCCACCGTCTCCAATTTATCGATCGCGACATCCAGCTGGCAAATTCACGTTGAGCGCGCGATTAAGCGCATCCAATGAATGACCCCACACGAGGTCAAACGAAATCACCTGCCCTGTCGCATGGACACCTGTGTCTGTCCTTCCGGCACCATGAACCACGTGTATCACGCCCTGCGGCGAATTCGTGATCTTCTGGAGCGCTGTCTCTATTTCTCCCTGAACGCTGCGAAAGCTGCTTTGACGTTGGAAGCCGTAAAACTCCGTTCCGTCATACGCCGCTCGCGCGCGAAATTTCATACTGCGTTAGCGCGTTAGCACCATTCGATCACGGCCATCGGCGCATTGTCACCTTTGCGCGGGCCGAGTTTGCTGATGCGGGTGTATCCGCCCTTGCGATCGACATAGCGTGGCGCGATGTCCTGAAACAAGCGCCGAACCGTGGTCACGCCGCCGTTCACGCGGCCGGCAACCAAACGCCGGGCGTGAATCTGCTGCGCTTTGTCCGATGTCAGGCCGCCCTTGGCGATGGTGACCAGACGTTCCGCCTGGTCGCGAATGGCTTTGCACTTCGCCTCGGTGGTTTGAATGCGACCGTGGTCGATCAATTCAGTCACCAGGCTGCGGCGCAAACCGGTTCGCTGCATCGTCGAACGCCCGAGTTTGTACCCTGATACTCTGTGTCTCATGTCTTATTGCTCCACAACGCTATTCAAGCTCCGGGCCATCGGGCTCGGGTAGGCCTGCGCCGCCAGCTACGACATCATCCGAATCGTCGTTCGGAATCAGGCCGCGGCCTTTTAGCTTGTCTTTCAGCTCAAGCATGGACTTTTCGCCAAAGTTGCGAAGGTTCATCAGCGAGCCGCCGTTCTTGTCAATCATCTCCATCAAATCGCCAATCGTCGAGATCCCGGCGCGCTTGAGCGAGTTGTAAACACGCACGCTCAGCTCGAGGTCTTCGATCGGCTTGTCGGAGTACCAGAAGGAATGCCCTTGTGATCTTTCTCACCAAGATCCATTTCTTCTTCGATGCCGCTCACACCGGCGATCAAACGCAGGTGCTGCACGAGCATCTGGGCGGACTGGGCGAGCGCATCCTGCGGGCGCACCGTGCCATCCGTCCAAATTTCCACGATCAAGCGATCGTAGTTGGTGGTCAGGCCGATGCGGGCCGGCTCGACCGAGAAGTTCACGCGCTGCACCGGGCTAAAGATCGCATCGACCGGCAGCTCGCCAATCGGCAGCTTGCCGCGCTGATCGGCAGGTGAATACCCACGACCGGCTTCAACCTGGAATTCAATGTCTAACCGGGCTTTGTTTGAATCTGTGGTGAACAAATACAGCTCCGGGTTGACCAGCTCGACTTCCGGTGGAACCACGATGTCACCCGCGGTGACCACGCCCTCGCCGCGCACTTCGAGGCGCATGCGAATCGGGCCTTCGCCGCGCAAGCGCAGGCGAATCTGTTTGACGTTAAGCATCAACTGCATGACGTCTTCGCGAACATTTGGAATGTCCGAGAATTCGTGATGCACATCGGTAATGCGAATTGAGGTTACTGCCGCGCCTGGCAGCGAGCTCAGAAGCACCCGGCGCAGTGAGTTGCCGAGCGTAATACCGTAGCCCGGCTCCATTGCGCCAATCGCGAAGCGGCCGTATACCCGTGTAAGAGCATCGCTTTCAACTTTTGGGAAGACTTGTGCCGACAACATGTTGCAACTCCGTTGGCGGCGGACCTACATCCGCCGCAATCACATTTACCGTGAGTAATACTCAACCACGAGTTGTTCTTTGATGGGTGCTTCGATGTCCTCGCGCTTCGGCAGAGCGATCACATTGCCGGAAAGCGTCGAACGGTCCGCGCTCAACCATGTTGGAACAACCGGGCCGTCTTTTTCAGCGGCGATGGTTTTGAAGTGTGTCAGGCGGCGGCTGACGTCGCGCACGGTGATCTTGTCACCAGGCTTGACGAGATACGACGGCACGTCAATCGGGTGTCCGTTGATGTCCAGATGCGCGTGTGCAACGATCTGACGAGCGGCTGCGCGCGATGGGGCAAACCCCATGCGATACATCACGTTGTCAAGACGGCGTTCGAGCAAAATCAGCAGCTCGGAGCCGGTGACGCCACGCATCTTTGCAGCCATGCCGAAATAACGGCGGAACTGCTTCTCAAGTACGCCATAGACGCGGCGCATCTTTTGCTTCTCGCGCAACTGCATCGAGAAGTCGCTCGCCTTGTTGCGGCGGGCGCGCACATTTGGGCCGTGCTGGCCAGGGTGAAACGGCCGGCGCTCAATTGCGCACTTGCTGCTCATGCAGCGGGAGCCCTTTAGGAAAAGCTTGTCGCCTTCCCGCCGGCACAGCCGGCAAACTGCTTCTGTATGTCGAGCCATTTGAAAAAACGTCCTTACAACGATGTTCCGAGAGCGATTTGTTTACGGTGGGCAACCTTCTTCCAAATCGACTTTCCAGAACCTAAAACTTCTATCGCTTCCACCCTCCCGAACATGTGATTTCGGCATTCCGACACCATTCACAGGGTCGATCGAGAGCGCTGCGATCCAATCAAATTCCTACGCCGGTCATCCGAGCGTAGGAATTTGTATCTGACTTGCTGGGTGAATTAGATGCGACGGCGCTTCTTCGGTCGGCAGCCGTTATGCGGGATTGGCGTCACATCAGTGATCGACCGCACCCGCAACTGCGACCGTTGCAGCGCGCGCACGGCGGCTTCGCGCCCCGGGCCTGGGCCTTTCACGATGACATCCACTTCCTGCATGCCGTTCTCGCTTGCAGAGCGATAGGCATTTTGAGCGGCGATGCTCGCCGCGAACGGCGTGCCTTTGCGGTTTCCCTTGAAACCGGCTGAACCTGAACTGCCCCAGCACACCGTGCCACCGGTTTTATCGGTGATCGTGATGATGGTGTTGTTGAACATCGCACTGATGTGAACGACACCCTGGGCGACGTTTTTGCGCGCCCGGCGGGGGTTTGTTTGCTTGCGTACAACGCGTGCCTTACCCATTTTCTACTTTCAAACTCCAGAGACACAGGTTCAACAGACTTCCAAAAAGTCCTCGCCTGCGCCCGATACCAGCGCGCCATGGCGCGCTGAAGATTACTACTTCTTCTTTGCGCCGCGCTTGCGGCCGCGTCCTGCGACAGTCTTCTTGATGCCTTTGCGGACGCGCGCGTTTGTGCGCGTGCGCTGGCCGCGCACCGGCAAATTGCGGCGATGGCGCAATCCGCGGTAGCAGCCGATTTCAATCATGCGCTTGATATTGAGCTGCACTTCGCGGCGCAAATCGCCCTCGACTGTGTACTCTTTCTCAACGATCTCGCGCAGCACCGCGGCTTCCGCTTCGGTCAAATCTTTGACGCGGGTCGCCGGATTAATCGTGGTGCGTTCCAAAATCACTTTTGCCAGCGGGCGGCCAATGCCATAGATATACCCGAGGCCAATGTCAATGCGCTTGTTGCGCGGGAGGTCAACGCCTGCAATACGTGCCATATATTTATTAATTACCCTTGGCGCTGTTTGTGATTCTTATCGCTGCAAATGACGTATACAACGCCACGGCGGCGAACAATCTTGCACTTCGGACAGCGCTTCTTAACACTTGCTGCAACTTTCATCGCTTCTTTTCCTCAGTCAAAACCCGTTCCCCCAGGAGAGCGGGTTTGTCTCACATAAAATTTCCGGCTGCAACACACAAACGTGCGCTGTTTGCCGGAGATTTGCTGTTTGTCATTTGGCGCGCGCGTCAACGATTACGTTTGACACGCACCCTAATCGAGCTTTGTCAGAATTTCTGCGTCCCCTTCGGTCACGGCGACGGTATGCTCAAATTGGGCGGATAGTTTACCATCATTCGTAACGACTGTCCAACCATCCCTTTTGATCTTTGTGCGCCAATTTCCCTCGCAAATCATGGGTTCCAGCGCCACAGTCAACCCGGGGCGCATCAGCATGCCGGTGCCCCGTTCGCCAAAGTTCATCATGCTGAAGCCTTCGTGCAGGTCGCGCCCAACGCCGTGGCTGGTGTATTCACGCACCACCGAAAACCCGGCCGGCTCCGCAACCGCCTGTATCGCCGCGCCCACATCTCCAAACCGGTTTCCTGCGCGCATCACCGCCGCCGCCGCCCAGAAACACTTTTCGGTGATTTCGATCAATTTTGCGGCTTTGGGGCTGATTTTGCCGACACCAACCGTAATCGCGGCATCGCCGTGATACCCGTTCAAAAACACCCCGCAATCCAGCTTGAGCACATCGCCCTCTTTAAGCTTGCGCGTGCCTGGGATGCCGTGCACGATTTCTTCGTTAACCGAGGCGCAAATCGTGCTTGGGAACGGATACGGCGCACCCTGCGGCTGATAGCCTTTAAACGAGGCTTTGGCACCGTGCGCAATGACGATCTCTTCAGCCCGGCGATCGAGCTCCTGCAGCGTCACACCCGGTTTGACACGCTCCCGCAGGTCGGCCAGGACGGTCGCTACAATCCGGCCCGAGGCGCGAATGGCCGCAATCTCTTGCGCCGTCTTAAGCACGATCATTGGTAAAAATCCCGGCCGTCGTGGATGCGGTCGATCGTTTGACGATGCACATATTCGATCGTGTGCTCGCCGTTGATCTCAACCAGCAGGCCTTTTTTTGTGTAATACCCGACCAGCGGCGCCGTTTTTCTTCGTATTCGCGGATGCGCTTCGACTGCGTGGCCGGGTCGTCATCCGCGCGCCGGAACAGTTCGCCGGTGCAAACCACCTGTTTGCAGCCATTGCGCGGCGGGAGCGATTCGTAGGAGAACACTGCGCCGCAATCCCGGCAGGTCCAGCGATGCGACAGGCGCTCAAGCAGCATGCGCTCGCGCACCCGGTAATACAGCACAATCGTCACGCTCTTGTGCAGCTCAGCGAGCATTACATTGAGTGCGTCACCTTGTGTAATCGTGCGTGGAAAGCCGTCGAGGATAAACCCGTGCTCGCAATCCGGCCGCAGCAGCCGCTCACGCACCATGCCGATCGTCACATCGTCCGGCACCAAGTGCCCGACTTCGATATACGTGTTGGCCAGTTTGCCCAGCTCGGTGCCGTTTTTGCGATGCTCGCGAAACAGATCGCCGCTGGAAATATGCGGCAAATTCAGATGCTTCGCGAGCAGAACCGCCTGGGTTCCTTTGCCAGCGCCCGGGCCGCCCAGGAGGATGATGCCGTGCATGAACCCGGTCATGGTGTTTTTGCCTGCTGCAACCGCGTGGTCGCTATTTGATAAAACCTTCGTAATTGCGCATCATCAACTGCGCTTCAAGCTGTCGCATCGTGTCGAGCACGACGCCCACGACAATCAACAATCCAGCGCCAGACAGCAGGCTGTTGTTGCCGCCAATCCGCTGCAAGAACCCCAGCGTTGGGATATACGACAAGAAGCTCAACAGCGACGGCAGAATGGCCAAAAGACCCAGAAACAGCGCGCCGGCCAGCGTCAAGCGGCGCACCACATTGCTCACAAAGGTCTCGGTTGGCTTGCCCGGGCGAATGCCGGGGATAAAGCCGCCCTGCTTCTGCAGGTTCTCGGGCAGATTCTGCTGTTGCATCATCACATCGGCATAGAAATATGTAAAGCCGATCACGAGCAGAAAGTACAGCAGCGTGTAAACGATCGATTGCCACGACAGTGTATTGCTGCCTTGCTGGCCCGCAAACAAGCCGACCACGCCCTGCGCAAACGACGAGACGTTCGGATCGGTGCTGTTGACAAAGAAGCCGGCGATGATGGCCGGGAAGACCAGCAATGCCTGCGCGAAGATCAGCGGAATCATGCCCGATGCGTTGACCTTAAACGGGATATGCGAACCGGCGGCGCCAACCATGCGGCGACCGCGCACGCGCCGGCCATATTGCACAGGTATGCGTCTCTCGCCTTCCTGAATATAGACAATCGCCAGAATGGTCAGCATCGTAATCACGAGAAATGCGACGAAGGTCAGAATATTCGCAGTGGTGTCATTGCCACTGGCAAGCGACCCAACCAGCTGGTTTGGCAACCGCGCGATGATGCCGCCGAAGATGATCATCGAAAGGCCCTGGCCGATGCCTTGCTCGGTGATCAGTTCGCCCAGCCACACCGCAAACATCGTTCCGGCCGTCATCGTCAGAATCGTCACGATCGTCGGCAGAATGTTCTCAACCGGCGTCAGACCCCAGGCCGGCATCACGCGTCCGCCTCCGGCGTTGATGCCCTGGCCGATCTGCTCGAAGATGTTGACCTGACCGATCGCGTTTAACGCGGCCATTGGCACCGTCAGGTAATACGTCAGTTTGTTGATGCGGCGGCGGCCTGAATCGCCGTCTTTTGAAATTTCCTCGAGACGCGGGATCACCGGCACCAGCAACGTCAGGATCAACGAGGCAGTCACGTAGGGGTAAACACCCATCGCGAGCACCGAGAAGTTGTATACAGCACCGCCCGAGAGCAATCCGATCAGGTTGACCAGCGCGCCGAGGCCTTCGCCGCCGCCCGATTCAACCGCGCTCTGAATGGCGCGGAGCACCTCAAGATTTACGCCAGGCACCGGAATATGCGATGCCAACCGATAAATGACGAGGATGAACAGCGTAAACAGGATGCGGTTTCGGATTTCGGGAAGCAGGAGTGCGTTGCGAATTGCCTGTAACATCTTTTTTGATCCTAAGAGGCGCAGCGAGATACAAGATCGCCGCGTGTTCCAAAATTTTGACGACCGTTAAAACAAATATCGGCAGAAGCCAGATCCATGCCAGCGCCCGATCCAACGTTTGTCAGATGCGGTCGCTGAATGGATGCAACCTCTGCCGTAATGCGTTCTAACATCGCCATAGTTTACCGTGTCAATGTCAGACACGGTAAACCAAAGGGCTGAGCTAGCGCGTGCGGTATCCGCCGCGTTTGACTTCGAGCTTTGTGACGGTGCCGCCGGCGGCGACGATCTTCTGCTCCGCGCTCTTGCTAAACTTGTGCGCGGTCACGTTCAATGGAACCGAGATATCGCCGGTGCCGAGCACAGCAATATATTTGTCGCTCCTGTGGGTGACACCGAGCTCGATCAGCGCTTCGGGATTAACAGCGCTGCCGGACTGAAATGCTTCTTGCAACAGACCCACATTCACCGGCGCGTAGGTAATCTTGTACGGATTCGAGAAGCCAATACCGCGCATAAACGGCAGCTTCAAGACCATCTTGAACTGGCCGCCTTCGAAGCCGCGCTTGTTTACGCCGCCCGAACGGGATTTTTGACCTTTCTGACCGCGACCGGCGGTTTTACCTTGACCGGCGGCAATGCCTAAACCGCGGCGCTTCTTGGGTTTGCTGGCGCCCTTGGCGGGCTTAATTTCGTGTAGTTTCATGATTTTTTGCTAAACGCCGGCTGCAGCATCATTTGTGCAGACGACTCGCTTAAGAAGAGTAAAGATTACAGAACACAGATAACAGATTTGTCTGTGTTCTGTAATCTGTGTTTTTTACTCTTTCTCTGTAACTGCCACCAGGTGCTTGACGGCATTGATCATGCCGCGCATCTGAGGTGAATCCGGGCGCTCGACGATCTGGCCGAGCTTGTTGAAGCCAATCGCCTTGATCGTGCGCTTCTGTCTGTTGCTGTAACCGATCGCGCTCTTTTTGAACGTGATCACGAGTGTCTTAGCTGACGACATCTCTGTTCCTCCAGAATGGCGCAACCTCGGCGACTGTCTTGCCGCGCGCGCGCGCTTCTTCCTGAATATTCTTGAGCTGCATCAACCCGGCCAGCGTGGCGTAGGTCGAGTTCAGCTTGCTCTTGGCGCCGAGCGACTTGGTCAAAACATCTTTGACACCCGCCGCTTCAAGCACGGCGCGCACGCCGCCGCCGGCAATCACGCCGGTGCCGGGAGAGGCCGGTTTGAGCAGCACTTTGGCGCTCGCATGTTTGGCGATGACTTCGTGCGGAATTGTGCCGCTGACGACTTCAATGCGCTTCATGTTCTGTTTGGCGCGTTCGGTCGCCTTGCGGATCGCATCTTGCACGGCGCGGGCTTTGCCCATGCCGAGACCGACGCGGCCCTTGTTGTCGCCAACCACAATCAACGCGCGGAACGCAAAGCGGCGTCCGCCCTTGATCACTTTTGCGACACGGGCGACATCGACGATGCGCGTGTCAAATTCTGGCACTTCCTGGTTGTCGCGGCGCCCACCAGGGCCGCCACGGCCTGGACCGCCACGACCTGGGCCGCCGCGATTGCCGCCGTAGCCGCCGCCGCCACGATTGCCGCCGTAGCCGCCGCCACCGCGATTGCCGCCGTAGCCGCCGCCACCGCTGTATCCACCGCCGCCGCTAGCCGGCGCGGGCGCAGGCGTTGCTGCAGGCGCCGGTGCTCGGGTCTCAGTCTCGCCCGCAGGCGGGGTTGGTGTTTCGATTGTCTCTGCCATATTAGAACTCCAGACCACCTTCGCGGGCGCCATCGGCGACAGCCTTGATGCGGCCGTGATAACGATAACCGGCGCGGTCAAAGACCACTTTCTTGATTTGCTTGTCTGTCGCGCGCTGCGCAATCAACTTGCCAATCGCAACAGCTTCATCAGCCTTCTTGCCTTTCAGATCGCGGATGGCTTTCTCCGTGCTGGCGGCAGCGGCCAACGTGTGACCTTTTTCATCGTCAATCAACTGGGCGTAAATATGCTCCAGGCTGCGGAAGATGTTCAAACGCGGGCGATCCTGCGTGCCAGAAATTTTTGCGCGCACCCGGCGCCGACGGCGCTCGCGGGATTCTTCTCGTCCAAATGCCATTTTTGTTTACCTCGTGTGGAACACGGCAAGTCCGTATTCCGGTGTGTCATGGTAGATCACAGATAACAGAACACAGATTACAGACTGAAAGATACAAACTGATTGTTTGTCGGTGCTCTTTTGTCTGTGTTCTGTAATCTGTGTTCTGTGCGCTACGATCTTACTTTGCGCCCTTGCCGGTCTTACCAGCCTTGCCCGCCTTCCGGCGAATGACCTCGCCCACATATTTGATGCCTTTGCCTTTGTAAGGCTCCGGCGGACGATATGCGCGAATTTCTGCGGCGATCTGGCCGACAATTTCTTTGTCTGAGCCGCTGATCGTGATCTGGCGCGTTTTTGAATCGCTGGCGAAGCTGACGCCATCGCGCGGTTCAACCACAATTGAGTGCGAGTAACCGAGGAAGAGTTCAAGCGCCTTGCCCTTCATCTCCGCGCGATACCCCACGCTATCCTGTGTAATCTCAAGCACTTTGCTAAAGCCAGTGCTGACGCCGACGACCATATTGCTGATCAGCGTGCGCGTCAGGCCATGCTGCGAGCGGCTGATGCGATCTTCGCTTTCGCGCGCCACATCGATCACACCCGCGTTCTGCGAGATCTTAATAAGAGGGCTAAATGTGCGCGACAGCGAACCTTTCGGCCCCTTCGCCGTCACTGCGTTGCCGTCGATCTTGACTTCAACGCCTTTTGGCAACTCAATCGGTTTCTTTTCCAATACGAGACATCTATCTTCACCTTGATCAGCGGGTTAAACCTAAAAGCAGCCACGGCTGCCTTCGATCACCTATTTCGCTGTGCGCGAAACTTATCGTTGACCGGCATGAGCGGCCTGCGGCCGCCATTTCGTTGTCACACCTAATAGACGTGACACAACACTTCACCACCCACACCAAGCCGGCGGGCTTGTTTGCCGGTGATCACGCCCTTGGGCGTGGACATGATGGCAATGCCGATACCGCTGAGCACACGCGGGATTTCGTCTTTGCCGCAGTAAATGCGCTTGCCGGGCTTGCTGATGCGCTTCAACCCGGCCACAGTCGGCTTGCGGCTGCGGCGCTCGCCGAAATAGCGCAGGCTCAGATTTAGCATCTTGAGGGGGCCTTCGCCTACAACCTGATAGCCGTCCAGATAGCCTTCTTCTTTCAAGATTTGCGCAACGCGCTCATTCAGCTTCGACATCGGCACGGCCACGGAGACCTTGCCAACCATCGCTGAGTTGCGGATGCGAACGAGCATATCGCTCAGTGTGTCGTTCATCATAGTGCTTTTCCAGGTTCAAACGTACGGCTGCGTTCGGCCGCACTCGGGAACCAGTTTATTACCAGCTTGCCTTCCGCACACCGGGGATTTCGCCGCGAAGTGCCATCTCACGGAATACGATGCGTGAAATGCCGAACTTGCGCATGTAGCCGCGGGCGCGGCCAGACACGGCGCAACGATTGCGCACGCGCACGCGATATTTACGATGCTGCTCGCGCAGCATCATGGCGGTTCGTGGTTGTTTCATGGACATGGTTTTCTGGTTTCTCTATCTTCTTGACCCGGTGAATAACCGGGAGACTTTCAGTTATGCATTCGGCTTGCTGAACGGCATCCCGAACTCGCGCAGAAGGGCGCGTCCTTCGTCATCGCTCGCAGCGCTCGTGACGATGGTGATTTCCATGCCACGAACCTTGTCGATCTTGTCGTATTCGATTTCTGGGAAGATGATCTGCTCGCGCAGGCCCAGCGTGTAGTTGCCGCGACCATCAAAAGCGTCGGCCGGGATGCCGCGGAAATCGCGGACGCGCGGCAACGCGAGGTTGATCAGGCGATACAGAAAGTCATACATGCGCTTGCCGCGCAGTGTGACTTTGACGCCGATCGGCGCGGTTCTCACGCAATTTGAAGCCGGCGATCGCTTTCTTCGATTTGGTGATGACGGGTTTCTGACCGACGATTTGCGTCAGCTGATCGACCGCGTTATCGACAACCTTTGGGTTGTCCGCGCTCTCGCGTGCCCACGCCGATGTTCACCACAATTTTGGTGACGAGTCGGCGCCTGCATCGGGTTATTCCACCCGAATTCCTTCATCAACGCCGGGCGAACCGACTCGGCGTAGGTTTTTTCAAATCTGGCATGGCTTGTGTCCTTTCGAGTTAGCCTGCAAACCGGTGCGGCAGATGCATCGCCAAAGGCGCGGCGCCTGCAATCCGGGTCGCGCTGCTACTTGAGGTCCTCTTTGAGCTTGTTCGAATAGCGCGTCTTGTCGCCGCCATCGATCTTGATATTCACGCGGGTGGCTTTGCCGCTTGGGCTGACCAGCTTCACGTTGCTCACGTTGATCGGCATTTCAACTTCGATAATGCCGGTCTGCGCCATACCACGCCCCGCGCGACGGGGTTTCTGGTGCTTCTTGGCGATGTTGACGCCCTTGACAACAATTTTGCCAGACTTGGTGAGTGTCCGAACGACCTCGCCACGCTTGCCTTTGCTGTCGCCGGTTGTAACTTCAACCGTGTCGCCTTTTCTTCTTTAATCTTCATGTCTGTTGATTTTCTCCTCAGTTGCTGGCAAGTCCAGATCAACACGGTTTCTCTACAACACCTCAGGCGCAAGCGAGATGATCTTCATAAAGCCTTTGTCGCGCAATTCGCGCGCCACGGGCCCGAAGATGCGCGTGCCTTTCGGGTTCTGCAAATCTTCCGCCAGAATAACGGCGGCATTGTCGTCGAAACGGATATAGCTGCCATCGGCGCGGCGATATTCCTTCGCAACACGCACAATCACAGCGCGCACAACGGCGCTTTTCTTGACATCGCCGGTCGGGCTGGCGCTTTTGACTGCGGCAACCACGATGTCGCCGATGCGGCCATAGCGGCGCTTGTGCCCACCATAGATGTGGAATACGAGCAGCTCTTTTGCGCCGCTGTTGTCTGCAACCTGCAAACGAGATTCATGCTGGATCATGTCTTACGCCTTCCTCTGAACAATCGTCTCGAGGAGCCAGCGTTTCGTCTTGCTCACCGGGAGATACTCAACCAGCGTAACGGTGTCGCCCTCTTTGGCTTCATCGCTCGGGTCATGCGCCTTGAAATTCTTGCCGCGCGTCAACACCTTCTTGTAGATCGGATGGCGCAGCGTGCGCTCGACGCGGACGACGATCGTCTTCTGCATTTTGTCGCTCACAACGATACCGGTGATGCGGCGGCGGGTATCGACAGTTGTCGCGTCGCTCATGCCTTCTTCTCCTGTGCCGCTAGCTCGCGCTGGCGCAACACGGTCTTGATGCGGGCAATGTTGTGCCGCACAGTCTTGATACTGGTCGTATCGGTCAGCTGACCCTGGGCGCGTTGAAAGCGCAGGTTGAACAACTCTTTGTAAGCGTCGTCCATTTTGCCCTGCAGCTCGGCGCTGCTCATCGCGGTCACGTCTTTAATCAAAACACCTTTCATGGCCTAGTTCTCCGTCTTTGCGATGACCTGCGTCTTCATTGGCAGCTTGTAGCCAGCCTGACCCAACGCGGCGCGCGCAATTTCTTCTGTAACGCCGGAGACCTCGAACAGGATGCGACCGGGCTTGACCACGGCGACCCAGTGATCCACCGAACCCTTGCCCGAACCCATGCGGGTTTCAGCCGGCTTCGCAGTGACCGGCTTATCCGGGAATATGCGAATCCAAATCTTGCCGCGGCGCTTCATGTCGCGCACGATCACGCGGCGAACCGCTTCGATCTGACGCGCAGTCACCCATGCTGGCTCCGTCGACTGCAACGCAAACTCGCCGGCCTCAATCGTGCTGCCACGAATGGCTTTGCCCGTCATGCGGCCGCGCTGCTGTTTGCGGAATTTAACTCGTTTTGGCATCAACATATGATGTCTTTCCTTGTAGTGTGGATGTGCCCAGGCGCGTCATACTCCGAACGTGCCGTTGCGCGTCCCTACGCGGCTGTCTCCGGCGCCGCGCCCTCTGGGCCACGGTCGAAATCGCGGCGATATCCACCACCGCCACCGCGGCGGTCGCCACCGCGTCCGCCACCTGGGCCGCCACGGCGATCACGCTGGCCGGGCTGCTGTGTGCGCGTCGGGCGCGTCACTTCTTCCGGTTGCATGTTCGGCAGGATCTCACCCTTGTAGATCCAAACCTTGACGCCGATTGCGCCGTAGGTTGTGTGGGCTTCGGTGTTGGCATAATCGATGTCCGCGCGCAAGGTGCTGCGTGGAATCCGTCCGTCCATCTGCTTGTCGGTGCGCTTCATATCGCTGCCGTTCAAGCGGCCGGCGCATTCGATCTTGATGCCGAGGGCGCCCTTGGACATGGTCGTCTGGACAGCCTTCTTCATCGCACGGTTGTGCGGGATGCGCTTTTCGATCTGTTGCGCGATGTTCTCAGCGACCAGCGCTGCGACCAGATCGGGCTTCATGATCTCTTCGATGTCGAGCTTGACTTTTTTGCCGGTCAGCTTTTCGACACCGTCGCGAATCTCTTTGACAGCCGCGCCTTTGCGACCGATCACCACGCCTGGGCGCGCGGTGTGAACGACCACGTGCACCTGATTTGGCGGGAAGCGCTGAATCGTGATATCGCTAATGCCTGCCTTCTGCATCTTGTTGATGAGATAGCGGCGCAAGCTCCAATCTTCAAGCAGAAGCTTGGTGTATTCACGCTTGGTCGCAAACCAGCGGCTCTTCCAATCGCGGATGATGCCGAGCCGGAAGCCGTAAGGATGTACTTTTCGTCCCATAGTTACGTTATACGACATCGTGCCTTACGCGGTCTTCTCCTCCAGAATCACGCCGATGTGGCAGCTTTTGCGAGCGAGCGGGCGAAAGCGGCCGCGTGCGGCGAAACGACGCCAGCTGCGTGTCGCGCCACCGTCCACCCAAATCTCTTTGATCACGAGATCGGCTTCGGAGAACTGTTTATTTTCGACGCCGTTGGCGATCGCCGAAGCAATCACCTTGCTGATCGGCTCAGCCGCAAACTTCGGCGTAAAGCGCAGAAGCGTGATCGCTTCCATTGCTTTTTTGCCACGGACCAGGTCGGCGACAAGCCGCACTTTCTGAGGCGACATCCCGATATGACGGGCGATGGCGCGCACTTGGTTGGTTTCCAACTCTTTCATGTTTCGCTACCTCGCGCTCTACGCGTCCTTGTCTTCCTTCGACACGTGGCCGCGGAAGGTTCGGGTTGGCGCAAATTCGCCCAATTTGTGGCCGACCATATTTTCCGTCACATAGATCGGAATATGGCGGCGGCCATCATGCACCGCAATCGTATGACCCACCATCTGCGGAAAGATGGTGGAAGCGCGGGACCAGGTCTTGATGACCTTCTTCTCGCCCTTCTGGTTCATGCCCTCGATGCGCTTCAACAGTTTGACATCGACAAACGGGCCTTTTTTGAGTGATCGTGACATAGCTTTTCTAGTTGCAAGTAGCAAGTAGCAGTTTCACCTGCTACTTCCAACTCTTAAGTGCTCTTATTTGCCCTTCTTCTGCCGGCGTCGCACGATCAAGTGGTTCGTGCGCTTGTTGCGGCGGGTCTTGACACCCAGCGCCTTCTTGCCCCAGGGCGTGCGAGGCGCATCTTTACCGATTGGCGTGCGGCCTTCACCACCGCCGTGCGGATGGTCTCGTGGTGACATCGCCGAGCCGCGGACTGTCGGGCGAATGCCCTTCAGACGCGAGCGGCCAGCCTTGCCCAGCTTGATGTTGCCGTGGTCAGGATTGCTGACCGCGCCGACAACCGCCATGCAAGTCTGCAACACCCGGCGGACTTCACCGCTGGGCATGCGCAATGTCACGTATTCGCCTTCCTTTGCAAGCACCTGTGCGGACGCGCCAGCCGAACGCACGATCTGGCCGCCCTTGCCCGGGCGCAGCTCGACGTTGTGCACGGCAGTGCCGAGCGGCATGTTCGCCAACGGCAACGCGTTGCCAAGTTTTGGCTCAACTGTGGCGCCGGAATTCACTTCATCACCGACCTTCAACCCTACAGGGGCGATGATGTAGCGCTTCTCGCCATCGACATAGTTCAGCAATGCAATGCGGGCGCTGCGGTTTGGATCGTATTCGATTGTGGCGACTTTGGCCGGAACACCGGTCTTGTCGCGCTTCCAATCGATGATCCGGAACAGACGCTTGACGCCGCTGCCCTTGTGATAGGCCGTCACTTTGCCGCGGTTATTGCGGCCGCCACGCTCGCCGTGGCCGACGGTCAACGACTTCTCCGGCTCGGAAGCCGTGATGTCGCTGAAATCGCTCATCGTCATGTTGCGACGGCTGGGCGTATAGGCCTTAAAGCTCTTCACTGGCATGGCTTATGCAACTCCTTCGAAGAGCGCGATGCGGCTTTCTTTGGTCACCTGCACGATCGCCTTCTTCCACTGCGAAGAACGGATGATGTGCGCTGCCTTGCGACCGCGACCGCTGCTTCGGGGGCTGCGGCGACGTTTGGCGGGCATGTTTAGCACAGCCACGCGCTCAACTTTGACGTTGAACGCCGTCTCGACAGCCTCTTTGATTTGTGACTTATTTGCGCGCGAATCGACCTCGAACGAGTACTGCGGCCTTTCGTAACCGATTTGCCACTGCGTCTTCTCGGTGATCAACGGGCGGATCAACACTTCATAGGGATGCATGTTTCACCTTAACCCAGCCACGCGTTGATCTTTTCCAGCGCATCCAACGAGATGACGAGATGATCGTGCGTGAAAATGTCTTTGATGTTCAGATAGCCCGCGTGCAGCGTCTTCACACCTTCGACGTTGAGCGCTGATTTCTCAACCGCGCTGTTGCGGCCGGGCAACACCACCAGGCCTTTCTTCTGGACGCCCACAGCTTTGATCGCCGCGATAAAGTCCTTCGTCTTTGGCGCGGCCATGTCGAACTTGTCGACGAAGATCAGCTGGTTGTCCAGCGCCTTCTGCGACAAAGCGCAACGCACAGCCTGCTGGCGCATGCGCTTCGGCATGTCCTGCCGATAGCTGCGCACGACCGGCCCGAACGCCACGCCGCCGCCGCGATGATGCGGGGCTTTGAGGCTGCCCTGACGGGCGCCGCCGGTGCCTTTCTGCTTCTTCATCTTGGTGCTGCGGCGCGATACTTCCGCGCGCGTCTGCGCCTTGTGCGTGCCAAGATGCGCGTTTGCCAACTGGCGCAACAACGCTTGGTGCATGAGCGGCTGGCTGACGGTGGTGCCGAAGATCTTCTCCGACAAGTCCACTTCGCCAACCTGCTGGCCCTGTAGATTCAAAATTGGTGCCTTCATGATCATGTACCTTTGGCGTTAGCCTTTGCTGGCCGCCTTGACCACCACGATGCCGCCATTGGCGCCGGGAATGGAACCACGAACCGCAATCAGATTGCGCTCGGGATCGACCATCATGACCTTGAGGCGGAGCGATGTCATTGTGGTGTTGCCATAGTGACCCGCCATGGGCTGACCTTTCTCAACGCGGCCGGGCGTGGTGCCCGCGCCGATCGAACCAGGTGCGCGCTCACGGTCGGATGCGCCGTGGGTCTTCTTCTGGCGATGGAAACCGTGCCGTTTGATGCCGCCGGCAAAACCGCGGCCTTTCATCGTGCCCGTCACATCGACCATGTCGCCAACAGCGAAAATATCCGCTTTGATGACGTCGCCTTCTTTGACCGTAATTTCCTTGACGCGGGCTTCTTCCAGGTGCTTGAGCACCGGAACAGCCGCACCAAGTTCCCTACGCTTGGGGTGTTTTTCGTTGGGCTTGAGCTGCCCAAGGTGACCCAGTTCGCCGCGCGAAAGTTTCTTCGCGAGAACTTCGCCAAAGCCCAGTTGAACGGCTGTATAGCCGTCATTTTCCAGGGTTTTGACCTGCGTCACATAATTTGGACCCGCTTCGATGACAGTAACGCCAGTGACGTTGCCTTTTTCATCGAAAAGCTGGGTCATTCCAACTTTACGTCCTATTATCTTCTTCATTTTTCATCATTGGCTGAAAGCGTTTAGATTTGGCTTGCCCGAGACATAAATCACGCTGGGTATTGCTACCCAGCGTGAGAGATCTTTCGGTCAGTCCACGCTTACAGCTTGATTTCGATATCCACGCCAGCTGGGAGATTGAGTCTCATCAGCGTATCGATAGTCTTTGAGTCTGGGTCAAGCACATCGATCAGGCGTTTGTGTGTTCGAATTTCAAAGTGCTCGTGCGAATCTTTGTCGATATACGGCGAGCGTCTTACAGTATACCTCTCAATTTTAACAGGAAGCGGAACTGGTCCCACGACTGTGGCGCCAGTGCGCTCGGCCGTTTCCACGATCTGCTGCGCCGAGCGGTCCAGCGCGCGATGATCGTAAGCCTTGAGGCGGATGCGGAGTTTTTGTTTAGCCATTTGGGGAGAGTAAAGAATCAAGAGTCCAGAACCCAGACTAATCTCTTGTCTGGATTCTGGATTCCTGATTCTGGATTCTTAAACCACTACTTTCGTGATCGTGCCTGCGCCGACCGTCAGACCGCCCTCGCGGATCGCAAAGCGTGAGCCCGATTCCAACGCCACCGGCGCGATCAGCTTCACTTTCACGCTCACATTGTCGCCTGGCAACACCATCTCCGTCCCTTCCGGCAGTGTCACTTCGCCTGTCACATCCATCGTTCGGATGTAGAACTGCGGTCGATACCCCGTAAAGAACGACTTGTGCCGTCCACCCTCGTCTTTGCGCAGGATATACACCGTCGCCTCAAATGTGTCGTGCGGTTTGATCGATCCCGGCTTCGCCAAGACCATCCCGCGCTCCACATCGTCGCGTTCAATGCCGCGCAACAACGCTCCGCAGTTGTCTCCTGCGTCTGCGCTGTCCAGCACCTTGTGGAACATCTCCAACCCCGTCACTGTCGTCGCGCGTGTCTCGCGCAACCCGATGATCTCGATGTTGTCGCCCACTTTCACGCTCCCGCGCTCCACGCGTCCTGTCACCACCGTCCCGCGTCCCTTGATCGAGAACACGTCTTCCACCGGCATCATGAACGGCTTGTCCACTTCACGCACCGGCTGCGGGATGTACTCATCCACCGTCTTCATCAATTCAAGAATGCACGCGTATTCCGGCGCATTTGGGTCCGTCGATGTGCTTTCCAGCACTTTCAACGCGCTGCCTCGCACGATCGGTGTCGTGTCGCCCGGGAACTGATACTTGTTCAGCAATTCCCGCAGCTCCATCTCCACCAACTCGATCAGCTCCGGATCGTCCATCATGTCCACTTTGTTCAGGAACACCACGATCGCCGGCACTTCCACCTGGCGCGCCAACAGCACGTGCTCTTTTGTCTGTGGCATCGGCCCGTCCGGCGCCGCCACCACCAAAATCGCCCCGTCCACCTGCGCCGCCCCGGTGATCATGTTCTTGATATAGTCTTTGTGACCCGGCATGTCCACGTGCGCGTAGTGCCGCTTCTCCGTCTCGTATTCCACGTGTGTGATCGAGATCGTGATCCCGCGCTCCCGCTCTTCCGGCGCCTTGTCGATCTGGTCATACGCCGTGTATTGCGCCTTCCCCTGCATCGCCAACACTTTCGTGATTGCCGCTGTCAGCGAGGTCTTGCCGTGGTCGATGTGTCCCATCGTCCCGATGTTCGCGTGCGGTTTATTCCGGACAAACTTCTCTTTACCCATTTCTTTGGTTCTCCTAACGGCGCACGTCAGAACGATTTCGCTGCTGTTTTGACGCCCGACCTATTGTTTTTCTGCTTAATCAACGCACAAGGCGAAATAATGTGAGGCCTTTATTCCGCTACGCGCGCTTACTTTTCAGTACCCGCGGTCAATTCTGCGGCCAAGTTCTTCGGCAATTCCGCGTAATGGTCAAATTCCATCACGAAGTTGCCACGTCCCTGCGTCATGCCGCGCAAATCGCCGGCATAGCCGAACATGTCCGACAGTGGAACAAATGCGTTGACCGCGTTGGCGTTTCCGCGCTGTTCCATGCTGTTGATCATGCCGCGGCGTGAGTTCAGGTTACCCACGACGCTGCCGGTGTAATCTTCCGGCACAGTCACTTCGACGCGCATCATCGGCTCAAGGATGACCGGGCCTGCTTTGGCCACGGCGGCCTTGATCGCAAATGATCCGGCGATTTTGAACGCCATTTCGGATGAGTCGACTTCGTGGAACGAGCCGTCGACCAGATGCACGGTCACATCGACCATTGGATAGCCGGCCACAATGCCGCCTTCGAGTGCCTCTTTGATGCCCTTTTCAATGGCCGGGATGTACTCGCGCGGAATCGAACCACCGACGATTTCGTTCAGGAAGATAAAGCCTTTGCCCTTCTCGGATGGCTCGATCTCAATGCCGACATCGCCGAACTGGCCCTTGCCGCCGGACTGGCGCTTGAACACTTCGCGCGCTTTTGCCGCGCGGGTGATCGACTCGCGATACGCCACCTGCGGCTTGCCGGTGCGCACTTCAACGCCATACTCGCGCTTCATGCGGTCGACAATCACGTCCAGATGCAACTCGCCCATGCCGGCGAGCGTGGTCTGTCCGGTTTCCTTGTCGGTCGCGATGTGCAGCGTCGGGTCCTCGTCGCCGAGGGCCTTGAGCGCCTTGGCCATCTTGTCCTGGTCGCCCGTGGTCTTTGGCTCGACGGCGAGCTTGACGACCGGCTCCGGGAAGCTGATCGATTCGAGCAGCACCGGCTTGTCCTGATCAGTCAATGTGTGGCCGGTGATGGCTTCCTTGAGACCCTGCGCCACGCCAATGTTGCCTGCGCCGACGATATCGATCGCCTCGCGTTTGTTGGCATGCATCTGATACATGCGCGACATGCGCTCGGTCTTGCCGGTGGTGCTGTTGAGAATCACATCACCCTGGCGCACGGCGCCGGAATAGACGCGAAAGAACGCCAGCTTGCCCATGCCGGACGGGTCGCTGATGACTTTGAACACCAGGGCCGAGAACGGCTCTTTGATGTCGGCGTGGCGTGTGACTTCCTGATCGTTTGTGAGATCGATCGCCACCTGCGGCGCAATATCAAGCGGCGATGGGAGATAGTCACGCACAGCGTCGAGCACGAGCTGAACGCCCTTGTTCTTGAGCGCTGAGCCGCAGAAAACCGGGAAGAATTTGCGCTCGAGCACACCCTTGCGGATCGCAGGAACGAGTTCTTCAATGGTCGGAACGACGCCGGCGAGATACTTCTCGAGCAGCGCATCGTCCGTCTCGGAGATGGCTTCGATCATCTTCTCGCGCAAGGTCTTGGACTCTTCGAGCAGGTGCGCGGGCACGTCCGATTCCTTGATCTCGTCGCCTTTATCGCCGTGAAACGTGAAATAGCGCATGTGCAACAGATCGACGATGCCCTTGAATTCACCTTCGAGGCCGTCGTTGAGCTGCATCTGGACCGGCTTGGCGGCCAGGCGATCGACGATCATGCCGATGCAGCGATCCAGGCTGGCGCCCATGCGGTCGAGCTTATTGACGAAACAGATGCGCGGAACGCCGTATTTGTCGGCCTGCCGCCAAACTGTTTCAGACTGCGGCTCGACACCGGCGACGCCGTCGAACACAACCACGCCACCGTCGAGCACGCGCAGCGAGCGCTGCACTTCCGCGGTGAAGTCGATGTGGCCCGGGGTGTCGATCAGGTTGATCTGGATATCTTTCCAGAAGCAAACCGTGGCGGCCGCGGTGATGGTGATGCCACGCTCCTGCTCCTGCGCCATGTAGTCCATGGTCGCGGCGCCTTCGTGCACTTCACCGATTTTATAGGTCTTGCCGGTGTAATACAGAATGCGCTCAGACGTGGTGGTTTTACCCGCGTCGATGTGCGCGATGATTCCGATATTCCGGGTTTTGTCGAGGGAGTATTCCTTTACAGCCATTTCGTCTCAGACTCCAGAATCAAAAATCCAGGCTCCAGATCAAACACAATGTCTGGGTTCTGGATTCTGGACTCTTTATTCTCTTACCACCGGAAGCTCGCAAAGGCACGGTTTGCTTCCGCAGCTTTGTGTGTTTCCTCGCGCTTCTTGACAGCGGAGCCGGTGTTGTTTGAAGCATCCATAAGCTCGTTGGCGAGCTTTTCGATCATCGATTTACCAGGGCGGGTGCGCGCTGCGCCGATCAACCAGCGCATGGCCAGGCTCTCCTGCCGGTGCGGATTGACTTCGACTGGCACCTGCAACGTAGCGCCGCCGACGCGGCGGGGCTTGGTTTCAACAGCCGGGTACAGGTTCTTCATTGCTTCTTCGAAGACCTGCATGGCTGGCTTTTTGGCCTTTTCTTCGACCATTTCCATCGTCGAGTAAACGACACGCTGGGCAACGCTCTTCTTGCCGTTGCTCATGACGCGGTGAATCAGCCGTTGAACCTGCTGATTGCCATATTTCAAATCAGGCACGGTCTCGCGCCGGGGGGGTGAATTTCGTCGTGGCATATGTAGAGAGTCAGATCACAGAACCCAGATTACAGACGACAGACGGTTGGCTTGCGCAAACGACTGTCTGTGTTCTGTGATCTTTGCTCTGTACTTCTAAGTAATTATTTCTTTCCCTTAACCGGTGCCGCTGGCGCGCCCTTCTTCGGCCGCTTGGCGCCATATTTGCTGCGGCTCTGCATGCGCTTGTCGACGCCATCGGTGTCGAGCGTGCCGCGCACGATGTGATAGCGCACGCCTGGCAGGTCTTTCACACGACCGCCGCGGACCATCACCACAGAGTGCTCTTGCAGCTTGTGGCCTTCGCCCGGAATGTATGCCGTGACTTCGGCGCCGTTGCTCAGGCGCACGCGGGCGACTTTGCGGAGCGCTGAGTTTGGCTTCTTGGGCGTCTGTGTGCGAACCACGGTGCAAACGCCGCGCTTCATCGGCGCGCCTTTGGCCTGAACGGTGCGCTTGCCACCCTTAAGCGAGTTCGTAGTGAACTGCAGCTGCGGGGCCTTCGACAAAGCCTTTTTTGGCTTACGTCCCTTGCGGATAAGTTGGTTGATAGTAGGCATGTTAACTTTTTAGATGACTCACATATTCCAAACAATGGCAGCCTCTTGGGAGAGGGCACAGGCGCAGGATTGCGTTCTGTGATTCGGCCGTTATCTGGCGCACAAAGAGGCTGCCGAAACCCTTCGACAGCCTCTTTGTGATTCACTTCTGTGTGGTCGCGGTGATCCCGGTTTTAGAGTCCGTCCGTAATTGCTTGTTTTCGGGCAGGCTACTGATCGGGTTTCAGGCGAACAAAGCCTGAGGATTATATAGATTTGCAAGAAAGTGTCAATGGAAAACAGGGAAAACGAGAAGGTGCCTGCGGTTCTGGGAGGAGCGTTCGGCCCCAAAAGCGCCGGCGCGGCGACCCACAGATCAGTCGAAAGTGCGCCAGTTTGCGCCATTTTCGAGGATTTTGCAGTTCTGACCGACCGCCCTGCAGGCGGCTGCGAACGCGGCGGGATCGGCTGTGTTAAACGTGAACATGTCGTAGTGACAGGGTATTGCAACACGCGCGCCGATGTCTTTGGCCAGCTGCGCCGCCTCTGCTGGGTCCAAATTTCCCGCCACGCTGCGCGCCGGGTCGTTGCCGTTGATTGGCAGCAGCGCCACATCGATGCGCCAGCGCCGCAGCGTCTCGACCATGCCGGGATACAGCAGCGTGTCGCCGCTGTGATAGACCGTGTGCGGGCCGGCCTCAACGACCAGCCCGATATAGCGGGGATCGCCGTTTTCGTCCTGGTCGAGCGTGTTGTGCGCCGCAGGCACCGCGTAAAACGTAAACGGCCCGACGGCGATGGGTTGCGCCAGCCGGATGCCGGCGATGCGTTCCACCGGCACGGCCAGGCGTTGCGCGGCAAACGCCGCATTGGCGCGCGCGGCGATCACAGTGATTGGTTCGCGCGCGGCGCCCAGAATGGGGCCGAGCGTCTCCGCGTCGAGATGATCGGTATGGTTGTGGCTGGAGGTCACAACAGAGACAAAGCTGAGCCGCTCCGGCGCAATCACGCACTCGGTCATGCGGATATGCGGTTTGTTTGTGCTGGCGTATTTGGCGGTCAGCGAATCCGACAGATACGGGTCCAGCAAAGCAAATTCCCCGCCCCACCCGAGCAAAAACCCGCTCTGCCCGAGCCACCAGATTGTTAATGCGCGCGGATCAGCGGCCTGAATATCGGCCAACAACGCGTCGTCGCGCAGCTTTGCAGGCTTCATGCTAGGCGCTGATCCCCAATTCGCGGCGCACCATGGCGACGCCGGCGACCATGTTCTGCAGTTTGGGTTTTGCCGCCCAGCGCGCGGTCTGGCTCAAACCACAGTCCGGCGCGAACGAGAGCCTGTCCGCCGGCGCGTGTTCGAGACAGCGCGCTACGCGAATCGCAATTTCTTCCGCCGATTCAACATAGTAGCTTTTGACATCGATGATGCCGACCGACACATCGCGGCGCTTGGCAATCTCGCCGATCAGCGCCAGCTCGGCAAACTCGCGGCTGGCCATTTCAACATGGATCTCGTCGACGGACATATCAAGAAACGCCGGGAACATCGGCGCATAGCGGCGCGGCGCGACCGCGCGGGCCTTGAAGTTGCCGAAGCACAGATGCGTGGACAACCGGCTGCGCCCAACGACGGGTTCAACAGTCGCGTTAAACAGGCGCACCAACCGCGCGGTGTCTTCTTTATAGGCATAGCAACTCATCGACGGTTCGTCCACGGTCAGCTCGGTGCAGCCTGCCGCAAGCAGATCGATTAGTTCTTGGCGCACGATCGGCACGAGCGCGTCGGCGATGGCGTAGCGATCTTTGTATTGCGCATTGGGCTGTAAGCGTCCGCTGAGCGTATACGGACCCGGCACACTGGCCTTGAGCACCGGGCCGGCAGGCGCGAGCTGGCGCAGGCGTTTGAACTCCTCAACCACGCCCAGCCCGCGCGGCGCGCGCAGCTCGTCGACGATCGCGTGCTTGCCGCGCTGGTCATGGGCGGGCGGGCCAAACTGACGCGGCGATTTTGATTCGCGCGCGATGCCTTCGATATAGCCATAGAACGACAGGTTGAAATCGAAGCGCGTCTGCTCGCCATCGGTGATGACATCCAGACCGGCGGCGACCTGATCGTGGATCGCGGCGATCACCGCGTCGCGCTGCATCTCGGCGATGTCATCGGGGCCGAATTGCTCCAGGTGCTGGCTGGCAAACTCAAGCCAGCCTGGGAAGGGATAACTGCCGATGACGGTGGTGCGCAGGGGAATCGGTTGCATGGGTTTTTCTTCTAACTCACGGGAGGCATGCCTCGGCGGCGAGGCATGCCTCGCCGTTACAGTTTATGCTGCAACGCCTTATACGCGGCGAACAGCTTTTCTTCCTGATTGATCATGGCGGCTTCGGTGCCGGTGTCGGCCGCGATATTGTGACTCGGATAGATGATCAGCGCGTGGCCGCGCGCATGCAGACGCGCCGCGGTCTCCGCCACCAGCGCATCGACGATCACCAGCGCCGCGATTGTTGAACCGGAGGCCACCGGATAGTGCACGCCTTCGATCTTTACAAGCGCGTCGCCTTCGGGCACGCAGTTATCGATCACGACATCGGCGTTGTCGCACAGCCGGCCAAACCGATGCCTGGGTTGTTGCGCCATCGTGTGCGCCAGCGATGTCACCACGATGCTCTTCATGCCGCGCGCCCGCGCGCCAGCTGCCATTTCGACCGGCAGCGCGTTGATGCCGGAGTGCGAGAAGACCAGCATGCTGTCGCGCGGGTCAAAGTCATAGTTCGACAAAATCACATCGGCATAGCCTTCGACGCGCTCCAGAAACGAGGCCTGGCGCTGGCCCATCTGGCCGACGACCTGGCCGTTAAACGAGAGCCCCAATTCGATCAGCGGGTGAAACCCAACGATGCCGCCGATGCGCGGAAAGGCCTCCATCACCGGCAGCGCCGAATGCCCGGCGCCAAACAGATGCAGCATGCGCCCGGCGATGATTGAGTCGGCGGCGATTTCGGCCGCCGCGCCGATGGCGTCCAGCTGCGTGGCGTGTATGCGCTCGGTGATGGCCGAGATCGCGGAAAGAAAGCGGGTGGCTGTCATAATAGACAAAAGAACACAGATTACAGATTACAGATTATGCGTGGCGAGAAAATGATCGATGTGAGCCCGGTCTGGGCAGCCGAGCACACCTTGTGAGCCAGAAACGACAAGCGCCGCAGTGGCATTGGCAAAACGGGCCGCGCGTTCGAGCGGCCAGCCGTGCGTCAGTCCGAACAGAAACCCGGCATTAAACGAATCGCCGGCGCCAACGGTAAATTTCGCTTCGACCTGAAAGCCGGCAACGTCGCGCGCGCCGGTTTGATCAACCAGGCGCGCACCCAACGGGCCACGTTTTGCGACGACGCAGCGCACGCCCGCAGCTCGCGCGGCAGCGATAGCAACATCGAGGTCGAGGCAATGGGTCAGCACGCTTAGTTCGTGCGCATTCGCCAGCAGGTAATCGACGTGTGGCAACGCCGCGGCAATTTCCGCGATATGCAGCGGCGCTGCGATATCCGGGCCAATGTCCAGCGCAGTGACGATGCCATGCGCGCGCGCGGCGCTCAGCGTTTCAGCCAGCGCCTGCGCATCACGCATGCGCGCGCAAATGGGGTAACTCGTCACAAATAGGATTTTGGCCTGATCAAGCCACGGCAACGGCATCTCGCGCAGCGAGAAATCGTCGTTTGCGCCGGCGTGGTGATAGGCGACGCGGTTGAGCAACGTGTCGGTTGCGACCACGGTGGTGCTCGTCGCAGCCGAGCTGACCTGTATGGCGGAGAGCGTGACGTCTGCGCGCGCAAGCCACTCACGCGCCAGCGCGCCAAACGCATCGTCGCCCAGCGCGCCAAACAGCGTGACCGGCGCGCCCAGCGTGCCGAGCACATAGGCGGTGTTGCCAGCGTTGCCGCCGATCGTGAGCACGGGCGCGCTCGGAAAGAACGCGACGTTGCCCTGCACATACTCATCACCGGCGTGGCTAGGCAGGCGGTCCATGCCGGATACAAACATATCCGCGACGATGTTTCCAGCGACCCAGATCATCACCGCACCGTCCAGCCGCCGTCTACGACCAGGGTCGCGCCGGTCACAAACCGAGATTCATCGGACAGCAGATAGACCGCGGCGGCGGCGATGTCTTCGGGCTGCCCAAAATCGGCGCTGAGCGGCTGCAGCTCGGGCAGACGCGCGCGGATGTGCGCGCTGGTTTGCGCGCGCGCACTCATCGCGGTTGCGATTAACCCAGGGCAAATCACATTGGCGCGGATCTTCTGCGGCGCGTAATACGACGCGATACCCTTGGTCAATGCAATCACCGCGCCCTTGCTAGCGGCGTAGGCGTGCGTGGCGAAATCGGCGTCGCCGCCAACCAGCCCGAGCACCGATGACACGTTGACGATCGCGCCGCCGCCAGCCGCGAGCAGAGCCGGCACCGCGTATTTGCAGGTTAAAAACTGCGTCTTGAGATTGACTTCCATCACGCGGTCCCAGCCGGCTTCGGTGCATTCGGCGACCGGGCCGTCGCCCCACTTGCGGCCGCTTTGCCCGGCCACATTGAGCAGCCCGTGCAGCGCGCCGTGCTGTTCGACGGCATAGGCGACGGCAGCCTGCGCTGTCGCGGCCTGCGTCAGGTCGCCCTGCACGCGCACAAAGTCAGCGGAGTTGATATCCACGCCGACGACGTGCGCGCCTTCAGCGGCGCACAACGCGGCGGCGGCGCGGCCAATCCCGCTGGCTGCGCCCGTGATGATGATGACTTTGCCGACGAGGCGGGTGCTCATATCAGGATGACGGAACAGGTGTTGGCTCAATGCCGCCGTAGGCGCGGATGGCGCGCGACCGATAGTCGTCATACGTGGCATCGAACAGTTTGGCTGAGCGTTCGCTGCCGCACAGCACTGCGCTGGTCAACACGAGCGGCGGGGTGCCGCGTTTGACGAGCAGATCGGCGACGTTGCATTTCAACGCGTTGACCACAGCGGCATAGCCGACGGTCGAACCTGGCCCGATGGGATCTTCAAGTCCGTCGATCGAGACCAGGGCATCGCCAGCCGGTGTGCAGTTGTCGATCACGATGTCGCAGATCTCGTGCAGCTTTTTACCGCTGGCATGTTTTGGCGCGCTGCGCGTGGCATGATCGATTGAGACCACGCCGATCAGCGGCAGCTTGCGGGCTTTTACTTCGAGCGCCATTTCGATGATCAGCTCATTGACGCCGCTGTTCGAGAAGACGATAAACGCATCCGGCGGTGAAAACACAAAGTTGCGCAAGATCTGTTTTGCCAGCTGCGGCACGTGTTCGAGATACATGGCCTGGCGCTGACCGTTCGCGCCGACGACCTGGTTGTGAAACGTCAGAGAGAGTTCAACCAGCGGGTAAAACCCGGGGAAGCTGCCATGGCGCGGGAAGATTTCCTCTATTGGGATGCGCGAATGCCCGGTGCCAAATAGATAGACCAACCCGCGCTGGGAGATCGTGTTTGCGCAGACTTCAGCCGCCTGAGCGATTGCGTCCAGCTGCGTGGCTGCGATGCGATCGATGATCGCGCGTGTTTCGTTGAGATATTGAATTGCAGGGTTCATGCGATGGGGGCTATCTTAGTGCGAAGCGGTCCAGTGCGCCAATCGACCTGCACACGCTCTGCTACTCCGCTGCTCTGCATTCATCTTGAGCGGGAAATCGTTCTAGCCCTGAAGGCGGCATGGGTGATTTCCCGCTCAAGATGAATGCAGAGCAGCGGAGTAGCAGAGAAACGCTATAGTTGCAGACGTTGATGGTTTCCAAAACACACAAGAGCGCAGCCCGCCAGTTTTTATTTAACGAAGACTGCATCGACGGCATGGCCAAAATCGACAGCGGCGCGATCGACGCAGTCGTCACCTCCCCGCCCTACAACCTGGGTGTGCGCTATGGCAAATACCGCGACGACCAGCCGCGCGAGTCTTATCTCGAGTGGATGGACGAATGGGCCGATGGTGTCAAACGCGTGCTGCACGACGATGGCTCGCTGTTCCTCAATGTGGGTTCGAAGCCGACGGATCCGCTGGTGCCGTTTCAAGTGCTGCAGGTCATGACCGGACACTTCAAGCTGCAGAATGTGATTCACTGGATCAAGTCGATTGCCATCGAAAAGAGCGAGATCGGTGACTACGACGGCATCACGCAGGATGTTGCGGTGGGGCATTTCAAGCCAATCAACAGCCCGCGCTATGTCAATGATTGCCACGAGTATGTCTTTCATCTGACAAAACGCGGCGATGTTGAACTGGACCGGCTGGCCATCGGCGTAGCGTATCAAGACAAGAGCAATGTCGAACGCTGGGGCCGCAAGATGGGCGTGCCGCGCCGCGACGTGCGTTGTCGCGGCAACACCTGGTTTGTGCCCTACAAGACGATCAAAAGCCGCGATAAACAACGCCCCCACCCGGCCAGCTTCCCGGCGCGCATCCCGGACATGTGCTTGCGGCTGCACGGGCTCTCACGTATAAAGACCGTGCTCGACCCATTTATGGGCATCGGAAACACCGCCATCGCCTGTGCGGCTTTGGACATCGACTTTATCGGCTTTGAGATTGACTCGGATTATTTGAAGACCGCGCAGGATCTGTTGGAAGAATGATGAAACGAATCTCCCAAATCATCGGCATCAAGCCTGATCGGCTTGCCGTTTACAAACAATTGCACGCGGCGGTGTGGCCGGCGGTGCTGGCAAAGATACACGACTGCAATATTCGAAACTACTCGATTTTTTTGCAGGGCGATCACACATTGTTTGCGTATTTCGAATACATCGGCGTCGACTTCGAGGCCGATATGGCAAAGATGGCGGCCGACCCGATGACGCAGGAGTGGTGGGCGATCTGCACGCCGATGCAATCGCCGCTCGCCGACCGGAAGGCCGGTGAGCATTGGCACACCCTCGACGAGGTCTTTCACACTGACTAATTGCGAACGGCCGGTGGCGTTGACGACACAACACGCGTGCCCACGGTTGTGCTAGCACGAGCAAGGAGACGGACAGAACGCATGAACACGGATCAATCGATGTTTGAGATGCCGGCAGGCATTCATACCCGCTGGGCCAGCCCTGAGAACTGGGTGGGAGAAAAGGGCGCCGCAGCCCAGCTCGGTGGCGGCCGCAAGGGATCTGCCTGGTTTGCGCTCAAGGCGGGCGAGAGCAAGACGCTGGCCGAAGCGACAAACACCAGCGGCACAGTGCGGCGCATCTGGGCGACGATCCGCGACCGCAGCCCGGCCATGTTGCGCGCCATCCGGCTGGAGATATTTTGGGACGGCGCGCGCTCACCGGCGGTATCGGTGCCGATCGGCGATTTTTTTGGCCACGCGCTCGGACGCTGTGTCACGTTTGAGTCGGCGCTGCTCAGCAGCCCGGAGGGCCGTAGCTTTAATTGCAACATCCAGATGCCGTTTAAGACCGGCATGAAGATCGTCGTCAGCAACACATCGTCGACGGATTTGGAGAATTTCTTCTACGATGTCGACTACACCCTCGGCGATCCGCATGGCCCGAACACGCTTTACTTTCATGCCAGCTGGCAGCGGCAAAATCCAACGCGCTATCAGAGCGATTTTGAACTGCTGCCACGCGTGAACGGCCGCGGACGCTTTCTTGGCATGCACGTGGGTGTGGCGGCCGATACGTCGCGCTACGCCTATTCGTGGTGGGGTGAAGGCGAGATCAAAATCTATCTGGATGGCGATGGCGCGCACCCCACCCTGTGCGGTACCGGCGTGGAGGACTATGTCGGCAACGGCTGGGCCGGCAACACCGACGCGGCCTACGCGCATGCGTATCAGGGCTTTCCGCTCAACGATCTGGCTGCAAACGAATTTGCGTTTTACCGCTTTCATATTCCAGACCCGGTCTATTTCTATACCGACATTCGGGTGGCGATCCAGCAGATTGGCGCAGCCTGGGTCAAAGAATGGGTCGATGGCATGCGCGATCGGGGCACGCCGATCCTCGACACCACCCTGCAACAGATTGACCTGAGCAAACACGAGACGATCGGCCTGTTTGAGCGCGAAGACGATTGGTCCGGCGTGGCGTATTTTTATCTGGACCGGCCCGAGCGGTGACCAGGAACGTCCTGTCGGCAGTCACCCGTGTACGGCTTTTTGTACGGTCGCCTGTATCTGTCATTTCACCGTCGCATGGCATAGGCTATGGCAACAAAAACCAAGTTTGTAAAGCGGCGAAATTGCCATGCCTCTCGCGGAGCGAGGGGCATGGCAATTTCGCCAGGGTTTAGAAACCACTTTTTGGTGCACGATGTGCGGAGGTATTGAAATGACATTCGCAAAACGAACGTTTACCGGCGCTGGGCTGTATGGCTTGCTGTTGTTGGGGGCCTTGTTGTTTATGGAGCGGCAGATCTCGTTGGCAGATCCGCCGGCAATCACGCATCCGGAATACTTTTATGGCTTTCTGATTGCGGCGATTGCCTGGCAACCGGTTTTTCTGGTCATCGGCCGCGACCCGCTGCGCTACCGGCCCCTGATGCTGGTCGCCGCGCTGCTTGAAAAGTTTGCCTATGGCGGATTCATGCTGGCGCTGGTCGGGATGGGGCGCGCATCACAGATGGTGCTCAGCGGCGCGCTGATCGACATTGTGCTGGGTGTGCTTTTTCTAATCGCCTACGCCAAGACCGCAGCGGTTGTGCAACCAACGGCATCACCTCGCAGTGTTGCTGGCTGATTTGCGTGGCGCTCTGGGCACGCCAACAGACTGCAGCAGCGCCCGCGCTTCCGCCGCCTGCGCTGACGCCCGCGCCGCGCCGAATAGTTGGACGCTTTGCTCAAAGTGCGCGATCGCGCCGGTGCGATCGCCGCGCGCTTGCGCCAGCTTGCCGTGCATCAACGTGATGCTGGCGCTGAGATAGGGATTGTCAAGCGTCGCGGCGATGGTCGAACACGCTGCAAGCAACTGTGTGGCGGCCACAAATCTACCGGCGGCAATGGCGATATTGCCGCCATTAATCCGCATTTCGACGGCCTGAAAGACATCACCTTCGGCCTGCAACATATCCGCCGCGCGCATGACTTCGGCGAAGCTGCGCGCGGTCTCGCCATCGCGGACAAACGCGGCGTATGCCAGGGTGTGGCTGGCAACACCTTCAAACCAGCGGTTGTTGATCAGTCGTGAAAGCCGAAGCACCTCGCCCATTTCGAGTGCGGCTTCGTCGTAGCGTTCGGCCTTGTAGAGCGTGAGCGCATGCGTCAGCCGCAGTTCGATCAGCATGCCCGGCCCGGCGTGTGAACTCATGCGAGCAAACACTTCATCGAACAATCGCAGACCGCATTCGATCTCATCAGACAGCGCGCAAAACCAACTGTGATAGGCCAGCATGTGCGCGGTGCTTGCATCGTCCCGCAATGCCGCCGCCGTGCCCAACCGTTGCATGGCCTCGGCATTCCAGGATTTGAGATAGCACAAACGCGCCAGCCCGCGCATGCCGGCATTCAGCGCATCGACCGCGTTATGCGCAACAGCCCAATCCCAGGCCGCGCGCACGTTGTCGATATCGGCGAGCAGGCGCGCAAGCATGCGCGTTTGCTCGGCGCTGCGCAGTTGCGGCTCGGCTTCGGCCAGCAGCATCAGAAAGCAGCGAGCATGCCGGCCGTCAATGTCGCGCGCATAGGCCGGATCGCGCGCCAACTGCTCGGCTGCAAATTGCCGCACCAGCGCATGCAGTTCGTATCGGCCGTCAGCGCCGCGGCGCACCAGCGATTTTGCCAGCAGCGATGCGAGCACGGGCAATCCAGTGTCGGCAATCGCCTCAGCATGGTCACGCGTAAAGCCGTGCCGAAACACGCTGAGCGCGGCCAGCGCTTGCCGTTCAGCGTCATTCAAGAGACGCCAGCTTTGCTCAAACACAGCGCGCATTGAGCGCGGCCGGATGGCATCAGAAGCGCGGCCGGATGGATCGGCCAGGAAATCCGGGTTGCGCGTGATCTCACGCGCAATATCCGCCACCGACAGCGTCGTAGTCCAGGCCGCCGCAAGTTCGATGGCGAGCGGCAGACCTTCAACCGCGGCGCAAATGCGCGCGATATCCGCCTGCTCCGACAGCGTTGGCGCAAATCGCGCGTCGCCGCGCTGCGCAACCTGCATAAACAGCTGCTGCGCGCCATTCGCAGCGCTGGTTACCGGCAGTCCCTGCACGCGGTAATGCCATTCCCCGGCGATGCCAAGCGGCTCGCGCGATGTGAGCAGCAACACCAGTCGCGGCGCCTGAGTCAGCATCTGCAGCAGCAGTTTCGAGACAAAGCCATCGGCCAACACATGTTCGACGTTGTCGACCAACACAAACATGTGCCGCGCACGCACATGATCGACAACCTGGGAGGCGATGTCACCCGCGCCGTGCAGCGTCAACCCAAGCGCGAGCGCGATGGCGCTGGGCACTTCAGCGCTGTTTGAAACACCCGCGAGCGCGACAAAGGCCGCGCCATCCGCGAACCGCGCCAGCTGTGCATGCGCCAGCGTGAGTGCCAGATGTGTCTTGCCGACACCGCCGGCGCCGCTCAGGGTGAGCAGCCGACAGGCCGGGTTATCCAGGCGTTGCGCCAGTTCGATCAGCTCGGTCTCACGGCCGAGTGCGGGTGTCAGCGGCGCTGGCAAGCCATCGTGCGACGACACGACTGACTGGGGGCCGATATCGGTGAGACCGCGCGCAAATCGCACGAATGCGGGGCGCTCGGACTCTGACACGCCAAGCGCGCTGGCCAACAGCCCGGCGATCTGCACAGAGGGCCGCCGCTGGCCCATCTCGATCTTTGAAACGGTTACCAGCGAGCAGTTCAACGCTTCAGCAAGCGCGGCCTGGGTCAAATCCAGCGCGCGCCGGCGCTGCTTGAGCCATAGGATGAATGGCGAGCGGGTCATCACGCGGCATTATGCCGCCATTGACCGTGCTCGGTTTACGGAACCGTGCGCATAGAGAGCGTCGCGCCGGCGCAGCAGGGCAATTGAAAGTCCGGCGTCACGCCAAGCAGCGTGCCCCAGGCCCGCGTGTAGACCGCCCAGCGAAACGGGCCATCGCCAAAGTCGCGCGGATAGACCGCCCAGCGCACCTGCTGCGAAGCATCGACGGCGTGCTGCCAGCCTTCGACGTTGTGCCAGCCGCCGCTGGGGTCCTTCCACTGCACCACGGTATAGGCGCCATTCGGTGTGCCATTGAGAGCCAGCGTGATCGTCGCAACGTCCGGCGCGGGCGCACTTGGCGAAGGTGTTGGGCGCGGCGGAAGATCATCGGCATGCGCTTGAGCCGCAAACGTTAGCAGGGCAACCGCGAGCGCGCCCATCATGAGTCGAATCAGTGTTTTCATGCGGTGTCCTGGGATTAGCGGGCTGGCGGCGCATCGGTTGTATCTGCGCGCGCCGTCGATGCAGCCGCGTCTACCGCTTCAGTTGCATCAAGCGCAACTGTGGTGCGCGTTGTCGCGATATTGTTGTAGGCCGTGCCGCGCAACTCATGCGATTCCTTGACCGCGCCGTGGAGCGGGTCCAGAGTGCTGGCGGAATCAACCTGCACCACCAGCACGGCGCCAGAAGCAACCTGGCGCAGTGTCGTGGCATCCGTGCGCAGATACGGGCTGCTCAAGGACAGCGTCAAGCTTGCGCCTGATTGCAACGGCAACGCGGCGCTCGTGACACCCCAGACAACGCCCTGGCGGCTGCGTCCATCGGTCCAGACATCATTAACTTTTGTCGGCGCCGGGCTGGGATCGACATACAGATCAACCCAAAACGCGTTTGTGACCGGCGCATCGCCCATATTGGTGACGACGATGATGACATCGCGCGATTCAGCGTTGATCGATTTCACAACCAGATCCGGCGACCGCAGGCTCAGATGGTCGTCGCCATTCAGCCGAATCAGCAGCGGCAGATAAACGCGCCCGCGTGATGTGATCGGGGTCTGCGGCACAGTTGGCTGCGCGGTTGGCTCAGCGGTCGGTTGCGGTGTCGCGGTCGGTGCTGCCGTCGGCGGCAGATCGTTGTCGATGATGCTGAGCGTGGCGGCCTCTGGCGTGCCGAGCTCGGCGCCAACTGCGTTGCTGAGCACAAGTGTGACCGTTTCAAGCGGTTCATCCAAACCATCATCAATGATTGGCACGGTAAAGGTTTGCACCGCGCTGCCAGGCGCAAATGTGAGCATGCCACTGGTCAGCGCGAAGTCTTCCGGCGCGAGTGCGCTTCCCGCACTGGCGGCATAAAACACGGTAATCGTCTGCGCATGTTCAGCGTTCAACGTCACGATAGCAGTGGCTACGCCAGCGTCTTCATCGACCACATACGCAGCGCTGGCAAATTGCAGCGTCGGTGTCGGCCAGATGGTGACGGCCGTCGTGGCACTCGTGCTGCCTGTCCCGTTGATCGCCGTAACCGTGGCAGTGTAGTTGCCCGGTATCGCGTAATGGTGCGACGCAGTTGCACCCGATTGCATCGCACCATCGCCAAAGTCCCAGCTGTACGTCACATTGCTGCCCGCCGTAATCGTCCCGGTAAAGAAGACTGGCGCGTCCACCAGTGCAGGCAGCGCATCTGGCCAGACGGGTGGGATCGGCGACGCCGGGCTGCTGTTGTCTGCAGCCAACCCGGCGATATCGATGTCAACCACGCGCACCTGCACGATTGCGCTGATGCTGTTGATGGCGTTTGTTGCGGTAACGGTGACGGTGTAACTGCCGACTGCGGCATATGTGTGCAATTGGGTCAGGCCAAAGTGCGCCACGCTGCCATCGCCGAAGTCCCAGCTGTAGGTCACGTTCGTGCCGGCGCTCAGACTGGCGGACAGCGCCGTCGCTGCGCCAAGCCGTTTGGGCTACTGTTGTCACACTCAGACCGTCGACGGGCACGTTCACCACGCGCACGGTTGTCGTGGCACTGATGCTGCCTGCGCCGTTTGTAGCGGTGACAGTGGTTGTATACGCGCCGACCACTGCATAGGTGTGCGTCGGCATTGCGCCAGCGCCAATACTGCCATCACCAAAGTCCCAGTCAAAGCGCGCATTGCTGCCGCCAAGGATGGTCGCTGTAAAACAGTGACGCTGCCGAGTTGCGTCGGGCTGTCGTTGATCGCGCCAAGCCCGGTCAGCGGCACATCGACAATTTCGACAGCAAGCGTGCTCACAAGCACATTGCCACCACCATTTGTCGCCGTGACCGTCGCGGTGTATGTGCCAACAGCGGCGTATGTGTGCGACCCAGTCGCACTCGATTGGGTTGCACCATCGCCAAAGTCCCAGCTGTAGGTCACATTCGAACCGATGCCGATCGTCGCAGTAAAGCGGGTCGTGCCGCCAAGTTGCGTCGGGCTATCGTTGATCGCAGCAAGCCCGGAGATTGGCACATCGACCACGAGCACGCGCGTCATCATCTGCGCATCACCGCTGCTATTGGTCGCAGTGACGGTCGCGGTATACGCGCCAACTGCGGCATACAGGTGGGTCGGACTCGCGCCGCTGCCCAACGCGCCATCGCCAAAATCCCAGCGATACGTCGTATTTGTGCCCGCCATGATGTTGGCGGTAAACGCAGTGCGCACGCCCAATTCGGTCGGGCCATCGTTGGTTGCGCTCAACCCGGAGATCGTCGCGTCCACGACGATCACAGTCGTCGTCGCACTGGTGACTCCGGCGCTGTTTGTCGCGGTAACAGTGGCGGTGTAGGCACCGAGCGCGGCGTAACTGTGCAGCAGGGTCGCGCCGCTGCCAGACGCGCCGTCGCCGAAATCCCAGACATAGCCAGTGTTGCTGCCGGCGCTGATCGTCGCAGTAAAGCGCGTCGCGCTACCAAGCGCTGTTGGCGTCTCGCTGGCTGCGAGCAGTCCGCTGATCGGCGCGTCAATCACAGTCACGGTTGTGGTCACGAGCATTGCCGGCAGGCCGGCGTCATCGGAGACTTGAAGCGTAAACGTGAGCACAGAGGGTGCGCCTGGCGCGGTGAAAACCGGCCGACTGAGCGCGCGTGTAAAGGTTACAGCCGGCCCGGCGATCTGCTGCCAGTCGAAGCTGAGCGGCAACGGACCATCGACATCGCTGGCGCTGCCGTTCAGCGTAACGTCGTTGCCGACAAAAACAGTTTGTGGCGAGCCGGCATTTGCCACTGGCGCGTCGTTGACCGCATCGACGGTCACAGTAACGCGCGCTGCCGTGGTCAGATTGCCATCGCTGACGGTGTATGTAAAAGTCGCTTCGCCAGTGAAGTTCAGCGTGGGTGTAAATGTCAACGTTGTGCCATCTGTGGCGACGATCACCCTGCGCGGTTGATCCCAGGCCGGCGATGGACAATCGCATCGCGGTTGAGATCGCTGTCGTTTGCGAGCACGGCGATCTCAACCGGCGTTTCTTCGAGCGTGCTGCCAGTATCGTCCCCTGCGGCAGGCGCAGCGTTGCGCACCGCGACGCCGATCGACGCGGTATTTGTCGCCGAGATCGGATCAAACGTGTTGCTCGCGATGCTGACGGTGTTGGTAAATACTTGTCGTGGCGATATTGCTGATCACACCGCTGACGGTCAGGACGCCACCTTGATCGACCTCCAGCGTGCCGATCTCAAGCACAACGGCTATCGCACCAGTTGGCGTCACCGGAGAACTGCTGTCGTAGCTGCGGTTGGTCAGCGCGGCAGGCAGCACATCGGTGATCATGACACCGGCGGCGGCCTGCGGGCCGGTGTTGGTATAGCGAATCGTGTAAGTCAGGCGTTCGCCTGGGAACAACGCCGCGCTCGACGCCTGTGCGCTGATCTGCAGCTCGGCGTTGATGTCGAGCTGCGTGACGGTCGCGTCGGCGCTGGCACCGGTGTCCGGATCATCGGTCAACAGCGTGCCATTGACCCGGCCCTGCGTTGACACCGAAGCGATGGTCAGCGGCAGCAGATCGTTGATGCGCGCGTCAACGCTGATGATGACACTTTCACCCGGCGGCAACACATCGACAGTGAGAGCAAGCAAGCCGGCGCTGTGCGCGCGGTCGCGCGGGGCAAAGAGCGCCTTGCGCGCGCCGCCCCTGCCATCACTTGTCACGCCGGCGGGAGCAGCGGCAGCCACAGCTGTGGTAAGCGTGTCGCTTTGCGCGACGATCACCGGCGCGGCGCACGCGCTGCCACCGACAAAACCGCCGCCGCCGGTGCTGACTGTGTTCGACGTCATGAACGGCATGCTATTTTGCGCTTCCAGAAACGTGCCACTGCCGAAATCCCTGGCGCCGCCATAGCCCGGCAAGCGAATTGTTGTTGAAATCGCCTGGGTTACAGTCGAAAACCCGCTGGAATTTCCGCCAACCCTATTGCCACGCATATCGACGCAGACCAGCGCAGCGTTGCCGACGTGGATGCCAGCAACGACGCGCATCGGGAAGTTGATTGCGTCCAAGTAGTTGTCGGTCACAGTCACACTCAACGCGGTGTTGCTTCCAATACCCGCGCCGCCGGACTCAATCTCGATGCCGTGTGTCGAAGCCTGCAGAATGGTGTTCCCGGTGACCGTAGCGATGTGCGAACCCGCACCGATGTTTTGCACTGCAATGCCCGGGCATGTATTACGGCATCCAGACCACAAAACACCAAGAGCGCCAATCGCGTTGCCGCTGATGGTGCCCTGCAACATGCCGCTGCCCGTGCCCTTATACGCGACGATGGCACCCCCGCCGAGTGCGCCCTGGATCGTGTTGTTGGCGATGTTGTAGATCACTGTGCCATCAAACGTGTCCGCGCCAAGCACCACGCCCTGGCCGAGCGCATAACTGCCGCCGCCGCCAATCAGCGTATTGCCGGTAATAACAATCGCGGCGCTGATGGCGCCGGTCGCGGCCAGCTGAACGTGGTCGCCATTCGCGGCCGCGAGGGTGTTGCTGATGATGTCGATGCGCGCGACCGTGGCGACGTTTTCAAGATCGATCTGGATGTTGTCGTTGCCCTCCAATCCGCTGTTCGAGTCGCGGATCTCGTTGTCGCGGATCGTGAGCGCCGTTAGCGTGCCGCTGTTGTTATCGACGCGGATGTTGTTGGTAAATCCGCCGCGGATAGTGCTGTGTGCGATTTCGTTTGCGCCGCGCAACTCGAGAAAGCGCAGGCTGCCTTCGTCGCCAGCCAGTGCATTGCCATGCGCACCGCTGAAGGTCATGTAGCGCAGCATGATTCCAGAGCTGCTCTCCGCATTCACGCCAAAGTTGGCTGTGTTTGAAATCCGCATGCGCGCCAGTGTGACGTTGCTGGCGTTATTCAGGTACACGCCGATGCCCACTCCGTTGCTGGCGCCGTCGTCGGCGGTGTTGCCATCCACGCCTGTGATCGCGTTGATCACACCGCCGGACTCATTGCCGCCACGCGTGGTGTCGGCGCCATCACCGGCCACTTCAAAACTGCCGGTCGTGGATCGCAGCGCAATGCCGCTTTCGCCGCCCGTTGCGCTGACGCGCCGCAGCGTCACCGTGGGCGCGCCGTTTGTCAGTGCAATTGCGATGCCGTTCGTATTGGTGACCGACATGTCGCTGATCGTGAGCGTGCCAAAATTATTGCCAAACAGCGCGGTGCCGCCGTTGTTCACCAGATCAAAGCCGCGCAGCGTGTTGTTTTGAGCCAGTGTCACGGCAGTCGCGGTGTGTGCGAGCCTCGGTTGCGCGCCGCCGGTCGCCGGCAAATTCGAATGGGCCGGCAAACTAACGCCCGCCAGACTGGCCAACGGCCCGCTGGCGCCCTGCCCGATCACGCGCTGCGCATTACGCAAGCCCAGCGGTCCGAGGTAGGCTGCGTTGCTCGCGTATAGAAACACTGTGTCGCCGTTGGCAGGGTTGTTGCCAAAGCCGTCGTTCTTCGTGTTGAAAAGCAACGTGCTCGTAAACGGATGGCTCATGCGGCCGTCGCAACCTGCGCTGCATGCGCCAGTGTTATTGTCAACAAACCAGATCATGCCGCTGATCGTGAGGCTCACGGTGCCGGTATTCACACCGGTGGCGTTTGTCAGTGTATAGACAAATGTGTCGAGGCCTTCATAGCCGGCCGGCGGCTCGTATGTAAAGCCGCCATCACCCGCAACAGTGACGATACCGCCCTGCGTGCTGCTGACTGGCGTCGAAAGGCTCGCGGCTGGCACGCCCATAAAGTCATTTGCCAAAATGCCCTGCGCCGCCGGCACGTCGATCAAGACATTGCCGAGCACGTTGTAGCTGTCATTCACGCCAACCGGCGATGCGCGCATTGAGCCGGACAGCACCGAGTTCGCATCCAGCGATTGCGTAAACGCCACACTTGCATCTATCCCGCCAATGTTTGTGACCATCGCGGTGTAGCGCAGCGTATCGCCGGGATCGGCTTTGGCGTCGTTGTCGCCGTCGATCAGCAGGCTGTCGTGCAACGTGGCAATCAGCGTGGCTGCGGCCGCCGCTTCAGACGGCGCCGCGATCGCGCGACTCGGCATGCGCGTTTCACCACGCGATGCCAATGCGGCACGTGGCGTGACCATGCCGGCAATCAGCACAAGCGGCAGCAACAGGCGGGGAGACAGGGTGTGAGTGTTGGGCATGATGACGCACGACAGTCTGTGAATGGTGTCCCAACTGGTGGGCTCCACCTTGGCGGTGAGGCCGACGCACATTGGAGTCGGTTCCTAGTTGAAAATCGCTTGATACCGCATGCATTGGGCGGCTTCGGTCGAGCCCCCTGGGACTGCGCCAATCGGTGTCAGAAATAGGGTTAGCGGAGGCAATGTGGCGTGCATCACCGTATAGGTGTGTTGCGGCAGGTAGTGTGCGCTGAGCTCACCGACGAATATCAGTGAGAATCCACGCCGGACGTTTGTCGGCATCTCCGAACCAAATTCATCCACATCGGAAAGCGTGAGCACAAATGTGCGCAGCAAGGGCGCGCTTGTGCCCGGCAACAGCACGGAATGCTGGATGCAGAATATATCGTTGCGACACGGCGCAAAAGTCGGCCGCGGTGAGTGTTGCAAGTTCCATTGTGTTTAGCCTCTTGGCGGAAAGACGCCCTGCAGGGCGATGCAGAAATAAAACGTCAGATACGGCTGCATGTTGTTGTGCGGCTGATCGCCGCCTGCCGGGGCGAGCGATCTGCCGCCAGCGCTGCAGTCGGCGTGGTGGCATCCTGATAGGGTTGGCCGGGAACCGTGGATTCGCCAGCACAACCCCGGGACCAGGCGTCTTTGAGTCAGCTTCTGCGATTGTGCCGCGCAGCGCGTGTCTGTGTGATGGGATCTCGGACTTCAAGCAGCGTGACCGTTTCGTGCCGCCGCTCTCACCGAGATCATGCAGCGATAGCCCGGGACCCTGGCCCGAGTGCATCGGCGCGCGGCCCTGCAAATCCGGCAGCGCGAAGGTTGATCTTGCCGTCTCCGCCATAGGTTGTGCCCAGCAGTGAAAACAGCGCGGTGTTTTGCGAGATCGGCAAAAGTTGCCCGTCGCACCAGGCCCAGCCTTTGGGTGCAAAGTTAAATGGGAAGATGCGGATTTCTGCGACGAATGGATCAGCCATAATGTATTCCTCCAGTGGGCATTTGCTTTAGGTGGGCGATGGGAAGATGCCAAACAGTGAAATGATGAAGCTCAGACGCACAGATACGGCTGGAAGTTCGTGTGCGGCTGGCTTCCACCGGCCGCGCCGATCACGGTGCGTTCATGATTAACTGTGGCGCGGAGTCGCGCCAGTACCGTGTCGAGATTGGGTGACGCGCTCAGCAGCTCGCCCGGCCGGCAGGTTCGATTTGCCGGGTGCGGTCGATGCCAGCAACGGATGGCGTGTGCGCCGGGATCTGGCTGACCGTCAGCGTGATCTCCTCGGCGCCGCCGGTTTCGGCCAGAACAAAACCGTTGCCCATGTGCAGCGGAACGCGGCCGCGCAGATCGGGCAGCGCAAATGTCTCTTGACCATCACCGCCATAGGTTGTGCCGATCAAATGGAACAGGGTCTCGTTTTCGGAGATCGGCAGCAGCTGTCCCTCGCAGAACATCCAGCCGGCCGGGGCGAAGTTGCCCGCAAACATGCGAATTTCACCGACATAGGGTTGTGCCATTGGGTACCTAACTGGATGATGGAAAGATGCCTTGCAACGCGATGCAGTAGTTCAGCGTCAGAAAGGGCTGCATGTTGAGGTGCGCCTGGCTGCCACCGGCTGCGACCAACGCTTTCCGGCGCCAACGAGGCCAAGCGCGTCGGGCGCGCGATAGGCGTTTAGCGCCATCGCCAGGCAGATTGCCCGCTGGCGTAGACTGATTCGCATGCCGCAGCACTGCGAGCATCACATGCGTGTGTGTCGGCACTTCGGGGATCGACAGCGTGTGCGCCTGTTCACCACCGCGCTCGCCGGGCGCGTGGCCGTTGCCGGCATGAATCGGAATGCGCCCGCGCAAATCGGGCAGCGCAAAGTTCACACGCCCGTCGCCACCAAACGTCGTGCCTAGCAACGCAAACAGCGCCTGGTTCTGATTGATCGGCAGGAGTTGGCCATTGCACAGCGCCCAGCCTTTAGGCGCAAACACAAACGACATTAGCCGGATTTCGGACAAGAAAGGTTCAGACATGGTGTTAGGTGCTCAAATACGGGTGCAGCCAGCCCGAGCGGTGTGTGTCAAAGCCAAGCTCCGGCACCCGCCCGGTGTGCTTGAGCCGCGCCAGCGTTTTCGTCTGCGAGGTGTATTCGTCGATGTGCACGATTTGCGTGCCGCGATTTGCGCGCAGCCGGGCAAGCACGCGGCCGAAATCAACGTTGGATTCGTCGAGGCCTGCCGCGACGAGCTGCCGCCCGGAGTGTTCACCCAGTGCGCCAAACGGGTCCTGCGCCGCGTCCTGCCAGGTGCGCCAGGTGCGCAGGCTGGTTGCTTCGTCCAGACCGACCGCATGCGCGAACAACGCCGAGCCGGTCAGTGGAATTCGTGCCGCTAGCCCGGTTGCGCGGTACTCGCGCGCAAACCCGGCTGCGCTGGGCCCGCTCAGAAGCGCATACACCAGATCTGGTTTGGCAGCCTCAATCTGTTGTTGCACATCGGGGAAACTGCATATCCGGCTGGGGGAGTCATACACGACGCTGCCAGCCAATGCCCCGCCGACGGACGCGAATCCGGACTGAAAGGCATACGGCTGGTCATAACCGCTCTCGTGAAACGACATCACGACAAACGCGCGCCTGCCGTGATGTTGAGCAAGCCACTGGCCCATTGCCCAGTTCGCCTGCCAGAAATCCAGCGTGGTGCGCGCAACGCGGTCTGATTCACCAGACGGTGCCGTGTGCATGCGCGCGCCAAACTCGCTGGACACAAATGGCATGCCACTTTGTTTGAGTACACGCTGGGCTTCGCCAAGCAAGGTCAAATCAGTTTGCCCGATGATGAGCTGCGCGCCATCATCGATCAAGCCATGCACCGCGCGCGTGACATCGCTGCTGAGCGCACCCGGGCGCAGGCTACGCTCAACCAGCGCGGTCGGATTGATTGCGCGCAGCAATCCTGCGCGCCACAAGGCACTGAGTTCTGGGTGCAGTGACGACTGAGTTGTCAGCAGGCCCACACGCAGCGCGAGCGGCGTCACGCTACGCCGGGCCTGCGCGATGCCAGGTGCAGTCGCGCCGAGCGCCACAGTGACAGCGCCAACCGCTTTAAACAGCTGACGGCGCGTGAGACCACTGCCGGCCGGGCTAGACACGTTCAAAACTGATATCAATTTCAACTCCTGAATTCGAACGGAGACGTCTCAAGGGATGGGTAAGTCACTTGTGACACCCCACCCGGCCGCCACTCCATCCGCACATGCATGCCATCGCTGGACACAGGTGCAAATCCGAAGCGCAAATAAAGCCGGTTGGCGCGCGGGTTTCCTGCCCATACGTGAAGCGAGACATATTTGCCCGTTTCTGCAGCTTCGGTCAAAACCATGCTGAGCAATTGCGATCCGTGGCCGCGATTGCGCGCTGCCGGGAGAACCGCCATATCCATCAGGCGATATTCGTGCTCGCTGCGCGCCAGCCAGAGCATGCCAACAGGCACGCCGCCGGCGCACGCGATATAGCGCGTGGCGTTTGTGTAGTGGGCGGCGTAATGACGCTGTTGCGCGTCAAACTGCGCTCGCAGAAAGAGGGTCTTTGTGGCTGCGTCCCAAGGCGCGTGCGCCATCTCGTCGTCGCGTGAGCCCGCATAGCACGCAAAAAGAAAATCGTGGTCGCAGGCTTGAGCATGGCGCAGCGCCATCTCATCCCCCCTGTCACCCAGCCCAACCGATAGCGTCGTCATACACGTACCCAAACTAACGTCGAGCCATTGTCGAGCGCTTTGATGCAAGACGGATCATCCGATGGGCTGAACATCGGCGTCAGAGGAAAGAATGACGCTAGCGACCGAAAACGACTGACGCATGTGCAGGATGCGCTTCATCGTCGATGCGACGATTCGTCGCGCGTTGAGGCAATTACTACCGAAAAACGCACCATCCGTCCGCACTTTGTGCGGACGGATGGTGCGTTTTCGGACTTTCCTCTGCGCGCTCTTATGCGAAACGTCATCTTGCAGAAGATAGCCGGAAGCAGCAGGCGACACCGCAATTTCGTTCAAGACCGGCAGCGGCGTTCCCATTACCTTTGCGGGTGCAAGTTAAGTCCTGCGCTTGGGAGCGAACTGCGCGGGCAAGTGCGATTCGGCTGACTTCGTCGAAAGCCGCACGTTGTTGAGCGAGGCATCTCTATACGCGCGGTCATTTCGACGCGAAGCGGAGAAATCTCGAAGGCGAAAGCTTTAAGTCGTTTCGCGCCGAAATGGCCGCAATTGGCATAACGTCGAACGTATAACGGATCAATGTGCGCCAAGCGCCGGGTGCATGCGCTGCGGCGCACGCAGTATCATCACCATGGCTGGAGATCACACGACGTTGACCACGTTCCCCACAGAACAGGATCAGGCTGACACCACGGCCGGCACACCACCGCGCCGCGAACAGGCACGGCTGTGGCAGGACGCAGCACTCGGCAATCTTGAGCTGCTGCACGCGCAGTTTTTTGCGCAGTCATTTTCCGCGCACACACACGAAACTTATGCGATCGGCCTGATCGAACACGGCGCCGACCAATTTGACTATCGCGGCCGGCGCGAAACCGCGCACGCTGGCGCGATCACGATCATCCATCCCGGCGAGTTGCACACAGGCGGCCCGCTGAATGAAGACGGTTGGCGTTACCGCGCGTTTTATCCTACGGCCGGATATGTATCGCAGCTGCTCGAGCTGCTGGGCAGCCGACACCGCGATCCCCCATTCTTTCGCAGCGCGGTGATTTACGACCCAACTCTGTTCGGTCAACTCCAGCGCATGCACATTGCCACGCAAGACGACGCCACCTCGCTGGAGCGTGAATCGCGTCTGATGTGGAGCCTGGCAAGCCTGATCAAACGGCATGGCGTGCTTGGCCACACGCCACACCTGCGCGCAGGAACGCCGGGCCGTTGTCAACATGATGGATTTTCTGCGCGACAATCTGACCCGAAATGTGACGCTGCGCGAGTTGTCGCATCTGACCGCGTTTAGCGAATTTCATCTACTGCGCGTCTTTCGCGCGGAGACCGGGCTGCCGCCCCACGCCTATTTGAATCAACTGCGGGTCGCGCGCGCAAAAGCGCTGCTGATGCAGGGTATGCCACCCGCAATGGTCGCCACCGAAACGGGCTTTGCCGATCAAGCCCATCTGACGCGCCGGTTTAAACGGCTGCTGGGCGTCACGCCCGGGGCGGTTGCCGCAACGCCGGCACCGGCCTGAGCTGCGCGCAATTTCGTTCAATACGTCTGTGCCGCCGCGCGGTCCTGTTTCAACGCGTGGCGCGTATCGCGTCAACACAACGATCTGAGCGACTGGAAAACCGCGCTGCGCGCAGGACTCTGGCAGATGCATCCGGCATATGCATCTGGCAGACATTTAGGAGAAAACATGAACTCTAAAGAGACTTTACAGGTGCTGTCCCAGGCCGATCAGAACGCGGCCGAGGCAACGATCCGCAACTTGAACGAAGCCTATGTCAAGGCGGCCATCGGCAGCGACACAGGCTGGTTTCAAACGCATCTGGCGGACGAATTTGTCTGCATCGAATCCGATGGCTCGGTGCTCGATAAGCCGGCCTTTCTCGCCATGGTGGCGCAAGCATCCGATCTGGCGACATATCGGCTCGAAGAAGTCGATGTGCGGTTTTATGGCGCAGTGGCGTTGGTCCGCTGCACAGGCAAGTGGCGTGCAAAAAACGGCACACCAGGCATCAGCCGCTACATCGATGTGTATGCGCGATTTGGAGACGGCTGGAAGGCGGTGTCGGCGCAGATCACGCGCCCGGCATAGGCGGGATTTCTTGAGTGCCCGGGCTCAGGTGGGCGCCTGGCTGACACAAAAAAGAAACGCAACACCCCCGCGTTCGCGCGGGGGTGTTGCGTTTTCTTTTTTGTGCTCGCGCACTGCGAGAAACTCAGAAACTAGCGGCGCGCGGTGCGGAAGCCCAACAGCGAGATGATCAACACGATGCCGTAGACGAACTGTGTATAGACATCCACAAACCCCATCGCGATCAGGCCGGTTTCGATAAAGGCGACGGTCATCGATCCGATAAACGCGCCCGCGACCGTGCCCATGCCGCCGACCAGCGGGTTGCCGCCGACAAACACGGCGGTCAGCACCGAGAGCAGATACGAGCTGCCAGTATCCGGCCAGAACGTGATAAAAGGTGCCGATAAACATCGCGCCGGCCATGGCCGCGGCGATGCCGGTATAGATATACGAGAACGCCTTGACCCGATTGATCGGGATGCCCATCTCGCGCGCGCTCTCTTCGTTATCGCCAACGATGCGCGTGTGCCGGCCGATCGTGTGCTTGCTATACAGCACCCAGGTGATCGCAAAGAACAGGATCGCCCACAACATCTGGTTCGGAAATCTCTCGAGCAAGCGTGCCAAAAAATTGGATGAATCCGTTGTCTGGATTGCTTTGCCAGCAACTGTCGTCGCAGACGATGCAAACGCCTGCCCGCAGCACACCTTGTAGAACGCGAGTGTGTCCGATAAACGGCAGCGGGATGCTCTTTGCATCGGACAAAATGACAATCAAGCCGCGCATAAAAAACTGCACGCCGAGCGTGGCGATAAACGGCGTCAGGCGGAAGCGCAACACCAGAAAGCTGTTGAACAACCCGACCAGTCGCGCCCACCAGCATCGCGGCGAGGAAGCCCACCCAGGGACCCGCTTCCGGCGAAATGAACCAGGGTCCCAGGCTTGCAGAACTTCTGGGTTCGACCGCCCGGTTTGTGATATAGGCGAATGTAAATGCGCCCATGCCGATGGACGAGGTATAGGACAAGTCGATCGCGCCATTGGTCGTCGTGAAAATGACCGCAACGACCAGCAAAATGGTAATCGGCAGCGTCGTAAAGATCGACGTATAGGCGATCGGGATCTGAGAAACACGCCATCGGAGAAGATGAGCAAAATGCCCCAGAAAATGAGGAACATCGCAGAGCGCGCCCACGGCATTGCGGTTGCGGCGGATAAAGCCGCTAAAGCCCGAGAGCGGGTGCTTGGGATTGCACGACCGGCGCGGCTATCGCTGCGACATCGCCGGACAATGATTCGGTCTGGGTTTCTCCATCATGGCTGTTGTGGCCTCACTAACTTGGCTGGCTTCCGCCTTGCCTGTCTTGGCGACAACTTCCATGGTCCTGATCAAGTCCTCAGCATCGCGCATTTCGGATTTTGCGATCTTGCGATGTACGGTGCCGCGGTCAAGAATGATAAAGCGGTCGCACAGATCCCAAGCGTGATAAATATTGTGGGAGATAAACAAGATCGAGCTGCCCTTGTCGCGCGCCTGGCGGGCGAAGCCAAAGACCTTGTAGGTCTCGTGCAGCGAAAGCGCGGTGGTGGGCTCGTCGAGCAGGATCAGCTCGGCGTTGAAATACAGCGCGCGCGCGATCGCGATGCCCTGTTGCTCGCCGCCGGAGAGAAACTGCACCTGTGACAGCGGCGAGAGCAGCGCGGAGGTAAACCCGATGCCACGCATCGTCTCGGCGGCGGCGGCGATCTGTTTTTTCTCGTTGATAAAGCCAAGCGTGTTGGTGATCTCGCGGCCCATGAACATGTTGTCAACGATGGTCTGCTGGCGGGCCAGCGCGCGATCCTGAAACACGGTCTCGATGCCGGACTGGCGCGCGGTCGCCACACTCCAATTCGTCGACCTTCTTGCCGCGCAGCCAAATTTCGCCGGAGTCGGGGCCGTAGACGCCGGAGATGATCTTGATCAGCGTCGATTTGCCGGCGCCGTTATCGCCGAGCAAGCCGACGATCTCGCGGCTGGCCGATGTGCAGGCTCACATTCTTGGACGCCTTGATCGTGCCAAACGACTTGTTGACATTGCGTAATTCAAAGAGCGGTGTTTCGGTCATCGGTGTTTACGAAGACGCCGATGCGTGAACGCGATCGTGTTGACCGCGTTCGCCATCGCCCGGCGCAATGAGCTATTCGGACTTATCCGGCACGCAGTCGCGGATCAGTCACTGTCTTAGCGAACGCCGTCGGCGGCCAGCTTGGTCAGCGCCTTGACCTGCGTCGGATCGACAAAGCCCGAGCCTGTGTCGACATACAGCGGCGCCAGACCGAACTTCCAGCTCTGGCACAGGCTCAGCACCGGCAGGTAACCCTGCAGGAACGGCTGCTGATCGCTGGTCAGGTTGATCCAACCCTTCTCCATGCCGGTCAGGATGTCCGGGGTGATGTCGAAGCCAATGGCGAAGACGATCGCCCGGCCTTCTCGCCGACCGCCTTCATGAACAGCTCGTGCTGACCAATCACGGTGATCGAGTAGGCAACCAGCTTGATGTTCTTGTTCTTGAGCATCGCGGCGGTGACCATCGGCTGGGTCTTCGCGGCATCGCCGTGCGCGCTGGTGTCATCGAGGCGGGTGACTTTGAAGCCGGCCTTCTCGAACACTTCCGCCACGCCGATCTCGCGCACGTTGCGGCCTTCCATCTGCAGCGGGATCAGCACCAGGATTTCGTCCTTGGCCTTGTCCAGCTTGCAAGCGCTTGAGCGCCTCTTCGGCCAGACGCCTTGCCCTGCGACTTCAGCTGTCGCGCCGACATAGCCGGCGCCGATACGCCGCGCGGACCTTCGGCACATCGACGTTCTGGAACATCATCAGAATGCCGGCTTTCTTGGCGGCCTTGGCCAGCGGCATGATCGCGGCATCACCGGCGTGGCCCATCATGGCGATGCCGTTGGGCTTGGCCGCGACTGCGTCGCGCAGCTGCGCCAGCATCTTCTCGTTGTCCCAGTCCGAGTAGACATACTCAACTGTTGCGCCGGTGTCGGCCTGCGGCGGCCTTCGCGCCTGCATCCACGACCTTGGCAAACGGCGTGCCAGCGTTACCGCCGACGAAGAAGCGGATCTTCATGCCGCTGCACCACTTGCCTGCCTGGCCCCGATCTGCCGCGGTGGCGACACCTGGGACTGCGCTTGTCGCGACTAGGGCTGTCGCAACTGCCGAAATAAGTAGTCGTTTGTTCATTTCCTGTATTTCCTTCCTCTTGGAATGTGCGGCCACCATGGATAAATGGCCGGCCGCTGGGTCATCCGAATGTATCAGACTCGGGCTGGTCTTGCAAGCCGTGCACAATGCGCAAATATGCGGCTAGTGGTATACGCAATTGGCAGCACTTTCCGCCCAGAATCTCCGGTCAGTTGCGCGCATGTTGCGCCGATAAACTGCAGCCATATCAGGCACTCATGAGGCCGATAAAGGCGTCAAATTCGCCATCGGTTACCCCGACAACGTGTTCCGGCGCCGGATACGCGCCGCTCTCGACATCCTGCTTGAATTCGCCAAACGCGGCGATGCGCTCCTGCTGCATCTGTTTGTAGATCGCGGCGAAATTCCGATAGACCTTTGAATGCCGCGGGTAATGCGGTCTCATGCGTCCCCAGAATGTCATCGGCAAAGAGATAGCGGCTGTCGCAGCCGGAGCCCGTGCCCATGCCAAAGGTCAGCACTCTTAGGCGCCGCGAAATCTCGGCCGCCACCCGTTCAGGCACCACCTCCATCTCAATCGCAAAGACGCCTGCATCCTGCAGCGCCAGGCAATCCTGCCACACTTTGAACGCGCTCTGCGCGGTCTTTCCCACCGCGCGGAAGCCGCCGGTCCAGGTCGCGCGGGTCGGGATCAACCCGGCATGTCCGACCACCGGGATGCCCTCCGCATACATGCGGGCGATGTTCCCGGTGCTGGCGGCGGTATAGACCGCGTCCGCGCCGCCCCGCATCGCCTTGAATCCGGCGCGAATGCAGTCATCGGCGGTCGCATGCGCGCCATAAATCAGGCTGGTGATCATGAAGGTGTTGGGCGCGGCGGCGCGAAACTCTGGCGTCCATTGTTCCTCGTCACAGCTGATCAGATCGACCCCTGCCGCGCCCGCAGCCGCGGCCTCTTCAGCCGAGCGCACCATGATCTGCATGAGTGGGCGCTTGCCCTTGAAGGCGGTCAGGTCGTAGACAGTCGGGCGTTTGTTTTTGATCATGGTTGCGCGATTGTATGCGCGGCTGGCGAGATTGGCTGCGCGTCAGATGACAGCGCTATGGGTGCGGCACGGTCTAGTTTCTGAGCAGTTCACAACCCCGCCGCAAACTGCTCGGCGCTGTCATATTCGCGCAGGGGAATGCCTTGATCACGCAACCAGCTGCGCATTTGTGCGTCCAACAGACGCGCCTGCGCGGCCAGTTCGTCGACGCTGCCAACCAACTCGGCGAAGTGCGGGGTTTGCTGCCTCGCCGTGCGATCACTCTGGAGCCAGTTGGACCCGGCATCAGCCCCGCGTTCAATCGCGCGCAGCATCTGGGTCAGGTCAGATTGCACAAGCCAGGCGGCGGCGCTGGCGCTGAGCGGTTGTCCCCGATCACAGGCATCAAACACCTTGCGCAAGCCATCGCGGAACTCAGGGTAACTGTGTGCAAAGATGTCGTGTGCGGTCCGTCGCACGGGCAGCTCGGTTTCGCACGTGCGCAGAATGGCGCGCGTCGCGATCACCAGTTGCTCGGCTGTCTGCCCGATTAGGCCCAGATCATCCCCGGTGCCAAGTATTTGAATCGACTCGCTCAATCCGTCCGGCCGTCTATTGAGCGTGTGAATTTGTTCCTGCAAGCGGTCAAAGCCGCGATGGAAGAATGTCTGATTGGCCAGCGCCAGACATTCGCAGACTGCGCCGAGCAAGCGCCAGCTGGCATCCCGAACATCGATCCGGTCGGCGGAAGCGATGGCCAGCCTGAGCAAGCTCCAATTGGACAGCACGGCTGGAAAGGCATCCAACGCGCGCTGGATCATGAGTGGCCGGGCTGCGGGCTGCTGCAATTCGACCACCTGCGCTTTGAGCGCATTTAAGCGCGCGACCGCCTCTTTCGAGCGCGCGTGCATGATCTGCGTGTGATGCACCAAGGCAGGTGCAAACGCCCAGCCGCGCGTCCGGCCGGTGGCAAAACCCGCCAGCGTGTCCCATGAGATCGGCCAGAAGTCAAACAAAGTGCCCTCAATCAACACCGTGCGGCTGACAGGGGGTGCGCAACCATCGGCGGGGGTATAGAAGAAATCCAAATCGGAGCTCGCACGCGCGGTGCCCTGCGCGTGCGAGCCGTAATAGCCGATCAGATCGATCTCATCCGGGTGACGCGCGATGGCGGAGGCCGTAAACAATTCGGCGATCTTAAAGACATCTGGCATGCCTGGCAGTGTAGCGGTGCTGGTCTGCCGAACGCAAGACGGGCATGCGCCGCCACACGCCAAAGCATGCCAACTGCGACAAGCCCTGCCCCGTTTTTGCTTGATTGGGTGAAAGTCTAGCTGCGCGCGCTCAACTTTGATCACCCTCAAGCGCCCGCACATAGCGCTCAGCCGACAACCGCGCTGCGACACTGGCGTTTGAAGCAATCACTTTGCCAAACCAGGCGCTGTAAAGCCGGTCAAATGGCATATCGGCAATGGCCTCGATCACCCCCCGCACGCGCGCCGGACGCAATGGGATTAGGTTCGGAAAGCTGTGCATAAACGCCACATGCTTCAGGTTCGGCAGCACATAGAGCGTGTCACCCGTGAGCAGCACGCCGCGCCCCTCGGCGCCCTGCGCCCAGTGCAAGACGGACGAACCGGGAAAGTGCCCGCCGCAGCGCTGCAATGTAACGCCCTCAAACAATTGGCGGCGGTCCTCCTCAAAGTAGACGATGGCCGGATCCTGCCGCACAACCCAGCGCCGGTTTGACGCATGCAGATAAATCGGCACGCCGCCAAACGCGCGGCTCCAGTCGATCATCGCGGTATAAAAATGCGGGTGCGAGATCGCTATCGCCTGCAAACCGCCCAACGCCAAATGTGCTCGCGCGTGGCGTCGTCGATGCCGGCACACAGTCCCATAGCACGTTGCCGTGCTGGGTTTGCAGCAGCAGCGCACGCTGGCCGATGGCGACCTCGGGTGCCACGCCGATGCCAAGCAGACCAGGCTCCTCTTCGCGCAGGTCATTGCGATGGGGTGCCAGTTCGGCATCGCTCAGCCAGCGTTGACCGGTGGCCGGCACATACTGCCGCTCATCCTCGCAGATCAGACAGCCTGTTGGCGGCGCTGCAGACGGCGGATATTGGGAGCCGCAGGCCGCGCATGTGTAGTTATTCATGATGCATTCACCTCCGTACGAACCAGCCTGCGAATTGTCCAGCAACGCAAAATGGCGCGCAAGGCTCATCATCACACGCAGCACATGATGACGCGTTTTGTCCATAGCGCATGCCGAGGAATATCGTACACCTCCGCCGGTCCGGGTTAATGAGAAGCGACGGCGGGTTTTTCATGCGTCACCAATCGTTTCGTCACGCCTTGGCGCCTCTGCACCCCAAAACGCAGGTTGCGCGTATATTGGCGGCGGTGTTTAGACGATCTACGCGATAACGTCACACTGGCTGGGCGTGGTGCCAAATCGGTTGCTGGTCGCACTTTCCCATGCGAGCAAATCATGAGCCAACTTAACATTGCGCAGCAGCGCCTGGTGCATCAACAGATTGCGCGTCCGAGTTTTGAGCAACCGAGCCAGGTGGTGCACTGGATGGGGGCGATGCAGGCACAGGATTACCAGCATGCGCTGTGGGCCGTTGCCGTGCGCACTCAGAGCGCCACACTGACCGATGTCGAACGCGCCATCGAGGACCGCAGCATCGTGCTCACCTGGCCGATGCGGGGAACGCTCCATTTCGTCGCCGCATCCGATGTGCGTTGGATGCTGGAACTGTGCGCCATGCGCAAGGCGTCCAGCGCAAGCGCGCGCTGGAGACAACTCGAGTTGGATGATTCTGTCATGGCGCGTTCTGAGGCGGTGTTTCGCAAGGCACTGCGAGGCGGGCACGCGCTCACCCGATCCGCCATGCTCGAACAGCTTGCACTGGCAGGCGTCAATCCTGCGGGTCAGCGCGGATATCATATTCTTGGGCATCTTGCGCGCACAGGCCTGTTGTGCTTCGGACCCAAGCACGGCAAGGAGCAAACCTTTGTGTTGCTCGATGACTGGCTGCCCAGCGTTCCAAAAATCTCGCGTGAGGCCGCGCTTGCAAAGCTTGCCCAACGCTACTTTGCGAGTCACGGCCCGGCCACTATTCAAGACTTTGTTCACTGGACGGGCCTGACGCTCAGCGATGCCCGGGCGGGCCTCGAATCGATTCAATCGACGCTTACCTCGGAAACAGTCGCCACATTGACGTATTGGTGGTTGGATCAGGGCGGCGTGTCGCGCAAGATATCAAAGGGACAGATGCATCTGCTGCCAGGATTCGACGAATATATTTTGGGATACCGGGATCGCAGTGCGGTCTTGGCGGCTGAGCACGCGCAGCGCATCGTCCCGGGTGGGAACGGCATATTTCATCCAATGATTGTTGTGGACGGTCAGGTGCTCGGCACCTGGAAGCGCGCGATGAAACGAGGCGGCATCGACATTACGCTCGAGCCATTCGATGAGCGCGCAGCCGAGCCCGCGCGCATGAAACCTGTGCTGGAGAGATATTGTCAGTTTTTGGGCGTGCCGCTGCTCAAGCTTTCTGCAGAAATGCCGAAAACGTAACGCAAAGCTGCTTGCGTTTAGCGTCCGTCAGGCGGCGAAGGCGCCTTTGCGATGGTTAGCCCGGGACCTCGGTCCCGGGGCGCTACACGCGCTTTGGCCACGCCACATGACGCTCCCCTATAGAAAGATGCTCCCTATCGAATGCCGACCCTTAAAATAGTGCCATGCCCCAAGAATATATCGAGATTCGCGGTGCGCGCGAGAACAACCTGAAAAACGTCTCGCTGCGCATCCCCAAACGCAAAATCACCATCTTTACCGGCGTGTCCGGCTCCGGCAAATCATCCATCGTCTTCGACACGATTGCCAGCGAGGCCCAACGTCTGCTGAACGAAAACTTCAGCATGTTTGTGCGCAACTTCCTGCCGAAGCTATCCCCAGCCCGATGCCGATGCCATTGAAAACCTGAGCATGGCCATGGTGGTGGATCAGAAGCGCGCTGGGTGGTGGTTCGCATCTCGACCATGGGCACGATCACCGACATCGCGCCCGTGCTTGCGGCTGCTGTTCTCGCGCATCGGCCAGCCTTATGTCGGCAGCGCCAATCTGTTCTCGTTCAACGACCCGCAGGGCATGTGCCCGGAATGCAACGGCCTCGGCCGCAGGTCGGTGTGGATCTGGAGCGGGCCTTTGACACCTCAAATCGCTCAACGAAGGCGCGATTCTGCTGCCGGATTATGGCGTGGATGAGCTGGGACTGGACAGATCTGCACCCAGTCCGGGCTTGTTTGATTTCGACAAGAAACTGGCCAGATTTCACCGAGCAGGAGATGGCAAGCTGCTGTTGCACAGCCCGCCTGATACAAGGTCAAAATCGACGATGGCCGGCAAGGCCGTTGAACCTGACATTTGACGGCATCGTCGACGAAGTTCAGCCGCAAATACATCAAGCGCGATGTCAAGACCATGTCCGAGCGCACTCAAAAAGCAGTGGCGCCTTATATGACCGATGGCGCCTGCCCGCTGTGCAAAGGCGCACGGCTGAGCCAGGCCGCGCTGAGTCTGCAAGATCAACGGGCGCAACATCGCCGAACTCTCGGCCATGCAGGTGGATGAGCTGATCGGCGTGGTCAGCGCGATCAAAGACCCGGCGGCCGCACCGATGGTCAAAACGCTGATCGAACGCTTGCAGCATCTGGTCGATATTGGCTTGGATATCTGAGCCTGAACCGCGAAACCGCCACGCTCTCCGGCGGCGAATCGCAGCGCGTCAAGATGGTCAAGCACCTCAGCGGCAGCCTGGTCGATGTGATGTATGTGTTTGACGAACCCAGCGTCGGCCTGCACCCGCGCGATGTGCACCGGCTCGAACGAGCTGCTGCAAAAGCTGCGCGACAAAGGCAACACCGTGCTGGTGGTGGAGCATGACCCGGATGTGATCAAGGTCGCCGATCATGTTGTCGATGTCGGCCCACGCGCCGGCAGCCGGGGTGGCAACATCGTCTACGAAGGCAGCTATGCCGGCCTGCTCAAAGCCGATACGCTGACCGGCAGATACTGTGCAACAAGCTATGCCGCTCAAAGAGACACTGCGCACGCCCACCGGGCAAGCTGGCCATCGTCACAATGCCAATGCCAACAATCTGCAAGGATGTCAGCGTGGATATCCCGACGCGGCGTGCTGACGGTGGTGACCGGCGTGGCGGGGTCGGGCAAAAGCTCGCTGATCCATCAGGCCTTTCTGACGCCAGCATCCCGGACGCCATTGTGATTGACCAATCGGCGGTCGGCGTCTCTTCGCGCTCCAACCCAGCCACGTATACCGGCATCATGGACGATGTGCGCAAGGCCTTTGCCGACGCCAACAAGGTCAATGCCGCCGCTGTTTAGCTTCAACTCCAAAGGCGCCTGCGAAAACTGCCAGGGGCTGGGCGTGATCTACACCGACCTGGCTGTGCTGGACGAGGTCAAAACGCCCTGCGAGGTCTGCGGCGGCAAGCGCTTTAAGGATGAGGTGCTGGCATACAAGCTCAACGGCAAAGCCATCTCCGATGTGCTGAGCATGACGGTGGGTCAGGCGCTGGCGCATTTTCCAAAATCCACAGTCACCGCAAAGTTGCAGGCGCTGAACGATGTCGGGCTTGGATTATCTGAGCCTTGGGTCAGCCGCTCAGCACGCTCTCGGGCGGCGAATGCCAGCGCATCAAGCTGGCCAGCGAGCTGCACAAGAAAGGCAGCATCTATGTGATGGACGAGCCGACGACCGGCCTGCACATGTCCGACATCGGCCACCTGCTGTCAGTGATGAACCGGCTGGTGGATGCCGGCAACACCGTGATGCTGATCGAGCACAATCTGGATGTGATCAGCACGCCGACTGGATCATCGACATGGGGCCGGAGGGCGGCAACAAGGGCGGCCAGGTGCTGTTTGAGGGCACGCCAAAACAGCTGCTCTCGGCCAAAGCCTCGCTGACCGGCGCGTTTCTTAAGCGCTCGTTGCAGTCAGCCTAAAGTGACCCGATTGCCAGCAACCCTGTCGATTCGCCATGCTGGCCAGCGCTTCCGGCGCAGATCGAGGCGATCACCCGCCTACACGTGTTATGCGCTGGAAAGATGCCGACGGTATGGCGTCAACAACGCTGACGGGGCGAATCGCTACTGCTTGATCAGAACTGGCAGCAGTATGTCAAACTGCGGCACGGGCGTCAGGATTGGTGTGCCGGTTGGCGTGGGCGTTGGGGTGACGGTGGATGGCGGCGTGGGTGTGCCGGTCGGCGTGGAGATTGGCACGATGTTGATCAGACCGGCGTCGATAGACGTCACATTTGACGAACCCGTAAAGGTGTAGATGCGCGAAAAACCGAGATCACCACCGGACGGATTGATGTCGCTGTCGCAACGGTCTTTGAACAGAAAGACATCGCAGTTTGCGTCGAGCACGGTGAAGCCCGAACCGGGCTGACTTGCAGGCAACAAAACACGCACGCGGTATGAGCCTGGCCCCGGCGCATTCAAGCTGTAACGGCCGGTGGCATCGGTGCTGCCGGTGGTGAGCACACTGGTTTTATGCGGCGTTCCACAACTGCACTCTGATCGCATACAAACCAGGCTCACGGTTGTCTTGCGCACCGTCGTTGTTGAGATCATGCCAGATGAAGTCGCCGATGCTGAACGGCCCGACGGTCGGTGTCGGCGTTGGCGCAACCGGCTCGATAAGGCCGATGTCATATTGCGTGGTCGAGATCACATTGCTTGCCAGATTGAAGATATCGCTAAACCCGAAATCGATGCCAGCCGGGTTGATATCGCTGTCTTTAAGTGCATCGCTCCCGATCCCTTTGGGTGAGAAGTACGCGCCTGCCCATGGCAACACGACGCGTATACGGTAATTGCCGGGCACCGGTGCGATGACCGTGTAATTTCCGTTTGCATCAGTGACATCGCTCGCCAGCACTTGCGTCTTGTCGGCGTTCCAAAGCTGCACGGTGACGCCGGGCACGCCCGGTTCGCCGGCATCTTGCACGCCATCCTGGTCCACGTCGTCCCAAACAAAATTGCCGATGTTGATCGGCGTCGGCGTGCGTGTCGGCGTTGGCGTTCGAAACTTGATGATGCCGGCGTCGATCGACGAGATCGAGATCACATTACTGGCGACGTTGTAGATATCGGTAAAGCCAGAATTGGGGCCGGTTGTAAAAACATCGCTGTCTGAAAGGTCGTCGATGCTAATCTGGTCTTTTGTCGTGAATTGATCGGCGCCGTTGCTGAGAATGAAACGCAGGCGATATGCACCCGGGCCGGACGACTGGACCGAGTAGTTGCCATTGAGATCCGTTATGTCGCTGTCGATCAGGTCCGTCTTTGTGCTGTTCCAAAGCTGCACGGTGATGCCGGACAGTCCGGGCTCGCCCGCATCCTGCCGACCATCTTGATCGATATCATCCCAGACGAAGTTGCCGAAGTTGACGGGTGTCGGCGTGCGAGTCGCGGTGGCAGTTTGCTCGGACGAGGCAAGCAGCGGCAGTCGGGCTTGCCACGAAGCGGTCAGCGCGGCGTTCAGTAGCGTTGCCAGCACAATAGTGACTGCGAATTTACGGGGAGATCGTATCTGTCGGCGCATAATGTTTATCCTTGCTTCCACTTACTATTATGCGGCGCAGTGCGTGAATTCGCTCTCGTGTTGGATCGGACTTCTCTCAAGTTTTCGAATCAACCCATGGCCCAGCCATTCTTGTGGACTTTTACGGGGCGGGCGCTGACAGCTGTTCAGGTTGCGACTGTGCATAGTGCTAGTCACCCGATGGACGCACTCATACCGATTTCACAATAGGGTTTATCTGTCGCAACTCCGTCATGGAGGCCAGTGGACGCTGAAATGCCAAGGGAGCGGAAAATGAACACGAGAGCAAAAACTTCCAACACGCCGATGAGGCTAGACACCGGAACCCTGTTGTCCACATTGTGGATTGTGGTCCTGATCAACATGCTGAAATCAGACGTGCTTTCGCTGAACATTCCAGGCGCAGCGGAAGAGGTGGCGAGGACCGCCGCCAGCACCGGCGCGTCAACTCCGCAATTGATGCTGGCCGGCGCGATCATCGGAAATCTCGGCGTCGCCATGATCGTCCTGTCGCGCATCTTGCCACAAGGCATGAACCGCCTGGCGAACATGGTTTTGGGCGCTGTGATGATTGCGTATATCTGGGTCGGCGCCGCGTCCTATCCACACTATCTATTTATCGCCGTCATCGAGACCCTCTGTCTGGTGCTCATCATCTGGCTCGCCTGGAAATGGCGCAAAACCGAGGCATGAGCGGCGAATAAACATACGGTGTTTTGCCAGCCGGCGTTGGCAAGCACATGAAGGGAGGTATTAGAAATGAAAACGTTGCAAAAATTCGGCGCCTTTGCGGCACTCTATATGGCCGCAGTCTACCTGTTTGGGATCGTCCTTTTCTTGTCGTTCTGGATTACGCCAGTCTCACGACCCCGGCTCAACGCGTTGCCCTGAACGTCGACAAACAGATGATCGTCTTTGCAAGCAATTTGCTCATGTATGTGGTCTTTGGGCTCTTTCTGATCGTGCTGTCGCTGGCGTTGTACGACCGACTGAAGACCGGCGCGCCAGCGCTTATGCAGATGGCAACTGCGGTCGGAATCGTCTGGGCCGGCTCGCTGATCGCCTCGGGCATGGTCGCGAATGCCGGGCTGGCAGTGATCGTCCCGATGTATGACAAAGACCCGGCTCAGGCCGCGTTGACGTGGCAGGGGATTGAAACGGTTGCAAATGGGTTGGGCTTCGCCAATGGCGAGATCCTTGGCGGTCTTCTGACGCTGCTGGTCAGCCTGGCCGCACTGCGGACGGGCAGCCTGCCCAAGTGGTTGAACATCCTCGGCATCGTGATCGGCGCAGTGGGAATCGTTTCTGTTATCCCAGGGCTGCCAGGTGTGATCGAAGTGTATGGCCTAAGCAAGATCGTCTGGTTCACCTGGCTGGGAATCGCGATGCTGCGCAGCCAACCGGGCTTGCCAGTTTTGAAAGCACAGGAGGCCTACTCATGAACCGCTATCGCAGGACATCGGTCATCGTCGGCGTGCTATTTATTGTTGGCACCCTGTCGGGCATACTGAGCGGCGTTGTCACCGCCCCGATCACGGCAGGATCGACGTATCCATTCAATGTGTCCGCAAGCGAAACACAATGGATTGCCGGAACACTCTTGATCTTGCTGATGGGTCTTCCCCTCGCCATGATTCCGATCCTGTTGTACCCGGTCTTTCGGGAGCACAGTGAAGCCCTGGCGCTTGGGGCGATTCTGTTTCGAGGGGCGCTCGAAGCGATGTGCTACACAGGCATGGTCATCAGCATGTTCCTGCTGTTAACGGTTAGCCAACTACATGGCAAGGTTGGCGCAACGGACGCCTCAAATCTTCAAGCGCTGGGATCCGTGCTCATCGCTGCAGGAACCTGGATCTCGCTGATTCTGGGCGTGGTTTTCAGCATCGGCGGCATGATGCTCTATGTTCTGTTTTATCAGACGCAACTCGTTCCGCGCTGGTTGTCCGGCTGGGGCCTGATCGGCGCGGTGTTGTATGGCTTTGCCCACATCGAGGGCATGTTTGGTTTGCAGCAGATCCCGTCGTTTGACGCCAGACTCGGATTTTTGATGATCCCGCTGGCCATTCAGGAAATGGTCTTTGCGGTTTGGCTGATCGCAAAAGGATTCGGTCCACTTCCGGCCCGTTCCATGCCTGCGATGGCGCGGTAACCCGAAGCGGCGGATGTCGCGAGGTCCTACTCTGCTTGGCAGTGGTTGCCTGATAGGCGGCTGCGCAGTGGAGGCACACAGCGAGGACGCGGCGCTTTACAGTCGTGATCGTGCAATCAAGGAGGGGTATCGTGAACACGTTACATGCAAGCAGAGTTCGTCTAATAGCGGCCGCCGCAGCGCTGGCAACGATGGTTATCACAACCACCCCAGCCAACGCGACCGGGTCCGCACCGATTGGTTGTGTTGGATCCGCGTGTCGCGGCAAAGACCCGGCAGTCATGCGATGTGACCGCGATGCGCGAACGCTCAGCAGAGCCGGCACAAAAGCAGAAACACATCAGGCCGAGGTCTTTGTCGAGCTACGCTATTCGCCGCGTTGCCGCGCATACTGGGCGCGCACAACGTTTCGGGGGCCCTTTGATCCCAGCATTCGATTGACCGCCCGGATTGGCACGGGCACTGTTACAGGCGCTACAAGCACGCGCAGCACAGCCTGGAGCCGGATGTGGCCGAGCAGGTTGACGGCGTGCGGCACCGCGCTGGGTGCGGCCAATATCGGCTTCGTTGAATTTGCATCTGTGTGCGTGAGCCCGCCGAAGTAACGGGCTTTTGTGTGAGTCGTATGACGCCCTGTCTGTAGCGTCACCGGATATGCCTAGTCGCCAGCGGCCCACGCCGTACCAGTTTTCATTGTTCCGTTGCTATTGCGCAGCATGGCTTGGTTGATCAATGTGCCCAGGAGAACAGCAGGAATCAGGGCAAGACCAACCATCCAGCCGACCATGGCATTGGCTATTCAAAAACGCACAAAGGCCTTCTGCACTGACGCGTTGGCGACACTATAGGGCGGGCCAATAGGCGAACGAATGACATCGACAATCAGCAAAATCTCCGCTATGAGCAATAACACAAACCACGTTTTGAGAATGCGCTTGACTGTTTGTGCTCCATCGCGCCGTTGATCGCGAATAACCATGCGAGTATTGTGGATGCTGGTAAGCAGCGCAACTAATAGTGCGCCAACGCAACTGGCATTCCCGTATTCGGCATTAAAGGTCACAATCGAATCCGTGACAATCTCGATTTTTCTCGCTGTCAAACTGCCAATTGGCTCGAAACCCATTATTTGAAAACAAGAAAATAGACCGAAAACAGTATTGGCGATCCAGATCGCGAACACACGTTTTGCCATATGCAAGACGATAGCGCCGACGTGTCTGCAGGCCTTGATATTGTTCTGACAGTTGGCTCAGCGTCGATCTGCCTGTGCCTGTTCCAGCAAACTGCCCAAGCGCGAGAGCAGATGGTGCGAGCGCGGTGGCGCATCCAACGTGTTCAACGCCAACTGCAAGGCCGCAAACCGCGATTGCATGCTGACCAATGTTGAAGCAGGCGCATCCGCCAGTTCCGCAGGCGGCTGATCCGGTGCCGGCCGCAGCCATTCGGCCAGCGCAATCTGAAGTGTGGCCGCGATCGGCGGCGCAATCAACAGGCCAATGACGCCCAGCGCCTCGACCATGACAATGAGCAAAAACAAGACCAGCACACCGCCATACCGTTTGCGTGGATTGAGTTTGCGTTCAACCACAAACTCCATAAATGCAAATACCGCAAACGTAACCAGGATTGCCAAAATAGCCACGGGGGCGTTGAAAAACATTCCGACCAGCAGCAACGGGATCACGGCCACCGCCCCGCCCACCAACGGTAGCAGCCATGCAAGCGCCGCCAGTGTGGCGCAGGTAAACGGGTAGCGCACGCCGAGCAGATAAAAACCCAGGCTGAGCAGCGCCCCGGCTAACAGGCATTGCACCACTTCACTGCGCAGATATGCTCCCAGACCACGCTCCACTTCACGCCAGATGGCGCGCGCGCTCGCCCGCCTGTTGGAGGGCAGAAATGAGAGCGCAAGCCTTTCAAATCGCAGGCTATCAGCCGACCAGTAAAGGCTGATGACGATCACGACAAGCGATTGGGAAATAAGGTCAAATGCATTCAAGGTCGCACCAAGCGCCACGGATGCCAGGTTGGCCACGCCACCCATCAGCAGACTATCCAATTGACCGCTGACTGGAAGTCTGCGCGCAAGGATTTGCTGAATTGGATTGCCCGCCAGCCAGCGCGCTTGAAATTTTCCATAGGATCCACCCAAATCGCTCGCCAGTAGTTGCATTTCTGCGGCCACTTGAGGCACCACAATCCAGGAGATGCCAAGTAATAACAGCAAGGCGGCGCCATACACCAGCAGCAGCGCCAGGCTTCGCGGGATCCGATGGCCCATCAACCAGGCCACCGGTGGACGCAGCATGGTTGCCATTGCCAGCGAAGCGATCAGCAACACGACGAGCGCGCTGAATTCCCATAGCAGCGCCAATGCTCCGAGTGTCGTAAACACCACCGAAGCGGCGAGCGCAATATCCCTGGCCCGCACGTTGTGATTCACGACCGGCCTCCTGTCTCAGGGTTGACGCCAGGCATTTTCCGCGCGAGCAATGCTTCGAGATCACGTGCCATTGTTTCGATCTGGTCTTCGATGCTATCCACGGTTTCCAACTCGGAGGCGTCTGTATCTTGTGATGTCGGCGTGTCCGTGCGTGTTTGTTTACGCACGTCTTCAGCCAGTTCCAGTGCGCTCATGCGCAGCATGCCCTGAGCATCGCGTGACATGGCCAATCCCGAAGCGGGTCCTCCGGAAGGTGACCGGGCTCAACACCCGTGTGATCAACAGCTGTAATACCGCGGCCATGGGTATGGCAAACAATGCGCCAGCCACTCCGAACAGCAGGGTAAATGCGGCAATTGCCAAAATGGAGATGATCGGATTGATGCCGACGGTCCTTCCCATGACACGCGGCACCAGCACATTGTTCTCGATCTGCTGGATGACGGTCGCCGCAACGACCACCCAGACTGCCTGGGCCGGCATCGTCGCCAGCGCGATCAACAACGCCGGCAGCATGCCCAACAGCGGTCCAATCATGGGCAACGCCTCAAACACCCCGGCGAGCAGACCCAACAGCAATGCATAGGGCAACCCAATCGCCACAAATGCCGCTGTCGAAAAACGAAGATCGCACCACACAAGAGCAGCTGGCCGCGAAAATAGTCGCCCACTTTGCTCTCAAGTTCGGCGATCAATTCGCGCCAGGCAGCGCGTTTGTCCTGCGGCGCATGCATCAGCAGTGCTCGCGTCAGGCGCTCGGCATCGAGTGTCCAGTAGGCCGTCAACATCAGGGTGGCGGCGAACAGAAACAGATCGTGACCCAGGTCGAGACAAACCCGGCGGCCGGGGCAGATTGTTCATTTCCCACCCAACTGCCAGCCGCCGCCAGATCCCAGTCAGGAAGCAGTGACAGCCAGTCAGCCGGCAACGCTGCACCAATCTGTTTGATAAGGGTTTGGGGCGATTGCAGTGTCAGGTTGCGCAGATCAGCGTAGTAATTTGGAAGTTTGGCGGCAACATCCGACAGTTGCCCTGCAAAAAGCGGGATCAACAGGGCACCCAGACCCGCGAGTAACACAATCAATCCCGCAAAAACCACCATCACACTCACATCCGCTCGCAGGCCGAGCGAGCGCAGCTTGTCCACGGCGGGTCTGATCGCCACACGCAACATCATGGCTGCAAATAGCATAAAGACGGCGTACCGAAATCGATACACCGCCCAAAATATCGCCAGGACGGCAAGCACGGTGAGCGTTGCGCCCACCATAAACCGCGGCGTGAGCCATGCCGGACTGTCCGTGGGCATGGATGCGGAGTTGCTGACTGGTGGCGGGTTGGTTTCCATCAGTAACTCCAGGATGCGCTTTCGCTCGTTGGCGTGGCGCCAGGCGACCATTGGCGGCTTGAGTGGTGCATAAGTGAGTTTGCCGAAGCACGCCTTTACGTCACATCCTCTTGGCAGCGCTTTGTGAAAATACTAGTCAAATTGGGCTACAGGCGAATAGGCGGGAGCACTGCATGGCTGTCAGACAAATACGTCGAGAGGTGTCGGTGTTTACCCTCAAACTAGCAAGCGCGCCATTCGAATCAGGGTGCCCGCAAGCGTATACAGATGGATGACAGTCCCGCGAAATTCTTCTGTGTCAGCTGTTTCCTACAACATGGATAGATTGTGGAGGATGGCGTGTGCACGGACACCTATTTATAGTCGCCCCACGTGAACACACCTCAACTTGCTACGACACAACCCTGGATCTTGCCAACCGGCACCCTGATCTATCAACTCAAAACGCTGTATGCGGTGGAACGCATATCACAGGGGTTGATCAGCAAAGTCAGCAAGCGTGCTTTCAGCAGCGAATTTGGCGATGTGCTGCGCTCCAAGCGCGAAATTTCGGCGGATCAAGTGGCTCTTATAAAGGCATGCGCCAAGCTGATTGATTGCACATTGACTGGGGCAAAGAGCAAGCTTATCGATGGCGCCGTCGATGAAATCGAACTCCTTGTGAAGACTCGGCCCAAGGATGCGGAGCGTGATTTGCTCATTTGCTGCATTGCACAGTCTGCAGTGCACAGCCAGCTTTCAGTCTGCGAATCAGCCATCGCGCATGCCCGCGCCCTGAACCAGCCTGACATGGAGCTTTTATTGCTCAAGTTACTGGGAGAGGAACGCACCTTCGATTCGAATTTGTCGCTGTGGCGGGAAGCCGCAATTGGCGCACAACCACAGACGGCATTGCCAAATTCATAGGGTGCCTCGTCCACTGCCGTCCAGACACATGCGCAGCCGGCACCCTGAATTGACCGCACAAACGCCGTCGTTCATAATGGCCGCATATGGCCACAACCCCACCCGCGCATGCGACGACGCCTTCCTTAGGCCTTGCATCCGCCACGACGCCGCACATGTATACGCAAACCTGGACGGTGGAGCAGGGTTGGCACGACGCCGGCATTCGCCCAGTTGCCCCATTTGAGATCTCGCCGGCCGCGCCAGTGCTGCACAACGCGCAGGAAATCTTCGAGGGCATGAAAGCCTATCGCCGCCCGGACGGCGGCATCAACCTGTTCCGGCCCTACGAAAATGCGCGGCGCTACAACCGATCCGCGCACCGGATGGTGATGCCCGAGGTTGAACCGGATGTATTTGTGGACGCGATCGCGAATCTGGTCCGGCGCGATCAGTCGCACTTGCCGATGGCGTCGAACGAGGCGTTGTATATCCGCCCGGCCATGATCGCGACCGCCGGCCCGCTCGGCGTCTTTCCGGGCACGACGTATATCCACTTTGTGATCCTGGCACATGCGGCAAGCCATGCGGCAGGCATGAAGCTGGGTTCGGCGCTGATCAGCCCGGAGCATGTGCGCGCGGCGCACGGCGGCACGGGCGAGGCCAAAACCGGCGCAAACTACGCGGCCAGCCTCGTGATGGGCAGGGAAGCCGCGCGGCTCGGCTACAGCCACACCCTGTTTTTGGACAGCAGGCGGAAGCGCTATGTCGAAGAAGGCGCCGGGATGAACATCGCGTTTGTCTATACCGACGGGAAGCGCCCGCGCATCGTCACACCGGCGTTGACCGGCGCAGTCCTGCACGGTGTGACGCGCAAGTCGATCCTGGCATTCGCGCCCGACCTCGGCTACGACGTTGCCGAGACCGAGCTTGATGTGCACGATGTCCTGCGCGATATCGAACGCGGCGCGATCAGCGAGGTGTTCGGCCACGGCACCGGCGCGGTGATCACACCGCTCGCCCGCCTCGGCTTCCAGGGAGCGGACTACGTGGTCGGCACCGAAATTGGACCGGTGACACGGCACATCTACGAGACATTGACCGGCATCCAGCATGGCCGCATCGCCGACCCCTATGGCTGGACCTTCAACGTCGCGACTTGATAGGTAGGCCACTCACTGCCCCTTGTCTCGGCACCTGCCACACTGGCTTGTCTCACCGCCATGGTCGATAACGGAGTTCCACCGCTGGTCAGTTTGCGCCCGGGCTTCGATCACGATTTGGAACGAAGTGGTTGATCGATAAAGGTCGCTCGCGCTTGCGACCCCTACCCTCTTTCAGACCTTGTTCAGAGCCACGTCTTAATGTCATGCGATCGCACCGCAATCCTGCGGCGCGAATGGCTGTTGCAGAACTATGCAAGGCGATATTTGAGGCGTGAAATGACATTTGTAAGGCGGCTGCTCGATGCGTTTTGGGATACGCTAGCCAAAATAATCCTGCCAGATGAAGCCTTGCAATCAATTCTGATTGATGTTGATCCTCATGCCTGCGTGTCACAGCGAGCAGCAGGAGCAATAGATAGGGATCGCGCGCAGGTTGCACAGCCGGCGAACCAAGCCCGGGCGGATTTGACCACTTGACGGGTGCATTTTTCTAAAGGGGAGCATCATGTAGCGTGGCCAATGCTTGTGCCAGCCGGGTCCGCAGGCCGTAAACGGCCATGCTCAGATACGAAGCCCTGGGCTGATGGCAACAACTTGCGCGCGTGGCCGCAGTTTTAGCCGGCATTCACACAACGACGCCAATCCTGTGAGCGCTGGCATGCAGCCCAGGGCTTCGTATCTGAGCATGGCCGTTTACGGCCTGCGGACCCGGCTGGCACAAGCATTGGCCACGACGCTACATGCCGCTCCCCTTTAGAAAAATGCACCCCCGCTTGACTTTACCCCTGGGGCAAACTGTATCATCGCAGCGAACATGTTCAAGATTGGCGAATTCGCGCGGTTGACTCAGTTGTCGGCAAAGGCGTTGCGGTTATATGACGAGCTTGGGTTGCTCAAGCCGATGCGTATAGACACCTTCACCGACTATCGATATTACTCAGCCGATCAACTGCCACGGCTGCATCGCATCATCGTTCTCAAAGATCTTGGCTTCTCGCTTGAACAGATCAAGCCGCTGCTCGACGCGTCCGTAACTGCGGAACAACTCAAGGGCATGCTGATGTTGAAGCGAGCGGAGGCCGAACAAAACATGCGTCAGGAGCATGAACGCTTGATGCGCATCGAGGCGCAGTTGCAGTTGATCGAACAGGAAGGACACATGTCAAACTACGAAGTGATTCTCAAGCAGGTGGCCGCCGAACGGGTGGCGGGTGCAAAGGGCGAGGTGGCCAGCTTTGATCCGGCAGACACACCGGTGATCGCCACCCTGTTTGAAAAAGTGGCGGCGCATCTGGGCCGGCACGGCGTCCGGCCGGGCGCGGCAATCGCGGTCTATCATGCCAACGAGACGATGACCCATGTATCGTTTGAGGCCACCTATGGCATTGGCCATGCGGCCCTTGTCGCCGGCGACGGTGTTGAGGTCTACACGCTGTCCGGCAGCGAGATGGTCTGCGCGGTGCATCGCGGCCCATTCTGGAAGGTCCGCCAGGCGTATGAGGCGATCATGAAGTGGAGTGAGGCCAACGGCTACCAGCCGGCCGGGCCAAGCCGCGAGATCTCGCATGTCTTTGATCCCATGGACATGGAGAAGAACGTCACCGAGGTGCAGATCCCGGTGACAAAGGGCTAACGTCAATCCCGCCCACCCGGGCCGCAGCGCGCGCTGCGGCCCGGGTCCAGTATATGGAAGACGCGATAAAGCCTGATGGCAACGGCCTCTAGACACTTTTTCGCCTAGCCCGGCGAGTCGCGAAATTAAGCAGGAACGTACGTCAACCTGATCACATCCTCGTCAACCCGATCATGAGCCATAAGCCGTAGCGGCGGCCGGGGTCCGGCGAAATAAGGCTTGCCGTGACCAAGCACGACGGGATGCAGGTAGATTCGATACTCATCGATCAGGCCAAGTTCGGTGAGGCTGCGCGCCAAGTTTGGGCCAGCGACTTCGATCTCCCCATCGCGCTCGGCCTTTAGTTCTCGGATCGCGCCCTCAAGATCCTCCCCAACAAGGCTGGCGTTTGGGCCGACCGACTTCAACGTGCGCGAGACGACCCATTTCGGCTGCTTCCGCCACGCCGCCGCGAAAGCGAGTTCATCTGCACCCCATTCAGGATGATGGTCGTCCCAGTAACGCATGACCTCATACATTTTGCGGCCGTAGACACTGCCCGTCTGCCCTTGAGCTTGCGCGATGAAGTGGCGGAAGAGCACGGGGCTTGGCCCAAACGCCATATGGTCGACGTAGCCGTCGAGAGACTGGTTCATTCCGAACACGAGCTTGGCCATAATCACTTCCTTTCTTTACGCGGCACATCCGCGCGATTCTGACGGCAGACTGGCTCTCTGGCTAGCACTCAAATTCCCGACGAGCTCGTCGAGTTGATCCAACTGCTCGGGCATTCCGTCCGTTGATCCGGAGGCGATGGCCGCGTCGAGCGCTTCTTTGGAGGGGTGCAGATCGTGCACAGTCAGCAGCGTCTTGCCATTCAGGTCTTCGAAGGTCACTGTGGTGATGTTCGCGGCTGCGTCACCGCCTTCGTCATTGGTCCAGGCCAGGCGCGAGCAGGGTGTCACTTCAAGATACTTGCCGAAGAACGCCGCGGTCTGCGAGCCCATGCTGAACACGAGACGATAGCTTCCTCCAACGCGAACATCCATCTCACAGGAGAGGAGCGACATGGGGGCCGACTTTGGCACCCACCAGCGCTGAAAAAGCTCGGGCTTGGTCCACGCCTCGAACACCAGGCGCGGCGGACCGTTGATTGTGCGCGTCACGACGAGCTCACGCTCGGACGTCCGTTCCGTTTGGGTTTTCAATTGCCTTTCTCCTTATTTTTCAATTCCTGGACGATCTCTTCCAACGCATCGAAGCGTGCGTCCCAGAGCTGGTGATAATTTTTGATCCACGCCGTCTCGGCCTCCAACCGGTGCGGGCCGAGCTTGCAGCTCCGCACGCGACCGATCTTCTCCGTTGTTACGAACCCGGCTTGTTCCAGGACGTCAACGTGCTTTTTCATGCCCGTCAGCGTCATGTGGAATGCGTTGGCGAGGTGCGTGATCGAAGCATCCCCGCTTCCAAGCCGCAGGATAACGCCGCGTCGGGTGGCATCCGAGAGCGCGGCGAACGAGGCATCGAGTGAATCATGGGAATACTGAACCATATAGTTCAGTATAGCGTATTGATCGGCGTCGCGCAAGAGGGTTTGAGAGTTTTCTCCCAGCTGCGCGCAGCGCGATGACCACGACGTTGATCAACGGATGCGGCTCCGGCGATTTGCCCGTGGGCCGGAGTTCAGCGCTCCTCAGTTTTGGCGGAAAAACAACCAAGGGACACTCGAATCCGAGTGTCCCTTGGTTGTTTTGCTCAGGCGCTCCTAAGCGGATGGTGACGGCAAGATTTGAACTTGCGACCAAGGGCTTATGAGTCCCCTGCTCTACCACTGAGCTACGTCACCGACGGCCGAAGATTTTAGCAGAAGTGGGCCGAATTGTGAACGGGGAGAAATAAGGTCGGGAGTTCAGGCGATTTCTTTACCCAAGCAGCGCTTCCACCGCCCCTACCTCCTCAGCCGAGAGCACCCAATCGCCGGCACCGACGGTCTCTTCGATCTGCGACGGTTTGCGCGCACCGACGATGGCGCTGGTGAGCGCGCTGTGCCGGAGCGTCCACGCGATCGCGAGTTGGGCCACGCTGTGGCCGCTGGCGCGCGCGATCGGCTTGAGCCCTTCGACCAGCGCAAGATTTTTGCTCAGCTCAGGCTCCTGAAAGCGCGCGTCGTATTGCGAGCGGTGGTCGTCTTTGGCCAGACCTTCGATCCAGGCGCGCGTGAACTTGTCGGTCAGGATGCCCTTTTGCATTGGGCTGTAACACACGATGCCGATGCCGTGCTCACCGCAAAACGGCAACAGATCCTCTTCAATCCCGCGCACCAGCATCGAATACGGCGGCTGCAGCGAAGCAACCGGGTGAATCGGCTGGATGCGTTTGAGTTGTGCCACGCTGAAATTGCAGACGCCGATGTGGCGGACCTTGCCAGCCTTGACCGCTTCAGCCATCGCAGTCCAGGCCTCTTCGATATCTTCGTCCGGCTGCGGCCAGTGCATTTGATACAGATCGATGCAGTCGACGCCGAGGCGGCGCAGGCTGTCGTCGAGCTCTTCGAGGATGCTTTCGCGTTTGATGCGAGCGAAGGGCGTGCGCGTTTCGTCCCAGCGGCGGCCGCATTTGGTCGCGACGATCGGGCGTTTCGCCAAACCCTTGATCGCTTCGCCGACGACTTCTTCCGAGTGACCGGTGCCGTAGACGGGCGCGGTGTCGATCCAGTTCACGCCGAGTTCGAGCGCGCGCCGAATGGTGGCGACCGAGTCGGCGTCGTCCTGATTGCCCCAGCTGAACTTCCAGCCACCGCCGCCAATCGCCCAGGCGCCGAGGCCAACAACCGAGAGATGAAGATCGCTTTTGCCAAGTTGCCGTGTTTGCATGAGGGCACTTTAGCGCAGATGCCGCGGATCCGCAGGCGGTGTCTGCGAGTTCTGCGGCGATCGAGGTTCATGGAGCCTGCGGGTTCACGGCATCACGATGACAAATCACGCGTCTGGCGCGGATCGGCGCCGAGCGTGGCAATCAGCGCGACCAGCGCAGTGACGCCTAGCGCGCCGGGCGCGAGCGCCGGATTGCCACCGGTGAGCGCGGCCGTAATCGGCGCGGCCGCAGCTTTGGCGGCATTGACCTCGCGCGCGAATTCCAGATTACCCGCCACGTGCACATAAACGCCCAACGCGCAGGCTGCGAGCATCGCGATCATCAATAGGCGCAACGCACCAAACGCGCGCGGTCCGGGCCGTAACAACACGAGCCCAATCGCCACGATTGTCAGCGCGCACAACACGATCGGAAGCAGCTGCAGTGGCGCCTCGTAATGCCCGGTTAACGCCAGCTCGCCGATCAGCCCGGCGCACATTGCAAGCGCCAGCCAGAGCAACAGCGTGCGCGTCCGCGCCAGCTGAGTTGTTGCCGGCATGGTTATGGGGCCTCCAGGTAGCCACCCGCCGCGGCGGCATTTTCAGGGCTGCTCAGCGCGCTAAGCTTGGCGAGAAATGCGGCGCTGTCAGCGAAGGGCCGCGCCGCGATAAGCTGCTCGGCAACGGCGGCATCGACACCCGGCAGCTGCTGCAGGGTGGCGGCATCGGCGTTGTTGATCGAGACCGGCACGTAAAACGATTTCTCGTATTCGGCCACCTGTGCATCATCGACATACTTGCCGATCTCCCGGCGGAATTGCAGGATGCTGGCATACGGCCGGTATTCCTGAAACTCGCGCACCATGCGGTTGCCGGTGTTGGGCGCAGAGAGAATCTGATCCGGCGTGGCGGTATTCAGGTTGATCTTTGTCGGCGCGAGTGCGACGATTGGCGCGGGGGCCGCAGTCAGCTCTACGACAGGAGCGACCGTCGGCGCCTCAGTGGGCGCGGCCGGGGCTTCAGTGGTAGGTGTGGGTTCGACAGCAGCGGCGGGGGCTTCGGTGGCGGTCGCCGGCGTAGGTTCGACAGCGGCGGGAGCTTCAGTAGCAGGTGCCGGCGTGGGTTCAACAACGGCAGCGGCCGTGTTTGCTGGCGCAACCGTCGCCGCAGGCGTCGCGGCTGGGCTACAGGCGGCGAGCAAGATCGCCGCAGCCGCAATGACGGCAAACGGGCGAACGATAAGGTGTTGTGTATTCATCAGGATATTGTCGCCGGGCATTGTGAATTTTTTGTGGAGCGCGCTTGGCGGCGGCAGCAATCACCAGAACGGGTGATCACGCGCCAGCGAAGCGGCAATATGATGGGCCCATGAACATCCTCGTCATTGGCGGTACCCGGTTTGTGGGCAGACACATCGTCGGCGCGGCATTGACGCGCGGGCATCGCGTGACCGTTTTTCATCGCGGTACTACGCCGCTCGAGGACATGCCCGAGGTCGCGCATATTCTTGGCGACCGTGAGATCGATTTGTCCGCGCTGGGGGCCGGCGCGTGGGATGCGGTGATCGACACCAACGGCTATGTGCCCAAACACGCGCGCGCGGCATGCACAACGCTGGCGCATGTGCCGCACTACACGTTTATTTCGACGATCTCGGTGTTCGCAGACCACGCCACGCCAAACGCAGATGAGACGTATCCGCTGGCGACGCTGCCCGCGGATGCTGTCGCAGCGGTCGATAGTGCAAAGCAGATCACCGGCGAAAACTATGGCGCGCTCAAGGCGCTGAGCGAAGCCGAAGTGACGGCGGCCTTTGCGGATCGCGCGCTGATCGTGCGGCCGGGGCTGGTGGTCGGGCCGTTCGACTACACCGATCGCTTCACATACTGGGTGCGGCGCGTGGGACGCGGTGGCGATGTGCTGGTGCCGGACACGCTCTCGCAACGCTGGCAGTTTATCGACGGGCGCGATCTGGCGCTGTTTGTGATCACGATGGTGGAGCGCCGCGCAGCGGGCATTTACAACGCCACCGGCCCGACCGCCAATACCCGCGTGACGGCTGGCGAGGTGCTCGAGACGATCGCGCGCGTGAGCGGCGCGCCGGTTAACTTTGTAACGGTGGACGCGGTGTTTGTTGAAAAGCACGCGCTAGGCGCCTGGGAGAAACTGCCCTTCCTGTTGCCGCTGGGCGCGGCTGAGTATGCCGGATTTAGCGAGGTCGATTGCAGCCGGGCTGTGGCGGCCGGGCTGCACTTCCGGCCGCTCGCAGAGACCCTGCACGACACGCTGGCCTGGGACACCGCGCGCGGCGGTGACCTCAAAACAGGGCTGAGCGATGCGGATCACGCGGCATTGCTGGCGCTTGCAAAAGAGCACAGAGGGCACTGAGGGAGGTGTAGTCCACCTTAAGGTGGACTACACCTCCCTCAGTGCCCTCTGTGCCATGCGCTGGACTACTGCGCTTAACCACAAATTCAACACAATTGCTCACTATATTCTCATTAGGCGTCACTAGACTCTACCAACTTGTAGGTAGTGATGCATAAAGACGCCATATCTGAATCCCGAGACCGGGTCCTGGTCGCAGCTGATAAGCTGTTTATGGAGCGGGGATTCAAGGCTGTCACGCTGCGCGACATCGCCGATGCGGTTGGCATCAAGCACGCCTCGCTGTATCACCACGCGCCCGGCGGTAAAAAACAGCTGTTTGTCGAAGTGATTGAGCGCACGCTGAACAGCCACTACGTGGGCTTAACCGCAGCGGTACAGACAAGCGAAGACTTAAAGACTTCACTCTACGCTGTAGCGGACTGGTTGTTGGCGCATCCCCCGATGGACATGTTGCGGATGACGCAATCGGACATGGTCGAATTTCCAGCCGACGAGGTCCATCGGATCGGCCAGCTCGTGCAGCGCTCATTGCTCGATCCGCTGCGGTCTGTGATTGATGCGTCGATTGCGCGCGGCAGGATTACGCCGGTTGATAGCGGCGTGGTTGCCGGCGGATTGCTTTCGCTCGTGGAAGGCATTCACGCCATTCCGGAAATTGCATTCGCCCACGAACTCTCGAAGTGGTACGGCCGCTCACGCGTCGATATGGCGCGCTATTTGATTGATGTGTTTCTAAATGGTCTGCTGCCGCGGGGCACCAGCCAGGATGTATTGTCATGATGTTAAACCTTAAATACCCATTGCTTTTTGTCACCGCCGCATTGTTGCTCTCCGCCTGCACACGCCCAGGCGCGCCGGCCGCTGCCGGTGCGATAGATCCGGCAGCAGAAAAAATAACCGTCGAAAAAGGCTCGGTTGAAAACCGCGTGGTCGCGACCGGCAAAGTCGTGGCGCGTTCACAGGCGTCGATCGCATTTGCCCGCTCCGGCCGGGTCGCCGAAGTGCTGGTTAAGGAAGGCGATTCGGTCACACAGGGCCAGCCGCTCGCCAAACTCGATACAACCGAGTTGCAAACCACGGCCGATCAGCAGTGGGCCAATTTTTTGAGCGCGCAGGCGGCCTATAGCCAGAGCATCAAGGGGCCAAGCGCGGCCGATGTGGCCGCTGCGCAAGCTGCGGTCACCAGCGCCGAGGCCGCCTATGCCGATCTCAGCCGCACACCGAGCGCCAACACGCTGGCCAGCCTGCGCGCCGCTGTGCAAAACGCCGAAGCCACGCTGCGTCAGCGTCAGGCCGCCGCGGCTGCGCAATCGCCGGACTTCGCCAGTGTCGCTGCCGCGCTGCAAAACGCCGAAGCTGCGCTGCGCCAGCGCCAGACTGCTTATGATCGCCGTGCCGCGCGCGACGCCGGGGTCGGCGCCTCGCCCGAAGCACTGGATCTCGAGCGCGCCACAAACGACTACGCCATCGCCAAAGCCAACTACGACAAGGCGGTGCAAAACTCGACGCTCGATCTGGAGCGCGCGCAGAACGATCTTGCGCGCGCCAAAGCCGACTACAACGCAAAGTTTGACAAGGCCAGCAACGGGCAGTTCGCCAGCGCCACGTCGCAGATCGAACAGGCCAAAAAGAATCTGGCGGCGCTGCAGCCTGTCGCCGAAACGGTGCAGCAGCGCGAAGCGCAGATGATGCAGGCGCAGCTCGGCTGGAAGGCCGCCGACGACGCAATTAAAAACGCCACGCTGATCGCGCCGTTCGACGGTCTGGTCACAAAAGTGTCGATCACACGCGGCGACTGGGCCAACACCGGCGCAGCGTCCGTTCAGATTGCCGATTTTGTCGTGCCGATTTTTGAGATGGATGTCGATGAAGTCGATCTGGGCAGCGTCAAACCCGGGCAGATCGCGCGCGTGCGTCTGCAGACCTACCCGGAAACACCGCTCGAAGCCAAAGTCGACTCGGTTGCCATCATCGGCACCAGCACCGGCGCGGTTGTCACCTATAAGGTCAAACTCGCGTTGGGCAAGGCGCTGCAGGGCACCACGCCGGCGATCCTGATCAACATGAGCGGCACGGGCGAAGTCGTCACCGCGCAGGCGACGGATGCGCTGGTCGTCCCCACCCGCGCCCTGGTTATCGACACCACGACGCGCGCGTTTAGCGTGCAAAAGATGATTGGCAGCGGCGACCAGGCCAAACTCGAGAGCGTGCCGGTCAAGCTTGGCTTCCGCGACGCCGATAAAGTCGAAGTGATCGAAGGCATCGCAGCGGGCGATGTGGTCGTGGTGCCCGTCGTCAAAACGCTGGCAGCCAACGGCGGACCGGGGAACTAAATGATTGAGATTCGCAATCTGACCAAAAGCTACGTCATGGGCGCAACCACGGTCAACGCGCTCGCTGGCATCGATCTGACGATCCAGACGGGCGAGTATGTCGCCATCGTCGGCCCGAGCGGCAGCGGCAAGAGCACGCTGATGAACATGCTCGGCGCGCTGGACACGCCGACATCGGGCGAGTATTTTCTGAACGGCGAGGATGTCAGCAAGATGAACGAAAAGCAGCTGGCGAAGGTGCGCAACAAAAATATCGGCTTTGTCTTTCAGCGCTACAACCTGATGGGCCGCATCAGCGCGCAACGCAATGTTGAATTGCCGGCGCGCTATAGCGGCCTCGATGCAGGTGAACGCTCAAAGCGCGCCAGGCTGGCACTTGAGTCGGTCGGGTTGGGCGACAAGTTCAACAACAAGCCCACCGAACTCTCGGGCGGCCAGCAGCAGCGCGTGGCGATCGCGCGCGCGCTGGTCAATCAGCCGACGATCCTGATGGCCGACGAACCGACTGGCGCGCTCGACAGCCGCACCGGTGTCGAGATTCTCGATCTGTTTGAGCGGCTGCACAAAGACCGCAACATGACGCTGATCGTCGTCACGCACGATCCCGATATCGCCGCGCGCGCCGACCGCGTTGTGCGCATCCGCGACGGCAAGATCGAAAGCGATATCAGATCAGGCGGCAAAAAGCACATGGCGGCGGCAGCACCCGCCGTCGTCGCGACGGCATAGGAGCCTCATGGGACTACTCGAAACTTTCCGAACCTCGATCGAAAGCCTGACCACAAACAAACTGCGCACCGCGCTGACCATGCTGGGTGTGATCATCGGTGTGATGTCGGTGGTGCTGCTGCTCGCGCTTGGCGCCGGCGTGCAGAAATTTATCAACGACACGCTGGCCACCGCGGGCACAAATCAATTATTTGTGTTTGCGGACAACTCGGTCTCCGGCGCGCGCTTGACGATGGCGGATTTCAAAGCCATCAGCGATCCGGCAAATGTGCCCGGGCTCAAACGCATTGTGCCGCGCGTGAGCGGCAACTTGAAAGCCGCGGCCGGTGTAGCCAGCAAGAACTCCGAAGTGGTCGGCACGGTGCCCGACGACTTCACCATGCGGCTGCTTACCATCGAACAGGGCGCGCACTTCACGCAGCTGGATGTCGATGGTCGCAAACGCGTGGCCGTGATGGGTTACCAGGTTGCGCGCGATTTGTTCCCGAATCAAATTGCGCTTGGGTTGACTGTCCTGATCGACAACGTGCCGTTCAAGATCGTGGGCGTGCATGTAAAAAAGGGCAACCAGGGGCCGGGCAACGAGCCCGACCGCGCCATATTTGTGCCGCTGACGGTGGCGCAGGAGACGCTGTTTGCGAACCGGCCGGGCGGTGTCAAAGCGCTGTCGCAGATCGCGGCCGAGGCCGAGAGCACCGATGCCACCAAGGGCGCGCTCGAAGCCATCGGCAAGACGCTGCGCAAACGGCAGGGGCTGCTTGTCGGCCAGAAGGACACCTTTCGCATCATCGATCAGGCCTCGTTTATCTCAACCGTCAACACCGTGCTGGTTGGGTTGCAAAGCTTTCTGGCTGCGGTCGGCGGGATCTCGCTCCTGGTCGGCGGCATCGGCATCATGAACATCATGCTGGTCAGCGTGACCGAGCGAACGCGCGAGATCGGCGTGCGCAAGGCCATCGGCGCGGACCCGGCGGCGATCCGGCTGCAGTTTCTGGTCGAATCGCTTGTCGTGACCATGTTTGCCGGTGCGATCGGCGTGGCGTTGGCCGCGGCGCTGGCCGCGATCATCGGCGTGGCGCAGGACACGATCGAACCACAAATCCAATTCAGCGCAGTCGCGATCGCCTTTGGCGTCTCGGTGCTGATCGGCTCGGTCTTTGGCTTCTACCCGGCCTACCGCGCCAGCAAGCTGCCACCGGTGGAAGCGTTGCGATACGAGTAGTAAAGAAGGTGCATAAGGTGCTTAACGTGCCGAAGACCAATACGTTAAGCACTTTACGCACCTTAAGCACCTTTCAGAGCCGTACAATACCGCCCGCAAATGACCACCTCCCGTGTCTGGCTCGCCCGTCTGGGTACCGCATTCGTCACCGTGATAGCGTTGGGAACCCCGCTATTGCTGGGTCTTTTTGGGTATCTGGCACTCAGCGATGGCCTCGATTGGGGGGCAGGCGACCCGTTGCGAGAGGGGCGCTTATTTATGGTGCGCGAGAAAAGGCGCATGACCGGCGTCGCGCTGGTCAGCAAATCGGCCGAAGCGAGCGCCGATCCGGAACAAACCTGCGCGCGCACGCACTACACCGCCCTGCTCTGGTCACCCGAATGGACCCTCGACCGCAACAGCGCATCGTGCTCGTGCTACGCGCCGCGCGACGGCAAACTGCGCGAAATCGCACCCGTTTGCAAGTAACTGCACCTATCATGCTTCGAACCCTGTATCTGATCAGACACGCCCATCCCAAACAAAACACCGGCATCGCCTATGATCGTGTTCCTGGCCCGCCATTGGATGAACAGGGAGAGAATGAAGCCCGCGCCGCCGGGCACTTTGTGGCGGCGCTGGGCATCCAGAAGCTGTATGTATCGCCGCTGGAGCGCACGCAGCAGACCGCGAAGTTAATCGTGGATATCACGCCGGTTCCGTTTGTCACCGAACCGGGGCTGGCCGAACATCGCTCAGACGAGACGTTTGAGCAGGTCAAGGAGCGCATGCGCAGTCTGTTTGCGCAAGTCGACGCGGCCAAACACACGGTTGCCGGATTTGTGACGCACGGGTCGCCGGTCAAGGCAATGATTCAGATTCTTTCAAACGAACAGTTCAATTTGACGCCGTTTCAATTTCCTGGCGGCAATCATGCCCCGACGGCCGGCATTTGGCGCGCGCACTGGACATTGAGCGCGTGGCAATTCGAGCTTGTGTTTGAGCCCAAGCTCGCAACGCTGTAATGTTCACGCACCGGAAGCAAGTTCACACACCAAAATCATCATAGCCCTGCTCCGCAGGGCTATGATGATTTTGTAAATACACACTATGAGAGTAACCACAGGTAACGCAAAAGGACGCCGGCTGAAATCCGTGCCCGGCGACAGCACGCGCCCAATCACCGACAAAGCCAAACAGGCGCTGTTTAATATTCTGATGGACGATGTGCGCAACACGCGTTGGCTGGACCTGTTTGGCGGCACCGGCGCGGTCGGCATCGAGGCACTCAGCCGCGGCGCGACATCGTGCGTGTTTGTCGACAGCGAGCAGAAAGCCGTCAAAGTCATCGAAGGCAATCTACGCTCGACCGGGTTGCTCGACAAGGGCAAGGTCATCCGGCAGGACGCCTTTCGCTATCTGACCGGGCGGCCGAACATGCAGTTTGATTTTGTCTATGTGGCCCCCCCGCAGTTCAAGGGGCTGTGGTCGCAGGCGCTGACCACACTCGATGAGCACAACGACTGGCTTTCAGAAGACGTTACGGTGATCGTGCAGATTGACCCGACCGAGATGCTGACGCCCGAGCTTGAGACGCTTGAACTCGAAGAGCAGCGCCAGTATGGCAAAACGCTGCTGTGCTTTTACGGCCGCAAGGCCGCGGCGTAGGTCAGGTGGACTCCACCTTGTAGGTGGAGTCCACCTTGAGCACCTGTCAGTTGCCGCCGACGACAATCACTGACGGCACCGCTTCGAGTGAATTCGTCAGCGCCGGGTCGATGTTGCTGCGCACCCACATGCCGGAACTGGCGCCACCGTCCAGGTTCATCGCATCGCGCACGCTCAGCTGCGGCGCGCCGGCCAGAAAACGCGCCAGGTCCGTCAGCGACCACGATGCAGTCTGACTGACGCCGAGCAGCACACGGCCGTCGCGGTCGAGCGCAACAAAGCTGCGCCTGTTGCGCTCGCCGTTGTCGTTGATGCCCTGCACGACTTTCCCGCCCTGCACCAGCATTGGCGCTGCTTGCACTGCCTGCGAAATCGACGGATCAGCTTGATACGGCTGCGTCTTTAACCACTGAATCGACGGTTGCGCACCGCGCATGCTAAACATGCCGCCAAACCCGGTGTAACTGGTGCCAAACGGCTGCCCGTTGACGATCAGCAGCCCGGTGGTTTCTTTCGTATCTAGAAAGTAGCCGGCGTTGATGGCGGCATCGGCGTTGGTCGCGTCGAACCACTCGCGCACATAGCGCGGCGTGAGCGGGTCATACATGACGCGGATCTGAACCTGCGTGGGGTCGATCCGCGTCACCGCGACCAATTCGTCGCGCGTGCCGACGCGGCCGCGCATCAACATCACATCCAGCCCGGGTTTGACGCTGCGCCACAGGTTGTCATACACCACCGCCGGCGCGGCAGGCTGTGCACCGCTCCCGGTCGGCGCAAACGTTGGGAAAACTTCCGGACCTGGCGGCGGCGTGGGTGTACGCGACGGTTCAGGCGTCAGCGTCGCTGGAAAGGGCGTGCCAGAGCCACACGCCGTCAGCGCAATAACCAGCGGCATCAGCACCCACAACGATCGAGACATAGATTCGAATTATTTACGAGCAGTGCGGCGCAACGTTTCGCGCCACAGCAGGTCCTGAATGCGACGGAAGAAGAGCCAGAAGCCACAGATTTCACCGATTTCACAGATTTTTTGTTTGGTGGCGAACGCGCGAGCCCACCCAGAGGATACAAAAATCCGTGAAATCTGTGGCTTCTTCCTAAAACTGCGGGCGGTCATTTGCCGGCGGCGGCGAGCATGTCCGCGACGCGCGTGAACTTCACACGCGGTCGGCCCAGTGTTGCGCCGGCGCCAGTTTCAGCTTTGTCGATTTTCTGCCAATCGGCCCAGGCCACAAAGTTCGGCTTGCGCTCAGTTACCAAGGCCAGCGCGGCTTCGGCGCTCGCGTTTACCGGCTGTAGCGTGGCGCCGGACCTGGCGTCTTCGATCATCAAATTGACGGTCTCGACCGAATCGGGCTTATTTGTGCCGATCACGCCGCTTGGGCCGCGTTTGATCCAGCCGGCGGTGTATTCGCCCGGGCGCGCGGCCTTGGTGTCCGGGTTGAGCACGCGGCCATGCTCGTTCAAAATCGTGCCTGACTTGTCGTTGAACGGCACATCGGTCAGCGGCACACCGCGATAACCGACGGAACGAAAGACCAAGCCGACATCGATGATCTCGGTCTGCTCGGTGGCCTTGGCCTTGATGTCGCCGCCATCCCCGGCCACCAGCACGTTTTTGACCAGCTTCATCTGCTTGACGCAGCCGTTTTCGTCGCCAATGAGTTCAACCGGCGAGACCAAAAAGCGCAGCCGCAATTGGTTCTCGCGGCCAGTCGGCGCGCGGTTGGCATAGCCCTGCAGGATTTCAACCTTCTTTTGCAGCGTGCGATCGGTTGCGATGGCCGCCGTGCTGAGCGGATCCAATGTGACTTCTTCTGGGATGCAGATCGGATCGGCGCCTTCCATTTCACCCAGCTCTTTGACTTCCGGGTTTGTAAAGGCGGCCTGCGCCGGGCCACGGCGGCCGAGCAGATACACGGTCTTGACTTTGCTGGCGCGCAGCGCTTCGAGCGCGTGCGGCGCGATATCGGTCTTCTCGAGCTCTTGCGGCGTGCGGCACAAGATCCGCGCGACGTCGATCGCGACGTTGCCTACGCCAATGACGGCGACGCTCTCCTGCGACAGGTCAAACTGCAGATCACGATAGTCCGGATGGCCGTTGTACCAAGCGACAAACTGCGTGGCGGCAAAGCTGTTTTTCAGTTCTTCGCCCGGAATGCCCATCTTGCGGTCGGATTGTGCGCCGTTGGCAAACAGAACCTGATGGTAGTACGCGTACACGTCGGCCAGCATGATGTCTTTGCCAAATTCAACGTTGCCAAAAAAGCGGAAGCGCGGGTTCGCCGCGATACGATCGTAAATCGCGGTCACGCTCTTGATCTTCGGATGATCTGGGGCCACGCCGCCGCGCACCAGGCCGAACGGTGTCGGCAGACGATCATACATATCGACATCGATGACGAGATCGGTCTGTTTGAATAAATGCTCGACCGCATAAAACGCCGCCGGGCCTGATCCGATTACCGCTACACGCAATGGTTGTTCTGTTGTGCCAGCCTGTGTCATGGGGCCTATTCTATGCACCCGTCACGCGCGCATGGCCGCGCGCATCTACAATCCTTCGCACATGTGCGCTTCTCCTCTCACCCCCGCGCAGCTGGAACATCTGCGCAAACACGACACACCGACCGTCTGCAACGTAATCGAGCTGTTTAACATCCGCCCGCGCACAGCGGGCTATATGGACGGCCGCATCAGGGCGTGCTTCCCCGAATTCAAGCCGATGGTCGGCTACGCCTGCACTGCCACCTTCCGCAGCGCGGCGCCAGCGCGCGGCGACGGCTACGCCAGCATCGACAAACAGATCGAAACGTTTGGCGAGGTGCCCGGCCCGGCCGTCGTCGTGTTTCAGGATGTTGACGACCCGGTGGTCGCGGCCACGTTTGGCGAAGTGATGTGCACGAGCTATCAGGCGTTTGGCGCGGCCGGAATTATTACCAGCGGCGCCGGGCGCGATCTCGAACAGGTGCGCGCCATCGGCTTTCCGGCATTTACAAACGGCACGATCTGTTCACACGGCTACAACCACACCCCCTCGATTCAAGTGCCGGTTCACATCGGCGGCATCATGATCAACCCGGGTGATCTGTTGCACGGCGACTGCAACGGCGTCACCACCATCCCGCACGAAATCGCCGGACAGATCGGCGACGGATGCGACGCGTTCATGCAGGCCGAAGCGGTCGTGATGTCGTATCTGCGCAGCGGCAACCCCACACTCAAGGGCCTCGCCGCCGCGCGTGCCGAGTACAAGGCGAGGGTCGATGCGCTGACAAAGCGGCTGCTGGCCTGACAACGACTGCCGCAAAAACTTAGTTTCTAAATCTGGCGAAATCGCCATATCCCGCGCGCAGCGCGGGATATGGCGATTTCGCCGTGATTTGAAAACTAAGTTTTTGCGGCACTACTTTCATAAAGACACATGAAAACAATCTCAGCCAAAAACCTGCATGACACTGGATGCGCGTTGTTCGCGGCGTGCGGTGTGCCAGACGACGAAGCCACCATCGTGATGGAAGAGCTGGTCGAATCCAGCCTGATGGGGTTGGACTCGCACGGCATCCTGCGCGTGCCAGACTATGTCAACGCGGTGGTGAACGGCCGCATCAAACCCGGCACGCCGACCCGCGTGGTGAAAGAGACGGCGGTCACCGCGCTGATCGATTGCGGGTTTAACTTCGGCCAGGTCAGCGCGCGGCAGCTGACCGACATCGCCATCGCAAAAGCTGCCAGCAACGGCCTCGCCTGCGTGGTCAGCCAGAACGGCATGCATGTCGGCCGGCTGGGTGCGTATCCGCAGCGCGCGGCCCTGCGTGGGTTTGTGGCGTTTGCCGTGGTGAACGGGCCGTTGAGCAGCCAGCGTGTGCGACCTTTTGGCGGCAACCTCGGCCGGCTTTCTACCAACCCGATCGCGTTCGCCGCGCCCACCGATGGCGACCCGATCATGCTCGACATGGCGACCTGCGCGATGCCCGAGGGCAAGGTGCGGCTGACCCTGCAGAAGGGCGAAAAGCTGCCGCCCGATGTGCTGGTCGATCCCAGCGGCGCGCGCACCGACGACCCATCGATGCTGTATGGCTCCCCACCCGGCATGTTGATGCCGCTGGGCGGCGAACTGTTTGGCTACAAGGGTTTTGGCCTGAGCATGATGGTGGAAATTCTGGGCGGCGCGCTCGGCGGCATGTCGACCCCGGAGCCGCAGACGTATCACAACGGCTTCTGCATGATCGTGATGAACCCCGAGATGTTTTGCGGCCGTGACCGCCTGCGCGAAGTCGTCAGCGAGCTCAGCGCATACATTACGGACACACCACCAGCGCCGGGCGCAAGCGGCGCGCAGCCGCCGGGCGGCCCGGAGTTCCGCAGCAAACGCGAGCGACTGGTCACCGGCATCCCGGTGGCGGATGAAACCTGGCGTCTGATCGTGGCGGCCGGCGCCAAAGTAGGCGTGACTGTAGCCAGCTAATAGTGCGTCAAAGCAACGTTTATCTCTGGCCGAATTCACCATCCCCGCGCTCCGCGCGGGGATGGTGAATTCGGCCAGAGATAAACGTTGCTTTGACAGACTACGAGAGCAAGTGCGCGATCGCGACCTGGGCCGCCAGCGTCACACGCTTGATCGATACGCCAGCCTGTGCGCTGCGCAAGCGACAATCTTCATACTCGGGCATGGCATTGACGATGTCATCACCATGCCGCGCGATCTTGACGCGAATGTCGCCGTACGCCGTGGACACCGTCACGATCTCGCGGGGCAGCATGTAGCGTGTGACATCGTAGACGCGCGTGCCGATCGTGGACGAATCGCGAAAGATGATCTCGAGCAGCGCATGCAACCGCGCGCGCTCGGTCGATCGATTTGCAGCAGCGTGCCCGGGCGCTGTTTCTTCATCTGGACCGGCAGCAGTGTGACGTCGAGCGCGCCGGCCTCCAGCAAGCGCGCAACAGCGGCTCATAGTGTTGCGGGTTCATGTCGTCGATGTTGGCTTCGATCACCGTGGCCTCGCCGCGGACATAGTTCGGAAGGCACGGTATCTGTCTCGTCACACAAAAAGCCGCGCAAAACATTTGGGAAATCGCGATCTTTTGTGCCCGCGCCATATCCGGTGCGCAACACCGTCATGCTCGGCAGCGGGCCAAAGCGCGCGCCAGCGTGGTCACGATGGCCGCGCCGGTCGGCGTGGTCAGCTCGCCTTTGGCCTCGCTGGCGTAGGCCGGCACGCGCCTGCAGTCAATCTGGCGGTGGCTGGCGCCGGGATGGGATACAACCCGTGCGCCATCTTGACCATGCCCGAGCCCAGATTCAGCGGCGACGAAAGCACACGCGCAATACCGAGTTGTTCGATGCGCGATGGCCGCGCTCGACGATGTCGACGATGGCATCGACCGCGCCGACCTCGTGGAAAGTGCACCTGCTCGAGCGGGATGCCATGCACGGCGCTTCGGCCTCACCCAGCCGGTGAAGATGGCCGCTGGCATCGCTGTTTGACATGCACCGACAGCGCGCTGCGTCGATCAACGCAAGAATGTCTGTACAACGGCGATGCGATGCTGCGTGGTGGCGTTCAGCCCGCTGTCGGCCGCCGTGCTGCGCTGCCCATGCGGTTCGAGCAGTAGCACTTTGAATTGCGTCGCTCGCAGACCGCGTTTATCGACTTTTTGAGCTTCAAGGCGATAACCGCGCAGCGCGCAGTTTGTGCGAGTTCACGCTCAAGTCTGGAGTCCAGCCCAAGATCCAGCATCGCGCCGAGAAACATGTCGCCGCTGATGCCGGCGAAGCAATCGAGATAGAGCGTGCGCGTATGCTAGAGCAAATTCCCAATTGGTATGCGATGACTCATCCCGCGCTGCGAAAACCAGCGGAATCAGTGAACGTCGATTAGCTGAATCGTTGCTTTAGGCTTGGGCTCATTCATGCTGCCGCGTCGGTAGCCGGCAATTCCAGCGCGACGTAGGTGAACCCGGCACGCGCTTTGAATTGGGCGGTGATCCTCGCGGCTTCGTCGATCAGCTGCAGCATGTCGGCTGCGGTCCACTTCGATGCGGGCCACCTCGCCGTGATGGCGCACCCGGAATTGCGAAAGCCGGCCTCCCACAGACATATCTTCGGCGGCTTCGACCTGGGCCAGCTTCTCTGGGGTGATTTGGGTGCCATACGGGAAGCGCGATCCCAGGCAAGCGAAAGCCGGTTTGTCCCACACCGGCAACCCAGATGTTGCGCCAGCGCGCGGATATCGGCCTTGGCCAATCCAGCCTCTTTGAGCGGCGCGCGCACGTTGTGTTCGCCCGCGGCTTTGGCGCCCGGTCGATGGTCGCCCAGATCGTCTTGGTTTTCGCCGTAGGCGATCCAATGAAAGCCCAGTTGCGCCGCGATATCGCCCAACTGGGTGAACAACTCGGTTTTGCAGAAGTAGCAGCGGTTGTTTGGGTTGGCTGCGTAGCGCGGATCGAACACCTCGTTTGTTTTGATGACCTGATGGCGGATGCCGGCCAGCTGCGCCATCGACTCAGCCTCGCGCAATTCGCGCCGCGGCAGCGAAGGAGAATCCGCGGTGACCGCCAGCGCCCGCTCGCCCAGCACATCCTGCGCGACTTTTGACAGCAGCACGCTGTCCACGCCGCCTGACATGCCGATGATCACATCGCCCATCTCGCGCAGAATCGCGCGCAGCCGCCATATACTTTGTAGCTGCTGAAGTTCCGGCATGATAGACTCCTGGGAGACACGCGTTTAGCGCGACTAGATTAATCCGGCTGGCGGCAAAGCCCGCGCCAAAACCATTGTCGATATTGACCACGGTTACGCCGGATGCGCAGCTATTGAGCATGCCGAGCAACGCGGCCAGGCCGCCAAAGCTGGCGCCATAGCCGACGCTGGTGGGCACGGCGATCACCGGCGCGACGCACCAGCCCGCCGATCACGCTGGGCAACGCGCCTTCCATGCCGGCCACCACGATCAGCACGCTGGCGCTGTTGAATCTGTTCCATGTGAGCCAGCAGCCGGTGCAGACCCGCCACACCGACATCGTAGATGCGCTCGACAGTGTTGCCCATGATGTCGGCGGTCACAGCGGCCTCCTCGGCCACCGGCAGATCGGCTGTGCCGGCGCTGACCACCAAAATCGTGCCGGGGCGTTTGGGCAGCGCCGTCGGCGCGTAACTCAAGCGTGCGCGCCAGCGCGTTGTATTGCATGCGCGGCAGTCGCCTCGCCAAAACGGCAGTCGGCGACTGCCGGGCTGGCCCGCGTGCCGAGCACGGGCCGCCCGTCTCGCACAGACGCTGCATGATCGCGACCACATGCTCGGCCTGCTTTCCCTCGCACAGCACCACCTCGGGAAACCCACTGCGCAACCCGCGGTGGAAATCCATTTTGGCAAAATCGAGATCGCTGTAGGGCAGACGCCGAAGCGATTCCAACGCGGTTTCGGGCGCAATTCGGCCCTGTTGCACGTTATTCAGCAGGTCAAGCACAGTACAGTTCGTTCATGGCAGCGACGGGCAAGTGTAGCGCCAATGCCAAAGCGTGCCTTCGGAGGGTGCTTCGGCCCAGCAACTCTCAATCCAAAAAAGGCGCCACCGATTCCATAGATTTTCTGTGTAATCTGTGGCGCCTTGCTGGCTTTGGATCTGTGGGCAAACTCTCCTCACGCCACCACAAAGACGCCCTTATGCACAGAGCCTTGCCCGGCATCGAGTTCGGCGAAGACGCGTGGCGCGTCCCACAGGTTGAACGCGGTGGCGACGGCGGGATATCTGATGGCGCCGCTCGCGAGCAAGGTGAGCGCCTCCGGGAAGCAGTTCACGCTGGCGCGCGAACCGACGATCGTCATTTCCTTGCGCGTGAGATCAAGCCCGGGCAGCGCAATCTGGGTGCCGGTCTTGACCAGCCCAACAATGACGATGCGCCCGCCCGCCGCCACCAAATCGACGGTCGATTCCATCGCCGCGGTATTGCCCGTCGCCTCAATCACAACCGGCATGCCCTCGCCACGGGTGATCTCGCGCACCGCACGCAAGAGACCCGGGCCGCTCGCAAGCGGTGTGGCGCCGAGCGTGGCGGCAAATGCCAGACGCGCTTCGGCGACATCGGTGATGTAGACGGTCGCACCGCGCGCGCGCGCAACTTCGACCAGCGCCAGACCGATCGGGCCGGCCCCTAGAATCAGCACGGCATCGCCTGGCCCGACCGCGCCGCGCCGGCAGGCCTGCACGCCAATCGCAACTGGTTCGGCAAACGACGCCTGCAGCGCCGACAGACCGGCCGGCACCACGTGCACATGATCGCCCGGCGCCACAACCTGTTCGGCAAAGCCACCCGGCCGATGTACACCAATGATGCTGAGGTTGGCGCAGCAATTGCTCTTGCCGATGCGGCATGGATAACAGGTACCGCAGCCAATAAACGGTTCGACCACGACCCGCTGCCCAGCCGAAAGACCTCGCACATTTGCGCCAATCTGCTCGACCACGCCGCAGATCTCATGCCCGCCAATCACGGGCAGTTTGGCATATGGGTTCTTGCCCTGATAGATATACATGTCGCCGGCGCAGATGCCGACCGCGCTGCTGCGCACAATCACGTCGTCAGGCCCGGCGGGTGGCAACTCCCAGGCGCCCACCTGAGCGGAATGAATCGCGTCGAAGATGACTGCTTTCATGATCTATTTGTGTCCTTTCGGCTATGCCGCCCACCGGCGACGATTGGCTATCGCATAGCCAGATAGCGAGCTTGCGCGCCAAAAAAGGCGCCACAGACTACACAGATTACACAGAAATTCTGTGTAATCTGTGGCGCCTTTTTTGGAATGAGAATTTCTGGACGCCTTTGCTCGTTATGCTATAATTTTCGACCGACAACATGCCCGGTTTGGCGTGTTTCTGGCAGACAATGCGGCGCACAAACCGGATAGGTTTCGTGCAAGTTGGCTTCCTAGCTCAGTTGGTTAGAGCGCACGGTTCACATCCGTGAGGTCACAGGTTCGAGCCCTGTGGAGGCCACTCAACAAGGGCGGCGGATCACCCGGCCGCCCTTCTTGTTTTCATGCTTTCGCTCATCCGCCTCGACGACCGCTTGATCCATGGCCAGGTCATGGCTGTGTGGGCGCGACATCTCGAATCAACCCATTCTGGTGATGACGACGAGGCACGCGGCGATGCTTTCGAGCGCAATCTGATGCAACGGCCATGCCGGAGCCGGGACTTGCGCGGATTAGCACTGGTCGCCGCCGCCCCGCCATCTGTCCCGACTGCGAAAGACGACAGCCGTACGCTGGTGCTCTTTAAGCGATGTGCGCGCGCTCGCGACGTGCACGAGGCCTCGCGCTGCCGCATTTCAATGTCGGCAACCTCGGGCCTGCAGCGCCGGGCGCGCAGACTGATCTGGCGCAGCGTGGCGCTATCCAAGCCGAGCTGACGCAGTTGCGACGGCTAGCAATCGCAGCGGCGCGACGTGTATTTGCAGATGAGTCCCTCGGACAGCAAGCGGCCCACTGCCCGCCGGCCCCTGGCACTGATGACCAACCCCACCGCGCCCAGGCGCTGCTGATTGGGCTGACCTACTTTTCAGCCAACACCGCCTTTCTTGGCGGGCTGAGCTACTTCACCGCCTGGCGCCCGCTCTCAATGGTCTGCTTGTCGGTTGGTCCTGGGTGATCCGTTATCGCGGCGCGATCATCGGCGCCTCGATCAATCTGCTGTATCTCGGCAATGTCGGCGGGCGGCACGCTCGGTTTCGGCGACGGCGCGCTGGCTGGCGTGATCGGCAGCGCTGTCGGCATCGCCTTAAAGTCGCAGGGTCATCGGCGTGTTGTATCGGCTGTGCTGGTGGCCAGCCTGGGCTATCAGCTGCTGACCTGGCGCATGCAGGGCGACGACGTGATCGCCCGCTGGATCGACGCAGCCGCGGCCGCGCGGGCGACGTGCGCAGCATGCAACTGCATCACATCGGCAGCGCGCAACTGTGGCTGTTTGCGATCACAGTGCTACCGGCTGCGGCGCTGGCGCTAGTATTGCCCCTCGCTTTGCAGGCGGTGACCGCCGCCCTGCCCGTCTGGGTATTCCCGTCGGCCTTGCGTTGGGCGGGCGATCTGTCGATTGCGCTGGGCTCGGCGCTTGCCTCGCAGCCATCCGTGTTTTCAGGCTGGAATATCGCGCTGTTTTTCGCTGGCGCAGCCTGGTCGGCGTTCCAGCTGCCGTTCAATGAACGCGCTGGTCGCGCTTTTTCGCGCTATCGTTGACATCGTGACGGCCACGCTGGCGGCGCCCGTCACAACGCACGGCGCGCCCAACAACGCGCCGCTCTCCGTCGCGCGCCGTTCTGGCTGTGGCAGTTTTTTTAGCCATGCAATTACAGCATGGCGCGGCTGCAGGGCAGTGGGCTGGGGTGCGCGCTGCGCACCCGTGTGCGCCGCAGCCGCGGCGCCGCGCGCCACAGCGGATTCTTTAATACCGAAGTGAACTTTGGCGCGCTGATTCCCGGCCGTGCTGCTGCGCATGGAGCAGCGCAGCGCCGACCCGGCCGAGATCGACACAGACGCGCGCGGCGCTGATGGGCACGGTCGCCGGTTTTGGCGACGCCGCCACGCAGGGCGCGATTCTGCCGGCGCTGATGGCCGCAGCAATCGGCCTGACCTTGAGCCCGCTGACCGGCGTGTTTGCTGTGCCATTGTTCACGATCGCCGTCGCGCTCGTGATGCTGGCGATCTCGGCAACCTGCTATGCGAAAGGCGCGCAACTCGAGCGCGACGCGGCCACCTGGCTGCTCGGCAACACGCGCCTTAAGGCCGCGCTGACCTGGTCGCGCGCATTTGTGGCCCTCGCCATCGGCGGCATCATCGGCAACCTGCGCGCAATCAACCTGCCGATGCCCATTTACGGGCTCTCGCAACTCGTGCTCGCCAATGCCGCCGGCGCAGTGCTGCTAACATTGCTCCTGTATCTCCTGGCTGTGCGGCTGGCCATCAAACCCGTGTTCATTCTTGTCGGCATGGCCCTGCTCGCCATCGTCTTTCAATTCGCGCAGGTGAACAGCTAAGTGATTCCCCCGCTGACGGCAGAATCGTATTCGCTGCCTGGTCGACCTTCTGTGGGGAATCACTTAGATTACAGAACACAGATTACAGACAGGTGGTCCGTAGAATACATTGGTCTGTGTTCTGTTGTCTGTGTTCTGTAATCTTCTATGGACCCCAAACTCTTTCTCCCGATCTGGGTCGTGGGCTCGATCATGGTGAGCGCATTTGCGACGAGCTGGCTGCACCGCGGCGATGGCGCGCGCGCGGAAGCGCTTGAGACCTCGGCGCTGGGCGGTTTGCTGCTCGAGCTCGGCGCGCTGATGTTCTACATCGGCGTGCCGTTTCTCGCACTGCTGACCGGCACGCTGAGCCTGGATCTGGCTGGCTTGGGCCGGCTGGGGAGCAGCATCGACCAGACCTTTGGCTTCACGACCGGTGAGTGGCTGCGGGCGATTGGCTCGAGCATCGGCACGACCGCGCTGGCGCTGGCGGCGTTGTGGGTCAGCCGCAGGAGCGCCGGAATTGTGGCGCCAGGCGACAGCGGGCCAAGCGCAGCGCTCGCCGCATTTCGTGATGAAGCGCACTGGATGTTGTATCGCGCGCCGGGCACGTTGCTCTTGAGCGACCCGTTGTACGGCGCGCTGCTCGGCTTTGCGCTGATGGTGTTTGAGTGGCTCCTGCATCCACGCTTTTTGATCGCGCATGCCGCGCGCGACAACCGCTGGCACCTGTTGGTGCGGCTGCTGTGCGCCGTCGTCAGCGGCACGTTGTATCTCGGCACGCGCAATTTGTGGGTCATGGCAGCGGCGGCCATCGTGATTCGGGTGGCTGGCGCAGCGATGCAAACAGAACGCCGGCCACAGACCGTGCATTCGACCGCCACTGGGTAATGCGCCGGCTCCCGGCAACCAAAAAGGAGAACGATGAACAGACGCCAATTTCTCGAGTTTGGCAGCGCGGCTGCGTTGGGATTTGGAGCAACGTTGCTGAGCGCCTGCTCCGCCGAACCCACTCCGGTGCCCGACGACAGCGTCGCTATCTCTGCACCCACGCGCGCGCCCGCAACAGCCGCCCCGCAACCCACAGCGGCCGAAAATGTGGAGCCCGCCATCACAAAAACCCGGTTGAAGACCGGCTATCCGTTTGGCGACTGGCGGTTTGGCTGCAACGCCGTAAGCGCGCTGCATGACACATTTGTCAAAACGCATCCGGACATTGGCGTGAACAAACCCGTTTGCACCTATCCGTTCGACGCCACGATCGACAGCGTAAAAGCAACCGACGACCTGGATGTCTTCTTCTGGCCCTATGGTTCCACGATCGAACCCGCACGCCGCGGGCTGGCCATGCCGCTCGACGACCTGTTCAGGATCAACACCGAGATCAAGCCGGAGACCTGGCACGCCAGCCTGCTCGCGAACAATCGCTACGACGGCAAGCTGTATGGACTGCCCACGGCCGCCAATGTGACATCGTTGATGATCAACGACGTGCTGTTCAAAGACGCCGGTCTGCCGCTCGAGCGTGCCAAATTCCCGACGCGCTGGGATGAATTGCGCAAACTTTCCACACCGCTTGTGCGCTTCGACGGCGATCGGCTTGATCGCGCGGGCTATGTGCCCGATCCCATCTCCATGGGATTGCCGCAACTGGCGCTGTGCGCCGGCGCGGGCGGCATCTTCGACCCCGACAGGAAACAATTTTCGCTCGGCAACGACGCCCTCGCCGACTTGTTGGCGTTCTTTGTGGACTGGCTCAAGACGGACTACAAAGCCGATGCGCGTCTGCTCGGGTTGCGATCCACTCGCTTCGTGCGCGGCGTCGACGCGATCGAGTCCGGCAGCATGTTGTGGGGCTCGTTCTACGAGTTTTCATCGGCATCGGTCAACGCGCAACAATTTACGCCGATGGCCTACCCGACCCTGACTGGTGTGGGCTCGGCCGCCGGCGCCTATGGCCATGCGTACAGCATTTTTCCAGCCAGCAAAAACCGGGAAGCTGCGTTTGCGTTTATCGCCGATCTGGCCGCGCGGCCGTCCGAGGCATTTGCAGTCCTCGGCGACGTATTGCCAGCGCGCATCGCTAACGACCAACCGATCGTCGTCAAAAAACTGCGCGCCATGCGCGGCAGCGCGTTCGCCGACGACTTTAGCAACTTCTACCAGGGCGAGCTCAAGCAGGCCCTTCCGATTTTGGACTTCCCCATCAGCGCGACGGTGACCGCAGCGGCTGAACCCGCGCTGCGCGACATCATGGCTGGCAAAACCGGCGTCAAGGCCGGGCTCGCCGCGCTCGAGCAAACCCTGAACGAAGCTCTGCTGAAATAGCACGGGCGGCACAAAGACCGACCGCTTGGCAAAATCAACGCGCGCGCTTGGCGATCCATGCACGCGACAGCACAGGCTCAGGATTTCGTCCGATTGACGTGCACACGCCCCGGGCAAGAATCGTTCTGCATTGGCACAATGCCAATGCGATCACTGTCGAAATGAGCGATCCCACGCGCTGCCGGAGAAGAAGTCATTTTCCAGCAGCCATGCGGCCCGTTGATCCAGACACGAGACTGGAAGATTCACGCATGAAGACACTTCGCACCCTGCTCGCCTTCGTCTGCTTTGCAAGTGCCGGGCTGATCCCCGCGCGCATCAGCGCACAAACGGAAGACACCTCAGCGCCGATCGCGATGCCGCGCACCATGAGTGAGCCGAATGCATCTGGCTGGCATCTTGCCGATGTCGTTGTGGACTGGCAGTGGGCGGACGAAGACGGCGGTTCCGGCCTAAACATCGAAGCGTGCACCCAGAGCAGCCGCTCAAATCGCGAGGGAACGATCACGCTGATCGCGCCGTGCACCGACAGCGCCGGCAACACCGCCGAAGTCAGCATCACCGTCAATGTCGACAAGTCACCGCCCACCAGCACGATCGAAGCGTCGCAGCCAATCGGCCGCGATGGCATGCAATTTGTGTTCTCCGGCGACGACGCAGTGTCTGGGCTTGCGCACTTCGAATGCACACTGACGCGCGTGTCGGTGCCAACGGCGGCGCACACACAGCGCTGTGGCAGCCCGCAGACCTATGGCGAACTGGCAGCTGGTGCGTATGTGTTTGCAGTGCGCGCCGTCGACGTCGCTGGCCGCTCGCAGATCGATTGGACAGAGCAGCCGTTCACGATCGAGGCCGCGCCTTCTGAATCGCGGCTTGCTGCGCTGACCGCGTTGCGTGGGGCGTTGGCCGAACTCGTAGTACCCGAAGACGCAAAATTCGACGCGGTGCTTGGCAAAGCACTGGCGAAAATCGACGCCGCAGCATCGATCGTGTTCTGGCAGGAGGATGGCAATCAGCTCGTCGACAGCGGCGACGATATGTTCAACCGGCTGAGCGAAGCGGCCAAAGAGCTGAGCAAGATCAAAAACCCACCCGCGGCGATCACGAATGCCACGGGCGAAATCACCGCGTTGTCGCAACTGCTGGCCGCCGAGATGCTGGACGCGGCCACAGAACGCGATGCCACGGCAAAGGCCACGCTGCGCAGCCAGCGTGAGTTCGACAAGGCGCTGGCCGACGTTGTAAAACCAGCCGCTGTAAAGGCGATCAAGCGGTTCAAGCTGGCCTGGGAATATGCGCGGCTCACTGTGCGCCGGCCGGCACAGGAAGGCATGGCGACCGCCGCGGCTGAAGCTGCATTTGAGGCGCTGGAGCGTGAATCCTTGCTGGACACGGTGTTCCTGCCTGGTATCCAGGGCCGTTAGTAGTCTGTCAAAACAAAGTCGATCGTTGGCGCCGAATTCACCCTCCCCGCGCGGAGCGCGGGGAGGGTGAATTCGGCGCCAACGATCGACTTTGTTTTGACAGACTACGAAGCACAGGCACCGTCCTGGGTGCCAGTTTCCTAAATCGGCCGGTCGGTTTATATTTCAAGAACACTTTCAGGAGTCACTGTAATGTCTGCCTACCAAGTTTTGACCGACGCGCATGTGCAACACTTTCTCGACAAAGGGTATCTCGTCATAAACGACTGTTTGGATCCCGGCGTGGCAAAACGCTGGGTCGGCGAGGCGTATCAGCGGCTGGGTTATGACCCGGTCGACACCGGCACCTGGGAGAAAGACATCATCTGGATGAACCACAAGAACCAGATGCCGGTCAAACAACTGGCGCCGAAGGCTTGGGCCGCAATCTGCGACGTGGTCGGCGGCGAAGAGCGGCTTGAAACACGCGTAATGGAAATCGAGTCCAAGCACTTTTCATCGATCAACTCGTTTGAGTGGTCGGATGCGTTTATCGCCAACTTTCGGCGCGGCGCGGACAAACCCTGGCAACCGCCCTCCGCCGATGTCGGCGGCTGGCATGTCGACGGAAGTTACTTCCGCCATTTTCTGGACAGCCGTGAACAAGCGCTGCTGACGATCGTGCTGTGGTCGGACATGCTCCACAAAGGCGGCGGCACGTTTATCGCGCCGGATTCGGTGCGCGTGGTTGCGCGCTTTTTGGCCGAGCACCCTGAAGGCGTGCCACCGGGCGGGTTCGACTTTCCGGCGCTGGCGAAGCAGTGCACCCAGTTCGAGGAAATCACCGGCAAGGCCGGCGACTTTGTGATCCTGCATCCGTTCATGCTGCACGCCTCGTCGCAAAACGTGATCAAGCAGCCGCGGTTCATGACCAACCCGCCCATCGTGCTGAAGGAGCCCATGCAACTGAACCGTGGCAATCGGGCCGACTACTCATTGCTCGAACGCGCCACGCTGCACTATCTCGACAAGCCGCACTTTGCATTTGAGCCCTCTGCGCCGCGCGATTCGTACTGGTGGCCGGCCGGTGAGCAGGTGTAGTCCACCTATTGAGGCATGCCTTAATCCTGACAGTTGCTGACAACATGCGCGGCAGGTGTGCACACAAAACCGGCTTATTTACTGCATTGCGCGGACTGGTGCCCACATTTGCGGCACAAGAAGATGGACTACACAGAGGTGGAGCCCACTTACGTGGGCTCCACCTCTGTGTAGTCCATCTTCTTGCAATCGCCGCGCGTCGCCACACGCTAGAATCACAGCATGGCTGACCGCCCCAAATTGATACTGATCGACGGACATTCGCTCGCCTATCGCGCCTATTTCGCGATGGTGAACACCCCGCTTTCGATCGACAAACCCGACGGTCAAAAGAACTCACCGGCGCCGTTTTTGCCTTTACAAATATGCTGCTCAAAGTCTGGAAGGACGAGCAGCCGGACTTTCTGATCGTGGCGTTTGACGTCGGCCGCACCTTTCGCGACGACCTGTATGCCGACTACAAAGGCACGCGCGAGAAGATGCCGGATGAGCTCTCGCAGCAGCTCACGCGCATCCAGCAGGTCGTGCGCACTTTTGACATCCCGATCTTTACCGCCGAAAAATTTGAGGCCGATGATGTCATCGGCACGCTGGCGCGGCGCGCCAGCGGCGAAGGCATGCAGGTGGTCATCGTCACCGGCGACCGCGACTCGCTGCAGCTGGTCAACCCCATATGTGCATGTGCTCACCAGCAGGCAGCGCTTTGACGACACGATCGTCTACGACGAAGACAAGGTCAAAGAGGTCTATGGCATTCGGCCGGATCAGATCATCGATTACAAAGCGCTGATCGGCGACACCAGCGACAACGTGCCCGGCGTGCGCGGCATCGGCGAGAAAACCGCGCAGGCGTTGCTGCAGCAAGCACGAAACGCTCGACCGGATCTTATGCCAACATCGACGACGATCACGCAAAAGCGCGCGCAAGCACCGCGCTGGAAGCGGGCAAAGACAGCGCGTATCTGAGCAAGACGCTGGTCACCATCCGCACCGATGTGCCGCTGGAAGTCGACTGGGCGGCCTGCGAAGCCACATTTCGACCCGACGCCGGTCGCCAGCGCTCTTTCGCGAGCTGCGCTTTGAAAGCCTGATCAAACGCTTGCCAGCCGGCGCCGCGCGCGACGCCGCGCCAGAGCGCCGGCGATCCGGTCAGCTCGGCATGGGCCTGACCGGCAGACGCGCCAGCGCCGTCAGCCGCACCGAAACCGCCGACATCAGCCATCGAGTCACGCATCTGGTCGCCAGCGATGCCGATTACAAAAAGCTGCTGGCCGCGCTGAACTGCCGCCAGCCTGATCGCATTCGACACCGAGACCACCGGCATCGACCCGCTGCAAAGCGAGATGGTCGGCATGTCGTTTAGCGTTGCGCGAAGGCGAAGGCTGGTATGTGCCATGCGCCAGCACCGGCACGGCGACCGACAGCGCGTCGCCGTTGTTCACCGCGCTGCCTGAAGGCACCTGGCAGCTTGATGTGGCAATCCCCAAGCTCGAGCCGCTGGCCAAAGCGCTGCTGCGCCCGGGTGCGCAGCTGGTCGCGCCACAACGCCAAATATGATCTCGAAGTGCTGCGCATGATCGGCATCACGGTCGACAAGCCGGTCTACGACACCATGATCGCGCAGTTTTTGTGCGATCCAGGCGGGCGCGGGCTTGGGCTCAAACAGCTGGCGTTTGACTATTTTGGCTGGCAGATGACCGAGATCAGCACGCTGATCGGCAAAGGCAAAAAGCAGATCAGCATGCGCGAAGTGCCGATCGAGTCAGGCCGCGCCCTATGCCGCGGCCGATGCCGATGCCACACTGCGGCTGTGGCACGTGATCGAGCCCAAGCTCAAAGAGCGCAATCGTCGACAAGCTCTTTCACGACGTCGAGGTGCCGCTGATCCACGTGCTGACCGATATGGAGATGGCCGGCGTGGCGCTCGATGTCAAGTATCTTGGCAAGCTGTCGGTTGAGATCAGCCGCGCGGCTGATCGAGCTTGAAAAGCAGATCTACAACGCCGCCGGGCAGACGTTCAACATCAACTCGCCCAAACAGCTGGGCGAAGTGCTGTTTGGCAAGCTGCAACTGCCGGTCAGCGCGTCGCACAAAACCAGCACCGGCGCGCTGTCGACCGACGCCGACGTGCTCGACGAGCTGCGCGACAAGCACGAGATCGTGCCGCTGCTGCTCGAACACCGCGAGTTGTCCAAGCTCAACGGCACCTATGTCGAAGCCCTGCCCGAACTTGCTCAACAAAGCCACCGAGCGGCTGCACACCGATTTCAGCCAGACCGGCGCAGTGACCGGGCGCATGTCGTCGTCCAATCCCAATCTGCAAAATATCCCGATCAAGACCGAGATGGGCCGGCGCGTGCGCAAGGCGTTTATCCCGCGCACGGGCTGGCGCTTGATCAGCGCGGACTATTCGCAGGTGGAGCTGCGCATGCTGGCGCATCTGGCCGATGACCCGACGATGAAAGAGGCCTTTGCGCGCGGCGAAGACATTCACGCCACGACGGCCGCCGCGATCTACGACGTGCCGCTCAAAGAAGTGACGCCGATGCAGCGCAGCAACGCCAAGCGCATCAACTTCGGCATCGCCTATGGCATGGGCGCGTTTGCGCTGGCCGGCAACACCGGGCATGAGCATGGGCGAGGCGCAGGAGTTCATCAACAAATATTTCGCGCGCTTCCCGAGCGTGCAAAACTTTTTGTCGCGACACCAAACTGCGCGCGGCCGAACAGGGCTATGTTGAAACCGTGCTCGGCCGCCGGCGCTACTTCCCGGAGCTGCGCGGCGGGCGCGCCGGATCAGGTCAAACGGCGCGCCGAGCGCGAGGCGATCAACCATCCAGTGCAGGGCAGCGCGGCCGACATCATGAAGATCGCAATGATCAACATTCACCACGCGCTCAAGGCCGGCGAGCTATCAGGCCCGCATGACGCTGCAGGTGCACGACGAACTGGTGTTCGACTGCCCGCCGCAGGAGATCGAGGCGGTCAGCGCGATGATCAAACACGAGATGGAAGGCGCGTATCCGCTCAGCGTGTATCTGCGCGCCGATGTCGCCACCGGCAAGAACTGGGACGACGTCGAATGATGCGTGCAACACACCGTCTTACAGCGGCGCGCTGCGCTCGCCGCAGCGCGCGCTCTTGCCTGAGCGCCTGCAGCCCGCGACGCGCTCCCGCGCCCAAGCCGCAACCCACGACCATGGCGCGCATGCCGGTCGACTGTCACCTCGCGCATGCCGGCCAACGCAGCGCCTTGACACCGACCGGCGCAGCCGCGCCGCCGAGCCGTTGCCGACCGACACGCCCGATGCCGCTGCTGGCCGCGCGCGTCAACGATGAAGCGATCACCGTGGCGCAGTTCAACACCGAGATGCCGCGCTATCTCGGCGAGTGTCACCTGACAGCGACGCCGGGCGCGCGCAGATCGAAACGCTCAAACCGCTGGTGCTGGACGAGCTGATCCAGCGCGCGTTGATCGCGCAGGAAGCCGCGCGCCAGGGCATCGCGGTCACCGAGCAACAGATCGACGACGAAATCGCCATTGCCAAGCAGAAAGCCGGCGGCGCGGAGAAATATGCCGCCTGGCTTGCAGCCGAGCGGCTCACACCGCGAGGACGCGCGCGAGCATGGTGCAGCTATGAACTGCTGACCGCGCAGCTTGCGCGACCGCGTGCTGGCCGCTGCTGCCGCGCGAAGCCGAGCATGTGCGCGCATTTCATGTCTGCGTGGCGAGCCGAGCAGGAGGCCCATGCAGATTCAAGGCAAGCTCGAGTGCCGGCGCGCAATCTCGGCCCGCTGGCGCGAGCGCAATCGCTCGATGAGAGCACGCGCGGGATGATGGCGATCTGGGCTGGTTCGCGCGCGGCACCGGCACCATCGTGTGGCCGGAGGTCGAGGCCGCGGCCTTTGCGTTGCAACCGGGCGAGACCAGCGCCGAATCGTCAAAGCCCGATCGGATTTCATCTGATCCGCGTGACCGAACGCGAGACACGGCCACTGACGCGATGCCGATGCTGGCCGGACTGCAGCGCACGGCGCTGGAAACCTGGATGGCCGGGCTGCAAGCGCAGGCAAACATCGAGAAATTGATCTAGGCAACACGCTAGCCAACCTGGAATTTCCTGGCCTGTCAGGTCTGACGATCATGACGCAAACTCTATCCTCTCAAGTTCAAACCCGCGCTCAAGGAAAAAATCTGGGGCGGCGACGCGCTCGAAGCCGCTGGTTGGCGCGCCGGCCAGCGGCAAGGCCATCGGCGAAGCCTGGCTGATCCATGAATCGCTCCCGGTCGACAACGGCCCGCTCAAAGGCCAGCACGCTGGCCGAGCTGGTCGCACAAGCGACCGGCTGACATGCTCGGCGCGCGTGGCGCCGGACTTTGTGGTCGATGGCGTGCCGCGATTTCCGCTGCTGGCCAAGTTTCTGGACGCCAAAGAATGGCTTTCAATCCAACTGCATCCGAACGACGCCCATGCCCGCGCGCACGAAGGCTCGCCCTATGGCAAGTGCGAATTCTGGTATGTGCTGCGACGCCGAACCCGGCGCGCAGATCATCCACGGGCTTGACCCAGCCGGTACGAGCCGTATCAACTGATCGACGCGGCCAAAGACGGCTCGATCAAAAAGATGTTCGACTATGTCACGTGTCAGCCGGGCGATGTGGTCATCAACACGCACGGCATGATCCACGCGCTCGGCCCGGGCATCCGCATCTACGAGTTGCAGCAATCCAGCGACATCACCTATCGCCTGTATGACTGGGACCGCCCAGCCAGCGCCGGCCGCGATCTGCATCTCGACAAAGCGCGGACATTGCCGACTACGCCCCGGTCGGCCGGCACATGATCACGCCAATCGAATATCAGCACGTCCAACGGCACCGAGACGCGGCTGCTATGCGGCCTGCGAGCTATTTCGCGGCCACGCTCAAGCGCATTGTCGATATTGAAACGGCAAACACGCGCGGCGTATCACCGCATCTGCTGACCGTTCTGGCCGGCCAGGCACGGTCAAACCGCCGATGCGCAACGTCGATGTCGCGCGGGCGAATCGGTGCTGATCCCGGCCACGCTGGGCAATACACGCGTGATCGCGAGCGGGTGCGTCTGACCCTGATCACCGGCTTTATCCCGGATCTGCCGCATGACATCATCACACCGATGCGCGCGATCGGCTGCACCGACGAACAAATCGCGCAGCTGGGCGGCGATCTGGCGCGTTCAGATCTGCAGGTCTTGCTGGGCTAATGCACCAAAAACCAAGTTTATAAAGCGGCGAAATTGCCATATCCCTCGCGGAGCGAGGGATATGGCAATTTCGCCAGATTTTCAAACTTGACTTTTGGTGCACTCGGCGATCAGGCGTCATTCTGCTTGCGCAGCACGCGCCAGACGTAGACGATGCGCTCGATCGCGGTGTAGTTGCTGAGAATCGCCAGCGCCCAGATCATCGGGGTGACAAAGGTGGACAGCAAGCCGACGGCCAGCACAATAAAGCGGCCAAAGCGGCTGAACAGCCAACCTTGCATTCGATGCCCAGGCCCTCGGCGCGCGCGCGCGTGTAGCTGACCATGAGCGAACCGATCAACGCAATAAAGGTGACGACGACGCCGGTGATGTCGCTCTGGCGCACAAAGAGCGCAGCCACGCCCATCAGCAGCGCACCTTCGGCAAATCGATCCAGCGTGGAGTCAAAAAGGCGCCGAATTTGCTCTGCTGGTTGGTGCGGCGCGCCAGTTCGCCATCCAGCGCATCCAGCGGCATGGCCAGCGCTGTCATCACCGCGCCGCCGGCAAAGACAAAGCCGTAGCCGATCAACACGCCTGCCACGATGTTGAGGATAAATCCCAGTCACAGTCAGTGTATTGGGCGTCAGCCCGATCCGTTGCGCGACATCCACAAACGGAACAAGCATCCAGCGGGTGCGGGCGCGCGTCCACGTCTCCATAACGTCAAGCATATCGCAGATTTGTAAAGGCCCGATTTGTTATTCTGTGAAGCGCCAATTTCAGCAAACTGTCATGTCTGCCGCTACACTGAAGATTCGTGCAGCGCGGGCTTTCGTTATGACACTGAGAGCGCAGAGTCATCTGGTAAGGTCGAAAGTTGCGATTTTTGTTGCTACGCTAAGTTCATCTGGGCTGTATATGTGTGCAGCGATGGAGTTTTGATGGCGAATCTAATGGACGATGTTGGCATTGATGAAGGCTATTGGCGGACGTTGCTGGCGACGCCGAGCAGCAGCCCGTGCCCAGCACTCGGCCGGAAGGCCATGTCGCCAGCACGACCAATCGCATGCGGACGAGGGCAACGGGACGTCGATCAGCTACGAAACCATGTGGGCCATGCTCGACCGCATGATGAAGACCGGCGAGCAAACTTGAAGTCGAAGTCACCGGCTGCAACCGCGGCGGGTTGATCGTGCTCTATCGCGGCGTGCGCGGGTTTGTGCCATCGTCGCATTTGCTGACGATGGCGCCGGATTGCGATGAAAACGAGCGCCGCAGCAATCTGGCCGGGAATATCGGCAAAAAGCTGAGCGTGCGCATCATCGAGCTCGATCCGGCGCAAGAGCGCGTCGTCTTCAGCGAACGCAGCACCGGACACGGACGAGGCGCCGCAGGAGATTCCAGATGTGCTCTACTCGCTCAAGGCTGCGCAAACCACGCAGGGCACCGTCACAAATCTGACTGCCTTTGGCGCATTTGTCGATCTGGGCGGCTACGAGGGCCTGGTGCATGTTTCCGAACTGGCCTGGAGCCGGGTCAATCATCCGCGCGATATTTTGCAGATCGGCCAGGATGTCAATGTATATGTGATGAGTGTCGCGCCCGACGAAGGCCGTGTTGCGCTCAGCCTGAAGCGCGCCAAACAAAACCCGTGGGAAGACATCGACACCGCTATCAGCCCGGCCAGATCGTCGAAGGCACGGTCACCAATGTGGTGCAATTTGGCGCGTTTGTAAAAGTTGAGGACGATCTCGAGGGCCTGGTGCACGTCTCCGAGCTGGCCGATGGCAGCTTTCTGCACCCGCGCAACGTCATCAAAGAAGGCGATGTCGTCAAAGCACGCGTGCTCTCCGTCGATGCGCGGCAGCGCCGGCTGGCGTTGAGTCTGCGGGGGATTGGGGAATCGATTCCGTATAATTCCCCGATTCAGCATGAAGACGTCATCGATCCTTGACATCCCTGCAATACCGTCTCAGCACAGTCTTTCAACGGCGCAGCCTGTGGCGCAATGTGATCGGCTTCGGCCTGATTGTGGCCGGGATCGATCACGCTGTTGTCGATGTTCGGGTTGAACACGGGCGGGTTGATTGGCGAATGGATGGCCGTCTGCTGCGCCGCGGGTTTGGCACGTTCGGCGCGACGATGCTGTGTCTGCTGCATGATCGCGGCCGGTGTGCCCTTGCTGCTAAACAGCTGGCCGGCGATGAACGCCCGGCGCTGGATCCAGGTGATCGCGTTTGAGTGCGCGTTTTTTGCGTTTCTCGGCCTGATTCACACGCTGTCGTTTAACGACGATCCGTATCGCTCGTGCGCAGCGGCGAAGGCGGCGGCGCGCTCGGCTGGGTGCTGGCCGAAGCGATGTGGAAAGCGTTGGGCACCGAGGGCGGCACCAGGCCATGCCGGCCATGCGCGCGGTGTCGATCGCGTTGTGGCTGTTGTTTTTTGGCGTTGCGGCGTTTTATGCCGCGCGCCCGTTCTTGTTTAAGGCGCCGGAACGCGAACCCATCATCGAACGCCGCGCCCGCGCAGCGGGTTGCGGCCGGCGCAAAAGCCGCGCGCGAGAGCGGCCCGATCCGGGGCGTGCAGCTGCCCCTGCCCGATTCGGAACCGGACGTCGCGCCAAAAGCCAAAGCCGAGATCTTTGGCAAACCCAAAAAAGAAAAGCCGCGCCTGCCGAGGCCGAAACGCCGATCAGCGCCCAGCGTGCCGATCGAGATCAAGTCAAAAGCCAAGATCATCAAAGACGTGCCGACCAGCGACGAGGACGCCAAGAAGAAATACGTGCCGCGCCCGGACACACTGCCGCCGATGGATCTGCTCAAACGCGTCAAAGAAGTCAAAGAACACCGATGCTGACGCGCAGGCCAAGGCCGATATCATCGAGACTACGCTGGCGCACTTTGGCCTGGTCGGCAAAGTCGTCGAGATTCGGCGCGGCCCAACCGTCACGCAGTTCGGCATCGAGCCGGGTTATATCGAGAAGCCCGGGATCAATGGCGAGAAACGCCAGCAGAAGATTCGCGTCGGCCAGATCGCCAATTTGCAAAACGACTTTGCGCTGGCGCTGTCGGCCACATCGATCCGCATCGAAGCGCCGATCCCCGGCCGCAGCCTGGTCGGCATCGAAGTGCCGAACGGCAACACCAGCATGGTCGATCTGCGCACGCTGATGGAGAGCGACACCTTCCGCAACATCGCGGAGAAATCGCCGCTGGCGTTCGGGCTGGGCAAAGACGTCAGCGGCACGCCGGTCTGCGCCGATCTATGCGCGCATGCCGCATCTGCTGATCGCCGGCACCACCGGCTCGGGCAAAAGCGTGTGCATCAGCGCGATGACGTTGTCGCTGGTGATGAACAACCGGCCGGAAGATCTGAAGCTCGTGATGATCGACCCCAAGATGGTCGAACTGACGCGCTTTGCCGGCCTGCCGCACATTATCGGCAAACCCGAGAGCGACATGGAACGCCTGCCCGCGGTGCTCAAGTGGGTGGTCGACGAGATGGAACGCCGCTACAAGGAGTTCGCCAAAATCGGTTCGCGCAACGTGCAGGAATACAACGAGAGCATGAAGCGGCGCGAAGAAGAGCCGTTGCCGCGCATCGTGGTGCTGATCGACGAGCTGGCCGACATGATGATGCAGTCGCCAATCGAGACCGAAAAGCAAATCTGCCGATCTGGCGCAGATGGCGCGCGCAACCGGCATCCACATGGTGGTGGCCACGCAGCGCCCGAGCGTCGATGTGGTGACCGGTCTGATCAAGGCCAACTTCCCGTCGCGCATCGCGTTCTCGGTCGCCTCGTCGGCGGACTCGCGCGTGATTCTGGATCAGGTCGGCGCGGAGTCGCTGCTCGGTCGCGGCGACATGCTGTATATCAACCCGGACAGCGGCACAGCGCAACGCGTGCAGGGCTGCTGGGTTAGCGAGCCCGAGATCGAAAAGGTCATCCGCTGGTGGAAGACCACGGTCGAGAACGAGAAAGCCGCGCTGCTGAGCGAAGAAGACAAAAAGAACAAAGGCAAAAAGAGCCGCCGAGCGCCGAAACCGAAGAGTATGTGGCCAACAAGAAGCCCGAGCACGACACGCCGTGGGAGCTGGTGGTGGCCGAGACTGGCGTCGGAACGCGCGCAGACGTCCGGCGGTGGCAAGGGCGGTGGCGGCAGCGCTGGGCATGGACGATGGCGGCGACGACGACCTGATGCAAAAGGCGATGGAGATCATTCGCACGCAGGGCAACGTGAGCACCTCGCTGTTGCAGCGCAAATTGCGCATCGGCTATCCGCGCGCCGCGCGTCTGATGGAAGATCTGCAGGAGATGGGCTATGTCGGCGCACGCAGCACGCAGGCCGGCAAAGGCCGCGAAGTCAAGACGCCGGAGCCGGTCGACGAAGAGGAATAGTTCGAAACCTGGAAGGAACCTGGTTGCAACCAGGTTCCTTCCAGGTTTCGAACCCCACACTAGCGCATGGCCGGCAAAATCACGCGCAGCAACAACCAGCCATCCAGCGCGACAAAGGCCGCCAGACCGGCCAACCAGGCCCAACGCTCGACGCGCGTCCGCGCCCAGGCCAGCGCAAACGCCGTCGAAATTGGAATCAGCGCCGGGTACAGATAGCGGCCCTGATGCTGCACAAATTGCAGGTTGTACCAAACGTAGCTGGCGAGCGCGAAGCACAACAGGATGGCCAGCAGCGTCAACTGGCGCGATTGCACGGGGTCAGTGGAGCGGCGCAGCCACCACGCGAGGAACAGGATTGTGCTGAGCGTTGTGACGATCAGCGCAACCGCATACAGCCGATCGTTTGTGATGCTCATCCAGCCAAACTGCCCCCAAAACGACTGAAAAGTCGTCTGCGCCGCGCGCGCCAACACACCCGTGAGCCCAAACTTTGCCAACCACTCCGCGCTGGTGACCTGCCCGACCACCACGCTGTTGTGCCGCTGCAACCCCAGAAAATCCGTGCCGCCATACAAGCTGACGTTGCGCACCCAGAGCGGCAGCGCGACCACACCGGCCACTGCGCCAAATGTCAGCACGTGCCGCAACGCCGACGCAAAGCGTTGACGCAGGGACGCCAACGACCCGCCGGCCAGCAGCGCGAGACCGGCGATCGGCAGCGCCAGGTAGGCCTGCGCCTTTGTAAATAGCGCTAGCCCAACCGTGATCCCCAACAGCACCAGCGCACGCGTTGATGCTTGATTTTCCGGACGCATCAGGCGCAGCGATTGCCACACCGTCAGGCCGATCAACGCTTCAGACAGCGCATCATTGTTGACACCGGCCATCATATGCACATGCTGTGGCAGCAACGCGTAGAACACGGCGGCCAGTACGGCCAGGCCGGCGCGCTCCGGAAAGATTGTGCGCACGCTGGCGTAACACGCGCAGACGCCGATCGCGCTGATCAGGAGCGACATTAACCGCAGTGCAATAAGCGAGCCGCCGGAGAGCGCGTATGCCGGCACCAACAACGCGTAGTACAGGGGCGGCTGATGGTCCTGATATGTGATGCGCTCAACCGGGATATTTTTGGCATCGGGCGCAATCGGCGTCAACCCGGGCTCCCAATCGCGCGGTTCAATCATCGGCCAGATCCCGCGCGCCAGTTGCGCCACATAGTTGAAGTGCGCCGGTTCATCGGGCACCTGCCAGGCCGGCACGCGAATGGCGAACAACGCGCCCACCGCGAGATACACCCCCAAAATCAGCGCCAGGCGACGGTCCTTGAGTACTTGCATTGCAGGCATTGTATGAGAGGTGCAGCCAGCGTTTGGGGCAAACGGGTGCGCACAGAATTTTGTAGTGCGCCGCAAACGCGGCCTGCGCCTGCCGCCTAGGACCGAGGTCCCGAGCTAACCATAGCGAAGCCGCCCTTCGGCGGCGCTTTATGCGTCCGCGCTGCCGCTTTGACCTTGCAGCCCGATCAAGCACTCGATCATTCCGAGATGCCGGTTGTCATGCGTCATCCACGTAATCACGATCGGGCCAATTTGGCCATCATGCCAATTTTCTCCGTGCAAGCACGCATACACTTGAAAGAATTCACTATCGTTGATGCCTGCCACCGCCCGTTGCGCTGCTAAAAAAGATCGTCGGACATAGTCGAGTAGCAACAGTTTCCCTGGCAATCGTAGTGCGATGGCACTCGCCTCATCCATCTCCATCCCGGTTTCGGCGTACCCCAAACTTCCCGAGGCCAGATTCCATTTCGCTGCAAGCCCTTCAACTTCCCAAAGTTGGCTCCCGCGCCCATTGATCAGTTCCTGCAGGTAGTCCGCCCAGCGTGCCATATGCCAAACATGAAATCCTACCGACGGCGACTTTGCATTTGGCGCCCAGGCGATCTGCTCATCTGTCAGGCCGTCAATGAGTTCGAGCAGGTTCTCGTGGTTGACTCTGTATCGGCCGGATAGCTCAGCCATCATGCTATTTGTCATTGCGTGTCTCCATGGCTGGCCAATCTTATAGCCATGCCGCGCAGTCACAAAACTGAGGGCATCTTGTGATTGAGGCGATCAGCGCGGGCGGATGCGGTTCGCGTTTTTTTGAGGGAGGCGCTTCGATACGCGGGTATTTCGACGCGCAGCGGAGCATCACGTTTGCGAAAGTCTGCAGACGCTTTCGCGCTACGGGATTTCTCAGCTTCGCTTCGAAATGACCCACGTTTGGCAAAACGTCGAGCGTGTCACGCATCGATCCAGCGTTGCCTCAATCGGCGGATGCGCCCCAAAACGGGCACGCGATGTCAACGCATTTTTGAGCGAAGCTATGCAGGTGCATCCGGTTCCGTTGACCGCGTCAAAATGACCCCGTATGGCAAAACGCCGAGGGCAATGCAGGCGTTGTTGCCGCTGTTGCGGATTAGCCTCAGCGACAGCCTCTTCCCCACTACACTGTTCAGCATGAACGAATTGATCCGCGCCGCGTTCAACCAGTTTTACACACGATTTGCGTGGACGTATGACGCCGTGGCGCATGTGGTGTCGTTTGGCGAATGGAAGGCGTGGGGCCGCGCGGCTGTGGAATTTTTGCCGGCAGACGGCCGCACGCTGGAGATTGCGCACGGGCCGGGGCATCTGCATGCCACGCTGCGCCAGCGCGGCATGCGCGTCGTTGGGATCGACCTGTCGCGGCAGATGGGCGTCATGGCGCGCAGGCGTGTGCTGGCAGCGACTGGCGCGGCGCCCGGGTTGGCGCGTGCGACGGCCCTGCGCCTGCCCTTTGCCGATGCGGTATTTGACGCGGCCGTGAGCACGTTTCCGGCCGAGTTTGTCTTCCAGTCCGATACGCTGCGCGCTGTCGCGCGGGTGTTGCGGCCGGGCGGCCGCTTTGTGATCGTGCCGACGGCGGGATTTCGCGGGCGCGGCCCGCTGACGCGCCTGATCGACGCCGCCTACCGCGTGACCGGCCAACGCGCGGCGCTGGACGAGATCGAAAAGCGCGTGGCGCTGCAATTGGCTGCAGCCGGATTTGCGTTTGAATCGCACCGGCGGGCCACGCCGCGGGCCAGTGTGGTGGTGTGGATCGCGACGGCGCGGGGTCTAGAGACCTTTCGCGTCTAGAGACCTTTCGGGTTTGGAGACGCGAAAGGTCTCTAGACCCCGCGCCCGCCACAAACCCGTTGCAATTCACACAAACCTTGCAGCGCGACGTGCTGTCCAGCCCCAGCCTAGACAGCCTGGCAACTGAGCGTCAAATTACATCCTTTTTACAGCTCGCCCATATGCGCAACACATGGCCAGGCGACAGTTGCAGCTATGTCCAACGACAAACGCGCAGCCAGTCAGCGGCCGATAAACCGGCGCGACTTTCTAAAACTCGGCGCAGCCATGGCCGCGCTATCTGCCTGCCAGCGCATCCCGGGCGATACCGCGCTCGTCGATACAGCGCCCCAGACTCTGGCAACGGCGCCGGCGCAACCCAAAGCCGCCACGGCTCAGCCGCGCAGCGCGCCGCCAACACCGGCCGGTCTGGCCTGGCTGGCGGCCAACCGCATCCAATTCGGCCCGCGCCCGGGTGACATCGAACACATCAGCAAAATCGGCGTCGATGCATTTATCGACGCGCAGATCGCCAGCGATGCCATCGACGACAGCGCGCTTGCGAGCCGCCTGGCATCGCACGATCTGTCGATGCTGGATCGCACGCCGCAGGAGCTTGCCGAGGGTCGCCAGGTCAGATTGGTCCGCAATCAGTTGTCGCAAGCCACGGTGCTGCGCGCGGTCTACAGCGAGCGCCAGCTGTATGAGCTGATGGTCGATTTCTGGACCAACCATTTCAACATCTTCTTTCAGGCGGGCACCACACGATTTCTAAAAGCGCAGGACGATCGCGATGTGATCCGCGCGCATGCGCTCGGGCGATTTGGCGATTTGCTGGAAGCCAGCGCATCCTCGCCGGCCATGCTCGACTATCTCGACAACGCCGCCAACAAGCGCGGCGCGCCCAATGAGAACTACGCGCGAGAACTGATGGAGCTGCACACGATCGGCGTCGCTGGCGGTTACACACAACAGGACGTGGCCGAAGCCGCGCGCGCGCTCACCGGCTGGAGCATCGTGCCGGCGCGCGCAAAGAAGGGCAACCCGGGCACGTTTGTCTTCCGCAAACCGGTGCACGATGACGACGCCAAAACGATCCTCGGCCTCAAGATCCCGGCCGGCGGCGGCCAGCGCGATGGCGAGATGCTGCTGACGTTGCTGGCCAAACATCCAAACTGCGCGCAATTCATCAGCCTGAAACTGGCGCGCCGCTTTGTCGCCGATGACCCGCCCAAAAGCGTGGTCGAAGCCGGCGCGGCCGCATTTGCCAAGAGCAACGGCGACATCAAAGCCACGCTCGGCGCAATCTTGCACAGCGATGCGTTCAAACAATCGTCCGGCAAAAAGCTAAAGCGCCCGTTTGACTACGTAGTCTCAGCATTGCGCGTGACGGACGCCGATACCGACGGCGGCGAAGTCGTCAATGCCGCGCTCACGCGCATGGGCCAGCCGCTGTTTATGTGGTCATCGCCTGATGGCTACCCGGACAACGCAACCGCCTGGCTCGGCGCCGGCTCGATGCTGGCGCGCTGGAACTTCGCGCTGAGTTTGAGCACAAACACGCTGCGCGGCACGCGCACCGCGGCCGAAACATATGCTTCAGCCGCTGTCGCAGCGCAGGCCGTGCTCGGCGCCGCGCTGCCCAAAACGGCGCTGACTGCGCTCGAGCCACACTTTGCCAGCGGCAACAGCGGCGCAGCGACCGGGCTGCTGCTGGCGTCGCCACTCTTTCACATTCGAGGTTAACCCATGTCGATATCACTCAAAACCCGCAGCACGTTTGCCCGCAGCAGCCTCGCCACACGTTCGTTTCGCGTGGGCCTGCCCGCCTGGATGCCGCGGCTCTCGTTTTCGCCCCCCGGCCAGCCCGCGCGCGGCGATGTGTTGGTGTGTATCTTTCAGCGCGGCGGCATGGACGGGTTGAACGCACTGGTGCCGTTTGGCGACAGCGATTACTACCGCGCCCGTCCGACCCTGGCGATTCAAGAGCCCGGCGCGCGCGCCGATGACAAGGCTGCGATCGATCTCGACGGCTTCTTCGGCCTGAACCCGGCGCTCGCACCGCTCAAACCCATCTGGGATGCCGGCATGCTGGCGCCCATTCACGCGGCCGGGTCGCCCGATCCGACGCACTCGCACTTTGACGCGATGGACACGATGGAGCGCGGCACGCCGGGAGAAAAGGCGCTGGGCACCGGGTGGCTGGGGAGGCACCTGGCGCTGAGCAACGGCGGCGCTTCGCCGCTGCGCGCGGTCGGCATGGGCAACATGCTGCAGGCCGCGCTGCGCGGACCAGTGCCAGCCGTGGCGTTTAAGTCGATCGCCGATTTTCATCTGCGCGGCGCCGGCCGCGGCGCGCGCGAGCTCGATCAAATCCAACGCACGCTCACGTCGCTCTATAGCATTCCCACCGAAGACCCGCTGCAGCGCAGCGTCAACGCCACCGCGCAGGCGATCGACACCATCACCGATCTGCTGACAAAAGTCAATGTCGCCAACTACACGCCAGCCAACAACGCGGACTTACCCCGAAGACGATTTCGGGCTCGGGCTGATGCAGGTGGCGCAGCTGATCAAAGCCGATGTCGGGCTGGAAGTCGCCTGCATCGATCTGGGCGGTTGGGACACGCATGCCAACGAAGCCGGCATGCTGACCGAGCGGCTGACCCTGCTCGGCGCCGGCCTGGCTGCGCTGCACCACGATCTGGGCGATCGCATGCGCACGGTGACGGTTGTGACGATGAGCGAGTTCGGGCGGCGTGTGGCCGAGAACGGCAGCGGCGGCACCGACCACGGCCATGCCAACGCGATGTTTGTGATGGGCGGCGGCGTGGTCGGCAAAAAAGTGCATGGTGAATGGCCGGGCCTGGCGCAGGAACGGCTGGATGGCCCGGGCGATCTGGTATTGACGACCGACTACCGCGATGTGCTCAGCGAGATGCTGACAAAGCGCTTGGGGAACGACAAAACGTCTGACGTGTTTCCAGGCTACACACCGCAACCGCGCGGGGTTTTCAAAACGTGATGGCCGATAATTGTGCGCATGATGCAAAACTACCCCGCGCGCGCGTTTGCAGGAGTGACTGATCGCCGTGCTCCTGTCGGCATGTGCAGGTGCGACGACGGAGCCCCCTGCGTCGGATTCAGCACCGCTGGCTGTTGCGCCACCGCCACAGGTCGCCGATCAAAACTCGGCCAGCGTAGTGGCAACATCGGCCCCGGTGATCGCCTCGGCGCCAACACCATCGCAGCTGCGCGATGCATCCGCGACGATTGATCTGGGTGATGTCGGCGGCAACCCGACCTGCCCACCGCCCAAGCAGGTCGCTATGCCGCCAAAGCCAGCGGCTTTTAGCGGCGTCGCGCAGGCTCTGGTCGACTATCTAAACGCCGGTGCCTCGATCGAAGCCGCCAGCGAGGCGATGCAGGCCTGGGGCGTGAAATTCGCCGCGCCCGGGTCAAACGAAGCGCTCGGCAGCATCGAATATGCGCGCATTCTGCCCGGCGATTCGCAACAGATCGTGGCTACGCTGTTCGACCCGGCGCCCAACGACACCGTCTCAAAGTCCGGCGATCTGGCCGTGTTTACCTGCGAGAATGGACAATACAAAGTCGCATATCAGGCGCTGGCCGACAAATCGTTTGAAGGCCTGGTAACCGACCCGCGCGTGTTAAGTGTTGACGACGTCAGCGGCGACGGCGTGTTCGATCTGAGCTTTCTGACCGGCGCCTGCCAGGCCGCCACCTGCATGGACGGTGTGACGATTTTGTCGATGCACGGCGGAGCGCTGCGCAACCTGGCGCCGGATTTCAACTATGTGCCCTACCCCACGTTTGAGTTTGTGCCAAACGCGACCAACGCCGCGCGCGATCTGATCGTGGTCGAAGGCACGCTCGGCGACGCCGGGGCCGGTCCGCAGCGCGGCATCACGACAACCTGGCAATTCAACGGCCAGACATTCGGCAAGACATCTGAAACGCGCGAGGTCGCGCGCTATCGCATCCATGCGCTGCACGATGGCGACGACGCGCTGCGTGCAAAAGATTACCGCCAGGCTGACGCGTATTTCACACAGGTCACCAGCGACGCCGCGCTGCAAACGTGGGATGCCAATCCCAATGCCGCCAACGAAGGACAGGTGCTGGGCGCGTTTGCCTACTTCCGGCTGATCCAGAGCGCGGCCCTGCGCAACGACAGCACTGGCATGCAGGCGGCGCTTGAAACACTCTCGCGCTTTGGCCCAGCCGATTCGCCGGGCTATCTGTACACGCAACTTGCCACTGCATTTGTCACCACCTGGAACGGCTCGCAGAATTTTCAGCAATCCTGTGCGGCCGCGGTTTCGTTCGCGCAGCAAAATGCCAACACCACGCGCTGGCTCGGCATCGAAAGCTTTGGCACTGCGAACTACGACTACCAGCCAGAAGACATGTGCTTTTGAAGAAGGTGCTTAAAGTGCTTAAGGTGCTAAAACTGCCAACCGCGAGCACTTGCATACGTTAAGCACTTCAGGTACCTTAAGCGCCTGAGGCACTTTAAGCACCTTAAGCACCTTCTTCCAGACCCCTCCATGAAAAATAACTTCATCATCGACGCCCATCTTGACCTTGCGTATAACGTGCAGTCGAACAAACGCGACTACGCGCGTTCGGCGGCGGCAACGCGCGCGCTGGAGGTCGATTCTGATCGGCTCAAACACACCGGCGAATGCATCGTCGGCTGGCCGGATCTTTTGCGCGGCCGAGTCGGGCTGGTGTTTGGGACGCTATTTGTGTCGCCGGCATCGCACCGCGTCTCACCCAGCGACAAGGTGTATACCGATGCGTCCGAAGCCCATGCGCTTGCGATGTGGCAGCTGGACTGGTACCGCCGCATGGCGGACGAGAACCCGCATGTGACCCTGGTGACGAACCAGAAGGCGCTGCGCGAGGTGCTTGGCGATTGGGGCATGGGCGACAAACCACACGCGCCCGGAACCCCGCACCGCGTCGGCATTGTGCCGCTCATGGAAGGCGCTGATCCGATCCTGGAGCCCAAAGAGCTCGAACGCTGGTATGAAAAGGGTTTGCGCATCGTCGGGCCGGCCTGGGACACCACGCGCTATGCCGGCGGGACCTGGCAAAAGGGCCGCCTGCCAAAGCTCGGCCGCGAGCTGTTTGAAGTGATGGCGAAATTCAACGTCGCGCTGGATGTTGCGCACATGTCGCACGAAACGCTGATGGAATCGCTCGATGTGTTTGAGGGCAAGCACGTCATCGCGTCGCACTGCAACCCAGCGCGATTTGTGCCGCATGTCAACGAACGGCATCTGCCGGATGAGGCCATCGAACGCATCGCCGAGCGCAAGGGCGTGATCGGCGTGGTGCTTTACAACCGCTTTCTAAAAAAAGACTGGAGCGGCGGAAAGCGTCACGTGACGCTGGATGATGTGGTGCGCATGATCGATCACATCTGCCAGTTGACCGGCAGCCCGGAGCATATTGGCATCGGCAGCGACTACGACGGTGGGCTGGGTCTGCAGGAGATTCCGGCCGAGCTGGGCGGCGTGCGCGATCACTACAAGATCGGCAACGAGCTGCTGCGGCGCGGCTACAGCGAAGCGCACGTGGCGTTGTTCCAGCATGGCAACTGGCTGCGCTTTTTGCGCGAGATGCTGCCAAACTGACGCTCGGCACAGGCAGCATGCCAGACCAAAACTAAGCAACCTGACCGCACGGCAGGTGCATTCTCGATTGACGTGCGCGGGGATCGATGCATCGAGCCGGCAAACTAGCCACCTTGCGCTATAGGCCGGACGCCAGCAATGAGATCTCGACGAAGCGGTCTTCGGCCTGCTTTACCGTATCCAGAATCTCGCGGCGTTCCAGTGGCGGCAACGTCCACTCCACCACAAAGCGATCTTTATCGATGCCTTGCGACACCAGGTAATCCACAATCGCCTGCGCGCGCGCCTTGGCTGTGCTTTCAACCTGGAACTGCCGAATCGAACCCTTGGGGCCGGGCCAGGCCGATGAGCCCTTCACCGACACATAGATCGAGATGTTCTGCTGCAGCACGTTGATGGCGCAGTCCCCCAGCGTCTTTGCGGAATCGTCGCGCAAGACGGTTGAGTTTGGCAGAAACTCAAAACGCCGGCACGGCAGCACCGCGAGCACCTGAGCCGTGTTCGGCTTGCCGTCCGGTGTGGCCGTGGCGCCAGGCGCGCCCGCAACCGCCTGGGATGGGATGCGCGTGCGGCCCAGCGAGAACGTGTTGTTGACAAACTTGCTTTCAGCCTGCGGGTCGACACCCGTGATGCGGCCGGCAGCCAAGCACGAAGGCCGGATCGACCAGACGATGAGATATCGGTGCTCGGCACCGTGTGGCCGTTGAGCGCCCACAGACCGCGCGCCTGCTGCAAGCGGCGCGTGATGATCGGCAGATCGCTAAACGCGCGCACGTTGTCGGCCAGGCTGGCTTGCGCCACGCCACCCAGCAGCACGCGCATGTCTTTCTCGGGATCGGTTGCGCTCACACCCAGATAGACATTGTTGCCCCACTTCGCAATCTGCTGCGAGGCCTTGCCAAAGTCAGCTTCCTGCACGTCGAGCGCGGCGAACCACGCTTCGTGAAACGCTTGAATCGCCGAGCGCTTGTTTGCGATGGCAGCAGGCGACATGACGATTCCACCCAGAATCGAGCGAAACTCCTTCGATGTCGCAAGGGGTGTGCCGCCGCCTTTCTTCGCGCCAAAGATGACTGGCTCCCAGCCAGCCACCGCGTCGGCTTCGTTTTTATTGAACACTTCGATCGCATCGTTCTGCGAGGGCTGCGGCAACAGCACGACGTCTTTCGGCGTCAGCTGCACGGTGCTCAACAGGTCATACACAAAGTAGGCGCTGGGGCCGTTTGCCTCGAAGGCGATGCGCTTGCCCTTCAAATCATTGAGTGACGACAATCCGCGCGACCAGAGCTGATCGCCGCCGGCGCTCTCGTTGATAAACGCGGTCAGCACGCCCGGGTCTTCAAGCGCCATCAGGTCGAATGTGGTCAGCAAACAATCCAAAGTGCCATCGCGCAGCGCCTCGGTGCGGTCTTTGGCGGTGACAAAGTACTGCTCGTTCAGATAGAACGGCACGATGCCGAGGTGAAAGCCATTTTTGACATCGAGGCCGGACACCTGCATCTGTTGGAGCACATAGTCGGCTGAGAACGCATAGGCGCCGCACACGACGGTGTCCAGACCATCTTCGGCCCGGTAGTTCTTGCCCCAGATTGGCTTTAGCCGGGCTTTCAAGCTGGATTCGGGCACGGCGGTGGGCTCGAGTGTGCCAGCAGGCACAGCGGTGGCTTCGACTTCGAGCGTGGGCTTCGCGACGGTGGGTTCCGCCGCATCGATACGCGCCGTGGCCGTAGGCGCGCTGACGGCGGTTTTCTCTGCCACGACGATTGCTGTCTTTGCGACACGGGGTGTCACAGAAACAGGCGCGCGGTTTGCGTAAATACCATAGGCAATTCCGCCGCCGATCGTGGCGATCGATGCAATGACACCGAAGAATACTTTGCGAGTTAGATCCATGACGCTCCTCTAAATCACTGCTTGGGCTGCAATGCGTTGCAATGAGGCTCCTACTTTAGTCAAAGCCCTCTGCGAATTCAATGATTGTCTGATAGATTATTACTTCGTAATAATTAATCGCTATTTTTATTCTTTATGCAATTCGGGTAAATTTTGAGAGTTTCTCGCAAAACGGGTGGGATGCCGCTGTGGCGCGGCAAAACCGGCTTGACAATTTAGGTGTGACTAAATAGAATTAGGGTCATAATTTAGTCATGCCTAACTTTTCATGCACGCGCCGGGTGTTATGCCTCACACTCATTGCTTTGGCACTCGCCAGCTGTGGTCGCGCGCCTAACGTGCGTGCGCCGGGCGAGGTCATCCACGCGGTGACGACGGTCGGCATGATCACGGATGTCGTCAAGAACATCGGGGGTGACCGTGTCAGCGTCACCAGCCTGATGGGGCCTGGCGTTGACCCGCATTTGTATAAGCCCAGCCTCGGCGATGTGAACACGCTGGACAATGCCGACGTGATCTTTTACGGCGGCCTGCACCTTGAAGGGCGCATGGTCGAGCTGTTTGAGAAGATGCAAGCCTCCGGTGTGCGCACGGTCCCTGTCAGCGAGAAAATTGACCCGGCCCTGCTCCGCATGCCCGCTGAGTTTGAAGGCAACTTTGACCCGCACATCTGGTTCGATGTCACCCTGTGGCAAATGGCGGCGCAGCGGGTGACCGAGGCGCTCAGCGAAATCGACCCAGGTTCGGCCGCGCTCTATCGTAAAAACGGCACGGCCTATCTCGCCGAACTGGACGCGCTGCATCAGTACACGCAAGCCGGCATCGACAGCATCCCGCCAAGCGCGCGAGTGTTGATCACCGCGCACGACGCGTTTGGCTACTTCGGCCAGCGCTATGGCATGGAGGTGCGCGGCGTGCAGGGCTCGAGCACCGCCAGCGAAGCCAGCGCCAACGCGATCAGCGAACTGGCGAAATTTATCGCCGAGCGAAAAATCAAAGCGATCTTTGTCGAATCATCGGTGCCGGCGACCACGATCCAGGCGCTGCAGGCGGCGGTGCGCGCGCGCGGCTGGCAGGTTCAGATTGGGGGCGAGCTATTTGCCGACGCCATGGGCGCCGCTGGCACACCCGAAGGCACGTATGTTGGCATGGTGAAACACAATGTGGACACCATCGTCAAGGCGTTGAAATAACCATGTGGATGGAACTCGCGCTCCTGTATGGCATTTATGCCGTGGGCTGCATTCTTTTTGGGCAGTTCGAAACGCGCACCTCGCGCGCAAAACGGCTGCTCAAATTCGCGGTTTTTACGGGCATCGAGGCACTGATCTATGCAGCGTTTGGCCGCCCATGGTCGTTCCTGTGGTTGCTGATCCCACTGGCATTTGCCATATACGTCCACATGATTTGGTTGCCGCAGCATGGCGTAAACGGCTTTACGGGTGAACCAAAAGAGCGCTACTATGCGCTGCGCGGCTGGAAGGAATAATACACATGAGCATCGCAAGCAAGAGTCTGTCACCCGACATCTCACAGGTCCTGGCCGATCATCCGCAACTGGATATCGTGGATTTCCCGCTGGTCATCAACGACCTGACGGTAGCCTACCGCGACAAACCGGTGCTGCAGGACATCGATCTGACGATACCCGCCGGCCGGCTGTGCGCAATCGTCGGGCCAAACGGCGCCGGCAAAAGCACGCTGATTAAGGCAACGCTCGGGCTGATCCCAACCGCGGCCGGCAGCGTGCGAATCTTTGGCGCGCCATATGCCGAGCGGCGCCATCGCGTTGGGTATGTGCCGCAGCGCACCAGCGTGGACTGGGATTTCCCGACCACGGCCATCGACGTGGTCATGATGGGCACCTATGGCAAACTCGGCTGGCTCAAACGTCCGGGCAAGGCCGAACGCGCGCGCGCATTGCAGGCGCTCGACCAGGTCAAGATGGCCGATTTTGCCGAACGCCAGATCAGCCAGCTCAGCGGCGGCCAGCAGCAGCGCGTATTTCTGGCGCGCGCACTGGCGCAGGATGCGCAGCTGTATTTCATGGACGAGCCGTTTGTCGGCGTCGATGCGATCACTGAGGAAGCCATCGTCGTGCTGCTCAAGACGCTGCGCGAAAGCGGCAAAACGGTCATCGTTGTGCACCATGATCTGGACTCCGCGCCGGAATACTTCGACTGGCTGGTGTTGCTCAACGTCAAGCTGATCGCCTCGGGTCCTTTTGACAGCACCTTCACCTCCGACAATCTGCGCCGCACCTACGGCGGCGCGATGAACGCCGCGATTCGGCACTTTGAGCACTTTGAGGAAGAAGGTGCTTAAGGTGCGAAGTGCCTAAGGTGCTTAAGGTTCTGATCACCGGGCACACGAGCACATCAACACCTCAAGCACTTCAAGCACTTTAAGCACTTTCTCCCATGACCTACCTCCTCGACTACACCTTTCGCAATGTCGCCCTCGGCGCCGCGCTGCTCGGCATCGTGAGCGGTGTGCTGGGTTGTTTTGCGGTGCTGCGCCGGCAGGGGTTGCTGGGCGATGCGCTGGCGCACGGTGCGCTGCCGGGCATCTGCATCGCGTATCTGCTCACCGGCAGCAAGGCGCCGATCGTGCTGTTGCTTGGCGCGGCAGTGTCGGGCTGGATCGGCACGCTGGTGCTGAACCGCATTACAAAATCGACGCGCGTCAGCGAAGACAGCGCGCTTGGCATTGTGCTCAGCGTGTTTTTTGCGTTCGGCATCGTGCTGCTGACCTTTATCAACCACAGCGGCGACGCCAATCAGGCCGGTCTGGACAAGTTTTTGTTTGGCCAGGCGGCGGCGATCGTCGAAGCTGACGTGCTGACGATGTTTGGCCTGGGCGGCGCCGCCCTGCTGCTGGTCGCCCTGCTCTACAAAGAATTCAAGCTGATCACGTTTGACGCGCAATTCGCGGCCAGCATCGGCATGAACACCGAATCTGTTTGGCACGCTGCTGACCGCGCTGATCGTGATCGCGATTGTGATCGGGCTGAAGACTGTCGGCGTGGTGCTGATGGCATCGTTGCTGATCGGCCCGGCCGTCGCTGCGCGGCAATGGACTAACCGGCTCAGCGCGATGATCGGCCTGTCGGCGCTGTTTGGCGCGCTCTCCGGGTCGATCGGCGCATTCATCAGCTTTGGCGACGGCAAGCTGCCGACCGGCCCGATGGTCATTCTGGTCCTGACCGTGATCGTGCTGATCTCGTTGTTTTTTGCGCCAGAGCGCGGCATCCTCTGGGAACGCCTGCGACAACGCCGGGCGCAAGCGGTGGCGTCATGAACGCATATGCTGTGATTCTGGTGGTTGGCGTGCTGGTGGCGACCAGCTGCGCGCTGCTCGGCAGCTTTTTAGTCCTGCGCAAGATGGCGATGCTGAGCGATGCGATCAGCCACGCGATTTTGCCCGGCATTGTGGCCGGCTATTTTCTGGCGCGCGGCCCAAATCTGGTGTACGGCTTTCGTCGGCGCGGCAGTTGCGTGCGATCATCACGATCGCGCTGGTCGAAGCGCTGCAGCGCACGCGCAAAGTCGGCGGCGAGAGCGCGATCGGCATCGTCTTTCCAGCCATGTTTGCGCTCGGCACCGCGGTGGTCTCAAAGTTTTATGCCAACGTTCACATCGACACTGATGCGGTGCTGTATGGCAACATCGAATTTTCGGCCTTTGACCCGCTGATCGTCAACGGCATAAACCTTGGTCCGCAGCCGCTCTGGGTGCTGGGTGTGCTGGCGCTCTTGAACGCGCTGTTTGTGAGCGTCTTTTTTAAAGAGCTCAAACTGGCGACCTTCGACGCCGGGCTGGCTGCATCGCTGGGCTTTAGCCCGGTGCTGATTCATTACGCGCTGATGGCGATGGTTTCGATCACCACGGTCGGCGCATTCTCGGCGGTCGGGTCTGTGCTGGTGGTGGCGTTCATGATCGTCCCGGCCGCGGCTGCCTATCTGCTCACAAACGATCTCAAGCGCATGATCCTATATGCGGTGCTGATTGGCGCGCTGGCCGCGGTGTCTGGGTTTGTGCTGGCGCTGCTGCTCAATGCTTCTGTCGCCGGCGCAATGGCGACGATGGCGGGCGTGTTGTTCGCGCTGGTCATGTTATTTTCGCCGCTGCACGGGCTGATCCCAAAAGCCCGGCGGCTGGCCGAGCAACGCTTGCAGCTGGCGGTCGAGTCGCTGGTCGTGCATTTGCTAAACCACGAAGGATTGCCCGGCGAGAACCACGAATGCGAGGTCCCGCATCTGCGCGAAGAGCTGCGCTGGTCGGAGGATTGGGTAACGCGCATCGTCTCGGTATCGCGCACGCGCGACCTGATTGATCAGCATGGCATCCAGCTCCTGCTCACGGACAAGGGCCGGGCCCAGGCGCAGTCTCTGGCGGCGGCGGCGAAGGCCGGATAAACCGGAAGAAAGTGTCTGAAGAAGGTGCTTTCGTGTAAATCCAATTGCCCTTAGAATCAACTCCGCGCGCAATATCGACGGCCAACGACCGTTGAACGGTGCGCTAATCTGATTCAACTTCCGGAGCAATTGCATGCGAACATTGGCGATGATTCTGGCCGGCGGCAAAGGCACGCGGCTGAGGGTGCTGGCGAACAAACGGGCAAAACCAGCGGTGCCTTTTGCAGGCAAATACCGCATCATCGACTTTCCGCTTTCAAATTGCACGAACAGCGGCATCACGACCGTTGGCGTGGTCACGCAATATCGGCCACGCTCGTTGCAGGACCACATTCGGAACGGCGCACCGTGGGACATGGACCGCATGAACGGCGGCGTCTTTATCCTGCAGCCGTATCTGGGCCGCATGGATTCAGATTGGTATGACGGCACCGCCGATGCGATCTACCAGAACATCGACTTTGTGCGCAATTCCAACCCGGACCATGTTGTGATTTTGTCCGGCGACCATATTTACAAGATGGATTACAGCCGCATGGTGCTGTTTCATCAGCAGAACAAGGCCGATGTCACCGTGGCCACGCTCAAGGTCTCACTCGAAGAGGCCGAATCGCTTTGGCATCGTGCAAACCGATTCGGAGTTTCGCGTGGTCAATTTCGAAGAGAAGCCAAAAGAGCCGAAGGGCACGCTGGCGTCGATGGGCATCTACGTTTTTAACTACGACACGCTGGCCAAAGTGCTGGCCGAGGATGCCAAAAATCCAGATTCTCAGCAAAGACTTCGGCAAGGACATCTTCCCCAAGATGCTGGCCGAGCAATATCGCGTGTTTGCCTACCCGTATAGCGAATACTGGGTCGATGTCGGGACGATCCAGTCGTACTGGGAAGCGCACATGGATCTGCTGCAGGATGCGCCGCCGCTCGACCTGATCGACCGCGAGTGGATCATCCACACCCGCAGCGAAGAGCGCCCGCCGGTCAACATCCGCACCGGCGCGACCGTTAACCACAGCCTGATCACCGATGGCTGCACAATCGAGGGCACGGTCGAGTATTCGATCCTCTCGCCGGGCGTGCGTGTGGCGCGCGGCGCGGTCGTCAAGCAGTCGATCATCATGCCAGACACGGTGATCGAGGCTGGCGCGGTGATCGACAAATGCATCATCGACAAGAACGTCAGTGGTCGGCCGCTTCGCGCATATCGGTTATGGCGCCGATTACACGCCGGTCAAAGAAATCGGGCTGAACACCGGCATCACGGTGATCGGCAAAGGCACGGTCATCCCACCGGATATCAAGATCGGCCGCAACGTGGTGGTGGGCTCTGACCTGCCCGTCACCACGTTTAACGGCGACATCAAGAGCGGCACAATGTTTAATGTGGATGCGACAGATTAAGAGGGTGCTTAAGGCTAGTGCCTAAGTGCTTAACGTGCTGTCACCTTAAGCACTTTAAGCACCTTAAGCACCTTCTTCTCTCCATGCGTATTAACCATCTCGCCATCGCGGTCCCGGATATCGATGCCGCGCTGGCGTTTTATCGCGATGCGCTGGGGCTGCCGATGTGCAGGTAATCGAAGATGTGGAGCGCGAAGGCGTGCGCGTGGCGTTTTTGCCGATCGGCGACAGCCATATCGAACTGGTGCAGCCAACCGCACCAGGCACCGGTATCGCCAAATGGATGGCAAAACACGGCCAGGGTCTGCATCACGTTTGCGTCGAGGTCGACGATATCGAGGCCGCGCTGGCGCGCCTGATTGCGCGCGGCGTGCAGCTGATCAACCCGGAGCCGGTCACCAAGCCCGACGGCACGCGCTACGCATTTGTGCACCCGCGCAGCGCCTTTGGCGTGCTGGTCGAGTTGTACCAGCCCCCCGCAAGCCCGTTGTGACGCGCAGCTGCGCGTCCGTTTCCGCACGCCAACATCCCGTACAATCCGCGCATGACCCTTCCGCTCAATAAATATATCGATCACACGATCCTGAAGCCGGACAGCACGCGCGCGCAAATCGAATCCACCGTGCGCGAAGCGTTGACGCATGATTTCGCGTCGGTCTGCGTCAATTCCAGCTGGGTGCAGTTGGTGGCGCAGATGCTTAAGGGCAGCGCAGTCAAGACCTGCGTAACGGCTGGATTTCCGCTCGGCGCGACCACAACGCTGGTCAAGATATTTGAAGCCGACCAGGCCATCGAAGCCGGTGCGAACGAGGTCGACATGGTGCTGAATATCGGCGCCCTCAAGAGCGGGCTGCATGATTTTGTCAAAGACGATGTCGCCGGCGTCGCAGAAACCTGCCACAAGAGCCGCAAGAAACACGCGTTGCTCAAAGTCATCCTTGAAACGCCGCTGCTAACTGATGAGGAAAAGAAGATCGCCTGTGAGATTTGCAAAGCGGCCGGCGCGGATTTTGTCAAAACCGCCACCGGGTTTAACGGCGGCGGCGCCACGGTTGAAGACATCGCGTTGATGCGCGCGACGGTCGGGCCGGACATGGGTGTCAAGGCCTCGGGCGGCGTGCGCAGCTACGAAACCGCGCTTGCCATGATTGAGGCCGGCGCCACGCGCATCGGCACCAGCGCCGGCGTGTCGATCATGCAAGGCAAGCCGGCGGGCAGCGGGTATTAGCTTCTCTGCATAACGCCGCTGCTCTGCTCCTCTGCATTGATCTTAAGCGTAACGCTTAAGATCAATGCAGAGGAGCAGAGCAGCGGCGTTATGCAGAGCAATCTATCTCACACACGAAACAGCCCGCGCTCGGCATACACGCCGACCGCCTCGCGCACAAGCGCGCGGTCAGCGGCGCGGCGTAGGTCGCGCAGCAATTCGTCGGCAACAGCCTCAAGCTCGGCCTGCGTCGACCGGCCGGGCCGCAGCACCTCGTACATGCGCAGCAACCGCTGCGTTTGGCACGCGCGTCAGCTCGGCCGCGCGCTCAAAGTTTTCCGCCAGCTGCGTATATCCGGCGTCGCTCGCAGTTGCTGCGCCTGCGCGCGCAGGGTTTCGGGGAGATCGAATATCGTCGTCAGCCATTACACATCCGGCTCCCAATCAAAAAACACTTCCTGCGGCTTTTTGTCTTCGCATCTCTTCGGTCTCGCGGCGGTGCAACAGCGCAGTCTTGACGATCAGCCTCAGGCGCGCCCAGTTGTCGACCGCACGGGCTTGATCGGCCTGACCGCCTCGCCTTTGCGCATATTTGGCTGCGTTGCGCCCGATCGCCTTCGTAAATCTCCAGCGTCATGCTGGGCGAGAACGAGAACAGCTCCAGATTGTGCAGGCGCGGCAGGCCTTTTTTGTGGATCACCGTGGTGCCGCGGCTTTGCAGACCGATCGCAATGCCGCTGCCGCTCAGCTCGGCGCCGGTATAGCCGATCGCCGCGCAGTCCGAGGTGTGATAGACGCGCACCAGACGCGCGGTCATGCCCTCCTTGGCCACGCCGGTAAAGATCGCCTCCAGCACCGCGCTCATGATCCAGCCCGCTGATCGTCTGCGTCAACCAGCGATTGCCAAAGGCCGGGCCGACCGCCAGAATCACCTCGTTGTGTGAACCGATTTTTGCGTCGCCCACATCGTGCAGATTTGTCAGCGGTGATGCCGACGCGATCGGCGATAAAGTCGCGCGGCGAGCGCGCCTGCGGAATGCGCCTGGATCTCAGCCCAGCGCGCGCCGTCGACGCGATAGCCGGTGCCGGGCCCGCTGTAGTCGTTCGGATCGGTGATAGCAGAAAGCACCTGCACGCGCCATCGCGCTGCTGGCGCAAAAATCGCGGCCGGCTGCAGATAATCGCCGACTGTGCGCTGGCGCAGCATCTCGCCGATGTTGGCCGCGATCGGCGCAAAGCCGCGCTCGCGCGCAGCGCATCGACCACGGCGCGCACATCCATCGCACTGGTCAAAAAGCGATCGGCCGCGGCCAGATCGGCCACGATATCGCGCGCCGGCATGTCTTCGCTGCTATGCGCCATCACCGCCGCCTCGACTTCATCATCGGCTGATCGGCGGGAAACCCAGCGCGGCATACACCGCCTGAATCGCCCGCGCGGCCGCGCGCCGGCGCATTGCAGGATCTGCGCTCCTGCGCGACCGGGCGCAACCCGCCATCGACCTGCATGTCGCGCTGCAGCACGTTGTAATCGTCAAAATCTTCGGCGTCGAAGTTGCCGCCGCCAAACATGTTGTCGCGCCGCGGCACCGCGCTGTAGCCGGAGAAAATAAAATCGGTGCCGGGGATAAATTGCAGCATCAGCTTGGCGGTCTTGCGGATCTGCGAGTGCGAGGCCAGCGCGTCGTTGCCGCTGGCCACCTCCAGCCCGAGCATCGACGCGATCAGATTTTCGGCCAGCACCGCGCGCACGCCGCCGGGCAGGCTTTCGGGCAGCGCGATGCACGAGATCGAGCCGTTCTGCACGCCCTGGCTGCCCGCGCCGCGCGTCACGCACAGACAGCGCGCTTCAAGATACAGCATCGAGCAGCCCTCGGCGCTGCCCATCAGCGCCTCGCAGCCGGTGCCGCTGGTAAAGCGCACCTTGACCCCGCGCGAGGCATAGGCGCTGGCCAGAAAGGCCTTGCTCCACGGCGTGTCGTCGCCATCGACAAAACTGCGCTCGGTGCCATAGACCGAGAGCGTTTCGGCGTAGGTGGTCAGCCCTTTCATCGCCAGCCGCAGCCCCATGCTCTCCTCGATCGCGCACTGGGTCAGCACGCCGCCGCGCCCGGTCTGCGCGCCGACCAAAATCGCCAGCGCGTTGAGCGGCGCCATGCGCGCCACGCCCACAGTGGTCTCGACCTCGGCAAAGCCGCGCAATGCCGCTTCGGCGGCATCGGCGGCCAGCAGCGCCGGGTTCTCGCGCCGGTTGGTGACATGGGCCTGGTTGGCGGGCGTGCGCCGCACGCGCATCTTGGCCAGCCCCATCATCATCTCCAGCACATTCATGTGCTGCATGATGTCGCACAGTTTGGCCGGGGTGCAGCCATTGCACCAGCCGGCGCACCTCGGCAGCCGGCACGTTGATATCCACCAGCATGCGCGCGATCGTCAGCGACGGGCGTGGCCATGGCCTCGCGCCGCGACGGCCAGATCGAGCCCGTGATCGGCGATAAACGTGTCGATCACGTCGAAATCCGCGCGCGATTTGCCATCGAGCACGCTCACGCGGCCGGCAGCTCGAAGCGCCAGGCTGGGCGCGGGTCGTCCGGGCTGTCGGCCACGATCAGCCCGGCTTCGGGCCAGGGTTCGACAAAGGTCTCTTTGTTGATGTCGCGCTGGGCCAAAATCATCAGCGCGTTTGGAAGTGCTCATAGGTTGCGGCATTGAAGTATACCGCTTTGGAAGAATTCGCCGCCGCGCTGCAATTCAAGCCATGCAGGCGAACGCGCGCATCCAACCCAGCACGCGATGCACTTTGCCATTGCGCAGGCAAGCGTTTTTGATCTTGCTGGCCATCGCGCGGCAACAACAAGCCTGCTTTGGCCGCGATGCCTACGATCTTTTTACCCTGTTGGCGATTGGCGCTCACACCGGGGCTGATCCGGCTAAAGGCCATCGAACAACGGCAAGCTGGTGGGTTATGTGGCGGCGGAATTAATCGGCGCGAACGCTGCGGCTGGATCATCACACTCGGCATGCTGCCGGAGCACGCCGGCCGCGGCATCGGCACCGCGTTGCTGCTGGCAGCAGAAAATGCCCTCGGCGTCGGCGCGATGCGCCTGACCGTGCGCAGCAGCAACCTGCGCGCCATCGCCGTCTACGAACGCGCCGGCTACGGCCACCGCGGCGTGCACCGGCGCTACTACCGCGACGGCGAAGACGGGCTGATCATGCAGAAGAGCAAAGAGTAAAGAATCCAGAATCCAGACCGCTAAATCGAGCATGGTCCGGGCTCTGGACTCTTGATTCTTCGAGTTTACTTGCTCGCCCGTTTGCCGCGCGGGCGGGAGAGGCGCGGCGGTGCGGCAGTTTCAGCGGCCAGAATAACCGTGTTGTTGCGGCGGGCCTGGCGCGGTTTGGCCGCAGCGGCAGATTTTGATTCAGGCTTTGGCCCGGGAAGTTCGGGCATTTTGATGCCGGTCACGCGCACCGTCGCCTCCTGCATGTCTTTGACGGCAGCCAGTTTGATGGCCTGATTCACATCAGGTCGATTGGCAGCTTCGCGCATGTGCAGGGCCATGGCATCGACCGACGCGGCCTGGGCGGCGGCGCGCGCATCATGGATCTTTTTGGACGGATCGAGCAAAAAGATAAACGCCACGCCCAGCCCGACCACAATCGGCGTGGCCGGCAGAATAAAGGTTGCATACATTTGCAGCCACTCCGGAATGCCCTGCGCACGCTGGGTTATCGCGTCCAGAATCGTGTTGAAGATCACAATCGCGAAGTTTGTGCCGTACAACACAGTAGCCCACCATGCGCTGCGCACCCGGCGCCAGCCAAAAGTGAATCGCCAGCGGCAAAAAGATCGCCGCGCCTTCCAGACACAGCAGCGCGGTGATCGCGAACAACTGCTGGTCAGCGGGCACTGTGCGGCTCATCAGGTTGTAGTTGTGCACGCCGGTGTAAATCAGCACCGCGGCATACAACAGCACCGCCATAAACATGGCCGCGGCGCGCAGAGCGTCGCGTCGCTGGGATCGCATCAACTCACCCAGCGTGGTGATGCCCGCATCGTCGTCATAGCGTTGAATTGTCGTGCTCATAATCGTCCTCCAGAAAGCAGGTTGGCCCGGCACCGCGCATGCTCAACAACATTTGGTGCCAAACCATTCGGTCATTGGCGAAGCTGTGTGTCACAACTTCGGTGTGTCGGTTCGCGGGTTGTATGCGGGCGAAACGATGTGGCCAACAATAGAACAAATGTTCTAGTACGTCAAGAGTGTTTTGCGAAGAGGGCGCGCGCTGCGATGCGCGACAGACGCTGGCGAACTGTCGTCTATCGCTCATCGCAGTGCGCGCCACAAATTTTTGTATTGCCGTGATCGCAAGATGCCATGCAGGCCTTCGCCGCCTGGCGAGCCCGCAAACCAAGCGGCAAGCGCGGCAATTGGACGGAGGGCGCATTACAGAATGCTGTGGCGCACACTCCAGATCGCACTGCGTCAACGCACTGTCATCGTGATATCAATCCAACCCGCGCGTTTCGCGGCACGATAGCGGCATGAAAAAGCATATTCCTACCCTATTGACGTTGATCGCGATTGGTTTGCACACGGTTGCCGTGACGCCGGCACACGCAGCGTCATCCGCAGCGGTGCTGGCCACTTGCCGCGACAAGCCGTCGACTGAGTCGTGCCAGAACAAGAGTCCGCTGAAAGAGAACTGTGTGCGCGGCGCAAAAGTGCTCGCGCGCGAGAGCATCCGGCGCAGCCGTCAGGTCATCGGCCGGGTCGAGTTGTGGCAATCCGATGCCTGCAAAACCAAGTTCGCCCGCACGCTGGTGTATCGCGAAGCCGGGCGCAATCTCGAGGTCAGCGCCACGCTGCTGGTCGGCCGCGACGCCTCGGTGGGTGTCGATGTCAGCAGCACGCGCTCGGTCTTCTCAAACATGGTGTTTCTGGAAGATGATGGCGTGCTTTCGGCCAGCGGCTTGATCAGCCGCGCAGGCGGCATCGCTTATGGCGCGACAACGGAGGATCGCTGACATCGGATGCATCACAAATTTTTGCATTGCTGTTGAGATGCCGCGACATTTGCGCGCGGCGCCCCGGGACCAAAGTCCCGGGCTAACCATCGCAAAGGCGGCCTTCCCCGCCTGGCGGGCAAACGTGGCAGTTAGCCGCTTTGCAGCACGTTACAAAATTCTGTGGCGCACCCGCTGACATCAGCCGTCCGGCGTCCGCACAAACACCATTGAGCGGCCGGATTTGCCAATTGGCACAATAAGGCCCATGCGTCTAAGGCAATAGGTCATGCGGCTGGCGAGCGGTTTGGGAATCCGGGCCGCGCGCGCCAGCTCGGCATTCGTAAACGCGTTTGGCAACGATGCCGGCAACAGTGCGGCAAAATCGGCCGGCGTCTCGAACAGGCGCCGGTCGACGATGTCGACCAGATGCCGGTTCACCCGGCTCCAGGCGCGCGCCCAGCGGCGTTTCTTCTGTTGCGTAACCGGCACACGGGTCTCTTCCTCGCGCGTCAGGATCACTTCAATGCGCAGGTTCTCATGCGCCACCAGATCCGGCAGTGAGATCAGGTATTTGAACACGTGCTCGAACTTTCCGCGCAACGGCGATTTGCGTTTGCTGACCAGCACGCCGTCGGCGTCGATCGTGACCAGCAGTTTTTCGCTCGCGATCGGATGCACCAGCAAGATGCGGTGCGCAGCCAGCAACTTGGCGAGTTTTGGCTTGATCTGGGAAAACCCGGCGGTCTGAATTTCGACCAGCGTGCCATCAGCGCGCCGGACGTCGATCCAGTAGCCTTCGACACGCACCTCGGTCTCACCATCGATGCCGGCATAGCCGCGTTTGAGCGCTTCGTGCAGCGCGCTCTCGGCCAACGTGCCGATCGTGCCGGATTTTTTGCCGCGTGCGCGTGATGTATCCGAGTTTTTTGCCAAGGGGCGTTATTCAACCATATGAATCAGCCGATGGACGCGGGCGCAGCAAGCCGCCATCACAGGAGATCGAAATCGAGCTCAAACGTGCGCCGCCACGGGTGCTTAACGTTAGACGGCGCGCACGGCAATCCAGCCGCCGCGATGCGCGCGGCGATCGGCGCCAGGTGTGCGGCGGTAAAGGCAGTGGCCTCGGCCAAGACTGCGGCCGGGATCGTTGACGTGCCGTGCCTTTCCTGCAGCCAGCCACGGAGCCGGGCGCGCACGACCGATTGATAGCCAAAGTCTTCAAGCAGATGATGCGCCACTGCGCGAGCGCGCGCTGCCGGGTCGCGGCACGGCACACAGGCATTCGCCAGCGTGCTGCCGAGCGTATTTCCGGCCGTGTTCCAGCCGCCAAATGCGGCCAACGCGCCGACCTCGCAGCCGTCAAGCAGCGCATCGACCAGCGCCGGTTCAGCACCGTTTGGAAACGCCACATCGGCGACGGCGACGGCCTTGCCCGCGCGCTGCCAGGCCGCTATGCGCGCCACCTCGCCACGCAACAGCGCCCGGCGCGCAGGCGTGTCGTGCACGCGCCAGTGCGGATCGGTGTCGCCGTCGCGTTCAAACGGCGGGCTGACCACCAACACGACATCGGCCAGCTCAGCCCTATCGACAGCTGTCGCGCCGACGACGCGCAGCTGCGTCTCGACCGCGACGTCGATCGGCCGGTCTTCATACGGCGCAACATGGCCGCGCATCTCCGGCTGTGTGTAGTGCACATACATGCGCGGCGCATGGCCGGCCAGCTTGTTGATCATGCGCGCCACCAGCGCGGAACACAGATCGTCCGCGCCGGGATACAGCAATACGTTGTCCAGACCCAATCCGTCGCGCAACCCTTGCAAATGACGGCGCTCGCGCGCGCCCATGCCAAGCGGTGCGGTGTCGTCGGACGGGAGTGACGAGCAGGTCGAAGGCGCCGCCTGCAGCAGCTTCCAGCATGGCGATGTTGACAGCGTGATTGCGCAGCCGGCGGGTCAGCCATGTGCGCCGCACAGCGGCCGGGACACGCGCTTCAAAGTCTGCGCGCGCTCGCTGGAAGTCCTGCGAATTCGGCTCGCTCAGTGCCTGATCGAGCGCTTTTGAATAGTGAAACAGCGCCACGCCGTAATCGGCCCAGTACGGCGCCTCTTCAGTAGCGTCGTCGGCGTTTGATGTGCGCTGGATCACGTTGAAGGCATACAGCGCGCCACTGCGTGGCATGTCGAGCAGCGGCTGCAGGCGCGTTATCACCGCGCCAGCATCTTCATCGTGCACGCGCGAGGTAATCAGGCCACCATGGCCGAGCAGGTCGAGTGAGGCCACGACGCCGTCGGCTGCCGCACCCTGCGCCACCACCCAATTCGCCAGCGCGGCGCGATCGGCCGGGTTACGCATATCGGGCAATGCTTCAGGCGGCGGCAGCTGCAACCTGGCGCCGGCGATCGCGGCAGTCTGGGCTGGATAGCGGGTGTTGGCCGGGCGCTCGTCGAGGGGAAGCAGCGCAATGTTCATGCCTGTGTCTCCCAGCTCAAGCGCACGCCTCGGTCGCGCAGCCGCGTTTGCACCAAGCGCATGCGCGCATGGTCAGCGTGCGCCTGTTGCGCGCTGACGCCACTGTCACAGCAATACGCGGCCAGCGTGCCGGCTGCTTCGCCGATGGACCATTCAACCGGGTGCAGGCGATAGGCGCCATTTGTCAGATGCGTGGTGCCGATGTTTTTACAGGCTGCCAGCAGGTTACGCGTGCGCACGGGAATCAACGCGCCAAGCGGGATCTGAAAGGGATGTGTCGGTGCGAACATCGTACGCAGCGGATTTCCAACTGCCGGATGCAGATCCATGGCGTACCAACCCACACCAACGGTGTCGTCGAACTGGGCAGCGCGGTCGCCTGGCTGGTTGCGTATGCGCGCCGAAATGTCCTGCTCCACGATGCGTTTGAGCGCCACGATGCGGCGCGACTCGCGCATATACGGCGCCTTCGCCAGGCCATCGGCCGTGCCCATCACATCCGATCGCAGCTTCAAGTTTGGGAAGCCGGCACCGTTGTCGTCGTCGTGTGGCGCCTCGGTCTGCAACCAGTAAAGAAATCCAAGTGCCAGCCGTTTGGCGTCCGCCAGCACCTGTGCACGGTCTGCCGCGGTTTTGCCCACAATATGGTCTTCATGAAAGTCATTGCCATGCCAGTTAATCAGCGCCAGGTCATGCAGCCCGCGCGCCTGAGTTGGGTCGAGCAGCTCGGCCGACAGCATACGGCGATATGTCCAAAACGGCAGGCGCGCCTGCTCGGTGGTGCGACGCATGTAGAAGCGGCGCGGCGGGATGTCGAGAGACAGCGAGTATGGCTGGCGCTCGCGCATGGCTTCGTAACCAGCAGGCTTGGCGATCACAAAGCTGCCGGACGGCATCCACTCGACCGCAAAACAATATGTAAAGCTTTGAATCTCGTCCGGCAACGGATGGTCGGATGCGCTAGGTTCGCCTGTGTCTGCACGCGCTTCAGAGCCGGTCACAAACGCAGTGTCAGTCAACGGCAACAGGTCGCCGAGCTCAGTCGCGTCGATAAACAGTTGCGCGTGAATATCACGCTCATCGAGGTTGACGTCGCGCACAGTCACACAGGTCACACGATCAGCGTCATGCGCGGCTGCGACCGCTTCGACACCATGCAGGACGATCAGACGGCCAGAGGCAATGTGCGGCGCGAGCATAGCCTCAAGCGCAGCCAGCCCGATGCGTGGTTCAAAACACAACGCGCTGACCCAGCCGTCGCCCGGATTGAGCGGCGCGCCCGTGGGCATCACGCGTGGCGCGCCATAGGCCGTGATGTAGTGCTGCCGGATGCGTGCGCGCAGTTCGGCGTAACCACGCGTGGGAGGTTCAGTCTCGATGCGGCTGTGTTCGTCCAGCGCGCTGACACCTTGCGACGTAATCTGGCCGCCCAGCCAATCGGTCGCCTCAGTCAGCACCACATTGCGGCCGGCCTCGCAGGCGGCCAATGCCGCAGCCACGCCGCCCAACCCGCCGCCAATCACGGCGATATCCATGTGCAAGTTGCTGGACATGCGCGGATTCTATCCAGCGAGCCACTCTGTGAAGGCTCAGTGACTTCGTGTCTCTGTGGTGACACCTGTGCAGAGGACCAACATCGCCCGCGCTAGACGCCTGCATGGGTGTCACCACAGAGACACGAAGTCACTGAGCCTTCACAGAGTGGCTCGTGTTAACGCACAGCAAAGGGCAGATAGGTCATGCGGGTATTGACACCGAGGCTCTGGGCGCCGGGTTCGATTGGGCCATAGAGCGTGGCGGTGCCGTCCAGTTCGATCTCCTGCAGCCAGTAGTAGCCACCGCCATCAGCTGAGGCGGCGACAAAGGCATAGGCCGCGCCATCGGCGGCGCGCGCTGGGATCAGCCCGGTGTTGAGGCGCGTAAATTCGGCGGACGCTGCCGTCGGCGAGCGCAGCAGATTAAAGCCGGCGCTGTTGCGCTCCAGCGTGGTGATCCAGTGCAGTGAGACACCTGCGCCGGTCTGGCGCGCGCCAAAATACGCCAGCGTGATTGCGGTTGGATCGACCCTGACGGGCGGAATAAGCCCGGCATCGAGGGTCTGGTTGTACTGCCCGGCGCTCAACACGACAACCGGCGCGCAGCCATCGCTTTGCACATTGCTGTCGGTGTCGCTCTCCAGCAAACTGCCGGGGCGTGTCCAGAACATCTCAGCCGGGCGTTCAAAGCACACGCGATAGCTGTGGCGCGGCAGCAAGTTGTTGAACACATAGAAACCGCCACTGTTGGTCACGACAGTATCAACCGGGTTGCCGTCGAGGAACAGCGTCACCGTGATACCGGCCGCCGGCAGCTCAGTCGAGGCCTGCTGGCCATCCGCGTTGCCGTCGATCCAGACATAGTTGCCAAGCCGGGCCAGCGCCTCGACCACACCGATGTCCAGCGTCGGGTTGCTTTCGCCAGCGGCAAGCGTTACGCGCTGCGTCATGCAGATGCTGTCGACGTCGCTATCGACGGCATCCGCCGCGCTTGAGCCATCGCCGCTGTTCTGCAGCGTGGGTTGCGTTTGCGCCGGCAGTGTGGACACGTCACACATCACCGCATACGTGCCCGGATTGAGCAACCCAAACGTGTAATAACCAGGATTACCGTGCACATCGTTGGCGGTGACCGTGCTGGTCAGCAGCGCGCCGGCTGCGTTGAGCAACTTGACCGTCACACCGTTGATGCCGTTTGCGGGCGCTTCGTTTTGCACGCCGTCGCGGTTGTCGTCGCGCCAAATCGTGTTGCCAAGGCTGGCCGGCCGCGCCGCAATGCCGATGTCGAGCGTCAGGTTGCTTTCTCCAGGCTGCAGCATGACCGGCGGGATGGTGCAGGTTTCATCGGCGTCGCTGTCGAGCGCGTCGTCGCTGGCGTTGATGCCGGTCAGCTGACTGCCAATTGGCAATGTGGCGAGATCGCACATGACCACATACGTTCCAGCATTCAAGCCGCCGAAGCGATAGAAACCCGGATTGCCGTTTGCATCGTTCGCGGTGACCGTGCTGGAGATCACGGCGCCGCTGTCGTTCAAGAGTTTGAGCGTAACGCCGTTGACACCGTTGGCCGGCGATTCGTTTTGCAGGCCATCGCGGTTGTCGTCGCGCCAGATGGTGTTGCCGAGCGCAGTGGCCGGTTGAATCAGGCCAATATCGAGGGTCAGGTTTGTTTCGGCAGCCTGCAGTTGGCCGCGCGGCGTGGCGCAGGCTGCATCCACATCGCTGTCGAGCGCATCGCTGGCCGCCGAGCCGTCGCCTGCGTGGGCGCGCGTCAGCACCGTCTGCGGCGGCAGTGTGGCGAGATCGCATATGACGCCGTAAATGCCGGCGTTGAGTCTTTCAAACACATAGTAGCCCGGGTTTCCGTTGGCGTCGTTGCGGGTGACCGTTGTCGAGAGGACCGCGCCGGTGCTGTTGACCAGCTTGACCGTCACACCATTGACGCCGTTTGTCAGCGGCTCATTTTGCACGCCGTCGCGGTTGTCGTCCATCCAGATGGAGTTGCCGAGCGCGGACGCGTTGCCAAAGCCAAAGTCGAGCGTATGGTTGTTGGCACCCTCCCCGCCTGTGCGATAGCTGATGCTGGTATAGCCGGCGCCGCCGGTCTTGGCGGAGACATTGTCCGCGTCGGAATCACGCCGGTCGCCAGCTTCAGCATTGTCATCAACACCATCGGCGTCTTGCACTGTTACAGCATGGTTGGCGGGTAAACCCGCGTCGTTTAGCGCAATGCGCAGCGTCAACGCGTGCCCGCTTGAGAGCGCCATGACCGGATCGATCGCGCTCAGATTGAAATAGTACGAACCATCGGCTGCGCTGAGCGTGCTGGAGAGCACCGCTGTGGTTTTGTCATCGACCAGCTCGACGCGCACGCCGGCGATGCCAATTTCGTCGGAGTCTTGCAGGCCGTCGTCATCGTCATCGCGCCAGATGCGGTTGCCGATTTCAACCGGCGCAGCGTCACACATCAGTTCGATGTCGCCCAACCCGGCCGCATTGCCCATCGTGACCGAGGGTGCGACGTAGTCGGTGCCAGTGACTTCATAGCCGCGGTTTTTTGCGCCGGTGCGGTTGTTCATCCAGACTAAGCCGCTTGTGCGGGCATCGCGCCCCGGGTCATAGGCAGTGGAGACAATCTCACCCGAGCCGGACAGCAGCGCCAGCCCACCCATCAAGATTTCGGTGTGCGAGTTGCTCCAAAAATCCCCCTGGAAGTATTCGCCGCCGCCCGGGCCGGCGCCGGTGTTTGCGCCTGCGGTGCTGAGCCCACCACAGGATGCGTTCGACTCCAGCACAAATGTCGTGTTCGACTTGCAGGCTTTGAGCAGATCCCCGCCGCTGGCCGCGTCATACAGCGTGCTGTCTGTCGGGCGTGTGCCGTGGTTGCGGCTGCCAGCTTGATGGCCAAAACGATCGAACATGCCGAGATACATATCGCCGGCTGTATCGAACTCAATGTCCATCAGAATGGGCTGCGGGTGAATGGACTGCAGATACGCGCCGCCATTTTGCGTTGGCGTCTGTTGATACCAATCGCTTATCCAGGGCCGCCAGCGCGCGCTGGCACCCGGCGACACATCACTGCGCGGGTAATTCAGCGGGAACGTGAGCACCGTCGTAAACGAGCCGGGCGCGCCGGCTGCGTCATGCGAGAAGATGTGCGCGGTCAGGTCGGTTGCCGCGCCGCCATTTTCGCCGGTGCAGACCGCGCCGACATAGATTTTTTCGCGGTAGAACTTGGCCGCCCATGGGCGCAGCACGCCGTTATTGCATGCGACCGCCGGCAACGGGTGGTGCGTGAGATCAGCCGCCGTCGGCGTGCGAGCTCCGGAAACGATGCGAATTTCGATCAGCTCACGCTTGAACAGGTTGACGGACCAGAGCGTGCCGCCATCGTCCGAGATATCGAGATCGCCCATGCCGACTTTGCCGACCTCATCGAATACGGCAGCGTCGTGGTTGGGCAGATCCCAGGCGCCTGGCAATACGCCGGCTGGGCGCGGGTTTACACCGAGATCGACCTCCAGCGTGCGGATATCAAACCACGGGGAGACGCCAGTTTGCGTAATGCCGCCTGAAGTCGGTTGCACCGTAAATGAGTAGATGCCGCCGAGCCCGAGCGGACCGAGCCCAACATGCCGTTTGAGCACCGCCGATGCAAAAACCGTGCGCGTGGCGCGCTGCAAGGCCAACCCGGAGGTTGCGCCGATCTGATTGCCGCGCAGCAGCACGGTCGTCTGTGTGAGCGTGCCGCTCGCGAAATAGGGCACCGCCACCATGGCAAATCCGCGCGCCGCGCTACCGCCAGCGAGCGCATCGCCGTTCATGTAGTAGTTTGAAATGATGAACGGCGCGCGCTGGCAGTAGTCGCACGGCAGGGTCACGCCAAAGCTGACATTGCGCGCGCCAGCCGTCACAAATTGCACGCTGCTGGCCGAGGATGCTTTTGTTGACGAACCGCTGGCGCCATGAAAGGCCGGATAGGCGCCGGCTGGGAGATTGCTGAATTCCACGCGATACGGCGCGCCGGCAGTCAACCCGGTCAATGTATACGCGCCAGATGCGCTTGAGACCGTCGTTGCCGCAGCCGCGTTATTGGCGCCGTAAGCCGTCACGCTGACGCCGGCCAGCGCGGCATCATTGGATGCGCCGGCGCTGTCGGCGTCTGTATTTTTGACGCCGTTGGCGTCAAAATCCTGATAGACCGAGCCGGTGATTTGCGTGGCAGCGCCGCCTGGGCCGCTGTCGCCGAGAGATGCGCGCGGCGCAAGCTGTGCAAACACACTCATGCTCAACACGATGGCGTGCGCAAGGCGCAGCACAATACGGTTCCGAAAAGTCGATGTCGATGATGCTGCCATGGTTCCCCCCAGAGAATCGATTGCGATACGGTCTAAACAATCGTCGTGACGTTTGCCAGGGTGCTCAATCCACCTTGTAATGACATGTGGGTATATGTTGTGAACGAATAATCCGCCTTTACTTCGTCTGACACTTGGCCTACACCCAAGCCTCTCTGTGAGCCCTCCGTGACTTCGTGTCTCTGTGGTGATACCCGCGCAGTGGCCCGAGTTGGGTGCCTGCTTGCGTATCACCACAGAGACACGAAGTCACGGAGGGCTCACAGAGAGGCTTGGGTGTAGGATTCGCACCAGCGTTTTGGAAGAGTCATCATCCGCCGAACAGCGGACACCTCGGTTCGGCCACAAGCCGCGTGTGCTCATGCTGCTTGCCTGCGCACTTGGGCTGATCCTGGTGCTGGCCGCAGGCGTCGGCAACGTTCAGCTTAGCCCGGGGCGGACATTGGGGCCGATGGCGATGCCGGCGTTTTCCCGCGGCGGCGCACCGCAGATGGATGGCACCGGGCTGATCACCCTCTTCCGCATCGTGATGGCGCTGTTGATTGCCATGATTCCGGTCGTGATCATTGGCGCGATCTTCTCAAAGAGCATTCGCAATCAGTTGTTCAAATCGCTGCTGGTTCTGGGCGTTATGTTGCTGGCGGTGACGCTGCTGCGTGATCTCAAACCGCCGCCGTTTATTGAGGCTGCCGCGAATGCCATCGCAGCCCAGGAAGCGGCGGCCGAAACCGGCGCAAACGCTGTGCCTGATTTTGTCTTTACCCCGGATCAAGCGGCGTTGCAGACAATCGTGCTGGCGCTGGCCGCGCTGCTTGTCATCGGCGGGCTGGCGATGCTGTCTCTGTGGTGGGTTATCCGCAACCGCCGCAACCCACCCGCCGCGCTGAAGGCGATTGCCGACGAAGCGCAAACTGCGATCGATGCCCTGCGCACCGGCGCGGCATTGGACGAGACGATCGTGCGCTGCTACCGCGATATGTGCGAGGTGCTGCAACGCGAACGCGGTCTGGCGCGCGCGCAGACAATGACGGCCAGCGAGTTCGAACGTTCGCTGCAGAACAAGGGCGTGCCGCACGACGCGGTTCGCCAGCTCACGCGCCTGTTCGAGGATATTCGGTATGGCGCGGCCGTTTCCGGCGAGCGCGAAAAGACATTGGCCATCGACAGCCTGTCGCGCATTGCAGCGGCCTGCGGGGGCGCGCTCTGATGCGCGCTCGCCTGCAATCGCTCACACCCGCCCAGTCGCTCAGGCTTGGCGCGCTGCTGCTCGTGGCCGGAATCGTGATCTTCGTCCTGCGCGACGGCATCCGCGCCACCCTGATCGAGCCGCTGGCGTTTCTGATCTGGTCGGCGGGCATCCTGCTCGACACCGTGCCGCAGACCGCGCTGCTCGGCTTGTTGGTGCTGATCGGCGCGCTGGCTGCGTTGCGCGCGCTTGTCGGCGCGCTCGGACCGCCTGCCCATCCGCAACGGTTTATCGGGCCGGAATACGAAACGACCAAGCTGCAGTTTTGGCAACGCACGCTTGCCAAGAGCATCGACAGCCGATACGCCGCTGAACGCTCCGTCATTGAGCTGCGCACCATGCTGCTCAGCACGCTGGCGGCCAACCACAGCCTGACTCAAAACGACGTGATCGCGCGGGTCGGCCTTGGCACGCTGTCACTGCCGCCCGACGCGCGCTCACTTGTCAGCAACCACTATGCCTGGCTGGCGTTGTGCGAGGTGCCAAACGATTCGCGTGACGCGCTGCCAGAATCGGTGCGCGACCGCGCGTTTGCGACCCGCAAACGCAATCATCCTAACAACACAGTCCTGTTGCAGAAAATAGAGGCTGTTGTGCAGTATCTGGAGACCACATTTTGAAAGACATCCCCGCCGTTCTTGAACCCTTGACAGCGCCCGACGCAGCCGCGCTCAGCGCGCGCGTGGTCGCCGAAGTTGAGCACGCGATCGTTGGCAAGCGCGCTGCGCTCGAAATGATGATGGCGGCGTTTATCGCCAGCGGCGGACATGTGTTGCTGGAAGATTTTCCAGGCCTGGCAAAGACATTGATCGCGAACAGCTTCGCGACCGCGCTCGGCATGCAGTTCAAACGCATCCAGTTCACACCCGATCTGCTGCCTGGCGATATCACCGGCGGATACGTGTTCGACCGCGCGCAGAACAAATTTGTGCTGCGCACCGGCCCGGTCTTCGCCAACGTCATCCTGGCCGATGAAATCAACCGCGCCTCGCCGCGCACGCAATCCGCGCTGCTCGAAGCGATGCAGGAATATCAGGTCACGCTCGAGGGCGAAACCCTGCCGTTGCAGCAGCCGTTTATCGTCATCGCCACGCAAAACCCGATCGAATACGAAGGCACCTTCCCGCTGCCGGAAGCGCAGCTCGATCGGTTCATCATGAAGCTGTCGATCGGCTATCCCAGCGCCGACGAAGAGCAGGAAATTCTGCGCCGGCGCCGCGAGCGCCGCAACGAGGGTTTTGATCTCAAAGCAGTGACCGATACCGCCGGGTTGTTGCAGTTGCGCCAAACCGCCGAGGCCGTGCATGTCGATCCGGACATCGAGCGCTACATGGTCAACCTGGTGACGGCCACGCGCCAGCATCGTCAAATTGCGGTCGGCGCAAGCCCGCGCGGCACGCTGGCCCTGCTCAAACTGTCGCGCGCCTGGGCGGTGCTAAAAGGCCGCGCCTATGTGCTGCCGGACGATGTCAAGTTTTTTGCGCAGGCCGCGCTCGGGCACCGCCTGATTCTGCAGCCCGATTTGTGGTCGGTGCCAAAAGCCGCCGACCGGCTGCTGAGTGAAATCATCGGTGCGACGCCGGTGCCGGTGCTGCGCGCATGAACGGACGCGCTGTTCTGCTGTTCGCGCTGATCTTTGGGCTGCTGTTGGGCGGGCTCGCGCTGCTCAACGCTGCGGTGCTTGCGCTGGCTGTGCCGCTGCTGGTCTATCTCGGCGCGGGGCTCGTGCGCGAGCCTGCGGCGCTCAAACTGCGCACAGATCGCACGTTCGACCGCGCGCGGGTGACGCCGGGCGCGCCGATCACGGTGACGGTGACAGCGGAAAACCAAAGCGAGGCACCGCACACCCTTTTGGTAGAAGACACGCTGCCAGACGGCCTGACCCGCATCGAAGGCGAGACGCGGACGCTGCTGTCGTTGCAGCCAAGGCAGCGCGCGACGCTGCAATACAGCGTGCGCGGCGAGCGCGGCGAGTATCGCTTTAACAGAATCAGCACCGCCGAAAGCGATCCGCACGATCTGACGGCCGCGCGCGCCACACATCCGGCCGCCGGCATCGCGCAGGTGCTGCCCGACACGCAGTCGCTGCGTGGTCTCACGATCCGGCCGCCGCGCACGCGCGGGTTTGCCGGGCCGATCCCGGCCCGCACCGGCGGCTCCGGCGTCGATTTCTTTGCGCTGCGCGAGTATCAGGCCGGCGACCGGCTGCGCGCGATCAACTGGCGCGCGACCGCCCGCGCCATGACGCGCGACGATCGCAATTTGTACACCAACGTATTTGAACAGCAACGCATCGCAAACATCGGCTTTATCATCGACGCGCGCTTGAAGAGCGATGTGCGCACGCCCAACGGCTCGCTGTTCGAGCACACCGTGCATGCGGCGGCAGCGATGGCCGAACGCTTTCTGGGTGAAGGCAACCGCGTCGCCATGCTGATCTACACCGACACGCTCGTGACGATTTATCCGGGCTACGGCCGTGTGCAACGCGAACGCATTCTGCGCGCGCTTGGCCGCGCAAAACCGGCCTATCACGCGGTGTTTGAAAGCCTGTCGTATGTCCCCACGCGCTTGTTTCCCGCGCAGTCGCAGATCGTGTTTATCGGCCCGGTCAACGGCGACGACCCTGCAACGCTGATGCGATTGCGCGCGCTCGGGTATTCCGTGCTGGTCGTCAGCCCAGATCCGGTCACGTTCGAACTGGCCAGCGTCCCGGCATCAGACCGGCAAGCAGAGATCGCGGTGCTGGCGGAAAGGCTGGCGCGCGCAGAACGCGCACAGCGCTTCCGGTTGTTGCGGCGCGCCGGCTGCCAGATCGTCGATTGGGACATCCACAAACCGCTCGACGCCGCACTGCGCGAAACCGTGGCCGGCCAGCCGGCGCAGTTGCGCATGGTTGGCGGGCTGTGATGGCGCGCATTCAGGCGGTGCACCTGACGATCGCCGGCATCGTGGCGCTGGCACTGGCAACGCTGCTGTTTACGCTGGTGTTGCTGGCAACGCTGCCAGTCGCCAGCCCGCTCCCGCTTGTCGCGCTTGGTGCCTGGCTGTTTGCCTGGCGGCGCACGCTAACGACGCTGGTCGACGCGGCGTTTGCCGGCATGATCGCCAGCGGCGGCCTGTGCGCATTGCTCTATCCGGGCAGCATTGCCGTCCTGGGTGTTGCGCTGTGTTTGATCGCGTGGGATCTGCTGCGCTTCGATCTGCGGCTGCGCGCGCTCACACGGGCGGACACACGCATCGATAACAGCGCCGAGCTGGCGCAACGCCAGGTCAGCGCGCTTGCACCGATTGTTGCCGCCGGGTTGGCACTCGGCATCCTCGCCCAGCTGCTGCGCGCGCAATTCAGTTTCGCCGTTGTGGCCGCGCTCGGCTTGCTGGCGCTGATCCTGCTGATTCGCGCACTGCATTCGGCCGCGCAACGACGACGCGACGGTTAACGCTTACCGCGGCCTATGTTTTGGGCATCTTGCGCGCCCGCGCAAACTGCAGCAGCGCCACCCCGACCAGAATGCCGCCAATCAGCCAATGCTGCAGCGTGTCGACGGCATTGAGATTGAAGAGCTGACTCGGAAATAGCCCGGCGTTGTAGGCAACCGCCTGATACAGGTCGATCGCACCAAAACCCAGGTTGAACCATGCGGCAAACTTGCCGCCAAGCGCGACCGCAGCCGCCAGCGCCACAACGCCAAAGATCACGTGAAAGACGTCGTAGGCAACCGATGTGGTCATGCCCAGCTGCGCACCCAGCAGCCCGACACCGATCAAAACGACGCACATCAAGGCCGCCAGCAGCCGGTTTATCTTGAAGATATTCATTTTTTAATCGATCAGCGCCGCGCGTTCAGCATCAGTATGCCGAGCAACAGCGCCCCGCAGGCGCCCAACACGACCAGCGCAATGCCAGCCGGCAAGACCCACCACGGCAGCAAACGCACGCGCTCCGCCGGCGGCTCAGCGGCCGTGCTCACCACAGCGTCAATCCGCGCGCGAATCGCATCACTCACAGTCTCAGCCTGTGGCGCCGGCCGGGTGGCGACTGTGGCCGGACGCGCCTCTGCCGGCAGCGGCGCCGGCGCAACCGCATCCTCGCGATTTGGTGCGGCAATCGCCAGGTCCGACGCTACAGAGAGCGAAGACGTCGCGGCAGTCTGCACTGATGTCGGCGCAGATGCCTGGGCTGGCACATTTTGCGGCACGGGGTTTGCGCTGCCCGGCATCACATATTGGGGTGAATGGTCCGCTGCAAACGTGGCCGGGCCGCCGAGTGGATTAGGCGACACCGGCACGAGCAACCCATCCGCGGTGTTGATCACCGCGCCAAGCGGCGGTTCAACCAGGACAATCGGCCCATACTCGCGCGTGACACCGCTGAGTTCAACCTCCTGCAACCAGTAGTGATAGGCCACGCCGGCGATCGTGCTGCCGTCGACAAACGCATAATCGCCGCCGTTTGTGCCTCGCGCCGCAATCAGACGCGTGCTGACCTGCTCGGCCAGATTGCGCGCATTCGATGCCGCGCGGAAGACGTGAAAGCCCTGCGTGTTTTGCTCAAGCGCGGTGCGCCAGAAGACGATGGCGCCGCTGCTGCTGGGCGTCGCCGTGAACGCGTCGAGCGCGATGCTGGTTGGGCGTTGCGGCACGAAGACATCGGAGGTGTCTTGCGAAACGATCGTATTGGCCGTGATCAACCAGGCCACATTGCGGACCGGCGCGAGCACCGGCGCGTTTGAGCGCGCGGTGAACCGCACGGTTGTTGATCCGTTTGCCGGCACGCTGATGCGCCAGGTCAGCGGCGATTCCGTCGCCGGCGCCGGGCTGGCGCTGCCGGGTACCAGCGCGAGCAGGTTTGGCAGCGCATCACTGATGACGATGTTGTTGGCCACGCGATCTGACGTGTTTGTCACGATCAGCGTGTAGGTAATCAGCCGGTCGGCGCCGATCCGGCCATTCGGCGCGGAACCCAAGCCGCTCTTTTCGAGTTGCACCGCCACAATCATGCCGGCATCAACGGTTACGTTGAACTCATCTGGCGCCAACATGATGGGCGCGGACATTCCGATGGGATCGGTGATGCCATCGGTTACGCTAAACAGCGCAGCGCCGCGCGCCACGGATTCCCCGGTTGTAATGGCGTTGCTGTCGGTTGCGCTGGTGAGCGTGGTGCCGGTCCTCGTCCAGGTCATGCCATCCGGCGGCGTAAATGCCACCTGATACGGCACGCCCGGTGTCAGCCCGGTAAACGCGTACTGCCCGGCGGCGTTGGTCTGCACGACAGCGACCACGCTGCCGCTCAGATACAGCGTCACGGTCACACCCGGCAACGGCGGCTCACCCGGCGTTTGTTCACCGTCTTTGTCGACATCGAACCACACGTAGTCCCCTAGACCGGCGAGCGATGGCCGCGCGGTTGGTGTCGCAGTCGGTCGGATCGCCGTCGGTGTCGCGGTGTTGGCGGGCGTTGTCGCGGTCGGCGGATCGCCGTCGGTGTCGCGGTGTTGGCGGGTGTTGTTGCGGTCGGCGGGATCGCCGTCGGTGTCGCGGTGTTGGCCGGCGTTGTTGCGGTCGGCGGGATTGCCGTCGGCGTCGCGGTGTTGGCCGGTGTTGTTGCGGTCGGCGGGATTGCCGTCGGCGTCGCGGTGTTGGCCGGTGTTGTTGCGGTCGGCGGGATTGCCGTCGGTGTCGCGGTGTTGGCCGGTGTTGTCGCGGTCGGCGGGATTGCCGTCGGTGTCGCGGTGTTGGCCGGTGTTGTCGCAGTTGGTGTTGGCGTTGTGGCGCTGAATCCGAAGTCGTAGCTATGGTTGTTGCGACCGGCGCCGGCCACGCTGCCAGAGACCCCGGAGCTGTCGCTATCGCGCACATCGTCGATCGCATCGTTGCTGGTCACCGCTTCGGCGTTGCCCAGCGTGGGCGCAAGCCCGATCAGGGCCGGCTGCGCGGCATCGATGCTCAGCGTAAACACGGTGCCGGCCAGCAATGGCAGGTTGTGTTTGCTCGCCGCAGTGTCGGTCAGCGGTGCCGAGCTAAACAGATAGTGGCCGTTGCTGTCGGTTGTGGCGAACGTCGTGGTGCCGTTGGCGAGCGTCAGGCGCACCTGCACGTTCGCGAGCGGCGGTTCGGCCGGATCCTGGATGCCGTTGCCGTCGACATCGCGCCAGACGCGGTTGCCAATCTGCACCGGCGCCGGGTCGCACAGCAGCTCAAGATCACCCAGGCCGGATGCCTTGCCCATGCTGGCTGTCGCGCTCGGATAGTCCGCCCCGGCGACCTGATAGGCGCGCGTCTTTTTGCCGCTGCTGTGGCTCAGCCAGAGCATGCCCTGCGAGCGCGCGGCGAACATCGGGCTGAACGCCGATGTGGCGACTTCACTGGCGCCAGGAAATTGCAGCAGCCCGCCGAGCGCAGTTTCGTTGTGCGTGTTGAAACCATAGTTTTCGCCGAGTAATATTCGCCATCGCCCGGTCCGGAATTCGCATTCGGCCACAGACCCGGGAAATGATGGATCAGTTTGCACGCCGCCGCACGCTGCGCCGGACTCCAGCACGTAGGCGCCGTTGACCAGGCAGGCGCGCAGCACATCGCCGCCCACCGCCACGTCATACAACGTGGTGTCGCCCGAAACTGGGCTGTAGTTTTTGTTGCCGCCCTGAAAGCCAAGACGATCGGCCAGACCAAGCACCATCGCGCCGCTGGCGTCAAACTCGAGATCCGTCAGCATCGGCTGCGGCCAGATCGTTTGCATGTAGGCGCCGCCCTGCTGCTGGGGATTCATGTCGGTCCATTTGTTGATCCACGGCCGCCAGGCTGCGTCGATCAGCGTCGAGACATAGCTGCGCGGATAGTTCAACGGGAACGTTAATACGGCTGGTGAAATTGCCGGGCGCGCCGGCCGGATCATGCACCAACACGTGCGCTTGCAGATCGGCCGCGCTGGCGCTGGCGCCCTCCGCCGAGCACACGCCGCCGACATACACGCGCCCGTAGCGGGCTTTCACCGCAAACGGCCGAAAGACGCCGTTCGCGCAGGCTGGCGACGGAATCGCGATGTGGGTCACATCTGCGGCAGCGGGCGCGGCGATGTTAAGCGGCAGCGACAGCAGCTCCGGGCCGTTCAGATTGACAACCCAAAGCGTGCCGCCATCGTCCGAAACATCGATGCCGCCCATACCGATCTTGCCGACAGCGTCGAACGCGCCCGGGTCGTGGCTGGGCAGGTTGTGATCGCTGCTCAAATCACCTGGGTTGCGTGGATTGGCGCCAACCATGACGCTCAAGCTCGCCAGGTCGACAAAGGGCGCGGCCGTTGCCGTCGACACGGCTGAAGGGTTATCGACAGCAATCGTGTAGATGCCGCCGATGCCGAGCGGTCCGAACCCAATGTGCCGCTGCACCACCGCCGCGGTGTAAAGCGTGCGCGTTTCACGACGATAGGCCATGCCCCACAGTGCGCCGGTTTGCGACCCCACCGTCATCGTGACGTGTTGAATTGGCGTGTCGCCGCTGGCTGAATAGGGCAGCGCCAGCGTTGACATGAGCGATCCTGCGCCGCCGCCAGCAAGCGGATCGCCGTTGATGCGAAAGCTGGTTGCGAAGTACGGCGCGTTCTGGCAGTAATCACAGGGCGCGTTGAGCGCGAAGTTGACGTTTGTTGCGCCGGCATTGGCAAACTGCACCGAACTGCCAGACCCGGCAAACGAGGGCGAATAGTCGCTGGGCAATGCGCTGAATTCAATTCGATAGGCACCGGCTGAGGTCAAGCCAGTCAGCGTATAGGCGCCGGTCGCGCTGCTGCTCGCGGTCGCGCTGGGTGTGGATTGCCCGGCTGCAAACGCGCGCACCGTAATGTTGGCGACGCCATGATCGGCCGCCAGGTCGGACGCGCTGTCGAGCACGCCGTTGCTGTTGAAGTCTTTGAAAAACAGTGCCGGAAATCTGTGTCGCGGCACCCTGCCCATGCGCAGACTGCGCGCCAACAAAAGATGCCAGACACAGTGCCACACCGATCCAGCCACGAACCAGACGCCCATGCGCGCTGACCATTCTTCGAAATACGCTGTTGTGATGAGTAATTTTGATGTTGCGCATAAGCCCAAAGCCCTATTGCCTATGCATAATCGTATAGCTTTGCAAGGGCGCTGTGGCAGCACACAATGATGTAGAGCGCCTCAGCCTATCGGCTGAATGGGCGTAGGTTACGCAGACGGGATATAGACCGTCACCGTCGTGCCGTGATCCGGCATGCTCGCGATCTCAATGGTGCCGCCAAGCTCTGTCGCCCGTTCGTTCATCGACTTCAGGCCAAGCCCAAACATCGCGACCTGCGTCGGCGCAAAACCGATGCCATCGTCGCGCACGCACAGGCGAATCCGGTTATTTGGCGCAAGCTCAAGTGAGATGCCGACCGCGCGCGCACGCGCGTGCTTCACGATATTGTGCAACGCCTCGAGCGTGATGCGATAGAGCGCTTCCTTGATGGCAAACGCGCACTCTGGCTCATCCACAGCGCTGAGCGTGACGGTCAGCTCATAGCGCGCGCGCATGGCTTCCGCGTGCCGGGCGAGCGCCATGCACAGCCCGGCGTTGGCCAGGCCATCCGGGCGCAGTTCAAAAATCAACGCGCGCATCTCGGCCAGCGCGGCATCGGCCAGCTTCAAAATGTATTCAAGTGGCTCGGCTGCTTCGGGCGCTTTATCGAGCGCGCCGGAATCTTGGATCGTCCGCGCGCCGAGCGCAATGCCGTACACCGCCTGCGACACCGAGTCATGCAACTCACGCGCGAGCCTGGCGCGTTCGATCTGCGCGGCAGCCTGGCGCGCGGACTGCAAGGTTTGCTCGCGCAACTGCTCGATATCGCTCAGGGCCTGGCTCAGTTCACGCGTGCGCTCCTGCACGCGGCGGTCCAGCTCCTGCTCATTGCTGCGCGCCTGGTTGTAGAGCTGCGCGTTTGTATACGCAACCGACGCCAGCGCGGCCAGGCGCGCCAACTGATCCAGATCTTCCGGCGCAAACGTCGCGCCGATTTCCGAACGCGTCACGATGATGGCGCCGACCGCTCTTCCCTCGTGCATGATCGGCGCGCCCATCACCGTGGCGACCAGGCTCGGTGTGATCGTCTGCCGCCGTCCGGACCAGTGGTCGTAGTCGTTCACGAGTACCGGGCGCGACGTGCGCCAGATTTCGCCAACCACACCGGTATCCAGCCGATGCAGCATGTTCCTGCGCCCGGTCCACAACCCGCGCGTGCCCATGTAGTGAAAAGTAAGCGCCGCTTCTTCAAACAGCACCGTCAGTGAGTCCGGCGTGTTGAACAGCCGGGCGGCCTGCACCGTGAGCGAATCAAGCACCGCGCGCAGGTCAAGATGATGCATGATATCCAGCGTGGTATCAAAAAACGTGTGAAGAAATGTGGTCTGCTGCACTGCGATGCGCCGCTCTGTCTGATCGGTGAGCAACAGCACATGGCTGCCTGCCAGCTGATCATATGCGCCAAGACAGTTGATCTTGATTGCAATCTCGCTGCCGTCGATCGTGATCGCCAGAACATCGATGGAAATCGTGGTATCGCGCTCAGCGCCGGCGTCGCGCAGCGTCTGCAAAAATCGCTCGCGATACGCGGGTGAAATACACGTGCTTGCGTCGCGCCCAATCAGTTGATTTACCGCACAGTGCATCATGCGCCCAACTGCGGCGTTAATGTATAGCACGCGCAGTGCCGGGTCAACGATCAATACACCCTGCGACATGGCGTCGAAGACCGCTGTCGAGGCGGCTGAAGCCAACTGTGTGATATCGGCGGTAGCGCGCTGCGACGCAAGTGCCATGCGCTTATCAGTATATTCCGCGCTACGAGATTGAACCATCCGCAGGATTACGCACTCGCTACGCAATCGGCTGGCTGCGTCGCGGCAGGCACCCCCGCCTCAACGCAGTCTATGACGCCAGATTGCCGCGCACATCAGCGTCGCAAGCGTCAGCACGCCGGTAATCAGGATCGACAACAGAATCGCCATCCAGCGATAGCCGAGCGGCAGCTGTTTTTGCAGCCGGGCCACCGATTTTGGCGCTGGCAGCACCAGCACGCGCGCGACTGTCTGGGTCGTGGTGCCTTCGGCAGCCATCGCGCTCGGTTGGGCGCGCTGTCCTGCGGCAACTGGCGCATCCGCGACGACTTGGGGCACCTGCGTTGACTGCACCGGCGCGACGATTGTGACCGCCGGCGCCGGACGCACCGCTGCTTGCGAAACATCGGCCGTGGCAACGGGCGGCTTGACACTGACGGTCTTCTCCGCACCAAGCATGGCTGTGACAGGCACAGCCATGCTTGGTGCAACCGACTGTGCAGGTGGCTGCGGCTCAGCCTGCACCGTCGCAGTCGAGGCCGGTTCAACCGTCACGCGCAACAGCGCGGCAATCGCCGCATTTTCAGGTGCGTTTAGCAACACCGGCCCGTACTCCACCACGCTGCCATCCAGCCCGAGCTCTTGAAGCCAGTAGCGATACGCCACGCCGCTCTGCGCCGATGCATCGAGAAAGTCATACGTCGCGCCCTGCGCATTCTTGCCAGCGATAAATGCATGCGAGATCACCTCGGCCTCAATGCGCCGTTCAGTCGGCGAGCGATACACAACAAAGCCGTTCGTGCTCATCTCAAGCGCGGTCTGCCAGCTCACAATCGTGCCGGTCGGATAGGCCGTCGCGCTAAAGCGATTGAGCGCGATGCTGGTCGGTTTGGCGTTGACATCGGCGCGATCCTGCCCGACCAACGCCGTCCACTGGCTGAGCCAGGCCACATTGCGCGGCGACGTGGCGAGGCCAGGCGTGACACGCGCGTTAAAGCGAATCTCAACTTCACCCTGCGCTGCGATTTGGCCGATGCGCCAGACGAGTGGGTTCTCGCCAAACGGCGCCGGCGAAGCCGACCCCGGCACATACACGATGTCGCTGGTGAGCGGGTCGCTCACCACAATCTGGCTGGCCACCGCGTTTGATGTGTTGCGAATCCGCAGCGTGTAGGTCACCAGCCCGCCGTTGTCGAGCGTGCCGCGCTGGCCGGCTCCGACAACGCTCTTGTCGAGCACGACTGACGGGCTCAAGCCGGCGTCGACGCGGTCGGATGGCGCGGCGGGCGGCAACACCATCGGTGGCGGATCGCTGACCGGCGTGGCGCCCACCATCGGGCCTGGTTGTTCCCAGATCGGATCCTCCGGCATGCTGACACTGACCGAATACGGCAGTGTTGGCGCCAACCCGGTGAACGTATACACGCCAGATGTGTTTGTCTGCGTCACCGCGACGGATTCGCCGCTGCGAAAGAGATTAATCTCGGCGTTGCTCAGCACCGGCTCGCCCTCTTGATAGACGCCGTCGAGGTTGAGATCGATCCATACGCGCCCGGCCAGTTGTGCAACCGGCCGCAGCCCGAGGTCAACCGCAAGCGCAGGCGCGCCCGTGTTGACTTGCATCTGCGGGCCGTTGCCGGCGCCGTCAACGTCGCTGTCGCGCGCGTCATCGGCGCCCTGATTCTGTGTCACGACCGTGCCTGCGGGCATCGCTGCGACATCGAACCGCACCGAATAAACCCCAGCAGGCAAGGCGCCAAAGCCGTAGTGGCCAGGCTGGCCAAAGTAGTCAAAGGTGGTGCTGGTCTGCGAGATCACAGCGCCCGCGTTGTTCAACAAAAATACGCGCAGATCGTTCTGGCCGGGTTCAGCTGCGTCGCGCAGGCTGTCGTCGTTGCGATCCAGCCAGACGGTGCCGTTGATCGCCTCGACCGGCAGACGCGGCGCGGAGATTTCCGACGCCAGCGTGTTTGTCAGCGCGATGGTGCGCGCTTCGTTCGAGCCAATCGCAACTTGCGCCGGGGCCGGCAATTGCCAGACATAGCCGCCCGGCGGCGCGGGCAGCGCGGATGCGTCTTCCGACACCAGGCAGTTCGAACCGGCTGCCAGGTTAAGCATCGAGAGCGCGTCATCGCGGACGATGCGCCCAGTCTGCGCGCGCGCGCCGCACACGATGTCGATCTTGAACTGGCCAAGCGCATCGGGCACCGTGCTGCCGTCGGACGTCACCACGCGCTTTTCAACGCGCAGGCTGCTCACACCGGTGCGCAAACCGATATCGATGCCATGGTTGCTGGTCCCTGCCACGCCGCTGGTGAACACCACCGTGGCGCCGCCGCCAACGATGGCGCGCGCATCGCTGTCGCGCACATCACGGATCGGATCGTTGTCCGTTGCGGCGAATCCAAATCGGTCGGCCGCATCCGGCTGCGTGGGTTGATAGCCCGGCGGCAGTTCGGCACTAAGCGTGTAGGCTGTGTTTGGCGCGACGGCGAATGTATAGGCGCCATCGGTGGCGCTCCGGGTCACGAAAACACCGGTAGCCGAGCGCAACGTCAATGTGATGCCGGCGATGCCAGGCTCGCCCGGATCTTGAATGCCATTGCCATTGCTGTCGTCCCAAACGCGATTGCCGATTTCTTGCGGCGGCAGTTCGCACTGCGCCACGATATCGCCTACCCCACCCGCGCTGGCAAACGTATTGGCCTCGCTGGCTTGATACAGATCGTATGCGCCGCTGTTCGCGCCGGTGCGCGTGGCGAACTTCATCACGCCGGCGCTGTGTAGATTCGTGTCGATTTCGTCGCCAGTGGCGTTGAAGTGCACCGGGCTAAATGCGGTGGTCAGAAAATCTGGGAAGCCCGGGACCTGCGCCAGCGCGCCGGCAGTCGCTTCGGTATCGTCGGCATCGCCAGCTGTGTCTTGAAAGTAAAACTCGCGCGCGGCACCGCTGTCAGGCGGATTTGACGCGCCGAGCGATGTCAGCCCGCCGCACACCCCGTCGCGCTCAAGCGTCCAGGTCGCGCCTGTGAGGCAGGCGCGCAACACATCGCCATGGCCGCGCGGCGCCGGCGCGCTGATCGGCGCCTTGTTGGCAGCAGGCGTCTGATCGGCGTAGCGATCGCGAATACCGAGCAGCATGTCCGCGCCGTCAAATGCGATATCGGTCAACATGGGTTGCTCGTAGTTTGCGAGCACGCTGTCAAAGGTTGCGGCGCCGGCCCATGGTTTCCAGGTTACCGCGCCGCGGTTGTATGCCAGCGGCTGGTTGAGCACCAGCGCATACGCGCCGCTGACGGTGTCGAGCTGCCAGACATACGCAGTCAGATCGCCGGCCTGCTGGCTGGATTCAGCCGAGCATACTGCGCCGACGAACACAGTGCCGCCGCTTTCGACACCGATGCCAAACGGACGCACATCGGTTGGGGGGCATGCGCCCAACGTGGTTGCGAGCCCGCTGGTTGGCACCGCAAAGCGCCGGACCGTTGCGGCGGCCGGCGTGCCAGTCGTCGGCACGGCGTAAACCGCGCGGTCAGCCTGATTCACGACAAACAGCGTCGAGTTGTCGACGCTGATGTCGAGATCGCCGAGGCCGGTCTTGCCGATCAGATCGCGCGTCGCAAGATCGGACTGCCATTGTGTGCTGGCGCCCGGATGCGGGTTTGCGCCGGCCGTATTCGCGCCAAACAGCGCGTTGAGGTCGGTATGCAGCGTCGGCCCGGTTGAGCCCGATGTGGGCACGCGAAAGATCGCGCCGGTCGATTCGCCGCCCAGACTGGCCAGCTGCGCGCGTCGTTTGACATACGCGCTGGCAAACAACGCGCCGTGTTCGCGATCGTGCGCCAAGCCATAGATCGCGCCGAGCTGGCCAGCGGTCGCCAGCGTGATCGGGCCCGGCCGCATCGGGGAATACGGCGTGGGCCCGGAGCCAAAAATATTGCCGTCGCGTTCGACCGCATAGCCATACGGAAAATAGCGCAGGGCCGGCGCATCAGTGGCGCCACCCAGTGCAAATTGTGTAACGAGCACAGCCGGGTCGGGCTGGCAGAAGTCGGCTGGGCGCGTAACCGCCAGATCGATGCCCGTTGCCGGCGTGGTCACAAAGCGCAGACTGCCGCCGTTGCCGGAACCGATACGGCTGGGCATGTGCCCGCCTGGCAGCTGGCCAAATTCAACCCGATACAGGCCAGGGTTGGCAACGGTCAAGGTGTAATTGCCGGTGGCGTCGGTCTGGGCTGAACCGCGCAGAATGCCGTCGGCGTCAAACGCGTCGACGCGCACGCTGGCGATGCCAGTGTCGATTGCGGGCGAAGCTGCGGAACCGGTGCTATTGAGCACACCATTGGCGTTGAAGTCGAGAAACACGCGTCCGCGCACGGTGCTTTCGAGCGCATACGCGAGCGGCGCAAAAAACGCGCGCACGCCAAACCCGCTGGCTGCGATCACGATCACCTGAACTGCGGCAAAAAAACGCCGTGCAACGCGGGAACGCTGCGTGTCCGTCTGCGGTAACGTTGATGATGAAGGTGCAGTGAGAAGCGCTACTGCAGACGAATCCGCAGTCACGGGCCAGTTTGCGTTGGTGCTGTGATGTTTGAAAAGAATGACGCGCATAGCCGTGATGACGTCATAGTAGTGAACAATGACGCATTGCTTACAGTTACTTCGTCGCATCTCGGCTCAGCCAATAGGCGGAAATTGCAAAAGGCGCCATCCCCGGGCGGGGATGGCGCCTTTTGCAATTTCCGCCTATTGGCGGCGTCTAGCGCACGAGGTCACGGAGATTAGCCCGAGAACGCACGATCCACTCGCGCTCCGCGCGAGTGGATCGTGCGTTCTCGGATTGAAATTCCTCGAATGGGATGGGCACTAAGTCGGTGGTCACAAAAAGTTGATCGGCAGGATCGTATCCAACCTGCTCCGCGGGGGTGGATACGATCTGCCGGGTCAACCTTCTGTGGAGAACCCCTTAGCGCGTTCTGCGGCGGCGCACGATCGCAAGCGCCCCAACGCCGAGCAGCACGCTCGTGCCCAACGCGAACAGCGTCAGACCCACCATGCCGAAACCCGCCTCTGCGCGCTTCTCAAGGCTCTGTCGCACAGCCGGCTTGATCATCAGCACGCTTGGCTCGGTTAAGCCCCGCGCCACCGACGGACCAGCGGACTGAATTGACAGCGGCCGCTTTCGGGAAAACGGCATCGCCAGGCTCGAGGAGCCTGGCGATGCCATTGGATCGTTAAGCGCGTGTGCTTACTTGCGCTTGCGGCGCAGCATGCCCACCGCGGCGAGCGCACCGGTGCCAACAAACATCAGCACACCTGCAAACGACCCGCTCAGCGGCAAGCCGCCGGCCTGCCGGGATGTCGCTTGCGCTTTTGGCGCCGGCAACACCAGCACACCGGGCTGGCTTGCGCCGCGCTGCACGGCGCTGATCTGTCCATCGACTACGGCGATGCCGTTTGTCGTGTTGACCGCCACCGGCGCCGCGGACTGCGCAACCGGCTCGGCCTGCGCCACGCTCGCAGCGATCTTCGCGTCGCGCGCAACCGGCATGGCGATCTCGACCTGCGTCAGATCCACCGACGCAGGCTGAACAACTGCGCGCTGCGGTTCAGCGATCGGCGCGGCCAAGGCGACGATCGCCACGGCGTTGCCATCCGCGACCGACTGCGTGTTCACAACAGCAGGCTGCTGCGACTCGGCCGGGATCACAGCGGCGACCTTGACATAGTCAATCGTCTGCTGCGCTGCGATCGCCGGCGCGACATTGTTCGCGGACGCGCGCTCCACCAGCACCGGACCGTAGTCCGTCGTCACGCCGCTGATTTCAGTCTCCACCAGCCAGTAGGCATAGCGCACACCGGTCTTGGCCGAGGTGTCCACCATGCTGTAGCTGCTGCCGCCCGTCGAACGGGCCGCGATCATCGCGGCGTTGACCTTGACGGCGCCCGCGCGCTCCTGCGAGTCTGAGCGCAGTACGTCAAAGCCCATGCTGTTCAACTCGAGCGCAGTCGCCCAGCTGACCTTGACGCCATCAGCCACGGCTTCAGCGTGCAGGTAGTCCAGCGCAACCGCGGTCGGCGCGGCCTGGATGTCTGCCGGATCCTGAACGACGATGATGCCGCTCGAAACCACCGACGCGATATTGCGGATCGTGCCAGTGATCGAACCCACCGTTGTGCGGAAGGTGATCGTCACCGAGCTGTTCGCCGCGATCTGCGCGATGTTCCAGGTCAACGGCGCGGTTGTGGCAGGGGCCGGCACTGCGCTGTTTGCCACATACGTCAGATTGGATGGCAGCGCGTCGCTCACCACGACGTTGCGCACGATCTGAGTCGATGTGTTATCGACGCGGATCGTATAGGTGACAAGCTTGTCGCTGCCGATGACGGGCACGTTGCCGCGCACGCCGCCGGAGGTCACGCTCAATTTCTCAATCACGATCGGGGTAATCAGACCGCCGTCGATGGTCGGGTTGAACTCACCCGCACCCAGCGTGACTGGCGCCGCGCAACTCGTTGCCGGGTTGACGTTGCTGTCGGTGCCGCTTGTCGGCGTGGTGCCCGGCGTCGTCCAGACAAAGCCGTTCGGCGCGACAAAGCACACGGTGTAGGGCACACCCGGCGTGAGGCCCGGGAACACATACAGGCCGCTGCTGTTGGTTGTGGTCGTGCTGATGACCTGGCCGTTTGCGGACAGCGTCACCGTCACACCCGCAACCGGCGGCTCGCCGGCTTCCTGCTGGCCGTCTTTGTCAAAGTCAAACCAGACATAGTCGCCCAAACCGACCGGCATGTAGAAGCCGAAGTCGAGGGTTGGGTTGACTTCACCCGCGACGAGCGTGACGTTCGGCGTCATGCCGGTGGCGAGGTCGCCGTCGCTGTCCATCGCATCGTTGCCGCCCAGATCGCGGCCAGTGATGATCGCGCCCACGGGCAGTGTCGCGAAGTCGATCATCGTCGCATACGTGCCCGGCACGAGATTCGTAAAGGTGTAGTAACCCGGGTTGCCGTTGGCGTCGTTCGCCGTGACAGTGGTGCTGATCGTCCCGCCATTGCCATCCAACAGCTTGACAGTCACGCCGTTCTGGCCGTTGGCGACAGGCTCATCCTGCACGCCGTTGCGATTGTCATCGCGCCAGACATAGTTGCCAAGCGCAGCCGGGCGATAGAACCCGAAGTCAATCGTCTGGTTCGAGTTGGCATCGGCCGTCGGGTCTTCGCCCTCGTTGGGCTCGCCTGTCGGCTGGTTGCCAGCTGTCAATTGAATTGGGGTGCTGGCGACCGCGCCGCATGTGTGTGCGCCGTGGTCTTTATCGTTGTCACCGGCGGCGATGCCGCTGACCGTCTGGCCCGTGCTGCTGCCAAAGCCGACGAGCGGGCCGGCGCCTGTGAAGTTCGCGCCATCGACGACAACGTAATACGCCGTCGTGGCGCCAGTCGAGGGCGTCAGGTTGACAAAGTTGTAGTAGCCCGCGCCACTGCTCACGGTCGTGCTGATCTGGGTGTCGCCAGCGCCGCACAGGCCGTCGCCATTGGTGTCCTGGAACAACGTCAGACCGACATTGGCGACATTGCTCTCGCTGTTGTCGACGAAGCCGTTGTTGTTGCCATCGATCCAGACGCGGTTGCCGAGGCTGACCGTGGTTGGCGCGGCAAAGCCGAAGTCGTAACCGTGATTGTTCTGGCCAGGCTGGCCAAACGTGCCACTGGCCTTGGCTTCGCCGGCGACAAGCGCGCCGTCGCTGTCGCGAACATCGCTGATCGCGTTGTTGTCGGTCTGACCGTCGGCATTCTGACCAGTGAGCGCCAAACCAGCGAGCGGTGCCTGGTTCGGGTTGATCGAGATCATGAACGCGCCGCCGGCCGGCATCACGATGCCGTTGTTTGCGTTGGCGGTGTCGGCGATGTTGGCCGAGCTGAAGTAATACTCACCCGCGCCGTCGGTCGTCGTCGTGTAAACCACGTCGCCGATCATGAGCGCGACTTCGACACCGGCGAGGGCGGGTTCGCCCGCATCCTGGATGCCGTTGTTGTTGCTGTCGCGCCAGACGCGGTTGCCGATTTGCAGCGGGGCCGGGTCGCACAATGTTTCGATATCGCCGACACCCGATGTCTTGCCGACACGGTGTCCGGCCAGCGGGACGTCGTCGTTTGGCGCTGTGTGCATCTTGCCGTAGACATCATAGGCGCCAGTGTGATCGCCGTTGATGACACTCTGGCGGCCAATACCGGCGGCGTTCGGGCTGCAGTACGGCCAATTGCTGCCGCACTCGCCAATGATGTTGTTGCTGGAGCGGAACGTGGGATCCATCTTGGTCGCCAGCATTTCCTGCGCGCCTGGCACGCCGCCGAGCGCGCCATAGAAGGCCTCCTGATGCCCATCGCCCGCGATGTCATTGAAGAAGAACGCTTTGCCGCCTGGGCCGGGTTCGCTCACCGAAGAACCAGAGGTGCGCGCACCACAAACGCCATTGTTTTCAATCGTATAGGTTGCACCACTCAGCGAAGCACACAGCACATCGCCTGAGCCCTTGAAGAAGGTCTGCTCGGGAGGCAGTGATTGCCAGGGGATGGCGGTATCTGGCCAGCGGTCGCGGATGCCAAGATACAGTGAAGTCGCCGTCAAAGCGCAGGTCGGTCAGCCACGGCTGGCGTGTGCGGTTGACGCTCCATGCTGCCCAGGCGTCGCTGCCACCACCATACCCGAACGGGTTGCCCGCGTAAACGCTGGCAAACGTGCTGGTCGACTCATCGTAACGCCAAACCTGCGCAGAGATCGTGCCGCCAGTTTCAGCCGAACATATCGCGCCGACATGCAAACGCTCAAGGGCGTCCTTGCTTAGCGCAAACGGGCGGGTGTCCGCAGCGCAACCGGTAATTGAGGGAATCGCAACGCTGGTAATCGTTGCGTTGTTCAGCGCCCCGCTGGTCGGAATGCGATAGAGCTTGCGATCATTCAAGTTCACGGCATACAGCGCGGATTCGTCTTTGTTAACTTCGATGTCGCCGAACGACTCCTTGCCCACTTCGCCAATCGACGCGGTGTCGCTAATAACAACAGGAGCTGCCCTGGAAGGGCACTGTTGTAAAGCTGTGCGTCTCCGTGCCTGCCGCGCCTGGAAAGATGCTGTTGAGATCGACAAACAAGGATCCGGCGCTTCCGGGCGTGCCGGCGCCGGTGAGCTTGTAGATCGCGCCCGAGCCACTTGGGCCATAGTCGACGCCACGTTTGTAGAACGCGGCGGAATACAGCGTGCGGCTATTGCGTGCCCAGGCCAAACCGTAGGTATTGCCCGTCACCGATGCCGAGACCACAGGGGTGGTGTCAACAATTGGCGGTGAGAAGGTCGTGTGGCTAATGTTGGTGCCAAAAGCATTGCCATCCGATCCGTGGAGAAAAAGTACGAGAACACCCCGGTTGACCAGTTGCTGACACCGCCGGTGCTGCCGGGCACAAACGCGTTGATGGCGATGAGCGGGTTGGCCTGGCAGTAATCACACGGGCGATTGATGCCAAAGCTAACGTTGCTGGTGCCGGCGGCCGCGAATTGCACGGAGGTGCCGCTGCTGGGTGTGGCGCCATTGCCGCTGCTGCCGCGAAATGCGGACTCGTAGTCGGCGGGCAAATTCGAAAACTCGATGCGATACAGCGTGCCGGCAGTCAACCCGCTCAGGGTGTACTGGCCGTTCGCACCACTGGCGATCGTGGCGGCGGGTGCGTTGCTGTCTGGCGCATACGCCGAGACGGTGACATTGGCGACGCCGACATCGACGGCCGGGTTGGCATCGTCACCGGTCGTATTCATAACCCCGTTGGAATTGAAGTCCTGAAACACAGTGCCGGTAATCTGCGTGCCTGCGGTGCCGCCCGGGGCAGCATCCGCGCGTGCAGCAGTGGATGGCAATTGCCCCACACTGACGACCGATGCGCTGAGCGCGGCGGCCAGTTGCGCAATTGCGACAAAGATGCGCACGCCCCGCTGCGTTTTTCGCGCGTTGGGGTCAACAAGGTTTTGAGGCTGATTCATGTTTTCGATTTTGTTCCTCGCTCACTAAATGACACCCGGAGTTGCAGAGCTGAGACCAGACTTTATGCGCACCGGGTAGAGATGCTTTTTACCGATCGCCAGGCACACCAAAACGACGATCCGAGATATGGTAGGCACTTCTGGCTGACATCCATTAGGGCCAAAAGTCTCATTGCGCCTACAACTTAAGTCTTGGATTTTGCAATAAGCAAAACAAACAGCCAAGTCATAAGCCTGCTAATCACTTGAAGCAATATCATAGCTGTATCTTTGAAATACAGCACGTTTTTGCGCTTTCGGGGCATATAAATTTATACTTTTCGATCTAAAAATAATCGCAACGCAATATTGCAGCTTTATGACAGCATCAAATGCGGTGTTGCCGACCATAATTTGAGCGGCAATCACCGTGGTGGCGTGGCACGATTCCCGAAAATCACGCCGTAATAGTGCGTAGCGCCGAGCGGATGCCCCAATGCTTGCATTACGTCATTCTGCAAATAAAAAATAGCATAGATTGCGAATAGCCATACTGGCCTGATCCTGTAGCATCTCCTGCACCGCACGCAATCACGCACAACACATCGGACCTGACGTAATTTCACAACACTGGGTGATCTCAAAATGGATGACATCGCATACACAAAGTTTGCCTTGATTGCGTTGCCGCAGGTGCCGGTTCCCGCGCTGCTCAGTCTGATGCTTGGCTATGACCTGACGCGTGGAAATCGCCGCTTCATCGGGGTCGCCCGCGCATTCGCTCGCCCCACAATCAGTGTTTCAGACGGAGACGATATCTACGATTGCTCACCCGTCGGGTGGGATGCATTTCGATCGCATCGCAACGTGTCACCCTTTCTCGCCGACTATGACTTTGGCGATACAACGGGTTACCCCAAACACATGTTCGTGGTCGATCGCAAACAGCGGTTTGCCTACGTCGGTTCGATCGAAGCGGTCACGTGCTTTCTGGATCGGCAGGAACAGCGTTCTGGCGTATTCAGCCTGCGCGGACAAATGGCGGTGCTGGGCAACATCTCGGCCAGTCTGCGCCTCTGCAATGGCCCGGTCTATGCAAACTCGCTCAACGCCACGCTCGCGCTGTTGTTGCCAGATCTGAAGCTGGCGCTAGACGTGCACGCGACGCACTAGCGCGGCCTCGCACCGCGAGACGCTCATGCAGTGCACCGGGTAAACGCGGCCCGCGCCGCGCCAATCACACCGGCGTTCAAACCAAGCGCCGCCGCCACGATGGGTATGCGCGTCAGCATCACCACGCTTTCACGTCGCGCCAGCACGGCGGCCACATGCGGTTCGAACAGATCCCAGCTCTGCATCACCCCGCCGCCCATCACCAGCCGCTCCGGCGCCAACAAATTCAGCGCGTTGCCAATGCCCTCACCCAGATACAGGCCAGTTTCGGCAATCACGCGATTGGCGGCTGAATCGCCCAGGCGCGCCGCCTCACACACGTGTCGAGCCGCGATTGCATCCACGCTACCGGCCATTGCGATCATGCCGGTGCCTGGCATCTCGAGCGCTTTCTCCTGCGCCCGTAACGCGATGGCCGGCCCGGAACACAAAACTTCGACGCAGCCGTGCGTGCCGCAATAGCATTTTGGCCCGCGCAGATCGATGGCCTGGTGGCCGAATTCGCACGCCGCGTTGTGCACGCCGCGATAGAGCCGGTCGTTTATCACCAGCCCGCTCCCAATGCCCGTCCCAACTGTGATGTACATCAGGTTGTGCGCGCCTCGCCCGGCGCCGACCCAGTGCTCCCCCAGCACCGCCACATCGCAATCGCCCATGATCGTGACGTCTAGCCCGGTTTGCGCGGTGAGGTGCGGCCCAAGCGGCAAGTCATCCCAGCCCGGCAACGTGTATGGGTTATGAATGCAGCCGGCCCCCGTATCGATGGACCCCGTGGCGCCAGCGCCAACGCCATAGATATCAGCAACTGTCAGATGCGTTTGTGCCAACAGCCTCTGCACCAGCTGCGTTATGCGCGCCAGACCATCAGCCACACCAGCGCTGGAGTGGGTCGGTATCGTGGATCGCGAGATGACCGCGCCGTCGTCGCGCACGACCGCACCGACCACGCTGGTCCCGCCAATATCAAGCCCGATTGCGTAGGACATCGTTTAAGAACACCTCAATATCTGCAAACAGCTGCTCGGCGCCAGGCTCCAGCGGCATCTCATGGTCAAAGCCGTCATACCACCCAATATGTTTGCACTGCGACCCCAGCCGCGCGCCGATCACATTCGCGCTGTTGGCCGCGATCGTGATGTCCTTGCGGCCCTGCGCAACAAAGGCCGGGATCGTGATCGCCGGCAATTCCCGCAGCACGTGCTTGTTGAGCGACTGCAGTTGATAGACCGCGTCGAGCGGCAGGCGAATGCGTTGTTTTAAATACGCCACCAGCGCCGGGTCGCTCAAATCCGCGCCCTTGTAGTTGCGCTCCAGCCGGGCGCGCAGATCTGGGTCCGACAGATCCGCAAAACGAAACGGATAGAACCACGGCACCACAAAGCGCGCGAATCGCACAATCCCGCTGCGCGCGTCGGCCAGCCCGGCCGGGGCAGCCAACGTAATCATCGCCCGCACACGCGAATGCGACTTTCCCGCTCTCTTGCGCCGCCAGATGCAGCATCAGCAACCCGCCCATCGACAGCCCGGCCAGCACGACCTGATCGCAGGTCGCGCTCAGTTTGTCCAGCTCGGCACGCGCGGCCGCCACCCACATCGGCCAGACGCTGCCCTTCAGTTTTTCGGGCAGTCCGCCATGGCGCGGCAACAGCGGCACCACTGCGTGATATCCGCGCGCCGCAAAATACTCCGCCAGCGGGCGCATCTCAAACGGCGACCCGGTAAAGCCATGCATGCACAACATGCCCCTGCGGCTGCCCGTATTCAGAGCAAATGACTCGCGCATGCGAATCATCTCGGGGGTCATCTCGAACAAAGCCATGGAGGAGCGTAAAGAGTCCAGTCGCGCTCAATTGTATTGCGGTTGGGCGGCCACCGGGAAGCGCCCGGGTCGCGACCCGGGCGCTTCCCGGTGGCCGCCCGGCCGCTTGCCATTTGCGCTCCTTCGGAGCAGTGCACGCTTTAGAAGAAGTCTCGAATCGCGGTGGCCACTTCCAGCGCTTCGTCGTTGGTGAGCTCAGGGAACATCGGCAACGACAGGATGCGCGGCGCGTTTGCAGCGGCCACCGGTGTCGAAGCCGGATCGAAAGCCAGCGTTTTATAAGCGCCCATCATCGGCACCAGATACGGATAGACCACATAGCTGCCAATGCCGCGTTCGGCCAGATGCGCCATTAGCGCCTCACGCCGCTCGGTCTTGACCGTATACAGATAGTAGCCATGGCTGTTGCGCGAGTCGACAACGGGCGCCTGCACCGGCGTTTGGCTGAGCACCTGATCGTAAATTGCGGCTACGCGCTGGCGTTCGCGCACCCAGCCTGGCAAATAGCGCAGTTTGACCGCCAGCATCGCAGCCTGCAACTCATCGAGGCGCTCCTGATAGCCGACGATCTCATGGTTGTATTTGACCTTCTGACCCATGTAGCGCAACTGCCGAATGTTGGCATTGATCGCCGGGTCGCTGGTCACGCACATGCCGCCGTCGCCAAACGCGCCCATGACCTTGGTCGGATAAAAGCTAAAGCAGCCAACATCGCCAAACGACCCGGCGTGCCGGCCATCGCGCGTGGCGCCGTGCGTGTGCGCGCAATCTTCAACAACTTTCAGGCCATGCTTGCGCGCGAGCGCCACGATCGCCTCCATGTTGGAGATCTGGCCATACAGGTGCACTGGCAGCAGCGCCCTGGTGCGTTTTGTGATTTTGGTCTCGATTGTGTCGACATCCATGTTGAACGTGGCCGGGTCGATATCGGCAAAGACCGGCGTCGCGCCCGCATGCGAAATCGCAAAAGCGGTGGCAGCGAAGGTATTTGGCACGGTAATGACCTCATCGCCCTCCCCCACCCCAACCGCGCGCAACGCCAAATGCAGCGCGGCGGTGCCGTTGCTCATCCCAATGGCGTATCCAGCGCCACAAAACGCGGCATAGTCTTTTTCAAACGCGGCCAGCTCCGAGCCAAGCACATACTTGCCGGTCGGCATCACACGGCCAATCGCTTCCATAATTTCAGGGCCGATCCGCTGCCACTGGCGTTTGAGGTCTTCGGTCGGAATCCGCATCGCGTTGGCTGCAGCCACGGCATTCGCCGTGATGCCGGTGTTTGACAAGTTCAGATTTGATGCGCTCATGAATACGCTGCTCCTTGAACGAATTATGCTGTACGACGGCAGCGGGTTTCAGCGCGGTGGACGCCGGACCAGCGCAGGCGACAGGAAAGACCAGCAACGTGGAGCACACTGGCGTGACTATGAGGCCAGCTGAACGTCGATATTCTGCGCGCGCAATGCGTCGACGAACGGGGCCGGCGCGGCGTCGTCGGTAATCAACGCGTGCAGGCGCGACACGGGCAGGCATGATTGCAGCTGCGCCAAACCAATCTTTGTCGCATCCGTGATGCCGATGACACGCTTGGCTGTGCTGACCAGCGCAGTCGCGATATTGGCTTCGGCAATATTGTCCGTTGTGATGCCTTGCTCCAGCGAAATGCCATCGATGCCAATGAACACCGTGTCGACGTGAATGTTCTGCAACGCCGACTCAACCTGCGGGCCGTAAAACGTGTCGTCTTTGTGCGAGTACAAACCACCGAGCACGATCAACCGAACGCTGGCGCGTTGGCGAAACACAGCGGCAACCGAGAGCGAGCGCGTGACGACGGTCAATCCGCCATCGTCCAGCACATGCTGCGGAATATGTTTGGCGACTTCAAGCACGGTGGTGCCGGCATCGAGCATGACCACATCGCCGTTCCTGATATACCGTGCGCCGAGTTGCCCGATCTTGCGCTTCGGGTCGACGTTTTGCATCAGGCGAGCTTCCATCGGCATGACGTGGCCGGCCAGAATTGTCGCGCGCGCGCCTCCGTGATAGCGCTGCAGTAGACCGCGCGATTCCAAAATCGACAGGTCGCGCCGGATACAGACCTCGGAGACGCCATAGTTTGTGCACAGCTCAGCCACCCGCACGCGCGAGTCCTGCTGCAGCCAATGCAAAATTTCACCCCGGCGACGTTCGGCGCTGTCTTTGTTTCTTGTTTGCGCCTTGCCGACACACGCAACGTCACCCGCGGCGCTCTCGTTGTCTGCACCAGTCATTTCCATAGTTCAAAACTCCACACACCAGATTCAAAACATTTATTGTTTCGATAATCAACGATTCGAAACAGCACGATTCCCATTTTCAATATGTGGGCAATTGGGATGAATGTCAATGCTTTTTGGCGGGCGGTCAGAACACGCCCCTGTTGCGTCTGAAACGAGGCGTTTTGCGCAGGCAGAGCGGTGGGCGATTCACCCGGTTGCTTTTTCAGTTACTGCGTAAACGAGACGGTGCGCGGCGCAGTCACGCCGGCGCTGCCATCGCTGTTCTGCACAAATACGCGCCAGGTATAGGCCTGCCCGGTCTGCAGATTTGGGAACGCGCAGTCCAGCCCGTTGATCACAAAGCTGGTGTTGGTGTCAAAATCAGATTGCGAACACGTACCCAGAGTTCCGCCAGCACCAAAAGAGAATCGATATTTGTCGCCGGCAATGCCGCGCGCCGTCCAGCTAAATGTAACCGGCGTCGCGACGCTGGCGTTGTTGGCTGGCCCGCTGAGCGGCACATCGGCGATCTCGAGCGTGCCGGCGTCGATGCGTTCACCAAACGCGTTGTCGTAAATCACTGGGCTTTGCATGATCTCCATGAAGCGGGCATCCGGCGTGTTCTGGCCATCCGTCTGGTTGTTGCGATACGTCACACGAAAACCAAACAGACCGGCCGCGCCTGCCTGCGTAAAGCTGAAGCGTCCGTTGGCATCCGTCCTTGCGCGCAACACGATGTCGCAGGTGTTTAGAATCGAACTGCAGGTTTCAAGATTGATGTTGACATCGTTGACCGGCGCGCCCTTGTAAACGATCCGGCCGGAGATGCCGCGCGGCGGCACCGCCGTTGGGTTCACCGGTGTGGCGCGCGGGGTCGGGTTGGGTGTCGGGATCTGGGTCGCAAAGAGCACGGGCACGCCAAAATTTCCGGTCGGCGTTGAATTGCCCGGGCGCAAGGCCACCGGCAAAAAGAAGCGCCGGGTCAGAGCCGGGTTTGGCGTCAACGTGGGAATCTGCGTGGTCTGGCGCACATGCGTGGGCAGCCAGTCGGCGGCCCAGCTGATGCCATCGCGCGTGACCCGGCCGGTCGCACCGTTTTGCACGTTCAACCACCAAATGTCAGCGTTCCTGCCATCAAACGTGTAGAGCGTATACAAAATGTATTTGCCATCCGGCGACCAGGTGGCACGGCCGCTTAATGAGCCATGGTCCGCCAGCAATATCGTGCGCGCGGCGGCCGGATCGGTGCGATCGTTGAGCACGATGTGATAGGTCACGCGCAGCCCGCCCACCGTGTCGCTGATCGGCACAAAGTGCGCCGCTTCAGCCTTGCGATACGTCACAAAAAAGCGGCCATCCGGCGCCCAGACCGGCGCGGTATCCGGGTTGGATCGCAGATCGACCGCGCTGCCGTAGGCCGTCAGCCAGCCATACAGCTGCTGCTCGGCGGGCGGTTGCGCCGACAGATCGGCTTCCCAAATGCCTTTCACACGCGTGGTCAGCGAAGGCCCGGCCAGAAAGACGAGCTTGTTGGCGTTGTTGACGCTCACGCCATCGGCCTGGTTGATCAGCTTGCCTTCATTGATAACTGTGGTGATCGTGGGCGCGGCGGGCACCGGGTTACGGTGGATGTTGCAGCTGGCGTCGGACGTCGGGCGATCATTGCTGTGAAAACGCGTGCGCCGGCACACCGTCGACAGAATCGACTGCGCGTCCGGCGCCCAATCGATGTCGGTCACCAGCACGTCAAGCGCATCCAGGCCTTCGTCGACGCAGGTGCGCGTGCGCAAGCACAGCAGCGGCTGCTCCTTGCGCCCCGGGTTCCCAGGCAATCGAAAGATCTGGCGCGGCGCGCTGCCATCGGCGTTCATGACATGGATCTGGCTGGCCAGCGCGACAAACTCCTGCGAGTTCGGGGGCAGCGGTGTCTCGGGTGAGATCCAGCCGTTTTCATAGGCGATCAGCTTGCCATCGGGCGACCAACTCGGGTTGGCCGGGCTGGTCGAAAGATCGGCGATGCGGACGCGGTTGCCGCCATCGGTGTCGATGCGATAGATGCCGATCTTGCCCGCCGCACTGCCATTGCCGAGCAGTACCAGCGGCCGCGCACCATCGCCGGCGAGATCGACGGGGAACGGCGCTGACGCGGCGAGTTCAGTGTAAGGCGTGATGCGGAAGTCATCAAAATACATCGCCCAGTTGTTTGCGGCTGGTGCGCTGAACTGGATATACAGTTGAAGATACAGCGTCTGGCCGCGCAGCCGATCGACATCGGCCTGTCGCATGTTTTGGCGAAAGAGATGCCAGCCCGGCATCAGATCATTCATCTCGAGCACGCCAAACAGATGGCGCCCGCCCAGAATGTCGACCGGCTGCGTGCCGAGCGCGATGTTGACCTTGCCGACCGGGTAATCCCCCTGCACCTGATACCAGAACGACAGCGTGACATCGCTGGCATCTGTGGGTATCGTGAAGTCTTGCGCGGCAACCTGACTTGGGCCGAGCGTGTCGTTGGCGCAGTCCGCAGGATTTTCCGCCGGTGCACCGATGCGCAGCCCATAGCGCCCGCCATGCACCTGCTGCGCAGTCGCGCCGGCCTGTTTGTCGACCACGCGCGCGCCGCCGCACAGGATCCAGCCCGTGCCGTTTGTCTCAAAATCGCCTTCCGGCAACAGGTTGCCCGTTTGGCCGGGCGTCTCTTGCGCAGCGAACGCACTCGGCGCAGCGCTCAGTGCAAGCTGTGCCATGCAGGCAAGCGCGCACAACGAAGAGACGGCTTTCGAAAGTGTGGTTGGATTTGACATGCGCATGGTAAAGACCAAAGACGCATCCTAAACCTGTTTGGTGCTAGCGATCGGAGCGTCGGCGCGAGTCATACGGCTGCGGTTCGATGCGGCGCTTGATGGCATACGCGCTGAGGCCGAGGCCGAAGATGCAAAGTTCGGAGGCCAGCAATACCAGTAGGCCCTTTTGCGCTTCAGTGTCGCGCCAGTGCGCCAATTCGGACTCGGCGCTCAAAAGCGCGCGCGGATGTATGCGGCTGGCACCCTGCAAAATGGGCGCGGTGGGCGGCGAGGTTGGCGCGGCGCTGGGCAACAGGATGGCCTTAAACGGCGCGGCGGGCAGCTCAGCCGCGACTGCTGTGACATAGCGAAAACCCCAAGTTTGCGCGGCCGTCAGCATCGATGAGGCGCTCGCGGCCACAAGCACGATAAACACAGCGCAAATGACGGAGATTCGCCAGGCGTCCTGATGTGCTCGATCGTGTGGTGTTGGTGCCATAGCAGCGTTGCGGTCTTGCGACCAATCCGCAGTGAATACTATGATATTACTTAGAAATACAGTCATCCGTATTTCATCGTATGCGATCCAACAGTTATATCGAAATCATCCCAAGGGTCCAGAAGGCCATACGCAGATTGGGCTACAAATGCGGCGAGATGCTGGCCAAGCGACGCGTTACTTTTTGCTTTTGCCGGCGTTCTTGTCGCTGATAAACCCGGAGAGCAGTGTGGCGATCAAGAGCGCGAGAAATGCCGTGGCGCCGGTGGAGAAAGTCGGCGTGCCCGCAATATCGGGCGTGTTTGGCGCCGGCACAAATACTTGCTGCGGCGGCATGACCACGCCGCCGTTGGGTTGCTGCGGTTGCACCGGCTGCGGGGCAAGTGGCAGCTGGGCGGGCTGTCGATCTGAGGGTTGGGCCGGCTGCTGTGGCTGCTGCTGATTGTTGTCGTACACCACAATGGGCGGTGGGGCAACGTTGCCAGAATCGCTGGAAATGATGACGATCTTGCCGCCGTAGACGGCCTGGGTCGGCTGCGGCGGCACTTCCCCCTGCGCGCGCGCATACGACCGGGCGCCATTGAGCATCAACAGACCGCTGATAACGATCGAGAGGACAGCCAGACGAAGAAATGCATAAACACGTGCCATGAATGCATCTATCGTGCAGCGTTTGCAACGATTGTCACGCGGGCTATGCACGATGACATGCACGCACTATTGACGGAGCTTGGCGTCGTCGTTATTCCGTGAGAACCGGGCAGAAAGAGGGGTTTGGAGACCTGAAAGGTCTTAAGACCTTTCACGTTTAGAGACCCGCCGGGTCTATAGACCCCGCGCACGCTCTCGGTCCCTCAGATCGCCTGGCCTTTGAACTGGCTGATATACAGTTGCTGATAAAAGCCGCGCTGATCGAGCAGCGTCTGATGCGTGCCGCGCTCGATGATCTCGCCGTTGTTGATCACCAGCACCTGATCGGCGTCGCGGATCGTGCTCAAGCGGTGCGCGATCACAAAGCTGGTGCGCCCCTGCATCAGCCGCAACAGCGCGCTCTGGATGCGCGCTTCGGTGCGCGTATCGACGCTGCTGGTCGCCTCGTCCAGAATCAAGATGGCCGGGTCGGCCAGGATCGCGCGCGCGATCGAGAGCAGCTGGCGCTGGCCCTGGCTCAGATTGCTGGCGCGCTCGGAGAGCACGGTCTGATAGCCCTCGGGCAGCAGCTTGATAAAGTGATCGCGCATCGGCCAGCGTGGCGGCTGCGATCACTTCGGCGTCGGTGGCATCCAGCCGGCCATAGCGGATGTTCTCCAGCACGGTATTTGAAAACAGATAGGTGTCCTGCAGCACCAGCCCGAGTTTCGCGCGCAGCTCGGCCTTCGGGATCTGCGCGGATATCCATGCCGTCGATCGTGATGCTGCCGCCGCTGATCTCGTAGAAGCGCGTGAGCAGGTTGATGATCGTGGTCTTGCCCGCGCCGGTCGGCCCAACCAGCGCGACGATCTCGCCCGGCTGCGCGCGCAGCGTCATGTCCTTGAACACCGGCATGCCGGGCTGATACTCGAACGCCACGTTCGTCAAAGCGCACATCGCCCGCTGCGGCGAGCACGCGCTGCGCACCCGGTTCGCGCCGCAGCCGGCGCAGCGTCGATCTCGACCGGGGTGTCGAGCAAGTCAAAGACGCGCTCGGCGCCGGCCAGCGCGCTCTGGATCGTGTTGTACATGTTGGCCAGCTGGCGCAGCGGGTGATAAAGTTTTGCCCGTAGTTGATAAAGGTGGCGATCACGCCGACCGTGACCAGCCCCTGCAGCGCCAGCCACGCCGCCCAGCCCGGCCAGCACGATCACAAAAAAATTGCCCAGCACGTTCGTCAGCGGCATCAGCATGCAGCGCGTAGGTGTTGGCGTAGACGCCGGACTCATAGACCATCTGGTTGTGGCGTTCGAAACCCCTCGCTCACCGAGGCGCTGCGGCGAAAGGCCTTGACCACCCGCTGGCCGCCGATCGACTCTTCCATCACGCCGTTGAGCCCGCCCAGATCTTTTTGCAGGCGTTGAAAGCCCTTGCGCGTGTAGCGCGCCACAAACTGCGTGAACCAGAACATGATCGGCACCACCAGCAGCGACGCCAGCGCCAGCGCACATCCGAGCACGAACATGGCTATCAGGATGCCGACCATCGAGAGCACGCTGCCAAACAGCGTGGTGACGTTTTGCGACACCGCCTGGTTGATCGCGTCGATGTCGTTGGTCAGCCGGCTCATCAGTTCGCCGGCCGGGTTCCGGTCGAAGAAGCGCAGCGGCAGTTTTTGCAGATGCCCAAACAAGTCGCGCCGCAGCTGTTTGAGCGCGCTCTGCGAGACATCGGCCATCATCCAGCCGGCCATGGCCTGAAAGACATTGCTGACAGAAAGGCCGCGCACATGGCCAGCGCAATGCGCGCCAGATCCGTCCGCGTCTTTGCTGCGCGATGAACTGATCGATCGCCACGCCCATCAGATACGGCCCGAGCAGACCGAGCACGTGTGTAGACCACGATCAGCACCAGCACCAGCGCCAGCCGCAGTTTGTAGCGGCCGAAATAGGCGACCAGCCGGCGCAGCGTGCCGCGCGGATTCTTGGCGCGTCTCGATCCTGCCCGGCATCATCGGGTTGCGCGGTGCAGCGCTTGCCCGCGCTTCGCCCCGTCGCAGCGTGGCGCGGACGCTGCTGGCGCACTCATGATGCAGCACCGCCTGCAGCCGGCACGCCGACCGGCTCGGCCTCGAGCCGGCGGTCCGCCGCCCGAGCTGCGAGTCATAAATCTCGCGGTAGATCGGGCTGGTTTGCATCAACGTCTTGTGCGTGCCCTGCGCGGCCATGCGGCCTTTGTCCAGCACGATGATCTTGTCCGCATTGAGCACCGTGCTGATGCGCTGCGCCACGATCAGCACGGTGCTGCCGGCGCAGTCAGCGTTGCCAGCGCCTCCTGGATGCGCGTCTCGGTGGCCACATCGACCGCGCTGGTGCTGTCGTCCAGGATCAGTATCTGCGGCCGCAGCAACAGCGCGCGCGCGATCGCGAGGCGTTGTTTCTGCCCGCCGGACAAATTGATCGCCGCGCTGTTCCACCCGGGTGTCATAGCCCTTCGGCAGCGCTGAGCATGAAGTCGTGCGCCTGCGCGGCCTGCGCGGCGGCGAGCACCTCGTCCTCATCTGGCATCCGGCCGGCCATAGCGAATGTTGTCGCGCACCGTGCCCGAGAACAGGATCGTCTCCTGCGGCACGATGGCGATCTGCGACAACAGCGTGTCATGCGCAAGCTCGCGGATATCGACGCCGTCCAGCGTGATGCGCCCGGTCGTGACATCGTAAAAGCGCGGCACCAGATTGACCAGCGTCGATTTGCCCGCGCCGGTCGCGCCGAGCACCGCGACGGTCTGGCCGGGTTCGACCGTCAAGATCGATGTCGTCCAGCACCATGTCATCGGGCTTGCCGTTGTAGCTGAAAGCTCACGTTTTCGAAGACGATGCGCCCGTTGACCGCTTCCGGCAGCGCAACGGGTATCGGCGCATCCTGCACATCGGGCTCGGTGTCCAGCAACGCGATTCGATCCGTTTGGCCGAGGCGGCGCCGGCGGCCCAGGTCGTCGAGAGCATGCGTCATCAAAATCAGCGGCGCCATGGTGGTCAACAGGTAGTTGGTAAACGCCACGATCTGCCCGAGCGACATATCGCCGCTGATGGCGCGCAGATCCGCCCGACCAGATCACGCTGACCATCCCGATGTTCACGCACATCGTCAGCAGCGGGCTCATGCAGCGAGGTGAACTGCATCACCGTGGCCGACTGCGCCGCTGACGTCCTCGTTGGCCTGGTCGAAGCGCCGGCTCTCAAACGCCGGCGCGCACAAAGGCCTTGACCAGACGCACGCCGGCGATGTTCTCCTGCAGCACGTTGTTGAGCGCGTCGAGCCGCTGCTGCACACCGCGATACAGCGGCTCCATGCGCACGACAAAGAACACGATCAGCGCCGCTGGTCACCAGCAGCAGCGGCAGCATCGTCAACGCCAGCGTGGCGTTGGTGGTGAACATCAGGATCAGGCTGCCGATCATCATCAGCGGCGCGCGCGCTGCCGATGCGCAGCGAAATCTGCGTGACCATCTTGAGCGCGGCCATGTCGCTGGTCAGCCGCACCAGCAGCTCGCCGGTGCGCGCGCGGTTCAAATTGCCAAACGAGAACGACTGAATCTTCAAGGAACAGCGCCCGCCGCACATCGCGCGCCACGCCCTCGCCCACCCGGATCGAGGTGATGTTGTTGGCGATCGCGATCACAGCGGTCAGCAGCGAGATGCCGATCATGATCAGCGCGGTTTGTATGATCAACGGCTGGTCGTTGCGCGCAATGCCATGGTCGATCAGGCGCTGAATCAGACGCGGAATGGCCAGGTCCAGCATGGCCATCGCGAACAAAGTCACGATGGCGGCCAGCGCCTGGCGCCAGTATGGCCGGGCATAGTCGCGAAGTCGAACAGTACGCTTCATAGGTGTTTAGCGTACACCCGATTTATCAGTGCGGCTTATTTGCAGCGCGCCACAGATTTCACCGATTACACAGAAATTCTGTGTAATCGGTGAAATCTGTGGCGTGTTTGTTTTCCATTGAGAATTGCTGAGCGCGCCAATCAGCGCGCCACAGCAGGTGCAGCCACGCGCCAAACCTGGCGCACCTCGCCCGGCTCGTCCGGCTGCGCGGCAATCTGCGCCAGCGCCGGCGATTTGAAGTGCGCGGTGTAGGTCGCGTTCTGCGCTGGCAATTGCACCGTTTGAACGCGGTCTCCCTCCTGCGACCAGCGATCAAACACGAGCTTCTGGCCGGTCAACATGCCGGTTTGGGCGAACGGCGTGTCAAGCTGCACCCGCATGCCGGCCCAGCCGGTAAAAATAACCGGCGCCAAAAACTCTTTTTGTTGAATGCGGACCAGCATCGGCAACGGTTCGGAAGCATAGGTCACCGCGATCAACAACGGCCGCACATTGCGGCTGAATGTGCGCGACGCCCCACCCGGTTCCACAATCGTGAGTTGAACCTCGACATAGCTGAACTGCGCTTCATCCAGCGTTTCAACCTGCGGCAGCGGCGGCGTGGTCAGGTTGTTGCCGGTCAAGCTAAATAGTTCGTAGGCCCGGCCGGAATACTGCGCCCTGTCGGAGATGCGATGCAACAGCACGCGCCAGCGAAATGCGCTGTCTGGCAGATCCTGCCCAAGTGCGTTGCGTGCCTGCGCGCGCAGTGTCAGTTGTTCACCCACACTAAAGCGCTGGCCATCAAACGGCGCTTGAATCTCGCCGCTTACCGTCGTGTCGCGCACATAGATCGTCTGGTGCGCGGGGATTGAAAGCGCGCCGCGCGCATCTTTCGCCACCAACGTAACTTGATAGTCGCCGGCCGTTCGAAACACGTGATACGGGTTGGCCACATCGCTGCGGCCGCCATCGCCAAATGTCCACTCGAACGTCATGCGGTCGCCTTCCGGGTCGCTGCTGCTGTCCGAGTTGAATTGCACGCCGAGCGGCGAGGCGCCCTCGACCTCCGATGCCAGTGCAATCGCGTTAGGTGCGCGGTTGCCGGCGACGGGATTCACGGGGTTGTTGGCAGGCGCCGGGTTGTCGTTCAGGGTGCCAAAGGCCTGGTTGGTCAGCACACGCACGTTGTCAACCTGCATCTCGACATTTTGCGGTTCGAAGTCGCTCGGGCCAGCCAGCCCGCCGCTGACCAGGTTGACGATGATCATCATGTCCTGATCAATTGGATGCGGGGCGGTGTCGCGGCTGCTGCGAAAGGTTTCAACACCATCGATATACCAGACGATCTGTTCCGGTGTCCAGTTGATTGCAAACGTGTGAAACGACTCGGTCATATCGTATGGAAAGACCATGACGCGCTCTACCTGGCCGAGCGCACCGCCATTTTCGTTGTACACCGCATAGTGATAGGTCTGGGAGATGCGCGCACGGTTGTAGCTCAGATACTCGAAGATGTCGATCTCGGGCGGCCACGACCAGTTGCCATACTGCTCATCGACGCGCGGCACCAGCCAGAACGCTGGCCATAGGCCGCGGCCCACCGGCAGCTTGATGCGCGACTCGAAGTAGCCATACTTCGTTGTAAACGCGCGGTTGGTTTGAATATACGTGCCGGCGTTGTCAAATGTTTTGAACTGTTTGGGTGCATCGTCGAACTGACAGCCAAAGCAGATTGTCTTCGGGTTGCGGTTTAGCCGCATGCGCATCGTGCCATCGGCCACCGAGACGTTGTCCGGGTTGTCCCACGAGGAGGTTTCGATCCAGCCGCTATCTGCGCAGTACTCTGTAAACGGTCGGCAATGCGCCCAGGCATTCAGGTCGAGCGCGCTGCCGTCGAACTCGTCTTGAAACTGCACCGGCATTTCGCAAATCTCGATGTCGTCAAAGATCAGCTCGGCGCCACCCGGTGCATCGCCCAGCTCGATCGCCACCACCACGTTGCCTGCGTCGCCACTGGTGCTAAAGGGCACGAACACATTGCGCGCACCGGGCTCGGGCACGGCAAACTCGTCGTATTCAGTGCGCAGCAGCGACAACACCAGCGGCTTAAACGCAACGCCAGATCCGTTCGCTGCCACGCTCAGCGCGGCGTTTAGATTGACGGTGTGGCGCACATGCGCTGAAACGCCGTAGTGCGTAAAGGGTTTGAGCGAAAGCGGCGCGTGTGTCAACGCGACATCGCTGGATCGATCGCCCGCGCGGCCAATCGTGACGACCAGCCCGTTATCGCGTGAAAACGCGACGGCCTGAGCGACGCCGTTGACGCGCAATTGCCAGGGATTTGTTGTATTTGTGTCGAATGTGGTCCGTGTGGACACGCATGCCGCTGACGATTGCAGGTTTTGACGGGCTGGCTGTGTGAGTGCTGCGACTGGGTGCGCAATGATGCCGAACAGCAACGCGGCCCCGAAGCGCAAAAGTTTCGGATAACGCATAGCAAGTGTCATTGTGACACCTACAAGTGAAAAAGGTGTCAAGTATTACAAAGAAAGCACTTGCGAAGTGCAACGAATACACATGTGTTGCGCAACCTGGAACGAACCAGGTTCGTTCCAGGTTGCTTCCAGGTTCAGATGCGCTCGTTTAGACCAGCTTCAACGCCGCTTTCATATACCCCAGGGCAAATGCTTTGCCGGCGTGCCACGGCGCGTCGCAGCTCATTTGAGGCGTGTGGTCTGGAATCAGCACGCCGTCAAAGTTATTGCGTTTTAGCACGCGCAGCACTTCGACCATGTCAACATCGCCTTCATCCACAAAGACTTCGTCGTAATGCGGGACAGTGCCAACGACATTGCGGAAGTGCACATAGTGGATCTTGCCGGTCGCGGCGTAGTGATCGACCATGTCGTAAAAACCCTTGAAACCCTCGCGATCGCTCATCTCGCTCAACGTGCCCAGACAAAACTCCATGCCGTTGTGCAGGCTCGGCGCGATGGCGAGCACGCGGTCGTAGTGTCGCCAGCTGTGCACCAGCCGCGGCGTGCCGCGCAGTGTCGGCAGCGGCGGGTCGTCCGGATGCAGCGCGAGCTTGACGCCAGCCTCTTCCGCTACCGGCAGCATCTCGGCCAGAAAGCGGCTCAGGCGATCCCACAGCTGCTCCTGCGTAATCGGCGCGAGATGGCCTTTCGCACCGTTCGGGTCGTAGTGCTCCGGGTCATACACCATGTTCCAGACCATGCCGTGCGGTATGGGCGTCTCAACCGGCGCATGAAAACCCACGCTCGGCGCCGCCCCGCGCGCGGTCGTCACCGTCTGGCGCCCCCACACGCCGGCGATGCTGAAGTTGTAACCCATCACCGGGATGCCGGCGCGGCCCATATCGCGAATCAGCTGTTTGAGCCGGGCCATCTGCGCCTCACGCTTGGGACCATCCAGCAAGACATCGTGCCAGTGCGCCGGTTCAAAGTTTTCGATGGCTTCAAAGACCAGGCCCTCGGCATTCATCATGGCCTTCAAATCGCGCAGCCACTCATAGGTCCAGACGTTGTCGGGCGGGTTGCTAAAGCCAAACCCGTAGTCGAGTGACCCGTCCGTAGTCAGCGCCTTTGTGCCGGGCTTCTGAAAATAACCCACCACATGCGCCACGATGTGCGTCGCGCCGCACTGCTTCGCGAATCGAAAGTGCTCTGCATTGAGCATGCCGCCGTAGAGACCCAGTCCAAGTTTCATGCGCCAATTGTCACGCAGAACCGCTTTCGCGCCAAGTCGCCGCGGGTGTCGGGTGCGGGGTAAAAGTATGCGCAGCCTCTGCGTTTGGCGATGCAGACACGCCAGCATGCGTCGCTAGCCCTGAATGGCTTGCAGCACAGCAGGTGCTCGGAAAAACAAAACCGCCCGCGAAATTCGCGGGCGGTTTTGTTTTTTGACTTAGCGCGGTAATCTCAGTTTAGAACCCGGATGCCAGCAGCGAAATCTCGACGAAGCGATCCTCCGCCATCTTGACCGCATCCAGTGTTTCGCGGTTCGCGACTGGCGGCAGTGTCCACTCGACCACAAACCGCTCTTTGGCGATGCCCTGGGCCACCAGATAGTCGACGACGGCCTGTGCGCGGAGGCGCGCGGTGTCTTCCACCAGCGCCTGCTTGACCGAACCCTTGGGTCCCGGCCATGCCGACGAGCCTTTCACGCTGACATAGATCGAGACGTTCTGGCGCAACACATTCAATGCGCAGTCGCCCAGCTCTTTGGCAGATTGCGAACGCAGATCGCTGGAGTTCGGCTGGAACTCAAAGCGTTTGCACGGCAGCACTGCGAGCACTTGCGCATCAGCGGCGGCTTTCGGCGCGCTGGGCGCTGTTCCGTTTGCCTGAACGGGCAACCGTGTGCGACCCAGTGAGAACGTATTGTTAACAAACGTTGAGACAGCCTGCGGATCCACCTGCGCGGCGCGGCCGGCAGCCATGACGAACGACGGATCGATCACTTTGGTCACATCGCCGCGCGGCACGGTATGGCCGTTCAGCGCCCACAGTCCGCGCGCCTGCTGCAAGCGCCGCGTGATGATCGGGACATCGCTAAACGCGCGCACGTTGTCGTTCAGGCTGGCCTGCGCGACACCGCCCAGCAGCGTGCGCAGATCTTTTTCCGCGCTGCTCTCTGATACGCCGAGATAGTCGTTGTTACCCCAGGCTGCGATTTGTTTTGCCGCCGTCGGGAAGTCGGTCTCATGCAGCTTTAGCGCTTGGAACCAGGCATCGTGAAAGCCCTGCAGTGCGGCGCGTTTGTTCTTAACCGCATCGCGCGACATGACGATGCCGCCCAGAATTGAGCGAAACTCGTTTGACGTTGCGAGCGGTTTGCCGCCGCCCTTTTCGGCGCCGAAGATGACAGGCTCCCAGCCTGCAACGGCGTCGGCATCACCCTTGTTAAATACCGCGATCGCATCGGCCTGCGACGGCTGCGGCAGCAGCGTCACATCTTTGGGCGAGAGCTGCACGGTGTTCAAAAGGTCATACACAAAGTAGGCGCTTGGGCCGTTTGCTTCAAACGCGATGCGCTTGCCTTTCAAATCGTTCAGCGAGCTCAATCCGCGCGACCACAATTGATCGCCGCCTGCGCTTTCGTTGATAAAGCTCGTCAGGATGCCCGGATCTTCGAGCGCCATCAGGTCGAATGTCGTCAGCAGGCAATCCAGCGTGCCATCCTGCAGCGCGTCGGTGCGATCTTTCGCAGTGACGAAATACTGGTCGTTCAGATAAAACGGGATGATGCCGAGGTGAAAGCCGTTTTTGGCGTCCAGCCCGGATGTTTGAATTTGCTGCAGAACATAGTCGGCGGAAAAGGCATATGCGCCGCACGTCACTGTTTCCAGACCGTCATTTTCGCGATACCCCTTGCCCCAAATCGGCTTGAGGCGCTTGCTCAACTCGGACGCGACCGCTTTGGTCGGTTCGGGTGCGGCAGTCGGCTCCGGCGCCTTAGTGGGTGCCGGCGCTTTTGTCGGCTCGACGGCCTTTGTCGGCACAACCGCTTTTGTTGCGGCAACGGCTGCCGCTGTTGGTGCTTTCACGACAGTTGTCGCTTTGCTGGCGACAGCAACCGGAGGTTGCGCTGCTGGCACTGGGCGGCGCGTTACGATGGCGGCGACACCTCCGATGACAACAATCCCTCCAATAATGCCTGCGAATATTTTGCGAGTCTGATCCATACGTCTAAATCCTTGATGGCATGCCGCGCGCTAACGAAATGGCAATGTCTAATCTCTCATTGCACTTTGAGATCGGCCATTTCATTGCACTGGCACTGGCAGCAATGTGCAAATGCAACGCCGATTGACTGATCAATCCTTCGCGCATTTGACTGGTGCTACCAAAATACGCGTTGTTGCGCTGCGAGATCAATTGCAGATCGGTGGACAAACACTTGTTCAAAACAAATGCTCAGGTGTATGTCAATCTGCGTATTTGTTGCGCAAGACGTCAACAATGACGCAGCCAGGCGTTGCAGACTCGTGGGCTTAGGACCTTTGTGGACGGCGCAGATGCACAAGACTGATGAGGGTGAACGCGCCATGGATCGCGGCGCCGTTAAGCAAAGTGTTCGAGCCCGCCTGTAAGCCGGATTCTGTGCCCGCTGGTTTCCCAGCGGATGCGCCATCTCTCTGCGACGCACGTTGCCGCGCGCCTGAGCACCTTGCGGTGCATGCTGCCTACCTGCGCGTCGGCGAGCCGCGTCATCCGCGCTGTTTGGCATTGCTCCGAGTGGGGTTTACATAGCCGTTGCATCGCTGCAACGCTGGTGCGCTCTTACCGCACCGGTTCGCCCTTACCCTAATGCGCGCGAAATGCTGTGGCATGGATTCTCCGACAGTTCACTATCCCCGCTGGGCGGGGATAGTGAACTGTCGGAGACACACGCTGCACCATCTCGCGCGGTTAGGGCGGTATATTTTCTGTTGCACTTTCCGTCGCGTCACCGCGCCTGGCCGTTAGCCAGCACCCTGCCCTGTGGAGTCCGGACTTTCCTCCAGCACGCGGTTTCCCGCGCACCGGCGGCGCACCGGCGAACTCGAACGGGATGATTGTACGACGGCGGGAGGACGCAAATTCCAAAATGCCCACGCGGCCAGCATTTGTGATACGCGCATGTCGCGTGGCGATGTGCATGTTGCGGCGCTTTCAACCGCCGTTGCCATGCGCATCGCCACGCGGCGATTACAAACATCCATAGGCGAGCAGCGTGGCGCGGCTGTTTATGGTCATCTCGAAGCGAAGCTGAGAGATCTCGTTTGCGGAAGCACAATCGGACTGCTTCCGCAAACGAGATCTCTCAGCTTCGCTTCGAGATGACTTCGCACAACCCGTCGTACAATCCCCGCGCATGAGCGACACGATCACCATCATCGGCGGCGGGCTGGCGGGCACAGAGGCCGCCTGGCAAATCGCGCAGCGCGGCATCCGCGTCAAGCTGTGGGAAATGCGGCCCAAAAAGATGACGCCGGCGCACAGCAGCGGCAATCTGGCCGAACTGGTCTGCAGCAACTCGCTTGGCGCCGACGACGTCACAAAGGCGCCCGGGCTGCTCAAACACGAGATGCGCGCGCTTGGCTCGCTCATGATCGCGTGCGCCAACGCCGCCACCGTGCCGGCCGGCTCCGCGCTGGCGGTCGACCGCGAGGTATTCGCAAAAATCGTCACTGAGAAAATCGAGGCGCACCCGCTGATCGAGGTGGTGCGCGATGAGTGCACAGCGATCCCCGCCGACGGCATCGTCATCGTGGCCTCCGGCCCGCTCACATCTGAGGCGTTGGCCGCCGATATCGGGCGCCTAAGCGGCAGCGAGCATCTGTATTTTTGGGACGCAATCGCGCCGATCGTCACGCTGGAGTCGGTCGATTTTGGGCTGGCCTTTCGCGCCAGCCGCTACGACAAGCATTCACCAGCCCAACCCGGCGAGACCCAGGAGCAGGCGCCGGAGGATGTCGGCGACTATATCAACTGCCCGATGAACAAGGACGAGTACTACGCGTTTATCGACGCGTTGCTCGGGGCCGAGATGGCCACGCTGCGTGACTTTGAGAACCAGCAGTTTTTTGAAGGCTGCCTGCCGATCGAGGTGATGGCCCGGCGCGGCCGCGATTCGCTCGCGTTCGGCCCGATGCGGCCCGTCGGCATCCGCGATCCGCGCACCGGCCGGCGGCCCCATGCCGTCGTGCAGCTGCGGCAGGACAACATCGCCGGCACGCTTTACAACCTGGTCGGGTTTCAAACCAACCTGAAGTTCCCGGAACAGGACCGCGTGATGCGCATGATCCCAGGGCTCGCCCAGGCGGAATTTATTCGCTTCGGCCAGATGCACCGCAACACGTTTATCAACGCGCCGACGTTGCTCGACGCCAGCATGCGCTTTCGCGCGCGGCCGACGTTGTTTTTTGCCGGCCAGATCGTCGGTGTCGAGGGCTATGTTGGCAACGCCGCAACCGGGCTGCTGGCCGGGCTCAACGCGGTGCGCACCCTGCACAATGAACCGCTCCTGACGCTGCCGCCCACCACGATGCTCGGCGCGCTGTGCCACTACGTGTCGCATGCCGAACCCAAGCACTTTCAGCCCATGAAGGCGAATTTTGGCATCCTGCCCGCGCTCGACAACGCGCCGCGCGACAAACGCCAGCGCGCCATCGGCTATTCTGTCCGCGCCCGGGCGGATTTGGATGCGTATCTTAGCCTGTCGGGAAATCACTCCGATGCGCTGCGCGCGGCGGAGTGATTTCCCGGCTGGCCTGCAAATGTTCCCGTGCTGCCGGGTGCTTTTTTCTAAAGGGGAACGTCACGGCGAAGCCGATGCTTGGGCCGGCCGGGTCCGCAGGCCGTAAACGGCCATGCTCAGATACGAAGCCCTGGGCTGATGGCAACAACTTGCGCGCGTGGCGGCCGTTTTATCCGGCATTCACACAACGACGCCAATCCTGTGAGCGCTGGCATGCAGCCCAGGGCTTCGTATCTGAGCATGGCCGTTTACGGCCTGCGGACCCGGCCGGCCCAAGCATCGGCCACGCTACATGCCGCTCCCCTTTAGAAAAAGGCACCCCGTGGCGCCAGTCGGTGGTAACGTCGTCGACTATGAATCAATCACGCACAGTGCTCTTCGCAATGTGTTGCGTTGCTGTCGCCGTCGGTAGCCTGCTTGGGCCACCGCCACGGCGCACGGTCGGCGCGCCACCGGCGCAGGCTGGCAACGGGCTGGTCATCAACGAGATGCTGTCGCAGGGCATCTCGCCGATCAAAGACGAAGACAACAGCGATCAGGACTGGATTGAGCTCTACAACGGAACCGCCAGCCCGATAAACTTAAACCAGTACGGGCTGACCGATGTGATCACCGATCCGTTCAAGTGGCGCTTCCCCGGCGTGGTCATCAACCCGAATTCATATCTGCTGGTCTGGGCTTCCGGCAAAAATCGGGTTGCGCCGCAGCTGCACACAAACTTCAAGATCGACAAAGACGGCGAAGACATCGTGCTGACAAAACCGGACGGCAGCGCAGTCGATGCCTTGCCACCCACACTCATTCCGCTCAACGCGTCCTATGGCCGCATACCCGATGGCGGTTCAACCTTTGTGATCTTTAGCGTGACCACGCCGGGCACGACAAATGCCAACGGCTCGACGGTCGTGGTCGACCCACCGGTCTTCTCGGTGCCAGGCGGGTTTTACACGACGGCGCAGCAGGTCGCACTCTCCAGCAGCACGCCCGGCTCCGTCATACGCTACACGCTCGACGGCAGCGAGCCCACCGTCACTTCGACCGTGTTTAGCGCTGGCACGCCGATCACGATCAGCGATCGCGCAAACGCGCCAAACGTGTTCTCGGCCATTCGCACCACCGGGCCGCTGACCGGCACAAACGGTCTCGTGCCGTGGTATCCGCCGGCCGACGGGGTCTACAAAGGCACCGTCTTGCGCACGCGCGCGTATTCAGGCACCGTGCCCAGCGCACTGTCTGCCGCAAGCTATTTCATCAGCCCGGACGCGCTCACGCGCTACGCCGGCCTGCCGGTCGTGTCGATCACCGCCGACCCGGCCGATCTCTTTAACGATCAGCGCGGTCTCTTTGTGCTCGGCCCAAACGCAGAAACCACACTCCCCTACGGCGGCGCAAACTTCTTCCAAACCTGGGAGAAGTCTGCCACGATCGAGTTTTTTGAAGCCTCGCGCACGCTGACGTTCAAACAAAACGTCGGCCTGCGCCTGCACGGCGATGTCAGCCGGGCCCAGCCGATGAAGTCATTGCGCCTGTATTCGAGTGTGCCGGGCAACGGCTTTGGCTACGCGCTGTTCGACACAAAACCGATCACACAGTTTCAGCGCCTGGTGCTGCGCAACGCCAGCCAGGACTTTGCGTCTACGTTTATCCGCGACGAAGTCATTCAATCCGGCGCGACCGCAAACGTGCTGACGCAAGCCTACCGGCCCGCCGTGGTGTTTATCAACGGCGAATACTGGGGCGTGCACAATCTGCGCGAACGCATCGACGAAAACTTTCTCGCGAACAATGTCGGCGTCGACCCGCGCAACGTCGATCTGCTCGAGTTTCGCTTCACCGAGACCGACATCGGCGCCGGCGACACCGTCGAGTGGGACACCTTGCTCAGCTTTATCAACACCAACTCGTTTGCCAACAGCGCAAACTATGCCGCACTGCAACAACGCATCGATCTGGCAAACCTGACCGACTATGTGTTGCTGAATGTGTGGGCGGTCAACCGCGATTGGCCGGGCAACAACGTGCGCGTCTGGCGCGAACGCGCACCCGGCGCAAAGTGGCGCTGGATCTCGTTTGGCTCGGAGTCCGGGTTCGGGCTGCCGGGTTGGGGCGATGCCGCGCTCGACAACTTTGAATTTCTCGGCTTTGTCGACAACGACGATTCACAGTTGCCGCTGATCATGCGCAAATTACTGGAAAACCCGGACTACAAAAAGTATCTGGCGACCCGCGCCGCCGATCTGCTCAACGCGCAATTGTCGAGCAATGCGGTGCTGACGCGCCTGAACCGTTTCGCCACTGGCATCGACCCGCTGATTAGCGAACACATCCAGCGTTGGCGGCACCCGCAGAGCAAGGCGCAATGGCTGGCCAACGTCGAGGTGCTGCGCGAGAACGCGCGCGCTCGGCCGGACTACATGCGCGACCAGATGCGCGCGCGTTTTGGACTTGGCGCGCCGGTCAGCGCCACAATCGCGATCAGTCCGGCCAACGCCGGCGCGCTCACCGTCAACACCTGGGTGGCCGGCCCGATCGGTTCGACGCCGTGGCAGGGCCTGTATTTCGCCGGTCTGTCGTTGACCGCGACTGTGCAAGCGTTGCCGGGCTATCGCTTTGTGCGCTGGCAGACCACCGCGCCGGGCGCCACGTTTAGCGGCGCGCAGGTGTCGCTCACGCCGACGGCGCCGGTCGCGCTGACGGCCATGTTCGAAATCGACCCGGCCCAGCCCCCGCCAAAGCGGCTGTGGCTGCCGCTGTCGGCGCGAAATTAGCGGAACGCGGCGCTGCGCCGCGAAATGACAACGCTGGCCATCTCGCATTACGATGCTGTCCCATGAGCGGATTTTTGGCGGACGCCGATCTCAGCGCCAACACAATCGAACAGGCCCGGTTGCGCGCCGCGGCGGGCGCCGGCTATATCGACCTGACCAGCAGCAACCCGACCGCGCAGGGGCTGCTCTTTCCGCCCGAAATTCTGCGCGCGGCGGCCGACTCGTTTTGGGACACCCGCCGTTACCGGCCAGATGCGCGCGGCGATCTACGCGCGCGGCAGGCGATAGCGGCCTACTACGCGCGGCGCGGCGATGCCGACGTGACGCCGGAGAACATCTTTATCACCGCCAGCACCAGCGAGGCCTATTCACATCTGTTCGCGCTGCTGTGCGAACCCGGCGACAACGTGCTGGCGCCGCAGGTGAGCTACCCGTTGTTCGAACACCTCGCAGCGCTGCATCATGTCGAACTGCGGCCCTATGCGATGGACGAAGCCCGGGGCTGGTCGATCGACGAGGGCGATCTGCGCGGGGCTGTGGACGCGCGCACGCGCGCGGTGTTGCTGGTGTCGCCGCACAACCCAACCGGCATGATCGTGCAGCACGCGCTGCCGGCGCTCAATGCGCTCAGCCTGCCGCTGATCTGCGATGAGGTCTTTGCCGAGATGGTCTTTCGAGCGCCGAACACGCCGCCGCTCGGTGCGCTGCACTCGGCCCTGCCCGTCTTTACGCTAAACGGCATCAGCAAGTTGTTCGCCCTGCCCGATTTGAAATTGGGCTGGGTGGCGATGAACCCGGTCGCGGCCACGCGCTTCGGCGCGCGGTTTGAGCTGCTCAACGACGCTTTTTTGAGCGCAAACGCGCTCACGCAGCACATGCTGCCCGCGCTGTTTGAACACGGCTGGCCGTTTGCCGAAGCGATGCGCGCGCGCATTCACGAGCACCTCGACTACGCGCTGACGATGCTGGCCGGCTGCCCAAACCTGCGCGTGCAGCCCCCCGACGGCGGCTACTATTTATTTCCGCGGGTGCTCGGCTGGGACGATGAAGATGCGCTGGTCGTGCATCTTTTGAAACACGGCGTGCTGGCCCATCCGGGCTATTTCTATGGCCTCGACGCCGATACCCACGGCGCGCACGTGATGATCTCGTGTCTGACCGAAAAGGCTCAACTGCGCGCCGGGCTGGCCCGTCTGATTGCGGCATTGTCGACCACGACCGGCTGACCGTCCGGACCGCGCACGACAACACGAAACGGCGCAGGCTCCGCGGCCACGCCGGTGTCTGGGAACCAGACGCGTCCCCGCTCCACCAGGATGAACAGACCCAGCGCGTCGCCCATTGGCGCAAACGTGCTTTCGGGTGGCGTCCAGTGATATGGCCGCGCGCCGCTGAGCGCGTGAATCGCTGCGATCCCCGCTGGCACGTCATCGCATGCCACACCAATCTCGCTGATGCGCGAGATGCTGGCAATCGAAAATGCCTTGTCACTGCCAGGCAAGGTATGGCGCGCGATCAACTCGCCAATGTTGCCCGCGGGGTCATAAAAATACGCGATATCGGCATGCCATGTCGGCGAATCAAAAAGGTCACGGCCATGTGAGTCACGAATCAGTGGCGCCCGTTCGCGCAGCCAGGCCACGCCTTCGGCAAACCTGTTCGACGGGATATTCAACGCAAAGTGATAGCGATGCGGCACAGCGGCCACGTCGGTGTCAACTGCAAACGTCAGCGTCGAAGCGCCGATCCGCACTGCCAGCCGTGCTTCGTCGAAAGCCAGTTGCTCAAATCCAAAACGACCGATGTAAAACGCCTGTTGTTGCTGCAGAACGTCAACCGACGGGACAAAGAGCGTGAGTTCAAGAATTTCCATAGCGTTGCTCAACAGCTTTTCGATCCGGCAAACCGGGAATCGCACCGATGTGGGTGACCGCGATGGCCGCGGTGATCGCCGCCCAGCGCGCGGCCTCGGCCAATGGCTTGCGATCGGACAACGCCACGCACAGCCCGCCACTAAACGCATCGCCAGCACCGACGGTGTCGATTGCGTTCACCGGATAGGCTGGCACGAGCAGCGCGGGCGCATCACGCTGCACGATCAGCGCGCCCTGCTCACCCAGCGTGATGATGACGGTGCGCGGTCCGAGATCCAGCAGACGTCGCCCGACGTCTTCGTGGCTGATTGGGTCATCCGCGCTCAGCCCAAGCAACATGCGCGATTCGCCTTCGTTGGGCGTCAAGATATCAACTTTTGCCAGAATTTCAGCGGGCAGCCGGCGCGCTGGCGCGGGGTTCAGCAGCACGGTCAGCCCGTGCGCGCGGCCCAGATCGACCGCAGCCTGCACCGCTTCATCGCCGATCTCCAGTTGAATCGCCAGCACACGCGCGTCGCCGATGTGCGGTTCGATCGCAAAGACGTCCTCGCGCGAGAGCAGTGTGTTTGCGCCCGGATACACGCCGATGCGGTTCTGTCCGGCGTGGTCGAGATAAATCAGCGCCACGCCAGTCTGCTCGGCGCCGGTGCGTTTGACATGGTCGGTCGCGATGCCTTCTTTGCGCCACAGCTCAAACGCCGCGCCGGAAAATAAGTCGTCGCCGACTTTTGCGACCAGCCCGACGCGTTTGCCCTGGCGCGCCACGGCCACGGCCAGGTTGCTGCCCTTGCCGCCCGGCCCCACATCGAGCAGATCGGCGATTAGCGATTCACCGGCATGCGGCATGCGCGGCAGGCGCGTCGTCAGCGCCATCACAAAACTGCCGATGACGATCACGTCGTAACTCATGGTTTTTATATCTTCGGCGACCGCGCGACGAAGCAGGTTTTCGGCAAAATCACCCTATCCCCGCTCCGCGGGGATAGGGTGATTTTGCTGCTGATTGGCACTCACGCAGCCAGCTTGTGAAAGACATCCCGCAGCGCTGGATAACACTCGCGAAAGCGCGCATAGGCGTCGTCGTAGGCGCGGCGCACGCCGCGGTCGGAAGTGGGCGCGGTGCGCGAGGTCACGCTGAGCGTGGCGTCGCAGGCCTCGATCGTGTTTGCCCACACGCCGGTGCCGACGCCAGCCAGCAGCGCCACGCCGAGCGCGCCACCCTCGCTTGAGTTGATCAGGGTGATTTCCGCGTCAAAGATATCGGCCAGCCACTGCCGCCAGATCGGGCTCTTTGCGCCGCCGCCCGCCGCGCGCACTTCGCGCACCTGCACGCCGGTCTGCCGCACCAGCTCGAGCGAATCGCGCAGGCCAAAAGTAATTGCTTCGACCACAGCGCGCGCCATGTGCGCCTGCGTGTGCCGCAGGGTCAGCCCAACAAATGCGCCGCGCGCCAGCGGATCCATGTGCGGCGTGCGCTCGCCGGTCAGATACGGCATAAATACCAGCCCCTCAGCGCCAGGCGGCGTCTCAGCGGCCTGCTTGAGCATGATGTCATACGGATCGGTAGCTATCGCGTTGCGCCCGGCCAATGCAGTATTGCCATACGCGATCGTGTCGCGAAACCAGCGCAGGCTGCCGCCGGCCGAGAGCATCACGCCCATAAAGTGCCAGGTCTGTGGCAACGCGTGGCAAAACACCTCGATCAGCGACGATGGCGCCGGCTTTGGCATCGTGTTGGTCGCGGCAAAGACCACGCCGGAGGTGCCGATTGTCACGCTGACCAGGCCTTCGCGCACGATGCCGGCGCCGACACCAGAGGCCTGCTGATCACCCGCGCCGCACGCAATGGGCGTGCCAGCGGCAAGCCCAGTCGCGGCTGCGCCGGCAGCGGACACGCGCGCGGTGATCTCGTGGCCCTCGCCCAACCGCGGCATGACGGCCTTGTCGATGCCGAGCGCGTTGAGCATCTCATCTGACCAGGTGCGGTTTTTGACATCGAGCAGGCCGGTGCCAGTAGCGTCGCCCATGTCGATCGCAAATTCGCCGCTCAGCTTGTAGCGGATGTAATCCTTTGGCAACAGCACATGCGCCAGCTTCGCGAAGTTCTCCGGCTCGTGGTTGCGGAGCCAAAGAATTTTCGGCGCGGTGTAGCTTGGGTTTGGCAGGTTGTAGACGAGCTCGCGCACGCGCGCCGCGCCACCCGCGCGTTCGATGTATTCCGCGCACTCCGCAGCGGTCCGGCCGTCGTTCCACAGGATGGCGCGCCGGATCACCGCGCCATTTTTGTCCAGGGCCGTCAGGCCGTGCATCTGCCCGCCTAGACCAATCCCGGTGACCTGATCGCCCGAGATGCCCGCTGCGCTGAGCACAGCCTTGATCGCCTCAACCGACCCGGCCCACCAATCAGCCGGCTCCTGCTCGCTCCACAGCGGCTTTGGCGTGTGCAACGGGTATTCCACAGTTGCGCTTGCCAGCGCTTTGCCGCTTGCGTCAATCAACAATGCTTTTACGCCAGACGTTCCTAAATCGATGCCTAAAAGTGCCATGCGTTGGTTTTACCTCAAAGTGAGGGGATTTGCAGAATACAATCCCCCCATGTCAACTCCAAACCTCACCCAATTGCGTGCCGAAGCCGAAGCCATGCGTCCGGAACTCGTCGCGGTGCGACGCGATCTGCATGCGCATCCGGAACTTGCGTTCGAAGAAATCCGCACAGCCGGCATCGTCGCCGAAAACGCTGAGCGAGCTGGGGTTTGAAGTGCAAACCGGCGTCGGAAAGACCGGCGTGGTCGGGCTGATGGAAGGCGGCACTTCCGGCGATGAGACGCTGCTGCTGCGCTTCGACATGGACGCGCTGCCGATCCATGAGGCGGTCGAAGCGAGTTTCAAATCGAAGCACCGCCGGCAAGATGCATGCCTGTGGCCACGATGCGCACACCTCGATCGGGCTGGGCGTGGCGCGCATGCTGGCCAAGCACCGCGATCAATGGCGCGGCACGGCCAAATTTGTCTTCCAGCCGGCCGAAGAGATCGTCAGCGGCGCGCGCGCGATGATCGCCGACGGCGTGCTGCTAAACCCGGCCCCGACCAGCGCGCTCTCGATGCATGTCTGGAGCACGGCCGAGGTCGGCACAGTCGCGATCACCGATGGCCCGATGATGGCCGGCGTCCGATGTCTTTACGTCGACCATGACCGGCCGCGGCGCGCATGGCGCCAGCCCGCACGAAGGCGCCGACCCGATCGTGGCGGCCGCGCAGATCATCACCGCGCTGCAGAGCATCGTGGCGCGCAATGTCGCTCCGCTCGATCAGGGCGTGGTCACGGTTGGCATGATCCACGCCGGCAGCGCGCCGCAATATTATCCCGGACACCGTCGAGCTCAAGGGCACGATCCGCGCGTTCAAAGACGAAGTGATGGCGCTGCTGCGCAAACGCATCGTCGAGATCGCGGCCGGTGTGGCAGCGCGGCCATGGGCGTCAGCGCCGATGTCGACGTTCTCCGACGTCGGCACGCCGGCGACCGTCAACGACCCGGCCATGGCCGCGGTCGTGCGCGACGTCGCCAAGCGAGCTGGTCGGCGCGGAGAACATGATCACCAGCGATCACCGCACCATGGGCGCCGAAGACTGCTCGCTCTTTCTGAACGCGGCGCCAGGCGCGTATGTCTTTATCGGCGCGGGTAACAAGGCCAAGGGCTATCACCGAACCGCATCACTCGCCGCGCTTTCAAATCGACGAAGACTCGCTGCCGCTCTCGGTCGCGCTGGTCACGGCGAGCGCGATCTCGATGATGTCGTAGAGGGCCGCGCAGACCGGGGATGGCCGCAGGCAATGCCTGCGGCCATCCCCGGTCTGCCGAAAGGTAGCAACGCCTTAAGCACATCAGGCACTTTAAGAACCTTAAGCACCTTCACCCTCCCCCACCGCCTGCGCCTGCACCAAGCGCGCATACTAGCCCTCCGGGATCTGCACGAGCGACGCATGCGTGCCGACTTCGAGGACGCAGCCATCTTTGAGCACAACGATTTGGTCGGCTTTGCGGATTGTTGAGAGTCGGTGCGCGATGACGATGGCGGTGCGGCCCTGCATCAGATGCTCGAAGGCCTGCTGGATCAGCATTTCGGTCTCGGTGTCGACCGCGCTGGTGGCTTCGTCGAGCACCAGAATGCGCGGATCGGCCAGAATGGCGCGCGCGATGCTGAGCAGCTGGCGCTGCCCGATCGAGAACATCGACCCGCGCTCGGTGGCCACAGTGTTCATAGCCCTCGGCCAGCGTCTCGATAAAGCCGTGGCAGTTGGCCAGCTTCGCGGCGGCGATGCACTTCGTCCAGCGTGGCATCGGGCCGGCCATAGCGAATATTGGCCGCGATCGTGTCCGAGAAGATAAACGGCTCCTGCAACACCATGCCGATCTGCGCGCGCAGCGACTGCTGGGTGACGCTGCGAACATCATGGCCGTCGATCAGAGTGCGGCCGCTCGGTCACATCGTAGAAACGCGAGACCAGGCTGGCGATCGTGGTCTTGCCGCTGCCGGTCTGCCCCACCAACGCCATCATCTGCCCAGGTTCAATGTTCAGGTTGACATTCTTGCAACACCAGGCTGCCGCTGGTCGTAGCCAAAGCTGACATCATCCAGCACGACTTCGCCCCGCACGCTCAGCAAGCGTGCTGCGCTCTTGGCGCGTCTTTGATCACCTGGCGCGTGTCCAGCAGCTGAAACACTTTATCAGCCGACGCCAGCGTGGCCTGCATCACGACATACAGGTTGGTCAGCGTGCTGATCGGCGTCCACAGGTTGTTGATATAGGCCGTAAACGCCACCAGCGTGCCGACCGTCAGCGCATCGCCGCCCACCCAGCCGAATTGGCTCGCGGCGACAAACAAAACGACCACCAGCGCGGCCGAGCGCGTGATTTCGACCAGCGGCGAGAACCACGACTGCAGGCTGATCACCTTCATCCACTCGGTCGACCACCCTGTCGTTGGCCTTGTGAAATTGCCCCAGGTTGACCTTTTCGCGCACAAAAGCCTGGATCACGCGCATGCCGGCGATATTTTCCGCCAGAAAGATATTGAACAGCGTCATGTTTTCGCGCACGCGCTCCCAACCGTTGTGCAGCCGCGGGCGCATATACATGCCGATCAGCGTCAGGACCGGCAACATAAACAGCGCAATCACGGTCAGCGCCGGGTTGATCGCCAACATCAGCGCGATCACCATCACGCCAGCCATCACATCGTGGACCACGTTGGCCATCTGGTTGGTCAGAAAGTCATTGAGCGTGTTGGCGTCGCCGATAAAGCGCGTCATGGTCTTGCCGACCGGCTCCTTTTCGTGAAAATTGAACGATAGATTCGCGACGTGGTTAAACAGCTGCGCGGCGCAGATCGACCAGGATATCCAGGCTGAGTGCGCGACATCAGCATCGAGCGGGCCAGCACGCCGACCCAGACCGCCGCATGCGCCACGGCCGCCAGCATCAGCAACGGCAGAAAGCCATCCGGGTTGCTGCTTGGCGATGTGCTCGTCGATCAGGATGCGATCAAGATACGGGATAAAACTGCGAAATCGATAATGCACGCCACGTAGATCGACAACGCGCCGAAAGAAGCGCGCGCGATAGGGCGTGAGATAGCGTGAACAGCCGGCGCAGGGTTCTGGCGCGGCGGCGGCGGCGGCTCGACGCCCTCCGGTGGCATGAATGTCACTGCGGGTCTGCGCACCGGTTTGAGCATGAGTGCGGGCGCAGTTCCAGACGCCTCCCGGCGCAAACTTCGGGTGACGTCCAGGCGATGCTCCGTTGGCGGCTGGTTCGTCCAACCCCATGCGCTGCAGCTCCAGCACTTGTCTGTAATAGCCGCTGGCAGCGATCAGATGCGCATGCGTGCCCTGCTCGACGATCGCGCCCTCTTTCAACACCACGATGTGGTCGGCGCTGTTCCACGGTCGAAAGCCGGTGCGCGATCAAAATGGTGGTGCGCCCGCGCATCACGGTGGCTGATTGCCGCCTGCAACGCACTTCTCGGTCTCGGCATCCAGCGCCGACATCGAGTCATCCAGGATCAAAATTTTCGGATCGAGCAGAAATCGCGCGCGCAATCGCCACGCGCTGGCGCTGGCCGCCCGACAGGCCCACGCCGCGTTCGCCGACGCGGGTCTCGTAGCCCTCTCCATGTTCAGAATAAAGTCGTGCGCCTGCGCCAGTTTGGCCGCGCGCTCGATCTGTTCGCGCGTGGCGTCCGGCCGTCCAAACGCGATATTTTCGGCCACGGTCGCCGAGAAAAGCAGATTGTCCTGCGCGACATAGCCGATCTGGCCACGCAACGCCGCCAGATCGTATTGCCGCACATCATTGCTATCGATCAGCACCTGGCCCTGCGTCGGGTCGTAAAAACGCGCAATCAGGTTGACCAGCGTGGTCTTGCCGCTGCCGGTCGCGCCGACAATCGCCAGCGACCCACCGGCCGGCACGTGCAGCGAGATGTTCTTGAGCACCGGCGTCTTTGACGTGGCATAAGCAAACGAGACGGACTCAAACTGCGCCCGCGCCGGCCAGTGTCGGCGCGACAGGTGCCAGATCACGCGGCGAACGGATCGTCACCGGCTCATCCAGCAGTTCGAAAATGCGCACGCTGGCCGTGGCGGTCTGGCTGAACGCGTTGAGCTGCGTGCCAAGCGCATTGATCGCGCCGAGCAACAGCATGCTCAGGCTGATCACCGCGACCAGCGTGCCCAGGCTGATGTCGCCGTTCATGACGCGAAAGCCGCCCACCGCAAACAACGCCAGCTGCATAAAGCGGCCGATGCTGCCGACAAACACCCAGCGCGTGTTCCAGGTGTCCTGAATTTGCTGGTTGCCACTTGCGCACTTCCAGCACCGTGATCGACAAACTTGCGCGCCTCCTGCGGCTCCTGCGCAAATGCCTTGACCACTTTGATGCCCGCCAGGCGAATCCTGCAGCGTGGCCGACAGCGCGCAAAGCGCTCGTGCTGCTTGCCCCACGGCCCGCGCAGGCTGCGGTGAGTCAAAAACAACCCGACGCCGGAGGCGATCAGCGGGCCGATGGCAATCAGCGCCAGCAACGCATCCTGCTGCAAGGTCGCGATGCTGGCCAACATGATCGTGAGCGTATGGCTGATCGATTCGACCAGAATCTGCGACAGAAACAAACGCGTGCTTTCGACATCGCTTGAAATGCGCGACATCAGCCGGCCGGTCTGCTCCTTGTCGTAAAAGCGAAAACTGCAGCGCCAGCATCTTGCGATAGAGCGCCGCGCGCACATCGGTCATCACCAGCTGGCCAAGCTTGTTCTGGCCGTAGGAATAGAAATACGTCATCGTCGTGCGCACGACCGTGACCGCGATAAACGCGCCGAGATACGGCAGCAACAATTGCAACTGGCGCGCGGAGATCACGTCATCGACGATGGCTTTGGTCACCAGCGGGCCAATCGTCAGCATGGCCGAAAGCAATATGTTTGCGGCGATCAGGGCGATGACGATGGGACGATGCGGCTTCAGAAATGAAAGCAAACGGCGCATGATAATTTGTCATAAAAAATTATACGGGAAAGCGTATGGAATGCGACGTGCATTCGCATGAATTTCGACAGAATAGCAAGCATTTTTCAAGAATATTTGCTGCGATTTTCAAAGGAATCTATCAGAACGGATTCACACTCTGCCGTCATACTATCAACTGTCAGTAGTTTGGATTTACGCACGATGTGGGCAACCATTGAATGCGACAAATCGCGTCTGTCTCCCCAGGCTTGCCCCCTCCGGACTCGCAACCGGAGGGTTTTATTTTCTATATCATTCGTGCATGGTCAGACTAACCGTGCTTTACAACCTCGCGCCGACTGAAGACGAAGAAGCCTTTGTCCGCTGGCGCCTCGGCGAACACCAACAGGAGAATGCCTCGATGCCTGGCGTCATCCGCACCGACTTTGCGCGCGTCGATCACGCCTGGCCACCGTATGCCAAAACGCCCTACAAATTCATGACCACTGCGGACTGGCCGGACATGGAAAGCTTCCGGGCAGTGTTCTACGAACCTGCCGCCATCGCCGATCTCGAAAGCAAACTCGGCCGCATGGAGAACCACCTCTTTCTGGTGACCGAAATCCTGACCGAGACGCATAACTGATTTGTAGCCATAGAGGGCACAGAGGCCACGGAGCCATTTTTTTCCTCCGTGACCTCTGTGTCCTCTGTGGCTAATCAACGATCGGAATATATGAAAGAACGCCAGTCTGTTGATACCGGCACGCACTGGGAGGCGCTGGCGGGCTATGCGCGCGCAGTGCGCGTCGGGCCGATGATTTGTGTCAGCGGCACCACCGCCACCGCCGATGACGGCTCTGTGGTCGGCGGCGACGGCGAAACCCAGACGCGCTTTGTGCTGGCCAAGATCGAGCGCGCATTGACGCAGCTCGGCGCATCGTTGCGCGATGTGATGCGCACCCGCATCTATGTGCGCGACATCGCTGACTGGGAGGCGCGCCGCGCGCGTGCATGGCGAGATATTTGGCGCGATCCGGCCGGCCAACACGCTGGTGGGCGCGCCGCTGGTCGGCGACGGCTATCTGGTCGAAATCGAAGCCGATGCGTGGCTGCCATGAGTACGCAGGCGATGCGGTTTAGCCTGCGCTTTAACAACGATCTGCCCGCGCGCGATTATATCGCGCTGGCGCAGGCCGCCGAGCAGGCCGGGTTCGACCAGTTCTGGGTCAGCAACGATCTGTTTTTGCGCAGCGCGCAGGCGATTCTGCCGGCGATGGCGGTCGCGACCACGCGCATCGAGATCGGCTCGTGCATTTTTAACCCGTATACGTGCATCCGTCCGAGCTCGCCATGTTCGCCGCCACGATGGATGAACTGAGCGGCAATCGATTTCAATCTGGGGCTGGCTGCCGGCGCAGGCGAGTTTCTGAAGTGGGTCGGCATCGCGCAAACGCAGCCGCTGGGGCTGATGCGCGAGACGGTCTTGGCGATTCAGGCCCTCTTGCGCGGCGAGCGCGTGGCGTTGCGCGGCGCGCACCTGCCGTGGGAGGAAGAGGCGTATCTGCGCTTCACCGGCGCCGCGCCAGACGCCGATTTATCTCGGCGCGATGAGCCCGGGCATGCTGCGGCTGGCCGGCGAACTGCTGCGATGGCGCGCTGCCGCTGCTGTTTCCGCCCGAGCACTATTTTGGCGTGCGCCCGCTAATCGAAGCAGGGCTGGCGAAACGCGACAACAGCTGGCGCCATTCGATCTGGCGGCCTGCATCTGGGTTTCGCTCGACGACGATCGCGCCGCCGCCCGCCAACAGCCTGGCGCAGCAAGATCGCCTACTACGGCCATGCGCTCAGCCCGCTGATCTACGAACGGCTGGGCGTCAGCCGCGAAGACTTTCGGCCGATCGAGCACGCGCTGATGGCCGAGCGTGACGAGGCCAAAGCCATCGCCATGGTAACCGACGCCATGCTGCGCGATCGGCGTGGTGGGCGATGCCGCTGCGCTGATCGACGCGGCTGCAGCCGCTGGTCGACGCCGGCGCGCGGCACCTCAGCTTTGGCCCGCCGCTCGGCCCCGATCCGCTCAAGACGATCGGCTATCTTGGGCGCGCGGTGCTGCCGCGCTTTCGATAGGTTGGCTTCGGCGATCGTGTGCGACTCACGGCGCTTTAAATGCGCGAATCACCTGCTCGGCTGTCTTGCGCAGCGCGCACTCGCGATTGGGGCCCAGTGGCGGGCCGATGTTGATCTGCGTCGCGCCCTCGTCGCTGCAGCCAGCGCACCCGCGCCAGCATCTCATCGGCCGTGCCCACGATGGCCAGCTGGAACATCTGCCGGGGTGACAAGCCGCATGGCTCGCGCCATGTCATTGCCCTGCCAGGCTGCGCGGATGTGTTCGAAGTCGGCCGGAGCCAGCCCGATCGGGCGCCAGCGTCTCCAGCGCGCAGCGACGGACCGTAATACGCGATCAAGTAGCGCAACGCGTCCTCGGCTTCGGCGCGTGTTTCGGCCATCGACCACCATACGCATGCGGCCAGGTCGAAGCCAGTCGAGCGAGCGGCCGGCGCGCGCCGCCCCGGTCTGGATGTGCGCAGCCAACGCCGTCGATCGTCTCGGGCGGAAACATGATCGGCAACCCGCCATCGCCCATCTCGCCCATCAGTTCGAGCACGCGCGGCCCCTGCCCGCCCATATAGATCGGGATGGGCTGCTCCGGAATCGGCATGCGCATGCGCGCGCCGCGCCAGCGAAAGACTTCGCCCTCGATGTTGACTTCTTCGCCGCGAAACAGCGCGCGCAGGATTGCGATACGGCTTCGGCCACCCCGCGCCGCGGATTGCGTTGCTCCAGCCCGACCCACTGCGATATGGCGGATCGCCCGGACCGATGCCCAGCACAAAGCGGCCCTCCGAATATTCCTGCAGGCTGGCCGCGTGCATGGCGATCTCGGCCGGGCTGCTGGTAAACGGATTGACGATGCAGGTGCCCACGCGGATGCGCGATGTCGCCGCGGCCACTGCGGTGAGCGTGACCCAGGCATCGCGCTTCATCAGATCATGGCAATACCAAAAATTGTCAAAACCAAGGGACTCGGCCAGCACCGCCCACCTCACCACATCGCGGATCGCGCCAGAATCACTGTTAAATCGAATGCCAAATCGCAGCGGTCGCGTCATGAGTTGGAGTATAGGCGTCCGCAACATCTCAAACAGAAGCCACAGATTTGCACAGATTCACAGAAAAGATAAATCTGTGAATCTGTGCAAATCTGTGGCTTCTGTTTTGATGCACGGGACACAGACCGTTATAGTTCCTATCATGCGCACCAATCGTTTTCAAGCAAGCGTGTGTCTGGACATTTTGAGCGAGGCGTTCGACCCCGCAACCGCGCGCGCGATGCTTGAAAGCGCGCACGCGATGGCCATCCCTGCGACGCTGCCGTCCGGCCCGCGCGATCTGGAGGCGCTGTCGCGCGAGCTGCAGCCGTTTGTCGATTTCTATCGCGCGCTGCAGCTGCGTGTGCCTCAAGAGCAGGCCATCGCGCTGATCCGGCAGTGCATCATCGACAGCGGCGCGGTCAGCCACGCCGCGACGTCTGACAGCGCGTCTGCAGCACAACCGCCGCCGCTCAATCTGACCAGCCCGCCTGCGCCAGGATTTTCGTTGCCACCCGACGAACTCGCCACGCGCTTCGACACGGCCATGCAGTTCTTCTCATGCGAGGGTGAACTCGAGCACTACACGCCTGAACGCGTGCGCTTTTTTGTGACGGAGTGCAACTGGTGCGAAGCGATGCGCCGCGCCAAAGCCCCGGAGCTGATCCCGATTTTCTGTGAAACCGACGAGCGCTTTATGGACGACCACCCCACGCACATGCTGATTCGCCCGACCGCCATCGGCTTGGGCGACAAGCGCTGCGACTTTCAGTTTGTGCGTAGAACACGGCCGGGAGGCGACCCGGAGGCTCTCGAGTAGAACACGGCCGGGAGGCGGCCGGGCCGCGGCCCGGCCGTGTTCTACTCATAGTCTGTCAAAGCAAAGCTTATCGTCGGCCGAATTCACGATCCCCGCGCTCCGCACGGGGATCGTGAATTCGGCACCCAAACTTTTTGCCTTGACGCACTACTAGGCAATCACTTTTAGTTCCTTAAATCCGCTCGTCAGCGGAATGCCGCCCTGCTCGCCAACAACGACGATGTCTTCGATGCGCGCGCCATATTGGTGCGGCACAAAGATGCTGGGCTCGATCGTAAAGCACATGCCGGGTTGCATCACGGTAGTGCCGCCCTTGGTCAGAAACGGGGGCTCGTGCACATCCATGCCGATGCCGTGGCCGAGGCGGTGCCGAAACGCAGTGCCATAGCCGGCATCTTCGATCACTTTGCGCGCCGCCGCATCGGCCTGTTCGCAGGTGTTGCCGGCCTTGAGTGCGGCGATGCCAGCGGCCTGCGACGCAATCACAAGCCCGTAGATCGCGCGATATTCGGCATCGGGTTCGCCAAAATACACCGAGCGCCCATAGTCGTAGCACAACCCGTCGAGCACCGAGCCAAAGTCAAACGAGATCGACACTGGCGGCTCAAGCGGGACCAACAGCATCTCCTCGCGGTTGTGAAAGTCAAACGGGAAGTTGCGCCCCATGTTGTAAAAGCTGGTTTGAAACGACGGCGCCAGCGACCCGTGTTTCTTGAGCTGAAAATTAACCTCGGTGATCAGATCCAGCGTGGTCATGCCATGGCGCAGGTTTGCCAGCGTGGCGACGTACGCGGCCTCGGTGATTTTGCCGGCCGCGCGCAAGATCGCCAGCTCATCGGCATCTTTGATCACGCGCATCGGGCGCAGCACGTCTGAGGCCGAGGTAAAGCGCGCAGCCGGCAGCAGCGACTGTATGCGCATCACAGTCTCAGCGCGCGCGCGGTCTTCGATCGCGACCGTCGCCGCGCCGCTCACACCCAGCCCGCTAATCACATCGCCGACAAACGCGATTGAATCGCCGGCGTCCGGCATCACGCGCGTGTCGTAACCGCTGACCACGCCATGAAACGCCGCCTGCATGCGCGGCAACGTCAACACCGGCTGGCGGCCGGGTGCGATCCACGCGCCCATCATCCAGTCGCCGGGATACATCGTGTTGCCGAAGTTTTGCTCTTCGCGCGCGATGCCGGTCAGATAGTGCAAATTGGCGCAATACGGCAAAAACATCAGATCGAGCTTGCGCTCGGACATGGCTTCTTGCACAGCCAGCAGGCGTTTGTTGTAATCAGGCATTTCTTTCTCCAATGCAATGTGTGCGGGCGATTGTGATTGGGCTGCGTCATTCATTCCGCAGGCGCGGGTCGAGCGCATCGCGCACGCCATCACCGATAAAATTGAACGCCAGCACAATCGTAAAGATGGCCAGGCCAGGAAAGACCGAAAGCCACCACTGATCAAAAAATTGCGTGCCGTCCGCGATCATGCGGCCCCACTCCGGCACAGACGGATCCGGCCCGAGCCCAAGGAAGCTCAACCCGGCGAACACCAGAATCGCCGTGCCGAGATCGGTCGTAGCAAGCACGATGATCGGCGCGACGCAGTTCGGCAAAATCGTGCGCCACAGCAGCCGCGTCGGCGACACGCCCAGGGCGCGCGCGGCTTCGACAAAGTCGCGCCGTTTTGTCGACATCACCTGCGCGCGCACCAGCCGCGTAAACCCGGGCCACCAGACCACGATCATCGCGATGATGGCGTTGAACAGGCTGGGCCCCAGCGCAGCCGCGATCGTCATCGCCAGAATAATCGTCGGAAAGGCGAGAAAGACTTCGGTCAGGCGCATCACGACTTCATCGACCCAACCGCCCAGAAAGCCAGCAATCGCGCCCAAAAACGTGCCAATCAGCATCGCCACGACCACCACGATGATGCCGCCCGGCAACGATGTGCGCCCGCCATAAAACACGCGCGTCATCACATCGCGGCCAAGCTGGTCGCTGCCAAACGTAAACGCGCTGCCCGGCGGCGTCATGCGCTTGGGGATGTTTTGCTTGCGCGGCTCGACTGGCGAAATCAACGGCGCGGTCAGGCTGATAAACAGCCAGGCCGTCAGCAGCAGCAACCCGATTGTCGCGAGCGGATTGCGCGCGAGAAAACGGCCAAACTTAAACCGGCTGGTGGGCGGGAGGATCTGTGGGCTCGAAATCGTCGTCATGGTGTTTTGTTTGCTGCGCCGGCCTACTCCGACCGCATGCGCGGATCAAGCACAAAATACAACATATCGACGATCAAGTTCGACAGGATAAAAATAAAGCCGACAAACAGGCTGACACCCATGATGGCTTGAAAGTCCAGCGTGGTCGACGCCTGAAACGCATAGCCACCAATGCCCGGCCAGGCAAAAATGCGCTCGGTCAGCACGGTGCCGGCCAACAAATTCGCAAACGACAGCCCAATCACAGTCACCACCGGGATCAGCGCATTGCGCAGCGCGTGCTTGAAGATCACGGCCCGTTCGCGCAGGCCTTTTGAGCGCGCGGTGCGAATGTAGTCGTTGCCCAGCACTTCAAGCATGGCCGACCGCGTCACCCGCGAGATCAACCCAGATGTAAATGTGCCAAGCACAAACGCCGGCAAGATCAAATGCGAAACCGCATTGCGAAACAGATCGAAGCGGCCGGCGATCAGCGCGTCAATCGTCATAAAGCCGGTGAACTTGACCGGCCCTTGCAAACCGGCATCGAGTCGCCCGGGCCCGGAGACCCAGCCCAGTTTTGCGTAAAACACATACAGCAAAATCAACGCCAGCCAGAAAACCGGCACGCTCACACCGGTCAGCGAAATAAAGCGCACGATGTGATCGATGGGCTTGTTGCGGTTGACCGCCGAGAGCACACCCAACGTCATCCCGAGCGCGATGCCGACCGCGATCGAGGCCAGTGCCAGCTCAGCTGTGGCCGGGGCGAAGGCGCGCAGATCGTCGATCACCGGGCGGCGCGTGCGGATTGATTTGCCAAGGTTGCCGCTCAGCAGGTTGCGCAGATAGGTCAGATATTGCTCTGGCAGCGGCCGATCCAGCCCCCACTCAGATTTGAACGCGGCGACGACTTTAGGGTCGCTCATCGCGCGCTGGCCAAGGTTCGACACCAGCGGATCGCTCGGCACGGTATGCGAGATGACAAACGTCAGCAGTGTGACGCCGATCAGCAACGGCACAGACAGCACAATTCGGCGGAGCAAAAACCGGATGAGCTGCATAGTTTTGTGCGCCTGGCGGCGAAATCACGCTGTCCCCCGCAGCGTGGGAGATAGCGCGATTTCGCCGCCAACGCAGTGTTACGGTATGTTATTTGTCCAGCAGCGCGACGTTCACGCGCCAGGCCGGGTTATAGACAAAGCCCTTCAGCGCGGCCGAATAGCCGATCTGCGTGCCAGCCTGCAACAGCGGCGCAAATGGGCCGTTCTGCTGCAGGAAGTCCTGCATCTCGCCAAACAGCTTGACGCGCTCTTCCGGCGCGGTCGCAACCGCTGCTTTGTCGCGGATGCTCTGAATGGCTGCGTCGGAGTTGGCGTTCGTCCAGTTTGCGCGCTTGCCAACTTTGTATTCGGGCAGGAACTCGAGGTAGTTGCCCGGATCCAGGAAGTCGGGGCCCCACAGCGAGAGCGTAAACGCCGACTTGCCATCGCGATAGGCAGCCAGCCACACGCCGACTTCGGCGCCCTTTAGCTCGACGGTAATGCCGGCTTCGGCCAGGTCGGCCTGAATCTTCTGCGCCAGCGTGGCGAAGTTGACACCGGAGTTGCTGAAGTCAGGATAGTCGAGCGACACGGTCAGACCCTTGTCCAGACCAGCTTCAGCCAACAGCTTCTTGGCGGCTTCGACATCGCGCTTGGGCGCCTTGTCTTCGCCGTATGCGCCGATAAACCCGATCGGAATGACCGACGCGGGTGTGGCGGATTTGCCGCCGGTCAACGCCTTGATCCCCTCGTAGTCGAGGGCCAAGCCGCACAGCCTGCTGCACTTTGGCATCGGACATTTCCGCGCCAACGGCTTTGTCCGCATTCATCAGCAGGAAGAACACCACATTGCCCGGGCCCTCGAAGACTTTGACCTTGTCGTTGCTCTTGAGCGATGGCACTTGGTCGGCGCTCAGATCGAACGCGATATCAGCCTCACCGGCTTCGAGCGCCAGCTTCTGCGCGGCGGCTTCCGGCACATTGCGAATCACGATGCGCTCGATCGCGGGTGCGGTGCCCCAGTAGTTGGCGTTGCGTTCGAGGATGGCTTCCACCTTCTTCTCCCACTTGACCAGCTTGTATGGGCCGCTGCCTTCTGAATTCGAGTTCAGCCACTCTTCGGCCTTGTCGGATTTGTCGGCGTCCTCGGCATCCGTGCCGCCCTTGGCTTTGACCGCTTCGCTGTTCATCACGCTGAAGAAGCTGCCGGTCAGAATTGACAGCACGGCCGGGTTCGGATTGGCCAGTGTCATGACGACGGTGCTGTCGTCCGTGGCTTCGATCTTGTCGACGCTGGTTGCAGCGAACAACGAGGACGGGTTGCCCTTGATGTTCTTCAAACGCATAAACGAGAACAGCACGTCTTTCGATGTGACTGGTTTGCCGTCTGAAAACTTGGCAGCCTTGTTGAGCGTGAACGTGTAGGTCTTGCCGTCGTCAGAAATCGTCCACTTTTCAGCCAGAGCCGGTTTGATTTCCGCGGCTGAATCAGCCGGGAACGTGACCAGCGTCTGATACGCGTGTTTGTGCACAAAGCCCGGCACAAATTCGAAGGCGCGGCTCGGGTCGAGTGAGACCGAGTCTTCGGATGTCACCACGACAATGGTTTTGCCGGCTGCGGCGGCGGGGGCTTCAGTCGGTGCGGGCGCCTCGGTCGGCGCCGGCACATCGGTGGGCTTCGGCGCTTCCGTGGGTGCGGGAGCGGCCGGGGCTTCGGTGGCCTTTGGCGCGTCAGTGGGCGCGGCTACCGGCGCGGTCGTCGGCGCCGCGGCGGGTGTGGCTGGCGCGCCACCGCAGGCTGCAAGCAGCAGCGCGGCGGCTGTGGCGATCAGCGTGTGAGAATATCGCATACTAAACTTCATCTCGTGTTCTCCTCTTGAATTTCTGGCGGCGGAACGCAGCTTGGGGTTGCTCCGCAACAGTGAGACTCTGCACCGGCTATTTTGTCTACAGCATGTGAGCGGCAATGTGAGACGCGGTGCTCAACTTGGAGTCATCCACACGCGAGCAGGCGCTGGTGAAATGTCTAAAATTTACGGACGGGCACTAAGGGCGTAACAATACTGGCAAGCGCAAGTTTTGACAAGGCTCCAAGCATTAATCGCGCCGCGTCTCTGCGAGAATATACGCGTCTGGTCCGCACAAATGTGAATCCAGACGGGCAAGAAACGGTGTTGCAGGCAACCTGATAGGGTTGGGACCTTGCGTTATCTGCCGATTAGCAGTCTGTTTCCGTATTCACCGCCGCGCCATGCCCAGTAGCAAACCGTCCGTGCACCTCCGTTCTGTCGCGATCAATGCGTGTGACGCCGCGTTAAGCACGCTGTACCCGTTCAACCTGCCGCTCGTGCGCGCATTGCCGCGCATCGAAATTTCTGCGCCTGTAACCTTTTTTGTCGGCGAGAACGGCAGCGGCAAGAGCACCCTGCTCGAAGCCATCGCGTGTTCGGCCAATCTGCCGACGGCCGGCGCGGTCGATGTCGAACGAGATGCCACGCTGGCACCCGCCCGCGCCCTGGCGGACCACATGACGGTGGCCTGGAGCAAGCGCACAAAACGCGGTCTGTTCTTGCGCGCCGAAGATTTCTTCGGCTTTGTGAAACGCGAAGCTGAAACCCGCGCCGAGATGGAAAGCAATCGCAAGGCCGTGGACCAAACCCTGCGCAACAGCTCAGAATACGCGCGATCGCTGGCGCGCGGCGTCTACACGAGTCAAATAAGCGCACTTGCGCGCCGCTACGGCGGCGGCATCGACACAAAATCGCACGGCGAAGGATTTCTCGAGTTCTTTCAGAACAGATTTGTGCCAGACGCGCTGTATCTGCTCGACGAACCCGAAGCCCCGCTCTCGCCCCAGCGCCAGCTCACCCTGCTCGCGCTGATCAAACACATGCTGACGCAAAACGCGCAGTTCATCATCGCCACACACTCGCCGATCCTGATGGCGTTGCCCGGCGCCGTCATCCTCGAATTCGCGGGCGGACAAATCGCGCCGGTTGACTACGAAGACACCGAGCACTTCCGCGTCACCAGTTCGTTTTTGAAAAACCCGAAGGCATTTTTGGACCGGCTGTAGGAAGATAACAGAAACAGACAACAGAATACAGACAACAGAATACAGACCTCGAGCGCAGCACAACATGATCTGTGTTCTGTCGTCTGTATTCTGTTGTCTGTGTTCTGTTATCTTCCTACACAACCGCGTTGGCCGCGGCGCACTGGCTCAAAAACTTGGCGCTGTCTTTGACGATGCGCTTTTGCGTTTTGTAATCGACCTTGACGATGCCAAAGCACTGCTGATAGCCCTCTGCCCACTCAAAGTTGTCCATCAACGACCAGGCGAAGTAGCCGCGCACATCGGCACCGGCGCTGATGGCTTGCTGCACCGCCGTCAGATGTCCCTTGAAGTATGAAACGCGAGCCTTGTCGTGCACGCAACCGTCGGCGTCGATCGTGTCGTTGTAGGCCGCGCCATTCTCGGTGACATACAGCGGCACCTGGCCGCGTGTGGCGGCATGCAGATTCATCAGCAACAGCTTGAGGCCTTTGGGTTCGACTTCCCAGTCCATCGTCGTGAACTTTGCCTTGTCGTTGCGCGCGATCTCCGGCATACCCTTCCGGCCAGCCTTGATGCGCACCGGCGTGTAGTAATTGACGCCGATAAAGTCGTTGCGTTGCGCGATGATCGCCATATCGCCCGCCTGAATGTTTTCCGGCAATGGCAGGCGCGGGTCATACGTTCCGTACAAGATCGGCGGCACAAACCAATCGCCCAGGGGTTCAACCGCTTCTGCGCACGCTTGTTTGTCTTCAGGGCTGTTGGTCAGCGGCATCTTCGTCGAGAAATTTAGCGCGATGCCGCAGTTGGCCGGCGTGTCCGTCACAGGCAGCGAGCCACGCAGCGCCTGCAGGCCGAGGCCGTGGGCCAGCATGGTGTTGTGGGCAACACGGCGCGCCAAGGCTGGGTTCTTAATGCCAGGCGCATGCAGGCCGATATCGTGGCTGAGAAACGCCGTGCACCACGGTTCGTTCAGCGTGATCCAGTTGCGCACGCGGTCGCCCAATACGCGCGCCATGATCGCGGCGTAATCGGCAAAATACAACGCAGTGTCGCGGTGGCCCCAGCCGCCGCGCTCCTGCAGATCAGATGGCAAATCCCAGTGATACAGCGTCGCAAACGGCGTGATGCCGCGCTCAAGCAGCTCATCCACCAGCCTGCTGTAAAAATCGACACCCGCGCCGTTGACATGCCCGCGCCCGTTTGGCAAAATGCGCGGCCAGGCGATCGAAAATCGATACGCGCCAAACCCGAGCGACTGCATCAGTTTGACATCGTCCTGGTAGAGATGGTAGTGATCGCAAGCGACATCGCCGTTTGAACCGTCTTTGATTTTGCCCGGGGTCGCACAGAAATCATCCCAGATCGAGCGCCCACGGCCATCTTCGTTCGCAGCGCCTTCGATTTGATAAGACGATGTCGCTGTTCCCCACAAAAACCCTTCTGGAAATGTGCTCATGTGCATGAGTGTAGCAGGCGCCTGCCGTGGGTCTTCTGCTTCTAATCGCAGCCTTTCGCCGTGACATAGTCGACATGCGCCCAACGCAGCCACTGGCCCGTGCTGGCGCGCGCGGTCCAGGACAGCACACGGCCGTCCGGATCGATTACGTAGGCCGTTGCTTCGTCATTCTGATCGCTCAACCCGGTGCAGGCACGCCACAGGCGCTTTGGCGTTGTGATCGCGCCGAGCTTGTCCTGCATCTGCGTTGCAGCCGCGTCCAACGGTCCGGCAAAATCCGACCAGCCGCCGCCGTCCAAAAACACAAACGAGCGGCGCAGATCGGTCAGATACAGCACACGGCCGCGTTCGTGCACCTGGAGTTCGGCGCGGCGGACTTTGACGCTCTTCAAACAGCCATTTGGCGCCGGGTCAAAAAACCAGGCAATCGTGCAGCCATTTGGCTGCGCAGATTCGGTCATCGCGCCGGCGATTTGTGATTCAGTCGGCGTGCCCGTCCACACCTGCACCGAGCTGATCGTCAGGCTGCTCCAGTAGCCTGTGCACGTTTCAATTCTGGCGGGGTGCCCAAATGTCAGGTAGCCCGGTGTATAGGCCGACTCCGCGGTCAGAATTTTGCGGCCATCGAGAAACATGCCATATGCGTTGCCCGTTCGTTGAATCACCATTTCATGCAGGCGCGCATCTGAGACGCCGCCCATAACAGGTTGCTCGATCTTCTGCTCGCCAGAGCGAAACCAATAGTTCATGCCATTCGTCGCATCCTGCCAAACACCGGCGGTGAACCCAATTTGCTCGTTTTCCTGCTGGTAGGCCTCGGCTTCCGCTTGAGAGGCCGCGGCCTTTGGCGCATATGTCGTCAACAGAATGCCGGTGCCGCACGCGCTCAAGTCTGAATAGTTAAAGCGCACGCGCAGCTGAAAATCGCCCGCATCCGGGATGATCGAGGCGACCGACGTCACATACGGGAACTCCGCCCCTGTGCTGAGCAAGCGCAGGCCGTTGACCGGGCGCACCGGGCTGGCAGAAAGATTCCGCCATGAAGAATCGAGCGCCGCGCCGCGAAAGGTTTCGACAAAAAACAGTTTTGCCCCGGCTTCTACTGGCTCGGTCGTCGCTTCTGGCGCAAGTGTCGCAACTTCGGTCGGAACAGGTGGTTCGGTCGCAACCGGCGGCTCAGGCGTTGCGGATGGGACCTCCGCCACCACCAGCGCAGTTTCCGTCGCGGCCGCCAGGATCGGGGTGACGCTGATTTCAACACCCGGCGTGCTCAACGCGGCTTGAACTGCGGTTGGCGTGGCGGCAGCCTGGGTGCCGCCGATCCAGGTCGAGAACAGCGCCGCAATGGCCGCGAGCGCGGCCAGCAGTGCGCCACCCGCCAGCAGGCTGCGCAACACCTGGCTTGGCGAAGCGTGTGTCGCCGTGCCCTGGCTCAGCTGAGCGGCCGATGCGGCATCCAGCACGCGCGTCGGCGCCGATGGCGCAGCAGTCAGATTGCTGGCGGTGTCTGGTTGGGCCGCGCGTTGCAGGGCGCGCACAAACTCGCCCATGGATTGATAACGATCACCGGGGCGCTTCGCCAACGCTTTTAGCAGCACGTGCTCGATCGCCTCGGGCAGCGCCGGGTTAAGCTTGCGCGGCAGCGGCAGCGGGTCGTTCACATGCTTGAACATCACGGCCAGCGGCGTTTCGGCGTTGTAGGGCGCGCGCCCGGTGACCAGTTCAAATAACACCACGCCCAGCGCATAGATATCGCTGCGCGCATCGATCTGCTGGCCGGCGCTTTGTTCCGGCGACATGTAGATTGGCGTGCCGATCACGCCGCCAGCCTGCGTCAGGCGCGTCGTGGCTTCCACCATGCGCGCAATGCCAAAATCCATCAGCAGGCAGTTGCCGCGATCATCGATCAGCACGTTGCTGGGTTTGATATCGCGGTGAACCAGTCCGCTGGTGTGCGCATAGTCCAGCGCATCTCCGACCTGCGAGACAACCAGGACCGCGCGTTCGAGCGGCATCGGTTTGCCCGTCATCAGGTTTTTGAGCGTGCCGCCGGCGATCATCGGCATGGCGATAAAGGTGTAGCCATCAGATTCACCGAAATCAAACACCGGCAGGATGTGCGGATGCTGCAGCCGCGCAAGCAAGCGCGCCTCAAGCTTGAAGCGGGCCAGATACTCTGGCGACGTGGAGTACTGGCGCGGCAGCACCTTGACAGCGACCTCGCGCTCCATGCTGGGCTGATACGCCTTGTAGACCGACGCCATGCCGCCTTCGCCCAGCGGCGCGATGATTTGATACGGGCCAAGTTGTTTGCCAGTTAGGTCTTCCATGGTCTGATTCCCGCCCATTATCGTGCCCACCCTCGGAGGGTAGCGCCCCTTTCGGGGGTGACCTGTTTATAATCGAACAAACGTGCTATGGCAAAAAAGAAGCAGGAATCTACCGAAACCGGGCAGCAAACCGTCTTTGAACGGCAGGATGTCGATGTAAATCTCGGCAAAATCAAACGCGCGGATATCAACGAACAAATGCAGACGAGCTTTCTCTCGTATGCGATGTCCGTCATTGTCAGCCGCGCCCTGCCCGACGCGCGCGACGGCCTCAAACCCGTGCAGCGCCGCATCCTGTATGTGATGCACGACACCGGTCTGCGCCCAGAAGCGCCGTATCGCAAATCGGCCCGCATCGTCGGCGATGTGCTCGGCAAATATCACCCGCACGGCGATCAGTCAGTCTACGACGCGATGGCCCGCATGGCGCAGGACTTCTCCATGCGCTATCTGCTCGTCGACGGCCAGGGCAACTTCGGCTCGGTCGATGGCGATCCGCCCGGCAGCCATGCGCTACACCGAGGCGCGCCTCAGCCAGCACGGCGATGGAGCTGCTGAACGACCTCGACAAAAACACGGTCCCGTTCGCCGACAACTACGACGGCACCACCCAAGAACCGACTGTGTTGCCGGCCGCCCTGCCCAACCTGATCCTGAACGGCACCACCGGCATCGCCGTCGGCATGGCCACGAACATCCCGCCGCATAACCTGCGCGAGATCTCCGACGCGATTTTGCTGATGGTCGACCGTATTTCGGAATCGCGCGGCGCGGCAAAAAAGCTGCAGGACGGCGTGATGCCCGAAGCCGAGGTCGATGTCGACGAGCTGATGAAGCACGTCAAAGGACCGGACTTCCCGACCGGCGGCATCGTCTTTCGCTACAGCGAAAAAGTCGAAGGCGGCGACGCGATCAAGGCAGCCTACGCCACCGGCCGCGGCAAGATCGTGGTGCAGGCCAAGGCCCACATCGAGGATGGCACGCGCGGCCGCACACACATCATCGTTTCTGAGCTGCCGTATGCGGTCAACAAAAGTCGCGCTGATCGAACGCATTGCAGAGTTGGTCGGCGATGGCAAGCTCACCGGCATCACCGACATCCACGACGAGTCCGACCGCCGCGGCATGCGCATCGTGATCGACATCAACAAAAACGATGAGCCGCGCAAAGTGCTCGCCGCGCTTTACAAATACACCAACATGCGCACGTCGTTTGGCATCATCACGCTGGCGCTGGTCAACGGCGAGCCACGCATCTTGTCGCTCAAACGGCTGTTGCAGGTGTTTATCGAGCACCGCCTGGTCGTCATCAAAAAGCGCAGCGATTTCGACCTGACCCGCGCCAAAGAGCGCGCGCACATTTTGGAAGGCCTGGTCAAAGCGCTGGACATCATCGACAAGATCATCCGGCTGATCCGCAGCAGCCGCGACACCGACACCGCCCGCAAGGGGCTGATCTCGGATCTGCGCTTTAGCGAGGTCCAGGCGCAGGCCATCCTCGAGATGCCGCTGCGCCGGCTGACGCAGCTCGACCGCAAGAAACTCGAGGAAGAGCTGGCCGAGAAGCGCAAACTGATCAAGTTTCTCGAGGACCTGCTCAAGAACCCGATCAAAATTCATGAGCGTGATCAAAGAGGAAGTCCTCTCGATCAAAGAACGCTTTGGCGATGCGCGCAAGACATCGATCGTCGCCAATGAACTGCAGGAAGTAAAGAAGACGGCGGATGGCGGACGCCAGACGGCCGAATCCAAGAAGGCAGCGGCAGCGGATGCCAAGTCGGGCAAGGGTGCGAACGGCAAGGCGTCATCCGTCAGCCGTCAGGCGCCGGAAGATTTCCCGCTCACCATGCACGAGTTGATCCCGAACGAAGACGTCTATGTCATCGTCGGGCAAAACGGCAAGATCGGCCGCGTGTCCGGGGCGCCGCGCGTGACCTCATCGGCCGAAGTTGTGCCAGCTGCGGTGGTCAAGGCCAGCACCAAACACCTGGTGTATATCGTCGGCAGCTCCGGCAAAGGCGTGGTGCTGCAAGCCGGCACGATTCCACAGGAAGATGTCACAAAAGGCCAGGGCGCGTTGCTCAGCAGCATCTCGGCCTTCCCGAGCGAAGACGAGGTCGTCGGCGCGTTTGCGATCGACCCTGCCACCGTCAAAAAGGACGACGAAGGCGGGCCGTTTATGGTCTGCGCCACGTCAAACGGCATGGTCAAGCGAAGCGCCGCCAGCGTGCTGCCGCGCGCGCCCGGTCAGCTGTTTACCGCGCAGGTGGTCAACGATGACAGCTGCGTCAGCGTGCGGCTGACCCAGGGCCACGAAGACCTGATGCTGTTCAGCCAGCTCGGCATGGCCATCCGCTTCAAACAGGATGACGTGCGCGCAATGGGTCTGGTTGCCGGCGGCGTGGTCGGCATGAAACTGCTGGAAGGCGACATCGTGATGGCGATGGGCATCGCCGATGATAAGGCGCCCGAGCTCGATGTGGTGCTCGGCACCACCGATGGCCGTGCCAAACGCGTGGCCTTCAAAGACTATCCGACCCAGGGCCGCGGCGGCAAAGGCGTCATCAGCGCCAAACTTATCAAGGACGCGACCGTCGCCGACGCGGTGATCGCCACGCCTGAAGATGCGATCGTCTATGTCACATTCAAGGGCAATGCCAAATCGCTCAAAGCCAAAAACCTGACGCGGCGCGGCCGCCCGGCCGGCGGCGACGAGGCCATCGCAATCTCGGGTAGCGACCGCCTGATGCGCATGGTGGTTGTTCAGGAATAACCGAGAACTGACGATCCGCCCGCGCGCTGCGCGGGCGGATCGTCAGTTCTCGGCAGATCTCTGCGCGCTCAATTTGCAGGGTGCAGCACCCGGGGTGCATGACGCCCCACCCCACGCGATACAATCATGATCCGGCTGATAGCGTCAGCCGGGGAGAGAAATATATGCCAACCAAGAGTCTTTTTGACAAAGCGGTCGACGCGTTGACCACGCGCGACGAGCTTGCCGCAGCCGAACAGGCCAAACGTGTCGCTCAGGACGCACTCGGCCGCGCCGGCGCTGAAAAGGCGGCCCGCCAATCGGCCGAAGATCGCGCAAAAGCCGCGGAAGACAAGCTAGCTGAAGTGCTGGCCAAGGATTCTGGCGCGCGTGCCATGGAAATCATGAACGTCAACAATCAGATGACGTTGCTGCGCACGCAGATCGCCAGTCTTGAGGGCGCGCTGGCGCAGGTCAAGATCGAGAAGGACGAAGTCATCGCCGATCTCGAAAAGCAGGTCGCCGAGCTGCAGACCAAGTCAGTCGAAGCGGTGGAACAGACCTACACTGTCAAATCGGGCGACAGCCTGAGCAAGATCGCCAAAACCGTTTACGGTGATTGGAAGCATTGGAAAGCGATCTACGAGGCCAACAAAGATCAGATCAAAAATCCAGATGTGATTCGCGTCGGCCAGGTATTCAAACTGCCAAAGATCGGGTAAGCGGCCCTGCGGGCATCACTTCCGGAAAATAAAAAAAGCCAGCGGCACAATGCCGCTGGCTTTTTTGCTGTCGATTACCAGCCCTGCCCGGGCACGCGGATGACAACTGCATCGCCATAGGCATATTCAGTGACGATCTGCGTGCCATCCAGCAAGGTCACTTCTGTGCGCACTGGCGCCAGCGTCGCTCTGTCAAACCAAATGCGGGCGGTTCCGGAACCCTGTTTGTTAAACGCGTAGTAGAACAACAGCGTCGCGCGGCCGCTCAACTCATACTCGCCTTCCAATTCGACATCGCTGGCCAGCAGATCGATGCTGGCAACGGCATCGCGCGCGCGGAGTGCGGCGTCGGGCAACGGATTCGGCGCATTTGCAATTATCCAGCCGTGGCCCTCGTTGCGAAACTGTTTCGCGCCAATCTGATAGATTTCCGTCACCACGCCGTCCACATCGCTCATTTCATGCCACTGATCGTCGCCAATGCTTTCAAGCACGTGCTCGGTGCGGCCCGCCGGCCCCTTCGCAACCGTGCGCATGCGCTGCTGCGGCATGGTGAATTGCTGTGCAACCAGCTGCAACAGGGCTTGTTTGGGATCCGTCGACAGTGCGTCAGCTGACGTCAGTTTGACGATCGCAGGCAGCGCCGTCGGCGCCACAATCGGCGCAGTCGGTTCGACGGTCGGTTCCGCCGTGGGTTCGCTCGTTGGCTCAGCCGTGATGGTGGCCGCTGGCAACTCAGCCACAGCAGTGATCGACTGTGCTGCGGCAGCATCAGCCGTTGCGGAAGCTGCAAGATCGTGCATCGCCTGTTCGCGGATCGCGCGCGCCGTCAGGATAATTTTGGGTGTGGCAGTCACGGACTGATACGGCCCAAGCACCGGCGCAACAGCGTTTTTAATGGCGAGTTTGCTATTGCCCTGCAGCGACTGCGGCGGCACCTCCCGGGACATGCCAGCAACACAGGCGGATACAAACAAGGTCAAGCAGAGTCCAAGGGCGGTAGCGATCCATTTCGTTGCGTTCATAAACTTTCACATTTGACAAAACGATGTGTATTCTTTAGTCGTGGTTAATATCGGCATAAGCATGGTCGCGTGCAAGCCTTTGGACCACACGCTTTTTCAGGACGAACCCATCGACAGACTGAATGCAACGCACCAAAAGCGGCAGTTCCGGCGTCATGCATGACGCGTTTCTAAGCATGCGCTCAACTTGAATCAGAGCTCAGTCACTTGGCTGAGTCAGAGTCGCGCTGCGCTCACGAGCTCGCAGAGATTTTTACCGTAGAAAGCACCATCTCCCCGCGCAGAGCGCGGGGAGATGGTGCTTTCTACGGTAAAAATGCCTCTAATCCGCGGCGAAATCGTCGCAATAGGATCAGCAACCCTTCACCCATTTGTGGGTAAGTGATAGCGCTACGCATGGGGTGATTTCGCCGAATAGCCCAATTTAACCGGTCAGGCCTCAAAATTTTGGGGAATTAAGCGTACGCAAAACGAGCGGCCCCGTTGCCGGAGCCGCTCGTTTTATGTGAGGCGTTGTGTTGCGAGATCTTAGTTTTGAGCGATCAGCGCATCTGGAGCAGGTTCGCCAATTCCAGGTGTGGCCGGCGTTGGCAGTGTCTCGCCTTCGGCAGCGAAGGTAAGTTTGCCATCGGCCAGGCCGATCATGACTGTGGTGTCCGGCTTGAAGCGCCCGGACAACAGCCCATCGCTGAGCAGATCTTCGACTTCGTTCTGGATCACGCGGCGCAACGGGCGCGCGCCGTAATCCGGATCGTAGCCTTTCTCACCCAGCCAGGCGCTGGCTTCATCAGACACGTTGATCGTCAGGCTGTGCTCAGCGAGGCGCTTTTGCACCTTGGCCAGCTCCAGCGAGACGATCTTGCCGATTTCGGCCTTGGTGAGCGGGCGAAACACGATTGTGGCATCGACGCGGTTTAGAAACTCCGGCCGAAACACGCGCTTGAGCTGCTCGAGAAGCTTTGTCTTTACCTCGGTAAACGCCAGCTCGGCCTCTTTGACCTCGTCTTTTTTGACGGCAAACCCAAGTTTGCTCTCGCGTTTGATCATTTCAGCGCCGACATTGCTGGTCATGATAATGCAGGCATTGCGGAAGTCGACTTTGCGGCCACGGGCGTCGCTCAGCCGGCCTTCTTCCATAATCTGCAGCAGCATGTTGAAGACTTCCGGATGCGCCTTTTCGATTTCGTCCAGCACCACGATGGTGTATGGCCGGCGGCGAACGGCTTCAGTCAGCTGGCCCGCGTCGTCATAGCCGACGTAACCCGGAGGCGCGCCAACCAGGCGCGCAACGGTGTGGCGCTCCATGAATTCGCTCATGTCCAGCGTCAACAACGCGTCTTCGCTGCCAAAAATCTGCTCGGCCAGCGCTTTGGTCAGCTCGGTCTTGCCCACACCCGTCGGGCCCAGGAAGATAAACGAGCCCAGTGGGCGCTTGGGATCTTTCAAACCCACGCGCGCGCGGCGCATGGCCTTGGCGATCGCAACCACGGCTTCGTCCTGGCCGATGATGCGTTTGTGCAGCTCGCCCTCGAGATGCACGAGTTTCTCCTGCTCGGTGCTGGCAATGCGCTTGACCGGGATGCCCGTCCACATTGCGACAACCTCGGCGATGTCCTCCGGGCTGACGACCGGGCCTTCAGCCTCATGGTCGAAATCCGAACGCAACGATTCGATCTGATCGCGAATGATCGAGGCGCGATCGCGCATGTCATTGGCTTCGTCAATCTGCTCGGCATCGATCGCCTTTTGCTGGTCGGCTTCGAGCTGCCGAAGCTCACGGAATGCCTTCTGCAGGTTGATCGACTGCGGCGACTTATACATGCGCACGCGCGACGCCGACTCATCGATCAGGTCGATGGCTTTGTCCGGCAAATAGCGATCCGGAACATAGCGCGATGAGAACTGCACCGCGGCTTTGACCGCTTCTGTGCTGATCTTGAGTTTGTGATGCTGTTCGTAAGCGCCTTTGACGCCGGCCAGGATCTCAATCGCCATTTCTGGCGTCGGCTCTTCAACATACACCGGTTGGAAGCGCCGTTCAAGCGCAGCGTCGCTCTCAATGTGTTTGCGGTATTCGTTTAGCGTGGTCGCGCCAATGCACTGGAATTCGCCGCGCGCAAGCGCAGGTTTGAGGATGTTGGCGGCATCGACGCTGCTGCCAGCCGCGCCGGCGCCGACGAGCATGTGCACTTCGTCGATAAACAGAATCGTGTCGCTGGACTTGACCTCGTCGATCACGCGCTTGAGGCGCTCTTCAAACTGGCCGCGATACATGGTGCCAGCCACGAGTGAACCGACATCGAGCTGCATGACGCGTTTGCCAAGCAGCGGCTCCGGCGTCTGGCCAGCCACAATGCGCTGCGCCAGGCCCTCGATGATCGCGGTTTTGCCGACACCGGGCTCGCCGATCAGGCACGGGTTGTTCTTTGAACGGCGCGCCAGTACCTGGATCACGCGTTCGATTTCGCTTTCGCGGCCGATGACCGGATCGAGCTTGCCTGCTTCTGCCAGACCCGTCAGGTCTGTCGCGAGCTGGTCAAGCGCCGGGGTTTTTGGCCGTTCTTTCTTGGGCGCAACGGATGATGCGGACGTTGTCCCCTGCGGCTTGGCGGCGCCCTCCGATTGCTGCTCACTTTGCACTGCGCGCAGTGTTTCTCGGCGAATCCGCTCGGGCGTCAGCCCAAGTTGGCGCAGCACATCGATCGCGACACCATCGCCCTGACGAATCAGGCCCAACAGCAGGTGCTCGGTGCTAATAAACGAGTGATTGAGCTTGCGCGCCTCGTCGACGGCAAATTCGATCACTTGCTTGGTGCGCGGGGTCAGATCGAGCTTGCGCTCGGAAGCGCCGCGGCGCCCGGCGCCGGTCATGCGTTCGACCATTTCGGCGACACGATCGGGTTTTGCGCCCAATTCACGCAAAACACGCCCGGCGATGCCGTTTTCTTCCCGGACAATGCCAAGAAGGAGGTGCTCGGTGCCGATGTAATTGTGCGATAGCCGCTCAGCTTCTTCCTGCGCAAGCGCAAGAACCTTGCGGGCTCGTTGTGTAAATCGTTGTAATTTATCTCCGTTAGCCACAAATCCACCTCTTCAAAACTATCCGGTTCTCAAAGACGTTGTGGGATTGTCAATCCATCCCATTAGAACTGTCTTATATGTCAGCAGGGTATTGGCAAGAGCCACTCACAAAAAGCGTTGAATACGCGGCAGATGTATTAAACGCATGCCCGCGAATCATCTCTAGGCGCCTGCAACTGTCTGTAGCATAGCAGGTTCCATTTGCACATACATCGGGCGTCAGACCAGCGTTTGGAATTGATCACGATTATTGTAATCCTCTGACGATCGATGACGTTTCGCGCACGAGCTCACGGAGATTAGCCCGGAGAAAGCACATCTTCCCGCGCCGAGTGCGGGAAGATGTGCTTTCTCCGGTAACAATACCCCTAAATACGTGGCGAAATCGTCGTAAAGGGATCAGCAACACTTCACCCGTATGTGGGTAAGGGATAGCTGCAACGCGAGGGCAATGCAACAAAAAAGCGCAGTTTCCTGCGCTTTTTGTATTAAGGTCGATGACTGACCAACCTACTCGGTCGGCTCGTCGTCCGTCGTCAGATCAGGCAGTTCACCCTGCCAGTCGCTGTCGGCATATTTCGGATCGTTGACGCGGCGCAGGCTCAACGCGATGCGGCGGGCTTCGGCGTCCACGCGCAACACGCGCAATGTCAGCTCCTGGCCTTCTTTCACCACTTCACGCGGGCTGGCGATCTGTTTGTCCGAGAGCTCGCTTAGCGGGATCAGACCTTCGATCGCTTCATCATCCTTCAAGCGCGCAAACACGCCGTGCTTGTTGTGGACTTTGATCACCTCGGCTTCGACCAATTGGCCAGCCTTGTATTTCTTCTCGATCTTCGACCACGGGTCGGTGGCCAGCGCCTTCAGGCTGAGGGCAATGCGGCCAGCATCTTTTTCGACACTGAGCACTTTGACCTTGACCTTGGTGCCTTCTTTCAGAAGCTCGTTCGGATGCTTGATGCGCGTGTGCGACATCTCTGAAAGGTGAATCATGCCATCGGCGCCGCCGAGATCGACGAAGGCGCCGAACTCTTTAACGCTGCTGACAATGCCTTCAAGCACCTGACCGGGTTCGATCGAGGCCAGCAACTTGTCTTTGAGCTGCGTGCGCGCCTCTTTTGCGGCGGCGCGTTCGCTCAGAATCAGACGGTTGCGATCGCGGTCGATTTCGACGACCTTGATAAGTGCCTTCTGACCGACCAGTTTTTGGAAGCGTTGCTCCGGCGGCAGCGACTCTTCACCCAGCATGCGCTGGTGTGTGAGCGACAACTGCGATGCCGGGACAAACCCGCGCAATCGGCCGACTTTGATGATCACACCGCCCTTGTTGAAGCCGGCGATCATCGCCTCGATAGCTTCCTGGCGCTGGAACAGTTCTTCGGCATTGCGCCAATCCTTTTCGGCGATGGCTTTGGCGAGTGACAATACAACGTTGCCGTTGTTGTCTTCTGGTTGAACGACATAGGCATACACCTCGTCGCCAACCTTGAGCGCGGCACGAACATCCTTTGGCAAAGCTTCAATATCTTTACCATAGACGATGCCTTCTGACTTGGCACCCAGTTCAATCAAAATTTCGCGCTCAGCGATCGAAATAATTCGACCTGCGACGAGTTGATCCCTCTCGAAGTTGTTGACGGCAGACTGCGAGAGGTGCTCAGAGAGCATCGCAGAAAAGTCGTCCCCCGAGCCTGGGCTGGTGGGGGTTCCCTTGTTCTCCATACTAATTTACGGTACTTTTCCTTCGGCGTAAGATTTTTTGATTATACACACCTGCGATTAGCCCAAGGTTTTTGTTGACCGGCCGGGAGTTTTCGCGCCCGACCGAGGTTGGAATCGCACCGTGTTTCGGACATGACCCGTCGTTTGTGTGCGCGAAAAGTCGGTGCGGTTCAACGGACCGCGTCACGCTCGGTAAAATTCTGGCGATGACATTGCGCCTGCCCACCACCCCGGAAGCCATCGCGCAAGCGGCTGCGCTGATACAACACGATGGGCTGGTGGCCTTCCCTACTGAAACTGTCTATGGGCTGGGAGCGAACGCGCTCAGCGCGCGCGCGGCTGCGCGCATCTTCGCGGCCAAACAACGCGCGCTCAATGATCCGTTAATCGTGCATCTTGCCACTATCGATGATCTTGCTCGCGTTGCAGATCTCAGCGCGCTCACGACAGCACAGACCGTGCTGCTCGAAAAGCTTGCCACGGCGTTCTGGCCCGGTCCGCTGACGCTGGTGCTGCCAAAACGGCCGGAGGTGCCACAGATCGTCTCAGCCGGCCTGGCAAGCGTGGCTGTGCGTGTGCCTGATCATCCGGTGGCGCTTGCGCTCTTGCGCGCGAGCGGGTTGCCCATTGCGGCGCCGAGCGCGAACTTGTTTGGACACGTCAGCCCCACCACCGCGCAACATGTGCTGGATGATCTGGATGGCCGCATCGACGCAGTAATCGACGGTGGCGCAACTCGGATCGGCGTGGAATCGACCGTGCTCAATCTGCTGGGCGACGCGCCGGAAATTCTGCGGCCGGGCGGCGTGGCGCGCGAGCGCATCACGGCGTTGGGCATTGCAGTGCAGCCGGCGCAGCGGCACATCACGCGCGCCGCCGGGCTCGGGCCTGGGTTGCTCGAATCGCACTATGCGCCGCGCGCTGAGCTGCGATTGCTGTCAGATACCCAAAGCCTGATCGCGCAGCACGCCGATCTCACGGCGCGTGGCGCGCGCTGTGGCCTGCTCATCACGCAGCAACAGGCACATGCCTGCCGCGCGCTGCATCCGCAATACGTGCTGGGCGACACGCCCGAAGCCGTCGCCCGCGCACTTTACGCCGGCCTGCGCGCGCTCGACGACAGCGGTGTCGCGCCATCTTGTGCGCACAACTCGCGGATCCCACGAACGGCCTCGGGGAGGCGATTGGGGATCGGTTGGCGCGCGCAGCGGGGAAGAATTCAGAATCCAGGTCAGAATCCAGTAAATCTGCAAGCTGCGGCAGTGCAGACTTCTTAATCTGGACTATCTGAATCTTTACGCTCTTACGGAATCAGCGCGCGCTTGATCTCTGGAACCCACGCTTTCTTTGCGGGATCTAGACGCCAAAGCCGGCGCCGAATTCCCAGTAGGACCAGGAGATGCCGCGGCGTTCAGCTTCGCGGGCAACATAGTGGGTCCATTTTTCGCGCGATGCCATGTCTGCTTTTGAATAGACGCCAAATTCACCCATCCAAACCGGGCGATTGTTGGCCTGGGCCCAGGCTTCGGCGCGATCAAGATCAAAATCGACATTAACCTTGTCGCGGCTTGCCCCTCCCATGGGGTGCCCAACCACGCGTTTGCGCCATCGACCCAATCGGCGCCCTGATGCGTAAACTGATAGCGGGCATAATAGTGATACGTGGCGATGATGTTTCGATCAGCTTTCGGGCAGCTTCAGTTCTTGCAGCCCGTTGATGGTGTTCCAATCGACGCCGCCGATGACGACGTTGCGGCCGGGGTTGGTTTTGCGCACTTCGGCCAGCGCATCCAGGAAGACTTTGTTCCAAAATTTGGCCGACATGCCATTGGGCTCGTTGCACATCTCAAGCAGGACGCTGTGCGGTCGATCGGTATAGCGCGCGCGATCTGCCGCCACATTGCGACGAAGCGCTGTTGATGATCCTGCGGCTTCTTCATCAGGTCTTCGTAGTGATGCATGTTCATCACGATGTTTAGCTTGCGCTGGGTGGCGTTGTCCACCGCCCAGTCGACACGCGCAAAAAACGCCGGATCGATCGTGTAAGGCGCTTCGTCCAGCGCATGCGCCGACCAGCGGACCGGCAGCCGGATGGTGTTGAAATCCGCCCGCTTTCACCAGCTCGAAATACGACTCGTCCAGCGTGATGCCCCACTCGCCTTCGGTGGGCGCTTCGAGCATGTTGCCAAAGTTGACGCCTCGGCCAAGCCGGCGGCCACATCGAATGCGTCGACGGCTTCGCGGTTGATGCGCGGCGGCGTGGCGCTGGGGATTGCCGCGGGTTCGGGCGACGCTGTCGGCGCGGGTGTGGCTGACTGGCGCGAGGCACGGTGCGGCGCTGGTTGGCGTCGCCGTCGCAGCAGGCGCCGTGCAGGCGGTCAACAACAGCGCGGCTGTCAAGAATTGCCAGTTCATTTCGTCTTGAGTCATGGCGTCGTCCATGCGGTTTGTGTGATTCACACTGCGCCGAACACCATCGCCAGCAACGCCATGCGCACAAACACGCCATAGCGCGCCTGTTTGAAATAGGCGGCATTGGGCAGCGCGTCGACATCGGTTGAGATTTCGTCGACGCGCGGCAACGGGTGCATCACGATCAATGCCGGTTTGGCCGCGCGAACATGTCGGCGTTGATCACATACACGCCTTTGTAGCGCATGTAGTCTGATCGGGCCAGGTAAAGCGCTCCTGCTGCACGCGCGTGACGTAGGCCACATCGGCTTGGCCAGCCCGGCGCGCAGATCTGTCGTTTGTTCAAAGTCACGCCGTCGCTGTGAGCGTGTCCATCAGTTCTTCGGGCATGGCCAGCGCGGGTGGCGACACCACACTCAGCTTGGCGCCCCAGTGCGCCAGCGCCTGCGAGAGCGAATGCACGGTGCGGCCGTTTTTGAGATCGCCGACCATGGCCACGGTCAATCCTCCAGTGAGCCCTTTCGCGCTCGATCGGTGTACAGATCAAGCATGGCCTGCGACGGATGTTCGCCGGTGCCGTCGCCGGCGTTGATAACCGGGACGCTGGCGGCGTCGGCCAGCGCGCGGGCGGAGCCGACGTCCGGATGGCGTTGCACAATCACATCGGCATAGCTTTCGATCATGCGCGCCAGTCGTAGATCGTTTCACCTTTTACGGCGCTGCTGCTTTTGCTAGCGCATCGGCCACGCTGATGACCGAACCGCCCAGCCGGTGCATGGCGCTTTCAAAACTCAAGCGTGTACGCGTGCTCGGCTCATAAAAAACGGTCGCACAAATGCGACCGCTGAATAACTGCAATGGCCATCGATCCTGCATCAAACGGCTTTCAAAACGCCCTGCCTGCGCGAGCACGGCTGCGATATCGTCTTTTGTCATATCCGTGACGCTGATCACATCACGCCCAACAAGGGGGTTATAGGACTGGATAGGCTTCACGAAATGAATTTTAGCGCGTGCGGCGCACCCCGAGGGCTGGCTCAGCAATTCTCAATTGAAAACAAACGCGCCATAGCCGCCTATTTGGCTATGCGAAAGCTGGTAGTGTTCAGATTGAGCATCGCTGGGGCTGGCCTTGACGCAAAAGACGCATCCCCTATAATGCCGGCAGGTTAATAGTTAGTCACCAGGACGTGACGACCCAACCCAAGTTTGGTCGTCACGTCTTATCTTTTTCCATTCTAGAGGAGATCCATGTCTGACCCACTTCGCGACTTTCTTGAACTGCCATATGACAAACTGGAAGAGATGAACTTGTCCGCAAAGGCCCAGCGCCTGGGCGCGTGCCGATGCACCAGATTCAGGAAGAGCGCCTGCGCTATCTGACCGATGAAAAGCGCATCAAGGCCGTCACCGTGCTGTTCAGCGACCTTGAAGGCCGGCTGCACATGCTCGACTACGACAAGAAGTTCCTGATCAAGAGCTGCGGACAACCTGACCTTCGACGGCTCGTCGATCCGCGGCTTCACCGCGCAGCGCGAATGCGATCTGCGCCTGGGCATCGACTGGAGCGCGTTCTACTGGGCGCCGGCCGACGTCTTCGGCCCGGGCAAAGTGCTGGTGTTCGGCGAAGTGATCGACAAAGACGGCACGCCGTACTCGGCCGACATTCGCGGCGTGCTGAAGGCCTTCGCGCAGACAGCTGTACGAGAAGAACGGCTACACGCTCAACGCCGCCAACGAAATCGAAGGCTTCCTGTTCAAGGGCACGGACGCCGAGCGGCAGCTATCACGAGACCGGCAAGTTCGAGTTCGTCAACACCGGCGGCTACTATCACTCGCTGCCGGGCGACCCGCTGCGCACCTTCATCGACACGTCGGCCGAAGTGCAGCGCGCGATGGGCTTCCAGAACGAAAAGGATCACCCGAAGTGGCGCCCTCGCAGTTTGAGATCAACTACAGCTACGCCGAAGTGGTCGCCGCCGCCGACCAGATCCAGCTCTACAAGCTGATCTGCCGCCAGGTGGCCACCAAGCTGGGCATGACCGCCAGCTTCCTGCCGAAGCCGGTCGTCGGCGTGAACGGCAACGGCATGCACACCAACGTCTCGATCAGCAAGGACGGCAAGAACCTGTTCTGGGATCCCAAGGGCGAAGAAAAGCTCAGCAAGTTCGGCTGGCAGTTCGTCGACCGCATTCTGACGCACGGCAACGACATCTGCCTGCTGCTGAACGCCAGCGTCAACGCCTATCGCCGGCTGGATCCGCACTTCGAGGCGCCGAACCAGATCAAGGCCTCGGCCGTCGATCGCGGCTCGATGGTGCGCATTCCGATCGGCAACGAGAAGAGCATCGCGCGTCGAAGTGCGCTCGGTGGCTCCGGATGCCAACCCGTATATGGTCATGCTCTCGGTGTTCAAGACCGGCCTGGAAGGCGACATCAGCCGAAGAGAAGAACCTGCGCCAGGCTGCACGCTATCTGCCGGACAACATCTACACCGCGATCGAGAACTTCCGCAGCGCGGAGTGGACGACCAAGCTGCTTGGCGCCGATGTCAAAGGCCGCTATGCCGATCTGAAGCAAGCGTCGGCCGATCGCTGCCCGCGCCTGCTGGGCACGTTTGTGAAGGCACAGGAAGTGCAGTACCACCACGAGGTTTACAACCAGTACCTGTGGAATCTGTTTTAAGTCTTTCGCCAAAAACACTATCCCCGCGCTCCGCGCGGGGATAGTGTTTTTGGCGCATCGTTAGCACTTGGCGGTTTTGCGTTTTTTGCCTAACGTGCCGCGCAGCTGCACTTTGCGAATGTAGTCTGGCGCGAACGGCACTTGACAGGCGGTGTCACCCAGATCCGCCATAACCGGGCCAATCGCTTCGGCAATTTCAATCGTGGCGGCGGTGAGCGGCCGGACATAGCTGCCAACAGCAATGACAAACGAATTCATCTGGTAGCGGACCTCGTCCGGCGCCTGGTGGATCGTCGCAGCCACCCGCGATAGCAGCTGCTTTAGCGTTGCCAGATCCAGTTGCGCATCGTCGCGAACCGACACCAGGCTGCCCAACGTGGCCCATCCGGCAACTGCCACATGCGTCTTTTTTGAGTCGATCCACGACAGCCCAAGCTCCCAGCCGTGCGCGCTGCCTGCGGCCACCCAGGGCACCGTTGCGCTGCTGAGCCCGCGGCAATAGGCGCCGGCCACCCAGTGGCGAAGATCCTTTTTCGTCATCTTTGCGTCATCGGCGATCAGACCCGCCAAATACATCGCGTCGTAGACACCGGTATCGTATAGATCGAGCGCGAGCTGGTAATTCATCTTGACGCGCTTGACGATTTTTTGGAGATCGCTGATTTTCACGCCATAGAACGGTTCACGCACACCGTGCTTGAAGATCACGCGTTTGTAACTGTCGGTGCCGAGGGGTTTTATCTCATCGAGGATATCTTTCGCGCGCATGGTTAAGCTCCGTTTACTTGTAGATTTGCACCAAGCCGCCGCCTTGTCAAATCGCGGGATCGACGGCATGCAGTTCGGCTGCTTTTCAACGCCATGATCATAGGCCAACGCGCATTACTCACCGAACGGCAGATCCGTGCGGTGCGCTGCGGGGAGTTGGACGTCAAGCGAATGCCGATAGGCGATACAGCCACGCATAAACTGCGGCCACTCCGGAACGGAGGGCGTCTCGGACGCGCTTTCGGGCAATAGTGCCCAGAGATCGGGGTGATACCAGCACAGATCGTGTCCGCTGCTAGCGCGATGCGCGCGGATCGCGGCGCGCATGCGTTTGGCTTCGGCCAGCAGCGCCTCACACGAAAGCGCGTCAAGATCGGCATCTAAGTCGGCAGCGGGCGTGGTCATGCGCAGGATTTTAGCCGCGGGGACAGTGCACCGCGGGCGGCGAGCTGCGTGACTCAGAAGCCGGGGATAAGCCCGGCATATGCCGGGCTTATCCCCGGCACTTTCCCGGCATTTGCCCGGCTTCTGAGACGCTTAGACCTTGTGAATTCTTAGCGCCGGCGCAGGATCGAAAACACAACCAGCGCGATAAAGATCGCTGCAATCGCGGCGGCCAGGCCGTAGATCAGCTGTTGGTTGGCACCGCGCACTGGCGACAGATCCGGCGCGGCCGTCGAGACCGGCGCCGGTGTCGCAGTGGGCGGCACACGCACGGTGGCGGTCGGCGCCGGCGTTGGCTGAACAGTCGCTTTGAGGCGCATCGGCGGCAACGGCTTGGGATTGCTCGGCGCAATTGCGCGCGAAACCGTGCGTAGCTCGGTCTTTAACGACCCATCCGTTTGCAGCACGCCCAACGTCAGCAGCGCGTGCAGTGTGCCCGATGGCTGGATCGCCAGCGTCACTGTATTGGCGGCATCGGCAGGCTGCCGCATCAGCACGCGTTCCGGCGCGCTCCACTTGTCGTCCTGCCAGGTCGACACCAGCAGCTGACTTTCGTTGCTCGCAGTCGCACCAAGTGCGGCCAGCATCATCGCGCCGCCATCCGCCGCGGTCAACGCGGCTTCGCCGCTGATCACTTCGAAGCCCGGCACCTGCGCGGGCTGGCTCCAGTTCTGGCCGTTATCGGACGACACCGCGCTCAGCGTTTCAACCGGCGTTTCGGGCGCGTTCGACGGCACCGCGCGCGTCCAGATCGCCATCAGCGCGCCATTCGTGGCCAACGCAAGCCGCGGCGCGTGGATCAGGCCATCGCCGATCACCTGCGGCTGCATCCAGGTTGCGCCATCGTCAGTCGAGCGCGCATACACGAGCGTGCGCGGCGCGGCCGGATCTGCGCTGTTCAAGCGAAACCACAGCGCATGCAAGAAGTTGCCGCGCGGGTCCAGCAGCAATTGCGGCTCGTCGACACCGACCCACCCCGCAGCCGCGGCGTCAAACGCCAACGTCGGTGTCAGCCAACTGGCGCCGCCGTCATTCGAAGTCGAAAAATAGATGCCGCGCGCTTCATTAAACGCGACCGGATACAGCACATGCAGCGTGTCCGCGCGTGGGTCGCGCACCAGTGCCGGCGCGCCGCCGACCGGGCTGGCGCTCGGCAGCGCAACCGGCGCAGACCAGCCGTCGCGCGAAGCGGCTTCGCGCAAAAACGCGCGGCTGTAAAACACGCGGCCGCTCTCACCGCCGCGCCAGGCCACATGCATGCGATCGGCGCTGATTGCAAAGCTGGGTTTGTTCATCGCTACCGCGACAGGTTGTCCGCTCGAGCCGGCGCTCGACGCCTGCACCGCGCTGCTGGCGTTGCCCCAGATGCCCTGCGATTCCTGGCTGAGCAGCAGTGTGTTGGCGCTGCGGTTGGCGTCCGAAGGCGACAGACCGATCAGCGCAAACGGCGCACCGTTCAGACCGATGGCGGTGTTGACCGAGCGGATCGCGCCCGCCTGCAGACCGATCGGGCGCGCCGCAGTCCAAGGTGAATTGAGCGCGGGCAACAGCTGCGTGATCGAAACGGCGTTGACCGAGGCGAACACATCGCGCCGCGTGTCACAGCCGATCAGCGCAATCTGCTCCAGCCCAATTGATGCGTTGACGCAGTTGAGCGTGCGCGAGCGTCTAGTGACTGGATCTTCAGAGCCAAAATCAACGTTTGGCGATACGGTCCATGCGTCGACGCCCCAGCGCGCGAGCGTGATTGAGTTGTCCGCGCCAAGCGTGCGCTGTTGCGTGCCGACAAACCAGAGCGCGCCGCCGCTGCGGTAGAACCGCCACTCGGTTGGGCAGGTTCTGAGCTCACCCAACACACGCTCGGGGGCGGTCCAGGTGGCGCCATTGTCGTTGCTGCGGCGCTGCGTAAAGCCGCAGCCGGATGCGCCGGCGTCGCGCCACAAAAGCATGAACTCGCCATTTGGCAGATAGGTGACGCTCGTCTGTGACGCCAGGCCGCTCTGCGCACTGCGCGACACAACCGGCTCGGGCGGCAGCCAGGTCAGCCCGCCATCAATCGAACGCGAGACGCGCGCCTGTTCATCGCGCGATTGCAGCCAGGTCAGGATGACGATGTTGCTGGTGTTGCTGGCGACGCTGACCTGCACGTCGCTCTCGCGCGCGGTGCGGAAGTAAGGCGATGTGATCACCGGCGACGCGCGCAGCGACTGGCCGCGCCGTGCGTAGTAAATACCGGCCGGCTGAATGCGCGTGTCTGTGACGACATAGGCCAGTGTGAGTGTGTTGCTGATGTCGATAAACGAATCGGACGCGAGCACACTGCGCGCGAGCACCGCGGGCGCGCTGTATTGCTCGGCCTGCACGGTCGCATACAAAAGATCGCTGGCATTCGAACGAAACAGCAGGTGGCCGACGCCGTTTTCGCCGAATTCAAGCCTGGGTTTGATCGGCGGCAACGGGACCGGCCGGTTTATGTTCGAACGGTCGAACCCGGCCACAATCGCCGGCAGCGCGACGGGTTTGCCCCAGATTGGGACCGAATTCGAGATCACGCCGCGCGCATAGCGTGAGCCATCGATGGCATCCCACCACAGTGCATGAAACGCGCCGCTGCGCGCGACCGCGATCACCGGTGCGGACGCACCGCCGGACTGCGAAAGGTTGGCCGGCTCAGTCCACAGCGCCGATTTCTGAGCGCGCAGCGGCGCTGCGCCGTTGCCCGCGACGAGCACCACGCACAGCAGCACGAGCACAACCAACCAGAGCGTTTTCACGACGTCAGCCTTCGCCTTTTCCGAGCGCCCATTTGAGCGATCCAAATGCAATTTCAAAGGCCGATTTGAAGACCTGCGGGCCGTTGATGCTTTTCAAGAACGTCATGACCGGGCCGGGCCGGAACGCCCATTCACGGAAGGCGCGCTTCTGCCAGTATTCGAGCTCCTCGGCTTTCAGACCGGGGTAATCGAGCACGGTGCCCTTGTCCATATCGACCTGTTCCCACTGCGTGTCCGCGCGGAACCAGTTGTTCTCAAGCACTTCGAAGAAGAACGGCGTGCCGGGATACGGCGCGGCCACGTGAAAGAGCGCGATATCAAGCGGCAGGTCTTTTGCGAACTTGATCGTCTCTTTGATCGTCTCCTCGGTTTCGCCCGGCAGGCCGATGATGAAGTAGCCCCAGTTTTTGATGCCGGCGTTTTTCGCCCAATTCAGCGAGCGCGGGGCCTGCTCCATGCGATAGCCTTTGGCGGCTTTGCGCAGAATCTGCTCGTTGGCGCTTTCGATGCCCCACGAGATCAGGTTGCAGCCGGCCTTGGCCATCAGCTGCAGCAGTTCTTCATCAACATAGTCCACGCGGCTGTTGCAGGTCCAGCTCAGATTGATCTTCTCTTCGATCATCAGCTTGCAGATCCCGATGACCTGCTCGCGGTTGACGGTGAACAAATCGGCATACATGTGCACATGCGCCACGCCAAGCTTTTTGAGCGTCCACAGCTCCTGCATGATGTTCTCGGGCGTGCGAATGCGGATTGAGAACTGATAGCTGACGTGTTTGATGCAGTATTTGCAGCCGGCGGTGCAGCCACGCGAGGTGACGATAAACGTATACGGCCCCTTGATCATCGGGATGCGGTATTTTTCATACGGCAGCATGTCATGGCGCGGAATCGGCAGATCATCCAGGTTGCGGATAAACGGGCGGTCCTGGTTGACGACGACGCTCGGCCCCTGTCGCCAGCACAGTCCCTTGATCGACGCCAGCTGCTGATCGCTGGCCGGGATGTGCTCGTCTTTGCGGGCGGGCTCATTTGGCAGCAGCCACGCCGGTTGCCAGAGAATATCGGCATCGGACATGACGCGATGCCAGTGCCCGTCGGCATCGGATGGCGTGTTGTCTTGCTTTAGCAGCGCATTGTTTTCGACGCGCCAGACGCCGGACGCGGCTTTGACCGTGTCCATAAATTCGCGAATGATCAGCTCGGGTTCGCCGCGCAGGATCACATCCAGAGCCGGGAACTGCTCCATCGTCTCACGTGGCATCGGCGTGACATGCGTGCCAAAGGCCATGCGTGATTGCGCCGAGCGCGCGCGCCAGAAAGCAGCCGTACATGTCGTTCGTCAGCGTCGGCGCAGTAACCTGCGTCAGGTAAAAGCGCGGGCGCAACTCTTTGATCTTCTTCTCGAAATCGGCCCAGCTCATGCGTTCGGCATTGGCGTCGATGATGGCGACGGTGTAATCCTTGTCCAGAATCGCAGCCATCTGCGCCAGTTCCATTTGCGGCCAGATCATGTTTTCGCGGCTGCGGCGGCCGACGCGGTGCTGGCTGCGGATCCAGATTGCACCATCAGGCGTAGGCGGATTCACCAGCACGATGTCTGTTTTGAACGGCGGTTTGCGGACGCCCTTCATGCGCACGGCCAGATCGGCGTCCGGAAATTTTGGCGGCGGCAGCGTGCGCACACCGCGCGTGCCGAGGTTCAGCTTGAGCTGCTCTTCAGGCGTGACCGGTTTTAGGGCTTCCTTAAACGGATCTTTTTTCTCAGCAGGCTTGGCGTCGGCAGGTTTTGCGGTGGCGGGCTTCATGCCTTTGGACGCGGGTTGCTCTCGGGTTGTTCGTCGTTCATTTAGTGTTGTTGGGGCGAGGCATGCCTCGCCCTTACTAGCGCTGGACATTCCTTCTTCATAGAACCTATCCTAGCGGGACATGCCTCGCCCTTACAGGCGAGGGCGGCCTCTACCGTATTGAGCTGCCTTGCAGATCTTGCGTGGCCTGGCCGTCGCGCAGGCTAAGTTGTTCGAGTGTGCGCATCAGAAACCACGAGATCACGAGTTGCACGCCGATGACGATCGCCATGGCGCTGGCCAGCAGCCAGAACCACAGCCGGTCCATCGCCCAGCCGTTAAAACTCAGAATCAAGCTCGTGATACGCGCACGTAACGCCGGCGCCGATCGCCACGCTGCCAATCCACCAGAACTCACGTTCCAGCGGGCGGGCAAAGAGCGGTCGTCCAAAAATCGATTGTCGTATGGGACGCTGATGAAAAAGTGAGACCAGATAGTTGAACGTCATGCCGAGTGTGAACAAGCACACACCGACAACGCCTGCCACCATGCCAGCATGCAGACGATAACGCGCTCCACTGCGTCAGTTGTGTGACGCCGTTTGCGCGCAATGCGATGATGCCAGCGGCGACCAGCACCGCGATCAACAACCCAATCAGGCCAATCCCTCCCAGGATGCGGGCTGGATTGTACGTCAGCGCGGTCCAGATGATCGCGCTCAGAAAGCGAAAGCCGTCGCGCATGACGCCGAGTTTCGAGTGACCGAGCCGTTCGCTATGCGGGATCGGCACTTCGGCCAGCCGAATGCCTTCGTGAATCGCGCGCGTGCTCATGGCTGGCGTGAAGTTCAAACCGTCCGGCAGTGGATACAGCCGCGGCAAGACCTCGCGTTTGAACACACGCATGCCGCTGGCGACATCGGTGACGCGCGTGGCGCCGATCAGGCTGACCAGCCTGGCGAAAAGAAAATTGCCAAATTGGCGAATCTTCGGGCTGTCGTTCTGCTCGCCGGTCATGCGGCTGCCGACGACCATGTCGGCGCCCTTGAGCGCCTCTTCGCACATGCGTGGAAAGTATTCGGGCGGATAGGTGCCGTCGGCGTCGAGGAAACCCAACAAATCGCCGCGGGCATGATGAAATCCGGTTTTGAGCGCGCCGCCGTAGTTGCGGTTTTTGGCGTGCTGGATCAGACGCACATCGGCAAATGAGCGCACGATTTCGGCGGTGCGATCTTTGCTGCCGTCATCCACGACGATGAGCTCCAGATCGTCAACACCGGCTTTTTTAACCTCGGAGCGAACTTTGAGCACGCGCTCAATGATCAGGGCGATGCCATCTTCTTCGTTGTAGGCGGGGATGACGATGCTGAGTGTTGACATCTTTTAAAGGGCGCGGGCCAAGGCGAACGATTTCTTGCCTTAGCCTGCGTCATTGCTGTGATAAATAGTTCCGCGATCTTGTTTCGCCTCTGCAGGCGTAATCTGTTTGATGACTTTTGCTGGAATGCCGCCCACGACGGTATGGGGTGGCACATCTGTGGTGACAACGGCACCGGCAGCGACAACAGCGCCGGCGCCGATGCGCACGCCATCGGTGATCACCGCGCCTGAACCGATCCAGACATCGTCTTCCACGACGATACCCTCAGCGGTGATGCCCTGCTCGACAAACGGCCGCGTGGGATCGTCAAACACGTGGTTGACTGCGATCAACTGGCACAACGGCGAGGTGTAGACCCGGTCGCCAATGCGAATACCGCCCTGCCCGCGCAGCACATTCATTTCGCCGATCAGGCTGTTTTTGCCGATCCAGATCCCGCTGTTCGGCATCCCGCGAAAGTTATAGACGTGCAACACGCTGCCATGCATGACATAGGTGCCGGTGCCGATCTCGACACCGCCCGGACAGGCATGGATATAGACGCCCTGGTCCAAATAGCTGCCGGCGCCCAGCTTGATGCGGTTTGCGAAGCGCAACCGCGTGCGATCTTCGATGGCGGCCAGGCCGTCCATGCGCAGAATGAGCCTATAAAACAGCCCTCGCAACGCCACGCCGACGACGGTTGGGATGTTGCCAAACAGCGCTTGAACACATTGTTCAAGCGCATAGCGCAAAGGCGAATCGGCCTGCCGGCTGAGATAAAGGCGAAGCTGTTGCATAGCGGTCTGAGTTGAATGCGCCCGGGAGGCTTCCCGGAGGGTGACCCGTTGAAAGCGGCCGGGAGGCCTCCCGGCCGCTTTCAACTGAAACTCAACACATGCTTAGTACGCCCTCCGCGGCACAATATGTCCAATTGAAATCTCGACCGGCACGCGCCGATTGTCCATAAACGCGACAAACACCCGCACGCGCTCGGAATCGGACAGCCGCATGTCAAAGATGGCCTCGTAGCCGGCAAAAGGGCCGGACTGAATCGCAACTTCGTCGCCGGATTTGAGCCGCGCGAAAAGCTCGCCGCCTGCCTTAACGATGCGGGCAACCTGCGCTCTTAGCGTCTCGAGTGCACTTTCGTCAATTGGCGCCGGGGCGTCGTCAAAGCCAAGCAAGCCGATCGCGTTGTGCATGCGGTCAAAGTAGTAGCGGCCGACCCGTTCAAGATCGGCTTGCACAAAAAGATAGCCCGGCAGATACGGACGAAACCTGCGCGCGCGCGGGTTGACCGGTTTGACCAGCGTGTGCGGGCAGTACGTGGCAAAGCCCAGCTGTGTGGCGGAATGCCACAGGCTTTCCCCTTTTCCTGCCTTGCTTCTAAGAGCGTACCAAGCGTCGGACATGATGTTTACGGCCTGTGAGAGTTGCAAAACTGGCACAATCCTTTGCAATTATTACGTGGCAAAGTCGTGACTGCATCCATCGATCGGATTAGTTGGGCAGTTTGAAAGTGCTCAGACGTTGTCACAGTGTAGCGATCTATGCCCATCCGCGCGCGATTTTGCGTAGAGTTTTGACGCAGAAGGCAAGAAATCAGCAAGAGATTGCACTGGCTTCAATCACGGCACCCCGGCATAAGCCCGGCATATGCCGGGCTTATGCCGGGGTGCAATCACGCGTGAGCGGCAATCCAGGCCAGCACCTCTGCGCGTTGCGCGTCCTGCAGACGGCCCGCGCCGACAAAGGCATCGAGCGCCTGCCGCAGCGTGAGCACCGCATGCAGGCGCACGCCGCGCGCGGCCAGCTGCGCCGCCCCGCCCTGCTCGCGATCAATCAGCACGATCAGGTCTCGAACAATCAGCTTTTCGTCAAATAACGGCTTGAGCGCATCGATCTTGGCGCCGCCGTTTGTAATGACATCGTCGACCATCAGCACGGTCTCGCCGGCCGTATATGCGCCTTCAATCAGTTTGGCCGTGCCGTAGTCTTTGGCTTCCTTGCGCGGATAGATCATGGGCTGATTGAGCTCAAGCGCAACCGCCACACCAATCGGCAGCCCGGCATACGGCAGCGCCACCAGCCGGTCATACACCAAACCGGCGGTGCGAATGGTGTCCGCCATGGCCGCAGCCACCTGTTTGAGCACAGCCGGATGCGTCACCAGCAAGCGCAGATCCACATAAATTGGCGAGATCAAACCGCTTTTGAGTTTGAACTGCCCGAACTTGATACAGCCGATGTCGAAGAGGGAGACGGCAAGGGAGTCAGTCATGGGCGGAATTATCGTTGGAAGAGGGTGGTGTCGGAGCCATCACCTTCCCTACGCCCGCATGTAATGGCTTGATGCGCCAGCGCCGTGCTGGACGATTAGCCCAGCCGTTGCCAGCCGCGCAAGCACGCGAGATGCAGTCGCAGCGCTAACACCAGTGAGCCCGATGTAATGCTTCTTGGTGAGCTTTCCGTCTTTCTCGAAGTGCGCCAGCAAAGCCTGAATGACTCTGACATCAAGGCCGCTGTGCTCCTGCCAACGTCGAGATCAACCGGTCGTTAGAATCGAGCGTGCGTTCGTGCCGGTCGGCCATGGCGAGCACGGCTTCGGTTGTGCTTAGACAACAAGTTGTGTTGTTCGGCATAGTCGAGCGCAGCCTGACGTTCACGAATGCTTAGCTCAAGGTAAATACGCGCGATACCGAGGCGAGCATTGAGTCGATCCGCTGGTGACGCCGCCGCGATTGTCTGTTCTCGCAAGCGATCGATCTCGCTTAACTCGACAAAATTTGCTGCGTGTTCGGGATTGGTCATAACAAAGCGCGCTTGGTTGCGATCATCGACATCGGGCGACGATAAGTCTTCGCGCAACTTGGTCGCCAGAATTTGAACATATGGATGCCTGTCCGCAAGCGCATACAGCGATGCTGCAGCGCTGGCGCAGTCAAGCTTATGTTCAATGAGCCCTGTTAGCTTGAAACAGCGCAGGTGCGTACGCGCTACCAGGTCAAAGATATCCGCGATGATGGCAGGTTCATCTGCGTCACGTATAAGTTCGTGCGCACGGGAAAGTTCAGCCAGAGCAGTATCGAACTGATCTAGATGTCGATAACAATCGGCACGCGTTACAAGCCAATTTGCCAGAGCGGCATTAGATGCAGCAGCCTTCGAGCCACTTTCGATCGCAAGGTTGAGTGCGCTCAATGCGCGTTCGTAATGACGCATGCTTAAGTGGCATAGTCCCATATTGAACTGCGCAGTGCGGAGATTAACCTGGTCGTTCAGGCCTTCGTAAATTGCCGCGGCATCCGCGTAGCGCGCAATCGCACCGGACAGTTTCCCACACGCCATTCGATTGTGCCCCATTCAAGCCACAGATTAGCGCGAGCCTGACTTAATGCCGGCACCAACAAGCGCTCGGCGCGGCGCATCAGGCCGATTGCAGCACTGTTGTAGATTTCGGTCTGGAAAAGCGCATACTGAATTAGTGCGTAACAGAAATCTTCCGCACAGGGCTCAGTGTCAGCAATTTTCAAAAAACTCGATAGCAAGCCGGAACATTCCCTCCGCCTTGTCGGCATCGCGGCTTGAAAAATAGCGGGCGATGATCTAGATACGCGTTTGCAATACTATGTGTGTCGGCAGACTGCACGGATAGCCTGGAAGTGCAGTTTCAAGCGCCATGATGCGCTCGGCGACTCGACCTTGCGCGTTGTGTACACTTGCCAACACTCGGTGAACAGGCGCGAGGCATGCTTGAGCGTGGGCGCATGTGCGGCATACCACCCAATTTGGGTTGGGCTCGATGGTGCAATCAAAGCGGTTGGTCTCGACCGCCACTTCGGAGCACGGCCGATGCAGCCGAAGAATCAGGCCATCCCAATCGTCAGCGTGCAACGTAATACCTGCGCCGCCATTGCCAGGCCATTTGTGGAGACTTCGCACAAAGCAGCTTGCCGCTGATGCCACTCAGCGCGAGGTTGCGATTGCCGAGCTAATGCATGCCGAGAAAAGCGTGTCTGCAATTATATTGCGCATGCCAGTCACTGCCAGCCGCCATGCGCGCATGCAACGTTTTTGCCAATCGCGCTCGTGCCTGACGCTGGATGCGATAGAGCGCGCGCCCGGTGCTCGACGCTGAGGCAGATCCGCTATCTCTGACATGCTCCCAGAGCGTTGTAGTCCAGCTCTGCCCGTTGCGCTGCGTCGACGGCATCCACAGAAAGCGCCAGGGCGAGTATAAAAGCGCGTGTCGCCTCGTTGCGCAGATCCGCTAGGGTTAGCCTCTGATTGGCACGATACATCGCAGGTCTGCACACTCTGACAACATCCCAGTTTTGCAGAACACTTTGAATATCGATCACCAAACTTGTGGGTTCTGCCAATTGATGTGCAACATCCAGAAAATCGGCAAATAACATTGCGTCCGGACGTGTCGAAATAATACGCTCTCTACGAGATCTTCTCCCCGACATCGGCTCAGCGAGAGAAGCAACTGAGTTCTGTGGCATCAGTCTTGTGCTTCGCCTCCTTGCAGGTCATATTCAGGTCGAATTGAGTCATATTTGACTGCGAACTGGATTGCACATTGTGGCTCAAGTATGTAATATCCGCTCGACGACGTCAACAAATTCTGCCCCTGATCGAACCAAGATGTTCGACTTCCCGAATGACGGTGATCCAATTGCACCAATTACTGCAAAATCTTTGGTGATGGTCTATGCGATTGTTCCTTCGGAACTTGCACACAGATTTTGGGTATATCAATGAGCATCCGGTTTACTGAATCGCTTGTCAGCATAAAGCAACAACACAAACATGAGGATTTGTCCGTCGTCGGACTCATAGACATTGGCAATGGGGCGCATTTTCTTGGTCGACTTGCAAACGCGACCGAAATCGCGAGATTTCTCTGGGTCTGTATTTTGAAAACATCTCAGCAACAGCTCAGGCGACATCCTGCAAGGGTTCATCGAATACAGCCTAAATCACTATGCAGATGACAAGACAGACACACTTCTCTGGCGGATAGGCATGGCAATGGCTATCAACCTCGTCTCAATGTGAAGTCGGGATGGGAGGAAATAAGGCCAGATGGTTTTCTTCCCCATTCTTTCTAAAGCGAAAGCCTGGTGATCCAAAACCTACTGGCATAGACCAAGCCAGAATTGCTATAAACAAGTTGTGGCCAGAAATTAGAAAAGGCGTGCTAATCGGGGATTTTTTGTCGGTGGCATTAAGCGATCTTCCGACCGATCTCAAAGTGAAAGCGTATTCACATTCGGATTTTGGGTTGGGTTTGAAGTCAGGTCTCAGCACAGAACTACTGATGACTTCGCTAGAAATGCTCAGCGCAAGTAGTGGAGGAGTGCCCACTGTGAGAACTGGCATAATCTTAGTGCAAGACCAGGCGGTTCAGAGAATGCTGACGGTGACGATGTCATCGCCACAGAGACGCTTCGATGGTCTCTTGAACAAGCATTGTTAAACATCAATGCGCGACGCACTTCATTGCAACAATCGCAAATTGATTCACTTACGGGCGTCTATTTGAGCAATCGGATGAACTTTTCGGCGTATGTGTTAGCTGCAATCGGTACAAAGGCAAAATGGATTGCTGGCTTTCAGAATTACAACTGGTTTTCTGAATCAGAAAGCGGTACCCGGTTGCCGATCCTGATGGCGATGCGCACATTGACAGCTGATCAGGGGCAAGTTTTCCAACAATACCAGAAAATGAAAAGACAGGGCCCAAGCTATAGCAGTGTCTTTACACTTGACGCTACCAACCAACTACCAGCTGGACCTGAACTTCTCAAGCGTTTATTGACGCAAAATACAGTGCGGCTAGACAATATTACACCGCCTTGGCAGCATGAAGATAACAAAGCACCAAACCACTTCTATCCGTTTATCAATGGCTTGATTGACGGTGCAACGGCTGAACACTTGACGGAAATTCTGGATACGCTTGGCTCGTGCGTTGCTTACGTATCTAGACATGCAACCCGACTGAATACGAAGCTACACATAATCGCATCTGGCACTAATATAACACTCACACTACGACACGCCGCATCCCTTTCTTGACAATGTCCTGGGGCATCAGGATGCTTTGATTGACCTGAAATCATTCGCACTTGCACTTGAGAATCAGTTAACCGGTGGAGGCGCGTCTCCAGAAATCGAACTATTATTAATGGAAGTTCAAAAAATTGTGGCCAGTCTCGTGGAGCCGACCGGATCAGCGTTTGTCATTGAGGCTAGACAAGTTGCGAAAACCTCAGAAGAGGCTATGGATCAGAGTTCACGCTTTCCTGTCCACTGATAAAAAAGATGCTTTGAGTATTAGTGCTTTCTTTCCCCTGACCGATAACAATTTCCTTCTGAGGCCATGGCAAATGTTAACAACCTCAAGTTGCATGAGCATCTCATACCGCAATTTGGCATACAACTTGTCAATAGCACGACCGACACTCCCAGCATCGAATCCAGCTCCATTTCGATATAAGGACCGCCGTTGCAACGGGGGTGGGCGACGCAACAGCACAGGAGGCCAGCTATTTGTGGGATTGGCGCGTGTATCGCCGTTTGAGCTTTCCAGATCCTCTCAGCTTGGGGCTTGGCGTTTTCGCCGTGACTTAATGCCAAACCTAATGCTTCAAACACTGCCACCCACTGATTGGGCAACTATCTCTTACAGCGATTTAATAACTGCAGATAAGCCTAAAGCACTGGTCTCAACCAAGCCCGGCGATATTCAATTTATCACCGCCTACAGCACGCCTGATGGCACACTCGTGGATCAGCAAGATATAAAGTTTCACCGTAACCAAACCCACCATAGCTGCCACCACCTCACAATTGCCTCACGCCTGCCTCACGGTCGTCTTTCGCCTTGAATTGCCAGTGCGTCGGCGTCACACTGTGTGAACCCAGAAACACACAAAGGAGACGCACAATGGCAATCGAACTCTTCCGACACCCGAACGAACCCGCTGCGCTGACAGTCTGCCTGCTGAACTACTTCCACGTCGAAACCGACGGCCAGCCGCTGCCCAGCTGCGGCCCAAAAGCCGACGCCCTGCTGTCGCTGCTCGGGCTGCGCCGCGAGTGTCGCGCCACGCGCGCTGAGATCATGCAGGCGGTGTGGCCAGACGCCGATGAGTCGCTGGCCGCGCAAAATCTCAACTCGTTGAATAGCAATCTCAAAAAGGCTCTGGGCAAGCACATCGGCGGGGCGGCGCCGGTCATCGCCGAGGATGGCACCTACCGCCTCAACGCTGAGGCCGGCATCGTCACCGATATCGCGCTGTTCGATAGGCTGGCCGACCGCGCTGCCTGCGCCATCCGCAGCGGCGACGCGCACGCCGCCAAAGCGGCCTGCGAACGCGCCTTCGCCGTCTACCGCGGCAACCTGCACTCGCGCGAGACCAACGACTATCTGATGCAGTTCGAACGTCTGCGCACGCGCTTTTTGACGCTGCTGGCATGGTCGGCCAACTGGCACGCCGAGCGCGCCGAGTGGTCCGAAGCGCTGCGCCTGGCCTACAGGATGCTCTCGGAAGACGAGTGTCGCGAGGACGCCCATCGCATCGTCATGCACGGCCTGTCCGCGCAGGGTCAGCGCTCACAGGCGTTGCGCCAGTTCAAGCTGTGCGCTGAGCTGTTGCGCAACGAATTCGACGCCCCACCCGAGCCCGCCACGCTGTCGCTCTACGACAGGCTGCGCAGTTGCGACAGCGCGCTATTTTCGAACGTTTCGAGATAAGACATACCGATCCTGCCGTCTATGGCATCAGCGCGCGCATCTCGGCCACCATCGCCTCGGCAGCGGCCCGCGCAGCTTCGGCGTAATCGAGGCCTTTTGACGCATACAGGATTGAGCGCGAAGCGTTAATGACTGGGCCCAGGCCATCCGCGGTACGGCCGTGCTTTACGGCAAATGCCAGATCGCCGCCCTGCGCGCCGACGCCCGGGATCAAAAATGGCAGCTCAGGCGCCTGTTCGCGCAGGCTGGCCATCTCTTCCGGCGCGGTCGCCCCGACCACCAGGCCGCACGCGCCCGGCCCTTCGGCATGCCATTGCTGCGCCTTGCGCGCCACCGCTTCATACAGCATCTCACCGCCCACCGCCGCCGACTCACCGTTCACCCGCAAATTCTGCAGCTCACCCGCGTTCTCGTTGCTGGTGCGCCCGAGCACAAACACACCCTTGTCCATGTAGTTCAAAAACGGTTTGATCGAGTCGCTGCCCATGTATGGCGCGAGCGTGACCGCGTCGGCCTTGTATTGCTCAAACGCGCCGCGCGCATACGCCGCCGCAGTGTTGCCGATATCGCCAAACTTGGCGTCCAGAATAATGGGAATGTCATCCGGGATCAGGCGCACGATCCGCTCCAGCGCGACCAAGCCGGCCGCGCCTTCGGCGAAATAGAACCCGAGATTCGGCTTATAGGCGCAGACCAGGTCTTTTGTGGCATTGATGATTTCGCGCGCAAACGGCAGCATTGGCTCGTCATACGTGCTTTGCACCAGTGGGTTGTTTGCGATCACGATGTCCAGCCCGATGCACAGATACGAGCGGTTGCGTTGTTGCGCGGCGCGCAGTTTGTCAAGAAATTTCATACTCAAAGAGGTCAGTATAGCCAGCACGCCGATAATTCGGGCATGCCCACACCTGCCCGCAACGCAATAGTCCGGCACGCACTCATTCTGACGGCGATCATGGCGCTTGGCGCCGCGCTGCGGTTGTATCGCCTGGAAGACGTGGACATTCGCTTCGACGCGGCTTCCGCCGTGCAACAGGCGCGCGCGATTGCAGAGGGCCAACTGACCGGATTTGCACACTACAGCGGCTCGGTGATTGAGCATCCACCGTTGTTTTTGTATCTGCTCGCGCTGCCGATGTTGCTCTCGCGCGACTTTCTCGTGGCAGCTGGATTTCACGCACTGCTTGATCTGTGCGCAGTGCCGGTGGTGTATGTCGCTGCTGCGCGCCAGCGTTGGCCGGTCGCCGCGATCGTCAGCGCGCTGTTGCTGGCGACCGGCCCGTGGGCCACGCAGTTTGCGCGCAACCTGGGCATCGTCACCCCGCCCGTGCTTGCGGCGCTGTGCATGTGGGGCTTGCTCGAAGGCGTGGCATCCAAGCGCCCGTGGGGCTGGGCGCTGGCATCGATTGCGGCCGCATTGGGCGCCGGCGCACATTTGACCGGCGGCTACCTGCTGATCGTTGTCGGCGCGGCGGCCGTGCTGTTTCGGCGCACGGTGAATCTGCGCGCGCTTGCAAGCGGCCTTATCCCGCTGGTCATTTTGGCGATCGCCTATGGCGCGTCGAACGGCACAGCGGTGGCGACGCGTTTAAGCGCCGGCACAACCGGTTTGAACAGCAGTGGCCTGGCGCTGCAACCGCTGGCCGGCCAATTTGCGCTGTGGACCAGCGGCGGCATGCATTTGGCCGATCTGACCGGTCCGGCCTATCTCGAGTGGATCAAAGATCCCTGGCTGGTCTGGAACTGGCTCGACGCGTTGCAAATCGGCCTGCTCATCGCTGGCCTGCTGATCGCCAGCGGCGCTCCCAGCGCGTTGGATCGCGCGGAAACCCGGCTACGGCGTGCTGGCGCTGGCATGGGCGCTGCCCGTGGCGCTGCAGCTGTTTGGCGCGCGCGCGCCGGCGATTCACTACGCCATCCCAGTGCTGCCAGCCGCAGCGCTGCTGATGGGCATCGCCGCGCAGACGCTGCGTGAACACGCCGGCCGCCTTGGCAGGATCGCGGTCGCAGCTGTTGTCCTGCCCATTGCGCTTTGGCAGTCCTACAGCACCGTTGGGTTTGCGAACTTTACGCGCACGCATGCGGTGGCGATCCAACCGGCGCGGCCGTTGCTGGCTGCGGCCGAGTTGGCAAAAACAACCCGGCGTGGCGGCTTGAATGAAGACCTGATCATCGTCGCGGATGGCGACAATTTGCCTTGGGAAGAAGCGATTGTCAGCACCGACGCGGCGTTGTCCGGTGTGCCGCATCGATTCTTTAACGGCCGCAACACCGGCACGATTTTCCGGCCGGGAGGCGGGCACTATTTGTTTTTGCCAGGCACCGGTGCTGCGTTTGAACGGTTGCGCGCGAGCATGAGTCAGATCCAGTCGACGGCGCAGTTCTCGATGTTTCCATCCGACGTTCAGCACGACGCACCGGCGGATGGCATCTACCTGTATGTGGTCACCGGCCCGCTCGACACCGGCCAATTTGCGCCCGCCGACGCGGCGCGTTGGGAGCATGGCTTGCTACTGCGCGGCGCGCGCTGGCAACGCAACCCAGAATCGGCGACGCTGCGGGTGCTGCTCGAAGCCACGCAGGCGCCGCCTGCAGGCGCGAATTTTCATTGGTTCCAGCAGCTGTATGCGGCCGGCGCTGCGATTACGCAGATCGATGGTCAAGGCGTCCATCCGTTTTACTGGCGGCCGGGTGATTTGATCGTGCACAGTTTTGACATGCCGATCGCCGCAAGCGCTACGCTGACGCCGCCCGTTGTGATGCGTGTTGGCAGCTACGCCTACCCGCCCAACCAGACGCGCGCGGCGGTGACGTTGTCGTATGGCAAGGTGACGGACAACGTCGATATCGTGCTGGTGCCGTAAGCGGCTCCGCAGGCGGTGCCTGCGGAGCCGCTCTCACTCCTGCGGCAAAAAATAACGCGTGCTCAAATCGCTTTCCGGAAAATCTTTTGCTTCAACCAACCGGTAACCTGGCACTTCGCCGATGCGATCGACGATTTTCCTGTTTCCACAGGTTTTTTTGCTGCATGTCGTTTGTGTTGAAGAGCGGCGAGCTCTCGCCAACATCGATCAGGGTGATCTGCGCGCCGGGGTTTTTGGCCAGCCAGTTTTTGATGCGCTCGATGTCGTCTGCGCCGTCAACCGGCGGGGCGTCGTAGTTCACTGCGAGCGGCGTGTTGGCAAACCCGGGCAGCGGCCGCAGGCGCCATTCGAAATACGGCGGGCCAAGCTCGCCAAAGGTGCCGATGATCAACACCGGCCGCGCCGGATCTTGCCAGCGCACCACCTGATCACTCAGCGCGCGCAGGTCGCGCGCGTTCGCGCCAGCCCAGACCGGTTGCAGCCGCGGCAGCCACCACAGCCAGCTAGCCAACGCCAGCGCGATCGTGCCGACCACGATCACACGCGCGCGGTTGCGGTTCACCGGGTTGAGCGCAAACGCCGCCGCGCCGATGCCGGCCAGCAGCCACAGCGCCGGAAAGATCGGCGTGATGTAACGCGGCGACTTCAGCTGATGCAGGGTCGCCAGCACAAACCCGAGCACAAAAAAGAGCGCCAGCAGGGCCACTCCGGGATGCCGCACGCGCAGCACGGCGTAGCCCGCCGCCAGCAGCACCAGCGCAAAGACAAGCGGATGCGGCATCAGCCAGTCGGCCGCGGCGCGCACGTAGAACAACAAATTATCCGCGCTCCAAAACGCATAGCCCGAGTCTTCGTTGGCCACAAAAAATGCAAAGTCGCGCCACTTGACGGCGGTCGGCGCAATTTCGGTGCCGGTATAAAACCATCCGGCCACACCCAGCAGCACCGGCGCGTAGAGCGCGGCGAAGCTGGTCAGTTCCAGGCTGCGCGGTCTGCGATCAGCGCCAAAGCGCCGCAGCCGCACACCCAGATCGACCACGCCGATGGCGGCCAACGCAAACGCGGCGTAGTTGTATTTTGTGAGAAACAAACCAACCAGCATCAGACCGGTCAACGCGAACCAACGCAGTGCGCGGGAATTTAACGCCTTCAGAAAAACCGCAAACGTGGTCAGCGCCATAAACGCGACCGGCGTCTCCTGCATCGCCCAGCTACCGACAAACAACCAGCCCGGCGCGCTCAACGCGAGCAACCCGCTCACCAGCCCGGCCAACGGTGCAAACCGCTCATCGATCTGGCGTGCAACCAGGCAGGCCATAAACACTGCGGCCACCAGCACGAGATAGGCGAACACGCGCGCATTGGCGTCAGAATAGCCGAGCAGACCCAGCACCGGCGCCTGCAACAGCGAATACACCGGCGGCCACAGTGTCTGGATATGAAAGTCGGCCCACAACGCGCGCGCGTCGAGATTGCGAATATCGCGCAGCATGTAATAGCCCGGCAGGCTGTGCGCGGCTTCGTCAAAATTGAGCGGCGCGGCGGGCACGATCAGCCGTTCATGCACCTGCTGGCCGACCACGATCGAGGCCACCGTGAGGATGAGTGCGACATAGAGCCAGCGCCGATGCTGTGACATCGCGTCAGTATATTCAGAAGAGCATGCCGGCAGTGCCTGGGGGTGTCGGACGTGTTGCCGTGGCCAAGGCAATGCAAAGCCTGTGCGCGCGCGTTTACACGGTTTTTACACCGCCTCCGCAGCACGTGCGTGCGAGGGATTCAGACTGTGTCAAGGCCGCGCAGGCTAACCCTTCAAACACCATGTTTACATCACCCTTTTCTATCCGCGTTGCGTGCACCATTGTGCTCATGCTTATGTTGAATGTCGGCTGTCGTGCCAGTGGCAGGCGCGCGCCGGCCCTGGCGGCGCCATCGTCGTTGCGCATCGACGAGACGCTGGTCGTCGATGGCCGCGAGCGCAGCTATACGCTGCAATTGCCGCCATATTACGATAGCGCGCCGGCGGTGCCGCTCATTATTGCGCTGCACGGCGGTGGCGGCAGCGCCGCCCAATTCGAGGCGAGTTCGTTGCTGACCCCAAAGGCCGAGGCCGCCGGGTTCGCGGTGGTCTATCCAAACGGCAGCACGCCCGGATCGTTGGGGTTGCACACCTGGAACGGCGGCGGCTGTTGCGCCTATGCCGTCGAAGCCAACATCGACGATGTCACGTTTATCCGGCGCTTGATCGAGCAGGTCAGCGCGCGCTACAAAATTGATCCGCGCCGCGTCTATGCGACCGGCCACTCGAATGGCGCCATCATGTCCTATCGCCTGGCCTGCGAGCTCTCTGACCGCATCGCCGCGATTGCGCCAAACGCGGGTCCACTGATGTTGGATTCCTGCCAGCCCACGCAACCGGTTGCAGTCCTGCACATGCACTCAAAGCTGGACGCCAATGTGCCGGTGCAAGGCGGCATCGGCATCGGCCTGGCCGGCGTGCCATTTCCAGCCGTCGACAATGGTTTGCAGCGCTGGGTGGAAGTCAACGGCTGTGCAACGACGCCGCAAACCACGACGGTCGCCAGCGCCTACACCCTGACGCGCTGGGCGGGCTGCAACGCCGGCAGCGCCATCGACTTCTACCTCACCGACGATGGCGGACACGCCTGGCCAGGCGGGTTGCCCGGCTCTGCGCGCGGCGACGACCCATCCAGCGCCATCAACGCAAATGACCTGCTGCTGGCGTTCTTTAGCGCGCACAGCCTGCCCGAGCCGCGGCGCGTTTGGCTGCCGTTGATGCGGAGCGGAGGGGCATAGACAAGATCGGGTGAAGAAGGTGCTTAAAGTGCTTGCTTTCAAGGCAGCTCAAACGTCCCGGCAACAATCAAGTTGTCGCGGGCCGGGGCGTCATTCTGCGCGGCCGGCCAGCGCTCGAAGCCGGCGCGATCGTAGATGCCGATGTAGATCGTGTAGCGGCCGGCTGGCGCGTCGGGGCTAAGCCGCAGTGCGTGCGCGATGTCAAAGCCGGCGCCGGCGCGATAGGTCTGCGTCGAGCGATCAAGACCGGCCTCGAGCGGGCCGCTGTCTTTTTGCGCGGCGAGCGCCCCATCCGGGCCAATCACATGCACAAAGGCGATCCCATCACGCGCCGGCGCGGCGTTTGCGCGCCAGTGTGTGACCAACCCAACATCTTTATCGCGCGCGAATGCGCCGTCCTGGCTAAACCCAAGCAATGTCAATTCACCCGCCTGCGCGCGCAGCGGTGTTTGAACCTGCGCGGCCGACGGCGACAACGCGTAATCGACGATCTGCACCCAGCCCAGGTCGATTGTGTCGACAGCAGACGGCGTGCGCACCTCCAGGCTGAGGCGCAGCCAGCCGGCCGGCTGCGCGGGCGGGATGCGCAGCGCGATGCGGCCGCGCACCGGTTCGCCATCGGAAACTCTGCCAGCGACAACCCGGGCACCAGCGCCTGATCCGTCAGCAAGGCGACGTCAGAGCCAAATGCCGTGCGCAGGTGCGCGGTGACGGTTGCATCGCGCAGATTTGTCAAACGCCGCCAGCGCGGCCCCAGATAGAGCACTTCGCCTGGCCGCACCTGGGTCGGCTCGATCAACCGCATCTAACTGCAACGCAGCTCCGCGCCAGAGCGGCTCGGCCGGCGCGGTCGGGCGATTCGGGATGAAGGCCACAGCATCGATGGCCGGCCGCGTGTCTTCATGCCAGTCGCGAAAGCGCAGGCAACACGCGCGCAAGTCAGCGTCGACTGGCAACGCAATCTGCTGCAGCACACGGTTGTCCGCGCGGGTGATGGTGAGTTCGAGCGCGTAGGGCAGAGGCGGCAGCGCGCGCGGCAGCGGCACCACGTAGTCGATGCGCTGCAAGGCGCCATCACCCCACCCGGGCTGATCCGACGCGATGCGCGCCTTGAGCGGCGCCTCCAGCCAGACCGTCTCGGCGTGCCGCAGACGCACGGTCAGATTGGCATTGGCCGGGATCGCGCCGACGCGCCGCCAGTACGCGATGATCCGCAAACTTGGCTCGGCACTGTAGGCATGACCGGGTTTGAACAGCGCGGCCGCAACATGCGGTTGGGCCGGATCGGCCGGCGTGAACGCAATGGCGCCGGGCGGCGGCGCCTGCAGCGGCTGCGGCGCGTTCAACAACAACAGCTCGATCGTGTTGGTGCGGCTGTCATAGGCGGTGCGCTGTTGCAGCGTGAGCGGGTCAAGCCAGGCGGTTGCGCGCGCGCCGCGGTAGTCGCCGCCGCCGGTGTTGACATACCAGACCCGCCCGGCATTGCGCACAAACGCAGCCAGCGCGGCATCGTTTTCCGAACTGCGCGGTCGAATTGACCGGCACCGGCAACGCGCCAAGATAGCTGTGCAGCACCTCGCGCGGCGTGCCAGCGTTGACGAGCACCACATCGCCTTCGACATAGTGCGCGCGGATATCACGCGCCATCGCGCGCCAATCGTCGTGCAGACCCGGTGCACGCGGCAATGCTGCGGACAGGCCCAGCCCGTTCAACACCAGCAGTGCCAGTGCGCTTAGCCCGCCGGCCACCCGCCCGAGCGCGCCGCTCTCCGCCAACGCAGTCGCGCCCGCGGCAAAGACGATCCAGACCGCCGGCAGAATCAGCATCAAATGCCGTGGCCCATGAAAGTTTGGTTTGATCAGCGAGAGCGCGAACCAAATCAACAGCGGCGCGACGGCCGACAACACAAGCAGCGCCATGCCGCCACGGGCGCGCGCTTTTGCGATGCTGAGCACGGCGAACGCAAGCCAGAGCGCGAGAAATGCCCAGCTCAGCCAACCGTTGCTCGGATCAGCCAGATTGACGCCAAACAGCGTGCCGCTGGCCATCGTGCCGACCACATCGTTGAGCGGCTTAAAGTCATAGCTGTATTCCGCGCCGGTAAACAACCGGCCAATCAGCGCCGGCGCGTCGATGATGACGGCCACCAGCCCAAGCGCAACCGCGCCCATCACCAGGCCGTTTACAACCCTGCGCGCGCTGATGCGGCCGCGCCGCTGCAGCGCAATCATGGCGAAAAGCGCCTGTGCCGCAACCAGCCCGGCAAACGAGTAGTGCGTCAGAATCGACAGCGCGGCCACGAGCGCCCAGAACCACCAGGCCCGGCCGCCGGCGCGCAGCGCGCGTTGCAGGCACCAGAGGCTGGCGGCCGCCAGGCACACGACCAGCGAATACATGCGCAGCTCGCGGCTATACCAGGCCAGCAGCGGCGACAGCAACGCCAGCGCGGCGGCCAGCAGCGCGGCGCGTGCACCGGCCGTGGCGCGCGCGGCGCGATAGACCAGCGGCACGCCCAGCACGCCGAGATACGCCGAGAACAGGCGCAGGGCAAATTCGGTTGAACCGGCCGCGCTCACCCACAGTTTTGCCAGTGCGAAATACAGCTGCGGGTTGACATCGGTGGTGCGCACGCCGTTGACGCGCACGGTGTTCGTCAATAGATCCGACCAGGAGCCGAATATGCGCATCAGCGTGTAGCCTTCGTCCAGCCAAGGCACGCGCGCGGTCAGATCCGCGGTCTGCAGGACGAATGCGGCCAACACCAACAACGGTGTCAGCCAAAACCGGCTCCGAATTGTCATTGTGAGGGCGGGATTGTGCCACACCGCCGCACAGCTCGGCATGCAAAGCACTTCATTTCGGAGTTTAAGAAGCCACAGATTTCACAGACTTTTCCATAAATCGGTGGAATCTGTGCAAATCTGTGGCTTCTTAAAGTTATACCTGCACATCGTTGCGCGCCCGCCCGGCGGTCGCCGTGTCGACGCCCGGGCACGCTGCGCCTGGATGCGATAATCGTCTGGCCATGTCTCCACAGCAGCTTCAGCGCTGGCAGCGCCTCATTGTCCTCGCGCATCTGCTGTTGGCCGTCGCCTATGGCGTGGTCGTCCCACCCTATGAGGCACACGACGAGACCGGGCATTTCGCCTATATCCAGCATGTCTTGTCGACCGGCACGCTGCCCAGCCCGCGCGCTGCAGACAAAGCATTTCTCGATCAATCGCATCAGCCGCCGGCCTACTATGTGATCACGGCTGCGGCCATTGCGTTCACCGACCGCAGCGATTACGCGCGCCCGGAACGCAACGTGTTCGCGTTCGACGGCAGCAATCGCCGCGGCGTGCGCATCCTGCTGCGGCAGGCTGGCGAAGATTTTCCGTGGCGCGGCAGCGTGCTGGCATTGCATCTGGCGCGCATGGTTTCGGCGTTGATGAGCGCACTGATGCTGCTGGCCATCGCCGCGACCGCGCGCCTGGTGTTTGCCGAATCGCCGGCCAGCGCGCTGCTCGCCACAGCCATCGCCGCGTTTAACCCGCAGGTGCTGTTTATGGCTGCGATGGTCAACAACGATGTCATGGTCAGCCTGTGCGGCGCCGCCATCGCGCTGCAGCTGACGCGCATCGCGCACGCGCCAGCGCCTGGCACGCGCGCGTTTGTCGCGCTCGGGCTGGCGCTCGGGCTGAGCCTGGCGTCCAAAAACTCCGCGCTGGTGCTGCTGCCCTTTGTCGCAGCCGCGCTCGGCTTTATCGCCTGGCGCACCCGCTGGGCGCGCGGCGCCACACTGCGCCACGCATTGACGACCGGCCTCGCAACCGCGCTGATCGCCGCGCCGCACTTTGCGCGCAACAGGCTGGTCGAAGGCAAGTGGCTGCTCGACCGCACCACCGATGCGGTCGACACGCTCACGACGGCCGGTGTGTTTGGCGCCGGGTTGAATCAGGCGCTGATCGACGCCTGGCTGCCGCGCATTTTTATCAACGCCTTTCGCACGTTCTGGGGCGCCTTTGGCTGGGGCAACGTGCAGCAACCCGAGGCCGCGTATACCGTGTTTGCCGTGCTGTGCGCGCTGGCAGTGATGGGCGCGCTGTTGGGCTGGCGCCGCGCCGCGCCGCCGACGCGCACCGTGCTGAGCGTGCTGCTCGGCCTGGGCGTCGCGATCCTGCTGCTGCCGACCTACCGCGCAATCGCCTATCAGGATCCGGCGCTGCTGCCCGGCCGCTATCTGATGCCGGCGCTGAGCGGCTATGCCGTGCTGCTGGCATTCGGCCTGCAACGCATTTTTGGCGCGAAGCCTGCCGCAACCTTCGCGCTGGCAGCCGCCGCTGCGCTATGGGCCGCGCTGGTGCCGATCACCGTGATTGCGCCGCGTTACCGCGCGCAGATCACAGCACCCGCGAAGAACGATGCCGTCATCCTGCGATTCGGTGATGTCGCCGAGATTACGCAGGTGACTGCCGAGACGTTGTATCTGCAAGACCGCGAAGGGCCGCGCCAGTATGCGCGCGTGCGACTGACGTGGCGCGCGCTACGCGCCACAGCCGAGCCATTCGCGGCGGCGATTACCGTGGTTGGGTTCGATGCTGAACCGCTGGGCTCGGTCGTGGTGCATCCGCAGCGCGGTAACTATCCGAGCACGATCTGGACGCCTGGCGCGACCTTTACGGACGAATACGATGTGCTGCTGCAAAAACCCTGCGCGCGCCTGCCCGCGCTCGGACGCATCGACGTGGCGTTGATCGCGACGACAACCGACGCGATAACCGGTGAGGTTCGCTGTCGAAGAGCGGCTGCGTGCGACGGACAGCGCCGGCACAGCAGTCACGCCGATCATCGGCCGCTTCAAAATTGACGCCCCCAAATTGCCCTACCCAATTCACTGGCTGGAGCCGCGCGTGCGCTTTGACGGCGCGATCGGTCTGCGCGATACCGCAGTGCCTTCGACGACGACCCCGGGCAGCGCGCTGATCGTCACTGCAAACTATGACCTGCTGACGCCGCTCGCGCGCGACGCGACGGTATTTGTGCACGCGCTCGATGCGGCCGGCGCGCTCGTCGCGCAGGACGACCATGCGCCCTTTCACGGAGACTATCCCAGCAATCTGTGGGATCCGGGTGACTGCGCGCGCGAGACCTTTGTGTTGAACATCCCGCAAACGGCGCAGGGCAAACTGCGCCTGGTGACCGGCTGGTATGACGCTGCCGGCCGCCTGCGCGCCACAACCGCGTTCGAACGCGACCCGGCCAGATACCCGTAAACCGCGCCCGTTGGCGGATGATTTGGCTGAAATCGGTGACGTTTTTGTGACGCGTTGACGGTTGGCGCGGGGTCTATAGACCTTTCACGTCTTTACACCCGAAAGGTCTATAGACCCCGCGCCACGCTTTTTATATCTCCAATCATTGAGTGATTCAGCACCAGTTTCGATAGTTACGTTCACCTTTGTTCATGACTCGTTTGATGAGCGGTCGTATACTCCATGCATAGCCATCACGCTATGAAAACTGGTTAATCGGCGGCGGATCGAATGGTCTGAATTCTGAAGCCTCGAGCCGCAGTCGCACGAAAGAACGCGCGTGATCGTTCGACAAAAGGAGAAACCGTAGATGCTCGCTCCCCTCGTTAACACTGTTCGCGAAAGCATTCGCTACAAGGGCAAGGAAGGTCATTGGTCCTGGGTATTGCACCGCTTGACCGGCCTGGGCCTGGTGCTCTTTATGGTGCTGCATGTCTTTGGCATGAGCATGTCGGCATTCGCGCCGGCTGTGCACGATGCCATGCTGGAGACTTACAAGACACCGTTGTTTGCCATTGGCGAACTCGGCCTGGCCTTCGCGCTGGTCTTTCACGCCATCAACGGCACGCGCATTGCGATTCTTGAACTTCGCCCGGATCTGTGGGACCAACAGCAAAAAGCCACGCGCATGAGCATCATCATTACGCTGGCGATTTCGCTGCCGCTCATCGCCATCATGGCCTACAAGTCGATCGCGCATTTCGTCACGCATGGCCTTGGCTAGTCGCGTGGGCACAAACATCATGTCAACACAAACTGTCCCAACCGGGCGCACCGTCCGGCAAATCCGACCGATCAACGCCGGCAAGAACAATTTTGAACGCGCCGCCTGGGTCTTTATGCGCTACAGCGGTCTGGCGCTGCTGTTCCTGGCGCTGTTTCACTTTGTGATGCAGCATGTCTTTATCGGCACGCATCAGATTCAAACGACCGACACGCTGCGCCGCTGGGGCGTGCAGGGCGAAACGATCAACATCGACCATCTCGCCTGGCGGCTGTATTACATGGTCACGCTGTTGCTGGCCATGCTGCACGGCATGAACGGCCTGCGACAGGTGGCGTATGACTATATTCACGCCAAACCCGTTTACAACATTTTGATGGGCGGCGCGGCCATCGTGATCGGCATCATCACGCTGCTCGGCGCGCTGGCGCTCATCATCGGCGCCGCCGCCGCACCAGGCATTTCCTAATCGTGAATGCATCGTCGCAGTGGCGCGTGGCACTTTGGCTTTCGTGACCACGTTTTCAAGTCTGCATTCTGGACTCTGAATTCTTTACTCTTTTACCAATGGCAACTTATCATCAATTTGAAGCGCTCGTTGTGGGCGCGGGCGGCGCAGGGTTGATGGCGGCCCTGCACGCCAGCAAGACGGTCAACACCGCCGTCATCAGCAAGCTGTATCCCACCCGTTCGCATACCGGCACGGCGCAGGGCGGCATCAGCGCCGCGCTGGGCAACATGGAAGAAGACAAATGGGAATGGCACGCCTACGACACGGTCAAGGGCGGCGACTATCTTTCACGACCAGGACGCGGTCGATTTCATGTGCCGAGAGGCGATCGACGCGGTCATCGATCTGGAACACATGGGCCTGCCGTTTGACCGCACGCCAGACGGCAAGATCAGCCAGCGCCGTTTTGGCGGCCACACCAACAACGACACCAAGAAGGCCGTCATGCGCGCCTGCCACGCCGCCGACCGCACCGGCCACATGATCCTGCAGACGCTTTACCAAAACTGCATCAAGAACAACGTCAAGTTCTTTGACGAGTTTCAGATGATCGATCTGCTGATCGAAGACGGCAAATGCAACGGCGTGGTCGCGGTGGAACTCGCCACCGGCGAGATGCATGTCTTTCACAGCAAGGCCACGATGCTGGCCACCGGCGGCTTTGGCAAGATGTGGAAGGTCACCAGCAACGCGCACTCGCTGACCGGCGATGGCCCGGCCACGATCTTGCGCCGCGACCTGCCGCTGCAGGACATGGAGTTCTTCCAGTTCCACCCAACCGGCGTCTACAAGCTGGGCATCCTGCTGAGCGAGGCCGCGCGCGGCGAAGGCGCGGTGTTCTTGAACGGCAAGGGCGAGCGCTTCATGGAGCGCTACATGCCCACGCTCAAAGACCTGGCCCCGCGCGACATCTGCTCGCGCTTTATCTACAAAGAAGTGCGCGAAGGCCGCGGCATCGAACGGCAAAGACTACGTGTATCTCGATTTCCGGCCGGATCAGATCAACAAATACTTCGAAGCCGATGGCAACCCAAAGCGCATCGACGCGCATTATCTGGAAACGCGCTGCCGGACATCATCGAGTTCGCGCGCGTGTATCAGGGCGTTGACCCGATCAACACAGCCGGTGCCGATTCAGCCAACCGCGCACTACGCCATGGGCGGCATCCCCACCGACAACGACGCGCACGTGCTGGCCGATGAAACCGGCACGATGGTCGAAGGCCTGTATGCCGCGGGCGAAGTGGCCTGCGTCAGCGTGCACGGCGCCAACCGCCTCGGCACCAACTCGCTGGTCGACCTGGTGGTGTTTGGCAAGCGCGGCGGCATGAAGATGGCCGAGTACTGCAAAGCAGGCCAGCTTCCGCGAGATCAACAAGAGCACCGCGCACACAGACGGCGAGAGCGCAGCTTGAACACGCTGCGCAACAGCAACGGCAACGAACGCCCGGCGCCGATTCGCAAAGAGTATGCAGACGATGATGGACGACAAGGTCGGCGTGTATCGCACCGGCAGCGGGTCTGGGAGCAGGCGCTCGACACCATCAAAGAATTGCAGGCGCGCTTCAAGCACATCGAGGTCGAAGACAAGGGCTTGAAGTGGAACACCGATCTGATGGAAGCCTGGGAGCTGGGCTGTCTGCTCGATCTGGCCGAGGTCACCGCCTTTCGGCGCTGTGGCCCGCAGCGAAAGCCGCGGCGGCCACTTCCGCGAGGACTTCCCAACCGCGACGACGCCAATTTCCTGAAGCACACCATGGCTGGAAGAACGGCAACAGTCGACGTCAAATACAAACCGGTGCGCATCACCCGGATTCAGCCGCAGGAACGGAAATACTAGAGCCAAGTTCCAGAGTCCAGAGTATCAGTGCTGACCACGAACTCTGGATTCTGGACTCTGGACTCTGGACTCATCCATGAAAGTTCATCTAAAAATCAAACGCTTCAACCCGGAGACAGACAAGAAGCCGTACTGGGGCGAATATGACGCTCGAGGCGGAAGGCACCGACCGCGTGCTGGATGCGCTGCACGAAGTGAAGTGGACGCAGGACGGCACGCTGGCCCTGCGGCGCAGTTGCGCGCACGGCATTTGCGGCAGCGATGCCATGCGCATCAACGGCCGCAACATGCTGGCCTGCAAAGCGCTGGTGCAAGGACGTAGCGCAAAACGGCATGATCACGGTCGAGCCGATTCTGGGTCTGCCGGTGATGAAAGACCTGATCGTGGACATGGAGCCGTTCTTTGCGCACTACCGCGCGTCATGCCGTTTCTGGTGAACAACGACCCGGTGCCGGCCAACGGCAACGAGCGGCTTGCAATCGTCGAGCCGACCGCGAGCGCTTTGACGACACCACCAAGTGCATTTTGTGCGCGTGCTGCACCACCAGTTGCCCATCGTTCTGGGCGCGCGGCGAATATGTCGGCCCGGCCGCCATCGTGCAGGCGCACCGCTTTATCTTCGACACGCGCGATCAGGCCGCCGCAGCAACGCTTGGAAGTGCTGAGCGAACCGGACGGCATCTGGCGCTGCCGCACCGTGTTCAACTGCACCGAGGCTTGCCCGCGCGGCATCCAGGTCACCAAAGCCATCGGCGAGGTGAAGGAAGTCATGCGCACCGGCGTGATCGAGTAGAGGCGTGCGCGCGCAATACAGCGTGAATACAAAACCGCCGGCGTTGCCGGCGGTTTTTTGTTTGCCAATCCTGCGCGCTACGACCGCGTCGCCAACGGATCGGCCTCAGCCACCGGATGAAACTCCACGGTCCGGCGCGCGCCAATCGATGTGATCGCCTGCGCAATCAGCGCAGCCGCGCGCAGCGGTTCGGCCGGCGCGGTGTGTGATGCATCGCGCGCCAGGTGCGCGCCATGCGCGGCACGCAGGCGCTGCAGCCGCTCATAGCACTTCAGCGCGGCATCGATGTCGTCATTCTCGATGTGCAGCGCAGCCAATTGCCCCAGCGCGCGCGCTTCTCCGCGATGATCCTGCAGCAGGCGGTGCGCGCCGACGCTGGCGGCCAGCCATGCGCCGCGCTCGCGCTGCGACATGCGGAGCGGCAGCACGTCGGTCAGCGCGGTGCTCAACGCGATCAGCAGCTTCGCCGCCTTAAATTTGAGCGGGTGCGAATCCGGCTGCAGACCGCACAAAGGCCGCGTCGATTTGCGGGCGCAGCGCGTCATAGGCGCGCAGTGCGCTGTCGAAGTTGCGCGCAGCTGTGTCGCTGGCGATGTTGTTGGCGTGCACGATCACACCCTGCGCGTGACGCATTTCGGCGGTGACCGCTTCGGAGTTCGACATACGCGCGCGGGCAAACGCGCGGACGGGCGAGAGCCAGGCATAGCGCCCGGTGCCGCTGTTAAAGACCAGCAAGTTGCGTCGCACCAGCTCGGGCAGCGCGGCCGCGGCGTCGTCGCAGATTTGGCTGGCGATATCGGCCGTAAATGCATCCGGGATCACCGAGAGCTGGCGCAACACGCGCTGCAACGACACGCTCAGGCGGTGATAGGCGAACGACAGCGCGGTGTCGATCGCGAGTTTGTGATCGTCGCGCGCGCTGAGGCGCTTCAGGCGTTTGTGCTCGTCTGTCAGCAACCGCAGGCAATCGGATGGCAGCCCGGCGTGCGTTTGCGCAAGATGCCCGGCCAGCAGGCTGAGCGCGACGGGCACATTGCCGACGAGTGCGCACAGTTTTGGCAGTGCGACGTCATTCGCGAGCGAGCCCATGCGTTCGCTCAAATAGCCTAGCGCTTCCTGCGGCGACCAGGCGCGCAATTCGACGCTCGGCACGCTCAATGCGGGCGCGCGGCTGGTCACAATGACCTGCAGCCCGGGCAGCGCCAGCCTGCTGATCGCATCGATATCGGTCAGATCGTCCAGCACGATGACGGCCGGTCGTGTGGCCACGATCTCACGAAATTTTAGCCAGGTTTCGGCGTCAGCAACCAGCGGCGCATCCGGTGCGGCGCGATAGATAAACTCGCGCAACAACGTGCTCAGCTTGCGATCGCGGCAGGTGATGACATGCAGCGGGACGCGGCGTTCGGAGGCCAGTGTTTCGGCCAGGGCGATCGCCAGCGTGGTCTTGCCGATGCCCACCGGGCCCACGATCCCGACAACGGCGCCCGTGGGCGCGGCGGCGGCCGTGCCGATCCAGCGCGCAAGCCGGTCGTGTTCTTTGTGATGGGGGCGAAGAGTCTCAGGCGACGTGTCAGCGCCCACTGTTGAGACTGCCTCGAACGCGTCCGAAGCAAAAGCAGATGAGATTGGCGCGGGCGTAGAGGAGAAGAGTGAAGTCTGCGAAGATGCTGTGATGAAGGTCATGCTTTGCCAGGTACGATGTTGCGACGATGCGCGCCAATCTCAACCACGATTAGGATAGAGGCAGACACCGCTTAGATTCGTCCGGCGAATGACGTATTCAATTGCCACAATGGCAGCCGCAGCTCAGCCGAAGTGCGTAGCGGGACGCGTGCGAGTGCAAAAGCGGCCGGGAGGCGACCCGGGCGCGCCCGGGTCGCCTCCCGGCCGCTTTTGCACTCGCACGCGTTACCAAGCCTATCCGTGTAGCATGACCGAATGCCCATCGAAATCGAACGCAAATTCTTACTCCGCAGCGATGACTGGCGCGCGCGGGTGACGAAGCAGTATGCAATCCGTCAAGGCTATCTGGTCACCGACGGCCAGCGCACCGTGCGCGTGCGCACCCGCGACGACGCGGGTTTTCTGACGATCAAGGGCAAAGCTGCGCCAGGCGAGATCGGCCGGGCTGAGTTCGAATATGGCATCCCCTACCCCGACGCCTGCGCCATGCTAGACACGCTGTGTGCGCAGCCGCTGATCGAAAAGACGCGCCATCTGGTGCCGCACGGCGCGCTGACGGTCGAGATCGATGTCTTCGCCGGTGCAAACACCGGTCTGGTGCTTGCAGAGATCGAGCTGCTGGCGGAGACGCAGGCCATCACCCTGCCGGACTGGCTCGGGGCCGAGGTCACGCGCGACGGGCGGTATGCGAATAGCGCGCTGGCGCGCACGCCGTTTTCGCAGTGGTAGGGCCGGCACGCGCGCCTACGTCACCTGGAAATCGCGAAAACTCATTGATCGACTCAATCTCCGCCACCCGATCTTTCGGCAGCACGCGCCGGAATGAAAGTGCGGCCTCTTCCCAGTGCGTCAGCATGTCGCGCGCGCGCGGGCTGTTGGTCAGCTCGTAGTGCCGGCGCAGCAGGCTCTTGACCAGCTTCTTCATGCCGGGGTGCGTCAGGCGGTCGACATCGACCAGCTCGGTGTTGCAGCGGTTGAGAAACGTGCCATCCGGGTCGTAGACAAACGCCATGCCGCCGGTCATGCCAGCCGCGAAGTTGCGCCCGGTCACGCCCAGCACCACGACCACGCCGCCGGTCATGTATTCGCAGGCGTGCTCGCCCACACCCTCAACCACGCCGCACGCGCCTGAGTTGCGCACCGCAAAGCGCTCGCCGGCGCGGCCCGCCGCGAACAGCGCGCCGCCCGTCGCGCCATACAGCGCGGTGTTGCCCATGATGTGGTTGCTGTCCCACTGATAGGTCGACTCCGGGAACGGGCGGATCGAAATCTCGCCGCCGCGCATGCCCTTGCCGACATAGTCGTTGGCCGCGCCCACCAGATGCAGGCGCATGCCGTTGGTCGTAAACACGCCAAAACTCTGGCCCGGCATAGCCGCGAAAGTCGATCTCGATCGTGCCGGGCGGCAAGCCCGCCGTCGTGATACTTTTGCGTGATCTCGCCGGACAGTCGCGCGCCGATGCTGCGGTCCTGGTTTTTGATCGAGTAGTGCAACCGCACCGCCCACTGCTCTTCGACCGCGATGCGCGCATCCTGCACGATCATTTCGTTGAGCGTGTTGACCGGGTGCTTCGGCGCGGCCTCGAGCTGCCGCAACGGCCGATCCGGCGCAGGCGGCGGCGTGAGCGTGGCGATGCTGAGCAGCTGCGAGCGCGGTCGATGGGCTGTCGTCTGTGCTCTGTTGTCTGTGATCTGTCGTCTGCTTGCTGCACAATCAGATCCGTGCGGCCGATCAGCTCGTCCATCGTGGCATAGCCCAGCGCGCCATCGTCTCGCGGATCTCCTGCGCCACAAATAGCAGATACGCCATCACGTGTTCGGGTTTGCCTTCGAACTTGGCGCGCAGATCTCGGGCGTCTGCGTGGCCACGCCGGCCGGGCAGGTATTCAGATGGCACACGCGCGCCATGATGCAGCCTTCGGCGATCAGCGCGGCGGTGCCAAACGAGAACTCTTCGGCGCCCAGCAACGCGCCGATCAACACATCGCGGCCGGTGCGAATGCCGCCGTCTGTGCGCACGCGGATGCGCCCGCGCAGGTTGTTGTAGCACCAGCGTCTGCTGTGTCTCGGCCACGCCCAGCTCCCACGGCAGGCCGGCATTTTTGATCGAGCTGAGCGGCGAGGCGCCGGTGCCGCCGCTGTGGCCGCTGATCACGACGATATCGGCCATGGCCTTCGCCACGCCAGCAGCGATCGTGCCCACGCCGGCCTGCGCCACCAGCTTGACACTGACGCGCGCCACCGGGTTGATCTGCTTCAGGTCATAGATCAGCTGCGCCAGATCTTCGATCGAATAGATGTCGTGGTGCGGCGGCGGCGAGATCAGCGCCACGCCCGGCACCGTATGCCGCAGCCGCGCGATCAGCTCGGTCACTTTATGACCGGGGATCTGCCCGCCCTCGCCCGGTTTCGAACCCTGCGCCATCTTGATCTGCAGCTCGGCTGCGCTCATCAGATACGCCGGCGTCACGCCAAAGCGGCCGGACGCCACCTGTTTGATGCCGCTGTTGCGCTCGTCGTCGAAGCGCAGCGCATCCTCGCCACCTTCGCCGCTGTTGCTCAGCGCCCCCAGCCGCGTCATCGCGATGGCCAGCGTCTCGTGCGCCTCGGGCGACAGCGCGCCGAGCGACATGGCGGCCGAGTTAAAGCGCACCAAAATCTTTTCGATGCTCTCGACCTGGCCGATCGGTATCGGCGCGCGGTCGGACTTGAAGTCCATCAGGTCGCGCGGTTCACCCGGCAGCTCCGGTGTGTGAAACGGCTGGGCGAACTCTTTGTAGAGACGCGTAGGCCTCGTCAAAATGGCCATTAACCCTGAACGATTTGACGCGCGTGCGCGCGATGCCGGTTGAAAGCAGGCGTTCGCCGGTGTATTCAAAGATATCCGGGATGCGCACCGCTTTTTGCAGCGCGTGCACCGCGCGCATGGAATAGCCATGCGGTTCGCCGCCGGCGCGCTCCTTGTAAAAGCCCGGGTGTTCGAGTTTGAGCGCCGCGCGCTCGCCGGTTGCGCCGGGTTTGACGTCGCCCGCCAGCTGAAACGCCGCGCTCTGCCAACGCAGCACGGTGTCCTCGATCTCCGCATAGCCAATGCCGCCGATGCGCGAGGGCGTGCCATGAAAACACGCGTCGACGACGGCTGTTGCACAGACCCACGCATTCAAACAACTGCGCGCCGGTGTAGGCGTCGACCGCGGCGATGCCCATCTTGGACATGACCTTGAGCACGCCCTTCTCCGCCGCCTTGATATAGCGCTTGACCACGTCACTCTCGTTGAGCGCCTTGTCTTTGACGCGGCCACGCTGCACCGCTTCGCGCGCGGTGTCGAGCGCCAGATAGGGGTTGATCGCGCGAAGCGCCATACCCGAGCAACACCGCAAAGTGATGCACCTCGCGCACTTCGCCGCTCTCAATAATCAGGCTGGCGCGGTTGCGCAGGCCTTTGCGGATCAGATGATGATGCACCGCGCCGATCGCCAGCAAGGCCGGGATCACCGCGCGCTGCGGCCCGGTTTTGCGGTCGCTCACCACCACGATCGACGCGCCCACCAGCACCGCGCGTTCGGCCTCGGCGCACAGCCGGGCGACGGCTTTTTCAAGCTCGGATTGCGCGCCGCGATGGGCGCCATCGGTGACGACAAACGTGGCATCCAGCACCACGCTCTGAAAGGCCGAATCGTCGATCTTTGTCAGCGCCTTGAGCTCTTCGTTTGTGAGCATCGGCGAATTCAATCGGATCAGGTGCGTCAGCTCTTCGCGCTCATCGAGCAGATTGCCGCGGCGGCCGACCAGCACGCGCAGGCTCATGACCTGGTCTTCGCGCAGATGGTCGATCGGCGGGTTGGTCACTTCGGCAAAACGCTGCTTGAAATAGTTGAACAACGGCCGCGGTTTGGCCGACAACACCGCGTGCGGCGTGTCGTCACCCATTGAACCGACCGGCTCCGTGGCGTCCTCGAACATGGTTTTGACCACGAACGTGAGCTCTTCGGCTCGTCCAGCCGAACTGCGCCTGCTTCACCAGCAACGCGTCGCTGTTGACAGCGGGCTGTTCGATCACGATCGAAGCTGCTTCTTCCAGCCGAATGCGCTGGCGGCGGCACCACTCTTGATAGTTGCGGCGTTTGGACAGTTCGACCAGGATCTCGTCGTTGGTCCAGAATCTGCGCGTGTGCAGGTCGGCGCAGACCATGCCACCCGGTCCGACTTTGCCGCTCATCTCGATGCGATCCGGTTCGACATCGAGCGCGCCAATTTCGCTGCCGGCATAGACGATGCCATCGCGCGTCTTGATGTAGCGCGCCGGGCGCAGGCCGTTGCGATCGAGCGCCGAGGCCGATCGCGTAGCCGTCGGAGAAGACGATCGAGGCCGGGCCGTCCCACGGCTCCATCAACGCCGAGTGATATCGAAAAAAGTTTTTGACCGCGGGCGACATGTCCGGGTCTTTCTCCCACGGCGGCGGGATCAGCATCTTGAGCGCGTGCGTGATATCGCGGCCGCCCAGCGTCAGCAGCTCGACGGCGTTGTCGAGCCGGCCGGTGTCGCTGCTGGTTTCGTCGATGATCGGGCTTGATGTTCTCGATCTCGGCGCCCCACACCAGCGAGTCCAGATCGGCTTCGCGCGCGCGCATCCAGGTCTGGTTGCCTTCCACCGTGTTGATCTCACCGTTGTGGCCGAGGAAGCGAAACGGCTGGCGCGTTCCCAGGTCGGAAAGGTGTTTGTGGAGTAGCGCTGATGAAAGACACAGTGATTGACTTTGAAATCGATGTCGTTGAGGTCGATGTAGAAGCGGCGCAACTGCGGCGCGGAGACCAGCGCCTTGTATACGACTGTGCGGCAGGAGAGCGAGGCGACATAAAAGCCCTCGATCCTTTTCGGCCTGCACTGCCTTTTCGATGCAGCGGCGAATCAGAAACAGATGCTGATCGAAGGCCAGCTCGCTGGCGAACGAAGTTGGCCGCTCGATGATGACCTGCTGGATATCCGGGCACATCTCCTGCGCGCGTTTGCCGAGCGCGTTGGGCTCGAGCTGCACGGTGCGCCACATCAGCACCGGCAACTGCCGGCGGCTGAGCTCGTCGTTGATGATGCGGCGGACGGCGGCATTGGCCTCGGTCGCGCGCGGCAAAAACATCATGCCGACCGCGACATCGCCCGGCCGGTGCGCGCGCTGGCCGACGCGCTCGAGCTCGCGGTTTAGCAGGGTGTGTGGGATCGCGCTGAGGATGCCGGCGCCGTCGCCGCTTTTGCCGTCAGCGTCAAATGCACCGCGATGCGCCAGGCGTTCCAGGCAGCGCAGGGCGTCGTCAAGAATCTTGTGCGTGTCGCGGCCGGAGAGGTCCGCGACGAAGCCCATGCCACAGGCGTCATGTTCAAACCGCGTGTTGTACGCAGGCGCGTGGATATGTGGGTCAAAGTGTGCTGCTGCGGCAAGTGCGATGGACTGGTCAGTAGTTTTCAAACGCTTTCCCATAGACCAAGTTAAGAGCGGGTGCGAAAACTAGAAGGCGAGATCACCACGGGCAAAGCCATAGTGAACTCGCCTTCACGTTTTCGACCGGTGACACGTAGCAAAAAAGAGCGACCGGCCATCGCTCTTTGCATTACGTCTTCCAGGACGCCTTACGTCGGCAATCGGCACAGACCGGCTGCGTGTGCAATAGGCATAAATTGAGCAGAAACACCGTGCGGAATGCTTTGTGGCATTTCTACACTAAGTGAATGAGGGCAAGCATACTAAAACAGGCCCTGTTGTCAATAGCGCAACGAGCATACAATCATATGACGTTTGGCGCGGTTTGCGCGTCGAATTGCAGTGGGGCGCGCGCGTTTGGCGGGCAAAAAGAAGTCATCACGACACAGTCGCGCCTGCGTTTTTGCCAGTTAAACTAATTCTTGTGGATATCAATAAAACTTATGGGAAGCGGAAATTCAGATCCATTTGGCAGCATTCTTGAGAGCATTCTGGGCGGCGGGACAAAGCAAAAGCCGCAGCAGCGGCCGTCGGGCAACCCGCTCGATGACTTTTTTGGCCAGGAAGGCTATTCGCAACCGCAGGCGCCGCAGGGCAGCAGCGGCGGCATCGAAGACATTCTGGGCGGCATCCTCGGCGGCGGCCAGCAACAGGCACCGCAGCAGCGCCCGCAACAGGGCGGTGGCATCGAGGACATTCTGGGCGGCATCCTCGGCGGCGGCCAGCAACAGGCACCGCAGCAGCGTCCGCAACAGGGCGGTGGCATCGAGGACATTCTCGGCGGGATTCTTGGCGGCGGCCAGCAACAGGCACCGCAGCAGCGTCCGCAGCAGGGCGGTGGCATCGAAGATATCCTCGGCGGGATTCTCGGCGGCGGTCAGCAACAGGCACCGCAGCAGCGCCCGCAACAGGGCGGTGGCATCGAAGATATCCTCGGCGGTATCCTTGGTGGCGGCCAACAACAGGCGCCGCAGCAGCGCCCGCAGCAAGCACCGCCAGGTGCCGGCGGCAGCATCGAGGATATTCTGGGCGGCATCCTCGGCGGCGGCCAGCAGATGCCCCAACAACGCCCGCAACAAATGCCCCAGGGGCGGCGGCGGTATCGAAGACATTTTGGGCGGGATTCTTGGCGGCGGCCAGCAGCAGCCGGCACCGCAGCAAATGCCCGGCGGCGGCAGCATCCTCGACGTGATTGGCGCGATTCTGGGTGGTGCCGGTGGCATGGGCGGCCAGCAGCAAGCGCCCGTGCCGCAAGGTGGCGGTGGTATCGGTGATATTTTGGGCGGCATCCTCGGCGGCGGTGGCGGCGCCGGTTCAGGCATCGGCGCGAGCCCGATCATGGCGCCGATCATCAACGCGATTTCACGCAAACTCGGGTTGCCTCCGTTTCTCGTGTCGATTGGTCTCAGCCTGTTGCTTGGCAAACTCATGAGCAAGGCCACTCAGGCCACGCGTCAGCCGCAGGCGCCGCAGACGCCTCGTGGCAATGCCGGGCAGTCTGGCGGCGGCGCGCTCAATATCGACGACATTCTGAATCAGATCAAAGGCGGCAAGGTCGATCGCGGCCAGCTCGAACAGAGCGGTGTGATCGAAGACATCGCAAAAGAGACTGGTCTGGACAAAAATGCAGCCGGTTCGATGGCAGAGGAAATCCTGCGCGAACTTGGCGCCGAAGGTTCGGCCCGGCCGAAACCACGCCAGAGCGGCCGCGGCTCAACCGGCCCGCTCAAAGATTTGCTAAACACCTGGTAAGCACCCATCCTATGGCTTCAAATACACACTCCCCTTCCCGCGAGACGCTCGAAAAAGTCATGCGCAGCGTTGTGCAGGTTGTCGCGCTCAAGCGCAGCATGTTTGGCAACTATCAACCGGCCTGGACCGGCAGCGGCAGCGTCGTCGACGCGCGCGGCCTGGTGCTGACAAATTGCCACGTGGCCTATCCGCAGGCGATGGGCATGCCCGCGCCGGAAGCCAACGTGCTCGGCATCGCAATCACGCAGCGCAGCGATCAACCGCCCGCGCTGACCTATCTGGCCGAGATTGCGTCGTATTCGCCCGAGCTCGACCTGGCCGTACTGCGCATCGTGGCGCAAGTCGACGGCACGCGCGTCACAAACTTGAACCTGCCAGCGCTGCCGATCGGCAACAGCGATGCGCTGGAATTAGGCGACACCGTCTCAATCTTCGGCTATCCCGGCATCGGCGGAGCGACGATTACCTTCACCAGCGGCGCGGTCTCCGGATTCACGAGCGAGGAGAGCATCGGCCAACGCCGCGCGTGGATCAAGACGGATGCGACCATCGCCGGTGGCAACTCCGGCGGCACCGCAGTCGATGAAAGCGGTGCCCTGATCGGCATCCCGACGCAGGCCGCAGCCGGCACCGGCATCATGCCGGTCGATGCGCGCCCGGTCGTCGATACAAACCGCGACGGCATGGTGAACGGCAATGACTCACCGGTCGCGGTGGGTGGCTTTATCAACGGCTTGCGCCCGGTGAATCTGGCCAAGGCCTTGCTGCGAAAAGGCAGGCGCTCAGGTGACGGCTGCGCCCAGCCAGAACTTCCCGGTGCCCACGCCAAATACGACGGGCGCGCCGGCCTTTAATGCGCTCTTCTTCAGCCAGCAAGTCACAGCCGACAGCCGGCCGATCAATCCGGCGGCGCTCTTGCCCGGCGGATTGACACAGCTGTATGCGACGTTTGACTTCGACAACATGGCGCAGGGCATGCGCTGGAGCCAGACCTGGGCGCTCGACGGCAAAGTGATCTATCAAAACGAAGCCGCCTGGTCGGACAGCGCACATGGCCGCAAGACACTGGTGCTCGGCAACAAAAACAGCCTGCCCGATGGCATGTATCACCTGGCGCTGATGCTCAACAACGCGGTCGTGCTGCAGGGCAGTGTCACGGTTGGCAAACATCAGTTTGACACGGACAGCGAAGTCAGCGGCACGGTCGTCGATCAGCAGACAGGCGCCGGGTTGCCCGGCGTGCTGGTCATCGCGCTAAAACCTGGCATCTCTGTGCAACAGTTCAGCGCGGTGCAGTCGAAAGAGATGGCTTACGCCTCGGTGCGCACGGGCAACGACGGGCGCTTCACCTTTCCGCAGCAGCTGCCAAAAGGCCAGGCCTATGGTCTCGTGGTCGTGGCGGAAGGCTATCAGGACATTGCCATCGACGGTGCTCTGCGCGTTGGGCCGGATGCCCCAGAACGCGCAGAAATCAGTGCAATACCGCTTGTAAGAGAGTGAGAAGCTCACAACAAATAAGACTTTAGGCAGAATTCACCACGAGCAATACCGGTTATACACGTAGTGAGCGTTAAGAAAACGCCATGAACCGGGGTTGTTCGTGGTTTTTTGTTGCTTGTGCAACAAAGGGCTGATCGAACCTTCAACCGTAAGCAGGAGCTGGTGCGTCCAGACTCTGCGTGCGCGTTGTTACTCCGGATGCTGGCCAACGCGCCCGACATCGCAGTATCAACGCAGCACTCGGAGGATGTGAATGCCCAGCGTAATCACCAACACCGGTTGGACGGCAACGTCATTCAACCTGCCCGGCCAGGAAGCAAAGGCCCGGGCGATTCATGCCAAATCGCATGACGAGCAACTTATACGCCAGAAAGGCGTATTGCTCGGCGTGGTCGATGGCTCACCCAGCGGCTCGTGCCACGAGAAGGCCGCTGAGATCGTCAGCCAGACGCTTCTCAAATCGTATTACGCGCCTGAATCCGGCAGCGATCCGGTTGAAGCGTTGCGCTACGCGGTGCAAAACAGCGTCATGGCGCTGGACACGATCAAAGACGCGCGCTGTAGCGAGCTCTCGATCGCGCTGGTCGCCGCCGTGGTGCAAGGTTCGCATGTCTATATCGCGCGTGTGGGCGATCCGGTCATCTATGCCTGCAACAACGATCGCATCACGCTGATCACCACCGACCCAATCGACTATGGCTCGATCTCGGAAGCCAGCGCCGAAATCGAACCCGGCGACAGGCTGTTGCTGTGCACCACCACCGTTACCGCGTCGCTCGACGACGAGTCGCTCCAAGCGCTGATGAAGGCGAACATTGCCGCGTCAAAGGCTGTCGACAGCATCCGCATTGAATTTATGCGCATGGCGAAACTACAGCATGGCGCAGCCGGCGTGTTCGACTACGAAGTCGAGCAGCCCAACGTGATCGACCAGACGCTGCGCAGACCAGAAACAGCGCCGCTGCCGGAGACAGTCGTCGAACAGATGCCGGCGCGATCGGCGCTCGCGCCTTCGCTCCGTTCGGCCAGTGACGCAGCGGATGCCGCGTTGTCGGCCGTGCCGATGTCGCGCGCGCCGCGCAGCGGTCAACGCGCCATGGGCGATGGATCCATTGCCGTGGAACGCTTTAACGTCCCACAACCGCAGGCACAACCACTGCCAGAAACTGGCAACGCCGATCGCATCCCGGTCGAATATGCGCGCAGCAACGACGGCGCGCAGGAAAAGATGTGGCCGAGCAACACCGCCTACACCGCGCCGGTTGAAGAGATGCTGCCAAAAACGCGCACCGGCCAGGGCACGCCGCCCGAAGAGCCGATTGCAGCGCGACGCGGCCAGCGCAGCGCTGAAGCCGAGGCAGCCGAGCTGGCGCTGGTGCTGGCCAAGCCGGCAAAAGCCGGCAAAGCAGCCAAGCCGTCCAAAAAAGACGACAAGAAGGACAAGGACGCGGACAACCGCGAAAACTGGAGCCAGGTCGCGGCCGCCGCGCTAAAGCCGATCGTCAATGTCGGCAAAGTGCAGCCGTTTCAGGGCGAAGCCATCATCATCCCGGCGCGCCGCACGCCAAAGGCGTTTGGCATTGAACGCATCCCGGTGGCACGCCGACGCGGCCTGTTGCCTGATCCGTTCTGGTTGCGCGTGATGGGCGCGGCGTCGCTCCTGGCGGTGCCGCTCGTGATCTGCGCGCTGTCCTACGCGACCGGGTTGCTTGGCTCGGCCACTTCGCGCGCGTCGATGGCGGTCGGCCTGATCACGCCAACGTCGACCAGCACGCCAACGTCAACACCCACCAACACGCCCACCCCAACGGCCACGCCGGTGCCGCCGACGCCAACCGCGACTGTCATCCCGCCGACAGCGACGTTCGTGCCGACGCAGACGCCGTTTGTGGTGATCATCACCGCCGTGCCAACACAGACACCGGTGCCGACTGAGACGCCGGTGCCGCCAGCGCCGGCCCCGACCCTAGAAGCGTCCGCCACGCCCACTCAGGTGGCCGGTTCAGGCACGACGCGCCGCGTTGTGCGCAGCCGCCCGGTCGTGGTGCGACGCCGCGCGACGCCGGTGCCGCCGCGCGTGGTGCGCCCGGTCGTTCGACCACCCGTACAGAACAACGGCGGCGGGCAGCCGCCGCTCCCGCCGCCACCTCCGTAATCGTTATCGTCGGAGCGTCTTCGCCCTTCAAGGGTGATGACGCTCCGACGGTGCAACGGCGTATCCGCGTCGGGTACGCGTTGTGCCGCGCATTTCGGGAGAACCTAGCATCGGGCGATGCTCAAACGGCTGTCGCAGTCCACACCCGGGCTTATGCCCACGCTCGCCCTTGGCGTCACATCGGCGCTCAGCATCGTCATGGTCCTCGTCCGTTGGCTTTACATCGGGCGGCTCGAATTCATGTTCGTGCTGTGGAACCTATTTTTGGCCTGGATTCCGCTGTTTTGCGCGCTATTTGCGCGCAACGCGCGCGGCCGGCTGGCCCTTGTGACACTGACCGCCACCTGGCTGCTTTTCCTGCCAAACGCGCCGTATGTGCTCACCGACCTCATTCACTATCGCGTGCGTGATGTGCCCTACTGGTATGACATTTTGTTGCTGGTATCGTTTGCGTGGACCGGCACCTTCGCCGGTTTTCTATCGCTCTTTCTGATGCAACTGCGCGTCCGTGAGCGCTGGGGCGAGGCGATGGGTTGGCTGTTTGCAACTGTGGCGCTGATGCTTAGCAGCTTTGGCATTTATCTGGGCCGCTTTTTGCGCTTCAACAGCTGGGACATCATCACCAATCCGATCGATCTCTTCTTTGGCATCTGGACGCGCGTGCGACATCCGTTTGACCACCCGCGCACCTATGCCTTTACGTTGTTGCTCGGCGTGTTTTTGATTGGGACGTATACGACGCTGGTGGCGTTCGCGCGCATCCCGCAAGAATCACGCGTGAAGTCGTAGTGGCGAGGCATGCCTCGCCTTTACGAACCGATCACCACACGTCATCGCACAACCCGCCAGCACGTCACGCGGTGGCCGAATGGCGAATATGCCGCGAAGGCGCGGCATGCCTCGCCACTACAGCACAATGCTCACCAACCGGCCCTTCACATACACAACCTGCTTCGGCGGTTTGTCAGCCAAAAATTTCCGCGCGCCGTCGCTATCCAAAGCGGCTTGTTTGATGGCTTCTTCCGAAGCGGCTGCATCGACGACGACGCGGTCGCGCACCTTGCCATTGATCTGCACCACAATCGTCAGCGTCTCTTCGATAACGGCAGACGCGTCAAACACCGGCCAGCTCTGCTGGTGTATCGAAAATCCGCGGCCCAGGCGCGACCACAGCTCTTCCGACATATACGGCGCGATCGGCGCGATCATCAACAACAGCATATCGCTGGCCTCGCGCCAGGCCGGTGTGCCGACCAACCCGGCATCGCGCGCCTTGAACAGCGCGTTTGTAAATTCCATCATGCCGGACACCACGGTGTTAAAGCTAAACGCCGCCAGATCACGCTCGTATTTCTGCAGTGTGGCGTGCGCAACCTTGCGCACATCGCGTTCGGTCATCGCGTTTGGCGCGCCTTTCTCTTCATCCGGCGCCAAGATAATGCGCCAGACGCGATCCAGCCAGCGGCGCACACCCGGCACGCCCTGCACGTTCCACGGCACGGTTTGCGTAAAGTCGCGAGATGAACATTTCATAGCCGCGCAACGCGTCGGCGCCGAAGTCCGCGACGACTTCGTCCGGCGTGATGACGTTGCCCAGCGACTTGGACATCTTCTCGTAATACTCGCGGCCTTTTTCGTCGACTTTTTTGTTGGCCGACAGAATCATGCCCTGATTGCGCAGCGCGGTAAACGGCTCGATAAACTTGACCACGCCGGCGTCATACAGCACTTTCGTCCACATGCGCGAATACAACAGGTGCAGCACAGCGTGCTCGGCGCCACCAACATACATGTCGACCGGCAGCCAGTAGTTCAGTTGCTCGGCGTCGAAAATTTTGCCGTCGTTGTGCGGGTCGGCGAAGCGCATGTAGTACCACGAGCTGCAGGCCCAGGTCGCCATGGTGTCGGTCTCGCGCGTGCCATTTGGCGCGTTGACAAAGTCCGGGATGTTCGCCAGCGGTGAATCGCCGGTCGCCGATGGCTCGTAATGCGCGACGGTCGGCAACTTCAGCGGCAGCTCGCTCTCGCTGATGGCCACTTCCCCATCATCGGTGTGCACGATCGGGATCGGCGTGCCCCAGTAGCGCTGGCGGCTGATCAGCCACGAGCGAATGCGATAGTTGACGCGGCGCTTGCCGACGCCCAGTTTTTGAACGTGCTCAGTCGCCGCGCGGATGCAGGCCTTGCCATCGTCGCCGGTGCTCATGCCATCCAGCGGCCCGGAATTGATCATTTCGCCCTGCTTGTCCTCGTAAGCTACCGACCAGGCGCTGGTCGGCGAGCCGTCATCCGCCGGACCTTTGACGACCTGAATTATCGGCAACGCGAACTTGCGCGCGAAGTCGAAATCGCGTTGGTCGTGCGCCGGCACGGCCATGATCGCGCCGGTGCCATAGCCCATCAGGACGTAGTCGGCGATCCAGATCGGTATCGACGCGCCGTTGACCGGGTTGATCGCATAGCTGCCGCTAAAGACGCCGGATTTCTCTTTGCCATCGGCAATGCGATCTTCGTCGCTCTTCGCAGCGGCCGCGGTGCGATAGGCATCGACGGCGGCCTGTTGTTCGGGCGTGGTCAGCTGCGCAACATGCGGATGCTCTGGCGAAACCACCATAAACGTGGCGCCCCACAGCGTGTCCGGCCGCGTGGTGTAGACCGGCAGATCCAGGCCGCCTGCCGCGCCCGCCACTTTGAACGTGACTTCGGCGCCTTCGGATTTGCCGATCCAGTTGCGCTGCATCTTGACGATGCGCTCCGGCCAATCGACGCTGTCCAGATCGCGCTGCAGACGGTCGGCGTAGGCGGTGATGCGAAAGTACCACTGCCGCATCGTCTTACGAATCACCGGCATGCCGCTGCGCCAGGCCACGCCATTCTCGACCTCTTCGTCGGCTACCACGACTTTGTCCGACGGGTCCCACCAGACCTGCGACTCGCTGCGAAATGCCATGCGATAGCTCATCAGGTGCTTGTTTTTTTCTTTGCGGCTCAGCGCGTTCCATTCGGCCGCGGTGATGGCGCGTGTGCCGGGCGTGATGACGCCGACATGTTCAGCGTTGGCGTCGATAAACGCAAAGATATCGCGCGGCGCCGTGCTCGGACAGTTCGCGCTCCAGATCAGCGATCGGCGCGGCGCGGTCCAGCCGCGGGTCATACCAGCTATGAAAGATCTGCAGAAAGATCCACTGCGTCCAGCGATAGTAATCGTCGTGGGCGCTGTTGATGACGCGGCTCCAGTCATAGCTCAGACCCATCAGCTTGTACTGACGGATGTAGTTTGCCGAGTAACGCTCGTTCAGATCGTGCGGGTTCTTTTTTAGCTTGATCGCGGCGTTTTCGGTCGGCAGGCCAAAGGCATCGAAGCCGATCGGGTGCAGCACGTTGTAGCCGCGCATACGATAGTAGCGTGCGATCACATCCGTTGGCACATAGTTGCGGGCATGGCCCACGCTCATGCCTTCGCCAGACGGGTACGGGTAAAAATCGAGGATGTAATGCTTGGGACGACCGGGCACGATCGACGTTTTGTAGATCGCTTCGGATTCCCAACGCTCGGCCCATTTCGATTCGATATCTTGTGGAATGTATTTGTCGGCCATGTCTATCCTCGCAGTTGCGCCATCGTCGCTGATAGTCCGGTTTGCTTCCGCGCGCCGGAAAACAGAAAAGCCCACTCATCCGCTCAGGGACGAGTGGGCCCGTGGTACCACCCTGATTTGCCAGCTTTCGTTGGAAAGCGTGCCTCATTATTGCGCGTTAACGGGCGCAACCCGTTCCAGCTCGCAGATGAGTTCGGTTTTGTTCGATCCAGTTTCCTGAATCGCGCTCCTTATGGGCGCCGTGCCGGGCTCACACCTCGCTCTCCCGACTCGCTGAAAGGATAACCTACTACTTCCGGTCGTCGCCGACTGATGGACCTGAAGGGAATCGAACCCTTGACCTTCTCAATGCCATTGAGACGCGCTCCCAACTGCGCTACAGGCCCGCTAGACCAGGAATTATACACAGGTGGTCAGGGGGCATTTTTCTAAAGGGGAGCGCAACTGCGCCAAAACGCTTCAAAGGACCCTGACAAGACAGCCATGCGCAGGTGCAGCATGTGCTCAAGACCGTCACGAGACCACGAGACCACAGCATGTCGGCCACGATTTGCTGAACCTGGAACGAACCAGGTTCGTTCCAGGTTCAAAGCCCGGTGAACCCGCGACATTCTCTGGGTGGTGCCTATGTCACTGAACAGACTGACTATCACCCGCCCTGCCGGCCGTTATAGACCAACGCGCCGGAATCCCGGAAATTCTGAAACACCTGCATGGCGTCGGCCTTGCAGACATCCTCGATCAACTCAATGTCGCGGTCGGCCAGCGCCTCGCGCCAGTGCGGCGCGATCGGGCCTTCGTCAAACCCGGTAATCTGCTCAAGCTCCGGGCCGCTGCCGGCGATCACCAGCGAACGCACGCCCGACCACAGCGTGGCGCCGTAGCACATCACGCACGGCCGCCAGTTGACGACCAGTTGATAGGCCGGCATCCCCGCGCCGCCGAGGTCCCATTGACCCAGCATCTGCTGCGCAACGGACAATGTCATGACTTCGGCATGCGCCGAGGTGATGCCGGTCGCCAGCACGCGATTGACACCGATGACCACGAGTGCGCCGCTGTCGCGCTCGAACACGCCCGCTGCGAATGGCCCGCCTGTGTTGTGATCGATGTTGAGCTGCGAAAACCGGATGACGGCCGCCATGCGCGCCTCCAGCGTCTCAAAATGTGTGGGCAGCTTCGCCGTCTCAGCTGCGTGCCAGTCCGGCAACGTGAGCGTGACAGCCTGCGGAAGTGATGCATTCATGAGGCGCATCGTACCATCGCGCGCGCGTAAGCGAGTGGGCCGAGAGAAGTAATCCGCGCAACCGCCATCGCGCGCACTAATGCGCCTCCGCATGCCGGCTGAGCACGGGCCACACACAAAGCCCGAACTTCCCCCACCAAAAGTTTGGGAAAGCAGGTTTTATTAAATCCACGCACGACTATTTGTTTAAGAGCCCATCCGTAAATTGACCGGGTTAAATCTATCTTTACTCAAGCGAGTTTGTCATGAAACGTATTTCATCGATCGTCAGTGTCATCGTCACAGTCTTTGGACTGGCGTTCACCGTGCCCGCTCACGCAGCGGTCAATGACAGCACGCTTTATACCGTTCGTCCATCGACACCGGTCGGCTGGCGGTTGTTGTCTGAAGACAGCCTGGGCAACACCAGTCCGTCCAACAGCCGGTATGTGTTTGGCCCGGGCACGCCGCCGATTGGCAATGGCGGCATCCAGATGACCGTCACCAGCGCGATCAGCGATCAAATCGTGACCCGTCCCATGTTTGGCCTGCGCATTAACGATCTGACAAAGATCACGTACGCCACCAACATCAACGCGCTACCGGCCTTCCCGGTCGTGCTGCAGTTCACGATCGACCTGACCATGACCGACAACATCACCGACGACAACGGGCGCATGGTGTTCGATCCGATCAAACAGAATATCCCGGTGCTGACGAATCAGTGGCAGGAGTGGGATGCCTTTAACGGCGTGTGGTGGGCTACGGCCGAAGCCGGGCCGCTGGCTACGTTGTGCCCGGAGGCCAACCCGTGCAACATCGCGACGATCGGCCAGGCTTTCCCGGATATCGGGTTGCACCCGGTGCATGGCGCCACGATTTTGAAGGCCGATCGCTCGCCCGTGAATTACACAACCTATGTCGACGATCTGATTCTGGGCTTCAACGGCGACAACATTATTTTCGATTTCGAGCCAGAGGTGCCCTGTCTGGCCGTGTGCTGGGTCGACGCAGTCAACGGCAACGATGACTTCGGCGGCAACTCGCAGATCGCGGCCAAGAAGTCGATCCAGGCCGCCATCGATGTGGTGTCGACGCTCGGCACGGTCAAAGTTCGGCCCGGCATCTATGACGAAGTGGCAAAGAACCGGATGCTCTACAACGGCAGCGGCCCGCACACGTTTGGATTATTCGTGCCGGCTGCGAAAACCGGCATCAAGATCGTCGGTGTGGATGCGTCAAACTCGGTGATCGCCTCGGCCAGCAGCGTCACCACCACCATTACCACCAACGCCACAAATGCTTTTGGCCCAAGCGGGGTCTATGTTGAAGCTGACAACGTTTTGATCAGCGGTCTGGGCTTTGGCGGCAACAACGGTTCGAAGAACCGCACGATCGAGATCGTTGGCAACAACGTCACGCTCAAAGACTCGCAGATCAGCGATCAGAACGGCCGCGTGTATGTCAACGACCCGCGCTACAACCCGGGCAGCAACACGTCGCACGTGCGCGCCTTTCTGTTTTCGGGCAATGATTTTATCAACAGCGCCAGCCTGGAAGTAGCCAACGGCGCGGGCTTGAGCGGCGCTGTGTCCGAACGCACGATTTTGCACAACACATTCACGATGAGTGGCACGATGGCCTCGATCATTGTGCACGGCGCTGAAGCCGGCATGCCAGAGTTCACCTACCCTGCCGGCGGCGCGGTCATTTACGGCAACACATTTCGCAACCATACAGTGGGCGACGGTCTGCAAATCATGGCGCACGGCGCCTATGACAACGGCGAACTCAACTGGCGCTCGTACTGGTACGACAATGACTTCAACCGCGCGGTGATCGGCGGGCCGGATCTGTTCGACAGCGTGCGCGCATATTCGGACACCATCGCCGGCGTGCCGTTGCACAATATTAGGAGCATCAACACCTCGATCCAGGTGCAGCACGACCGCGCCGAAGACGGCGACACGCTGATGGCCAGCAAGGGCGATTACGCCGAGCACCTGACACTGCGCAAGCCGCTGATCATTCGCGGCGCAGGCACGGCCATGTGCGCAAAATCGCGCGGGAACAGCGAGTCGGTTATTCGTTACATCGATGCCAGCCGCCCGCTGGTCGATATCCAGTCGGACGACGTGACGCTCGATGGCTTTGTACTGCAGGCAAACGACTCATCGACGCCGTGGATTCTGCAGGCATTGGCCGCGCCTGGCGCGCGCTACACGCGTGTGCGCGTGTTGAACAACCGGTTCAACGGCAACCCGGATCGCAGTCCGGGCGGCATGCTGATGCAAAACCAGGACGATCTGTTGATCGAGTGCAATTACTTTAATGACCTCGGCGGCAACGGCGCGGTGATCGAACCGGCCTCAGCAAGCGACGCCGGTTCGCACAACCTGGTCTTCCGCAACAACGACAGCTTTTCGACGGCCGGCGCCAGCCTGCTGACGCGCGGCGCCGGCCACAGCAACGTCTGGGTGCGCGACAACCGCTCGGTCGCCGACAAGATCATGCTCGGCGGCGTAACCGAGGCAATCGTGACCGGCAACCGGTTCTCCGGCGGCGCGGACGGCGGCAGCCAGCTGATCCTGCGCGGCGGCAATACGCACATCACGGTCACGCAAAATATCTTTACAGCCATGCAAAACAGCGCCATCGTGGCGTTTGACGACGGCAGCGGGCTGGGCGCGAACAGCTACTTCACACTGACCGAGAACACAATCGGCGCCGTGGCGTCGACGGTGACCGATGGCAGCGCGATGATCGATCTGCGCGATACGCTCGGCAGCAGCCGGGTGCAAAGCAACACGATCGCATTCACCGGCAATACCTCGCAAACCGTGCATGGCATCAACCTGGGCGGCACGCTCGGCGTGGTGCGCGTGCAGAGCAATACGTTGAATGGCGCGCGCGCCGACAGCACACCCGTGTCGCCATCCGCAGGCGTGTTATTGCGTGGATCGCTCGCGCCTGGCGCGCAGATCAGCGTGACAAACAACATCATCGCCGGGTTTGTGCAGGGCGTGCGCAGCGAGGGCCTCATCAACGGCGTAAACGCCAGCATCAATCGCAATGATCTCGAACTCAATAGCGACCATGCGATTTTTAGCGCTGGGTCGACGCTGATCGACGGCAATTGCAACTGGTATGGCAACAACCGCGGGCCGGCTGGCGCGACAAACGGGCCGGGCACGGCTGTCGCGGGCAATGTGTCTGTGGCGCCGTGGCTGCTCTCGCCAGATCTAAGTGGCAACTGCAAGTTGCCGCAGCTGACAATCGTGCAGGTGATCACCGGCACGCCACGCGCGAACACCACGGCCTGGCAGTTTAGCGGCCCGACCGGCACGCTGCGACTCCCCGCGACGGGCGGCACGATGACGCTGACCGTGCCGAGCACCGGGCAACACATCGTCACACAAGCACTGCCGTTGGGCTATGTGACGACGTCATCGTGCAGCGACGGTGCGGTTGGCACCGAGCGGATCATCGTTGCGCTGGATTTGACCAACATCACCTGCACCTTCACCAGCCGCAGCGCGTATCCGCATCTGATATTGCTGCCGTTGGCACTCACGCGGCGGTAACCGCAGCGCGCGCACCAAGGTGACCTAATGTTAATGTCCGGCGAAATCACGATTGCGCACGGTCAAAATGCCGCGTGCAAAATCCATTCCATCGCCGCGACATCGAGGGGGCGGGCGCTCATGCGCACCAGCCGGGCGTACGTGATCGCCTGTTCGGCCATCGGGCGGAGATGTTTTTCTTCGACGCCGATATCGCGCAAACGCAGCGGCATACCGATGTCGGCCTTGATCTGCTGAATCGCATCGACGCAGTGGTCGGCATCGGGTGGCGCGCCAAGCCACTCGGCGACGCGCGCAAACGCCGCGCGATTCGACGGCAACAGATACGCCACAACATACGGCAGCAAGAGCCCGGTGCCCAGGCCATGCGAGGTGTGCGTGACTGCTCCGACCGCGTATTGCAACGCGTGCGCCGCACCCAAACCGGCGCTTGAAAACGCCATGCCAGCCAGCAACGCAGCTTCGAGCATGCCCGAACGCGCCGTCATGTTTTTGGGCTGATAGACCGCGTCGCGCAGATGCGCGCCGATCAGCCGAATGGCCTGTTCGGCCAGAGCATCCGTCAGCACATAGCGGCCGGAAAACTGCTGGCGCGAAAGCGGCGGCACATCCAACGCGGCATGCGAGATGACTGTGAGCGTCTCGACCGCGTGGGCCAACGCGTCCATGCCGCTCTCGGCCGTCACGCGTGGCGGGCACGATACGGTCAACTGCGGATCGACCAGCGCCAGGCGCGGGCGCACATGCGGCGAAGCCACAGCCAGTTTGAGATTCCTGGCGCTGTCTTCGATCACGGCAACGGCAGTGACTTCCGAACCGGTGCCGGCCGTTGTCGGCAGTGCAAAAACCGGCATACATGGGCCCGGGATCTTGTTCTCGCCAAAGTAATCGGCGCACCGGCCGCCATGCGTGACGACGGCTGCCACGACTTTGGCCACATCCATGTTGCTGCCGCCGCCCAACCCGACGATCAGATCCGGTTTGAACGCGCGCGCTGCCATGGCTGCGGCATCGACAATGGCATCGCTCGGCTCGGGCACGCCACCGGTCCATACCTCGACGGCGATGTCCGCTGCGCTCAGGCTATCGACCGACGATTTTCGCGAGGCCGGCGTCATACAGCCGTGTATCGGTGATGACAAAGGCGCGTTTAAGGCCGCGATAGGCCGCTTCCGTGCCGGTCTGCGCCGCAGCGCCCGGGCCAAAAAGAATCTCGTCAGATGTGCTGAATCTCCAGGTTGCAGGCATGCCACTGAGTGTACGCGAGATGAAGGAAGAGGAAGAAGCCACAGATTGCACCTCGCGTACACTCGCCGTATGCTTGAAGTCATCTGCGAATCGGTCGAAGATGCGCGCGCGGCTGAGGCCGGTGGCGCCGATCGCATCGAACTTGTGCGCGATCTGGATCAGGACGGCCTAACGCCCTCGCTGCATCTGGCCGAGGCGGTCAAACACGCGGTCAAGATCCCGGTTCGTGCGATGCTGCGCGAGCGCAACACGTTTGACAGCAACCCGGCCGAGCTGCGCCAGCTGTGCACAGTCGCGCGCGCGTTTCAAGCACTAAGCGTCGACGGCCTGGTGCTCGGTTTTACGCGCGCCGGGTTCATCGACACTGCGGCAGTCCGCGCGATTACCAGCGCTGCGCCGGACCTGTCTGTCACGTTTCACCGCGCGATCGAGCATGTCAACGACCCGGCGGCCGCGCTCAACATGCTGGCGACGTTTCCACAGGTCGACACGCTGCTGCACAGTGGCGGACACGGCGATGTGCAGATGCGCATTCGGCGGCTCAATGCGCTGCTCAGCATTGTGAACGGCCGCATGACCGTGCTTGCCGGCGGCGGCATGACCAGCGCTGTGATTCAAGAGATCCGCGCGGCAACGCGCATCCGCGCCTTTCACGTCGGCCGCAGCGCGCGCGCGCCGGCCACTGCCGAAGGCGTGGTCGACGCCGCCCGTGTCGCGGACCTGGTGCGCCTGACGAAAACCAGGTAAGAAGTGGCGGCGTTTAGACGCCGCCGAAGGCCTGAAAGCCGCCGTCAATCGGGATCGTGACCCCGGTGATAAAGCGCGAGGCATCCGACGCCAGAAAAACCGCGGCGCCGCCCAGATCATCCGGATTGCCCAGGCGCCCCATCGGCGTGCCGCGAATCATGGTCTGCGCGCGCGCGTTGAGTTCACCAGTGGCCGGATCGGTCAGCAGCGCGCGGTTTTGTTCAGCCAGAAAGAAGCCGGGCGCAATCGCATTGACGCGAATACGCGGCGAGTACTGTTGCGCCAGATGCACCGCCAGCCACTGCGTAAAGTTCATCGCGGCCGATTTGCCGGACGAATACGCCACGTTGCGCGTGACCGGCTTGTAGCTCGACATCGACGCGATGTTAATAATCACGCCCTCGCCGCGCGCAACATACTGGCGCGCAACCGCGATGCACGGCACGACGGTGCCCATCCAGTTTTGATCCATGACCGAGCGCATCGCGGCCATGTCCAGTTCGAACAGCGAGCGCGCGTCCGATGTGATCGCTTTAGGGTCGGTGCCACCCGCCGCGTTTAGCAGGATATGCACATCGCCGGCTTCGGCCAAAGCAGCCTCGAACGAGGCGCTATCCGTACAGTCGGCCGTCACAAATCCGGCGCTGCCGCCGGCATCGGTGATGCGCGCGACGGCCTTGCGCAACGGTTCTTCGCGCCGGCCGCACACAATAATGCGCGCGCCGTGCGCCGCCATCGTATCGGCCATTGCGCCACCCAGCACGCCACCGCCGCCGGTCACCAGCGCGGTTTTTCCAGAAAGTGTGAATGAAGTCATTGCAGAGGGTTATACCCAGCGCGCCAATATCTGCAACACCGCATACAACACAAGCCGAACCTGGAACGAACCAGGTTCGTTCCAGGTTGATTCCATTTAGCGCGAATACAGCTTCTGATAAAGCGCCTGCTGGCGTTCAGCCGCAGCCCGATAAATGGCGGTATGCGCCGCAATTGGCACAAATATTCGCCCGAGTGCTTCTGGCGAAGAAAACGGTTGACCGTCCGCGCGCGCCGCGATCAACGCCGCGCCACGGCTGGTGGCCTCGCTGGTATCGGCCAGAATCAACGGCGCGCCGGACGCGTCGGCAATCATCTGGCACCAGCTCGGGGACGACTCGAGCGCGCCACCGCTGGCGACCTGCGACGCATCAGGTCGTGCGATTCCGGTCGAACGCAGCACGGCGCCGATGGTTGCCAGCCGCATCGCGATTGCCTCCATGCAGGCGCGCGCAATGTCAACCGGCGTGGTGCCCAGCGACAGGCCGTGCAGCGTGCCGCGGATGTCCTCGGCATAACCGGGGCTGCGTTCACCGGCCAGCGTCGGCAGCACGGTCAGGCCGTGCGCGTCTGGTGAATGCGCGGCGATCGCCGCTTCAAGCGCGTCGCCAGCGGGCAGGCGCAACGTCTGGCGCGCCCAGGCAAACACATTGCCGCCTTCGGTTGTGGCGCCGCCGATCAGCACGTGGGCGTGATCCACAAAATAGTTCCACAGCGCAGGCGGCAAAACAACAGGCGCCAGATCTACCGGCGCAACCACGCGCATCGCGCCGGTCGTCCCGACTGTGACGGCAATATGCGCGGGATCGACACAGCCGCTTCCGATATTTGCGGCCGCCCCATCGCCGACCGGAGTGCTCAGACGCGCCTGCGCAAGAAACGGCCAGCGCGCGCGCCAGCGTTCGAGCAGGCCCGGCGCGTCGCCAGAAGCGCGATCGATCGGTGGAAGCTGCGCGCGCGGGAGCGCCAACGCAGCCAACCAGGTCTCATCCCAATCGCGCGAGGTGCGGTCGAGCAGCCCGGTCCAGGCTGCCAGCGAGACGCCAGTGCGCATGACACCGCTCAGTCGGAACGCAATCGCATCGGCCAGCCCGCACAGCCAGCGCGCCTGCAGCACATCGGGCTGCGTGTTCCGGAGCCAGGCAATCCGGCCCGGCCAGTAGTTGGCGAGAATGCGGCAACCGGTGCGTTGCAACGCGGCGGCGTCATCGTATGTGCCGCGCAGGCCGCGTGCTGCCGAGGCCGCGCGCGTGTCGGCATAGGTGAAGACCGGGCTGCGCGCGCGGCCATCCAAGTCAATCGCAACCAGCGATGTGGCATATGCCGAGAAACAAATTGAGCGGATCTCCGCGCCCGCCGGGACCTGGGCCGCAACCGCATCGATAACCGCGATGACGCGCGCAAATGCCGCGTCGACATCGTCCTCGCTACGGCCAGTTTCGTCTACCGCAAAAGAAAATACTTCGCGCGGCATCGGCCCGGCAACAGCCACGCCCGCATCGTCATACAACAGCGCGCGCGTCGAGGAGCTGCCAAGATCCAATACCAGCCGCATTTATTCACTAATCTCAAAACGCCGCATGATCACATCGAATGTGCCGACAAATTCAAAGGCGTTGCTTTCGTCCGCTTGCAGCACAACGCCGTAGACAAACCCGCCCTTGAGCACTACATACATGTTGATCTCCGTCGGCGCGACATCGCCGCCGTGGGAAAAATCGATCTTGTAGGTCAGCAACGTCGCCGAGTCGCCGGCCGGAACATCAGCCGGCCGTTCGTTCAGGATGCCGCTGTCATTGCCGGGCAACAAATTGATTTCGCGTTTGATTTCGACCAGCACCGCATCCATCGTCGTGCCAGGGTCGATGCTCCGCTTGAGCACATACATGAATGGCGCGCTCTTTTTTGCAAAGTCGACCGCCGCAATGTCGACCGCCGCAAACTGCATGGACTGGCCAAGCTGCTGCTCTACCATGGGCAAAATGCCGTTCAACAAACCGGTATCGATGCGGTCAAGATCCGTTTGCAGCGCGTCGGCGCTATCGACGGCCACCGGCTGCCAGGAATCCGGCAACTGAATGGCAAACCCGGCTGCGTCGCTGAAATAGCGCCGCCAGCCGCCTTCGCCGATCGACTCTTCAAATACCGCGCCGGCGCCGCCACCCGTGGCAGGCGCAGCCGTGGCAGCGGGCGCAGTGGGGACGATCCTCGGCAGCGGCGTGCGCGTCGGCAACGGTGTGCGCGTCGGGCGAACCCGTGTGGCGGTCGCGGGAGGCGGGGTTTCCGTCGCCGGCCGCGGCGTGCGCGTCAGGCGCGCGGTAGGCGTTGGATCCGGCGGCTTTGGCGCGACCAGCGTGGCAACTTCAGGCAACACCGCGGTAAACGCGTTGCAACCGGTTAGAAAAATCATCAAAACAGCAGTGATGAGCGGCAATGTTCGCATCCCGGCATTTTAGCGTTTAATTGGGCCTGATGACATCTGACGCATTTGAACAGCTGGTGTGGTCGGCCTTTGACGCCCTGCCCGAGGCCATTCGCAACCGGGTGGAAAACCTGGAGATCGAGGTCAAAGCATTGCCCGAAGCCTATGAGCTCGATCTGGCCGGCGAAACCGACCCGGAGGCGCTGTTCGGCTTTTACGACGGCGTGCCGTTGACCGAGCGGGCGTTTGGCTACGATATGACTGTGCCGGATGTGATTTACATCTATCAGCGCGCGCACGAGCTTGAATGCGCCGATGACGATGCGCTGCGCGACGAAGTTACGCGCACGCTCAAACACGAGCTCGCGCATCACTTCGGCATCGACGACGACCGGTTGGATGAGTTAGGGGCGTATTCAGTACAATATCCCCATGGTCACCGAACTCTTCACCCCTGCAGCACTGGGCTATCTGCGCGTCGCGGTTGTAACGCCGGAAGTGCGCGTTGCCGACGTCGCATTCAATGTCGAAAAGTCCGTCGCAGCACTGGCGCAGTGTGCGGCGCAGGGCGCGGCGTTGGCCGTCTTGCCCGAGCTCGGGCTGACCGGCTACACCTGCGGTGACCTGTACTATCAAACGCTGTTGCTTGAGCGCGCGCGCGCCGGTCTGCGCGAGATTGCGGCAGCCAGTGCGACGCACGCCATCGCCGCCGTTGTGGGTCTGCCGATGCAGCTGGATGGCCGGCTGTTTAACTGCGCGGCATTTGTGGCAAACGGCCGCGTGATCGGGGTGGTGCCAAAGCTGCATCTGGTCAACTACAACGAGTTTTACGAAGAGCGCTGGTTTAGCTCGGGCCGCCTGCTCACCGAGACCACAATGCTGATCGACGGCGCGCAGGTCCCGATCGGGTTGGACCTGCTCTTTCGCGCGAGCAACCGGCCTGAGGCTGTGTTCGGCATCGAGGTCTGCGAAGACCTGTGGGCGGTTGAACCGCCCAGCGGCCGGCTGGCGCGCGCCGGCGCCACGGTGCTGCTGAATCTGTCGGCCAGCACCGATGTGTTGGGCAAAGCCGATTACCGCCGCGAGCTGGTCGGCAACCAGTCCGCGCGCTGCATCGCGGCGTATCTCTATGCGGCAGCCGGGCCGGGCGAGAGCACGACGGACGTGGTCTATGGCGGCCACTCGATTATTTTCGAGAACGGCACGTTGCTGGCCGAGACCCAACGCTTTCAATTTGGCACACAGATCGGCATGGCCGATATCGATCTGCAGCGCGTGACGCACGAGCGCATCCACAACCATACGTACGGGCTGGAAGGCGGGCAGCATGGCACGCGTTCACTCGCATTTGATCTGGCACCCACCGACGGTGCACAGTTGACGCCACTGCTGCGCCCGCTCGCACAGACGCCCTTTGTGCCACGCGACCCGGCGGAGCGCGCCAAGCACTGCAACGAGATTTTTAACATCCAGGCGACCGGGCTGGCCAAGCGGCTCCGACATACCGGCGCAAAAAAGGTGACGATCGGGATCAGTGGCGGGCTCGATTCGACGCTGGCGCTGCTGGTCGTCTGTCGCGCCTTCGACACGCTTGCGCTTGATCGCAAAGGCATCGTCGCAATCACCATGCCGGGCTTCGGCACCACCAGCCGCACCTACGAGAATGCGCTCGGCCTGATGAACGAACTGGGCATGACCCTGCGCGAGATTTCGATCAAACCGGCCGTGCAGCAGCATTTCAAAGATATCGGCCACGACGAGAACAAACACGACGTGACGTACGAGAATGCGCAGGCGCGCGAACGCACGCAGATCCTGATGGATGTGGCCAACACGATCGGCGGGTTTGTGGTCGGCACAGGCGATCTGAGCGAAGCCGCGCTCGGCTGGATGACGTTCAACGGCGACCACATGAGCATGTATCACGTCAACGCCGGCGTTCCAAAAACACTGGTGAAGTATTTGATTGCCTGGTGCGCTGAAAGCGAATTCACCGGCGAAGCCAGCACGATTCTGAAGGATGTCATCGATACCCCGATCACACCCGAGCTGCTGCCAACGGGCAAAGACGGCCAGCTGCAACAGCTGACCGAAGACACCGTTGGGCCGTATGTGTTGCACGACTTCTTTTTGTTCTACGCGGTGCGCTATGGCATTTCCGCCGCGCAAGGTGTTCTATCTGGCGCAAACCGCGTTTGACGGCCAGTTTGACCACGCCACAATACTCAAATGGATGCGCGTGTTTTATAGCCGCTTCTTCTCACAGCAATTCAAACGCTCCTCGATGCCTGATGGCCCGAAGGTCGGCTCGGTCGCGCTCTCGCCGCGTGGCGACTGGCGCATGCCCAGCGACGCCTCCGCCGCGACGTGGCAATCGGAACTTGAGGCAATCAGCGCTGCGCAGTAGGCTGTGATCACACAGTGCCTGCTGCCATCGGACATCCAGACGACACAATGACAACGCCATTCGACATCGACCGCGCCCGGCGCGAAACACCCGGTGTGCAAAACGTATTGCATTTCAACAATGCCGGCTCCAGCCTGCCGCCGACGTGCGTCAGCGCCGCCCAAATCGCGCATCTTGAGCTCGAATCGCAAGTCGGCGGCTACGAGGCGGCAGAGCGTGATCACGCCGCGCTGGAGCACACATATGACGCTGTGGCAGCGCTGATCAACGCCGCGCCGGATGAAATCGCGGTGGTCGAAAATGCCACGCGCGCCTGGGACATGGCGTTCTATTCGATCCCGTTCAAACCCGGCGACCGCATCCTGACCGCGCGCGCGGAGTACAGCAGCAACTACATCGCATATTTGCAGATGGCGCAGAACAAGGGCGTTGTGGTTGACGTCGTGCCATCGGATGACAGCGGCCAACTCGATGTCGCCGCGCTTGAACGCATGATGGACGAGCGCGTGCGGCTGGTCTCGATCACGCATGTGCCGACAAACGGCGGGCTGGTCAACCCGGCCGCCGAGATCGGCGCGATCGCCAAGCGACATGGCGCGTTGTATCTGCTGGATGCCTGCCAGTGTGTCGGCCAGCTGCCGCTGGATGTCGCCGCGCTCGGCTGCGACATGCTCAGCGCCACCGGCCGCAAATATTTGCGCGGGCCGCGCGGGGTTGGCTTTTTGTATGTGCGCCGCGCAGTCATCGCGCGCTGGAGCCGGTGCTGCTCGATCTGCACGCGGCATCCTGGGTCGATGCCGACCGCTACGAAATTCGGCCCGATGCGCGCCGCTTCGAGAACTGGGAGACCAACTTCGCTGGCAAGATCGGGCTGGGTGTGGCGGCCGACTATGCCCTGGGCTGGGGGCTGCCCGCCATTCAGCTACGCGTGCTCGAACTTGCGGACGCGCTGCGCGCTGCGCTGGCCGAGATCCCCGGATGCACCGTGCGTGACCTCGGCAAAACGCGTTGCGGCATCGTCACGTTTACGCTCGATGGCCACGACACCGCGCGCCTCAAGGCCGCGCTTGCCAGACAGCACATCAACATCACCTACACCACCCTCGCGGGCACGCGCCTGGATATGGCAGCGCGCGGCCTCACCAGCATGATTCGCGCCAGCGTGCACTACTACAACACGACCGATGAAATCGACCGCTTCTGCGCTGCGCTCCGCGCACTGGCCGCCGCCAGCTAAATGCAGACACGCCGCTGCCCCGCATCCCTCGTTACAATCTCCACATGCCGCCCAAATCAACCGCGACGCGTTTGCATCGCCTGACAGCCGAACTCGACGCGATCCGGCAGATCACGCGCGCGATCAACGCCACGTCCGATCTGCGCTCAATTCTGGATGGCATCGTTGCAACAACAACGCAGGTGATGCAGGCCGATTCGGCCACGATCTATCTGCTGGATGCCAGCAAACAGACGCTCACGCTCAAGGCCACGACCGGCCTCTCCTCGGCCGCGATCAATCATGGGACGCTGGCCATGGGCGAAGGCTTGACCGGCTGGGCCGCGCAACATCGCCAGGTAGTCGCAATCCGCGATGCGCAAAACGACCCGCGCTTTCGCATTGTGCCAAACACACGCGAGCGCTCGTTTAAATCGCTGCTGGCGGTGCCGCTGATCAACCTGGATCGTGTGATCGGCGCGCTCAATGTGCAAACACGGCTGTTGCGCGATTGGACCGAAGCCGACAATGAGTTCGCCATGCTGATTGCCGATGTGGTCGCCGGCATCTTGGATCGCGCCGTGCTTGAAGAGCAAAATGAGCGCAAGATCCGCGAGATGACAGCGGTGGCCGATGTCAGCAAAGCCGTGGTTGCGCCGGTCTACCTGGACGAGACCTTGCGCGTGGTCGCCGACATGGCCGCCCGCGCGCTCAACGCCAGGCGCTGTTCGATTTTGCTGCTGGACGAGACCTCGGGCGCATTTATGCCGCGCGCGGTTTACGATCGCGTGCCGGAGACGCCGCAGGAACCGGCCTGGCGCATCGCCGCGCTGCCGCTGGTCAACATTGACGCGCTGACGGACCCGGTCATCATCGACAATGTCAGTGGCGAACTTGAACAGGGGTTGCGGCGCTGGACCGAGCAGGCCGGCTTGCGCGCGCTGATCTGCGTGCCGCTCGCGGTGCGCGACAAATCAATCGGTGTGCTGAATGTCTGGGCTGAGCACGAAACACACTTCACCGATGCGCAGGTGGAACTGTGCACCACGCTGGCCAACCAGATCGCGCTGGCCATCGAAAACGCGCACCTGATCGGCAATACCGCAATTGTGCAGGAGATGCATCACCGCGTAAAAAATAATCTGCAGAACGTGGTCATGCTGCTGCAATTGCAGCTGGCCGATGATCGCAAAATCTCCGCCAAGGAGATGCTGCAGGAAAGCATCAACCGGATTCAGAGCATTGCCGCGGTGCACGACGCCATGGCGCACGATGGATTCCGGCTGGTCGATGTCAAAGAGGTCTTTGAAAATGTCGCGCGGCTGACGCTGTCCAGCCTGGTTCGGCCCGATCAGGACATCAGCATCAACGTCACCGGCGACTCCTGCCGGCTGTCGTCGCGCGCCGCCACCGCGCTGACACTGTGCATCAACGAGCTGGTCTCAAATGCGCTTGAACATGCATTTGCTGGCTGCCACAGCGGCGCGATTGACGTGCGGCTGATCAACCTGGGCCAGTCGCTCGAGGTATCAATCAAAGACAACGGCCTGGGCACGCGCGCCGGCAAGATGAACGCCAAGAGCCTCGGCTTGACCATTGTGCGAACGCTGGTGACTGAAGACCTGCGCGGCACCTTCGATCTCAAGCGCGGCCCCAAGGGTTCCGAAGCCATCATCGCCGCGCCGATTGCGTTCACGTGACATCGGGCAGAAGCCACAGATTGCACAGATTTCACGGATTTGTTTTGTCATATCGCATTCGCGTGACAGAGCGGGAAAGAAGCCACAGATTACACTGATTGCACTGATTTGTTTTCGTCGGGTTTATTTTTCTGTGTAATCTGTGAAATCTGTGGCTTCTTCCCCCTGCCATTCCCCTAACGACACATCACAATGACACTGGGTTGGCCGCGTGGCGCGATAATTCGCTCCAAAGTCCGAGCCAGATGCGGGGTGGCACGGGTGGCACAGACCGACTAACCAGACATGCCTGAGCTTCCCGATCTCGTCATTTACGCAAAAAATCTGGATACCCACCTGCGCGGGCGCCGCATCTGCGGCGTGACATTGCATCGGCCGCAAAAAGCCAATGCCCCGAGCACCGTGCTGCAAAACACGCTCGCCAGCCGGCAGATTGACGGCGTGCAGCGCGAGGGCAAAGAGCTGTGGCTGCGCGCGGTCAGCAACGACGGCCCCGATATCCAGCTGGCCATGCATCTGATGCTGACCGGCAAAGTGGAGCTGCTGCAGGCGTCGGCCCAACCCCGCGAGGTGCGCAATCCGATCTTCTCGCTGGCGTTTGAAGACGGCGCATCGCTGTGGCTGCGCGACCGCATGACGCTGGCCCATCTCAAGCTCAACCCGGGGCGCCCGGGCACGCCGGACGCGCTCAGCGAGGCGTTTACGCTGCGCTACTTTTCGGGCAAGCTGGCGCACGACAAACCGCGCACGATCAAAGAAGCGCTGCTCGATCAATCGCTTGTGCGCGGCATCGGCAACGCCTACGCTGACGAAATTTTGTGGAACGCGCGCGTGCATCCCGGGTCGCGCTCAAGTGCGCTGCCGGTCTGCGACCATCGGCACGCTCTACACCACGATCGGCGAAACGCTGGCCGCAGCCATCCTTGAGTTGCGCCGCGCCGTGCCCGATACCATCAACACCGAGCACCGCGACTTTCTCTCGGTGCACAACCCTGCCCGCCGCACCGCGCCGACCGGCGCAGTCATCCACTGCGTCGACATCGCGGGCAAGCAGACGTACTACACCGACGAGCAGAAAATCTGGTAGGAGAGTAAAGAGTCCAGAATCCAGAATCCAGAATCCAGACATGAGAATGCCACACCTAGATTCGCGATTCTCATGTAACCACTGACACTAGCCCAGTTCAAAAGGCCAAAATACGCCTATCAAACGCCAGAATCCAGACATGAGAAGCCTTAATCTGGATTCTGGACTCTGGACTCTTTACTCTTCTCCACCATCTTCCCCTCGCGCAACCGCAACACCCGATCGGCGATGCCGATGACCTCTTCGGAGTGCGTGACCATGACCAGGTTTTTGCCTGCCTTGCGCGTCAGGGTATCGAGCAACGCGAGCACGGCCGTGCCGGTGTCGGCATCGAGATTGCCGGTCGGTTCATCGGCCAGCACCACGAGCGGGTCGTTCACAAGCGCGCGCGCAATCGCAACGCGTTGCTGTTCCCCGCCGCTGAGCCGGTCTGGAAAGGCGTTCATGCGGTGCGCGATGCCGACCTGGTCGATCAGCGCTTGCGCGTGTTCGGACGCGCGTTTCGCACCCGGCCCGCTGAGTTTGCTGGCGAGTTCAAGCGGCAGCACCACGTTCTCAAGCACCGACAGCGTCGGTATCAGGTTAAAGGCTTGAAAGATAAAGCCGATGTATTTGCGCCGAAAAAGCGTGCGCTCGGTGTCGGACATGCGCGTGATGTTTTTGCCGTCGATCAGCACATCGCCCGACGTCGGCGCATCGATGCCACCGATCAGGTTGAGCAGCGTGCTCTTGCCGCTGCCGCTGCGCCCGAGCAGCACGACAAACTCGCCGCGTTTGAATTCGATCGAGACATCTTTAAAGATCGTGCGTTGCACGCCAGCCTCTTCGTATTGCTTTGTGACATGGTCGAGCGCGATGAGGACTGGGGCGGGGTCATTCTTCATGGGCAAAATCGATTGTAAGTGACCCGCCGCTGCGCTCGTAGGCAGGACGTCATCAATTTGTGAGTAATTTCTGCGCAGGGTCATCCGCGCGGACCTTAGTTCGCCGCGTGATTTCATTTGTGACGCATCACACCGGCGGCACGCGCCGATAGATAAATTCAGCCGCCGGATAGGTCGGCCCGGTGGCGACCTGCGCGGCCGCGGCCGCATCGGCCATCCAAAACAGTTTGCCCGCTGGCGCGATCATCTGCGACGGCCAGATTTTTGGCTGCAGTTCGCCCAGCAACACGTTCTTGAGCATTTCTGCTTTGCCCGCGCCGCTCACCAAAAAGATCACACAGTCGGCCGCGTTGATCAGCGGCGCGGTAAACGTAATGCGCCGCATGTCGACCTTGGCGACATAGTGGCTGGCGACCAGCCGCACCTGTTCGTCCAGCGCATCGCTGGCGGGAAACAACGAGGCGGTGTGCCCGTCGTCGCCCATGCCAAGCAGCACCAGATCGAACACCGGCCAGCCCGCGCCATCGAGCACGGCGCCGGTTTCTTCATCGATGTTGATCTGGTTAAAAGCGAACTTGATCTCGGTCTCGTAGTGCGCGGCGGCATGCTCGGCGCCGAGCTCCGTGCGCACGCGATGGATGTTGGCCGCCGGGATCGGCACCTGCGCCAGCAGCACATCGTGCGCCATCTTGTAGTTGCTGTCGGGATGCATGGCAGGCACATCGCGTTCATCGCCCCACCACACGTGCACGCGCTCCCAGAAGATTTGCGGCGCGTAGGCCGGGCTGGCCAGAAGCGCGAACAGCGCGCGCGGCGTGCTGCCGCCACTCAGCGCCATGTGAAAACGCCCGCGCCGTTCGATGGCTTTTTTGCACCAGAACACCACTGCGTCGGCGGCCAGCCGCGTCAACGCCGCGGCGTCAGGCTGCACGCTGAGGACATAGGTGCCTTCCTCGTTCATGCGGATCAAAAACGGTTGCGCCATTTACAGTTTGCGCCATTTGCGACCGTCGGCGGCCATAAAGTCGTCGGCCTCTTTCGGGCCCCAGCTGCCGGCGCGATACAGCTCGATAAACGAGCCATTGCCGCTTTCCCATGCATTCAGCACTGGTTTGATGAGCGACCACTGCGCTTCCACTTCGTCGCTGCGCGTAAACAGCGTGCTATCGCCCAGCATGGCATCGACAATCAGCCGCTCATAGGCTTCGGGCGCCGGCGACTTAAAAGCGTTGCCATATTTGAAGTCCATGTTGACCGGCTGCACATTGTCGCCGCTGCCCGGTTCTTTTGAACCAAACTTGAGCGAGATGCCTTCTTCCGGCTGCACGTTCATCACCAGCTCGTTGGGTTCGATCGCGCGCGCAGTCGTGTCGCTAAACAGCTGCAGGGCGGCAGTTTGAACTGGATCGCGATCTCCGTCGTGCGGCGCGCCATGCGTTTGCCGCTGCGGATATAAAACGGCACGCCGGCCCAGCGCCAGTTGTCGATAAAAAACTTCATGGCCAGATAGGTCTCGGTTTGCGAGTCGCCTGCCACGCCTTCTTCCTGCACATAGCTCGGCACCACCTGCCCGTCGACTTTGCCCGCGCCGTATTGGCCGCGCACCGTGCCGTCGCCACGCGAATCATCCACGCGCAGCGCCTTGAGCACTTTGACTTTTTCGTTGCGCACCGCGTCGGCGTCAAATTCGGCCGGCGGCTCCATCGCGGTCAGCGCCAGCAACTGCAGCACATGATTCTGGATGATGTCGCGGATCACGCCGCTCTTTTCGTAATACGAGCCACGGTTGCCGATGCCGATGTTCTCGGCCACGGTGATCTGCACATTCTCGACATAGTTGCGGTTCCAGACCGGCTCAAAGATGCCGTTGGCAAACCGGAACACCAAAATATTCTGCACCGTCTCTTTGCCCAGATAGTGGTCGATGCGATAGATCTGATCTTCGTGCGAAGAACTTGTGCACATGCGCGTTGAGCAATCGCGCCGAGTCCAGATCGCTGCCGAACGGCTTCTCGATGATCATGCGCGACCACTTGCCGTCGTCTGGCGTTGGCGCACAGACAGGGTGTTGAGCCGATGTTCTGCGTGATCGCCTCATACACCTCAGGCGGCGTGGCGATGTAGAACAACCGGTTGCCCTGCGTGCCGTGCGCGGCGTCGATTGCGTCCAACCGCTCGCACAGCCGCGCGTAATCAGCCGGCGTGCTGTAGTCGCCCTGCTGATAGTGCAGCGTCTTTTCAAAACGCGCCCAGACCGCTTCATCGATCGGTTTGCTGCGCGAGAATTCTTCGACCGCCGTGCGCATCTCCGCGCGATAAGTCTCGTTGGTATACGCCTTGCGCGCGTACCCGATCATGGCAAAGTCCTCCGGCAGCAGGCCATCGACCATCAGGTTATAGAGCGCAGGGATCAACTTGCGGTGCGTCAAATCGCCGGACGCGCCAAAGATGACCAGCACGCAGGGAGTCAGGTTTTCTGTGGGTCATGGGAGAGTAAAGAACCCAGAGTCCAGAATCCAGAACGGCGCGATATCACGCGCATATCTGTTGTCTGAACTCTGGATTCTGGATTCTTTATTCTGCTTTTTTGATCGCATGCCCGCCAAAGCCTTTGCGCATGATCGCTAGCACTTTTGCGGCAAATGATTCAGGCTGGCGCGAGACGAAACGCTGGAAGAGCGACATGCGTGATGACCGGCGCCGGCACATCCAGATCGATCGCGGCCTGCACGGTCCAGCGGCCTTCGCCAGAGTCTTCGACATAGCCCTTGACGGTCTCGAGTTTGGGGTCCTCCTTCATGGCATCGGCGAGCAGATCCAGCAGCCAGGAGCGCACCACCGAGCCATCGCGCCAGACTTCGGCAATATCATCGAGCTTGAGCCCGAACTCGCTCTTCTCCATGATCTCGAAGCCTTCGGCATAGGCCTGCATCATGCCGTATTCGACGCCGTTGTGCACCATCTTGACGAAGTGCCCGGAGCCCGCGGCGCCGCAGTGCAGATAATTTTTGCCGTTCGGCGCCAGCGTTTTGAACGCCGGCTCAAGCTGTTTGAACGCGGCTTCCTCACCGCCGATCATCAGGCAATAGCCGTTTGAGGCCCCAGATGCCGCCGCTGGTGCCCTGATCCATAAAGTTCACGCCCTTGGCCTTGCACTGTTCGGCGTGGCGCTTGGTCTCGCGCCAGTTGCTGTTGCCGCTGTCGATGATGCTGTCGCCGGGCTGCAGCAGCGTAAGCAGTTTGTCGATCGCGGCGTCGGTCACCGCGCCGGACGGCAGCGATAATCCAAACGCGCGCGGCGCTGGCAACGCCGCCACCAGCTCTTCGTATCAGTAGACGCCGGTCAAGCCCTCCGACTTTGAGTTCATCGACCGGCCCGGGCTGCGATTGCACACGACCACATCGTGTCCGCCGTTCTTCCAGCGCCGCGCCATGTTTGCGCCCATGCGCCCCAATCCGTAAAGTCCAATTTTCATGATTTCCTCTTTGTTCAGTGTCTAAATTACGATCTCGGCGCTCCGCGCCGGGATCGTAATTGAGAGCAACCCACACATGCTTACCCTTTGAATCTGCGGCCGCGATCGGCCTTCTTACGATCACGGATATGCGTCATCACAGGCACGCCATACCCGCAACTTGTCATGGTCCGGGTAACGTCGATCTCAAAGACCTGCCGCGGCTTGTTTATTTCATCCGCCGCATCTGCCAGAAGCATCGGCGCAAGCGCGGATTCGGCCAGCGGCACGATCACCGCCCGCCCATACAGCCGCACGATCGCGGCATTTTCGTCGAACGACAGGACCGCCAGCGTGATCGCGCTGCCCGCAGCGGTATGCCGCGCGGTTTCGTTGCCACTGCCGCCAAAATCCAGAAACGCCACCCGGTTGGGACCGAGCACATGCAACGTGACACCACCCTTTGGCGACATATTGATCGCGCCTTCGTCCTGCGGGCCGGCCCGCAACTCTGGATCGGCCGTCGCCACAAAGAACAACCGGCTGCGTTCAATCAGTAGCTTTTGTTCTGCGGTAATCGATGGATAAAACGTGGCCATGGCTCAGGCCGCTTTTGGCTTGGCCACACGCGGTTTTCGCGTGCCACCCGACGCCGACTTTGTGACTTTCTTCAACCCGGCCACCACGTCGCCGCCCAGGTGAATCCGCATCACGCGGCGTTGATGCGCCGCGAGCGACTCATAATCGCCAAGCGCCTGCGCGCGCAGCACCGTGCCAAACGAATATGGCTCGCCGGCGATCAGCAGCTCTTCTGCCGGGTCATACGTCAGCTGGAAGGCCACGACGTTGTTCGCGCCGCCCTTATGCAGCTGGCCGGTGCTGTGCAGAAAGCGCGGGCCGTAGCCCAGCGTCACCGGCACGCCGAACTTTCGCGGATCGCCGCGCGCAGCCTTGCCAGCAGCTCGGCGACCTCATCGTTGATCGGCAGATACGCCTGAATCGCGATGTAGTCGCCGCGCTTTGGCCTGGCGCAAGAACTTGCTGATCTGGCCGTGCGCCGCGCGCGTTTCGTGATCGCGCGCAAACTCGCCATTGACTTCATACGCGTCCAGCAGCCGCTTGGTGTTGTGTTTGCTCTCGGTCACATTGGGTTCGTCAAACGGATCGACGCCGATCACCGCGCAGGCCACGGCGGTGGCAAACTCCCAGCGAAAGAATTCGGCGGCCAAGATCGTAGACATCGTCCAGCACGATTTCGATGCACCGGCCGTTTGGCTTTCTTGAGCGCGAACGACCAATTTCTCGTTTGGCGTCGTCGCCCTTCAGCGTGATCGCACACAAACAGCCGGTCTGCGCTCAACCCGGCCGCGCCGCCCTTGGTCGTCAGCGGCTGGCCGCGCAATTGCACATCGCTCTCAACTGGCACGATGCCGCGGCCTTGTTTGCCGGAGCTCTCGGCAATCAGTTGCTCGACCCAGTAGCCAAACGTATGCATCGCCCGGCGACAGCACAAACGTGACTTTGTCTTCGCCATGCAATGCCATGCCGCCCAGCAGCGCGCCCAGTCCATAGCCCGGGGTTGGCAGCGCTGTCGGGCTTGCACCAGGCCGCCATCTGCACGGCGCGGTCCAAGCAGTTTGCTTCAAATCGATGCCCTGCAACGCAGCCGGCACCAGCCCAAAATACGACAGCGCAGAATAGCGCCCGCCGATGTCGCTCGGGTTGATAAACACCCGGCCAAAATTTTCTTCCGCCGCCAGACGCTGCAGCGCCGTGCCTTCGTCTGTGATCGCGACAAAGTGCCGGCCAGCGGTCTCGTGCTCGATCATGTCGACCTTTGGCGCGGAAATATTTGTAAAACGAGCTGACCTCGAGCGTGCCGCCGCTCTTGGATCGCCACGACAAAGATCGTGCGGCGCAGATCGATGCGCTTTTCGATGTAGGCCACGCTGGTCGGGTCGGTGGTGTCAAGCACATGCATCATCAACCCGCCTTCCTGCAGGCCAAAGCTCTCGCGCAACACATCGGGCGCCATCGAGCTGCCGCCCATGCCAAGCACCACCGCGTCGGTGACGCCCATCTCTTTGACGTCCTCGCGAAACTGATTCAGCGCATCGACCTGCTGCAGCATGGTCTCGGCCACGCTCAGCCAGCCCAGCCGGTTGCTGATGACCTTGATGTGCTCGGGCTGCGCGGTCCATAACGTGGTGTCGCGCTGCCAGATGCGGTTCGCGGTCTTTTGCGCAATCAGCTCGGCGATATAGCCTGCGGCTGGGTCGACGTAAACAGCGCTGCCGCGCGCCTGAATGGCGCTGCGTTTGGCGTCGATGCCGGCCAGCATCTGCGCAAACGCATCCGCAAAGAGCTTGACGCCGTCATCCTGCAGCTTTTGCATGGCCGCATCGAGATCGATGCCGGCCGCGGCGATCTCGGCGATCTGCGCTTTGGCTTCCTCGAGACCGCTATGCAACGTCTGGCGCGACCACGCCGTGCTCGTGAAAGGCGCTTGCAGCGTGGCGGGCGGCAGCGTGTTGACCGTGTGCTTGCCGATCAGCGCCTCGGCGTAATACGTGTCTTTGAGATCGCCGGGTTCTTTGTGCTGGTGCTGGCCCACAGCAACGCGTTGCGCGCGCGCGCCTTTGGCCGCCAGCGCTGCGAATTCCGGCTCCGCAAAGACGCGCTCAAATACTTCGTAGGCGAGTTTGGCGTTGGCGATCGCTGCGCGGGCTCTTAAGCGCGAGCAGGCGGGCCTCGTTGCGCGTCGTCTGTGGTCGGCGGCGGCTTTCTCGTCGAGCAGCTTGTCCACCAGCACGTCGACGCGGCTGACAAAAAACGAGGCGACCGAGGCGATGTCGAGCGGCTTGCCCTTTTTTGGCGCGATCGCTTCAGGCCGGCGATAAAAGCGCGCGCGACCTGTTCATAGCCTTCCAGCGAAAAATCAGCGTGACGTTGATGTTGATGCCATCGGCGATCAGCTGTTGAATGGCCGGGATGCCTGCCGGTGTGGCCGGCACCTTCACCATCAGGTTTTTGCGGCCGCACTGCTTTGTGCAGCCGGCGCGCCTCTTTGATGGTGCCGTCGGTGTCGTGCGCCAGCGTCGGGCGAAACTTCAAGCGAGATATAGCCGTCTAGCCCGTTGGTGCTGCTCGTACACCGGCTCGAGCATGTCCGCCGCGCTTTTGAATATCGGCGATCGCCAGCGCTTCATAGATCGCAGCGGTGTCCGCGCCGGTCGCGCCAGTGTCTCGATCTGCGCATCGTAGTCGCGCTGCCGGTGATGGCTTTGTCAAAAATCGCCGGGTTGCTGGTGATGCCCAGCACGCCGAAGTCGTTGATTAGCGATTGAAGTTCGCCGTTGTTGAGGATGGCGCGCTGAATGTTGTCATACCAAAAACTTTGGCCCAGCGCCTGCACAGCGAGATTTGGATTGTGTGAATTGCCGCTCATAGTAAACCGGTCTGGAAGGTACCTGACCCGCATGAATGCTTGATAAAAATGTAAAGAAGCCACAGATTTGCATAGATTCACAGATTTGGTTGGTTTGCGCTCACACAAATGGCGATTCTCGGCCCCAACCTAATCTGTGACTCTGTGCAAATCTGTGGCTTCCACCTGCCTGTTCAAGACGCGCTTGATGTGCCGCCGCGCATCATGTGCGCCTCCATCGCGGCGACTTTGTTGACCCGGTCGAGATAGCGTCCGGTGTTGAGAAATGTTGCGCCCATGAACGCGCGCACAATATCGTCGGCAAGCGCGGCGCCGACGACGCGCGCGCCCAGCACGAGCACGTTCATATCGTCGTGCTCCACGCCCTGATGCGCCGAATACGTATCGTGCGCCACGCAGGCGCGAATCCCGATCATTTTGTTGGCGGCGATGCAAGCGCCAACGCCACTGCCGCAAATCACCAGGCCGCGTTCGGCGCGACCCGCCTGCAATGCTTCGCCAACATAACGCGCAAAATCGGGATAATCGGATCGTTCATCCGACAACGCACCCAAATCTAATACGTCGTGCCCATCTGACTTGAGTAACGCGATCAACGGGTTTTTTAGCAAAAAACCGCCATGATCCGCCGCAACTGCGACTTTCATTGCAAGAATTATAGGCCCGGAGAAAACTTGACAGAACATATGTTCTATTGAATTATCGCCGTTAATGCTGACAATCCCGGTAGAATTGTGTGCCTGCGCCGGCTTTAACCATTTGATTTTCTGCCGTCCAGCACGCTCCCAAACCTATTTGCTTGGCCCGTTTCTTCCCTCTACATGCACTCAACTCAAAACTGTAGCGCCGTACGGATAGCAAGTGATTCGCCGCAAGTCATTGCACGGCAACCCGATAGTCACTCCTGTCGAATAGCACCGAATCACCGAGCGCGGACCTCGAACTATGAACGTCACACCTGGAGGAATTGTGTCTGAAATTGTTGTTGAATCATCTCGTGAGCATCCTGCCAAAACGCCTAGCGCGCCTGGGCGACCTGGCCTATAACCTATGGTGGACCTGGCAACCTGACGCGCAGCGGTTGTTCCGTCACGCTCGACCGCCCCCTGTGGGAACAGGTCTATCACAACCCGGTCAAAATGCTGCGCCAGGTGCATCGCAAGCGGCTGACGTCGGCCGCCAAAGACAAGCGTTTTCTCGCGTCTGCTATGACCGCGTGATTGCCGAATTTGACGCCTACATGAGCGCCAAGGGCAGCGCAAAACGCAGCAAAACCTGGTACGAACAGTTCGACAAGGCCTGGGACGCAAAAAAGGGTCCGGTCGCCTATTTCTCGTTCGAATTCGGTTTGCACGAAGTGTTGCCGATGTATGCCGGCGGCCTGGGCATTCTGGCCGCCGATCATCTGAAGGAAGCCAGCGACATGGGCCTGCCATTGGTCGGCGTCGGCTTTCTCTATCTGCAGGGCTATTTTCGCCAACGCATCACCGAAGACGGCTGGCAGGAAGCGCAATACGACACTTTTGATTTTGAGCAGCTGCCGATCAGCGCCTGTGCACGATGGCAAACGGCGACCCGCTCGATGGTCAGCCTGGATTTGCCCGGCCGCAAAGTGCACCTGCACATGTGGAAGGCTCAGGTTGGCCGCATGCCGTTGTATCTGCTTGATTCCGATCTGCCCGAAAATCGTCAGGGCGACCGGCAGCTGACCCAGCGTCTGTATTCGCCAGACCCGGATACGCGCATCGATCAAGAGCTGTTGCTGGGCCTGGGCGGCGTGCGCATGCTGGCCGCGCTCAAGATCAAACCGGCGGTCTGGCACATGAACGAAGGCCATCCGGCTTTCGGCACGCTTGAGCGCATCGCGCACGATGGTGCAGGAAGAACAGCTGAGCTTTGAACAGGCGCAGGCGCGCATCATCACAAACACGGTCTTCACCACGCACACACCGGTGCCGGCTGGCAACGACAAGTTCCCGCACTGGCAGATCGACAGGCATCTGAACGGTTACTGGGATCCGCTCGGCCTCAACCGCGAGGAATTTATGGCGCGGGCCGACGACGAGGGCGCCTTTGGCATGACGCCGCTGGCGCTGCGCATGAGCAGCAAGGCCAACGGCGTGAGCGAGCTGCACGGCGAAGTTGCGCGCGACATGTGGAAGTGGATGTATCCAAACAGCGACGTGCCCGATCGGCCACATCACCAATGGCGTGCATACCAAGACCTGGCTGGCGCGCCGCATGAGCGTGTTGTTCGACAAGTATCTCGGCGCGGATTGGGTCGAGCGCATCGATGACACCGCAATGTGGAAGAAGATCCACGACATTCCGGACGCCGAATTCTGGGATGTCAAAAAGCACTTGAAGCGCAACCTGGCCTCGTTTATGCGTGAACGCGCGCGCCTCAAGTGGGTCACCCACTCGCAGCATCCGGTGCAAACCGTGGCGTCGGGCTGTGCTGATCGACCCGCACATGCTAACGATCGGTTTTGCGCGCCGCTTTGCGACTTACAAGCGCGCCACGCTGATCATGCGCGATCTCGAACGCCTGTGGAAGGTGATCAACAACCCGGGCCGCCCGGTGCAGATCATTTTCGCAGGCAAAGCCCATCCGCAGGATGAACCCGGCAAACGCCTGATCCAGGATCTGTATCGCAACATCAAAGACGCCACCTCGGCCGGCCGGCTGGTCTTTATCGAAGACTACGATATCAACGTCGCGCGCTTTCTGGTGCAGGGTGTCGATGTCTGGCTGAACACGCCGCGCCGGCCCTTACGAAGCCAGCGGCACCAGCGGCATGAAGGCGTCGCTCAACGGCGGTCTTAATTTCTGCATCCTCGACGGCTGGTGGCGCGAAGCCTGCGATGGCAAAAATGGCTGGGCCATCGGCGAAGACAAGCCGATGGCAGACGCTGAAGAGCAGGATGCCGCCGACGCCGAGTCGTTGTTTGGCGTGCTTGAAAACGAAATCATCCCGCTCTACTACGATGTGGATGAAAACGACATGTCGCACGAATGGCTGGTGCGCTGCAAACATGCGATCGCCACGATTGCGCCGCGCTTTAGCACGCGCCGCATGCTCGGGCAATATGTCAAAGAAATGTACGCGCCGCTCGCAAACGGCTGACGCTCCCGCAAATACGAACCGACCGACAAAAAAGCATCGCGCGCCAATGGCGCGCGATGCTTTTTTGTCGGTCGGTTCGTCAAGAATGGCTTTCCGCAGACGCTGCCGGCCGCTGGCGTGATACAGGCATTTTGTTGGCATCTCAACGGGAATTCATCGCTAAAAAGGTATTTACGCAACAATCAATGCGTGAGAGAATGTCACACACGCAACATTGATGTGACAAGGTTCCGAGCAATCGCCAAGATCGTTGGCTTTTGGCTTAAGACTTGCGTCGCATTTTTCCGTAAGTTCGCCAGAATTATTGACAACATGACGGTTGCCGGATAGAAATTACATAGAGACTTTTTCACTCGTCATTGTTCTCACCAACGTTAAATACGCATCATGAAACACGCAGTCTGTTTACCGGGCTCTCACCGCAATCATCGTGACAGGATGCGTATTTGCATCACCCGCTCAAGTGGCGCTCGCCGACGCGCCTGCCGCCCCGCCCGCGCAAGATCCCGCACCGACCAACTTGCCGATCCCAGCGCAAAGCCGCAAGATCGAATTGCCAGCCCGGCACGATCAATATCGCGTTGCTGGGCGTGGACAAACGGCCGAGCAAGGCGTTCAACAACACCGATGTCATCATCATCGCCAGCATCAACCCGGAAGTGCCCGGCAGTGACGCTGCTTTCGATTCCGCGCGACACGCCGGCCTATATCCCGGGCGTGGGCGTGCGCAAGGTCAACACCGCCTTTGCGTTTGGCGGCGCAGACTTGTTCAAACAGACGATTCGCTACAACTTCGGCATCGAGGTCTCAACTACGCGCTGGTCAACTTTCACCGGCGTGGTGCACGCGGTCGACACCTTTGGCGGCATCGATGTGATCGCCACCTGCCCGCTGCAGCATGCCTTCCCGAAAGACCCGTATTACATGGGCGACACCAGCATCGTGCGCGAACCTTACGATCGACACGTTTACCGGAGAGGTCTGGCCGGTCGGCAGCAAAGTGCCGCGCCTCGAGATCAATTTGCCCAAACCCGGCGTCTATACGCTGGACGGCCTGCAGTCGCTGGCGTTTGTGCGCGCGCGCAAAGGCATCCCGGGCGGCGATGTCGATCGCGGCCGCCGCGAACAGCGCGTGGTGCGCGCGCTGTTGGAAAAAGCCAAACAGATCGGTTCGTTTACACAAACTGACCGAGCTGTATGGCAAACTGAAGGGCGATGTCGAAACCGACATGACGCTGGAACAGATCCTGCGCTTCGCCGGCCTGGCCGACAAGCTCGGCGACACGCGTGGTCCGCAGCCGCTATCTGGTGGGCTATGACGCCAACGGCGCGGCATTGCCAGGTGCGCCTGAACCCGGGCTGACCCGCCAGCAGTATTTGCAGAAAGCCCTCAACGTGGCGCTCAATTCACGCGCCAACGAAGGCGTTCCGGTCGTTGTGCTCAACGGCACCAACGACGCCGGCTTTATCGCCGCAGCCACCGATCGCTTGAAAGAACTGGGCTTTGTGGTGCAGGACGTGCGCCCGGCCGACAAGCCCTATGCGAATACGCTCGTGCTGGATCACCGCACAACCACAAAGGGCACCGCGCATGTCGATGATCTGTTGAAGAAGACGTTTGACGTCAAGTCGCAAAACGTCGTCAAACAACAGCTGGATCAGGAAGACGGTCCGAAATTCACCATCACCGTCGGCGCCGACTTCAACACATGTTACTTCGCAAAGACGCTGGAAGGCAGCGGCAGCGAGAACATCGAGGCCGTCAACAATCCTGAAGACACCAAGATGGAGACCCTGCCGACGACGATTGATGTCCGGACGACCGAAGTCATCAGCGAGCCCCTTGTTGCGCCCGCCGTGGCAATGACCGCGACCGAGTTGCTGATAAACACCGCGTCGTCTCGCCTGGCGCCGGTTATGAGCAATGACACGTTTACACCGACCATGTCGGTGCAAAAAGGCGATCTGGTCAATGTGCGCTCCGGCCCGGGCATTCGCTTTCGCACCATCGGCAGACTGGTTGGCGGGCAGGAAGCCTTTATTCTCGGCCGCAGCTATGACGGCGACTGGTTGAACATCCGTTTGCCGGATTCCGAGCGCCTAGGCTGGGTCAAGGCTGAAGTGGTGCGCGTGGTGGATTCACCACCGGTCGCCACACTGGTGCCTGTCGACACACTGCAGACGCAGGCAACGGTGGCCGTCATTGACCCCGTCGCCGCCAGCGGGACGGAGACGCCGATCCCGGCGCTGCCGCCCTTGCCGACAAACACGCCGGCAGCGGTCGCCACGGTTCAGCCTCGGCTTGACGCGCGGCTAACTGTGCCGCGCGGCGATGTTGTCAACATTCGCTCCGGCCCGGGCACAAACTTCCGCGTCGTTGGGAGGCTGCTCGCGCGGCAGAGCGCAAACATTGTCGGTCGCACCTCGGACAACCGCTGGCTGCAAATTCGATTGGGTGGCAGCTCGGCCTGGGTGGCTGCCAGCATCGTCCGCATCTCCGGCGATGTGAACAACGTGCCTGTTACGCGCTGAAACGGCACGCGCGCTACGAAGAAATAAAAGCCACAGATTTCACGGATTACACAGATTTTTTCGTCTGTGTAATCCGTGAAATCTGTGGCTTCTTAGTTGGCGATCACCTTACGATAAAATCGTTGCGTGTTCGTATTTGCCCACAGAAGGTTGAACAGGCAGAATCGTATCCCCTCCCGCTCCGCGGGAGGGGATACGATTCTGCCTGTTCAACCTTCTGTGGGGAACCACTTAGGCGCGCGGTGGCGCGCGCTGATCGTGGGCACTTGCCTGTTGCTTGGCGCGTGCAGCCCGCAAACCCAAGTTGCAGACAACAGCGCCGTTAAGCGCCCCGCCCCGCCGGTCGCGGGTGCATTCACGCCGGAATCGGTTGCCGGCATTGATGTGCTGCAACCGCCGATCATGCCGGAGCTGTCGGCCGATGTCGTTGCCAACATCCGCGCAACCTACGCAATTGGCGCGCAACGCGGCCAAAACCCAAATGTGTTTAGCAAGTTTGGCGATTGCATGACCGACAATCCACACTTTCTGGTGCCGTTTGCCGACGGCAATTACACGCTCGGCGCCCACAGCGCGCTGGATGGCCTGATCAAACGCTTTGCGGCGACGCCGGCGCGCCAGGGCAAATCCTGGCAGGCAAACGCGTTCGGCACACCGAGCCTGAGCGCAGCCGGCGGCTTTAACGTGGCATCGCCGCTCGACCCGATCTGGTCCAACCCGGAGTGGTGCGGCAACAGCGAATCGCCGCTCGAGTGCGAGCTGCGCGCGGCCAAACCGGCTTTCGTCGTGATCATGTTCGGCACGAATGATGTCGGCGCCACCGACGCGGACACCTATCACTACTACTTGCGCACAATCGTCAGCAGCACGCTGGACGCCGGCGTGGTTCCGATATTGAGCACCTTCCCCAACCGGCCCGAAGACGCGGCAAAGACAACGCTGTTCAACCAGATCATGATCCAGACTGCGCGCGACTACAACGTGCCGCTGATGAATCTGTATCGCGCGCTTGAAGCGCTGCCAGGTAAAGGCGTGGATCCAAAAGACACCATTCATCTCAACCTGCCGCCGGATGGACGCGCCGATATCTTCGACGATGCGCATCTCGGGTTTGGCTTCCCGGTGCGCAACCTGGTCACGCTGCAGGCGCTAGATGTGGTGGTGAAGGCGGCGGCGCCGTGACGCCGGTGATCGAGTTTCAGAACGTGACAAAAACCTTCCGCATGGAGCGCGGCGGACCGCGCGCTTTTCAGGAAGTGTTTGTCAACCTGTTTCCTAAGAACAAACGCGCCGCACCAAAACCTGCGCTGCGGTCGGATACGTTTTGGGCGCTGCGCGATGTCAGCTTCAAAATCGAGCCAGGCGACACCGTTGGCCTGGTTGGCGCGAACGGCGCGGGCAAGAGCACGGCGCTCAAACTGATCAGCCGGATCATTCAGCCAAACAGCGGTTCGGTCATAGTCAATGGCCGGGTCACCGCGCTGCTCGAGCTGGGCGCCGGGTTTCATCCCGAGCTGTCCGGCCGCGACAACATTTTTTTGAACGGCACGGTCATGGGCCTCAGCCGCAAACAGATCCAGCACAAGCTCGACGAGATCATTGAGTTCGCCGATATCGGCGAATATATCGATGAGCCGGTCAAGGACTATTCGAGCGGCATGCAGGCGCGGCTCGGATTTGCGGTCGCGGTCAGTCTGGATCCGCAGGTGCTGCTGATCGATGAAGCGCTGGCTGTCGGTGATCAGGCCTTTCAACAGAAATGCAGCGAACGCATGCTGCAGATGCGACGCAAAGGCGTCACGATGCTGTATGTCTCGCACAACCTCGAATCGGTTGAGCAAATCTGCAAACGCGCGCTGTGGCTTGAGCACGGCACGCTCAAGATGGACGACACCACGCGGCGCGTGTCGAAGGCGTATTACCGCGCCTCGCTCAAACGCAGCGATGGCAAGGCGTTGGCGCAAACCGATGCCCGGCCGGGTTCCGGCGAAGCGCGTGTGACGCGCGTCGAGCTGCTCGACAAATCAGCGGCCGTGCAGACCGTATTTTTGACGCACGAACCGCTGACGGTGCGCATCCACTACAAGGCGGCGACGCGCATCGAACAACCGGCGTTCGGGCTGGCGCTGATGGACACAAAAACCGGCGCGCACATCGCCGGGCCAAACAATGCGCTGGACCAGGTTGCCATCCCGTCCATCGAAGGCGAAGGCTTTGTCGATTATCAGATCGCGAGCCTGCCATTGCTGCCCGGCCGCTTTAGCGTAACCGCGGCCATCTTCGACTGGGAATGCGTGCACTGCTATGATTATTGGGACGAGAGCACGTTTTTCGACATCGCTACCGGCGGCACCGAAGAAAAGCACGGTTTGTTGTCGCTGCGCGGCAGCTGGTCGCACACCGACGCTCAATAAAACAAGTTCGCATGAGCAGCAACGCTTCGCCAGGCGCGCAATACGACGCCACCTACTATGAACACGGCCTCGGCCCGGTGCCCTATCAGCAACGTGATGTCTGGCTGACGCGTTTTCGCTTCGTCGCTGACCAAATTGCGCGCGTCTACGCGCCAAAAACGGTGTTCGACGCCGGCTGCGCCTTTGGCTATCTGGTCGAAGCGCTGCGTGAACGCGGCATCGAAGCATGGGGCAGCGATGTCTCAGACTATGCGATCAGCCAGGCTGGTGAAGGCGCGCGGCCGTATGTGCGCGCCGGGTCGATCAGCGAGCCACTGACGCGGCACTACGACATGATCACCTGCATCGAAGTGCTCGAACACGTCGACACCGAGACCGGCGATGCCGCCATCGCGAATTTTTGCGCGCACAGCGACGCAGTGTTGTTTTCCTCGTCGCCCAGCGATTTCGAGGAAGCCACGCACATGAATGTGCAACCGCCTGGCTACTGGGCCGCGCGCTTTGCGGCGCACGGGTTCTATCGCGCGGTCGAGCACGACCCGGCCTGGGTCACTGCCTGGGCCGGCATGTTTCGCAAGCAATCGGGCTCGGCCGACGCAGTGCTGCAACGCTATGAGAACGCGCTCGTCGCGGCAAACACGCGCATCGAAGCCATGCAGATGGCGCACAACACGCTGCAGATCGAACGCAATGAAATCGACCGGGCGCGCGGCGGGCTTGAATTTGAACGCGACGCGCTGCTGCGTGAACGCGATCTGTTGCGCGCGACCGTGCGCGGCTACGAAAGTGGCCGCGTGATGAAGCTGATGCGCGCAGTGCAGGGCTATTTGCGCGGCAGGGCACCGTGATCACCATGCCGAACGCACCACCGGCCGTCGCGGTCATATCGCCGATCCACATTACGTCGCAGCTGTCCGGCCCGGGTTTGCGCTATCGCGCGTTTGCCGAGACGCTCAGCCGCCAGCAACGCGTCACGCTGGTGACGCCAAACGCGGATGCGCCGGCCATCCCGGGTGTCGATGCCTGCTGGATCGACGACCACGCGCGCTTGAGCGCGGTCATCGCCACCCACGGCGTGGTCATCGTGCAGGGGTATTCACTGCTGATACAGCACGGCCTGCGCGGGCTGATTGAGCAGCATCGGCCGTTTCTCGCGGTCGACTTGTATACGCCGCTCAACATCGAGGGGCTCAACCTGCGCGATCCGGACGAACCGCGCGTTGAAGAAGAACTGGGGTTCGATTTGCATGCGCTGCGCGATCAGCTGGGGCGCGGTGATTTCTTCTTTTGCGCAAACGATCGGCAGCGCGACTACTATCTGGGTTTGCTGGCGGGTCTGGGCCGCGTCAATCTCAAGGCCTCGCAGCACGATCCGGCATTGCGCGCGCTGATCGATCTGGTGCCGTTTGGCCTCGAGACGAATCCGCCGCAACCAGGCCCGCGGCTGCTGCGCGGCGTGCATCCGGCGGTGCCGGCCGACAGCCAGATCCTGCTCTGGTTTGGCGGGTTGTGGAACTGGCTCGACCCAGAGGCGCTTGTGCGCGCGTTCGCGCAACTGACGGAAACGCATCCGCGTGCGCGGCTAGTGTTTGTGGCGGAGCAGCCGGCAAAACCGGACGCATTCTATGCGCGCACGCACCGCGCCACGCAGGAACTGAGTGAGACACTCGGGCTGCGCGACAAGCAGGTCATTTTTCACGTGCCAATTCCGTCCGCGCAACGCGGGCAATTGATGCTGGAAGCGGATATCGGGCTGTGCTTCAACCGCGATTCGCTGGAGACCCGGTTTGCCTACCGCACGCGCATCATCGACTATATCTGGGCCGGGTTGCCGCTGCTGGTCGGCAGCGGCGACGATCTCGGCGACACCGTCAGCGCGCACGGTCTTGGGCACGCTGTCGCGCCGGGCGACGATGCAGCGCTCACGCGCGCGATGGCTGCATTGCTCAGCGAACCCAATGCGCGCGACGCGCGCGCGGCCAACTTTGCCGCGTTTCACGAACGCATGCGCTGGCCCGCTGTCATGGCGCCACTGACCACCTTCTGCGCAGCGCCCTGGCGTGCAATCGACGGCGGACATGCTGCGGCGGGTGCCCCTGAAGCGCCGGCGATCGCCAAACTGGCCAGCCAGAATGTCGAACTCGATCTGTTGCACCGCGAAAATGCGCATCTGCGCAATCTGCTCACCGCGATGAACAACGGCCGCGTGATGCGCGTGCTCAACGCGTTCGAACGCTTGAAACGACGCAATGCTGCGCCAAAAAAGCCATGAAGAAGCGCACGCTGATCATCAGCCACGAGCTTGTGGGCGCGCGCATGGCCGGCCCGGGCATCCGCTTTGCGCAGCTGGCGCGCGCGCTGGCCGCGCACGTTGATGTCACGCTGGCAGTCCCGCAAAACAACGCCGACCCGCTCAGCAACACGCCCTTTCAAACCCATGCGTATGCGCGCGGAAACTGGGCCACGCTGCGACCTGCGGTTGACGCGGCCGACACCGTGCTGGCGTCGCCCGATAGCGTGGCCGAGTTTCCGCAACTTGCGGCGGCGGGAAAACCGCTCGCAATCGATGGCTACAACCCGCTCATGGCGGAGTGGCTCAATAGCAACGCCGATCTGCGCGATTGGCAGAAACGCCGGGCGCAGCTGGCACGGGCAGTCTTTGCTGGCGATGTGTTCTTCTGCGCAAGCGAGCGCCAGCGCGATTGGTGGCTGGGCATTCTGGAGACGCACGGACGCATCAACCCGCTCACGATAAAAGACGATCGCAGCCTGCGCAGGATGGTCGATCTGCTGCCCTCCGGTCTGACAGCGCACGCGCCACAGTCACGCACCATGCCGCTGATTAAGGGCGCATGGCCGGGCATTGCGGCCAACGACCCTGTGCTGTTGTGGGGTGGCGGGCTGTGGCCGTGGCTGGATCCGTTTAGCGCGATTCACGCGGTCGAGCTGCTGCGTGAACGGTTTCCAACCATCCGGCTGATCTTTCCCGGCACTCGCCACCCCAACCCGGCGCTGGCTGAGCTGCGCACGCACGTAGACGCGGCCAAGGCACTGACGGCCGCGCGCAATTTGGGCGCGCATGTTTTTTTTGGCGACTGGGTGTCGTATGACGACTGGCCACAAGTGCTGCGCGAAAGCGATGTAGCGCTTTCGCTGCATCACGACACATTTGAGACCCGCCTGGCGTTTCGTAGCCGGGTGCTGGATTACATCGGCAGCGGGTTGCCGATCGTGAGCACGACCGGCGATGCGACCAGCGAAATCGTGCAAACGTTTGGGCTGGGCGTCTGCGTGCCCGAAACCAACCCAGCTGCGGTCGCCGAGGCGATCGCTCGGGTGTTGACGACGCAGCGGTCGGCCTATGCAGACGGATTTGCCGCGGCCCAGCGCGCATACGCATGGCCCGCCGTGGTCACGGCTCTGGTGGCATTTTGCAGCGCACCGTGGCACGCCGCCGACCGCGCATTGGTTGCGGAGCTGGATCAACCCGGCGCGCTGAATGCGCTGCGCGAAGAGAATGCGCAACTCACCGAGCAGGTGAATGCCTATGCGCGAGGCCGTTTTATACGCCTAATGCGCTGGATCCGGAAGCTGCGCGGGTAATTCTGTTACGGGCGAACTGCAAACCAGGTCTGTCTTATCCGCGCGTCCGGCGCGAGCAGCGGCTGAGATTGATCACGACCCGTATTCACGCGCTGCACAAATGTAAGGACTGCCTTGTTCTGCCAGAGCATCATATCCTCGCCATCGACGCTACCAAGCACCGGGGTAATGTATTTGAGCAGCGGGATATAGCTCAGATCGGAGAAGTTGAAGTGACCGGTTCCGGCAATTTCGAGCACATGCGCGCCGGGCGAGTGTGCCGCCAGCGGCACATCAAAACTGCCGTGCAAACCTACATCTACCCCTTCGATTTTGTATTCGGTTGATAGCAGCATGAGTGCCGGCGTTCGCAACGAGCGTGTATCGTCACCATAGCGCAGCCACGGGCTGTCCAGATTCACCAGTCCAATCACACCCGGAACTTGGTCGCGCGCCAATTCCTGAGAGACTGCACCGCCTAACGAATGCCCCATCACCGTCACACGCGTCAGGTCAGCCCCTGGCACCTGTGTGAGCGCGGCAATAACAAAGCGCGTATCCAGCACCCATGCGCGCAGTACCGGTTCGTAGAACGAATACGGCGCAGTGTTAGCCAGCGCCTTGCTGGCTTGTTCGTACAACATCAAGCTGCTGGCGTTGCGCTGCGCGCGCAGATGCTTCGAAAGAGCGGTGGCGATCGCCCTGGGATTGACCGTCATCGCATCCATCGAACGTCGATAGATCGGATTGTCACCGTCAAACGGCAACAACGCGCCGGCAGCGTCGCGCGCAATCAGGCTATCTCCGGGGTGCCCAATGGCGATCACAACAAAGCCATGGCTGGCCAGCTCCTGACACAGGCTGAAGTTCTGTCGCGTAAACGAAGCGTATCCATGGTTAAAAATCACCGTCGGAAAACTTCCGGGTTTCGCGGGGGCGTCGCGAAAGCTGTGGCTGGCAGTTTCGCCTGTATCTGGAATACCCTGAAATTTCGAAAGCTGCGTCGCGGTTGCGGTATCGATATACGGCTCAGGCGTGCGCCCCACGACGTTTTTGGCGGGATACCAAATATCAAGCGTGATCGGTCGCGCCGTCATTGTGCCTGAGCGCGTGATCGCACGCGTCGTGTCGATCAGCGTGCTGCTGCGAAAACCGACGTCGTTGGAACCGGTCGGCTTTGGGATCGGGATGACGGCGTTGCTGAGTACCGCGAACGCGACAGCTGTCAGTAGCAGCACCAGCGCGCCTGCGCCAATCAGCACACGCTGCAGCTTGCGACGTGATTTGCGGGTAGAGGACTGAATAGTGTTCATTTTAGATACATTTATATATGAATGTAAAATAGATAAAAAAAAGATTGACCGGCGCTATTTGCGTACGGCAATTCCGGCAGCAAAGATGCGCGTAACCGCCAGCGTGCTTTCGCTAATAGCCTTTTCCTGGCCCGGCAAGCGCGTGACATGGATCAGCCCAGCTTGCAGCGCGTTAAACGCACGGGCGATATCGAGCGGAGCAATATCGGTGCGTACCTCCCCGCCTGCCTGGGCCTCGGCAAACGCCTGCGTCAGCTGGGCAATCACGGCCGCGCTCTGCGCTTCGATCACAATACGCACAGATTCGACACTGGCGTAGTCGCCACGCAGCGTGAAAATAGCCTCCGATCTTAGGGTTGGGTCCTGATCCAATTGCAGTAGCTGGCGTGAAAAAATGCGCTGGATGATTTCGAGGAATGTGCCGCCCTCGGCAATGGCCAGCGGGATCACATCGCTCGACTTACGCCCGGATTCGAGCAACAACGTGTGATACACCTCGGCCTTGTTCTTAAAATGGTGATAGATCGCGCCGCGGGTGGTGCCGGCGCTGCGCGCGATGTCGTCCAGCGTGGTGCGCTCAAAGCCCTTGTTGGTAAATACCGACAACGCTGCGGCTAGGATGTCCTTGCGGGTTCGGGCCGCATCGTCTTTGGTGCGCTTCACGGTTCAAAGATACACTTATGAATGTAAATTGTCAAGATCCGTACTTACACGCTGGTCAACACCGCTACATCGCAGTCATCCCGCCATCGGCCATAAAGTAGCCACCGGTGCAGTAACTGGATTCATTGGACGCAAGAAACACGAGCAAGCCGACGATCTCGTGCGCCTCACCCACCCGGCCAAGAATCGTGGCGCGTTCGATTGCATCGCGAAACGCCGGGTCGGCAAAGATCTCGCGCGTGAGCGGCGTGTTGGTTGGCCCGGGGACCAGCACATTGGCGCGGATCTTGTGTTTGGCGTAGTCCAGCGCGATCGTGCGTGCCAGCGAAAACGCGCCGGCTTTGCTGGTGGCATACGCGGTATAACCCGACGCGCCGTTCAACCCGGTCGGCGAGCCAGCCAGAATCAAGGAGCCCCCGCCCGCACGCATCATCGCGGGCAGCACATATTTGCAACTGAGCCACAGCCCCTTTAGATTGATCGCAATAGTGCGATCAAACGTGTCCTCCGACACTTCATGCGCAATCGTGTCGTGGCCAAACATCTGAACGGCGGCGCTAAAAAACGCGGTATCGATTTTGCCAAATCGCGCTTCGGCCTGAGCGAAGGCCGCTTCACACGACACCGCGCGCGTCAGATCCGCGTGAATAAACAGCGCCTCGCCTCCAGCCTCCTGAATTTCGGCGACAGTCTCGGCGCCCGCGCGTTCGTTTTGATCCAGAATGGCGACCTGCGCGCCCTCGCGCGCCATCCCCAGCGCGCCTGCGCGCCCCATCCCGGAGGCGCCACCGGTCACAACAGCGACTTTTGATTGCAGTCTCATGGGGTGGATTGTATTGCCACGGAGAGCACGGAGTTTTATTTAGCCACAGAGGGCACAGAGGTCACAGAGGCAGAAATCTAGAAGCAATTCTTTATTTCTCCGTGCCCTCTGTGCCCTCTGTGGCTAAACCGATTAAGCCGCCGGCAATGCACCGTGGCTTTTCAGAAACTGCTCGATCGTAGCGAGCTTGGTGCCGGTCATCCACTGCGGGAATGCTTTTTTGCCGCCCATGTAAAGGGCATTGTCGCGAATCGAGGGCGGATTCTCGGCGAACGTGCTGGTCCGCATCACCCGGCCAAGCAGGTTGCGATGCTCGATGGCTGTCGGTGTTAGGACGAGGATCGGGCGCGTCAGCATCAGCACGCTGACAAACAGCAAGGCCACCCCCAAAATCGTGTTGGTCGAAAATCCTATCAGCAGCGAGGTAAACAAAATCACCAGGCTTGAAAGCAGAATCAGTATTGGGAAGACTGGCGAATATTTGATCGGCAGCGCTTGTTGTGATTCCATGGCGCAAGTATGCCGCATGCGGTCCGCCGGCATTGGCGGTGCGTTGACAAAACAGTTTATCGCGCCTATACCGCTATCAGCATGAACACAAATACGCTGTTGTATGGCTCGCCGGCGCCGTTGCCCGAGCAAATTCCATTGCGCGCCGGCCCGTTGTCCATGCTGTTTGAAAACGGCGATCTGCGCTATCTGCGGCTTGGCGAAACGGAAGCGGTGCGCCGCATCTATGCCGCCGCGCGCGACCGCGACTGGGGCACCGCGCCAAATGTGCTGAGCGACCTGCAGATGGACATCCGCAGCGATGCGTTCGACATCACGTTTGCGTGCACAAACCGGCATCGTGACATCGATTTTGTCTGGCGCGGCGCGTTGCGCGGCACCGCAGACGGCGTGATTGTGTGTGAATTTGACGGCGTGGCGCAGGCCGATTTCTTGCGCGCCCGGCTCGGGTTTTGCGTGCTGCACCCAATCGGGGTGAGCGGCAAACCCGCGCGAATCGAGCAGACCGACGGCACGCGCATCGCGGCGCGCTTCCCGACGCGCATCGCGCCACAGCAGGTCGTCGACAGCGTTATTAAACCGGTCCCCAAGTTTGAAGAGATGCGCGCGATCACCTGCCAGATCACCCGCGCAGCCGCGCTGACACTGGCGTTTGAGGGCGACATCTTCGAGATGGAGGACCAGCGCAATTGGACCGATGGCTCCTTCAAAACCTACTGCACCCCGCTGCGGTTGCCGTGGCCGGTGCTGGTCACAGCCGGCACACGCGTGCGACAGCGCATCACACTGTCGGTCACCGGCGCGGCGCAAGATTCGCGCGCGCGCAAGCCCAAGCCGCTCACCGTCCGCATCGGCAACACCGCGGCGGCGTTGCCGAAGATCGGGCTGGCCGTCAATCCTGCCGGCAGGCTGCCATCCGCCGCGAATCTGGCTCGGCTGCGCGCGCTCAAACCCGAGCATCTGCGCGTTGACGTGCCGTTGCGGGAGAACGGCTGGCGCGCACGGCTGACGCGCGCGGCGATCGAAGCGCGCGCATTGCGCTGCCCACTCGAGATTGCCCTGTTTACCAGCGAGAACGCCGCTGGAGAGCTCGCCACCTATGCAGCCTGGGCGAAGACGCGCAATCTCGCGATCGCGCGCTATCTGGTCTTCGACAAGACTGCGCCAGCCACGCCCACCGCGCTTGTCGCGCTGGCGCGCGCGCAGCTTGGCAAAAAGGTTCCGATCTTTGCCGGCACCAACAAGTTTTTTACCGAGCTCAACCGCAATCGGCCCGATGCAAGGCAGCTCGCGCTGGTCGACGGCCTGGTGTATTCGTTTAATCCGCAGGTGCATGCATTCGATAACACCTCGCTGGCCGAGGCGCCGGAAGCGCAGGCCGAAACCCTGCGCTCATGCGCGGCGTTTGCGCAGGGCCGCGGCATCGCGGTGAGCGGCATCACGCTCAAAGCGCGACACAGCCTGAGTGACAACGGGCCGGAGCCGCGCGAACGCTATCGTGAGCATGACACGCGCCAGGGGTCGTTGTTTGGTGCGGCCTGGACCGCCGCGAGCCTCGGTCAAATTGCCCGCGCCCGCCGGGCAGCGAGCATCACACTGTTTGAAACAACCGGGCCGCGCGGCGTGCTCGATGCAAAACGCGTGTTTCCGCTGTATCACGTGCTGGCAGACGTGATGGCTTTTGGCGGCGATGTCGTGATGAGCGCAAGTAGCGACCCGCTCAAGGTTGAAAGCATTGTGCTGCGCGCTGGCAACCGTCTGCGGGTGGTGCTGGCGAACATGACCGCGCAAACACAGTCCGCACAGATAACAGGTCTGCCGTCTCGCACGCGCGTTCGTATCATGGATGCGGGATCAGGCAAACAGGCGATGCACGCCCCTGAGGCCTGGAGAAAGCGCGTTACCCGTAGCGTTTCAGGGAACACGTTCACGCTGGCGCCCTATGCTGTGGTGCGCATAGACACCCGGATCGAGTAGCCCGTAATACCGTGACCGTTACATCGCCGGATAGTTGGCAGCAAACACATCGCGGCTCCACTCATTGCGCAAAAACACCAGCACATCCTGCGCGCGCAAAACGCTGATGCGCATGTCGTTTTCCGCCCGCTCGCGTTGCTTGGTCGTCGAGGTCTCTCGTTCGCAATGTTTGAGGGCCTCTTCGAGAGCACCGATCGACATATAGACACGATAGAGCGCGCCGTGTGCCTGTGCAATCAAACCGACATCTTTACTTGCAGTCGCGATATCCAACGCATGCTCAAAGTGTTTGATCGCCTCAGGCACATCATTCACCGCCATTTCGAGGTGACCAAAATCGAGGCGCTGCGCTGTCGCGTGCCGCAAGTCGCCATTTGACTTGGGCAATATCACAATCGAATCCACAAAGTGTTTTCGGGCAGCGGCATAGTCCTCTAGTTTGAAGCGAGCCCAACCCAGCGTATGCATCATTTGACTCTTGAACAACGGCTTATCCGCTGGGCAAGAGTCGATTGCCTGCGTTGCCCAGACAATCGCGTCAGTGATCCGTCCCGCATTCACCAATGACATGGCAACGTTGTTCTTGCACATGGGCAATTTCCAGTCGCCTAGTGCCTCATAAATAGTGTGAGCAGCGATGTGCGCTTCTATTGATGCGCCAAAGTTCCCCATTGTGCGTAGCAGCACGCCCAATTCGCACAAGTAGTCTGCTTCACGCTGCTTATCATCAATAATCTTCGCAGCGTGAATCATTTCGCGCCACATGCTTATCGCCGTCGCATGGTCGCCGACCCGGCTGCGAATCCACGCAAGCACATATTTTGCGCCGCAAATTGACACAACTGAACTGATCGATTCGGCGATCGTGCGCGCGTGGGTTGCTCGAATGAGCGCCAGATCCAACTCGCCGCCCTGAGCCAAATGCCAGGCCAGGCGTGCTAATGCACGTGAAAATAACTGCGCATCACGCAAAGACTCTGCCGCCAGGCAAGCCTCTTCATAGGTTCGCTTTGCGAGAGACATATCAAAATTCGCCAGCTGATCCGCCGATTCCAGCAACAGGCTGGCGTATTCCCTTGTTCCTGGCGCCATCGACAACATACGTTGCAAGATCTGGTTTATGCGTTGTTGATTCGAAATACTGCTTGAGACGGTGTCCATAAATCATTCATGATCGCGCCAAAACGGGCCGCGATTTTGTCGCAATTTTAGCGCACAGTGACGCATCGGGCCATCTATGCCGCCTGGCAATTTACTGATTCAGCAGCATGTATTTCGATCTATTTTTGCATAGCTTTAATTGCGGCTTGAAACAAATTCGACCGTATTCAAACTCTAGTTTTTAGGAGACCTATGCAAAAAATAATTCCAATGCGCAGTGACATTTCAACCGGCCCGCGTCAGAAACGCAGCGACATTTCAACTGGCCCACGTCAGAAGCGCAGTGATATTTCAACTGGCCCACGCTAACTCGACACGCTGCTCAACACCAGCGCATGGCCCTCATGCGCTGGTGTTGGCATTCGCGCGCCTGAACTGACCGCGCCATACCCCGGCCGCACAATTTTTTGCCGGAATCCAGAAAGCGCGTGAAGCGCTTCACGGGATTTGCTGATCCGCCGCACCTTGTGTGGGTGCATTTTTCAAAAGGGGCGCGGCATGTAGCGTGGCCAATGCTTGTGCCAGCCGGGTCCGCAGGCCGTAAACGGCCATGCTCAGATACGAAGCCCTGGGCTGCATGCCAGCGCTCACAGGATTGGCGTCGTTGTGTGAATGCCGGATAAAACGGCCGCCACGCGCGCAAGTTGTTGCCATCAGCCCAGGGCTTCGTATCTGAGCATGGCCGTTTACGGCCTGCGGACCCGGCTGACACAAGCATTGGCCACGCCATTTGCCGCGCCCCTTTTGAAAAATGCCCCCTCTTGTGTTGGCACAAGCATCGCTTTCGCCCATACGGCCTGCTGCGTAATAATGGCGACGATGAGCACTTCACGCCCGCGCATGCGACTATGGCCAGCCACACTCGGCGTCTTTATCGCATTTGTGGTTATCTATTACATTTCATTGCGCGTGCTGAATCGCGTCAACACGCCGGAAGGCTCCGCATATTTTGACCTGTTGGCCGACAGTTTTTTGCGCGGGCGCTTGTTTATCGAAAGCGCGTCCACATATGACCTGACGCAATACAAGGGCCGCTGGTATGTGCCATTCCCGCCGCTGCCCGCGCTGTTGCTCATGCCCTGGGTTGCAGTCAGTGGCGTCAGCGGCATCTATACGAGTGTTTTCAGCGCGGTCACCGGCGCGGCCGGCGCCGCATTCGCGTTTGCAACGGTGCGCGGCGCAGCCTTGGCTGGCTGGGCGCCGTTGAAGCTGTCGGATCAACTTTGGCTGACCGCGTTGTTTGGGCTGGGGAGCGTCAACTGGTATCTGTCGACAATCGGCGCAGTCTGGTTTATGGGCCAGGTCAGCGCGGCGGCGTTTATGGCGCTGTCGCTCGCGCTGGCGATCGGCGCGCGCTCGCCGGTCGGGTCCGGCATTGCGCTCGCAATCGCCATGCTCGGCCGGCCGCACGTGGCGTTGATGTTTCCGTTATTGCTGGCGATCGCGCTGCAGCACAAACGCGACGCCGCACACCCGCTCTCGATCGGCACATTGATCCAGAAGGCGCTGGTCATCGGTCTGCCGATGCTGCTCAGCGCCGGCGCGCTGCTGGCCTACAACGCCGCGCGCTTTGACAATCCGCTCGACTTTGGTTACCTGTCGCAAAACGTCTCCGAGCTTTTGCGAGCCGACTTGCTGCGCTACGGGCAGTTCAACATTCACTACGCACCAAAAAATCTGTGGGTCATGCTCCTGGCCGGGCCACTCTGGGAGCCCACCACAAACCGGCCGATCCCGTCGGTGGACGGCATGAGCGTGCTGCTCACCATGCCGGTGCTGTGGCTGCTGTTGAACGCGCGCAAGCCGCGCATGATCGTGGCAGCCGGCGCCGCATCCCTGCTTTTGCTGCTCGTGCCGCTCGTGATGTATTACAACACCGGCTGGTGGCAGTTTGGCTATCGATTCTTTCTGGATCTGCTCGCACCCATCGTGCTCGTGCTCGGGCTCGCGCTTGCCAACAGCCAGCGCTGGCTGATGCGCGCCATGATCGCCTTTGGCATCGCTGTGAATGCGTGGGGGACGTGGTGGTTTTTGAATAACAACTATTAGGGAAGAAGGTGCTTAAAGTGCCTGAAGTGCTTAAGGTTGTGGCGCTTGAAACTTTAAGCACCCTAAGCACCTCAGGCACTTTAAGCACTTTCTTCCCCTCCCTGTGCACACGCCCACTTCATGCCATACTTGGCCCGTTACATGTCTGCCAAAAAAAATACAATCGCACGCCCTGCGGTGTGCTTTCACCCTGATCTGCTCTCCGGGATCGATATCATCGCCAATCTCGCGCGCGGGACGTTAGGCCCGCTCGCGCATACTGTCGCTGTCGAGGCAAACTCGCGCACATCGACGCCCGAAATTCTGGATGACGCCGGCACCCTCGCGCGACGCGTGGTGCAGATCGGCGATCCAGTCGCAGACGCCGGCGCCATGATGATGCGTCACGCGCTGTGGCGCATGCGCGAATTGCACGGCGATGGCGCGGCGACGACCTCGGCCGTCATCCACGCCATGGCGCACGAAGGATTCCGCGCAGTCGCCGCAGGCGCGCATCCAGCCCTGTTGCGCGGCGAGGTTGAGCGCGCCACCCACGCCGCGATCGATGCCGTGCGCACGCATGTCATCCGCATCCCCGGCGGCAAAGTCGGCCGCGAGATGCTGCGCGCTGTCGCGCGCGCGATCTGCCCGGATGCCGAGCTGCGGGAAGCGCTCACGCTCGCGGTCGAGATCGTGGGCGAAGACGGCGGCATCAGCGTGGTGCCGAACGAAGCGCGCGCCATCCTGAGCGAATTTGTCGAAGGCGCCATGTGGAACTTCGGCGTGCATGCGCCCGGGTTTTCAAAAGAACCGGGGAAAACCATGGTGCGGCTGTCCGATGCCAGCGTCGTGGTGCTGCAGGGCGCGCTCAACAGTGCCGAAGCCGTGCTCGAGGGGCTCAAGCGCCTGCACGATGCCGGTCTCTCGCGCATCATGATCGTGACAGACAAAGTGGGCGAACAGGCGCAGCAAATGCTGTTGCAGGCGCAGCACCACAGCGTGGCCGCGCTGCTGCCGGTCAAGGCGCCGTTTCACGATGGCGAAGCCATGCTGGCGCTCGAAGACATCGCAGTGCTAACCGGCGCCACCGTGCTGCACACTGGCGACATTGAGGCCGACAGCGCGTTTGCGCGCATCGACGCCGCGCAGGTTGGGTTCGCCCGCCGCGTCTGGGCCGACGACAAGCGTTTTGGCATCATCGGCGGCAACCGCGACCCACGCGCGTTGCGCAGCGTGATCGCGCGCGTGCGCAGACAACGCGCCGAGGCCACCAACACCGACGACATCGCCAAACATCGCGACCGGCTCGGCCGCCTGCATGGCGGGCTGGCGCTAATGCGCGTCGGCGCGGCCACCGCGACGGCGGGTGTCGCCCGCCGCGATCAGGCCAACCGGCTGGCGCAAACGCTTCAAACCGCGTTGCGCAGCGGCGTGGTCGCCGGCGGCGGCGCCACACTGGCCCGCGTTGCGCTCACCGTGACCGGAGGCGAATCACTCGAAGGGATCTGGGCGAAACGCATCGTGACAGCCGGGCTGCGCGCGCCGCTCAGCGTGATCGCCGCAAACGCCGGCTTTGAAAGCACGCTGGCGCTCGACGCAGTTGAACACGCCGAACGCAACATCGCGTTTGATGTGCGCAGCGGACAGCTCGCGGAGATTCAAACCGCCGGCATCATTGACCCGGTCGAGACGCTCTGCAGCGCACTCGCCATCGCCGCCAGCACTACCGTGATGGCCATGACAACCGACGCCCTTGTGCTGCGCAAGACGCCGCCCCACTCCACACAGCCATGAGCAACTCTTTGATTGATACGCGCGCCATCCTGGCACTGGCTGCGCCAAATGACGCGGTCTGCTATGCCGCGACCGATGCCGGTCTCTGGCGCCTGAAGCGGGGGAAATCCGCACCGGTCTGGAAACAAATTGCGCCGCAGTTTGCGGCACTCGGGCTGACCTCGGTCGCCGCAGCCGGCACCACTGTGCTAATTGGCGCGGCCGGCGATATCGCCGTCTCGCAGGACGCCGGCGAAAGCTGGGGGCTGGCCACATTGCCGCTCAAGGCTGAAACCCAGGCGCTGGCCGTTTCGCCGGACTTTGCCCGCGATCGCCTGGTGCTGGCTGCGACGCTGCGCGACGGCGTGCTGCGTTCGGTCGATGGCGGCGCGACGTTTCATGCCTGGAACTTCGGCCTGCTCGATCTGCGCATCAATGCGCTGGCGTTTTCCCCAGCGTTTGCCGATGATGGCACGGTGCTGGCCGCCGGTGACAATGCGGTGTTCGTCAGCCGCAACGGCGGCCGGGCCTGGCGCGAGCTGGCGTTGCCGGAAGCCGCGGCGCCATTTACCGCAGTCAGCCTGCTCGCAGATGGCGGCGTGCTGATTGGCACCGAGTCGGCCGGTCTCTGGCGCGCATCGTCGGTTGACGATGCCGCCGTCCGCGATACAACGTTCAAATCCGAAGCCATAAACGCCATGCTGGGCGCGCACGTCGCCGCCGACGAAGGCGTCTACGCACTTGCGAAGGGCAAGTGGCGGCGCATCAGCACCAGCGGCAACGCGTTCTGTCTGGCGCACTGCGGCGCCGCGCTGTTCGCCGGCACGATGGATGCGGGTGTGTTTGATGCCACAGCCTGACGTGAGTCAGGGCCTGACATGAATCACAGCCTGACATGAGTCAGGGCGCAAAGTCGCCCGAAAACACCACTCGCGTAAAACTCTCTGGCAGATGCGTGTCAGCGATCACGTGTTTGTTGACCGCCCAGCCCGGGTGCGGCACGACTTCCTGGCCCTTGATTTCGAGCTTTTGAAAGCGGCCAAAAAACATGCGCCAGGTGTCACCGGGCTTGGGCGGCAGGCTGCGCTCGCCAGCCAGCCACTTCATGCCGGACCACGGAAAAGCCAGCTCAACCATCCAGCCGCGGTCGATGTCGCTGTCGTCGTTAAGCGTGCCATCAAGCTGAACGGCCGACTTCAGACCAGGATAATCCCAGTTGAGAAACGCCCAACGTGTGCCGCGCGGATGCGCGCCGCGCCAGAATGTCTGCGCATTGTGCGGATGATCACCGGCAAATGAATGCACATCAGGTGAATGCACATTGAATTCAGGCACATCAAATTTGCCGCCCGGTTTGTAGGCATCGCGCCAGATATAAAAGACCTCGTAGATTGTGCCGCGCGCATTGATCTCAAACTCATAATACGTGTCGCCGCCATCGATAAAGACTTCTAAATCGTTTTCAAAAAATACCAGCGAGTCGCGTTCTGTCATCTGTGCTTCTAGAAATGGCTCCTCGGCCCAAAATGCGATGTAGAGATTTTCGTCGTCCCACTGCGCGGCCGCGCGCGTGTCAAAAAAACCTGGTTTGCCGGTGATCATGTCGACAAAACGCTGGGTTTTTGGAACCCGCGCCCAAGCTGCTTTGTTGGCATTGCCGTCGATCGTAAGCGGGCCACGTGCGCGATGGCACAGGTAGGTTGCAATCTCTTCCGGTCCAGCGCCATATGGGGTTGTCATGCGGCATACTGTATCGCAATTGGCCGAAAGTCAAAAATGCGGTAATGTCATATTTGTGCATTTTGTGGAGGCTTAGATGAAGGCAACGGCATATCTGGAAAAGCAACTGGGCAACGTACATGCGATCTTTCAGGAGTATGCGCAGGATATTACTGAGCGCGAATGGACGGCGCGTACTGCGCCAGGCCACAACGTGCTGGGCTACATGATCTGGCACATCCCGCGCACGCAGGACAGCTTTGTCAACACCTGGATTCGCGGCGGCGCCGAGGTCGTGCAGCAACCACGCTGGGCGCACTGGCGCGCGCTCAAACCGCTCGGGGTCGGCATCGGCATCACACTCGCGCAGGCGGATAGCATTGCGCACACCGTCAAACTGGCAGAAACACTTGAATACGCGAGCGCAGTGCATCAGGACATCGTGGCGTGGCTGCGCGGCATCGACGACGACGCGTTCGACCAGATTCCGGACATCGACAGCCACCTGAGCGCGTACCCGGAGTATCAGACGCCTGGTTTTCGCGCGGACACCGATGGGCTGCGCGGGCAGGCGGTCTGGAGCCTGCTGATGCGGCCGTGCATCGGGCACGTGCATCGTCACCTGGGCGAACTCGAACTCTCAAAGATGCTCTTGCGTCGCTAGCGCCATAAAAACCAAATTTAGAAACCACCTCTTTGGCGCACGAGCGCGCAGGCACACATGAACATCCTTTCCAGTTTTTCACTCACGGGCAAAGTCGCGCTGGTCACCGGCTGCCGGCGCGGTATTGGCAAGGCGATCGCGCTCGGTCTGGCCGAAGCCGGGGCCGATATCGTCGGCGTCAGCGCTTCGCTTGAACCGGTCGGCAGCGCGGTCGAGCGCGCGGTCATCGAACGCGGCCGGGCGTTTACGGGCTATGCCTGCGACTTTGCCGACCGCCCGGCCCTGTATCGCTTTATCGAGTCGGTCACGCGGCGCCACCCAGTCATCGACATCCTGGTCAACAACGCCGGCAGTGTGCTGCGCGCTCCGGCTGCACAGCACAGCGACGAGTACCTGGGACACCATCATTGCCACCAACCTCAGCGCGCAATTTATCCTGACGCGCGAGATCGGCGCCGGCATGCTCGCGCGCAAAAGCGGCAAGGTGATTTTTATCGGCTCATTGCTGACGTTCCAAGGCGGCATCACCGTGCCAGGCTACGCCGCGAGCAAGGGCGGCGTCGGCCAGCTCGCCAAAGCCTTCGCCAATGAGTGGGCCAGCCAGGGCGTCAATGTGAACGCAATCGCGCCAGGCTATATCGATACGGACAATACCGAGGCGCTGCGCAACGACCCGGTCCGCAGCCGGCAAATCCTGGAGCGCATCCCAGCCGGCCGTTGGGGCCAGCCCGAAGACTTTGCCGGCGCGGCCGTCTATCTTGCCTCTGCCGCCTCAAACTACGCCCATGGCACGATTGTGACGATCGATGGCGGGTGGATGGGGAGATAGAGAAAAGATTCCAGAATCTAGAGTCCAGACAAGAGCGCTGCAAACTGTTCCCCAAATCTGAATTCTGGACTCTGGATTCTTTACGCTTCCACAAACGCGCACAGCAGATCAACCAGCTGTTCAATATCGCCGCATGTGGCCCATCTCAAAGGGTGAGTGCGTGTAGCGCGCGGGGAAGACCAGCATGGCGCTCGGGATGTCGGCCTGGGTGAACGCCCGGCCATCGCTGCCAAACGAGCCGAAAATCGCGTGCTGTAGCGGGATGTTATTCGCGGCGGCGCAATTCTCGATCGAAGCGGTCAGCGCATGATCGTAGTGAATCAGCGAGTCTTTGTGGATCAGCCCGGGGCCTCGCCCAAGCGCGAGCGGCACGGTTTGCATGCCGATATTGGGCACATCGCCGGCCATGCCAATTTCGACCATGATCGCGGCATCAAACTGCTGGCGCGCAGCCAGCGCGTATGCGCCGATCGTGCCGATCTCCTCCTGCACGGTGCAGGCATAGGTCACGTCCCAGGTCAGCTTGGCCGGGTCGACGCGCCGCAGCACCTCGGTCATCACCGCCAGCGAGACGCGGTCGTCCAGCGCCTTGCCCATGATCTTGTCGCCCAGCCGCACGGTCTCGGCATCCCAGATGACGCGCGTGCCCGGTGTGACGCCCTGCGCGAGCAGTTCCTCGCGCGAAAGCCCGGTGTCGACCCAAAAGTCATTCCAGGTCAGCTCTTTGAGATCGGGCAATCCGATCGACGCGACATGCCCGGTCGCGCTGCCGATCACACCCGGCAACACGCCGTTGCGCGCCAGCACTTTGACGCGGCTGCCGATCGTAAAGGCGTTGCGCAGATCGGTCGTGCGGTTCCAGCCCTGCCCGTTCGCCAGAAACAAAAAGCCATCCGGGCTGATCGCGCGCACCAGATAGCACAGCTCATCGCCGTGCGCGGCCAGCAATAGCGTGCGCTCCGGCCGCGCGCCTTTCTTTTTGCTGCCGGTCGGCTTGACGCGTGCCAACACCGTGCCGGTCCTTGTGCGCGAGGTCTTTGCACCAAGATCGGCCCACAGCTTTTCAATGTAGTCTTGGACAACGGCTTCCTGACCCACCGGCCCAGCCAGCTCGGTCAGCGATTTAATGAGTGTGAACATAGGATGCTGCCGGATAGCCGCAGGCGATCGCCTGCGGTCGGCTAAATGGCCCAAAAAAACAGATCTCGCCGAAATCACCTGTTCGCATCCGAATAGAGGCGCATAAGTGGTTTCGGGTTAGCGAAAATTCGATTTGCGTGGCACTAGTGCAACAAAGGCATGGTTTCTAAATCTGGCGAAATTGCCATATCCCTCGCTCCGCGAGGGATATGGCAATTTCGCCGTAATTTGAAAACTAGTTTTTGTTGCACTAGTCGAACACGATCACCGAGCGCAACGTTTCACCGCGCTTCATGGCGTCAAACGCTTCTTCGGTTTCATCGAGTTTGATCGTGCGCGTCACGATTTCATCGAGCTTGAGCTGGCCCTGCTGATACCAGTTCGCCAGCATCGGAAAGTCGCGCGTGGGCAAACAATCGCCATACCAGGAGACGCGCAGGCTGCCGCCGTTGTCAAAGAATTTTTGCAGCGGGATCTCAAGCGTCGGGCCTGGGCCAGGCACGCCGATAAACACGCAGGTGCCGGCCAGATCGCGGCACCACAGCGCCTGATCCAGCGTCTTGGCGCTGCCGACCGCTTCGAACGAGTAGTTCACGCCGTTGCCGCCGGTGAGCGCCTTGATCTGCGCCACCGGGTCGCCGTTGCGCGCATCCACGACGTGTGTCGCGCCCATGGCCTTGGCCCACTCCAGCTTGCGCGGGTCGATATCCACCGCGATGATCGTGGTCGCGCCAGCCAGCCGCGCACCCTGAATCACGCTGTCACCGACGCCGCCGCAGCCAAATACCGCGGCGCTGCTGCCAGGTTTGACTTCGCCGGCATACATCGCCGCGCCCACGCCGGTCATCACGCCGCAGCCGATCAGCGACATCTGCGGCGACGGCAGCTCGGGCGCCACCGGGATGCACTGCCCGGCGTGCACCAGCGTGTGCGTGCAGAACGTGCCGATGCCCAGCACCGGGTTCAGCAGCGCGCCCTTGCTGTCGCGCATGCGTTTCTCGGCGTTCAGGCTGGCGCAGCAAAAGTTCGGTTTGCCGGCCAGGCAAAATCGGCACTTGCCGCACGGCGCGCGCCAGGCCAGGATCACGCTGTCGCCGACCTTTACGTTGCTCACGCCGGCGCCGATCTGCTGCACGATGCCATGGCCCTCGTGGCCGAGCAAAAACGGAAAGCCATCGGTGCCATATGTGCCGGTTTTGACGCCCAGATCGGTGTGGCAAACGCCGGATGACAATATTTTGACGAGCACCTCGTTCGGGCCGGGATCGTCAATCGTGAAATCTTCGGCGCGGACGGGCGCCCCTGGGATGCGGGCGATGATCCCGCGTGCTTTCGTAGACATGGGGGTGTTTTACAACAAAATTGGAAAAGTAGGTGCTTAAGGTGCCTTAAGTGCTTAAAGTGCTTAAGGTGACGAACGCCACGACCTTAAGCACTTTAAGCACCTTCTTCCTGATATACTCCCCTCGCAGTACAACTAAATAGTTCGAGGCGACCCGCATGCTCGAGTTGAGCTGCCCGGATGCGAGGGCATAAAGGTGGAAGCCGGTTAAAGTCCGGCGCTGTGCCGCAACTGTAAGCAAAAATCGCCAAGCGTTCGTCCAAAAAAGTTTAGCTGTTTTGCAGTCCCGCGCAATGCGCAGGGCTGTGAAATTGCCCCAACAGATTTGGACTGCGCTTCGGATTTTGTGCAAGCCAGGATACCTGCCTCAGTGCGTCGATGATGAATCGTTTGTTGAGTACGAACGTCTATCACCGATGCTGATTAACCCTTCTCGCGATCAAGGAGGTGAATCATGCGCAGGTATGCCGAACACTAGGATGACGTATCCTTTGCCGTCCATATTTTCGTAGTTTCATTCACACCCCCGATAGCCGAAAGGCTTCGGGGGTTTTTTGTTTTGGTTTTGGCGATTTCGCCGAGTAGTCGGCCAAAGATAAACATTGCTTTGACCGACTACTCGGCGAAATCGCCAAAGAATGTGCCAACGGGCACTTGATGATTAACAGATGAACACATATTTTTCACGCCGAACGCGCAACATCGTCGCACCGCTGTGCGCCGCTGTTGCTGCGTTTACGGCCGTGCTGGTCAGCGCGCAGGGTGCGCCAAACGCCGCAACCGTCGTCGCCGATTTTGGCGATGGCAACATCGTCACGCGCAGGGTCACGTTTGCAGCAAATGCGATTTCGGGTCTGCAGGCGCTGAATCTGGCATTTCCGACCGAAGTCAGTAGCGGCGCGGTCTGCGCGATCAAAAATACGGGCTGTCCGGCCAGCAATTGTTTTTGCGCCGGCAACACGTATTGGGGCTACTACCACCGCAACGCTTCCGGCGCATGGGGCTTCTCCACCGTCGGCGCAGGCACCTACAGCGTTACTAACGGCGCGGTCGAGGGCTGGGTGTGGTCTGGCGTCGACGCGCAACCGCCGACGATGACGGTGCCGGCGCTGGCCGCGCAATCTCGCGGTCGACTGGCTGCGCACACAGCAAAAACCCGATGGCGGGTTTGGCGGCGTCGGTGTCACGCTCGATGCGCTGGTCGCGCTGCGCGCAGCAGGCATCGACGCCGCGGCGTTCAGAGCAAGCACCGGGTTGACGCCGATCGACGCGTTGCGCGGCAGCACACAGACGCTGCCGTTTGCGGCGTCGGCGCCGGCAAATGCCGGCAAGCTGGTGCTTGGTTTGGCGGCCGCCGACCAGGACCCCGGGAATTTCGCCGGCACAAACTTCGTGCTCAGCGTGACGCAACACTACAGCGCGGCCACCGGCGCATTTGGCCCAACAAACTGGGATCAGGCCTTCTCGCTGCTTGCGCTGGCATCCGTCGGTGAACCGATCCCAGCCGCGGCAACACAGTTGCTCGCTGCGCGCGTCTACACCGATGGCGGCTGGGGCTATATGCCTGGTCTGAGCGATATCGACAGCACCGGTCTGGCACTGCAGGCGCTCGCAGCTGCCGGTCAATCGCCCACCTCCACGCTGGTGCTCAACGGCATCCAGTATCTCGACGCGAAACAAAACACCGATGGCGGTTTCCCGTATGAAAAGCCCTCGCCGTTCGGCACCGAGAGCAATGCCAACTCGACCGCGCTGGCGCTGCAGGGCCTGATCGCCGCGACAGCCGACCCGTTTGGCGGCGTGTTCACCACCGTTAGCAACACAAACCCGATCTGCTACCTGCTTGTCGCAGCAGCAACCCGACGGCGGCGTCGTATTCCTAACGCCGCCGAGCAACCTGCTGGCGACCCTGCAGACGATCCCGGCGCTGTTGGGCAAGCCGCTGCCGTTCCATAGCCGCGTCAGTCGATTCACGCAAGGCGTCGCGTTTATCACAGCGCAACAGCGGCCGGATGGCGGCTTCGAGGGCTTTGGCCCAGGCTCGACACTGGACGCGGTCATCGCGCTGGATGCTGCCGGGGCAAAACCCGGGCACGCTAAAAAGCGTCACCGATAACCCGACGCCGCTCGATTACATGCAGACGCTGAGCGGTTCGATCACGAAGACCAGCAGCGTCGCGTTTACCGGCAAACTCAGCACCGCGCTGGTCGCGGCCGGCGCGTCACCGCGCGCTATGCCGGCATGAACCTGGCGATCTCGCTCACACAGCGCTATAGCGCCACAACCGGGCTGTATGGCGGCAGCGTCTGGGATCAGGCGTGGGCCATGATCGGTCTGCGCGCAACCGGCGACGCCGTGCCGATCAACGCGATCAGCGCGCTGTCGAACACGCAGGCCACAGGTGGCGGCTGGGGGTTCGCGCAAAACGACGCGGCCGCCGACCCGATAGCACCGGCCTCGCGCTGCAGGCGTTGGCCGCGGCCGGCGCGAACCGTGAGCACCCGGCGGTGCAAGCCGGGCTGGCGTATCTGCGTCGCGCCCAGCTGATCAGATGGCGGGTTTAACGGTTTTGACAGCATGCTTAGCCCGAGTACAACCGGGCTGGCGCTGCAAGGACTGGCTGCCTTTGGCGAAATGCCCGCGTGGCCCGGCCTGGCAAACACACGACGCGGCCGACGGTTCAAAAACCGCTCGATGCGCTGCTCGAAACGCAAAACAGCACCGGCGCCTTCCCCGGCTTCACCGGCCCGAGCGATCCGGATGCGACGTATCAGGCGCTCGGCGGCGTGCTCGGCAAACCGTTACGCCGCGCCAAAAGCCGGCACACTCTGGCTGCCGTTCACGTTCCGCAAATAACCAATCGCCCGCACAATCTGCCCGCCAACTCCGCAGCACAGTACGCGCCGACTCTGCGACGTCCGTCGCCGCACGTCTGCTGGCGGGTGGTTGCGGTGCTGAGCCTGACTTTGAGCATGCTTTTCGTGCGCGCAGGTGCGCGCGGCCAACACCGCTGCACAAAGCAACGCGGCCGGTTGGTGATTCGCTACGAAAACGGCACATCGCAAACTATTGCATTGATCTTGGCCCCGATGGACAGCTGACCGGCGACAAACTGCTGAGCGCGGCGCCGGTAGCCCGCCATCATCGACTACGAGAGTGGCGCGGCCTATATCTGCAAGATCGGCAACGAGCGGCTGCAGCTTCCCGGCCGAACGCTGTGACTGCAGGTGCACAAATCCGGCCAGAACTGCCAGTATTGGACCTACTGGACACTCGGCCAAACGAGCTGGCAGTTTTCAAATCAAGGCGCGGCGGGCAGATCGCAAAACCGGGCGACGTGCAAGCCTGGGTCTGGAAGTTCAGCGCAATCACCGATTCGGTCTCGCTGCTGCCCAGCCTGTCGTTTGCCGACATCTGCGCGGCACAGGTCCTGACGCCTACGGCGACGCTGGCGCCAACGCTGACACCGCTGCCGACTCTGACACTCACACCCGTGCGGCTTGAGTTTGTCCCGCTCGCAACAACGACGTCGACCGCAGCGCCGCTCCCGACAGCGACTGCAGTCGCAACGGCGGCGCTGTCGCCGACCGTGCAGCTCGCAAGCACGGTGCCGGCAACCCTCGCGCCAACCGCGCTGCCCACCGCCCCGCCACCCACCGCCACACGCCCGGAGGTCGATGCCACTCCGCAACCGGCCGCTCCCACTGCCGACAACAGCGAACCGCGCATCTCGCCACCTACCGCGCTGCCACCCACTGCCGATCGCCCCGTGGTCGACGTCGCCCCGCCGCCCACCGCACAGCCGTCAAATGCCGTCGCGGACAGCGGCGGCGTGAACGTTCAAGCGACGCTGCCGCTCGCGCCGCCCACGCCGCGCGCCGCTGCCGCAGCCCAAACCGCAGGCGAACAGCATCGCGCGCTATGTCGTGCTGGCCGGCATGCTGCTGGGGCTCGGCGGCGCTCTGGCCTTCTTCGCGCTGCGCAATCGCTCGCGCCGACGCCAACACCGGAGGCCGCTCATGAGATTGCGCGGGTTGAGCATCGCGACCTACGCGGTCACATCGTTGATCGGATGCGTGGCCTTCCTGTATCCGTTCTGGCGCGCGGTCGGGGCAGCCGGCGATGCACAGCTTGCGCACAGCAACGATGCGCCGATGGTCACCACGCTGCTGATCAGTCTGTGCCTGGCCGCGTTGTTTATCGACACGCAGTCGCGCGGCATCAACACAAAACACATCGCGCTGCTCGGCATGCTGGTCGCGATCAACGCCGTGCTGCGCCTGGCCGAAACCGCCCTCCCCGGCCCCTTTGGCTTTACACCGATCTTCTTTTTGATCGTGCTGGGCGGCTATGTCTTTGGCGCGCGGTTTGGGTTTTTGATGGGCGCGCTGACGCTGCTGGTATCAGCGCTGCTGACCGGCGGCGTTGGGCCATGGCTGCCCTACCAGATGTTCACCGCGGGTTGGATGGGGCTGTTCGCCGGCACTTTGCCAAAACGCGCAGACATGCGCTTTGAGCTGGCCGGGCTGACCGCGTTTGCCGCGCTGTGGGGCTTTGTCTACGGCATCATCATCAACATCTGGTTTTGGCCCTTTGCCGCAGGCGCGGATGCGCAGTCGTTTGCACCGGGGCTGACCCTGGGCGAAACGCTCGCGCGCTACGCCGCGTTCTACATCACGACGTCGCTGGCCTGGGATGTCTTTGCCGCGCTCGGCAACATCGCACTGTTCGCGCTCTTTGGCGCGCCGACGTTGCGCGCGTTGCGGCGTTTTCACGCCCGCTTCACCTACACCCATGAACCCGCGTGATGCCGCCGCTCAAACACCGCACAGCGGCGCCTGGGTAGCCTGGCTGGCTGCCGCCGTCCTGGTGTTTTCCGACCACGCGCAACCCCTGGTATGTGCTGATCGCGCTGCTGTGCATCGGCGTGGTGCTGACCGCGTATGCCAGCCGGCGCGACACGCGCGCCCTGCTGCATCCGTCAGCCATCCTCAAGTTGCTTGTGTTTATCGTGCCGGTGTCTGCCGTGCTGAACGCAGCCTGGTCGCGCGGCGGCGAGAGCGTGCTGTTCAGCCTGCCGCGCAACTGGCCGCTGATCGGCGGTGGCATCACGCTTGAGGCGTTGGCAGCCGGCGCGCTCAACGGGCTGTCGCTGACCGGGCTGATCGCCGCGTTTACCGCGTTCAACAGCGCCCTGGGTGTGCGCGATCTGGTGCGCATGACGCCGCAGGCGTTCTACCCGGTCGCACTGGTCACGAGCATCGGGCTGACTTATGTGCCGGTCACGCTGGCGCAAGCGCGTTCGATTCGCGAAGCGCAGGCCATCCGCGGCCATCGACTGCGCGGGCTGCGCGACTGGCTGCCGCTCTTCATGCCATTGCTGATTGGCGGGCTCGAACGCGCGCTGCAACTGGCGGAAGCGATGACGGCGCGCGGGTTCGGCGCGCAGCAGGTGGCACGCAACACCACCGCGCTGCAACTCGTGATCCTGGCCGGCATACTGACCGCCTGCGCCGGCTGGCTGTTGCGCACCCTGTGGGGCCAACCGCTGGCCGCGTTATTGGTGATCAGCTGCGGTGCAGTTAGCTGCGTGCTGGCCATCTGGCGTCTCAGCCGCAACAGCCCGCGCACGGTGTATCGTATTCGGCGTTGGGCTGCGACAGACACGCTGATCGTTGTCGGCGCCGCCCTGGCCGCCCTCGGCCTGTTGCTGGAATGGCCCGGTCTCGATCACATGAGCCTGTTTTATCACCCGTATCCGCGTTTGAGCGCACCGGTGTTTGACCCGCTGCAGGCGCTACCGCTGTTCGGATTGCTGATGCCGTGCATCCGGCAGCTAGGCCGCAGCGATCAGACGGGGGCCGACGCGTGATCACGTTCAGCGACGTCTCGTTCACGTATCCCGGCGCGGCGCAAGCGGTGCTGCGCAATCTGACGTTTACGCTGGCGCCGGGCAGCTTTGCGCTGGTCATCGGCGCGAGCGGCTCGGGCAAGAGCACGCTGCTGCGTTGCATCAACGGGCTGACGCCGCACTTCAGCGGCGGCGCGATCTCGGGCGATGTGCGGATTGGGCAGATCGATCCGATCCGGCTCGGTCCGCAGGCGCTCAGCCGCGATGTCGGGTTTGTCTTCCAGGACCCGGATGCGCAATTTGTGATGGACACGGTCGAAGACGAGATGGCGTTTGCGCTCGAAAACGCCGGCATGCCGCGACAAGAAATGCGCGTGCGCGTCGAAGAGACGCTCGATCTGCTCGAGCTCGCGCCGCTTCGCAACCGCGCACTGCACACGCTCTCGGGCGGCCAGCGCCAGCGCGTAGCGATCGCTTCGGCGCTAGCGCTGCGACCATGCGTGCTGGTGCTCGATGAACCCACATCGCAGCTCGATCCAAAATCGGCCGAAGATGTCTTGCAGGCGCTGGTGCGGCTCAACCACGATCTGGGTTTGAACATCGTGTTGTCCGAACATCGCCTCGAACGCGTGCTGCCATTTGCCGACACCGTGGTCTGGATGACCGGCCAAGACGGCGCGGCGCAGTGCGGCCCAACCCGCGCGATCATGGCGCAGACGCCGCTGGCGCCGCCGGTCGTGCAGCTGGCGCGCGCATTGAACTGGCAGCCCGCACCGCTCAGCATCAAGGAAGGCCGCGTGTTCAGCATGGCTATGAAACGGGCGCGCGCGCAACACCCCGCCCCTGCCGCTGCCGGGCTACCGGGCCAGGATGCGCGCGCACCCCTTCTCGAAACCCGCGCGCTGGCGGCGGGCTACGACAACCGCGCGGTCTTCCGCGATCTGACGCTGGCGCTACACGCGGGCGAGATCACCGCCCTGCTCGGCCGCAACGGCTCCGGCAAAAGCACGCTGCTCAAAAGCCTGGTCGGGCTGGTGAAGCCGATGCGCGGCGCGATCAAGCTCGAGGGCATCGACATCGCCGGGAAGCCGGTCGCTGACATCGCGCGCACGCTGGCGTATCTCCCGCAGGATCCGAACAACTTGCTCTTCGCCGACACCGTGCACGGTGAGGTCGAGCAGACGCTGCGCAACCACGCGCTGCCGATCGATCGTTTGCGCATCGAGGCGCTATTGGCCAGCCTGGGCATCGGCGCGCTCGCGCAGGCTTATCCGCGCGATCTCAGCGCGGGGGAACGTCAGCGCGTCGCGCTCGCCAGCCTGCTGATCACCGCGCCGCGCGTGCTGCTGTTGGACGAGCCCACGCGCGGCCTGGACTATGCCTCAAAACGCGTGCTGGCGGACTTGCTGCGCGGCTGGCGCGCAGATGGCATGGGCATCGTGCTGGTCACGCACGACGTCGAGCTGGCCGCCGCTGTCGCCGACCGCGCGATCCTGATGAGCCAGGGCGAGCTCATCGCCGATGGCCCGCCCGCCCAGATCATGAGCGACTCGCCGCTCTTCGCGCCGCAGACGGCGAAGCTCTTCCCAGGCACGGGTTGGCTGACGCCGGAGGATGTGCGGTGAGCCAGTGTCTAGTGGAGCCCACCTTAGAGGTGGGCTCCACTGGCTCACCGCGCCGTCACACCCAAATCAAGCAGATGCGCCGCGCCGGTCATGACGGCGCCGGCATCCGAGCACAGATACATCACAAATGCCGCGACCTCGCCTGGCTCAATCAGCCGTTTGATCGACGCCTGCGCCAGCATGACTTTCTCGATGACCTGATCCGCCGGGATGTCCATCGTGCGGGCCTGATCCGCGATTTGCCTTTCGACCAGCGGCGTGCGCACATACGCAGGACAGACCGCGTTGACGGTCACGCCAAATGCGCCCGCTTCGAGCGCGACAGTTTTTGTCAGCCCGATGACGCCGTGTTTGGCGCTGACATAGGCCGACTTGAACGGGCTGGCGACCAGCCCATGCAGGCTGCTGATATTCACGATGCGGCCCCAGCCGGCCGTCTTCATCGCGGGCAACAGCCGTTTGGTCAACTGAAACGGCGCGATCAGCATGACCTGAATCATCTTCGCCCAGATCGCATCGTCAAAGTCTTCAACGGCGTCGATGTGTTGAAACCCGGCGTTGTTGATCAGGATATCAACCCGCCCCCCGGCCGCTGCGCGCGCGCGTTCGGCCAGATCCCGCACCGCCTCCGGGTCGGCCAGATCGGCCGGCAAAAATGCCGCGCCAAGCCCAACCGCGACCGCCTGCGCCTCTGGCGACACATCATGCAGCAGCACGCGCGCGCCGTCCGCCGCGAACGCCTCTGCAATGGCCCGCCCAATCCCACTCCCACCGCCGGTAACCAACACGGTTTTTGACATGGGTTTGTTATAGTCGATAGCAAACCCATGTCCCTCACCACATCCTCAGCACCCTACCTCCGCCACATCGAGCGATGGCTGAACACGCTGCCCGTGGCCTCGCTGTCCAAAGTGGCTTCGACGCCCGCGCGCACTGCGGTGCTCTCGGTCGACATCATCAACGGATTCTGCACGGTCGGGCCATTGGCCAGCCCGCGTGTGCAGGGCATCGTCAAACCGATTACGGCGCTCTTCAAGGCCGCGCACAAACGCGGCGTGCGCTACTTTCTGCTGGCGCAGGACACACATCCGCCAGACGCGGTCGAGTTTGGCGCCTATCCGCCGCACTGCGTGCGCGGCACAGCGGAGAGCGGCACAGCGCCTGAGCTGCTCAAGCTGCCGTTCGCGGACTCGTTTGTGGTGTTTGAAAAAACTCGATTTCATCGGCGCTCAACACCGGGCTGGATCGCTGGCTGGACGGCCATCCGGAGGTCAACACATTTATCGTGGTCGGCGATTGCACCGATCTGTGCACGTATCAGCTGGCGATGCATCTGCGGCTGCGCGCCAACGCGCTGCAGATCGCCGATGCGCGTGTGATCATCCCGGCCAACTGCGTGCAGACGTATGACACGCCGGTGCCGGTCGCGAAAAAGCTCGGCATCCCGGCGCACGACGGCGATCTGCTGCATGCGGTCTATCTCTACAACATGGCCAGCAACGGCGTCGAAGTTGTTGCGCGGTTGCGCTGATGTCCGAGCCGCTTGCGCCCCCGCCCGCCAACGCCGCATTTCGCGCGATCGTGCGCGGCCGCGTGCAGGGCGTCGGGTTTCGCTATTCAACCGCCTCATGCGCGCGTGAGCTCGGCGTGCATGGCTGGGTCGCGAACCAGGCCGACGGCACCGTCGAGGTCGAAGCGCTTGGCGCGCGCAGCGTGCTCGATGCGTTTCTGGCCTATCTGCGCGAAGGGCCGCGCGCCGCGCGTGTCAGCGCGGTCGATGTGACCTGGCGCGACGCAGACGGCAGCAACGACGACCCGGTCAGCGGGTTTGAGGTGCGCTGACCTCGTCGAGAAAGAACGCCATCGGATCGAGCTTGGTGCCGTGGCGGCTGATCTCAAAATGCAGATGCGGGCCGGTTGAGTTGCCGGAGTTGCCGGATAGACCGATCAGCTGGCCGCGCGCGACGCGCTGCCCGACCTTGACCAGCGGCGAAAATAGGTGCGCATAGAGCGTGCGCACACCGTCACCGTGGTCGATCCAGACCATGTGACCATAACCGGTCCAGTCCATGCCGGCGTAGACCACGCTGCCCTCAGCCGCGGACACAACCGGCCCCTTCATGTCCATCACGATGTCAAGGCCGCGGTGGAATTCTTCAACCGCATAGCCGCGCGACACTTCGCCGCGGGCCGGCAACCCCAAATCAAGCTGGCTTGCCAACGCCAGCGACTGACGCCAGATACGCGACCGTTGCCAGCGTTTTGTGACTCTGGCGCGGGCCCGCAAGATCAACCCGGGGCCGGGTTTAACGACAGATTCGGTCTCAATGACCGCGGGGGCGGGTGCCTGCGCCGTGGCAGCGCGCGATGTGAACGCCTGCGCTGCGAACAGCACGGCGATCGCGACGCGCACCACACCCCCTGAATGTGTAATGCCCATCGGGGCCGATGTATAACCCGAATGGCCGAGGCGCGCAAATACGTTTGATGTGCGCTGCTCTAAGCCGTTGGCCGGATTCGCCGAGACAGCATTGAGAGTGATGCAAGTGTGTATGGCACACTTTCGTCGCCGATATGACGATTTCACCGCAAGTTGAGGCGATTTCTCCGGAGAATACAGCATCCGTCCGCGCTTAGCGCGGACGGATGCTGTATTCTCCAGATTTATCTCTGCGAGCTCATACGCAAAACACTGCTAATATGCCAGATACAAATTCGGGTTTTGCAGCGTGCCGCCATAGCGGATCTCAAAGTGCAGGTGCGGACCGGTTGAATTGCCGGTGCTGCCCATGCGGCCGATGATGCTGCCCTGCGCCACATACATGCCGGGCTCGACATCGTAGTAACTCAAGTGCCCGTAGAGCGTCTCAAAGCCGTTGTTGTGCGAAACCTTGACCATGTAGCCATAGCCGACCGGGCTCCAGCCAGCGTAGCTGACATAGCCGCCGTCTGATGCGAAGATCGGCGTGCCATTGTTGTTTGCAATGTCCAGCGCCTGATGGTAGGCCCAATAGTTTTGCGTGATCACGCCGCGCGTTGGCCACAGAAAGTTGCCAGTTGCGCCGCCAGCGGCCACTTGCACGCCGCTCGGATTTGCCGCGGCGCGGCGCGCAACCGGCGCAGGCGCAGATGCGCGCGCAGTGAGTTTTGTGCCGTTCGGGATAACAATCTGCGACCCGACCGTCAGCACATCTGTGCCAAGCCCGTTTAATGGATACGTTTGAATCTCATTGGCTTCCGCGCGAAAACGCTGTGCGATGCCGCCGAGGGTATCGCCGTTTTTGACCGTGTAAAAGACGCCGTCAACCGGCAGGATCGTCAGCTCCTGTCCGATCTTGAGCAGTTCGGGGTTGTTCTCGACGGCCGGGTTGGCCCACGCGATCGTGTTTGGCGAGAGCCCGTAGCGCTCGGCAATGGTGCTGATCGCGTCACCGGGTTGCACGCGATAGGTCTCAATCTGATTGCGCGCAGGTGCGCTAGCGTTGGCGCCCGGCGACACCGCACCGGGTGCAGCTTCGGCCCCAGCGGAGGCAGCCTTGAGCTGCTGCGCAATGTCCATGCCAGGATCGCGCACGATGATGCTGCCATCGCCGCTCGAGAACCCGGCCTGTTGAAAGCCGTTCAGCGTTTTGCCCGAGCGATCAGCGCTGGTCAAATTTGTAGGTGAGCGGCCCACGCCAAGCGATCCGGCCTGGCCGCCGTCTAAATCCACAGTGGCTGCGCCATTCGACCCGAGGCGCAAACTCGCCAGCGCAATCGCGACGAACGACACAAAGATGATCGCCAGGTGCGATGTCAGCCGGCCAGCCAGCGCCAGCAAACCACGCCGCGTCTGTTCGCTCTGCGACGCGTCTTTTGCTGCAAACGTATCGGCGACACGGCGTGTAACGATTTCAAGGGCAAGTTGCGCGCGCGCGGCAGGCTTCCCGGCGCCATTCGACGGATCGTCTTTCATAAGTGCTACGGAGCGCCGAGCGCCATAAATTGCGCCGGGTTTACGTAATTGCCGAGGTATCGTATCTCAAAGTGCAAATGCGGACCGGTCGATTTCCCAACGGAGCCGACAGCAGCAATCACGTTGCCTTTGCCAATTTGCTGGCCGCAGCGCACGTAGAGTTCGCTGGCGTGCGCATACAGCGATTGATAGCCATTGCCATGGTCCACGACGACATACTGGCCATAGCCGCGCGGCCGGCCGCGTGAATCCAGTGAATACCCGGCATACACGACCGTGCCGCCATCGGATGCATAAATCGGCTCGCCCAAACGCCCGGCCAGATCCCAGCCGCCATGCGAGGGTCCAAACGCATAGCCGCTCAGATAGCGCCGGTTTGTTGGAAAGCCAAAGCGTCCGCTGCCGAGCTCCGGTATTTCAACTTCGCCGCAACTGCCGACGCGATAGACCGGCACGCCTTTAACCGTGCGCCGCACTTCGACCGGCTTTGGCAACTGCCAGACCACGATTTCGCGCTCGCCATCCGGCAGAAAGAGCACCTGCCCGGGCTGCAGCGCCTGATTGGCATCGCTCAAGCCGTTTACAGATTCGGCAACCACGGCCTCGGTTGTCACGCGAAAGCGGCGCGCGATCGCATCGATGCTGTCGCCCGGTTCAACGATATAGACCAGACCATCCGCCGGCGGCAAGCTCAACTCCTGACCCAGGCTCAGCAAATCCGGGTTGTCTTTGAGCGTGGTGTAGTTCGACCACAGCACGGTCTCCGGCGTCAGCCCATACAGCAATGCCAGGCCAAAGATCGTGTCACCCGGCTGCACGATGTGCTTGAGAATTTTGCGCTCGCGGCCAGGCACGCCCGTCGCGCTCGCGAGCGTGTCGGTGATGCCCTCAAAGCCGCGCTGCAGAATATCGGGCTCTTCGATCAGCGGCGTAATCACCGGCTGCGGGTAACTGGCTGCGCGCAACAGTGCCGGAGACGACAGGCGCGTCTGGCTGGCGTCGCCTTCGCCATAGGCCACCATTTGCGTCAGCGCCAACCCGGTCGCCAGCAAACCGGCGCAAAACAGCGCCAGAAAAATGCCGGTAACCGCTCGCGGTTTACGCGTTGGATACTCGGTCTTTAGCGTGGGTTTTTTGACCGTACCGCGCGACTTTGGCAGCTTCATAGATCGAAGTCAGTTGTCAAAAGTTTAGCCGGGAAATCACCCCTCCCCGCTTCGCGGGGAGGGGTGATTTCCCACAAAAACATATGACCACTAACTTGGCCGGGATTATAGGGGGGCATTCTGAGGGGGCTTCTATAATCGTGCCATGGAACCCCTCGTGCCGATTGTGTTGTTGACCGTGATTGCGCTGGTGTTTGTCTTGTTCTGGGTGTTGGTGGCCCTGCCCCAGCAGCGCGCGCGCAAGACGCAGGAAGCCATCATTTCAGAGCTCAAAGTCGGCGAACAGGTCGTAACGGTCGGCGGCATGGTCGGCAAGCTGACGCAGCTGGATATCGACAAAGATATCGCCAGGCTTGAGATCGCACCCGGCGTTGAAATTCGCATCATCCCGGCGTCGATCAGCCACCCGCTCGACATCATGCGCCGATTGGACACCGCGCAGGCCTCAGCTGATAAAAAGCCGGCCAAGCAGAAGGCAAAATAGCGCGCCATGCCGCCACGTCGCAGCCGCATCCGCGCCATCAACGCCAGCGTTCGCACCCTGTGGGCAGCGTTGGGGCGACTGCGTATGCCGCTCAGCGCGCTGGTGCTGGTGTTGCTGATCGGCACCCTGCTTTTCTGGTATACCCGGCATCAACCATCGCCCGTTCACAGTTTTGTCTATACGCTCAACCTGGTCACGCTGCAGGTCGGCCCGACCGATCTGCCAAAGATCGCCCGGGCAGCAACTCGCATCGCTTGGCTTGATGTTTGGCGGGTTGCTGGCGCTGGCCGGCGGCGCGGCAAATCTGATTGAATACATTCGTGATCCGGCACAACAACAAATGGCGCTTGCTTCTACTTTTTCAAACCACGTCATCGTCTGCGGTGTCGGCCGTGTCGGCTATCGCGTCATCAGCGAGCTGCGCGAACTCGGCGACAACGTCGTTGCCGTCAACAAGACCACCAACGAAGAGTGGATGTCGGCGTTGCGCGCGGCCGGCATCCCGGTCATCATCGGCGACGCCCGCCAACGCGACACACTGGTTGCTGCAGGCATCGAGCGCGCGTCGTCGCTGGTGTCGTGCACGAGCGACGACCTGACCAACCTCGACGTCGCGCTCGACGCGCGTGAACTCAACCCGGGCATCAAGATTGTGCTGCGCATGTTCGACCAGAAGCTGGCCGAAAAAGTCGCGCGCGGCTTTAACATTCAAACCGCGTTTAGCGTCTCCGCGCTGGCCGCGCCGGCGCTCGCTGCCGCGGCCACCCGCACGCGCGTGAAATACTCGTTCAAGCTCGATGGCCAGCTGCTCAACGTGGTTACCGTGTCGTTTGAAACAGCGTCACCCTTCGTCGGCAAAAGCATTCAAGAGATTGAAGAACAGACGCAGACCAACCTGCTCGCACTGGACACGCCAAACGGCATGAACATGCGCCCGCCGCACACCTACCGCTTCAAGGCCGGTGACCGCGCGCATTTTGTCGGGCCGCTTGAGGGCGTGCGCACGCTGACCCAATAAGTGAGGCGCTGGCGGAGAGCCCACTCGCCGCGCAAAATACCATGCGTTTTGACATTTTTACGTTGTTTCCGGGCATGTTCACAAGCCCGTTTGCCGAGAGCATCGTGCGCCGCGCGATCGATGCCGGGCTGCTCACGCTGCACACGCACAACATTCGCGACTTTGCGACCGACAAGCACAAGATCACCGATGACTCGTCGTTCGGTGGCGGTGGCATGGTCATGAAGGCCGAGCCCATCTTTCGCGCGGTCGAGCATGTGCTCGGCATCGAGCCGCCAGCGCGGCCGGATCCGGCCATCCCGATCGTGCTGATGTCGGCATCCGGCCGGCGCTTTACGCATGCGATCGCAAAAGAGCTGGCGCAGCATCCGCGCATCCTGCTGATCTGCGGGCACTACGAAGGGGTTGATGAACGGGTGCGCGAGCATCTCTGCACGGACGAAATCAGCATCGGCGATTTCGTGCTGACCGGCGGCGAACTGCCGGCCATGGTGCTGGCGGACGCGGTCGCGCGCCTGATTCCGGGCACGCTGCCGCCCGGCGTGCCGGATGAGGAGTCGCACGCGCAGGGTCAGCTTGAATACCCGCACTACACCCGTCCGGCTGATTTTCGCGGGCTAAAAGTGCCGGATGTCCTGCTCAGCGGAAATCATGCCGAAATCGCCAAGTGGCGGCGCATGATGAGCCAGCGCAAGACCGACGCGCGTTAATTCTGGCGCGCGAACGACTCCATCACCGCGGCCTCGGAGCTGCGAATTTCATCGCGCCGCGGGCCGCCCGGCGTATGCTCAGCCGCCCAGTGCAGCAGCTGCAATGCGCGTTTGCCGCGCCCGGTCTGCGAATACAGCAACCCAAGATGATGCGCTTCTTCGGCATCGGCGGGGTTGAGCGCCAACAGTCGCTCGGACGCGCTGGCTGTCATTTCAAGATTGCCCTGACGCGCATGCGCGCCCTTCAGGTTGTGCAACATGCGCGTCAGGATATAGCGATTGCTCACCGGCAACAGCAGCGCGTCGTCAAACGCCAGGTTGGCCGTGGTGGTGACGCGCTCGCGGCATTCATCCGCCGTCAGCGTCATGCCTTGGTTGAACGGATCGAGATACAGCACGCCGCCGGCCACGGTGTGATCGTGCGCGCCGACGATAAAGTGCCCGGGCAGCCCGACGCCATAGGCCCGAATGCCGCAGCGCCGCGCGACCTCCAAAAACAGCACCGACAGCGTGATGGGAATGCCGAGCCGGCGGTCGATCACAAAGTGCAGGTAACTGTTGCGCGGATCGCCGTAGTTGTTCTGATTGCCGCTAAAGCCGAGCTGGCCAAACAAATACGCGGCCAGATCAAGCGGAGCGCGCGCATCGGTCGCCGAGGCCAGCTGATCCAACCGCTTGAGATAGTGCGGCACATGCACATCGGCATCGGCGTAGCGCACCATCGTGATCGCAGCCGAGGCCAGGTCGATATCGGCATCAGGCGCGCGCACGCTGCGCACAAACGCGCTCAACGCGTCGCTGGGATCGATCGCATCCAATGGCGATTTCGCTCGGCCAAACACACACAGGATGTTACCATTTGGGCCGTTATGAGCAACTTGATTGGCAAGCGCGTAGAGCTACTCGACAAAGGCTGGATCGAACTCCAGGACATCATGGGCGACGACCTCGCCGCGGTCAATGCCGCGCGCGTGTCGTTTTTGGGTGAAAGCAAGGGCGATGATAAAGACAAGAAGCTGTTGTTCTATCTGCTGCAGCATCGGCATACGTCACCGTTCGAACAGATCGAATTCAAATTCCGCGTGCACGCGCCGGTCGTAACCTGGTGGCAGTGGGTGCGCCACCGCATGTGGAACTTCAACGCGCAGTCCGGACGCTATGTGCCATTTGAGGAAGATGCGTTCTACACACCCACCGTCTGGCGCAAACAGTCGCCGTCAAACAAACAGGCCAGCCTGGGCGAGCTGACGCCGGAAGAAGGCGCAGCCGCTCACCGATGCGCTGCTCAAGCACTACGAAGAGGGCTACAAGCTCTATGAAAAGCGCCTGGCGCATGGGCGTGGCGCGCGAACAGGCGCGCGTGTTTTTGCCGGGCTTCTCGGTCTACTACACCTGGGTCTGCAAAGTCGATGCGCACAACCTGATGCACTTTCTGCGGCTGCGCATGGCCGAAGACGCGCAATATGAAATCCGCGTCTATGCCCAGGCGATCTACGAGCACTTTTTCAAACCCGCACTGCCGTGGACGGCGGAAGCGTTTGAGAAATTTATTCTGAGGGAAAAGAATAAAGAGTCCAGAGTCCAGAATTCAGACGAGCTTGCCTGGATTCTGGATCTGGATTCTTTCCTCTCCCATGACCCCACTCTCCTACGCCCAGGCCCGCAGCAACTATCGCTGGAATGCGATCGAGCTCATCTTCGCCGCGCCATTTATCGTGGTGATGCAGCAGTATGTGCCGGTGCTGATTACGCGGCTGGGCGCCAGCCCGCTCTGGCTGGGCTTGCTGACCTCCGGCGCGGCATTGATGCTGACCGTGGCGTCGGCACTGGCCCCGCGCTGGATCGCCGCGATGCGCACCTACCGGCGCTCGATGGCGGTCGCGCTGCTGATCTACCGCAGCATCATGCTGCTGATCCCGCTGGTGCTGTTTCTGGCGCCGCTTGCGGTTCAATCCGAAATCATCGTGCTGCTTGCGTTGCTGCTGAGCCTGTTTGCCGGCATGGGCAACATGACGCTGACGGCTTATCTGCCGCGCATGACGATGTCCGATGCGCTCTCGCAGCTGGTCAGCATGCGCTGGGTGGTGCTGGGCCTGTGCATGGCAATCTTTACGCCGGCCATCGCCTGGATTTTGGATCGTTTCCAGCAGCCGGACAACTACATCGTGGCCTGCGTGATCGCGCTTGTCGCCGGCATGCTCGGCATCGCGCCGCTGATGATGATCAAACCGGTGCCGGATGGCCCGCTCGCCAAACAAGCCGCGCGCGACGGCCAGGCGCGCACGGGCCTGCGCACCATGCTCGCACACAAAGCGGCGCGCAGCTATCTGCTGCTGACGTTGCTGGTGCAGTTCGCGCTCAATGCGCCGGTGCCGCTCATCACGCTGCAAATGGTGCGCGGGCTTAGACTGACCGATTCGCAATTCGGCTGGTATCTGGCGATCTTCTGGATCAGCCTGGCCATCGCCGGCATGGGTGTCGCGCGCGTGGTCCGGCGCTATGGCAACGCACGCGCCTTCGCAGTATCGACCATCGCGTTGGCCGGGCAGGTCGTTGTGCTGGCGTTTGCGACCAGCTTTCAGGCGACCTGGATCGCGGGCCTGCTCGGTGGCGTGGCCTCGGTATTTTTTCAGGTGAGCGCCTACGCGCTGCTCGTCGATTGCGCGCCGCCCGACAACTACGAAGGGTTTATGAGCGTGCACGCCGCGGTCACCAACTTCTGCATCTTCGCCGCGCCGCTGGCCATTTCAGCATTGCTTGAAACAGGCTTGATCGGCATCTTTGGCGGCCTGCTGTTGACCGCGCTCCTGCGCGGCGTGGCAGGGGTGCTGGCGTTGCGGATGAAAGAAGGTTCTGGACGATAGCAGCCGCACGTTGGCGGTATTTCGCACAAGAGTCCACAGAGGGTTCACCCGAGAAAGCATGAGCCGCCTGCGCTTCGCGCAGGCGGCTCATGCTTTCTCGGGTGAATCTCCCCGACAATCGCGGCAGCATGTTAGATGCAGCGTCGCGTTGTGTGTACCACCGTCTTCATCGTACAAGCCCCAGTTTGCCGCAGCCTGGTCTTCCATCATGCTGGGCTCCCACATCTCGAGACCCATCGTGACCTTTGTCACGCGCTCGGAGGCTTCCTGAGATTTCTGTTTGACCTGCTCCACCATGGCTGGGCCATAGGGGCAAAATGGCGTGGTCAGAATCATGGTCAGATCGACCTGTTCCGGATTCACTTCGATCTTGCGGATCAGCCCGAGCTCAACCACGCTCATGCCAAGCTCCGGGTCATACACTTCGCGCAACGCGGTACGAACTTTCTCCGCAAGCGGATCCAGCCCGATCAACGGCGTGTTTTCCTGTCCGGTCGCCGGTTCTTTTTCGTTTGTGTCGCTCATGGGGAGATAGTATCGCAGGGAAGGATGAGGGAAGAGTAAAGAATCCAGAATCCAGACCAGAGATAGCCCCGCAATGCGCTCCGGTCTGGATTCTGGATCTGGATTCTCTCCTCTCTAATGCCCTTCCCCCAAGTACGCCGCCTTGACCTGCGGGTTGTCGAGGAGTTTTTTGCCTTCGCCGGTCAACACGATTTCGCCGGTTTCAAGCACATAGCCGCGGTTGGCGATGCCCAGCGCGATGCGCGCATTTTGCTCAACGAGCAGAATCGTGGTGCCTTCGTTGTTGAGCGCGCGAATAATGTCGAAGATCTGATCCACCAGGATCGGCGCCAGGCCCATCGACGGCTCGTCCAGCAGCATGATTTTTGGCCGCGCCATCAATGCGCGCCCCATCGAGAGCATTTGCTGTTCGCCGCCCGAGAGCGTGCCGCCGCGCTGCGTCATGCGCTCGCGCAGGCGTGGAAACAGCGAAGAAACATGCTCCATGTCTTTCGGCATATTCTGGCGATCCTTGCGCTGATACGCGCCCATCTCCAGGTTCTCGCGCACCGTCATTTTGCTGAAGATCAAGCGGCCTTCCGGCGACTGGCTGATCCCGCGCGTGACGACTTCGTGAGCGGGCAGCTTTGTCAGCTCTTCGCCCCGCAGCGTGATCGAGCCTTCGCGCGGCCGTAGCAAGCCCTTGAATCGTGCGCAGCGTTGTGGTCTTTCCCGGCGCCGTTGCTGCCGATCAGCGTCACAATCTCGCCTTCGTTGACGATCAAGCTGACGCCCTTCAATCGCGTGGATGTTGCCGTAATAAGTATGAACGTTTTTGAGTTCGAGCATGGTTAGTGCTCCGAGTCTGGTGCTGAGACAATCCTCAGCGCTCAGCACTTGATGATTGCTTAAGCCCCTTCCGCCGCCGCGCCGGTGCCGAGATAGGCCTCGATGACTTTGGGGTTGTTTTGCACTTCTTTTGGCAGCCCTTCGGCGATTTTTTCGCCGTGATCGAGCACCGTCACGCGGTCGCTGATGCCCATGACCACCTTCATGTCGTGCTCGATCAGCAGCACGGTCACGCCCATGCTCGCGGCGGACGTCATCGACCAGCTTTGTCAGATCGGCCTTTTCCTGCGGGTTCATGCCAGCGGTCGGCTCGTCCAGCAGCAACAGCTTGCGGATCCGAGGCCAACGCGCGCGCGATCTCCAGCCGGCGCTGCAAGCCATACGGCAAATTGCGCGCCGCCGTCTCGGCGTTGTCAACGCCAAGTCCGACAAAGTCGATCAGTTTCATGGCCTTCTCTTCGCGCGGCTTTCTCTTCGTGCATCGACCCGGCCCGGCCGCAAAAACGCCTCAAGAATATTGCCGTTCAAACGCGCGTGCATGCCAACCAGCACGTTTTCAAGCACGCTCATCTGGCCAAACAAGCGAATGTTTTGAAAGGTGCGGCTGATGCCGGCCGACTGAATCAGATCCGGCGCGCGCGCCCGGCAATCGAATCGCCGGCAAACACGATGCCGCCTTCGGTTGGCACATACACGCCGGTGATCATGTTGAAGAACGTGGTCTTGCCGGCGCCGTTGGGCCCGATCAACCCGGCGATCATGCCCTTCTCAATTTTGAAATCGACTTTGCTCACGGCGGTCAGGCCGCCAAAGCGTTTGGTCACGCTGGATGCGTCCAGTAGTGTCGCCATTGACCGCTCCCTTTCTTCCTTGTCATCGCTTCCGGCACCAGGCCTTGCGGCCGCACCAGCATCATGACGACCAGAATCAACGCCGAACAGCATCAGTTTGTATTGCGTCATGTCCAGACAGGCTTTCCAGGAAAACCGATTGACACCCTCGTTCTGAACGGTCTGAAACACCGTCACCTGCAACACGCCGCTCACGACGCTTCTGCACTTTGTCCAGCACCAGCAGGTCGACGACCTTGATGATCAAACCGCCCAGAATCACACCGGCGATGCTGCCCGTGCCGCCAAAATCACCATGCACAGCACGATCACCGAGACCGAGAAGTCGAACGCATCGGGCGAGATAAACGAAACGCGTGACCTAGAACGCGCCGGCAAACCGGAGAACAGCGCGCCGATCATGAACGCGGTCAGTTTGGTTTTGACAATCGGCACGCCCATCGCGCTGGCTGCCAGCTCATCCTCGCGCATCGCCACAAACGCGCGGCCGATGCGGCTCTGGCGCAGGCGTGGATAAAGAACGCCGAAAGCACAAGCATGGTCAGAATCAGAAAATACCAGGCAGGTTGTATTTAGTTTGAACCCGATCTGGAACGTGGAGTCGCCTCAGCCGGGGAACAGCGGCGATTAAAAAAACCGGAGACAGTGCCGTCAAGCGCCACGCCTCGCTGACAAATGGAATAATCGGCGGCTCAATCGGGTTTAGGCCCTGGCCACCGTTTGTGATGTTGAGGGGTTTGCCTCACACCCCACCAGCAGGTGCCGCCGTTGAAATCGCCGCGGAACATCGCAATCAGACGGCTGATCGGCTCGTAGATCATCACTGCTTCAAGATTCTTAAAGATCGACCGGGATGATCTCGCCAAAGCCGAGCGTCACGATTGCAAGATAGTCGCCGCGGAAGCGGCAACGTCGGCGCGCCGAGAATCAAGCCAAAGATTGCCGCAGCGGCCGCCGCCACCCAGATCATCAATCCAGAACGACCACTGCAGGTTGCCACCCCAGGCATTGTTGGGCGCGGCATGAGAAAGGCGGCGGTGTAGCCGCCGATGGCGAAAAACGCCACATAGCCCAGATCAAGCAGACCGGCATAGCCGGCCACGATGTTCAAACCCAGCGCCTGCAACAAATAAATCAGCGACGGCGACCACGTCGCTGGCCCACAACAGCCCGTAGCGCATCGTAAAACGGAAATACAATTGCGCACGCCGCCAGAAAGCCGAGCAATGGCCATTGCGCGCCGGCGTCATTGGGGTTGCCGCGCAACAATGCCATATAGACAGCGCAGCGCCGACGCCCAGGCCCAGCGAGAGCAGATACACCAGCAGCGTGTTGCGTACCAAGCCGGAATCGTCGGTTGCTTTGGCAACAGCACCACATAGTTGTTGTGCGCCCAAGACAGCGCCACCACAATGCCGGCGCCAGCAAGCCCACCGATGAGCCGCACGCGGGATGCCAGATCTCTGCAGCCGGCACATTGAGCCCGACCAGCGCGCCAGTCAGAATAGCCAGGGGAGCACAGCCGGGCCGCCCATGATCAGCGAAAGCAAGCCAATCAAAACGACGCCGAACATCTCGCCGGTGGAGACAAGTTTATCCTTTTCATTGGGTTACGCCTTTTCGCCGCCGTCCGAGCCGAGCAAACCGGTCGGACGGAACATCAAGCACCAGCACAAGAATCAAAAACACCCATGCGTTTGTCCAACGCACCGAAAGAAACTGTCGCTGAAGGCGGAGATGATGCCGATCAGAATGCCGCCCAGCGCCGCGCCGCGAATGTTGCCGATGCCGCCCAGCACCGCGGCGGTAAACGAGCGCAAGCCGGCGGTAAAGCCCATCGTAAACACGGCTGTGCCGCTGTAGATGCCGCTCATCATGCCGGCCGCACCTGCCAGCGCGCCGCCGATCACAAAAGTCAGGCTGATGATGTTGTCGATGTTGATGCCCATGATCTGCGCGGCGGCGCGGTTTTGCGCGGTGGCGCGCATGGCCTTGCCAAGACGGGTGCTCTGCACAAACCAGTTCAACGCGCCCATCAACACGAGCGCGACGACAATCACGATCACGTTCTTCCAGGTCAGGCGAATGGTGTTGGTGGCGACCGGCTGATCGGCCAGGGCCTGCGCCGCTACCTGCGCCGCCGTGTCTGCGGCAGCTGTCGCATCCTCGCTGGGGCGGTGATGGCTCGAATCGGGCGTGCGCCGTGCCATTTTCTGGCTCCAGTGTGCCGATGATGGCCGTCTCTTCGGCTGCGGCGAATCGTGCCGATGATGGCTTCGGCCTCCAGTGCCGCTGCCGCATTGCGTCGCGTCGTCGAGCGTCGGCCAAGCGTGCGATCATGCTGTCTCTTCGGCTGCGGCAATTCATCGAGCGTGGCGTCACGACGCGCGGCCGCGTCTCGGGTCGCAACTGGGCGTGGCGGTGCCGTTCTCGGCTTCGATCGTGCCGATGATGGCTGTCTCTTCGGCCGCTGGCGATGCATCCAGCGTGGCGGTGGCTTCAGCTGAGCTGGCCGGCGCTGGCGCCGCCTGCGCTCTTGCGCGCTGCAGCGCGTCCGCATCGGCCGTGGCGTTGCATGCTCCAGCTTCGCAGCCGCAATGTCAGGCGTGCGGCAACGGCGGCGGCGGGAAGACATAGATCGATCAAGTTGTCATCGCAAACACGCTGGGGAAGCTCTTGGGCGCGGCATTGTTGCGGCCAAATACTTTAAAAAACCCAAAATCGGACCTGTCCTTGATGATTGGCGAGTTTGCCAACAGACGCCAGCTGCAAGCCGATGTTCTGCAGAATAAACGACATGCCGATCGCGCTGAGATCAGGTTGACGATTTTTGGCGAGTTTCGCAGTCGTCGATAGGCAATGCGCTCGGTGGCGTAGTTGATCAACGCGCCAACGCCATGGCCGGGATAAACCCGAGCAAGGCCGCCCACCATGGCGCGATTCGCCGCCGGTATTGGGATCAATAAAGATAAATGGCGAGAGCGACAAACAACGCGGCCATTGCGCCGAGCATGTATACATCGCCGTTGGCGAAGTTGACCAGCTCGATGATGCCGTAGACCATCGTGTAACCCAGCGCGATGATGGCGATGATGGCGCCGTTGGCGAGCCGTTGATCAGCTGCTGGAGGATGACGGTCGGATCATTGCGCAATGTTCTCGACAATGCGCGGGATATCGAAGCCGGCCGGCTGCCCAAACAACAGGACGATGTAAACAATCGGCAAGGCCAGCAATAGCGGTTCGAACCGCTGCCAGACCGCGTGGTTTGAGTGGATGAACTTTGCATGGATTACAGGCAAAGTTATGAGGGCATCAGCGTTCGAAATCCGACGTTGAGAATATGGCCAACCACAGGGTTGGCCGCATTCCTAACGCCGCGTTTGTAGACAACTCATGCCCTGCGGCCCATTGGTTCAATTGGCTGAGCGAACAAGGGCGCAACGATTAATCGTTGCGCCCTTGTTTCACTTTCGTGTTGATATGACAAGTTCACGGCCGCGAGATTACGGGAACTTCAGAACGCCCGCTCTTCTCCCACTTGCCCTTGGCGACACGTTGCCGGCCATGTCCTTCAAGTCGATGTCGCCCTTGGCGTTGAACGACCAGCGTGCCAAGCACGCCGCTGTAGTTCTTGGTGGCAAACACAGCGGTCAAGACCGCGGCGCGATCCTTCGCGCAAATCTTCTTGATCGCATCAAGCGCGACGCTCATCGATTCATAACCATAGATCGTGTAGGTCTCGGGCTCGCCTTGTAGATCTTGCGATAGTCGGCGATGAATTTCTTGCCCTTGGCGGGCAGCAGACGCTCGGGCAGGTTGGCCGGGTGGCCAGCACGCCGTTGGCGGCTTCGCCAGCGGCCTGAACGAAAGCTTCCTCGAGGATGCCGTCTGGGCCCATGAAGATGGCCTTGACGCCAGCCTTGCGGATGTCCTTGATCAGCTGACCGGCGTTGTTCTGCGTGATGCCGCCGTAATAGATCAGGCCAGGGTTGGCGCTCTTGATCTTGGTGGCCAACGCGTTGTAGCTCAGAAGCCTTGCCGTCGATGCCTTCGTAACCGGCTTCGGTCAATTTGATGGTCTTGGCGGTAGCGCGGAACACATCCGCAACACCTTTGCCGTAGGCCTCGGTGTCATGCAGAATGAACACGCTCCGGGCGCCCAGGCTCTTGGCCCATTTGGCGGCCACTGAGCCCTGAATGTCGTCGGCGGGCACGACGCGCACATAGTTGCGCTTGCCGGTTGGGTAATACTTTTCCGGATCGCCCTCGGCCGTGGTGGCCGTCTTCTTGGTCAACCCTTCATAGGTGTTGGCCGGGCTGATCATGACCATGCCAGCCTGGTTCAAGATCGGAATCGAGACCTTGGCTGCACCGGAGTTGAACGTGCCAATGTAGACCATGGCATCGGCATCAGCAACGGCTTTGTTGGCATTCTCCTGCTCTTTCGCGGCGTCCCACTTGCCTGCGGCTGCGGTGGCGTCATCAAGCGACACATAGTCGATCTTGAATTTGCCGTCGCACACCAGACCGGCCTTGGTCTGCTGCTCGAGGGCCAGCTTCATTGCGTTGACGACCGTGGTGGTCTGGCCAGCGCTGGAGCCGGTGAGCGGAAGGCTCGAGTAAATGCGGATAACTGCCGGGTCTTGGGCTTGGGCGCTGAATGGCATTGCTGCGCCAGCCAGAACCGCACCAGCCACTGCAAGGGATACGATCTTCTTGCTCTTCATGTGTGGTTTTCTTCTCCTGAAATATAAATACACAAACCCGGTCTCTCTGTTCTCAATTTTTGCGTTAGCCGCGCGCTGGCACACGCTTGACGGATCGCAAAGTGCGCCCACCGTACAGCAAAACAATTCCAAACTGACATTAAGAGACCGCTTAGCGGGCGGATTGTAGCACGCACAAAGTCGCAGCAAACCGTCCTGATTACGTAAAATCGCATGAAATGCCGTTGCATTTCGAGATGCGCGCTGAGTGGAACATGCGGGCGTGTTCCACTCAGCGCGCATCTCGAAATGCATCGGCATTTCATGCGCCTCACTGAACAACGTGCAGCCTCTGACGCAGTCAGTCGAACCATACGCATAAACGAAATGTTTTCTTTGCCGTATACTTGCAAGTGTCAACCTTCATCAAAGTGGTTTTCAATACGGCCAGTCCACACACTGACCGGGTTGAGAAATCTTCTTGAAGCTTCAAATAGGGAGTGCATTTGTGCTCCCTATTTTTTTGTGTGACGCGCATGGCCGATTCGTCAGCCTGCGTGGAGGCTTGGGTCCAAATCGGTCGCGATCGATTTGGAGCTGGGTCCGGAAATAAAAACATGCCCAAATACATTTTTTGCACCGGCGGTGTCGTAAGTTCAGTTGGCAAAGGCGTCACTGCCGCAGCGATCGGCCGCGTCTTGAAATCGCGCGGGTTGCGCGTCGCTATTCAAAAGCTCGACCCGTATCTCAACGTCGACCCGGGCACGATGTCGCCCTATCAACACGGCGAGGTCTTTGTCACGGAAGATGGCGCGGAGACCGATTTGGATCTCGGGCATTACGAGCGCTTTATCGACAACAACCTGAGCAAAACATGCACGGTGACCACCGGTCAGGTCTATCACGAGGTGTTGACAAAAGAACGGCGCGGCGATTATTTGGGTAAAACCATTCAGGTTGTGCCGCATGTCACCAACGAAATCAAGCGCCGGATCGGCCTGGTTGCGAAGAGCAGCAACGCCGATGTGATCATCGTCGAGGTCGGCGGAACGGTCGGCGATATCGAAGCCTCGCCGTTTCTGGAGGCAATCCGCCAGATGCGGCACGATATCGGGCGCGACAACACGTTCTACATCCACGTCACGTTTTTGCCGATGGTCGGCGCCACGGGCGAACTGAAGACAAAGCCAACGCAGCACAGCGTGCGCGATTTGCGCAGCGTCGGCATCCTGCCCGATTCGATCATCGCCCGCGCCGATCACCCGGTCGACGATGAGATGCGCGACAAGATCGCGATGTTCTGCGACGTCGAAGCGCGCGGTGTGTTGCCGATGGTGACCACACGCTATGTCTATGAGGTGCCGCTGTTGCTCGAGGACTCCGGGTTTGGCGAGTATCTCTGCGAACGTCTGCATCTCAATTGCCCGAAGTCCGATCTAACCGAATGGCGCGCGCTGTGCGCCGAGATTCGCCGCGAGAAGCCGGAATTGCGCATCGCCATCGTCGGCAAGTACGCAGAACTGCACGACGCCTACTTCAGCGTGCGCGAGTCGCTGTATCACGCCGGCGTGGCGAATGGCCGCGATATTAAGATCGAGTGGATCAATAGCGAAGAGCTGGAACGCGGTGAAGGGCTTGACCGGCTCGACAACGTGTCGGGCATTGTGGTGCCCGGAGGCTTTGGCTACCGCGGCGTCGAAGGCAAGATCGTTGCCGCGCAATATGCGCGCGAGAACAATGTGCCATATCTCGGATTGTGCCTGGGCATGCAGGTGATGTGCATCGAGTTCGCCCGGCACGTGCTCAAGAGCCGCGAACCCAACAGCACCGAGTTCAACCACGCCACTGCGTACCCAATCATCGATTTGATGGCCGATCAGCGCGATATCGCCGACATGGGCGGGACAATGCGGCTTGGCACGTATGAGTGCGTGCTCGAACCGGGCACCAAGGCCCACAACGCCTATAGCGCCGAGCTAAAAACAGCTGACAACACCAGCAGCGTTCATTTCGACGCAAAGACAAACACAACTTCGGTCAAAGAGCGTCATCGCCATCGCTGGGAATTTAACAACGAGTTTCGCAAACTATTGGGCGACGCCGGTGTGACGTTTAGCGGCATTTCACCGGATGGGCGGCTGGTCGAGATCACCGAGTTGCGCGGGCACCCGTTCATGGTCGGCAGCCAGTTTCACCCCGAATTTCTCAGCCGCCCCAACCGCCCGCACCCGCTCTTCCGGGCTTTTGTGGAGGCTGCATCGCGCTATGACACGTCGACACCGTTGTTTCGGGCCGCGTTAGGAGAAAGTGCTTAAGGCGCCTCATGTCCAAATCCACCCACCTCAACCTGCCCTTCCGCTTCGGCACCGTCGGCACGCCCATGAGCGCGCCAAAAAGCGGCGGCAGCGCGGGGGGCGTGACCCGCATCCGCGAGATGAACCTGAGCGCGCTTGAGCTGGCCTGGGTGCGTGGCACAACGAATATTGGCGACGCAGTCTGCGCGCGCATCCGGGCCGCCGCCGAGGCCGCCGATGTCGCGTTGAGCGTGCATGCCACGTATTTTTTCAACCTGAACGCCGAGACCGACGAGATGTGGCAGGCGGGTCGCGAACGGCTGTTGCAGGCTGCCCGTCTGGGATACAAGGCCGGCGCCACAGACATTATTTTTCACCCCGGTTCATATATGAAGCGCAAGCCGGAAGACGCCATGCGCACCGCGACCGAGCGGCTGAGCGGCATTGTCGATACGCTGCACAAAGAAAAGGTGCGCGTAACCTTGCGGCCCGAGACGATGGGCAAAAGCGCGCTGATGGGCACGCTCGAAGAGTGCATTTACTGGAGCCGCACGATCGAGAACGTGCTGCCCTGCATCGATTTCGCGCATCTGCACGCGCGGCCAGGCGATGGCTCGTTTAACACATATGAAGAGTTCAGCGCGGCGCTGGCGTTGGTGAAAAACGGCCTCGGCGATCGCGGCATGACGCAGCTGCACGTGCACTTTAGCGGCATCGCGTATACCGCCAAAGGCGAGAAGAATCATCTCAATCTCGATGAGGCAGATGTCAACTACAAGGCGCTGTTTAAGGCTCTGGCAGACAGCGGGGCATCCGGACGGATCATGTCTGAGACGCCGAACATGGAAGAAGGCGCGATTGTGATGCAAAACGCCTACAAGTCGGCCTACACCAGAAAACGCAAATGACGCCGCTGCCCCACCCGCGCAAGGTGCCCATCTTCCCGATTTCGCAGCTGCATCTGGAGATCGCCACCTGCCGGTTATGCGCCGAGGCTGGCTATTTTGCCGAGACATCGCCGATCGTTGTCGCTCTCCCGGCTCCGGACAGCGCGCCGCGCATGATGCTGGTCGGTCAGGCGCCGGCGTCGCCGTTGCGCTCAAAAGACAAACCCTTTACCGGGCAAGCTGGCCGGGTATTGTTTAGCTGGCTGGCGCGCGCCGGGTTTAGCGAGGACGATTTTCGCGCAGACTGCTATTTCACAGCGATTACGAAGTGCTATCCCGGCCCAGCCAAAGGTGGCCCGGGCAAAGGCGACCGGTCGCCGAGCGCGCGCGAGCAAGCGTTGTGCCGCCCATTTCTCGCGCGCGAGCTGGCCCTGCTGCAGCCTGAGCTTATTCTTACAGTTGGGCGGTTGTCGATGACCTATTTTCTTGGCCCGGTCGACTTCACCGAGACGATTGGCACGCTCGTCAGAACGGGCGGGCGCACAATTTTGCCGCTGCCGCATCCGAGCGGCGTCAGCCGTTGGAACAATCAGCCTGACAATCGGGCCAGATTAGCGCAGGCGTTGGATCTGCTGCGCCAATGGCAGGCCGGAAAAAGCGAATGAGGGCCTTGTTTGGCCCTCATTTTCCACAGCACCGATGCTGATCTACTTTGCAGTGATCGCATTTGCCCGTAGCCACCATAAAACCTTCTCCGCATCCGCGCCTGTGAAATACAGCACACCCCGTTCGCCGCCGGCAGTTGTGAACAAAGTCACCTTTGGCAACGACGAGTCGAACTTATCTCTCCCGACAGCGACGTCATACACGAGCGACATGTTGACGAAACGCTCTTCTGTAACCTTGAGCCACATACTCTTTTAGATCTCCTTCACCCTCACTACTGCGGTCGCGAAAGCCGAGTTTATCAGAATCGGCCTTCAGATTAGACTATGCAAATGCACGTTCAGGTTGTTCGAAAACAGATACAGGCCGTCCCGGCGGATGTTTTGGTGTTAAACCTATACGAAAGGATAGGTGAGCTCAGGGGCGCAATAGGGGCGGTCGACACGGCGCTCGGCGCATCAAACGGCTTGCCGGGCGATGGCGCCATCAGCCGGGTGCTCCAGCTGGGCGACTTTAAGGGCCATCTCAACGAGTTGCTCGTGTTGTACACCGATGCCCTCATCCCCGCCCCGCGTGTCATCGTCGTTGGCCTGGGCAAACCTGAGGGCTTTACGCTCGAGCGCGCCCGGCAGGCCAGCGCCACCGCCTTTCGCAAAGCGCGCGACTTGGGCTGCAAGACGGTCGCGACCGTTGTGTTCGGCGGCGATTTGCCGGAAATCTCGATGCGCGATGCCGCGCAGGCCACCGTCGAAGGCGCATTGCTTGGTCTGTATCAGTTCAAGGCGTTCAAGCGCGCGCCGCGCGACACCGCGTCCAGCGGCGTTGAAACGGTGCTGCTCGTCGATCAGGATGCGCGCAAAATCGAGGCCGTCACTGCCGGCGCCGAAGCAGGCGAACGCACCGCCAGCGCGATTGCGAATGCCCGCACCTGGGTCAACATGCCGCCAAACGCGCTGTCTCCTGCTGACTTCGCGGACGAAGCCGTGCGCATCGCAAAAGAGAGCGGTCTGCGCTGCGAAATTCTGTCTGAGCCGCAGATGCGCAATCTCGGCATGCACAGCGCGCTGGCAGCCGCGCGCGGCAGCGTCAACACGCCGCGGCTGGTCGTGCTTGAGCATGTGCCCGCAGGCATGAGCGAGCGTGCCCAGCCGGATCTGGTGCTGGTCGGCAAAGGCGTGACGTTCGACAGCGGGGGCTACTCGATCAAAACCGCCGACGGCATGCTGATGATGAAGGGCGACATGGGCGGCGGCGCAGCGGTCATCGGCGCGATGCAGGCCATCGCCGGATTACAGCTCAACGCGCGCGTTTTGGCCGTCGTCCCGATGATCGAGAACATGATCAGCGGCGATTCGATGCGACCGGGCGACATCGTCACCACGATGAGCGGCATCACGGTTGAAATCGTCAACACCGATGCTGAAGGCCGGCTGGTGCTGTGCGACGCGTTGACCTACGCCAAGACCTTCCGGCCAAAAGCCATCGTCGATATCGCCACGCTCACCGCCCAATCGGTGATGGCGATGGGCGAAGGCGTCGCCGCCAGCCTGCTCGCCACCGACGACGCGCTTGCCGATCTGCTGCTCGATGCCGCCGGCATCGCAGGTGAACGCCTCTGGCGCATGCCATTGTTCCCGGAATACGGCGACAAGATCAGAAGCGATTACGCCGACATCAAAAACAGCGCCGGTTCAAAAGGCGGGCTTGGTGCGACGGCGTACTTTCTAAAGCGCTTTATCGACGGCGCGGATGCCTGCGCATGGGCCCATATCGACATGGCCGGCATGCAGTTTTCGCCGGGCGCCAATGGCTACGCCGTGCGCGGCGCGACTGGGTTTGGCGTGCGGTTGCTGGTCGAACTTGCCCGCGCGATCGCGACGCAAAACAAATAACATGCCACACGCATTTCGTCTGATCGTCGACGGGCATCACGATGGCGCGACCAACATGGCGCGCGACGAGGCCATCTCGCACGCAGTCAGCGCCGGCGCGCAGTTGCCCACCCTGCGGCTGTATGGCTGGCGGCCCGCTGCAATCAGCCTGGGCACGTCGCAGCGCGTCGCAACGGTCGATCGCGCGCGCTGCGAGGCCGACGGCATCGGCATCGTGCGGCGCAGCACCGGCGGGCTGGCGATTTTGCATACCGACGAATTCACCTACTCGGTCGCGCTGCCGATTGCGCACGCATTGGCCGAGGGCGATGTGCTGACGTCGTATCGGCGCATCAGCGGCGCGATCATCGAGGCGCTGCGCTTGCTCGGCGTGCGCGACGCGCAGGCCAACCGCGTGGCCAAAGAGGACAAAGCCCAGGGGCCGGTCTGCTTTGAAGCGCCGAGCGATTACGAAGTGATTGGCGCGCTCGCGCATGGGTCGGGCCAGATGCGCAAGCTCGTGGGAAGCGCGCAGTGGCGGCGCGTGGACGGCGTGCTGCAACACGGCAGCCTGCCGCTGCATGGCGACATTGCGCGGATCTGCCGCTACTTGATCGGCGCGCCCGATCCTGAGCGCGTGCGCGAACGCGCGGCCACGCTGAGCGACGCGGTCGGCCGCCATGTCAGCTGGGATGAAACCGCGCTGGCCTGGCGCGCTGCGTTCGCGGACACACTCGACATTTCGTTTCGCGTTGACGTCCTGAGCAACGATGAGCAAATCCGCACCGCCGCATTGGTCGCCGAAAAATACGCCAACGAGGCGTGGAACGGCCGGCGATAGTAGGGATAAAGCATTGGCCAAAACGCATTTGCAGGCAAATGCGTTTTGGCCAATGCTTTATCCCTACGCGGCCATCCACACCCCTCGTTCTACAATGCGCCCATGACGCGATTGCAGCCCGGCGACCAGGCCCCCGACATCACACTTCATACCGCGGCTGGCGAACAGGTGCGTATGAGCGATATCTGGCGCGCAAAGACGACGCTGGTTGCTTTTTTGCGGCACTTTGGGTGAGTATTTTGCCGTTCCGAGTTGGCCAGGCTGGCCAAACTACATCCGCGGCTCAACACAGAGCACACGCAGCTTGTCGTGATCACCCTGGGCAGCGCTGAAGAGACGCACGCATTTTGCGCCGAACGCGCGCCCGCCCTGCGCTGTCTGGCCGACGCAGGCGCCGGCGAGGGGTATCGCGCCTTCGGGTTGCAGCACGCCAACGCCGGCCAGCTTTTCGGCCCTGCTGTCTGGTTGCAAGGCGCGCGCGTTGCCACGGGCGGCTCTTTCAAAGGCGCGCCGCTCGGCAAACCAGTCGGCGACCCCTTTATGCTGCCCGGCGTCTTCCGCATCGACAGCGCAGGCAAGATTTTGTTCGCCTATTACAGCAAACATGCGGGGGATTATCCGAGTGAGAGGGAGTTGGTGGGGAAAGGTTCTGTAAAATAGCCCGTCCCATATGTCGAGTCTTATCCCATTGATCGACCAGCTGGCGCGGCTGGCAGTTGCGCCGCTGCTGTTCGGTGTGATCGCCACTGCTGCGATTTTGGCGCTTGTGCGCAACTGGCGCATCGCGCTGCCGGTGCTGATCGTGCAATATGTGCTGGTCGGCATTTTGCTGGCGCGCGTGATCCCGCCCGGCGTGGCGATTATCAAACTGGTCGCCGGCACCATCGTGTGTCTGGCGGTGAGTTTTGCCGCGCAACGCGCCGATGATGCGCGCGCCATCCGCGGCGAAGCGATTGCCGAACAGGCGCATGCGGCGGCATGAACATGCGCAGCCTGCCCTCCGAGTTTTTGATCCGTGCGATTGCAACGGTGCTGGTATTGACCGCGGCATTTGGCGCGACGGTGCGCTTTCCTCTGCCGAGCGGCGCGCGCGAACTGACGCTTGCGGCCTATGCGCTGCTGGCCTGCGCGATGCTGGTGATCGGCACCTCCCCGCACGCGGTCAATGTTGGAATGGCGGTGCTGATGCTGCTCTCAGGCATCGAGCTGGCATACGCGCCGCGTGGAACCGAGCGTCACCGTCAGCGTGCTGCTGGCGCTGATGACGATGCTGGTCGGCGTCGCGGTCGCGTATCTGACGCTCGCCGATGGCGGCGCGCTTGTCGGCCCAGCGAAGAGAGCACCAGCATGGAACTGATGCCGGTTTCCGATCCCTCCACGAATCATAGAAACATGCCCGCGGATCGCGAGGACCGCTTCTAACATGCCGGCTTCCGCCTATGTGCTGATCGTCCCGCTGGCTGCCGGCGCGCTGGCGTATGTCTTCCGGCGCTGGCAGGCGATCGAAGTGCTGATCGCCAGCGTTGCCTGCGGCATGGTGATCGCCGTGCTGGTGCAGCCGATCGACGCCACGTTTCTCGGCATTGATTTGGACGGCCGTCTCGACTCTTCTGGGCCGCTCGCTGCAGGTCAACCCGCAGGACCGGCTGGCATTGGTGCTGTTGTTTGGCTGCGGCATGCTGTTGACAGCGGCATCCTGGCGCACACCGGAAAACTGGACATTTGTGCCGATCGGCCTGGTCATGCTCGGCGTCTGTAGCGCGACCATGATCATTCGGCCGATCCAGTATGCCGGGCTCGGCTATGTGCTGGCCGGCGCGCTGGGCGCACTGATGATTCAGGCGGAGCGCAACGGCGAACGCACAACCCTTGGGCGCGATGCGTTTTCTCGTGATCCATGTGCTGGCCCTGCCGCTGTTTTTGGGCGCGGGGTATTTCATCCAGAGCGCGACTTCGGCCGATGCGGTTGGCGCACTGGCACAGGCGTTTGACCCGGCCGTGCAGTTTCTGATCATCGGGTTTGCGCTTGTGATTGGCGCGGTGCCGGTGTTTACGTGGATCCACCCGGTTGCGAAAGACGCACCGCCGCTGACCACGGCGTTTTTGATCACGATCAGCCAGGGTGCGGTGACATTTTTGCTTTTGACATTGCTGCGCGACTTCGATTGGTTCCGCAACGCGAGCAGCGTGCGCGCCGCGCTCTCGGCCGGCGGTGTGGCGCTGCTGGTGATCGCGACGGGATTGGGTTGGGCGCAAAAGTCGTTTGCGCGCGTGATCGCGTGCGGCATGCTGGCGACGCTGGGCAGCACGCTGCTCGCGATCAATGCCGGCACGCAGCGCGGCGTGGAAGCCGTCATGCTCTCGATCGTGTCGCGGGCGCTGTCACTCGGGCTCTTTGGGATTGGCGTGGCGCTGTTGCGGAAGCGCGCGAACGGCGATGCCTTCGATATCATCGGCGGCATTGGGTTGCGCGAACCCTGGATTGCGCTGGCAATCGGGCTGGGTGGGCTATCGATGATCGGCCTGCCGGGCACGATCGGATTTGTGGCGACATGGTCGAACGTAAACACGCTCGATACAAACGCCGAGCTGATCCTGATCCAGCTGCTGGCCAGCATCAGCGTCGCCATCGGGTTGCTGACGGGCATGAGCGCGCTGTTTAGCGGCAGCGCACAGCCGTCGGCCGCGCTGGTCGACCAACAACGCGGCGAGCAGCTCACGATCGCGCTGGGCACGCTGCTGGTGATCGGTCTGGGGCTCTTCCCCAGCCTGCTCGGGCCGCTCATTCAGGGCATCGCCGAGCAGTATGTGATGTATTGAGGGCGCTGCGGTGCTACCCGCTGCACAGCGAACGATGCGGCAAATTACGGCAATCCTCGCGGTAAAATAGGACGCTTCACAAAAATAGATAACGCGCTGAACCACGCATAGCGTCCAAGTCGATCATCAGTATGGTTCGGGAAATCACCCCACTCTGCTTTGCGGAGCGGGGTGATTTCCCGCCACACCCTATGACACTTGGGCAAGGTGTGCTTTTCGCGCTAAGGTAAGGAGAACACTCATTTAAATGGCAATCAAGACTGCAACGAAGAAAGCGGCCAAGCCCGCCGCCAAAAAGTCCGTGGTGAAAACTGCGGCTGCGAAGAGCTCACGTCAGTGGGTCTTTTTGTTTAGCGATCAGAAAGGTGTCGCCAAGTCGGCCAAGACCTGGAACCAGGTGCGCGACCTGCTCGGCGGCAAAGGCGCCGGCCTATTTGACATGACGCGCAAAGGCGTGCCGGTTCCGCCCGGCTTCACGCTCAGCACCGAAGTGTGCGATGCGTTCGTGACTGCCGGCAACAAAGTCCCCGACGCCGCCTGGAAACAGGTGGTCGATGCGATGAAGACGGTCGAAAAACAGACCGAGAAGAGCTTTGGCGGCGGCAAAGGCGGCCGCCCGTTGCTTGTGTCGGTCCGCTCCGGCGCGCGAGAATCGATGCCCGGCATGATGGAGACCGTGCTCAACGTCGGTCTGAACGACAAGACCGTGCAGGAGATGATCGCGGCGACAAAGAACGAGCGCTTTGTGTATGACTCGTATCGCCGTCTGGTCATGATGTTCGGCGCAACGGTGCTCGGCATCGACGACGAGAAGTTTGACGAGCCGATGGATCACATGAAGCACGAGAAAGGCGTCAAGCTCGACACCGATCTCAGCGCCGACGACATGCGCCAGCTCGCCGAGATTTTCAAAGACGGTCATTAAGAAAGAGACCGGCGGCGATTTCCCGCAGGATGTTTATGCGCAGCTCAAGGCCTGCGCGATGGCGGTCTTCCGCTCGGCCACCGGCCACAAGGCCAAAACCTACGCCAAGCAGATGGGCTGGAAGAACACCCTGCCGACTGCAGTCAACGTGTGCACGATGGTCTTTGGCAACATGGGCGACGACAGCGCCACCGGCGTGGCGTTCACGCGCGACCCATCGACCGGCGTCGAAGACCATGCTCGGCGAGTATCTGGTCAATGCGCAGGGCGAAGACGTGGTCGCCGGCATCCGCACGCCGAAGCAGATCACGGATCTCTCGAAAGAGATGCCCAAGGCCTACAAGCAATTCATGGCCGTCACCGGCATGCTGGAGAAGAAATACCAGAACATGCAGGATGTCGAGTTCACGATCGAGCAGGGCACGCTCTACATGTTGCAGACGCGCAACGGCAAGCGCACGGCCAAGTCCGCGATCAAGATCGCGGTCGATATGGCCAAAGAAAAGCTGATCACAAAAGAAGAAGCGGTCGGCGCGCGTCACACCGGGCGATGTCGACTTCTCTGTTGCACCCGCAGTTTGACGAGGCGCAATACAAGAAGCGCCAAGAAAGATGGCCGGCATCTGGCCAGTGGCGTGAATGCATCGCCTGGCGCCGCCGTCGGTGTGCTGGCATTTGACGCCGATTTGGCCGAAAAGTGGCAAGGCCGAAGGCAAAGCCGTCATCCTGCTGCGCCCGGAGACCAAACCCGATGACGTGCACGGCATGGTCGCCTCGAAGGGCATCCTGACCGCGCGCGGCGGCGCGACATCGCACGCCGCCGTGGTTGCGCGCCAGTTCGGCATCCCGGCCGTCTGCGGCGCAGACTCGCTGCAAATCGATATGACCGCGCGCACCGTTGTCAGCGAACGGCCATGGCGCTCAAGGAAGGCGACTGGGTCTCGCTTGACGGCGCCAAGGGCGAAGCCGTCATCGGCCAGATCCCGATGGTGACGCCGAAGTTCGAGGAACAGGAAGACCTGGTGACGCTGCTCAAGTGGGCGGACGACATCAGCGCCAAGAAGTCGCGCAAGGGCGCGGATGGCAAGGCCACTGCGCGGTCTGCAAGTGTGGGCCAACGCCGACTATCCGAAAGACGCCGAGCGCGCGCGCATGTTTGGCGCGTTGGGCATCGGCCTGTGCCGCACCGAGCACATGTTCTTCGAAGAGGAGCGCCTGCCGATCGTGCAGCGCATGATCCTGGCCAAGGAAGAGTCTCTGCGCCAGGCAGCGATCGACGAGTTGCTGCCGTTCCAGCGCAAAGACTTCGACGGCCTGTTCAAGGCGATGACCGGTCTGCCGGTGATCATCCGCTTGATCGACCCGCCGCTGCACGAATTCCTGCCGGCGATGGACGAGCTGATCAAAGAGACCAGCCATCTGAACACCAAGCGCCACTCGAGGCGCTGAGCGAGGCTGAGCAAAGCGAGCTGGCCAAGAAAGAAGAGCTGTTGACAGCAGTGACGCAGATGCACGAGCAGAACCCGATGATGGGTCTGCGCGGCATCCGCCTGGGCATCATGATGCCCGGCCTGATCAAGATGCAGGTGCGCGCGATCTTCGAAGCCGCCTGCAACGCCAAGAAAGACGGCTTTGACCCAATCCCCGAAGTCATGATCCCGCTGACCGGGCACGTCAACGAGCTGAACAAGGTTCAGCCGGTGCTTGAGGAAGTGGCCAAGCAAGTGATGGAGGAGAAGGGCGTCAAGGTCAAATACAAGTTCGGCACGATGATCGAAATCCCGCGCGCGGCCGTGACCGCGAGCGAGATCGCGAAGGTCGCGCAGTTCTTCTCGTTTGGCACAAACGACCTGACGCAGATGACGTTTGGCTACTCGCCGCGACGACGCCGAGCGCAGCTTCCTGCTCAAGTATGTCGAGGACGGCATTCTCGCGAAGAACCCGTTCCAGTCGTTGGATCACAATCGGCGTGGGCCGCCTGATGCAGATCGGCGATCACCGACGGCCGCGCAGCCCGGCCCGGAGCTTGAGGTCGGCATCTGCGGTGAGCACGGCGGCGATCCAGATTCGATCGACTTCTGCTATCCGGGCACGGCAACAACTACGTGAGCTGCTCGCCGTTCCGCGTCCCGGTGGCGCGGCTGGCGGCCGCGCACGCGGCGTTGAAGCACGGGAAGTTCTAGTCGTTACCCTCGGGAGGCTACCCGGGGGCGACCCGGCCGCTTGACAGCGGCCGGGTCGCCCCGGGTAGCCTCCCGGTGTTTTCCCACCGCAACGCTCTCGAAACCTGACAGATTTGTCAGCGATTGTCAGGTACGTTTCGACGAGCGACGGCTACGCTGGATGCATGCCGCACAGACGTACACGATTTACCGCTTTCTCGCAAAAATATGTCTCTATATGACAGATTTCATGATTTTTTGTGCGACAAGTCGCCAGTTATCACAAAGCCTGCCGCAATTCTTCGGCATTTTGATTGCCGGGAATCGTATGCGCGTTTTGTGAAGGCGCCGGCCGAAGACCCGCCGCTTGATCTGCACAAATCCCGGTTTCGGGAACCGGGCGCTTCTCTGGCTCCCGAGAGTAGAACGCGGCCGGGAAGCGACCGGGAGGCCTCCCGGTCGCTTCCCGGCCGTGTTCTACGCAGCGCTGAGTAACGCGCGCGCGTGCGCCAGACGCGCGGGGTCGTCGGCGCCGAGAACGTCGACCATGAAATAGCTCACGCCGCACGCAACAAACGCGTCGATCTGTTCGCGGCATTGCGCCGGTGTGCCGACGATGGCGTTGGCCGCTGTCCAACGGCCGCTGCTCAGCGCTTCAGCCTCCGATTGCGTATCGGCCACGGCGAGCCGTCCAAACCAGGTCCGCCGCAGTGTGGCCGGATCGCGGCCAACCTCGACGCAGGCCGCGTCAAGCGCGGCACTCCGTTCCCGATAAAACGCAACCGAGGCATCGGGCGTGTTCCACCAATCTGCATAGCGCGCAGCCAGGCGCAGCGTTTTGTCGCCGCCGCCACCGATCAAGAGCGTCGGGATTGGATTGGGTTTGGGTTCGCAATGCGCGTTGTCGACGCGATAGTGTTTGCCGGCAAACGTCGCCGGCCCGGGTTCGCGCCACATGCGGCGCAGGATCTCGAGTGATTCTTCGAGTTGCTCAATACGCAAACCCGGCCGTGGAAAGTTATAGCCGTAGGCGCGATACTCGTCTTCCTTCCAGCCTGCGCCAAGCGCCATGATCAAGCCGCCCACCCGACAGCGACTGCAGCGTGGCGCCCATCTTCGCGAGCAACGCCGGGTTGCGATACCCCTGGCTCAGGACGATCGGGCCAATCGTGTAGCCTGGCCAGCGCGCGGCAGCATAGGCCAGCACGGTCCATGCCTCGTGCGTCGGATCGGTTTCCCAGAAAAAGTGATCGGTCATCCACAGACCGGCGATATGCGGCGCAAGCGCCGCCAGCGTGGCATCGACGCGCTCAACCCACGCATGCGGCCGCGCGCTCTCCGGCCCCACCGGCAGCACCAGCCCAAATTCGGGAACGATTCGTGGAACCACTAGGCCACCTTCAGGCGTTCCAAAAACACCTTGCGGGCTTTGGCCACTTTTGGCGCGATGACGACCTGGCAGTAGCCAGAGTGTTCGTTGCGCCGATAGTAGCCCTGATGCTTGGCGTCGGCAGCGATAAACGCGTCAAACGGCGCAAGCTGCGTCACGATCGAATTCGGCCACATGCGGGCTTCGCCCAGCGCAGCGATCATCGACTCAGCGGCGGCGCGCTGCTCGGGCGAGTGATAGAAGACCGCCGAACGGTATTGTTCACCCACATCAGCGCCCTGCCGATTGAGCGTGGTCGGATCGTGCGTCACAAAAAAGACTTCGAGCAGGTCGGTGAACGTGATGATATCTGGGTCAAACGTTACCTGCACGACTTCGGCGTGGCCAGTGTCGCCACTGCAGACCTGCTCATAGGTGGCATTCGGCACGCGCCCGCCAGCGAAGCCAGATTCGACGCTGTGCACGCCGCGCAGCTGCTCGATGACAGCCTCCACGCACCAAAAGCATCCGCCCGCAAGCGTTGCTGTTTCAGTTCGGCCGGTTGCCGATGATCCGGGGGTCGCAGTTGTCATAGGTGTGTGCTCCTCAAAATCGCGCTGAGTCGTGAAACATGTTGCCAGTGGGTCATCATACGTGGCTTATGGGGCTTGGCCGCCGCTGTGTGAGCAACACCCCCAGCGCGCCAATCCAGAGCAGCAGAAATGCGCCGTTGAGCGCGTCCCCGACGAGCGCATAGCCACGCGCCTGCAGCCCTTCGACGCTGAGCAGCCACAGCACCGCCGCAAGCACGACGGCGCCGGCGCGGCGCGCGCTGCCCTGCCCGTCTCTCGCCGCGCCCACACTCAACGCCACAATCGCGGGCCAGATCAGCACATCGTCATAGGAAGCGTGATACGTCCACACGCGCGCGACGATGCCGCAGCAGGCCACAGCCGTGAGCCAGTCGCGTTCGGGTTGCAGAATCACCCACGCGGCATATGCGGCCAGCACGAGCAGCGACACCAACGTGTTGAAGCGGCCGGCGCCGAGCAACGTCAGCAGCCAGTGCAGATTGGCATAGCCAAAGTCGTTGCTTGCGGCGACAGCGGCGGCGTTGCGTTGCCAGTCCAGAATCAACGCGAACAAACCGAGCGGCTGAAATGCCGCGGCCAGCAGGGTCAGCGCGGCATAGGCGATTAACAACGCGCCGCGTTCGCGCCCGGTCATGCGCGTCAGCGCCAGCACAGACACTGGCAACCCTATGCTGGGCTTCACCAGCACGACAAGCAACAGCGCAATCAACACGGCGCTGCGCGCGATGCCGCGCCCGGGCCTCCACACCAGCCGCAGCGCGCCGAGCGTGACAGCAAGCAGCACCCATGTCATCTGACCCAGGCCAAGGCAGACCCAGGCCGCCACAAACGCGCAGGGCGCAACCGTCAGCGCGGCGCGCCATGGCCAAGACAGTGACGGCAGCGCGCGCGTCATCAGCAACATGGCGATGCATAACCCGCACAGCGACATTAACAGCCACAGCGCGCGCACCGCCTGCTCAGGCGCCCAGCCCAGCACCGGCCACAACACAGCATAGGCGGCCGGAGGATAGAGCGCGTGTTCGCGCAACGCATAGACCGGTTGACCGGAAAACCACAGCCGTGTTTCATCGCTGCGCAGGCTCAGATCAACGGCGTTAAACGGCTCCGCAGACGAGGGGCCAGCCAGCAACGCCAAGCTGGCGCGTGGCAGCGTGGCGCTGGCGATCCACAGTGTTATCGCGCAGATCCCAAGCGCGCAGCCTTGGAATACGCGGCGACGCCAGCGATTTTCCAACATCTCGTGTGATTGTATCGCCGTGATAGACTCGTTTTTTTGCACACAATGTCTGTTCGACAAACCCGGCACCCCGGCGCGAATTTTGGGGCGTGCGTGATCCTGCTCATTGCCTGGGCCCTGCTGTTGCCGGCGCTGTTTGTGGGCTGGTTGCGCATCGATCTTGCCGCCAGCACTTCGGCGTTGCCCGCGCGCTTTGCCTTGCTGGCAGGCTGCTGGATGTTCGCCGGCGGCCTGGCGCGTGCCGTTGCAGAGCGCTGGCATGATCGGCAGGCCGGGTGGATGACGCTGGCCTGCGCGCTGGCCGCGCCGTTCGCATGGCAGGTTTTAACGATCGAGCATCCGACACACAGTGTGGGCGTGCTCGCGCTGCACGGTGTGAGCGCATGCGGGCTGGCGGCGCTCGGCGTCGGCGCGCTTGTCCTGATGCGCCGCACACGTGCCGTCGTTGCGCGCAGCATCATCGCGGCGGTCGTGCTGTGCCTGCCACTGACCGGCGCGCTGTTCAACGCCGTTTGGCTGCGCGTGTTTCGGGTGCCGGGCAATCTGTATCAAACACTGGGACGGCTGAATCCAACTCAGGATACCCGCGTGATTGTGTTTAACGTGCCGCAATTTGTGTCGAACGCGGGTGGCGAGCCGGTCGAGATCGTGCGCAATAGCGAGCCCGGTGTGACATTTGCGCAGCTGATGGAGACCCGCAACGCAGCCGGCAGCATCTCCGGTTTCAAACCGCATTTGGCACGCAGTTGCGGTTGACCAAAAGCCAGGCGCTGAGCCAGATGTTCACCCATCGTCATGTCGTCATGGGTCAGGAAGACAAAGCCAGCGATGCCTATCCGGTGTTGCGCATCGCCGATCTGAACCCGGCAGCGTCCGATACGGTGCTGGCGCGCTTCACGCTGGGCGACAACGCCGTGGTGCTGTACGACGCGACAGCCTGTCGCGCGCCGCACATGCAGCTGCGGCTGACGTTTGACGTCACGACGCTGAACTCACCCAGCTCAAAATTCTTTCGCCAGGCGTTTGCAGGCGAGCAAAAGATCGCCAGCAACGACGATGAGCCGGTCGGCGGGCTGGTCTCGTTCGGCGAATTGCCGGCAGGCAAGCGCATCCAGGATATTGCGCCGTTTTTTGCATCGGCACGCGCCGACACGATGTTGTTTGGCATCTATGACTGGCAAACAGGCGAGCGTTGGGCCGCGCACAAGGCGGACGGCTCGCAATGGCCGGAAAATGCCGTGCGGGTGACCGCGCGCGGGTGCGAGGATTGACCACGCAGCAGCTATGACGACCCACGCCACACCCACCACGCGCGCCTACGTCGCGCCTCTCACTGGCATGCGCGCAATCGCCGCCGGTCTGGTGGTTTTTTTCATATGTTCGAGAGCGCGCGCGTGTATCTGAATGCCAGCCTGCCGTGGACCGGCATGCTGATGGGCAGCGGCCAGGCCGGCGTGACCATCTTTTTTGCGCTGTCCGGGTTTTTGATCACCGTGCGCTACTTCGACGATCTGGGCGCCAAACGCATCGGCTTTGGCCGCTATTGGCTGAAGCGATTTGCGCGCATCTATCCGGTGTTTGCATTTACGCTGACGTTTTTGATGGTCATCCCGCGCCTGCTGGAAGGCGACGCGACTTACCACGCGCCGATCACGCTGCTGGCGTTGTATACCCTGATGCAGGGTCTGACGATGCAGTGGTTTGCGCTCGGCATCCCGACCGGCTGGACGTTGACGGTCGAGGAGATTTATTACGTGGCCGCACCGGCGTTGATGGTGCTCAGCGGCGGCGGCCGGCAGCGCGCGCAGCTGGCATCGCCGGTCGCGATCACGCTGCGTGGCATTGCGCTCTCGCTGGTGTGCGTCGCCATCGTGCTGCTGACACTCGCGGTTCCTGCGCTCGCCGCGCCCAGTGGTTTCAACACGGAGTTTTTGATCGGCGCGGGCTTTTTCGCGCGGCTGCCCGAGTTCATCGCCGGCATGGTGGCCGGGCATTTCTTTTTGAAGTATCGGGACGCCGGCACGAAGCGTGCTGGCGCAAATTCGATTGCGGCGCTGGCCTGTGTTGCCTGCGTCGTCACACTGATCGGTTCGAACCTGGCGTTTGAAGCGCGCAACTTTGCGCTTTATGCGCTGCTGCGGTTTGCGGGGTCGGTCGGCGCATCCGGCATGATTCTGGGTTTTGCGCTCGGCGCAGACAACGGCCTGGCGCGCTGGCTGGGTTCGCCGGTGATGGACTATCTGGGCAAATCGTCGTATGCGTTGTATCTGGTGCACCTGACCTGGCCGCTGCAAAAGCTCTGGTCGGCGCTGAACCTGCTGCCGATTCACCCGATCGCGCTGATCCCGCTGAACTATGTCGCGGCTGTGCTTGCGAGCATCATCTTGTATGAGCTGATCGAGCAACCTGCGCACCGTTTTCTTTCGGAGAAACTCGATGGAAAGCGATAGCGCGCCGATTATCGTGCCGCGGCCACCGCGCTGGTTGCGCCTGGCGGCGATCCTGCTGATCGGCGCGGCCTCGATGCAACCTCTGCTAAAAGGCCTGCTGCCGCGCGGCGCGGATGTCTTTTTGCATTTTTATCGCATCATCGCGTTGGATGATCTGATCCGCAACGGCGTGTTCTTCTCACGCTGGTTCCCGAATCTAGCGTTTGGCTACGGCTATCCAATCTTTCAGTTTTATCCGCCGCTACCGCACTATTTGGCCGAGGCGCTGCATTTACTCGGGCTGGCGCCGATCAACGCGCTCAACGGCGCATTTGTCGTTTTTGCCTGTCTTGGCGCGCTCGGCATGTATGCGTTTGCGCGCGATGTGTTCGGCCGTGTGGCCGGCATCGGTACGGCGATGTTGTATGCATTTGCGCCGTACACGCTCTACAACGCGTTTGAGCGGGCCGCGCTGGCCGAGTTCGCCGCGCTGGCCTGCGTGCCGTGGGCGCTATGGGCGCTGCGCAAAACGCAGGACAACGCCAACCCGCAGCTGATCGGGCTGGCTGCGCTGACCGTGGCCGGGATCGTGCTCAGCCACAACATCACGGCCATGCTGTCGGTGCCGGTGCTTGTCGCGTATGCGTTTGTGCGCGCCATCGTGCTGCGCCGCCCATCGCGCAACACGGCGTTGGCGATCGCGCTGGGTCTGGCGTTGACCACGTTCTTCTGGTTGCCGGCATTTGTCGAGCGCGACTTGACGCGGCTGGACAGCGCGCTCTCAGCGGCGTATGACTTTCGTGGCGGGTTTCTGCAGCCGGCTGCACTGCCGCAATTTGGCGCGCCGACCGACACAGCCTTGCTAAACAGCCAGGTCGATCCGGGCCTGCTGGCCGCGGCGCTGCCGCTGTGCGCAATCGCGCTGCTGCTGGCGTGCACGCGCTACTGGCAACGTGAACAACGGCTGCAGGTGCTGCTCGCCGCGCTGCTGGCCGGCGGCGCGGCGTTCATGTCGCTGCAGGTGTCCAAACCTGTTTGGGAGGCGCTGCCGTTGCTGCGCTTTGTGCTGTATCCATCGCGGTTTCTCGGCCTGGCCAGCATCGGCGTTGCGCTTGCGGCCGGCGCAATTTTGGAGCCACGCACAAACAGCTCGCGCCTGCGCGGCGCGCTGATGGCCGCGCTGTTCGGCGTGCTGGCGCTGGCACAGCTGTCTGGCTTCTTCTGGCAGCAGCCCGGATTTCATCCGGCCAATGTGCCGCAGACGGCCGAAACGATCCCGGCGGCCGAACGCAGGCTCGGCATCGTCGGCACCACATCGATCGGCGAATACGCGCCGATTGCCGTCACGCAGTGGCCTGTTGCGGATGCGCAGCTGATCGGCGCGCTGCGGCTGCCGGCGAATGCGAACCGAATAGATGAACAGCGGACCCCGCTCACGTATGAGGCCACGGTCGATCTTGGCGATGCGGGCGCTGTCGTGTTCAACCAGTTTTATTTTGAAGGCTGGCAGGCGCAGATCGACGGCGCAGCGGTCAGAATTTCGCCGACGCAGCCCGAAGGGTTGATCGCCATCGCGGTGCCGGCCGGCCGGCATCGCGTGGCGTTCCAGTTTGGCGGCACACGGTTGCGCACGCTGGCCGAGCTGTTGTCGCTGGCGACACTGCTGCTGTTGCTTGGCATCCTGCTGCAGCGCGGCGCGGTCTACGAACCGCTGCTGGCGACCGCGGCACAGCTGCAGCCGGCGCTGCTGTTCGTCGGCGCTGCCGCGCTCATCGTCGGGCTGGGCGCGTTCAAACACCTGTGGGTGGATCGCACGACAAACCCCTGGCGCGCGCCGTCCACGGCATTGGCACAGGCCACCGCGCAGGTCACGTTTGGCGGCGATTTGCAGCTGCTCAACCAGAGCGAAGCGCGCTACAACGCCGCGGAGCACAGCATCGATCTGACCGTCTACTGGCGCGCGGCGCGTGTGAGCATCCCGGACTACAGCATCAACGTGCGCGTGGTCGACGCCGTCGGCGAGCAAATTTTGAGCATCGACCGTGTGCACCCGGACACGATTTATCCAACGTCACGCATCTCGCCGCAAATTGCGGTGCGCGATGTGTATCGCCTCACATTGCCGCCGGGCACGCCGCCCGGGCGCTACAGCGTGCACCTCGGCGTGTATATCTACGGCGCGCCGGAGAAACGCGTGCGCCTGGATGGCAGCGGCGCGCTTGACGCCGAGGTCGCGCAGATCGATGTTGGGCGCTCGGCGCGAACCGCAATGCGCGAAGAGATCACGGGCGTGACACCATTCGACGTGGTGATGACCGATGGCGTGACGCTGGCGGGCGCAGCGCTGCCGCTCAAAACGATCCGTGTCGGCGAAGCCATGCCGTTGACGCTGCTGTGGTCTGCGACAGATTCGACCCGCGCCGCGAACGATGTGTGTTTTGAGGTCACTGATGCGCAAGGCAAAACCACGGCGCTGGGCTGCCAGAAGCTCCTGGACGCATGGCAGACTGGCGATGTGTGGAAGGTGCCCTATCGCGTGCGCCTGATCCCGCAGCTTGCAGGCGGCGCGTACACGATCGCCGCACGCGTGGCGGACGGTCGCGCGGCGCTGGGCACGATCGAGATCCAGACGCCACGGCGCCTGGCAGCGCAACCCCCAATCGAAAGCGCGCAACCGGTCACCTTCCAGGACGCCGGGGCGCTGGTCGGGTTCGACATGCCGTCGCGCGCGCGGCGTGGCGAACCTGTCACAGTTGAACTGGTGTGGCGTGCCACCCGCGATACCGAGAAAAAATACACCGCATTTGTGCATATCGTGAATGCCGCCGGCCAGCGCGTAGGCCGGCCACGACGCAACACCCGATGATGGCGCCCAACCGACCAGCACCTGGCTACCTGGGACGTTTGTGCGCGATGTGCACAGCTTTGATATCCCGCCGGATCTGGCACCGGGTCGCTACAGCGTCGTGGTTGGCCTGTATGACACGTATACGCAGCAACGTCTACTGCTTGCCGATGGCGACACCCAGGTGCGCCTGATCCAAGAAATTGAAGTGGAATAAATCGACAAAGCAAGCAACCTGGAAGCAACCTGGAACGAACCGGGTTCGTTCCAGGTTGCTTCCAGGTTGCTTGCTTTGTCGATTTGACTTAGCTGCGAAACAGCCTTCGATTGATCCAATCATTTGTATCGATTCGGTTGATAAAAACCATCATATTGCTTGGGTTTTCGACAGGTTTTGATGTGACAAATGCGCTCGAAAATCATGCCAATCGTCGGGTGACAGTGACAACCAGAGTGTGTAATATTTCACAAAATTGGTCTAATGGTTGGATGTTTGAAGAGAGAGAAGATTATGACACCACTGCAAAGCACCTTTAAGCGCGTGGATATTTCGCTCACGATGTGGGCGGCCAAAAACGGCGTCAGGCTGTTGCGCATTGCGATCGGCGTCGTCTTCCTCTGGTTTGGCGGGCTGAAGCTCTTTCCCGGCTTAAGCCCGGCTCAGGATTTGGCGACACGCACCATCGACCTGCTGACGTTTGGGCTGTTGCAGCCGCAGATCAGCCTGCCGATTCTGGCGATCTGGGAGTGCGCAATTGGCATCGGCCTGATCACCGGCAGATTTATGCGCGCCACAATTTTGCTGCTGATCATGCAGATGCTGGGCACGCTACTGCCGATCGCCTTCTTCCCGGCCGAGACTTTTACGCAATTCCCTTATGCGCCGACGCTGGAGGGCCAGTACATCATCAAGAACGTGGTGCTGGTCTGCGGCGCGCTCGTGGTGGGCGCGACGGTCCGCGGCGGACGCCTGATCGCCACACAGGGTGATTGCGGCTGCTAAGGGATCAGCCAAATGAAATTGATGGGGCGAAATCGCACTATGCTAAAATCGGGGCGCTTGTGGTGGCTTTAGCTCAACGGCAGAGCGCCTGTCTGTGGCACAGGAGGTTGCGGGTTCGAAACCCGTAAGCCACCCTCACAAACAAAAACACCCGCTTAACGCGGGTGTTTTTGTTTGCCAAAGCTGCGCCAGGCTAAACGACTTTGACCGGCGTGCCGATCGATCCAAACCGCACATCAGCGGCGCTTGGCTGCATGGTCGGCGTGGTCCAGCGCCAGATCCAGCGCGCCAGATCCGATTGCATGTTGATGCAGCCGTGACTGCGAACCACACCGAAATCGTTGTGCCAGTAAGCGCCGTGAAAGGCGATGCCGCGATAGGTAAAATACGTGGGGAACGGCACACCCGGCAGATCATAGAAATCGTTGCCTTCTCCACCGATCATGCGCTGGCCGATGGCCTTGCGCCAAACCCGATAGCTGCCGCGCGGCGTAAAGTTTTTACCTTTGCCGGTGGCGACTATGGTCATCAACACCGGTTTGTCATCCTCAAACGCAGTCAATGATTGTTCGGCCAGGTTGATTTCGATCCGCTTGTTCTCGACATCGGGCGACAGCGGCGACAGATCCGCCACCGGGTCGAACCGGCGCAAGTGCTCGGCCGGAATCCAGGGCCCGTTGCCGTGCGACACACCCGCGCCAAGACGATACCACCACGCGCCATCGGCGGCTTGCTCGGCGTCGATGACGCGAAACACGCTGCCAAAATACAGCTTGTTGGAGGGCTTTGCGTTTGCGTCAGCTGACCAGCGCGCGCCGCTGATCGGCACCGTAATCTCGCCCCAAAAGGTTTGCTTGGCCAGCTCAGGCAACGGCTTGTTCGGAATTTTCTTAACCGGTTGCACGATCGACGAGTAGACATACCCTTCCGGCGTTTGATACCAGACGCTGTTGTGCTTGAACAGCGTTTCGCCGTTGACTTGGCCCAAAATCGGCAGCACCTCATCGCGCCGCGCCTTGCGCACGAGTTTGCTCGCGGAAGTTGGCTGGGTATGCACATCGACGCCAAGCATCGTCACACGGCCCAACTCCGGAACCGTTTGCGGGCTGAGCACGGGCTCGGGAACGGGGGCCGAGCCTTGCGCCGGGCCGGCGCCGGCTGCGCGCAAAATGGGCGATGAAAACGTTGCCGAAGCGGCAGCGGTAAGCGCGCTGCCTGAAAGTTTGAGAAAGTGACGTCTGGAAAGCATAGTGTTATGAAAAGGTTCGTTGGGAGGCTATTTTACCGGGAGTTTTCGGCGTCATGCCGGTTCAAAATAATAGCGTTCGCCGCCAGCCGCCGCGACATAGCTGCGCACCTTGGCCGGCATGCTGTCGGCCTGTTCAAACAGCGCAAACTGCTGCGAGGCATAGGCGCCGATCACGCTGATCCGCGTCTCGATATCGGCCTCAGACAACGCGATTGTGCGCACCTGCAAACCGCGTGTCAACGCATCGACTTCGCGCACCACCTGCGCGTTGCCCTGGCTCACTTTTTGCGCGTATGGGTAATCCTCGTAATAGGTCAGTCGCCCGGGCAGCGCGAGCTCGGCGGCGCTGCGCACCAGCACATGGTCGACATGTCCGCCGATCGCCAGCGGACAATACACCTGCGCTGCATCGCGGCACGCTTCGCGCAAGCGCGCGGCCAGCGCAAAGTAGAACGTGCGCCAGTCGTGTTCCTGCACCAGCCCGCCGATAAAGTCTTTGACATACAGCGGCTGGCCGTGCGCGTCGTAGCGATAGACCGCGTCGCGGAAGCCGAGGTGCAGATGGGTCGCGCCGAGACTGGCGCAGGCCGCGGCATCTTCTGCGCGGCGCGCGGCATACGGATTGTCCTCGCCCAGCTGCCATTCCCAGTGCACATGTTTGGCGCTGGCGGAGAGCGCCACGCCCTGCGGAGTGTCTGCTGTGCAGATTGTGGCAACCGTCACCGGCTCACCGGCGCGGCGCAACTGCGCCACATAGCCGGCGCAGGACAGCGCGATATCGTCGAGATGCGGTGAGAGAAAAAGGTGCATGGGGATGCACTATACGGGAAGTCGAGTGGAATCCAGAGTACAGAATAACAGCCCTTCTCAGGCCGTGGCTCTGGTTCAGTTGCGAATAATCACCGGCGTGCCGACCGGTGCATAGTTGAACAGCGTGGCGGCGTTTTTGTCGTTCAGAATCACGCACCCAAACGATGCGGGCTGGCCTAGCAACCCGGCCCAGAGCTTGACGCCGCGTTTGTTGATCGGCAACGAGTGAATGCCATTCTCGTAAGTGCCGACGTTGTAGATGCCCATCCAATACGGCATGCGCAGCTGCCAGATGCTCGACCAGGCTTCCACGAACTTGCTCTGCACGCGAAAGTTGCCGCGCGCGGTGTTGCGGCCAGGCAGGCCGGTGCTGACCACAAACTGATACGCCAGCCGCCCGTTGTTATATACATACATGCGCTGCTGATACACGCTGACGTAAATGGCCTTGCCCTTCTTCGGCACCCCGGCCGGCAATGCGCCGGCTGCGGCCGACTGGCTCGCGGCATCCGCAGTATCGGACGCCAACACTACATCGCGATTGCCGTCTGGCACAACCAAACGCTGACCCGCATAGATGCTGCCTGCCGTCTTGATCTTGTTGGCGCGCATCAATACGACCACGCTTGTGTTGTAACGCAGCGCGATCGCCGATAGCGTATCGCCGCGCTTCACCACAATGCTTGTGTCCGCCAGCGCGCTTGTGGGGCCGGACAATATCAAGCCAAAAATCGAAAGAATGGCAACGATTACAAGCCTGCTCACGCGGTTCATGGGGAAAGTGTATGCCTTTTCCGTACTTAGAGCAATGGTATTAGGTTGCACGTTACTCGGCACTGCGGTGAGAGCAGTGTGCAATCGCCGTGTTCGCTGCGCCCACTGTGGCTCTGCCCTATTTCGACGTTTCCGAGGCTTCAAACATCGGCGCAAGCAGGCGGTCAGTGGGCACAAAATCGTCGGTCAGGATCAGGCTGTCGGATGCGATCAGCTGCTCGACTTCAGCCGCGTCAACGATCCAGGCGTCGGTGTCGCGCGTCTTGTCGGCGCTGGCAAACGTGCGCAGCGTGTCGATATCGATCGGTTGCATCGAAGCCAGCACCACAAACGTATTGCGCTTTGTGCCGAGCAACTGCCCGCCGCTGGTCACCAGCACCACGTGCGCAAAGCTGCCGCGCAGCGTGCGCAAAAACGCGCCGACAAATGGGAGTGTGTTGCCATCGATCAGGTTCAGCATGTAGATGCCGTCGTCGGTCATGTGGTTGCGCACCAGCGCGTTGAACTCGTGCGTGGTCAGGTGATATGGCACGGAGAAGTCGTTAAAGGCATCCCCGAGCACGAAGTTGTAACGCTGCGTCGGCGGCGCGGTGGCCAGATACAGGCGCGCATCGTCGTTGATCGAGCGTATTTTTGTTTCGCGCGAGAGGCCGAGCTGGTCGTAAGCGGTCTCGGTGACGCCGGGATCGATCTCGGCCACATCGATCGCGCCGCCGGGGTGCACCGCTTCGAGATACTTGGGCAGCGAGTAGCCGCCGCCGCCGATAAAGAAGGCGTCGATGCGGCCATCGCGCTTGGCAAGAAAGTCGGAGACTTCAGCGCCGACCTTTTCATACTGGTAACGCAACTCGGTCGGATCGTCGAGCGCGACATAGCTGTGCACCAGCCGGTCTAGCGTCAGCACGCGGTATTGTTTGCCGTCCTTTTCATCGTCGCGCACGCGAATGCAAAAATAGTTAGTCTCGCGCTGGCAGCTGCCGCGAATGGCGTCGCGCACCGGCGCGTAGGTCACGTTCGGCGCAACGAGCAGTGCCAGCACGCTCGCAAGCGACAGTGTGCGCAGTGGCACAGTCGCGCGCCCGGACGCGGCTACCCACAACCCCAACGCGAGAAGCGTCAGACCGATACCGAGCAGCACCATGCGTGTGCCAAACAGCGATATCAGCACATACCCAGCGGCAAACGTGCCCAGAATATTGCCGATCGTGGAGGCGCTTGCGATGCGCCCCATCGCGCGGCCGGTGTGAGCCAGATCGCGCAGCGTGAGCTTGATCACCAGCGGTGAGATCAAGCCGAGCGCCAGGCTTGGCAGAAAGAAGAGCATGGCATAGAAAAGCGCCATGCGCACGATCAGCGGCAGGCCATCGACCGGAACCAGACCCAGCCGTGACCCAAACTGCACAAAGATGCCAAGGACCGCCAGCTCCACGACGCCGTTAAAAATCAACACCGCAGCCAGCGTGGCGCGCGACGCCGCACGGTCGGCCAGGCGTCCGCCGAGATAATTGCCAAGGCTGATGCCAGCGAGCATCACGCCGATCAGGCTGGTCCAGGTGTAAAGTGAGACGCCGATCAGCGGCGCAACCAGACGGCTGGCCACCAGCTGCATCATCATCAGACAGGTGTTGCTCACAAACACGATCAGGCTGGGAAAGCGCAGTGTTTTCATGCTGTTGGCACCTCCAGATTCGGTTGCGGCGCGCGCCGCAACCAATCGCCAAATACAACACCCAGCGCGATCAACATCAGCCCGACAAAGATCAGAATCGCGCGCACCCCAAAATAGAACACCAGCACATAGCCGGTGGCAAACGTGCCGAGAATGCTGCCCAGCGCGGATGCGGCATAGATGCGCCCAACCGTGTCGCCGCTGGTGTTTAAATCGTTGACAGCGAGCTTGATCACAAACGGCGTGATCATGCCGAGCAACACGCTCGGCGCAAAAAAGATCACACCGACAAACAGCAGAATGCGCGCGAGCAGCGGCACGCCCGGCAGCACAAACACCGTCCGGCCCTGCAGCATCCATGCCAGCGCGACAACCAGCAGGCTGCCCAGCCCGGCAAGCATAAACAGCACACCCAACGCGCGGCGTGAAGCATGTTTATCAGCCAGCCGCCCGCCCAGATAGTTGCCGGTGCTCATGCCGGCAAAAATCACGCCGATGATGCTCGTCCACGTGTAGAGCGACACGCCGATATTTGGCGCGAGCAGGCGCCCGGCCACCAGTTCCAGCACCATGATGCAGGCGTTGCTCATAAACACAATCGCCGCTGGTCGCCATAGAAAGTCATGTTTTGGTTGATCGGTCATGCGAGTTTCAGTCACCGCCCTATCGTAAGCCACCGGCACGAACAGGGCATCGGCATCTGCGGTAACGCCACATCCATGAACGCCGCAGCGACTTCAAGAAAGTCGTTCATTCGGTCAACACAGTATCCAGCATGATGTCGTGCGGTTCGAGCGGCAGCACAGGCTCTTCCTGTAGTCGAAATGCCAGCCCGATTTTCAACACATCAGCGCGCAGCTGTGGCAAAAAACGGTCGTAGTGCCCGCGCCCGTAGCCCAGCCGGTGCACCCCGTCGGGCCCGCGCGCAAAGGCCGACAGCGGCACAAATATTAAATCGATGTCTTCTGGCGGCACCGGCATAAAGTGCTTTGGCGTGCGCGTGCCCCACACGCCGACATCAAACGCCGCGGCGTCGAGCGTTGTGATCTGGGTGCAACGCATGCTGTCAGCACCTTCAGGAAACGCCGGCACAAGCACGCGTTTGCCGCGGGCCAGCGCATCGGCCGCGATGGCAGACGTATCGACCTCGCTTTGAAACGAAAGAAACAGATGCACGGTCGCGGCCTGCGCGTAGGCCGGCAGCGCCAGCGCCTGCGCCGTGATCGCGGCCGACGCGGCCGTACGAAAGGCCGGGTCCGTTGCATCGCGCCGGGCGCGCACCGATTTTCGTATGGCACGTTTTTGAGCGGAAATGGATTCTGACATGACGAACAGCGAGTATAGTCACGCCCGCACATGGGCACGTTACTCGTCATCGGCACCGCCTCGCACGACACCTTACATCTCGCAACCGGCATCGCGCACACGGTGGGGGGCGCCGGGCTGTATACCGCGCTGGCGAGCGCGGAGGCCGGGGCCACGACCTCGCTGTTCGCGCCAAAGCCGGATCCGATGCCGGCCGTGTTCGCACCGGTCAACGCACGGGTGCGCTGGCTCGGGCCGCGCGTCGCGCCGGAAGCCATGCCGCAGCTTGAGATTGCCCATCACGGCGGCGGCCGGGCGACCTTGCTCGGCGCCGGCTGGGGCGCCGAGGCGGTGTTGCTGCCGGAGCAGCTGCCGGATGATCTGAGCATCTACGACTGCGTTCATATCGCCGCGCTGAGCTCGGCTGCGCGTCAGCTGGCGTTTCTCGAAGCGTGCCGGGCGCGCGGCGCGCGGCGCATTTCGGTCGGCACGTATGCCCGCGTGGTGCAGGCCGAAGCCACCACCGTGCGCGCGCTGCTCGCGCAGGCCGATATTTTCTACATGAACGAAAACGAGGCGCGCCTGCTGTTTGGCACGGTCGAGCAGGCCGCGACCCGCGCAGGTGCGCTGCTCTTTGTGACCCTGGGTGAACACGGCGCGCTGGCCATTTCGAGCGCACACCGCGGCAGCGTGCCCGGCAACGGCGCGATCGAGATCGACCCGACCGGCGCCGGCGACACCTTTTGCGGCGCCGCGCTGGCCGCGCTGACGGACGGCGCAGATATGATGGCTGCAGCGATGCAGGGTTGCGCGCAGGCCGCGCGCATCATCGAGCATCCGGGGCCATTTCCGGCCAACACCATGACAAAACCATCCATCGAAGCCTGGGCCGTGGTCAGCTCGAAAATTCTGCTCGATCATCCGCGCCTGACCATCGCCGAAGACATTGTTGCGTTGCCGGATGGCAAACGCATCAACTGGCTGCACTTCCCGCACGCGGGCGACTTCGTCGTCATCATCGCAATCAATGCAAGCGGCGAATTTCTGGTGAGCTATCAATACAACCACCCGCCCCAACGTGTGGTTGACGAGTTCCCAGGCGGCGCGATTGACGGTGGCGAGGACATGCTCCAAGCTGCCAAACGCGAGCTGCTGGAAGAAACCGGCTGGCACGCCGGTCATGTCGAGCACATCGGCTCATTCCTGGCCAATAACCGCCGCTCAAAAGGACGCGGCCATGTCGTGGTTGCGCGTCAACTCACGCCCGGCGCCGATGCGCCTGAAGCTGGCGAAATCATCGTCACGCGCTGGCTGTCGGCCGCTGAGATCAATGCCGCCATCGTCAATGGCGAGATCGAAAACGTCACGCTGCTGGCAGCCTGGGCGATGTGGGGAGCGAACAGAGACCAAAGAACCCAGAATCCAGAATAAAGACAAGCGATTACTCAAAGCCGCCCTCTTGTCTGTATTCTGGATTCTGAATTCTTGACGCTACTTCTGGCATTTCCCGCAGAAGTGCGTGCTGCGCTGGCCAACGATGATGCGTTCGATCGGGCTGCCGCAGTGACGGCACGGTTTTCCGGTTTGGCCATAGACGCGGAAGTTTTGCTGAAAGTTGCCGTCCGGATAGACCCAGTCAAAACTGGCGCCGTTGGCTTCGATGCCTTCCAACAGCACTTCACGCACGCATGCGAATAACTTCTGCGCCGCCGGCGCGCGCAAGGTAGACGCAGCGCGTTCCGGGTGCAACCCGGCTCGGTGCAGGGACTCATCGGCGTAGATATTGCCCACGCCGGCAAGAAAGTGCTGATCCAGCAGCAACGATTTCAGTGCGCCTTTTTTTGCGCGCAGCCGTTCGACAAAGTCGGCTTCACTAACGAGCAACGCGTCCGGGCCAAGTTTGCCCGTGACATCTTCCAGCCGCTCGGGCAGATACACGCGGCCAAACTTGCGCGCGTCCTCAAATCGCAGCGCCAGGTCGTTATCGAGCAGCCAGACCACGCGCGCATGTTTTGTAAACGCGTCGGCTGCGGGCACCACATCCAGGCGGCCGCTCATGCGCAAGTGCACAAGCATCCGGCGTTCGACACCGGTGCGGGGCGCGCGCAAAGTCAGCACCAAATACTTTCCGACGCGGCCGACCTGGCTAACCTGTGTGCCGGCAACAGCCGCGGCAAACGCATCGGCGGCCATGGCATGAATCTCGCGCGGCCATGGCACGCGCGTCTCTTTGATGGTGCGGCCAAGCAACGCGGGCGCGCCGCGGCCGTCGCGCAGCGTGCGCGCAATGGTTTCAACTTCGGGGAGTTCGGGCATTTAGAGATCCATCCGCATGTGCACAAGGTGCCGCGCCGCCTGAAAACCGACAGCTTTGAGCGCCTCATGCGAGAGCAGATGCGGAAGCGATTGCGCCGCATACACAGGCTTGCTGATATAGGGCTCAAAGCGCTGCATCGCCGCTTCCAGCAATGCCGCGCCGTGCACAGCCTCGGTGTCGTCGCGCAGCATGAGTTCGATGTGGTGATTTGCGCCGTCGATGTTGACGCGCGTGCGGGCTGCGGCAAGCACAGCGCCGCTCGCCGCGTTCTCGAGCAGATACCATTTTTCAGGATTGCCGTTGAGCGTATTGAACAGCGACCAGCGCATGCCAAGCCTGTAAACGCCGCGCTCAAACGGCTCGGAGAACGTCAGAGGTTCCGGGATGTTGTGGCGCGCAAGCTGCCAGACTGCCTCGCGATCGGACCAGCGTGCGCCGCGCACGCGCACGGTTGCGTCGAGCTCGGCCGTGAGCGGGACGGGCGAGGCACGCACCGAGCGGCGCAAGTAATACGTCACTTCACCCACAGCCTGAAACCCCAGCCGGTCATACAAGCGCACCGCGGCGCTGTTGCCCTTGTCGACCTGCAACGCCAGCACGCGCGCGTCTTTGAGCGCGGCAAAGCGCAAACAGGCTTGCATCACCGCGCTCGCGATGCCGCGGCCGCGCTTTGCAGCGTCGGTGGCGACATTGCCGATGATCCACGTGTCGCGCCGGATCGGGTTGCGCTGGATCGAGGCGTTGCCCAGAATCTGACCGTCTTCGATCCACAAAAAACTGGTGCCAAAGCCAAAGGTCATCGGCTCAAACTGGCCGTAATTGCGCAGCATGTCGATCATGCGGTGGCCGCTGGCGTCGATCGTCTCCTGTGAGAACGCGGCCTCCAGCAGCGTAGCAAGCTGGCGCCCATCCTGCCAAGGCTCAATTTGCCTGACATTTGGATGTTGCGTGTCGAACGCCACTTTTCCAAGGCTGCCGATCATGTGTTGAGGAATTGTAAGGGAAGACGACCGATAACAGAGCACAGACAATAGAACACAGAACACAGAACACGGATAACAGTTGCTTGTCTGTATTCTGGTACTCTGTTGTCTGTGTTCTGTCTGTACAATTCCCCCGTGCTTCCCCCTGTTGAACGCAGCGCGTGCGCAAAAGTGATCTTGTTTGGCGAACACGCCGTCGTTTACGGCCGGCCGGCCATCGCGCTGCCGGTGAGCGGCCTGCGCACCACCGTGCGCGTCGAGCCGCGCAACGGCGTATTCGAAATTCGGGCGACCGACATCAACCACATCGTGCATCTGCCGCAGACGCCGCCCACGCAGATGCGCCGGCCGCACCCGCTTGCGTTGATCGCGTATCTGACACTGCAGAAAATAAGCGCGCGGCCGCCACGCGCGCTTGTGACAATTCACTCTCAAATCCCGGTCGGCTCAAATCTGGGCAGCGGCGCGGCTGTTTCGATCGCCATCGCGCGCGCGCTGACGGCGTATCTCGGCCATGAACTGCACGCGGAGCACGCGAGCGCGCTGGCCTACGACGTCGAGCGGCTGCACCATGGCACGCCGAGCGGCGTTGACAACACCGTCATCGCGCATGAACAGCCGGTCTGGTTTGTAAAAGATCACGTTGTCACGCCGCTGGGGGCGTTGCCGCCTGTGCCACTGGTGATCGCCGACACCGGCAAGTCGACACCCACCCGCGTGCCAGTCGGTGATGTGCGCAGCGCCTGGGAAGCGGAACCCGATCGCCTGAACGCGCAGTTTGACGCCATCGCGCGCATCGTCGAAGACGGTCGCGCCGCGCTGATCGCGCGCGATCTCCTGGCGCTTGGCGAACTGATGAACGCAAATCACGCCGCGCTGCAGGCGCTGACCGTATCGAGCCTGGAGTTGGATGCGCTTTGCGCCGCGGCGCGCGGCGCGGGCGCGCTTGGCGCAAAAATGAGCGGCGGCGGCCGTGGCGGCAATATGATCGCGCTGGCCCGCGACCCGCTCCATGCGCAGGCCATTCGTGACACATTGATCGCTGCTGGCGCGCGCCGCGCGTTTGTCAACGCGGTCGCGTAACCGGCACAATGTCCGCCAGCGCGCGATGCAGTGTCAGCCGAAAGCCGTTCATGGTCTCATCGTTTGAGTTGCCGATATAGGCGTGATTGGTCAGGCACGCCACCACCATCTCGCGCGATGGGTCAATCCACAATGATGTGCCAGTAAACCCAAGCTGGCCAAACGATTGCAGGCCGAGCGGCGAGCTGGACGCCAGCTCGTTGACCGAGTGCAACGCAAAACCGAGACCGCGCCGCACGGTGCCCTCTTCAGCCTGCGGTTCGATCATCTCTTCAACTGCCTGCCGGCCCAGCAGCGGCGCGCCGCCGGTGCGAAAAACCTCGCCGATGCGCGCGATATCTGCTGCGTGCGCGAATAGCCCGGAGTGCCCAGCCACGCCACCCAGCGCCGCGGCGTTTTCGTCGTGCACGGTGCCGCAGATGCGGATGCCGCTGGGCTTGTCGATGTCCGTCGGCGCCACATCGTCGCAGGGCAATTCGCCGTAGCAGACGCTGAGCAGGCCGAGCGGATCGACCACGCGGTCGCGCAAAACCTGCCGCAACGGCCGCCGCCCGAGCCGTTCCAGCACGAATCCGAGAATCAGATAGCCGACATCCGAAAACACCACGCGCTGCGTGGGCGGATACGAGAACATCGTGCCGGTAATCATGTCGCGCAGCATGAAGTCGATATGCAGCGGTGACTTGCCGGACATGATCATATCGCCGCGCACGATGTGCAAGGGCAGCCAGGCGGGCAACCCGGAGTTATGCGCCAGCAATTGGCGCAATGTCACACGCCGAACATCGATGCGCGACCCGCGCGGGTACAGATCGACGGGCTCGTGCGGCGCTTCGCGAAACGGATGCGCGGCTACATTGCGCACACCGCTAAATTCAGGCAGGATATCGCGCACCGGCTGATCGAGCGAGACAAACCCCTGGTCGACGTATGTCATCACCGCGGCAGCCGTGAACACCATCGTGAGCGAGGCCAGATCAAATCGCGTGCTGAGCTGCGTCGGGCGCTGCCGCGTCTCCGGGTCGAGCGTGCCGAATGCCTTGTGATAGGCGGATTTGCCCGAAACAAGGACCTGTATCTGGCACGCCGGAAATGTCGTGCCCAGCGACACTTCGATGATCTCGTCGAGTGACCGTTCGTTTCTCGCGCTAAACATGCATTAAAGAGTCTACACGACTCAGGCCGACAACGCCGGTTGCTTCGGCCGCGCCAGATTGACGACAAACCAGAGCGGCAATGTTGCGACCATTATTCCGACAACCGCCAGCGGCCAAATCCCGATCAACTGCAATAGCGGGCCGCTGCTCAAGCTGCCCACCGCGCTGCCAATGTTGACCACCGAGTCGTTGGCGCCCTGCAACCGGGCCCGTTCAGCCAGGCCCAGCGCGTCGGTCAACATGGCCGAACCACTGACATAGCAGGCGCTCCAGCCCAACCCGACCAGAAACTCTGCAAACGCAATCACTGGCGTGTTGAGCGAGACCGGCAGGAGCAAACAGCCGCAGACCGAAATAAACACGCCGCCCATGATGACCGCGCGGCGCCCGTAGCGATCGGCTAGCTGTCCGACGATCGGCGAGAATGCGAACATGCCCAGCGTGTGCGTGCTGATCACGAACGAGACCGCGTCGAGGCCGAGGTTATGGTCGCGCATGTGAATCGCAATGCACGTCATCATCATGGCCATGGCGGTTTGCCCGGCCCCCATGGTGACAAGCGCCGCGCGCGCGGACGGCACCGTGCGGAAGACTTCGCCAAATGAGCGATTCACCGTGGCGACCTTTGGCGCGTCCGGGTTGTGGCTGAGCGCCGCCACGCGCGCGGCCAGACCTTTGAGGTCGAGCGCAAGCAAAACTGCGATCACCACGCCGGCAATCGCGTAGAACAACCCGGTTGCAAACAACGGTCCGGCAAACGCGTGCATGCCCAGCGATTGGCCGAGTGTGTCGGTATATGGCGCGATCAACGGACCGCCCACCGCGCCGATGGTGGCGCCCCATACGACAAAGCTCAGCGCGCGCGCGCGCCGATCCGGTGTGTTGACCTCGGCGGCGGCATACCGGCTCTGTTCGAGCGCGCCGCGGCAGAATCCAATCACAAACAGCCCGCCGATAAACACAATTAAGGATTGTGTCAGCACGCCGATACCGGCGATCGTGGCGCCAAGCGCACCAAGCGCGGTGCCCATCGTCAGAACATTGCGGCGACCGTAGCGCGAAACCATGCCCCCGGCGATCACCGCCATCACGGCCGAACCCGCCAATACCAGCGCTGACGGCAACCCGCCCAACCATTTGAGACCGCCAGTCATCTCAACAATCGCGAGCTGATTGACGGCGACGGACGACGAGTAGGCGGCGGAAGAAAGGCTTTGGGCAATCATGAGCGCGGCAGTGACGCGCTTGACATCGTGTTGATCGGAGGGTTGCATCATTAGATTGTAGCTGTCTGGGGAAGTGGCGCACAACTCGGCGCGCACTATTTTGAAGCAGGGCGACCCGGGACCGAGGTCCCGGGCTAGCCATAGCGAAGCCGCCCTTCGGCGGCTAACTGTCGCGTCTTCCCGCCGGGCGGCACGCCGCCCAAAATTTGTGACGCACCCCACAACTCCGGCGCACCCGAAAAAGCACAAGTCCCGCGCGGTGCGCGGGACTTGTGCTTTTTCGGGACCTTCTCACTACTTCAAGCTGGCCAGATAGGCCACCAGGTTTGTGAGATCTGCCGGCGAGATGGTGTCCTTAAAGTTTTGGGGCATGACCCCGGCCGCGCAGGCGCCCACTGGGCACTTTGGAACGATATACGCGTTCGGGAAGAGAATCGACTGCGTGATGTACTCTTCGACCGTCGTCACGGGCGGCTGGCCCTTGAGATTGGCGGCGTATTCTGGCGCGGTGTAGTGCTCGGCGCCGGTGACCGCAATCTTGCTCAGGCTTGGGCCTACAGCACCCTGCGTGCCAACCCCTTTGATTGCGTGACATGCCGTGCAACCCGCTTTCTGATACACAGCCTTCCCCGCTTCCTGTTCGGCGGTGAGTGGCACTGCGGTCGGCTTCGGACCTGAGCCGAGTTTCGCCGGCATGATCGCGCCATCATCAGAATATGGGTTGTTGGCCCAGTTCATCACAAACGATGTAATGTTCTCAATCTGGTCGTCGCGCAGCGGACCACCGTATTTTTCACTGAATGCCGGATGCGGCGCCGCCCAATCTTCGCTGCTCTTGATCGGCAAGCCAGAGGCGGTGACACTGCGAATGTAATCGCGCAGGCTGCCGGCGTAGCCAAGCTCCGTCATGCGCGGGCTAGCCGTCAAAACGCCGAGTACGCGCTGTCCATCGACTTCGCGAAATTCGGTTTTGCCCAAAAAGTTTGCGTTGCTGATGCCAGGCGCCTGGCCGTCGATGCCCTTGCCGTCGGCGCCGTGGCAACGCGCACATTGTTCGCCATAGTAACGGGCGCCCTGCTCGATCAATCGACCGCGAAAGTTTAGATCGCGCTCAGACAGGTTGGTGCTGACATCCAACACATACGTCACAAAGCACACGCCCAACAGCATGGTGAATGCCACCAGACCGGTGATGATGCGCAGCGGGAAGCTGGGCCGAAACGTCAAAATTGATTTCAACATCGCAATTTGTCCTCTTACACGAACCAGTTTGGCCGGGCATTTCAGCAGCCGCGCCAGACTTTCAAACCAAGCCTATCCTGAACGTACACAAATTTAGTCGCAGCGCAGGCTGCGACCAATTTGTGCCTAATGCACGTAACCCGACTCGGCGTGCAAAAACATGTATTTGCTAAACGTTTGCGGCGCGCCGTTTTTGTCGGTGTAGTCGATAAACAACGTAAATTTCCGCAAGTCTTTCTGAATCTCTTCGATATCGATGCGCGCCTTGGCATCCTGCGGCATGATGTTGCCGAGCGGATCCGGGCCGGACTTGCGATGGATGATGTCAGCGTTGATCTCCTTGATCATCTCGTTGAACTCTTCGCTGCCGGTCTCCGGCGAACCGGTGACTTCATGTTTGCCGAGCACCATCGCTTCGAAATGCAGCTCTTTGATCCTGCCTTCGCCTTCATCCGGGATAAAGTGCTGGCCAACTTCGACAGCAGGGTCGCCGCCGACATAGCCAAACCCGGTAAATGACACACCCAGCGGCGCGCCCGCCATCGACAGATACAAAATCAGCGCGGCGAATGCCGCTCCCAAACCAAGCGCCCACTTGCGATCGCCATAGCGGCGGCTCGGGTTCGGGTCGATATAGGGCACGATAAACAGCAGCGCGATCAGCAGCGGGCCGACAACGACGCCCCAGAACACTTTGGGCGTCAAGCCAAGCCCATTGGCAAAGAATGAGTCCAGCCCTTCCAAACCAGGAATCGGGATGATGTGCGGAATCTTGAGCAAGCCCTGCAGCCAGTAGAAATACCACGGCGCAACCGTGTGCAACGGCGTCTGCTTGGGGTTGGCGTGGTTCTCCAGCGGCGCCGCGTAAATTGTGGCGCTGAGCAACGCCAGCACCGCAAAGGTCACCGCGGCATACATGATCTCGTTTGTCGCGATATCCGGCAAAAAGTTGACGCGCTTCTCCGGCGGCACTTTGCGCGCGGTGTCTTCGCCAACAGCTTCCATTTCAGGCGGCAGCGAAATGCCAAAGCGCACCACTTTGTAATAGTGCACACCAAGAAAGACGATGCCGATCAGCGGGAACAAGATCACGTGGAACAGATAGAAGCGCAACAGACCGCCCGCGCCGATATCCGGCGCACCGCGCAACAACAGGTTGACTTCACGACCGACCAACGGCGCGGCATCGGCCATCGAGGTGCCGATCGTGACCGCCCAGAACGCCAGCTGATCCCATGGCAACAAATAGCCCGAGAACGAGAGAAACAGCGTAATGATCAGCAGCACAACGCCGGTGAACCAGGTGAACTGCCGCGGTTTTTTGTATGACGCGGTGATAAACGTGCGGCACATGTGCAGCGTCACAACAATGACCATGCCTTCGGCACCGATCCGGTGCATATCGCGCATAAACTTGCCAAAGGGCACGTTTGTGATGATATCGAGCATGTTGGCATACGCTGCGGTTGGCGACGGCGTATAAAAAATCATTAAAAAGAGGCCGGTGATGATTTCCCACGTAAAGAACACCGCCGAGAGCAAGCCCAGCCGGAATGTCGGATAGAGCGTGGTCACCGCCTCGTGATAAAACGTCGGGCGGATGTGATACCAGAAGCTCTCCGTGTGCGGCTTGACGCGCGGATTTGGCTTGGCCGGCGGATCGCCACGCAGCACACCGCGCACATCGTTCCACGACAAGCCGGTGTTCAGGCGGGTAAATGCATCATCCAAACGCTGTGCAACCGTGCCCTTGACGCCGACGGTGCGGAGCTGTTTGACCAGCTTTTCACCAATAACTGCCATGTTTTCTTGCCTCCGTAAACAACTACCCAGTCACAACGTTAGAAATGCGATGCGCCGTCGACTTTCTTGCCGGTATCGACCAGAATCGTCTGCGCGCCGGCTGGCAATGCAATTGGCTTGCCATCCGTGACGGTTTGCAACACTTTGCCCGCAGCATCCAAAATCTCAAACTGAAATTTATCGAGTGAGCGCGGCGCCGGGCCGGCGATGTATTCACCCGTCAATTTAAACTGCGACCCGTGGCAGGGGCAGGCAAAAATGCCCGCCGCATCCGACCACGGATAGATGCAACCCAGGTGGGTGCAAATCTTGTAAAGGACGTTGACACCTTCGTCGGTGTTAACCAGCCAGAACTTACCCACGTCGTTGGGCACCGGCGGTTTGTTGAGTTCGGGCAGGTTGCCAATATCGGCCGGAATCTTGCCGCCGAACTGACCCGGACGAAAGCGCGGGAAGGCGAAGAAGAAGGTCAGGCCGCCAAACTGCGCGGTAAACAGCGCGATCGACGCACCCCACACATAGTTTAGAAACTCGCGGCGTGACACGCCGGTGGGCGGCACAAAGACCGGGCCTCTTCTTTTTTGGCAGGGGCCGCGGCGGCCAGTTTTGGCGCGGCCGCAGCAACGGGTGCAGCGGGTTTCGGCGCGGCGGCTGGCGCGTCAGCGGACACGGCGGCTGGCTTCACACCAGCGCCCGGTGCCGCAGGCTTTAGCCCGGCACCTGGCTTGATGCCTGATCCCGGCGCAACCGGTTTCAACCCGGCGCCTGGTTTGAGTGCGGAACCCGGTGCAACCGGTTTGACACCCGCGCCTGGCGCCGTGGGAGCCGGCGTGGCCGGCGCATCGCTGCCTGTGGCAGCGGCCGGTGCAGCAGGTGCACCCGCTTTGACAACGGGTTTCAACCCTTTCAAACCGGCCAAAGAACTGCCTGCTTTTTTTACGCCTGCAGCGACTGCGTCTGCGGCTTTTTTGGCTTCGTCTGCCGCGTTTTCGAGCGGCGCGTTTTCTTCTGCCATAACGTCTTACACCTCAACGACCCAATCCGACTTGCATTCTTCGAGATCAGCCAACCTGCAGTGACGAACGCGTCATTTGCGAGGCATTTGACTCGAAATCATGCCCAAATTGAATCGCAATATATCACGCGGGGGCGCTGTGCTCAGTGACAAGTCGCGACCCGGCGCGTGACGTTCCGCCTGTTTACAGCGCACAGAATCTATGCAAATCTACGCAAATCCCAGTTTGAATTTTGTGGCGCGCGCGGCGCGCTGTTTTGCCATGAGAAACACTGTGCCCGCAGCGGCATGGCCACCAGCGCGACGGCTGCGTTTGGCTCATCCGATGATGCCGGCGAATACCAGACCCACGAGCAACACGCCAGCGATGATTCGATAGACAGCAAAGACACGCAGATCCCGCTTGCTAACGTAGTTGAGCAAAAACTTGACCACGATCAGCGCAACAAAAAATGCGACCACAAGCCCGACGCCAAACGCCGGCAGCATCGCCCCGGTGATCTGGTCGCGGTTCTTGAGAAAGTCATAGATCGTGGCGATGCCCAGCGTCGGGATCGACAGATAGAACGAAAAGCGCAGCGCTGTGGGCCGATCCATGCCGGCAAACAACCCGCCGACAAGCGTTGACGCCGAGCGCGACATGCCCGGCAACAGCGCAGCCACCTGCGCGATGCCGACGGCCAGGGCCTGCAGCGGCCGGATTGCCTCGACCTCGCGCGTCTCTGCGCGATGCGCGCGCGATTCCACCCACCACATGATCACGCCGCCAATCACCAGCATGATGCCCACCGTCATAGGGCTAAACAAATAGGCCTTGATTTGTTTGCTAAACAAGAACCCGATCGCGGCCGCCGGCACAAAGGCCAGCCCGAGATTGATCAGCAACTGGCGCGCGCGCGCGTCGCTTGTTGCACGCTTGAGCAAATCGATCAGGTCGCGCGCGAAATACACCACCACAGCCAGAATTGCGCCCAGCTGAATAAAGATTGCAAATGTATCAGCTGCATCTTTGCCGCCGATGGTCGTCGAAAAACCGATCAGTGCATCGGTCACGATCAAGTGCCCTGTCGACGACACCGGCAAAAACTCGGTCAACCCTTCGACGATCCCCATGAGGATGGCCTTTAGCAACAGTAACAAATCCATTGGTGTATCGTATCGCAGAAGGCAGGTGCTTAAGGTGCTTGAGGTGCCTAAAGTGCTTAAGGTTGTGGCGTTCGACACCTTAAGCACTTTAGGCACCTAAGCACCTAAGCACCTGCCCCCACCCCCCAAATGAGAGTTTTTGACGGCTCTCACAGCAGGGTATTGCAGGTCTTTTGTAGGCATCTGGCAGCGTCCGGGCGCACGGGTCTGCCAATAATCGCGGCCATGATGAACAACAAAGCCCGCATCGCATCGCGCATTGCGCTGCTGATCCTGCCGCTCGGATTTGTCGCCGACCGGTTGCTCAAAGAGACACCCTGGGGCATGAACGTCATGCTGGCAACGCTGCTGTTCTGCGCCGCGCTGTTTGGCGTGGCGCGCTGGGGCGGCCGCGTGTTGACCGGTGGGGGGCGCTTTTTTGCACTCCCGGCGCTGGCCTTTGGCGCGCTCTTTATGTTGCGGGATACCCCTGCCCTGATCGCGCTCAACTTTCTGGCATTGATCATCTGTCTTGGCATCATGGTCTTTGGCTCAGCCAGCGGGCGCGTGCTGGTCGGCGGGTTGCGCAGCTACGTGAAATCGGTGGCCGGCGGCTGGATCGGCTCCCTGGTCGGTGTTGTGCCGCTCTTGACAACCGCGACACCCTGGCGTGCCCTGCGCGACAGCGGCCGCGGCGCGCTGGTCTCCCGCATCATCTTGGGGCTGGCAATCGCAGTGCCGCTCGTGCTCGTCTTCGGGCTGCTGTTCGCCGCAGCCGACGCCGCATTCGAAACGCTGATCAAAGACACGTTTGCGTTCAGGCTGGATACCTTCGTGCTGCACACGATTCTGACCGGCTTCTTCGCGGCGCTGGCCGGCGGCGCGCTGTACACCGCGCTCGTGTTTGATGGCAATAGCAGCGGCGTGCACATGCCGGAGCGGCCGGCCGGGTTCGGGTTGGGCAACGTCGAAATCGGCATCGTGCTCGGGTTGTTGAATCTGTTGTTCGCCACTTTTGTCGCGGTGCAGCTGCGCTATTTCTTTGGCGGCGCCGCGCTGGTGCTGGACACCGCCGATCTCAGCAACTCGCTGACGTTTGCCGAATATGCGCGCCGCGGCTTCTTTGAACTTGTGACGGTTGCCACGTTGGTGCTGATCGTGCTGTTGGCCGGCAACTGGCTGGCGCAGCAAAGACACCGTCGGCGCAAAACCGCGTCTTTCAGCGGGCTGTCGTTGCTGTTGATCGGGCTGCTGTTTGTGATCATGGCTTCGGCGCTGCATCGCATGTGGACGTATGTACAGGTATATGGGCTGACCGAAATGCGTGTCTACACCTCGGTGTTCATGCTCTGGCTGGCATTTGTGTTTGTCTGGTTTGTCGCGACGATCCTGCGCGGCCGCGGCCAGCGCTTTGCATTTGGGTTTGTGCTGCAGCGGGCTGATCGACGCTGTTCGCGCTCAATCTGGTCAACCCGGTTGAGCGCATCGCCAGCGCTAACATCGAGCGGCTGATAAACAGCGCCTCGACTGACAAGGACAAGCCATTTGCCTCAACACGATTGGACAGCGGCTTATTTGTCCGAACTGGTGCACGAGAACGCCGATGCGGTCCCGGCGCTGATGGCAAACTACAGCCGTCTGACGGATGCGCGGACCGCTGCGTGATCGCAAACGGATTGCGGCGTTACTACGAAGGCAAGATCAAGGCCAGCGGCGCGTCTTCGGAGACTGAAACAGACCCGCCTGCAAATGCCGTTGCCGCGCCAAAAACCATGCAGCGCGTGATTGACCCGCGCACCTGGAACTACGCGCGCGCAACCGCGCGCGCCTGGTTGTCGCCGGCCTGGCACGATTACTTTGTGGCGCGTTCCTGCTTTTAGAGCGAACGCGCCTAAGCCGATTGTCACAAAGGATTGATTGGCAGAATCGTATCCACCCCCGCTCCGCGGGGTTGGATACGATTCTGCCTGGTACCTTCTGTGGGATCCACTTAGAGCCGCCGCACCGTATCATGCAGCCCATGTTCGCACTTGTGACCGGCGCATCCGGGTTTGTCGGCGCCAATTTGGTCGAAGCGCTGGGCGCGCGCGGATGGCGCGTGCGCGCGCATGCGCCGGCAATCGTCGTCGCTCAAGGCGTTGGCCGGGCTGACCTATGACGATGCCCTTGGCGATGTCACCGAACCCGAGGCGCTGCAGCACGCCTGCGCACGGTGTCGACGCGATCTTTCACGTGGCGGCTGTCGCCACCTATTGGCGCGCAGATCTCAAACACATGTATCGCGTCAACGTCGACGGCACGCGCAACGTGCTGCCTGCGGCGCGCAGCCACGCAGGTCAAACGCATTGTGGTTACCAGCAGCAGCGCCGCGATGGGCCGGGCGCCTTTGGCGCCAGCTGTCGACGAAACGCATGCGTTCAACCTGACGCCCAGCCGACTACCCCTACGGGCACAGCAAAGTGCTGGCCGAAGCGGTCGTGGCGCGATTCGTGCGCGACGGGCTTGATGTCGTCACCGTCAACCCGGCCGTGATCATGGGCCCGCGCGATGTCAACCTGATCGGCGGCAGCATCATCACCAAGCTGGCGCGTCGCGATGTCGGCGTCGCCCCGCCCGGCGGCGTCGGCATGATCGATGTGGCCGATGTGTGCGCCGGGCATATCGCGGCGTTTGAGCGCGGCATTGCGGGCGAGCGCTATCTGCTCAACGGCAAGAACCTGTGGCATCGCGACATTTTGGACGTCTGCAAACGCGTGGTCGGGCGGCACAGCCGCACGCGCACGCTGCCGCGCGGGCTTGATTCACGCGGCAGCCGGGCCGGTGGATGTGCTGCGCAAGCTGGCGCGTCGATATCCCTATGAGCGGCGAACAGCTGCGGCTGGCCTGCGACACTTTTTGGTTCGATGCAGCTAAAGCGCGCGCGCAACTCGGCCTGGTCACCCGTCCCTTTGAAGACACCGCGCGCCGCACCTACGAGTGGTATAAAGACAACGGCTTCTGCTAAGTGCTTATCTGGATTCTGGATTCTTTCTTCTCCATGTGGTACTTCTTTCACGGCCCCAACATTCTTGACCGCAACGAGCGCATCGCCGAGATGAAGGCGAAGATCGGCGAGCCCGATGTCGTGGCGATGAACACCAGTGTGTTCGAGCGCGGCGCGGCGCTCGACGATCTGATGGCCGATTGTGAAACGATGCCATTTCTGGCCGAAAAGCGGCTGATCATCGCCAACAATTTTGTGGGCGGGCTGAGCGCAGCCAAAGGCCGCAAGAAAGCCGACCCGAGGCCGACACCGACAAATCGCCGCTGCAGAAACTGATCGACTATCTGCCAGGCATGAGCGAATCGACGCGGCTAGTGTTTTTGGAAGATGCGCTGCTCGATGAAAAGCACGCGCTGATCAAACTGGCCGCCAGCAAAAGAGCGGCGGCATGATCAAAGCATTTGGCTTGCCGGCCGATCCGGTCAAATGGCTGATTGAGCGCGCAAAATCGAAAGGCGCCGAACTCAGCCCGCAGGCCGCGCAGATGCTGGCCACCAAGATCAACCGCGGCGATAAAAACGATCGTGATCATTTCGACACCGACAGCCGCACCTATATCTTGAAACTCGACAACGAGCTCGAAAAACTGGCAGCCTTTGCGCTCGGCCGACGCATCGAAACGCGCGATGTCGAATTGCTCGTGCCCGACGAGGATGTGGCGGATATCTTCAAATTCATCGACGCCATCAGCCTGCGCAACGCCGCCGACGCCTACAAATTTGTGCGCGGCGTGATCGTGCGCGGTGAATCGCCGCTCGTCGTGTTGTCGCATATCGCGCGGCAGACACGCCTGCTGATCCAGGCCAAAGACCACGCCGGCATGGGGCCGGAGGCCTTGGCGCAGCGCATCGGCGTGCATCCGTTTGCCGCCAAGAAAGCCATGCAGCAATCCGGCCGGTTTGAACGCGCCGCGCTGGTTGAGACGATGAACGCATTACTCGACGCAGATATTGCAATAAAGACGGGCCGCATGGATGAAGGTGCCGCGCTGGATGTGCTGATTGCGGCGTTATGCGCGTAATTCCGCACAAAGCATGAACGCATAGCGCACCCACGCTGGCTACGATAACGAAGATGCCGCATCGTCGTCTGTATTGGCAGCTTGCCAGCCATGTGATCACCGGGCTGATGCTGAGCGCATCGGTGCTGGCGCAATCCGTCACTCCGCCAAATCGGCAATGCCGTGCCAGACAACCCGATTGTGCGCGCCCACCCAGCATCGCGCGCGCCGGTGGCGCATTGCGGGAAGCGCGCCCGGGTGAACAGTGGATCACGCCGGATGAATCGCGGCTTCGGCTGCAGGCGGATCAAGCTCAGACCGTTCCCATCGAGCAGGCCAATCGCGCGCGCGCAGCCAGTTCGCCGCTTGCCAACGACGCCACGCCACCCGTGTTGCCAGACAGCCTACGCGCCAAAGCCGTGCTGGACGGCGTCACCCTCGAGTGGCTGCCAGTGGCCGACCCCGACAGCGGCATTGCCTATTACGCATACGCGCTCGGCACCGGCGTCACGCCAGCCACCGAAGCCAATCTGCGCTGGTGGCAATCGACCGGCAGTGAAACCCGCGTGCGCGCCAGCCTGGCGCTGACCGAAGGCATGACGCTCTACGCCAGCGTGTATGCGGTCAACGACGCCGGTGCGCAGAGCGCGAAGATCGGCAGCGGCCCGCTGGTCGTGCGCCGCGAAATCTTTGGCGATGCGGCCAACCGCATCAGTTACACACTCGCGCCAGCCGGCATCGACACGCAGGGCAACCCGGGCGCAGGCTGGACGCCGGAGATCGCTGGCGATATTCGTGCATTTCTCGATCGCATGCTGCCCGTGATTCAAGACCTGTATGGCCCGCCATCGATCAGCTACACCGTCACGCTCGTGCGCGATTTGCAGCGCACCAGCAGCGCCATCTTTTATCCGCACAACGACGAAATTCACCTTGGCGACAACGCGCCATACCAGCTGATCGCGCACGAACTGGTGCACGCCTGGCGCAACGACCGGCTGCTCAGCAGCGATGCGTCCTGGCGCTATGACCCGACGCTGAGCGGCTTCGAAGAGGGATTTGCGCAGGCTGTGTCGTATGCCGCAATGACGGAGTTTGCGCGGCGACACCCAGAGTTCCCGCTCACCGAGAAGCTGTATCAATCGAGCACCGAGTGGGACTACGACTTTCAGAACACGCCCGAGCTGGCCACCACGGATTTTTGGAGCGATGGCGGCGGCATGAACCTGTTCTGGATCCGCTACGAAAACAGCGCCGCGGCGATCGCGAAGATCAACACCGAATCCCCGGGGTTCTATCGCGCCTTTAACGCTGCCTACTACGACCGGCTGAATGCCACGCCGGCGTTGACATCCACCCGCGCGCTGGTGGTCGACATCATCGCCGGCATTGCGCCGGTCATTGAGGGAGCGCCAGCGGCGGCGTGGATTGACCGGCAACATGTCTTTGCGGCGCGTGACGTGCCAGGGCCGAAAATCTGGCGAATGGTGCAGCACTATCCCGGCAGCGACTATCACGTCTTCAGCCGGATCTACACCTACGACACGTTTGAGAATGGCTCAGATTGGGCCATCCGCGCCGGCGCAGGCTGGCGCTATTACAACGCCAACGGCTCGACCGGCCTGGCCACGATGCGCGATGCAACCGGCACGGTGCTGGTCACGCGCGCGCTGGCCATCAGCCCGACGCTCAACCCACCCGCGTTGATGCGCATCGGCAACGACACGCTCAATCTGACCACTGCCAACAGCCACCTGCCCTGGCCGGGCGGCGAAGCCAGCCGCTTTATCACCAACGTGCTGCCGCTGGCGCTATACCGGCTCGACACCGCGTTTATCTCAGGCACGCGCGCGATCAGCAACACCGGTTACGAAGTGCTTGGCAGCCAGTTGCGCAATAGCGCGGGCGTCTGGGGCGGCGTGCTGGGCGCGACAACGGGCACCATCACCATAACCCATCAGGGCCATCCGGCGCCCCTCGTGATGACGATCATCAATGGCGCGTTCGCCAGCACTGTCGGCTGGGCCAGCGTGCCCCATACCGAGACCGGCTCAATCGACAGCCTGCCTGGCACGCTCAACATCACCCTCACGCTTGCTTCGCAAATAACGTATACCGATACGCGAGCGATTCAATATGGCAGCTGGAATGGCACACAGGCGTTCTTGTTGGACCCGGGCGCGATGCACTGCCTGTCATGCGCAGCGCTGACCGAGCGCGTGTATTTGCCCGGCGTCGCGCACTAAAGATCGACAAGCAGCCGTTTTGATGTGCGCGCTAGTAGTCTGTCAAAGCAAAGTTTATCTTTGGGCGAATTCACTACCCCCGCGCAGAACGCTATCCCTTACCCATAATTTTCGCGCCAGTTGACGGCACTTCGCGCGCGAGTGCACAGAGTTAACTCCGAAAATAGCAATATCTCCCGCGCGGAGTGCGGGAGATATTGCTATTTTCGGAAAAATCCCCCTTCGATTCGCGGCAAACTGTTTGCCTTGACACACGACTAGAGTTTGGGCAACACCTTGATTTCGATCGGTTTGTCGAGCTCAATGCTGTTGCCATCGGCGTCGTAGGCCACCGCGCTGATCGTATGGGTGCCCTCTTCCAGATCGTCAGGCAACGGCACACGGCCGCTAAAGCCCGTCGTGAGCAGGCCATCCTGGCCAAGCGCTTTGGCCACGTCCGGGCGATCCAGTGTGAGCTTGACTTCAAGCGCCGCTTTGCCATCCAGCAAAAACACGATCTTTGTTGCCGGTGTGTTGTTGACGACATCCGCTGCCCAGCCCGATGCGATCACCACCCAACCCGGCCGCGCGGTGCCCTCCACTTTCTCTAGGGTTCCCGTGAGCGTACAGGCGTTTTCCGGAGCGGCGGTGGCAGCGGCATCGGGCACAGCGGCGCCCGCCACATCATTGATCACAATCGGCAGGGTGGCCGAAATCTGATGCGGTTGACCGTTGACATCAAAGATCAGCAGCCCAAGCGTGTGCTCGCCGGGTGGCAGCGTGCCAAGCGCGATTTCAGCCGACCAGCCAGCCAGATTGACATCTTTGCGCTGAAGGGCTGCGGTGATATCCGGGCGTGGCTCCCCGGTCTTCGTCGAGAACGTCCACTTGTTGTTCATGATCACTTCGACGCGCGCGGCTGGCGCGCCAAAGGTCACATCGACGGCCCAGCCCACAACGGTGATTTTGCCGCCGGTCTTTAGCTCGCCGGTGACGCCATCGATGCCGCCGAGCACGGGCGGATCAGGCAACACGAACGGCGGTCGTGTGGCAAATGGGAGCAGTGTCGCAGCCTGGGTTGGCGCAACCAATGTGAGCGGCGCGGCCGCGGGTGTCCCAGTAATCGGGTCGGTCGCGGAGCCGCAGGCGGACAGGATCAGGCTGCCGACGATCACACCGGCCAGCGCCAAATAGGGAGTACGTTTCATTTTTACTGTTGCTCCTTCTCGCAGTGTGCCGATCGGCGGCAGTTCGCGCATCACGCGTGATCTTCCGCCGCGACGCGCAATCGCATCAGAGCATTTTTACAAATAAAAAACGGGCCGATGGGGGAATCCTCCATCGGCCCGTTTTGAGTCTACATCAGCCGCGCAATGCGCAGCCTAGTGCCTGGTCATACGTTTTGCGAGAATCCCTCCCCGCTGTGCGCGGAGAGGGATTTCCCGGTAGAACGATTAACGACTACTGCCTCGGAGCGTCGATACACACCGCGTAGGCGATGAAGCTCCAGTTGTACTCTGGGCAGTTGCAGGCATTGTCCTTGACTGCGACGACGCGCCAGATATTGTCTTCGATCGGATAGCTGTCCTGAATGGCCAGGCGCGTGTCGTTCTGCACCGAGCTGCTCAAGTCAGCACCGCCGCCCACGACGCGCTTGCCAGCTGGGCAAACCACGTCGAGAACTTTGATCACGTTCGTGTCGTTCGCGCTTGGCACGGCCAGGCGGACCATCGTGAAGCTGCCACCAGCCCCTGGCGGACCAGCTGGGCCTGCGGGACCCGCAACGCCTGGCGCGCCCGGAGCACCCGGTGCGCCGATACAGTCAAACACGTTGACACCACCGTCTTTGTTGATGTCTTCTTCGCCATCCGGCTGACCGTTCAGGTTGCGATCCCAACAGCTCAAGCCATTGGCACCGGCTGGGCCGGCTGGACCAGCCACCCCTGGCGCGCCTGCTGGGCCGGGTGCGCCTGGGGCGCCTGCTGGACCCACTGCGCCGGGTGCGCCTGCTGGGCCAACGGCACCCTGCGGGCCAATGCAATCCAGCACGTTGACGTTGCCGTCGCCGTTGCGGTCCTCATTGCCTTCGATAACGCCGTTGCCATTCAGATCCCAACAGCTTAGACCAGCAGCGCCTGCTGGGCCTGGTGCGCCGACCGGGCCAGGTGCGCCTGGGGCGCCGACTGGCCCCACCGCGCCTGGAACACCTGGTGGGCCAACTGGGCCCGGTGCACCGGCTGGACCTTGTGGTCCAACGCAATCAAGCACGTTGACGTTGCCGTCGCCGTTGCGATCTTCATTACCTTCAATAACGCCGTTGCCATTCAGATCCCAACAGCTCAAGCCAGAAGCGCCTGCGGCACCTGACGGACCCACAGGGCCTGGTGCGCCTGACGGGCCTACGGGGCCTGGGCTACCTGCTGGGCCGACTGCGCCCGGTGCGCCTGACGGACCCACTGCACCCGGTACGCCGGCTGGGCCGACAGCGCCAGCTGGGCCGACTGCACCCTGCGGGCCCAAACAATCCAGTGCATTCACGATACCGTCGCGATTGACATCTTCGTCAGCGTCGCCACGGCCGTTTCCGTTGCGATCCCAACAGTTTGCGCCGCCCGGACCTGCTGGGCCTTGTGCACCGGCTGGGCCGACTGGGCCAACTGGACCGACTGCTCCCGGTGCACCGGTGGGCCGACTGCACCTGGAACACCTGCGTCACCCTTCGGACCTGGTGCGCCTGACGGACCCACTGGACCTGGTGCACCCGATGGACCTACTGGACCCACAGCGCCCGGTGCACCGGCTGGGCCGACTGCACCTGGAGCACCTGCGTCACCCTTCGGACCCGGTGCGCCTGACGGACCCACTGGACCTACTGCGCCCGGTGCACCGGCTGGGCCGACTGCACCTGGAGCACCTGCGTCACCCTTCGGACCCGGTGCGCCTGACGGACCGACTGGACCTGGGCCCTGATGGGCCTACTGGACCACTGCGCCCGGTGCACCGGCTGGGCCGACTGCACCTGGAGCACCTGCGTCACCCTTCGGACCCGGTGCCGCCGGCAGCCCGACTGGACCTACTGCGCCCGGTGCACCGGCTGGGCCAACTGCACCTGGAACACCTGCGTCACCCTTCGGACCCGGTGCGCCCGATGGGCCACTGGGCCTGGGCTCCTGCTGGGCCTACTGCACCAGCGACCTGGTGCACCTGCTGGGCCTGACCTGCAGCCTGTGAACACCGTGCGTCACGCCTGCGGATCTTCGTTGTCATCTGCGCGACCATTGCCATTGCGATCCCAACAGCTTGCGCCGACTGGACCTGCTGGACCTGTGCGCCGGCTGGGCCGACTGGACCCACTGCGCCCGGTGCACCGGGTGCACCTGTGTCACCCTTCGGACCTGGTGCGCCTGATGGGCCTACTGGACCTGGGCTACCTGCTGGGCCTACCGCGCCCGGTGCGCCTGATGGGCCAACTGGACCTGGGCCGCCGTTGGCACCGCTGCACCTAGTGCGCCTGACGGGCCTACGGGGCCTGGGCCGCCGGCTGGGCCGACTGGGCCTGGTGCCGCCTGTGTCGCCCTTCGGACCTGGTGCACCCGATGGGCCTGCTGGACCCTGTGGACCCAAGCAGTCAAGTGAATTTACCGCGCCGTCGCGATTGATATCTTCGTTGTCATCTGCGCGACCATTGCCATTGCGATCCCAACAGCTTGCGCCGCCTGGACCCGCTGGGCCCTGTGGACCCGGTGCGACCCTGGCTGGGCCGACTGCGCCCGGTGCGCCCGTGTCGCCCTTCGGACCCGGTGCACCCGATGGGCCTACTGGGCCTGGGCCACCTGACGGGCCGACTGCGCCCGGTGCGCCTGATGGGCCAACTGGTCCTGGGCCGCCGGCTGGGCCGACCGCACCCGGTGCGCCTGTGTCGCCCTTCGGACCTGGTGCGCCCGATGGGCCAACTGGACCTGGTGCGCCTGACGGGCCTACGGGGCCTGGGCCGCCAGCTGGGCCGACTGCGCCCGGTGCACCGGCTGGGCCGGCTGCACCTGGAACACCTGCATCACCCTTCGGACCTGGTGCGCCTGACGGGCCTACGGGACCTGGGCTACCTGCTGGGCCAACTGGACCTGGGCCGCCGGCTGGGCCGACTGCGCCCGGTGCGCCTGTGTCGCCCTTCGGACCTGGTGCGCCTGATGGGCCTACTGGACCCACTGCGCCTGGGGCTACCTGCTGGGCCAACCGCGCCCGGAGCACCCGGTGCGCCTGTGTCACCCTTCGGACCTGGTGCACCTGACGGGCCTACCGCACCTGGAGCACCTGGTGCGCCCGACGGGCCTGATGAACCTGCTGGACCCTGCGGGCCCAAACAGTCAAGTGAATTTACAAGACCATCGCGATTGACATCTTCGTTGTCATCCGCGCGACCATTGCCATTGCGATCCCAACAGCTCGCGCCGCCTGGACCTGACGGACCCACTGCTCCAGGTGCACCTGCTGGGCCGACCGCGCCCGGAGCACCCGGTGCGCCCGTGTCGCCCTTTGGACCTGGCGCACCCGACGGGCCTACTGGGCCTGGGCCGCCTGACGGACCTACCGCGCCCGGAGCACCGGTGCGCCTGTGTCACCCTTCGGACCTGGTGCGCCCGATGGGCCTGTGTCGCCCTTCGGACCTGGCGCACCCGACGGGCCTACTGGGCCCGAAGAACCGGCTGGACCTACTGCACCAGGAGCACCTGCTGGACCAAAGCAATCAAGGACGTTAACAGTGCCGTCACCATTGCGATCCTCGTTGCTATCAATTCGACCGTTGCCATTCTGATCCCAGCAACTAATGCCAGGAGCGCCCGATGGGCCGACTGGACCTGGGCCACCTGATGGACCCACTGGGCCTGGGCCGCCTGACGGACCTACCGCGCCCGGAGCACCCGGTGCGCCTGTGTCACCCTTCGGACCTGGTGCGCCCGATGGACCCACTGGGCCTGGGCCACCTGACGGACCTACTAGGCCCGGAGCGCCTGTGTCGCCCTTCGGACCTGGTGCGCCCGATGGGCCGACTGGGCCTGGGCCGCCTGATGGCCCGACCGCGCCCGGAGCACCCGGTGCGCCTGTGTCACCCTTCGGACCTGGTGCACCTGATGGACCCACTGGGCCTGGGCCGCCTGACGGCCCGACCGCGCCCGGAGCACCCGGTGCGCCTGTGTCACCCTTCGGACCTGGTGCGCCTGCTGGGCCGACTGGGCCTGGGCCGCCTGACGGCCCGACCGCGCCCGGAGCGCCCGGTGCGCCTGTGTCACCCTTCGGACCTGGTGCGCCCGATGGGCCGACTGGGCCTGGGCCACCTGATGGGCCAACCGCGCCCGGAGCGCCCGGTGGGCCGACTGGGCCTGGGCCGCCTGATGGCCCGACCGCGCCCGGAGCGCCCGGAGCGCCTGTGTCGCCCTTCGGACCTGGTGCGCCCGATGGGCCAGCCGAGCCTGGAATACCCGCGGGCCCAATCGGGCCCTGTGGGCCTAAGCAATCAAGCGTGTTAACCACGCCATCACGATTTACATCTTCGTTATCGTCGCCGCGACCATTGCCGTTGCGATCCCAGCAGTTAATGCCTGAGGGACCGGTTGGGCCGGGACCACCGGCCGGGCCGGAAGGACCAACTGCGCCTGGAGACCCCGCAGGGCCAACAGGACCCGGCGAACCAGCTGGACCCGCCACGCCTGTGTCACCCTTTGGACCTGGTGCACCCGATGGGCCGACTGGACCCGGTGCGCCTGTGTCGCCTCGGGCCAGGTGCGCTGACGGACCGACTGCGCCTATTGCGCCTGTGTCACCCTTCGGACCGGAAGCGCCTGTGTCGCCTTTTGGACCTGGGCCACCGGCTGGGCCGGTTGCACCTGTCGGACCCGCCGGGCCTGCCGCGCCGGTATCACCCTTCGCGCCAACAGCACCGGTGTCGCCTTTCGCGCCCGGCGCGCCTGCGGCACCCGCCGCGCCTGATGGGCCGGCAATCACCTCTTTCGGCGCAGCAATTGCACGCGAAATGCCGATCGGATAGATCGCCATGTCCTGCACGCGCGCGCCGGTTCGATCCTTAAAGCGCACGCCATAGGGCACTGCGATTTGGATCTCGGCGTTGGTCAGGTTCTCAACAACCATCGTGCCGGTGCCAAAGAACTGGTCACGACCGCTGATGTTGCGATAACCGTTTATAACCACCGATGCCTTGGAGCCGCGCACTGCGTCGACCAAAGACACTGCGCCACCTGGCACACCCGCTGGTGTGACGCCGCTGCCGATCGCTTCGTTGATACGGTTCAACACGTCGCGCTCTGCGGCGCTGCGAATAAAGCTTGCGGGGTTTGCGCCATTTAGCGCATTCCAAATCGCAAGCTGCACGCCATACGCGTTGGTGTTGATCAATCCCTGTTCCAGACCATAGCTAATGATGGCGCGAACAGAATCGGACGAGTTGTCTGAAAGCACGAGCGTGGCGCCTGGAAATGGCAACCCGCGATTCGAACAAAACCCGTTAACGGTGAGTTCGACCGACGACCGCGCCGGCAACGTGATCACAAATGGCGCGCGCTCACTGACTGCGTTTGCCGGCACAACTGCCGAATTTGACAACGCAACGCGCGGACCGACAACCATCGCCATGATGGCGACGACAACTGGGATTGGCAGCAAACTAAATAGCTGCCGGACTTGGTGACTGCGAAATAGGGTCTGGCCCATATATCTCCTTCTTCTCTCCTGCTTACATGAATGTGATGCGACGAAAATGTTCAAAGCTCAATTGCAAGTGATGCCTATGGAGATAGGCCTGCTATACGACTCAACAACGACACACCTCCAAACACAGACTCTTTCTGCGCAACGTTTTTACGCGACGCGCAGCACTCGACTCAACATGAAAACAAACTTAAGGAATGTTAAGTTCGGGAGGCTAGCATAAATTGCACATTTTCGGGGGTTTGTATCGAAAAACTCTACCGGTACTTTTTAATGCAATTTGCACTACGCGTTTATGCTTATAGACCGCAAAACGTCTTGCATTTAGACAGATCAGGCAGGTATACAGGGTAAAGATTCAGCGATGATCGCAACATTAAATTTGCGTAGCGTGTTTCGCTTAGCGTTCATTGCGCAATGTATCAAAGAAAATCAACACGCACGGCGGCACCAGCGGTAGTCGCGAACGGTAAAACAGGTTATCGCCGGCGCTTCAAATGGAAACAAATCGTTCAGTGCGCGATATTTCAGCGCACCGCATCAACGATTGCTAAGTTTTTTGAGCTCGTATAGCACAGTCAGTGCTTCAAGCGGCGTCAACGCATTTGGGTCAATCGCGATGAGTCGATCCAGCGCGGGGGATGACTCAACAAATAGCGCCATTTGTTGTCCGGAATCCGCTATCTCAATCGCGCGCATATCATTTGGTGTGGCATTTTTCTCGAGCTGGCCAAGCACCGTCTGCGCGCGGTTTACCACGCTGCCCGGCAGCCCGGCCAGCTGAGCAACATGAATGCCATAGCTTCTGTCCGCGCCGCCTTCAACAACCTTGTGCAAAAACACCACGCGGGCGGGTTTGCCTGTGCCATCACTGTCGTCGCTGACCGCGACGTTGTAGTTGCGCACGTGCGGCAGTGTGCCAGCCAGTTGAATCAGCTCGTGGTAGTGCGTGGCGAACAGCGTCATGGCGCGGCGTTCGGGGTGGTTGTGCAGATACTCGATCACGCTCCACGCGATCGCCAGGCCGTCGTATGTGCTGGTGCCGCGCCCGATTTCGTCCAGCACGACCAGGCTGCGGGTGGTGCAGTGGTGCAAGATGTTCGCGGTCTCCACCATCTCGACCATAAACGTGGACTGCCCGGCCGTCAGTTCATCCTGCGCGCCGATGCGCGTAAATATCCGGTCGACGATGCACAAATCGGCCTGGCGCGCCGGCACGTAGCTGCCGATCTGCGCCAGCAGCACGATCAGCGCGACCTGCCGCATGTAACTGCTTTTGCCGCTCATGTTTGGGCCGGTGATGACCATGATGCGCGCGTCCGCGTCGAGTTGCGTGTCGTTGGCCACATAAGGCGTGTCCGCCATCAATTGTTCGATGACCGGATGGCGGCCATCGACGATGCGCAACCTGTTCTCATCATTAAAAGCCGGCCGGGCATAGTTCTGGCGCGCGGCGACTTCGGCCAGCGCGGCCGCGACATCCAGCCGCGCCACACGATGCGCCGATTCGAACAGCGCGCGCGTATGCGCGCCAACGGCCTGCACCAGCTCGGTCAACAGCCGCCGCTCAATCTCGGCGATGCGCTCGTCGGCGTTCAAAATCAGCGTCTCGTACTCTTTGAGCTGCGGGGTGATGTAGCGTTCGGCGTTGGTCAGCGTTTGCTTGCGGATGTAGTCCGTTGGCGCGGCCTGCGTGTTCGAATGCGTGATCTCGATGTAATAGCCAAAGACTTTGTTGTAGCCGACCTTGAGCGACTTTATGCCGGTGCGTTCGCGCTCGATGCGCTCCAGGTTCGCCACCCAGGTTTTCGCATCGCGCGCTGCAAAATGCACACCGTCGAGCTCGGGTGAAAACCCGGGTTGGATAAACCCATCGTCGTCCGATTCGGCTTTCAGTGCAGCCTCGATCAGCGCGATCACCGGCTGCAGGGCGCAGGATGGCGCCTGCAGGTCGATATCTTTGAGGCGCAGTTCATCGACACGAATCGCCGCCGCCTGCGCGCACGCGGTTTTGAGTTTTAGCAGATCCCCCGGCGTGGCGATGTTGCTGGCGACGCGGCCTGCCAGCCGTTCGAGATCGGGCATGTGTTTGAGGCCGTCGCGCACACGGGCGCGCAGCAGCGCGTCTTCAAACAGCGCGTCGACACGCGCCAGCCGCTCTTCGATCACATCGCGCGCCAGCACCGGCTGAGCCACCCAGGTGCGCAACAATCGCGCGCCCATCGGCGACAGGGTGCGATCGAGTGTGCCAAGCAGCGTCGGCAGCTGGCCCTTTTGCGGCGCGCGACTGCTGCGCGCGACTTCGGTGAGCTCCAAATTGCGGCGCGTGACGCTGTCCAGCCCCATAAACTGCGCGGTCGAATAGGTGCGCAGCGCACGCAGCTGTTTGAGCGCGGCCGGTTGCGTTTCACGCAGATACGCCACAATCGCGCCGGACGCGCGCATCGCCAGCGGGCGTTCCTCAAGGCCAAAACCCTGCAACACGCCGACCTGAAACTGATCGAGCAGCACCTGGCGCGCGTTGCCGGTTTCAAAGCGGTAGGCCGGAAAGTGCGTGATCGGCCGGCCGGCCTCATCGGTCGTGGCGCGCTGCGGCGAACTGGCGGGCTCTTCGGGCACGATGATCTCGCGCGGCTGGATGCGCGCCAGCTCGCGCTCAAGCTCGGCATCGCCATCGAGTTGCGCAGCCTGAAATTCGCCGGTGGTGATATCGCAGTAGGCCAGCCCGATCGCATGCGCATCACGCATGATCGCCGCCAGATACGACGGCCGCGCCGCGTCGAGCAGCTTGTCTTCGACGACGGTGCCGGGCGTCATCACGCGGCGCACCTCGCGCGGGACCAGGCCGTTGACCGGTTCGCTGCCGAGCTGTTCGGCGATGGCCACGCGATAGCCGCGCTCGATCAACCGCGCGATATAGCCATCGGCGGCGTGATGCGGCACGCCAGCCATCGGCACGCGCGTGTCTTTGCCGACCGGGCGCGACGTCAGCACGATGTCGAGCTCGCGCGAAAGCAGCTCGGCGTCGGCGTCAAATGTCTCGTAAAAATCACCCAACCTGAAAAATAAGATGCAGTCGGCGTATTTGCGTTTGAGGTCGAGATACTGCCGGCGAATCGGCGTGGTTTCATCTTTCTCGCGGCTGGGTGGCATATCGCGTGATGATACACGGCGGCGGGTGGCTTAGTGTGCGCCACAGTTTTTTGTGATCTGCCTCAAAGCGGCTTGCGCGTAGCCGCCCCGGGACCTCGGTCCCGGGGCGCCGCGCGCGAATGTCGCGAAGTCTCAACGGCGCACCGCCGCTACAATCAGCCACATGGCCTTTGATCTCGATTCGCTATGGGACTTCGAGAACCCCGCGCTGAGCGAGGCGCGCTTCCAAACCGCGCTGGTCAAGGCGACCGGCGACGATGCATTTGTGCTGCGCACACAGATTGCGCGCACGCACGGCTTGCGCGGTGACTTTGACACTGCGCGCGCAATCTTAAAGACGCTTGAACCGGCGTTGGCCACGACCAGCCTGGAAGGGCGCGCGCGGCACGCGCTTGAGCTCGGGCGCACGTTTGCCTCCGCAAAACATGCGGCGGCGGCGCAAACGCCAGAAGCCCTAACGCAGGCGCGCGCAGCCTTTTCTGCCGCGTTCGCGCTGGCCAAAGAAGCCCCGCACGACAGCCTGGCAATCGACGCGCTGCACATGCTGGCGTTTGTTGACACCGCGCCGGAGGACCAAATCAAGTGGGGTGAGCAGGCGCTCGCGGTGGCCGAAGCATCGAGCGACCCGGCCGCAAAAAAGTGGCGGGCGTCACTGTGCAACAACATCGGCTATGCGCTGCATCAGCTTGGCCGCTACGACGAGGCGTTGGTGCAATTCGAACAGGCGCTTGAACTGCGCAAACTGGGCAGCAACGCCGAGGCCAAACGCGTCGCGCACTGGATGGTGGCATGGACGCTGCGTTCGCTGACCAGAATCGAAGAAGCGCTGGCGATCCAGCTTCGCCTGGAGCAGGAGTGCGATCTGGTCGGCGCGCCCGATCCGTATGTATTCGAAGAGCTCGAGCATCTGTATCGCGCTAAAGGCGATGCCGCGCGCGCCAATGACTATGCCAATCGGCGCAGCGCCTCCACAAATACGGGCTAGTCGAACTTGACCAGCCGCCGTTGCGCAGCTTTGACGATCGCTTGCGCGCGGTCATTGGCATGCAACTTGCCAAGCACGCTGCTGACGTAGTTGCGCACGGTACCTTCGCTCAAGAACAATTTGCCGGCGATATCGCGGTTGCTCAGACCCTGCGCGATCAACTGCAGAATTTCCATTTCGCGTTCGGACAACTGCTCAATCACACTGTCGTCGGGTTTTGTCGTCACAGGCGGCGGGCGCTGCCCGCTGGCAATATCGAGTTCGCTTAGCCGGCGAAACTCGGTCATCACCCGGCCGGCCAGTGCAGCGTCGAGGTGGCTCTCGCCGCGATGCACGGCATGCACCGCATCAATCAGATGCTCGGTGCTGGTGTCCTTTAACAAATACCCGTTCGCGCCTGCGCGGATGCCTTCAAACACCCAGTCGTCGACGTCATAGGTAGTAAGCAGAATCACGCGCGTCTGCGGCAGCTGTTGCCGAATGGTGCGCGTGGCCTGAATACCGCTTCTGCGCGGCATCTTGATATCCATCAGCACCAGATCGGGTTTGAGTTCCAATGCGACGCGCTCGGCTTCGTTGCCGTCACTGGCCAGACCGACGATTGCGATGCCCGGCTGCTGGCTCAAGATCAGGCTGATGCCGTTGCGCACGATCTCCTGATCGTCGACCACCAAAACGCGAATATCAGCCATGTCTGGATGATAGCGCCTCCCCCGCGGGTATCGGGCAAACGGCTGAGACAGTTGTGCCGGCGCCGACAACACTTTTTACTGTCAGATGCGCGCCGATCAGCTCGGCCCGTTCGCGCATGCCGCGCAAGCCATAGCGATCAACCTCCAGCGCGGCGACATCAAAACCGACGCCATCATCTTGCACGCTGACCACAACGGCATCCGCCCGTCGCTGCAGACGCACAATGACGGATTTTGCGCCAGAATGTTTTTCGGCGTTGTTGAGCGCTTCTTGCGCGATGCGATACAACCCGTCCGCGTAGTCGTCGGCCAGGGCGGTTTCGTCGCTATCGCACTCAAACGTGATCGTCAACCCGCTGCGGCGCGTGACGCTGTCGATATGCTTGCGCAGCGCCTCGGCGAGCCCCAAATCGCGCACGGAATCCGCGCGCAGCCCGGTGATTGCCCGGCGCGTGTCTTCTAACCCATCGCGCACCAGCGTGCGCGCCGTGGCAAGCTGCTGTTTGGCTGCGCCGGGCGTGTTCAACACGGCTTCCACCGCATTGAGTTGGATCGACAATGCAGCAAGCGCGTGCGCGACCGTGTCGTGCAGTTCACGGGAAAGATTCATGCGCTCGCGGCTGGCGGCCAATTGTTCGCGCACATGCGCCTGCGCGGCCAGTTGCGTATTGGCCTGTTCCAGCAATGCGTGCTCAGCACGCTGCCGATCAGCCAGCACACTCACGAAGTAACATACCACTGCAATCACAATGCCTTGCGCCACGAGCAGTCCGATGCCTTCCGGCACTGAGTCGGCGGGCAACTGACTGGAGAGCATGCCGAATAAGCTGACCGTGCTCAACACATTCACGCCGATCGCAAGCGCGATCCATGCCACGACGCGCCTGCGCCCTTCCAACCATGCGCCAAGCACCGCTGGGATCACGGTAAAGAATAAAGACACGGTCCCTGGCCCTGGCGCACGCCCACTCGCCTGTCCGGACAGACGGCCACCAAATCCGGCTCCTATCAGATCGCCAAACCAGCCCAACCGCCACGCCGCAAGCGGCAGCAGATTTTCAAGCCCATAGATGAACACGGCAATGATCAACAGCGCGCGCACGTGCCCATGCGTTGTCCAACCTAACCGCTGTGCCGGCCAGACTATGCTTAACAGCAATACCGACACCATCGCCGACACCGCCAATACGGGCACCACGAATGTGTTGCCTGTGACGACAACGCCGATGATCGCAACAAGCGACGGCACAAGTCGAAGCAACAGGCTGATGCGGAGCAATCGAAGCACTTCGGGCATGATTAAGAGTTACGGCAACTGGCGGATCACTTTGCAACACCCGCTATCTTTTTGAATCGCAGATTTTCAAGCTGTCCCACGCGCGTCAACACCAGCGTGTCGGCGTTGCAGGTATATGCCGTTTTGCCACCTGCAGGCACTTTTGATGTCGGCAAATCGGCAACAGGGATAGAAAGTTCGGCCGCAACCTCGAATTCGCCTGGCGTATTGACCGTGAGTTCATTGGCGGTAAACGCATAGCTCCCGGTGGAGCTGCCTTTGATGCTCACATCAACGGTCGCTGCGAGAAACCCGAGCACGACGTCATACCGCGCGATGAAATCGGCGCGATTCGACATCGCGCCATCCGTGCCAAACGTGTATCGCACACCGCCCTGTGATGCGGCAATTTTCAACCCCAAGTCTTTCGGACTCGGACTGCTGCCCTGTTTGTCCATCGCCGCAATGATGCTTTGACTCAGTACCTCGCCAGATGCCTCCCAGGTGCCCGCCAGGCAGTTTGGCGCGACAACCGGCCGGCTGGTTGCCGTCGAGGCAGGCGTCGGGCTGGCCGTCGGCGGAACTGGCGTCGCAGTCGCGGGCAAAACAGTCGCTGTGGGCGATGCTGTGGGCTGCGCGGTGGCAGTGTGCAATAGCAGCAGTTGCCGGCACAGCCAGTGTCGGTATCACTGGTGCAGGTTCATCAGCGGCGGTTGCACACGCGGCCAGGATGCAGGCGGTGCAAACACACGCACAAACTTTCGCAACGATTGTCATGGTTGATTGATATTTGCGGTGTTGCGGGCACGAGCCGGACGCGCCGCTGCACGTCCCTACTCGTAACGCAATGCTTCGACTGGCTGCAATTTGCTGGCGCGGTAGGCCGGGTAGAACCCAAACACCACACCGATCGCGACCGAGACGCCCACCGCGATGCTCACGGCCGAGAGCTTGATAACGGGCACAATATAACGTCTGAACCGCGCCAATCACCGCAGAGAGTCCCCATGCGACCAGCACACCCAACACACCGGCAATCACGGTCACGACCAGCGCTTCCACCAGAAACTGCAGCCGAATACTACCCGGTGACGCGCCGATCGCCTTGCGAACGCCGATTTCACGCGTGCGTTCGGTCACGCTGACCAGCATGATGTTCATGATACCGATGCCGCCAACCACCAGGGCGATCGCGCCGATTGCAGCCAGAAAGACCTGCAGCGCCAGCAGAATGCCATTGATCGTCGACAGCGTGGAGGATTGATCGAACACGCGAAAGTCATCCTGCTGGCCGAACAACAGGTTGTGCTGCGCGCGAAGCTGCTCGGCAATATCCTGGGTGGCCTGTTTGGATGCGCTGCTGTCGCTTGCTTCGACCGTAATCTGCGAAACCGCGTTGAGCCCGCCGCTGCGATTCGGAAAGAGTTTCTCCTGCGCCACGGTCAAAGGCACATAGATCGTGTCGTCGGACGATCCACCCGGACCAGCGCTGCCCTTCTTCTCAGTGACGCCGACGACTTTGAATGGCACGCTGTTGATGAGCACAGTCTGCCCGACGGCGGGCTGTTCTCCAAACAGATCGATCGCAGTCTGATAGCCGAGCACCGCGATGCGCAGGCGGGCATCGTCGTCGCTGTCACTAAAGGGTTGCCCTTCCTGCATGCCGATCGTGCGCATGGCGAAGTTGTCCTGCACTGTGCCGACGACGCTAATGCTCTTGCTGTTGGCGCCCGCCACCACATTGAGATTGCCGCTGACCTGCGGCACGACGCGTTTGATGCCCCGCACGCTCTCACGCAAAGCCTTGACGTCGTTGTTGGTGAGACGCGCGCCGGAAACGCTGTTGTCCGGCGAGACCGTGATCTGGTTGCTGCCAAACGTGGCGAACTGCGCGTTGAAGTAGTTCGTGACGCCTTCGCCCAGCGCCAGCAAAAGCACGACTGCGGCCGTGCCAATGATGACGCCGAGCATTGTCAATGCAGCGCGCATGCGGTTGCGATGCAATGCTTTCGAGCGCGGTGCGAAAGGTTTCAACGAGTCCCATGAGATGCTCCCAGTGTTTCCGCAGCCAGATCGCTTTCGATGCGTCCGTCTTTGATCGACACGATGCGCCGGGCGCGTTTGGCGATATCGCGGTCGTGCGTGACCACGATCACCGTCATGCCGCGCTCGCGATGCAATTGCTCAAACAAATCGAGCACTTCCCTGCCAGTCTTGCTGTCAAGCGCGCCAGTCGGTTCATCAGCCATCACGATGCTTGGGGTGTTGACCAGCGCGCGCGCAATCGCGACGCGCTGCTGCTGACCGCCCGAGAGCTCGCTCGGCATATTGTTTATCTTGTCGGCAAGCCCGACAGCGGCGAGGGCGGCTTTTGCCTGTTCCGACCGTTCGCGCGCGCCCTGCCCGGCGTAACGCGCCGGCAGTTCAACATTGCGGAGCGCGGATGTGCGTCCCATCAGGTTGTAACGCTGAAAGACAAAGCCGATGTTTTTGTTGCGCATCTTTGCAAGCTGCGCTTCATTCATCCGGCTGACATCTTCGCCGTTCAGGATGTATTGCCCGGAAGTTGGGATATCCAGGCACCCGAGCATGTTCATCAGCGTGCTTTTGCCGCTGCCGCTCGGGCCGATGATCGCCACATACTCGCCCGCGTCGATCGTGAGATCGATACCGGCCAGCGCGGTGAACTCGGCTTCGCCCATGCGATACGTTTTGGTGAGGTTGCGAATGTCAATGAGTGTCATGATAATTTCTCGTTGAAGCGAGGCATGCTGTTGGGGCGAGGCATGCTGTTGGGGCGAGGCATGCCTCGCCACTACTACGGGTTGCCCGGCCCCGGCCCGGACTGTCGCACGGCGCGCGACGGGATGATGAGCGTGTCGCCCGCGCCGATGCCAGAGGCGATCTGCGTCTGCGTTGTATCGCGAAAACCAAGCTGCACCTCTATCTTTTCGGTCGTGTTGTCCGCCTTGAGGCGTTCCACGCTGTAACGCTTGGTCTGACTGTCAACGGTGATGGCCTTGTTGGGCACGACAAGCGCGTCCGTTGCGCGCGCGGTGACGATCTCGCCGGTGCCGCTCATGCTAAGCAAAATTACGGTCTGCGTCGCCGCCTCGGACTTGCCCAGCGCGAGTTTTACTTTGTAGTTCACAACAGCGCCGCTGTTTGTGCCGACGGTCGAAATTGACTCAACTTTGGCTGGAATCGGCTGGCCGGGATAGGTCTGCAGGCGGACTTTTGCATCCTGGCCGACGCTGATGCCACCCAGATCGGCTTCATCGACATCGACCTCAAATACAGGCACGTTGAAGTCAGCGACGGCGACGGCAGTCTGGCCGGCTGCGGCCCAATCGCTGATGCTGTAGCGCACATTGGTCACGGTCCCGTCAAACGGCGCGCTGATCGTGGTGTCCTTGACGCGCTTCTCGGCAGCCTCCCAGGCCGCCCGAGCCTGATCGACTTTTGCCTTTTGCTGCGCGATCGTCTCGTCCGTCGGTGTCAGGCCATCCAGTTTTGCCTGCGCGGAGACCACCTGCGACTCGGCGCTGGCGATTTTGTCAGCCTGCGGTTTCAGGTTGTTGAGCGTGGCCTGCGCCGCAGCAATTTGTTGCTGTGCGGCGGTGTATTTGGCAGCGCTGGGTTTGGCGAATGCCTTGTCGTAGTTTGCCTTGGCCGCGATGTAACTGTTCGTGGCCTGTTGCAGGCTTGTCGCAGTCGGGCTGGCGCCGATGCCAGCCGGGTCGCGCCGAAAGGCGTTGTCGTAGGCGGACTGCGCGGAATCGAGCGAGACCTTGGCGTTGTCAAGCGTGGCCTGGAGATTCGCCAGGTCTTCTTTTGTGGGAGGCACATTCAGATCGGTCAACGTGGTCTGCGCGTTCTTCAGGCTGGCTGCTGCCGAAGCACGATCCGCCTCAGTGCCGCCGCGTTGCGCGAGCTCAAGCGCGGCTTTTGCGCTCGCGAGCGAGGCCTCAGCGCTGGCTTTGTCGCCGGCGCTGGGTCCTTTGATCGTTGCGCTATACGATGCCAGCGCGCCCAAATAACTGGCCTGCTGTTGTTGCGCGGTAAAGATCAGGTCAGTGTTGTCGAGCACGGCCAGCACATCGCCGGTTTTGACCCGCTGCCCTTCCTTGACGCGCACCTCGCGCACAACACCCGATTGCGAAAAAGCGATGTTGCTGGTGCTGCGGGCGACAACTTTGCCCGTTGCGACAATGCGGTTCTCGACCGTGCCAGTGGCGACCGTGATCTTTTCAGCTTTGCTGACATCGGTTTGTGCAGCCTGGCCGGTGGCGCCCGAACAGGCGGTCAATAGCAAGGTGCCCGAGATGATCGCGGCGATGCCCGCGGTGATAGTGCGTTTGCGTGTTTGGTGCTGCATATGTCTCCAGAAACTGTGTAAATGCTGTGATTTCTAGATGCAACAGTAACGAAAATGCTCGGTCATGCGCAAGTGCATGGCGTCACATGACAGGGATCACCCCGGGGACTGACAGCGCTCACTACACATGACGATGCATGCAGCGTAAGGTGTAGACGGGTTCGAGACGCGCATTGCAATACGCGCCCCACCCTCCGAGGGTGGCCGCTCTACAATACGCGTATGTCCCCCGACCGCATTGCCACCCTGCGTTTCTTCGCCGAACCTGGCGATGTCAATTTTCTCGGCAAGGCGTTTGGCGGCGCTGTCATGAAATGGATCGACCTGGCTGGCTATGCCGTCGCCGCGGGTTGGTGCGGTGGCAGCTGCGTCACCGTGTATGTCGGCGGGATCCGATTCCACAAACCGATTCAGATCGGCCACCTGGTCGAACTGACCGGCAAACTCATTCACACCGGGCGCAGCAGCATGCACATCGCGGTCGATGTGCGCTCAAAAGATCCGCGCGGCGGCGAGTGGCTCAAAACCACCACCTGTCTGATCGTTTTTGTGGCGATCGACGACGCCGGACAACCGGTGTCGGTGCCCGAGTGGATTGCGGAAACCGACGAAGACAAAGCGCTGCAGCACTATGCGATCCGCATGCAGGAAGCGGCAAAACGTGATGATCGCTAACTCGCAAACGCCTGTGCCGCTTTAGCGACTACGGTTTCCAAACCCCGCGCATGCGTTCGCGCGTCTTCAGATCACAGCAGCATGGCGATTACGCCTGCGGGTAAATCACGCCGACCACCTGCAGCCAGGGCGGCGCGCCGGTCTCATTGCGTTCGATCCGCATGCCGACCTTGCGCATGACGGCCTGCGACACGGTGTTGTCAAACTCCGTCGTCGCGATCAGCCGGCTCAGGCCGTTCCAGACGCCCTGCGCGTCAAACGCATAGTCAATCAGCGCGCGCGCGGCTTCGCTGGCATAGCCGCGTTTCTGATGGTCCGGGTCGATTGCCCAGAAAAGCCCGACTTCGGCTTGCGTGCGGCCGCTGTTTGCCGCGCCATGCGCCAGCGCCGGGATGCGGTCATACGAATCGACGCACGGCACATACCCGACCTGACCAATCACCGCGCCAGTGCTTTTGAGCACGACGGCCCGGTCGCCAAACGGCGGCTGATAGAGTTCGGCCAGCATCTGCGTATTCGCCACCTGCCACTGCAGCATCGGGCGATAGGCCGCGATCGCGGCTGGATCGCGCGCGCGCGCGCCATCGCCAAAGCAGCGATTGTTGATCGCCCAGGCAGCGGCCAGGTCATCCAGCACAAAGGGCCGAATCAATAGCCGGTTCGTATCGAGTTCCGGTAGCATTCTCACAGGTTCAGTATAGCCACGCTGTAGCTCTGCTGACTCCGCTTCTCTGCATTTTTCTTGAGCGTCAATCGACAAGGACTCGTGAATGGGCGACGCTCAAGAAAAATGCAGAGAAGCGGAGGTGCAGAGTCAGCAGAGCGGGTGCAAACATTTGCGGATGTGGGCGCATATACACTGCGACGAGCGCACACATTCACATTTCATGCCATTCGCCATCGCTTCGATACGACCAGAAATAGACCTTCATTTTGATGAGGCGGCGGCGATCGCGGCCCTCCGGCGTAAGGACCCGGGCGGGCTTGATGCGCTCGTGAAGTTGCACCAGCTCAAGGCCGTGCAAACCGCGTATCTTGTCGTGGGCGATCGCGCGACGGCCGAGGACATGGTGGCCGACGCGTTTGTGACGGTCTTTCAAAAGATCGAGCAGTTTGATAGCGCGCGGCCGTTCTGGCCGTGGTTCTGCCGCATCGTGATGAACAATGCGTTGCAGTGGCTGCGCAAAAATAAAACGCTGCAGGCCTGGGATGACATCGAAACACTTCCCAGTGACGCAGCAACGCCCATCGAACAGAGCGAAGCGGCAGACCGGCGCCGGCGCATTCTGACCGCAGTCAATCTGCTCGCGCCCGAACAGCGCGCCGTCATCGTGATGCGCTATTTTCACTGTCTGGACGACCGTGAGATCGCCAGCACGCTCGGCGTTCCGCATGCGACCGTGCGCTGGCGCATGCATCGGGCCAAACAAAAATTGCGCGCGACGCTGGACAAAGACCCGGCGCTGCGCGGCACATGGGAGGAGGATCGATGACGAATACTTCACACACGCCCGCCGAACAAGAGCTCGGTGCCGCGCTAAAGGAACGCGCATCCGACATTGGCGCATCGGTCAACATTCAGTCAAAGGTGCGCTCGCGCCTGGCTGCGCCCGTTGCGCGGCGTCCGCTGTGGGCGCTCAAGCTGCTGCCGCTCGGCGCATTGGCGGTGTTGTTTTTTGCCGTCAGCGTGACGCTGCCGCAAGCTGGGCCAAACGGTGCAGCCAACACCGTGCTCGCCGCGACGATGACGACGACCGGCCTGGCCGTCTCACAGACACCGGCGCCCGACAGCGCGCAGGTCGAGCGCGCTGAGGGCACACTCGATGTGCGCCTAATCAAAAGTTTGGGCAAAGGCGCGCTATATCAGGCGTTTTACTCGCCCGATGGCCGTTGGATCGGCGCGATTGGCTCGCTTGGCGCTTATGTCTTCGATGCAAAAACCGGGCATGAGATCAAGCACTTTCCGTCCTCGGAGTGTTGCGTGTTCGAGTTCAGCCCCAATGGGCGTTACGTTGGCGTGACCGCCCAATTTAGCCGATATATCTATGACCTCGAAGCGCAGCGCATGATCATCGATGAAGCGCAAACCTACATGCCGGCCGCGCTGTCCAACGACGGCTATGCTTGGACCACCGGCATCAGTGTCTTTTACAAGCGCTTCGCGGACAACGCATCAAGCCAATTCATTCCTAAATTTGACCGTCAGGCAATGGGCAGTGTGCGCCAAATCCGCTTCAGCCCGGATGGCAAAAAGCTGGTTGTGACGCTCAGTAGCGTGAACGAAACGCAGGTGCTTGGCATTGGCGCCGATGTGCAACTCAATTTGCTGCGTGTTCTGCCAACTGGCACATATATGCGCACTTTTGACACCAATTCCTACACAGAACCGTTTGTCGCGACATTTCTGCCAGATGGCAAACGCCTGGTCAGTGCGCGCGGAAAGAGCGTCGTGTTTTGGGATGCAGAGACCGGCGCGGAACTCGATAGCTGGTCAGTGCCAATGCCGGTTCAGGAAGTCTTTCCGTCACAAGATGGTTCGATGCTGATTGCGCAATACATGACGGGCCCAGGCATCACAACCACAATGCCGCCGGCGTCGGTCTTCGAACTGGCAACAGGCAAGGAGATCGAAGACGATGGATTGCGCTCAGCGCTTGCCTATAGCGGCGGCCGTAACATATCACCCGATGGCCGCGAGATCCTGGCAGTAAATGGGAACAAGATCGTGGCAAACGGCATTGCACAGTATGTGGCCACGTTTGTGTTTACCACCACACAGCGTGTGCTGGTCGATGGCTTCTCAGACGACATCACACTATTGGGCGAGCGCAACGGCACGTGGCTTGGAATGCGCAATGCACAACTTGCACAAGTAGATAAATCGACTGGCTCTCTGGCGCAACTGGAATCCGAAAAACTTGGCTGCCTAACCGAAGTCGCACGCAGTCCGGATAGCACGCTTATCGCGCGAGGCTGGCGAAGGTCAAATTGCGATCCTGCCGATACCGGTCAAACACGCATCGAGCGCATCACCGATGACCGTGGCGTAGTCGAGCAGACCCTGATTGATTGTTCGCCCACAGCACCGCTATGGCAATGGGGCAGCACAAAAGATCGTGGTCCGTTGCGCATCCAATTTCTGGGCAACAAACAGCTTGTCTGCGCCGAACCGCTGCGGGTGCGCGTGTTTGATACCGCCAGCGGCAAACTGCTCAGAACGATCGACAGCGCATACGACTTGGAGGCGGTGGTGGCTCTGGGTGACGGCGTGTCGATTGTGCTTGTCGCGGCTGGTCAGCCATTGCGCGTGATCGATATGCGCACCGACGGCGATCGGGTCCTCAAAACGCCTCTAGATAATGGTCGCGTTTTGCTTGCCGCAGCGATGCCCGGGCAAGCCAAAGTTGTCATCGGGACCGGATTTGTCAGGGTGACGAGAATTCCTACTCAAAATGTAATACGTGCCGCGTTTGTCACCAACGCGCATGACCACGCCACGGTCGACCAGTTCGACAAAATCGCGGCGCAGCGATTCGGCGCTGACATCCGGGCACAGCTCCTGGTAATCGCGGTTTGTGATGCGGCCGGATTTTTTGATAAACGACAACATCTTCTCGATGCGGTCGCCTTGCGCCGATGTACCCAGGGCCGCAACAACATCGTCGGCGCTGACGGTGCGCGCATACAACGTCACGGCAAACCCGGCGTCGGTCTCTTCAAATTTTGGCGGCTGCGAATCGGCGTCGCGCATTGCGCGCACCATGCGGTCGATGCCATAGCCCAGCCGTTCGATAAAGCCCATGTCGGCCAGCACCTGCACCACGGCCTCGTTGCGGCTGTAGCGTTCGCGCAGCAAATTCTTGAGCGTGACGTGCCCCGGCAGTTTGCCCGGGCTGCGCACTTCGACCCGGTTGCTAAACATGAAGACCTGCACCTGGTTGCCAGACACGCGGTAGTCACGATGCGCGACCGCATTGACCACCGCTTCGCGCAGCACACCCATCGGATACGGCTGCTGATCGTCGCGCTGCCAGCCCTTTAACCGCGACGAGGTGGTGGCGTTCTCGATCAAAAACAGCTCGGCCCGCCGGATCTGATCGGGCAGTGTGTTGCCGATGGTCTGCCGCGCAAACGCGTCGTCCATCGTTTCGCCCTTAAACCGCGCGCAGAGCACCTCGGCCCCGCGCACCCAGCGCCCGGGCTGCCGCCCAAAGAGCAGCAGCCCGGCAAAGGTCGGTTTTATCTGACGGCTCTTTTTGATCACGCAGCCGCGCCGCAACAGCAGCTCTTCCACCGAGTCATCGCCCTGTTTGAGCGATTCAGCATAGTGTTCGACCTTGGTCCAATTCAGATCGTCCTTGCTGGAACCGCTCGGCGAGGCAGATTCCCAGGTGCCATCGCCGCGCACCAGCAACAGCTCGCGCAAATCGCGCGCTGGCAGCACCGCGTTGCGCGCTTCATCGCGCGTAAGGTAGCGCCCGTCCAGGCTGTACACGTTGGGCAGGCCTTCCGGCACTTCGATCACCAGCGCCTCGGACGCGCTCTCGTCACGGCCGACAAAATAGGGCATCGGCACAATCAAACGCGGCTCGATCGCCAGCGCGGCCTGCAGGGCACGGTCGCGCACATCGGCCGGCGTGAGTTTCGTGCGATCGCCGAGCGGCACGATCAGCACGCCGCCGCGCGCGTTTGCCAGCGCGACCAGCGAGCGGCTCAGACGCTCGGGGGTTGAGGCCGCGGCGGATGCGATCTCGATGCGCGCGCTGGAGCCGGCCTCGAGCAATCGCTTGATATCGGTATAGGTGAGCATGCGCTACTTGATCGCGAACGTCGCAACGACGGCGTCGCCTTGTTTGAGCGTTACCGTGTCGCCCTTCTTCCAGATCGCCTCGCCCTTGTTCCAGAACAGGCTGGTGGGCGAGTCGCTGCCGTTTGTTGAGTAAAGCGTGATAAAGCTGTCGCGAAAGAGCACAAAGTTTTTGAATGCGTAGGTTTCGCCGTTTGGCGCGACGATGGACCATCCAGATAGATCGACCTGATCGCCCTCATTCAGTATCGAGACCGACTCGCGCGTGCGCTGGCCGGGGAACTGCACCGCGCTGATCCGCACCTTCACCAGGCCGCTGGCAGCCGCGGCGACAGCGACGCGCGTCGGTGTGACATCGGCCGTGGTTGGCGGCGCATCGTTTGTCACCGGCGCTGCGGCGGCCTCGGTGGGCGCTTCGGCTGCGGGTGAACTCGCCGTGTCGGTCGTTGCGACGGTCGCTTGCGCCACTGCGGCAGCTGCCGCGGTGCCAGACGCCGCAGGCTGCGGCACAAAGGTGGCGGGCTCGCGGCTCATGACGCGGTTGAAAATAAACAGCGTGGCAGCCGTGACTGCGACGTTGATCAGCAGAAATGCGATCCATTTGCTCGGTGTAAGCGGTGATGACGACATGGGATGGATTATATGTACCCGCAGGGACGCGCGGTGGCGCGTCCGCTCCTGCCCCGGCGGCGCGTCCGCTCCCGCCCCGCCGGCGGCCAACCCTGCCCCGTAGGGACGCGCCGCGCGCGTCCCTACGGGTTTTGTAGAACCGGAATGCGTTGCGCCCGTCTTGTTTGGCGTGATACATGGCGCGGTCGGCGCAATTCATGAGCGACTGGGCGTCCTGCGCATCGATTGGGAACAACCCGACACCGATGCTGGTGGTGACCTTCACATCGTGGCCGTTGATTACACAGGGCTTGGCCACCTCGGTCAGCAGCGCCTGCGCGATCGACGCGGCATGCGATTCATCGGTAATGCCTTCGGACATGATCAGAAATTCATCGCCGCCAACGCGCGCCACGCAGTCGTCGCAATCGAGCGCGCGGCGCAGCCGGTCGCCCATCAACCGCAAAAACTGGTCGCCGGCGATGTGGCCGTAGGTGTCGTTGATGTATTTGAAATCGTCAAAGTCGAGAAAGTAGAGCGCAAGCCCGGTCGCATCTTTGCGGCCGCGCGCGATGCTCTGCGTGATCAAATCGTGCGCGCGCGTGCGGTTGACCAAGCCAGTCAGCGCGTCATGCGCAAGCGCGTATTCCGCGCGCGCGTCGGCTTCAAGCCGCGCCTGCCGTTCCTGCGCCAGATCCTGCGAGAGTTGTTTGACGACCTTGCTCAGCGACTCCGGGCCATCGGTGAGATCCGCGAGCGCGCCGGTCGCGTGCATGTCAGCCACGCGCTTTGCGATGCGCTCGATGCCGAGATAGCCAAACGCCCCGATCACCGCGGCCAGCGGCAGCATCGCCAGCCAGGTCAGCAGCACCGCGCCGAGCACAGTGCCGACGCTGCAGCCAACGGCTGCGCAGGCCAGAAACCCGGCGTGCGATGTAAACACCAGCGCCGCCACAAACGCGGCCGCCAGAAACAGCAGCGCGAGCAGTGCAAGCATCACACCCACTGTTTTCTGACGGAAGCGGACGATTTCGCGCATAAGGTTTGACCACTTACCTAACGCTGCAGCCGGCGATGCACGATGCGGTGCGGCGTATCCGCGGCCGAACCCATGCGCTTGTGGCGATCCTCTTCGTAATCACTGACGTTGCCCACAAACCAGCGCACCGTGCCATCCTCTTCGAAGGCCAGCACATGCGTGCACACGCGGTCCAAAAACCATCGGTCGTGGCTGATGACCATTGCGCAACCGGCGTAATTTGCAATGGCGTCTTCCAGCGCGCGCAACGTGTTGACATCAAGGTCGTTTGTCGGTTCGTCGAGCATCAGCAGGTTGCCGCCCTCGGTCAACGTCTTGGCCAGATGCACGCGGTTGCGCTGACCGCCTGAGAGCGTGCCGACTTTTTGCTGTTGATCGGTGCCGAGGAAGTTAAACCCGGCCACATAGGCCCGGCTGTTCATCTTGCGCGCGCCGAGCGTCAGCCAGTCTTCGCCGCCGGTGATTTCTTCCCACACGTTTTTGTTTGGATCAAGTGTGCGGCTCTGATCGGCATAGCTCAGTTTGACTGTCTCCCCGATCGTGACCGTGCCGGCATCGGGTTTCTCCTGACCCACCACCATGCGAAACAACGTGGTTTTGCCGGCGCCGTTCGGGCCGATGATGCCGACGATCGCGCCTGGCGGCACTTTGAAGCTCACGTTTTCGTAGCAGCAAGCGGTCGCCAAAGCTCTTCGCCACGCCTTCAAACTCGATCGCGATATCGCCCAGGCGCGGGCCTGGCGGAATGTAGATCTCGAGTTCCTCGCGCTGCTTCTCGGTCTCCTCCGCGAGCAACTTTTCATACGCGCTCACGCGCGCCTTGCTCTTGGCCTGGCGGGCCTTCGGGCTCATCCGAATCCATTCGAGCTCGCGCGCCAGCGTCTTCTGGCGTTTGTCATCGCCCTTGTCTTCAACGCGCATGCGCTCTTGCTTTTGCTCCAGCCACGACGAGTAGTTGCCGCGCCACGGAATGCCGTGGCCGCGATCGAGTTCCAGGATCCACTCGGCCGCGTTGTCGAGAAAGTAGCGGTCATGGGTGACCGCGATGACGGTGCCCTTGTAGTCGCGCAGATGGCGCTCCAGCCAGGCCACCGATTCGGCGTCAAGGTGGTTGGTGGGTTCGTCGAGCAACAGAATGTCCGGCTCGGTCAGCAGCAGCCGGCACAGCGCAATGCGGCGGCGTTCACCGCCGGAGAGCACTTTGACAGAAGCATCACCGGGCGGGCAGCGCAGCGCGTCCATGGCCAGCTCCAGGCGGCTGTCGAGCGTCCAGACATCGTGCTTGTCCATCGCTTCCTGCAGCTTGGACTGCTCTTCGATCAGCTTGTCGAAATCGGCGTCGGGTTCGGAGAACTTGGCGCTGACCGCGTCATATTTTTGTTGCAGATCGATCAAGCGGCTGCACGGCTTCTTCGACGATCTGGCGCACGGTCTTGGTCTCGTCGAGATACGGCTCCTGTTCCAGAATGCCGCGCGTGTAGCCTTTGACCAGCACGGTCTCGCCCTGATACTCGTCGTCGACGCCGGCCATGATGCGCAGCAGCGTGCTCTTGCCCGAGCCGTTCAAACCCAGCACGCCGATCTTGGCGCCGTAGTAAAAGCCCAGCGTGATGTCGCGCAACACCTGTTTGTTCGGCGGGTGCACGCGACCGACATGGACCATCGAATAGATAATCTGATTGTTTTCAGCCATTGTTTAAAAACCAACGAGACGCGGCAAAACCCCTCGATATTCAACAGCGCGTCACAGTGCAAACGACGTTGGGATGGGTAAATTGTACAGTGGATGGCCGTGTAGGGGCAAAGCATTGGCCGCACAGCCTTCGCCTGCAAATGCGGATTGGCCAATGCTTTACCACTACCGCCTGCCGCCGTCTGCCAGCCGCAGGCCGCGGGTCACCGCGCGCTTGTTCGGAATCAAAAAGCTGAGCGCCAGCACGGCCAGCGGGATAAACGAAATAAACTGCAGCGTGAACGCCAGGCTGGTGCGATCCGCCAGCCAGCCCAACGCGCCGACGCCGAGCCCGCCCGCGCCATAGGCTGTGCCGAGCGTCAGGCCGCTGGCCAGACCCAAGTTGTTCGGCATGGCGTCCTGCACCATCGTGACGTTGATCGTCCACGGGATCGTCATCGCGATGCCAAACACCGCCAGCGTGGCGATCTGCGCGGGCAGGCTGCTGACGTTCAAGAATCCGAACAACGCCGCGGCTGCGACCATCATCGACCCGACGATGATTTCGCGCCGGCCCAACCGCGCGCCCAACACGCCGGAGAGCAGCGTGCCCAGAATGCCCGAGAGCGAAATCGTGGTCAGCAGCGGCGCAAATTCTTTCGCGCTGCGCCCGGTCTCCTGCGAGAAATACAGCGGGATAAACGTCTTCATGCCTTCGGTTGTGACCGATCGCAAAACAATCAACGACAACACCAGCATCACAAACGCCATCACTGACGGCGCCATGCGCGCCTGTCCAGCCTGCGAAGCCAGCGGGTCGATCGCGCGGCTGAACTTGGGTGTTTGTCGATACAAGAGCAGGCACCCGATTAGCGTTGGGACGATCATGCCGACCGCGCCATGCGGACCAAACGCGCCAACCAGCCAGGTCACCAGCAGCGGCCCCAGCCCAAAGCCGATGTTGCCGCCGAGAAAGAACCAGCTTGTGGCGGCCTCGTTGTTGCCGCCGCCAACCTGGCGTGTGTTGGCGAGGCCCTCCGGGTGAAAGATCGCGGAACCGACGCCGCTCAGCATCGCCGCAACCACGATCATCCAGTAGCTCGGCAACCACGTTACTGACACCATCATCAGCCCGCACAGCGCGCAGCCCAACAGTGCCAGCCAGCGGATCGGACGCTTGTCGCCAAAAATGCCAAACAGTGGCTGGGCGACAGCGATGACGACATTGTTTGCAGTGATGATCGCGGCGGCGGTTGCGTAATCGAGGTTGAATGTGGTCAGGATCATCGGCAGCAGGGTCGCCAGCGAGATCGTCTGCATGTCGACAGATGCGTGCGCAAAAATGATGGAGCCGACGGCGAGTTTGTCCGGACGGGCGTGCTGCATGATGAATTGGTGTGTGCATGCCGGGTGAATACCGGCACAGGCCAGCATCTTACTGTGGCGCTTGTTAAGAAATGCGTTCAGGCAAAAAAAGCCCCGCGTTTCACGCGGGGCTTTTTTGGAGTTGCATTCCCGGCGCACCACGGCGACAGCTACTGGCGCTCTCCGAAGGCAACGGCCTGCGTCGGGCCAACAGCTGCGACGCGAAAGTCGTCGTTGGCGGCATCGGCAAATGCCACGGCGCCGATGCGCACGCCGCGGGTCTTGAAGATCGCCACGTTGCCGGGATGGCCGATGTCGTCGGCCAGCGCGCCATCCAGCGTCACCGCTAGCTTGCCGGCATTGCTGTCGACCAGCATGCCGAACCACGAGAAGGTCGAATCGCGCAGGGTGATCGCGGTGCCGGCTTGATCCAGCGCGCGGATGGCGCTGTTCTTGTTGCCGACAAACGTATTGCGCTCGCCCTGCACGGTCACACCGGCCGCGCTCGCCAGCTCGATCAGCGCGCCATTGCGCGCATCGCGGTTTGCCAGCACATTGTCCGTCAGCGTGAGCGTGGCGGTATCGGCGATCAGCAGCGCATCCGCGCTCTGATCCGCGCTATTTGCTGTGAGCGCGTTGCGGCTCAGCGTCAGCGCGCCGCCCGTCTGCGCAATCGCGCCGCCCTTCCCGTTGGCGCGGTTGTTATGCAGCGTGCTGTTTGAAAGTGTGACGTGGCCTGCGCCGTTTAAATACAGCGCGCCGCCAAACTGCGTCGCGGTGTTTTTTGTTGCGTGGATGGCATCGATGCGCGCCACACTGCCGGCAGTCGTCATCGACATGGCAATCGCGCCGCCCTGCGTCGCCACGTTGGCTTCAAAGCGCGCGCCGCTGATGCGCGCATTGTTCTGCACACCGATTGCGCCGCCCAGGCGCGCGCGGTTGCGCACAAACATGCCGCCATCGACTGTGAGTTCACCGGCCGCAAACACGCCGCCACCCGTCTGCGTCGCGCTGTTGCCGGCGAGGCGCGAACCCTTGAGTGACACCGTGGCGTCTTTCGCAATGGCGATGCCGCCGCCGCGCTGGGCGCGATTGCCGCTGATGACCAGGTTGTTGAGCAGGGCTGAACCGCGCACAACCAACAGCGCACCGCCGTCGCCAGCGATATTGCCGCCGGTCAGCGTCAGGCGATTCAGCGCCACTCGCGCGCCGGCTGGCGCATCGATCGTCAACGCGCGCGCGCCCTGTGGCGCGCGCAGTGTGCTGCCGGCCGGGCTGCCGACCAACGTGACCGAGCGGTCGATTCGAATCTGCTCGTCATAAACACCCGGCGCAAGCACGATGCTGTCGCCGGCCACCGACGCGTTGATGCAAGACTGCAGCGATTCGCTGGCCGGGCACAGCGCGCTTGGATATGCGCGCATCTGCGGGCCAGACGCGGCGGACGCTGAGTGGGCCGCAGAGGCCACGACAAACAAACAGCCGGCCAACACCGGGGTGACGATAGCAAAACGAATGAGTCGGGAATGCGCTGGGTTGTTCATGATGATTACGGCATTAATCCTCCGTGTTTCTACGGTTGGCGACATGGTCTTTTGGCTGATACGCGCTCAGCCCTTGGCCGAACGCGACTTCGAGAATCGCCAGATATTATCGGAAAGCATAACAAGCATGACACGTTTGCCGCTGAAGGGCGGCTTCGCCATAGTTAGCCGGAGACCACCGGTCTCCGGGAGTCGCCGGTGCGCCGCTCTCGAAAAGTGGCGGCTCAGACAGACCGCGTAAAATTACAGTTTCGCCGTCATGTTGCCGCACCGTCCCACTTCCCCGCCGCGTCGCTATCTCACCATTTTTTCAATCTGGCTGTTCGTCACGGTTTGTCTGAGCGCAGCTGCGCTCTCGCCCACACCGTTGCGCGCGCAGGACCCCGCCCCCACTGAAACGCCGATCGGCGCGCCGGTCGAGGCGCCAACAGCCACGTTACCACCGCCAGAGTTTCAACCGCAGCCGGGCGAAACTTCGATCCCGATCGATCCAAACGCAGCCCCACCCGCCACGATCACACCCGACCCAAACGCGCCGCCGCCAGCCGAGGCGCCCACAGCACAGGTCGAAATCGTGGCCACCCCGGCGCCGTTGCCGCCACCGCCGTTGCCGACGGATGAGCCGGTCATCGCCGTGGCGGCCGGCTCGCGCCGCGTGCAATTTGGTGAAACGCTGGCCTCGATCGCCATTCAGACCGGCAAGCCGATCAGCGAACTTGCTCGGCTCAATGCGCTCTCACGGATTGACTTTTTGGTGACCAACCAGGATCTCAGCATCCCGGAGCCAGTCGTCTCGACCGGCGCTCGCATGCATCTCCTGACGCCCGGCGACACGCTCAGCAGCCTCGCGGCCCAATATGGCGTGCCGATATCCGCGCTGCGCAAAGCAAACGCGCTCGCATGCGCGAGCTGCCTGGTCACCGGGCAGACGCTGATCATTCCCGCGTTGACCGACGCCGCTCAGGCATCCAGCCTGCCGGCGCCGTTTACGACGATTCAAATCAACCCAAATCTGCCGCGCCAGGGCGACATCATCGCGATCAGCGTGACAACCGACAGCCCGCTGCAATCGCTGGTTGGCACATTGGCCGGACGGCCGCTCAGCTTCGTGCAAAAAAACGGCGTGTATATGGCGCTGACCGGCGTCGGCGCGGTGCAGGATGCCGGCGTGTATTCGATGACATTGCGCGGCATCACCGCAGCGGGCGTGCCTTCCGGCATGTCCGGGCGCGTGTTGATCGGCGCCGGCCAGTTTGCGTTTGAAAACCTGGTGGTTGGGCCGCAGCTCACGCCACTGCTGGCTGACGACATCAATAAAGAAGAGCGCGTGGCGCTCGACGGCATCTTCAAACGCAATTTCACCGGCGCGCAGTATTGGTCCGGGCCATTTGCCCTGCCCATCAAAAGCGCCCGGTTTGTCTCGTATTACGGCACCCGGCGCAACTTCAACCGCGGCACGCTAAACACTTTCCACAGCGGCGTCGATATGTCGGCGTCGATCGGCACGCCGATCAGCGCAGCCGCGCCAGGCAAAGTCATCGCTGTGCAACCGTTCCCAATTCGTGGAAATGTCGTCATCGTCGACCACGGTCGCGGCGTATTTACCATCTACTGCCACATGTCCAAGTTCAAAGCCCAGCTCGGAGATATCGTGCAAACTGGCGATGTCCTCGGGTACACCGGCAGGTACCGGCCGCAGCCTTGGCCCGCACCTGCATTTCGAGCTGTCCGTCGGCGGTGTCACCGTAAATCCGATTGCATGGCTGCAACGGGAAATTCCATGAAGAAGGTGCTAAAGGTGCTTAAAGTGCCTAAGGTTTCGAAACCTTAGGCACTTTAGGCACCTTTAGCACCTTCTTCCAATGTATACTTGCCGCGCTAATTTTGTAGCGGTTTTTCTGGTTTGGAGGATATTCATGATTCGTTCGGATTCGGCTCCGTTTAGCCTGGATAGCTTGACTGATTCACTTCGGTCACAGATTGACAATTTCGCGCCCACAATGTCGGCCGTCGATGTCGGCACTGTGAAACAGGTCGGCGACGGTATCGCCCGTATTGCGGGCCTGAAGAACGTTCAGGCGCAGGAACTTGTCGAATTTACAAAAAATGGCACGCTCGGCTTGGCGTTCAACCTTGAACCCGAAGAAGTCGGCGTCATCATTCTCGGCGAATTCAAGGATATTGAAGAAGGCGATGTCGTGCGCTCCACCGGACGCGTGATTTCGGTGCCGGTCGGCGATGCGCTGATTGGCCGCGTGGTGGACCCGCTCGGTCGCCCGATCGACGGCAAAGGCCCGATCAACACCACCAAGTTCCGCCCGCTCGAACGCATTGCGCCCGGCGTCATCAAACGCGCCAACGTCGACACGCCGTTGCAGACCGGCATTAAGGCCATCGACGCGCTCATCCCGATCGGCCGCGGCCAGCGCGAGCTGATCATCGGCGATCGCCAGACCGGCAAAACCACGGTCTGCCTCGACACGATCATCAACCAGAAGGGCAAGGGCGTCATCTGCGTGTATGTGGCCATCGGCCAGAAGCTCGCGCAGGTCGCGCGCGTGGTCTCCACGCTCGAGCAATACGGCGCAATGGACTACACCATCGTCGTTGTGGCATCGGCCTCAGATTCAGCCACGCTGCAATACATCGCCCCCTATGCCGGCACGGCGATGGGCGAAGAGGTCATGGAAAACGGCGTCATGATCAACGGTCAGTTCGCGAACGACGCGCTGGCCATTTACGACGACCTGACCAAGCACGCCTACTCATACCGTCAGGTCTCGCTGTTGCTGCGCCGCCCGCCGGCGCGCGAAGCGTATCCCGGCGACATCTTTTATCTGCATTCCCGCCTGCTCGAACGCGCCTGCCGCCTGGCGTATGACTTTGTCATCCGCAAGAAAGACGACAGCGACGACTGGGGCAACGGCGAAGGCGTCGACGGCAAGACCTATGGCGGCGCCATCGGTGAAGAGAATGCCAAGCACGCCATGAAGGCCATGGGCGACGGCTTCAAGCTGGTCAAAAATCCCAAGACCGGCGGTTCACTGACCTCGCTGCCGCTGATTGAAACCCAGCTCGGCGACATTTCAGCCTACGTGCCGACCAACGTGATTTCGATCACCGATGGCCAGCTCTTTCTTGAATCCGACCTGTTTAACGCCGGCATCCGCCCGGCCATGAACGTCGGCATCTCTGTCAGCCGCGTCGGCGGCGACGCTCAGACCCGCGCGATGAAGCAGGTCGCCGGCCGCATGAAACTCGAACTTGCGCAGTTTCGCGAACTCGCGGCATTCGCGGCATTCGGCTCGGATCTCGACAAGACCACGCTGGCCACGCTGGAGCGCGGCCGTCGCCTGACCGAGTTGCTCAAACAGCGCCAGTATGAACCGCGCCCGCTGTGGGCGGAAGTTTCGGCCATCTTTGCCGCGACAAACGGCCTGATCGACACCATCCCGGTCAACAGAATCCAGGATTGGGAAGCCGGTTTTATCAAGTTCATCGAACTGTCGAACCCCGACATCGTCAACGCGATCATGACGGACAAACGCTTGACCGACGACACCATCGCCAAACTCAAGGCGGCGGTTGCGACTTACAACAAGTCTTTTAGCTAACCTATATGGCAAGCGCACGAGACATCAAGCGACGCATCAAGAGCGTCAAGAACATCCGCACGATCACCAAGGCGCTTGAATCGGTCGCCGCGGGTCGCGTGCGCCGCGCGCAGCAGGCTGTGGAAGCCACGCGCCCGTATTCGGCGAAGGCGCGCGCGCTGCTCGCCAGTGTCGCGTCACTGGCCGGCGGCGAAACCAAGCACCCGTTGCTGACCACGCGCGACGAGATCAAGAACGTGCTGGTGTTGCTCGTCAGCGGTGACCGCGGTTTGTGCGGCGCGTTCAACAGCAACGTCACGCGCGCGGCGTGGAACCATGCAAAGGGCCTGAATAAGCCGATCGCTTGGGTCACCATGGGCAAGAAGGGCCGCGAGCTGGTCTACCGCATGGGCGGCAAGATCATCGGCGACTTCAGCGGCTATCCGGCGCGCCCGTCATTGCTGGACACAACCGCGACCACGCACCTGTTGATCGAAGAATTCCTGAAGGGCAACTACGACGAAGTCTATGTCGCTTACACCGACTTCATCACGCCCACTGTGCAGCGCCCGATCGTAAAACGATTGCTGCCGCTCGTCAGCGCGGAAATTGCACCGGATGCCGGATCGCAAACCGGCCCGAGGCCGGCTTATGACTTCGAACCCGATCCGGCCGGCATTCTCAATCTGCTGCTCCCGCGTCTGACCGAGATGCAGGTGTATCAGGCCCTGCTCGAATCGCAGGCCAGCTTCTACAACGCGCAACGCGTTGCCATGCGCAACGCAACCGACAGCGCCGGCGAAGCCATCGGCTCGCTCACGCTCAGCTACAACAAAGCCCGCCAGCAGGCCATCACCAACGAGTTGTTGGACATCAGCGGCGGCGTCGAAGCGTTGAAGAAAGTGGCGTAGGGGCGAGGCATGCCTCGCCTTTGCGGCCATCACGCGCCGCGGCCGGGGCGAGCGGCCATCACACGCCGCGGCCGGGGCGAGGCATGCCTCGCCCCTACGATTCCCGCATCGGATCGCGATCGCCCAAACACACGCCGATGCGGCGCGCGGACTGCACCCATTCGTGATCGACCGGGACGATCTTGCGTTTGCCAACCACGTCTTTGAGCGGCACCGCTTCGGTGCCGTCGCCGCGCGCAGCCACCAGCACCTCGAATTGCCCCTTGTCGATATAGTCGATCGCCGCGGTGCCGAGCCGCGTCGCCAGCAGGCGATCCGCAGCCGATGGGGTGCCGCCGCGTTGCACATAGCCCAGGATCGTCATGCGCGCTTCCAACCCGGTCAGCTTCTCAAGCTGCGCGGCCAGCCGTAGGGTGTTGCCGGCGCGCAGTGCCTCAAGTTCGGCAACCTGTGCTTCCGCCTTTTTCTCAGCCTGTTTTGATTTGGCGGATTTGGCCTTGGCTTCTGCCACGGCCAACGCCTTCGCCATGTCTTTTGGCATCGCGCCTTCAGAGACCGCCACAATGCTAAAGGGCCGGCCACCCCGCCGGCGTTCATTGATCGCCTCGGCCACGATCTCCATGTCATACGGGATTTCCGGGATCAGAATCACATCAGCCCCACCCGCCAGCCCGGAGCCCAGCCCAATCCAGCCGGTATTGTGGCCCATCGTCTCAACCACGATAATGCGGTGGTGGCTGTGCGCGGTCGAATGCAGCCGGTCGATCGCATCGGTGGCGATGCCGAGCGCGGTGTCGTAACCAAATGAAATATCGGTGCCGACGATGTCGTTGTCGATCGTCTTTGGCAGCGTGATCACGTTCAGGCCCTTCTGCGCCAGCCGATAGGCGTTCTTGGCAGTGCCGCCGCCGCCCAGGCACACCAGCGCGCTGAGCTGATGTTTGCGATAGACCTCAACCATGGCGTCGGTCATGTCGACAGTTTTGCCGCCGATGGGCATCTTGTGCGGTTTGTCGCGGCTGGTCCCCAGAATCGTGCCGCCGCGCGTCAAAATGCCGGACATGGTTTCATGATTCAGCGGCATGCTGCGGTTCTCCATCAGGCCGCGAAAGCCGTTCTGAAAACCGATCACTTTCCAGTCATGCATATTGATCGCAGCCTTCGCCACACCACGGATCGCCGCGTTCAACCCCGGACAATCGCCGCCAGACGTAAGGATGCCAATGGATTTGCTCATGGCGAGATTCTAGTAGCGGCGAGGCATGCCTCGCCTTTGTGCCATCACGCGCCACACCCGGGGCGCGCCGCGATCAAGGCGAGGCACGCTGCGCCTGCACTCATACTGTCGCGGATAATTCGGCCCACGTGATCACATTCGCGCAACCGTTGCTGCTGTTATTGCTGCTGCTGATACCGCTCAGCGTGTGGATCGCGTGGCCGCGCCTGTTTGTGCGACGGCGCGGGTTGACGAGCACGCAGATGAAGGGCCTGGCCAGCCCGCAGATCAACCGGCGCGCGCTGGCATCGCTGGTTCTGCGCTCGCTCCTGCTGGCGACGGTCACAGGCGCTCTCGCCGGGATGCAGGCGGTGCGCTTTTCGCAAAAACTGGCCGTGGTTTTTTTGATCGACGGCTCTGACAGCGTCGGCGCAACCGGCCGCGACCAGGCTTCCGACTGGGTCCGCAATGCGCTGGCAACGATGCGCACCACCGGCGATGATCAGGCCGCCGTTATCGTGTTTGGCAGCGACGCGCAGGTTGAACGCACACTGACGCTGCAACGCGATCTGGCGCCGCTCGGCACAAAGGTGCGCACGGGCGGCACAAATATTGAAAGCGCGATCCGGCTGGCGCTCTCGCTCATGCCAAGCGACGCGGCCAAACGCATCGTGCTGCTCAGCGATGGCCGCCCCACAGTCGGCGACACCGATGCGGCCGCCCGCCTTGCGCGCGCAACCGGCGTGCAGCTGGACACCGTCTCGCTCAGCTCAGTGCAGGGCGCAGACGCGCTGGTCGAACGCATCGATGCGCCGCAGCGCGCCACGGTCGGCCAAGTGATCCCGCTGCAAATCGTGGTCCGCTCAAATACCGCGCAACGCGCCCAACTGGTGGTCTTCTCCGGCTCCGATCTGGTGTCGCAACAGAGTGTCAACCTCGTGGTCGGGCAAAATGAATTCAGCGTGCGCGCACAGGCAACGCGGGCCGGGTTTTCAGCATTTCGCGTGCAGATCACGCCCGAAAACGACGTGCGCGCGCAAAACAATGTGCTGGCATCATCGGTCGCGGTGGGCGGGCCGCCGCGCGTCCTGCTGGTTAACTCCGGCACCAGCGAGATCGACGAAAGCGGTCAGCTGATCGCCGCGCTCAAAGCGGCCGGCATCGATGTCGAAGAAACCACCGCGCGCGCGATGCCGAGCGAGATCCAATCGCTGGCGTCGTATCAGTCGATTATTTTGGCCAACGTGCCTGCGCGCGAATTCTCGCAGCGCAGCATGCTCTCGATCCAAAGCTATGTGCGCGATATCGGCGGCGGGCTGTTGTGCTCGGTGGTCCGAACAGCTATGGCGTCGGAGGCTATTTCAAAACGCCGCTCGAAGAGACACTGCCGGTCGATATGCAGGTGCGCGACCCGCGCCGCTTCCCATCGGTCTCGATCGTCATCGTCATGGATAAGAGCGGCAGCATGAGCGCGACTGAAAATGGCGTGCTCAAAATGCGGCTGGCTGCCGAAGCTGCGGCGCGAGTGGCCGAGCTGGTCAACGACAATGACGAAGTCACGGTCATTGGGTTTGACACCGATCCGGTCGATCTGATCGGCCCCTTCCCTGGCCGCGATCGGGCGCGCTATCTGCCGCAGATTCTGAGCATTGCGCCAGGCGGCGGCGGCATCTATGTTTACGAGTCGCTGGTTGAAGCCCGGCGCGTCACGGCCAAATCGACAAAGCTCTCGCGCTTTATCATCTTGCTCGCCGACGGCAGTGACAGCGAGCGGCAGGAAGGCGTCAAAGAACTCGTCAAACAGATGGTGGATCAAGAGAACACCACGCTGACAGTGGTCTCGATCGGTGATGGCAGCGATGTGCCATTTTTGAAGCAAACCGCAGCCACTGGCAAAGGCCGCTTCCACCTGACCGACAAAGCCGCGACGCTGCCGACGATCTTTACCGAAGAAGCCGCGCTTGCGCAGCGCAGCTACATCGTCGAACAGCCCTTTCTGCCGACACAGGGTTCCGGCAGCCCGATCCTGACCGGCATTACCGAAGTGCCCCAGCTGCTTGGCTATATCGCAAGCACGCCAAAGCCGTCGGCGCAGGTGATTTTGCGCGCCAACGAGACAGACCCGCTGCTGGCGACCTGGCAGTACGGCCTCGGCCGCGCGGTGGCATTTACATCCGACGCGACCGGCCGCTGGGGCCGGGAATGGGTCGGCTGGCAGAACTTCCCGAAGTTCTGGGCGCAGGCCGTGCGCTGGACGATTCTCGAACGCAGCGAAAGCCAGGTGCAAGCCAGCATTTCACAACGCGGTGATCGCAGCGTCATCGTGGCCGATGTGCCCGAAGACCGAGCTACGCTTGATCTCAAACTCAACGCGACCGTGTTGGACAGCGCTGGTCAGAGCCAGATCGTGACGCTCACGCAAGTCGCGCCCGGCCGCTATGAAGCCGAGGCACAGCTTGATCAGCCGGGCGCCTATTTTGTGCGCGTGCAACCGGTGATCTCAAATTCGCAGACGATCAGCGGCCCGGTGGCGCTGACCGAATCGACGCTGCCGTATGTCAAGCCCTATTCGTCCGAATACATGCAAACGGCCGGCGGTGAAGAGAGTCTGCGCGCCTGGTCGGAATTGGGCGGCGGCAAGTTGCTGACCGATCCGAGTGCAGCCTTTGAGCGCAATGCGCCCAGCGCGGCATCACGCACAGAACTGTTTCCGTATCTGCTCACATTGGCCGCGCTATTGCTGCCGTTTGACGTGGCTGTGCGCCGCATCGGTTTCAATCTGCGCAAGCTTTTCAAACGCGCCGCGCCGCTGATTCCCGCGACGGCGGCGGCATCGGCCAGCGCGGTGATGGACGCGGCGGACCGCGTTCGAGCCGCAGCCAGTGGGCGGCCAACACCCGGCGCTGGGGCGACGCGCCCGCCGTTGGTCATCCGGCCCGACACGCACCCGGCCCAGGCGTCGTCCAACGCGGATGCGCCCAGCCAAGCAACGGCGCAGCGCGCGCCCGTCACGCCCACGACACCTGCGCCGGCAGGCACGGCGAGTGAACTGCTCAAACGCAAGCGCCAGAAACAACAAGGAGACACATCGAATTCATGAACATCAAGCGCACAAGCATTGCCATCGCCCTCATCGTTGCATCCGCGGTCGCGCTCAGTGCAAACACGCCTGCGGTCGCAAACACATCGTGGGTCGAAGTGCAAGCCTGCCCGGACGGCATCGTGATCTCCGCGGTCGAGGACGACGCCGCGCTTGGCGCGCCGCGCGCGGTATTTGGCATAACTGGCGGCTCAGTGCGCGGCGCCGGGTTGATTGGCCGCGAAACAACCGGCACGATCCCCGGCGGCAAAGGTGTGCAGTTTTTTTTCTATGCTGACGCCAAACTGCCGGCCGGTGCGCGCGGCAGTGTCACCGTCTACGGTCAACGCAACGAGAGCTACCAGTCGTTTACCGTGGCGCAGCAGTGCCCGCCGCTCGGCAGCGTGCGTGGCATCGCCTTCGACGATCAAAATGCAAACGGTGCGCGCGAGGCGCACGAGCCTGCGCTGTTTAACTTCTGGTGGAAGCTGAGCGGCGGCGGCGACTGGCATGTCTGCGGCTACTCTGGCGGCGATGGCACATTTGGGCCGACGGTGCGGCCATCGACCTACACGCTCACGCCCATCGCGCAAGCCGGCTGGCGCGCGACCACGCAACCGCGCAGCGTCCTTGTGCGCAGATTCGGCGAGGCCGTGCTCGGCAACGACATTGGGTTTGTGCGCAGCCCGGGCACACCTGGCCAGGCCTGCGGGCAGTACCGCGCCGAACGCGCCCAATGTCCCGCCCGGAACAGCATCCGGTCAGGCAGTGCCCGTGCCGCCAGCCAACGTCATTGCTGCACCGCATGCCGCTATGGGGGATGTGATCCTGGGCGGGCAATTTGGCACGTTCAACTATTTGATCGCCACGGCAAAGGCCAGCGGCGTTATCGACACACTTTACGCCGACGGCGAGTACACGCTGTTCGCACCAAGCGATGCTGCCTTCGCCAAAATCCCGCGCTACCGCCTGGACTCGCTGCTAAACAATCCGGGCGAATTGGCGCGGCTGCTGCGCAACCACATCGTGGCAAAAAGGCTGCTGCCGGCGCACCTTGTGAAGACCCGCAGCGCCGCCACGTTGGGTGATAAATCGCTGGCCTTTGTCAGTAAAAACGGCGTCACCACCGTCAATGGCAGCGCCACGCTGGGCAACGCCATCGACGGCCGCAATGGCGTGGTCTATGTGATCGATGTCGTCCTGCTTCCCAAGTAGCTTTTGCCTAGATTTAGCTCGCAAAGCCGGGGATAAGCCGGGGAAATGCCCGGCTTTGCGTCACAGGCCATGGCGCGAACGGTCAAATCCGCGATAATGTCGTTATGCAAAGTCGATGGTGGATGCTATTGCTGTTGTTTGTGCTGAGCATTGGCGCACCCAAACCGGTCAATGCTGAAACACCCATCCTAGAATCCAACGCGAATGGTGGTGATTTTGGCGGGTTCGAACAGCCGCAGTATGTGCCGCAAGCACGTTACATGTGGTTCGTGATGGGCCAGCTGCAAAACGACAGTGACATCGATGTCAGCACATTCGACTACGTTGCTGGCGAGCGCATGAAGGGCATAATCTTCATCCCAGTGCACGACGATTTGCGCACCTTCTTCCCAAGCGTCGCGCTGGTCGGGCCAGGCTTGCCCCCGCCACAGCAGCCACTGCCGTTTCCGCTGCCGGCCGGCATGGGCGCAGTGGTCAGCCACAGCGACAGCCAGCGCACGTTTTTCGACATCTTCACGCAGATCAATTTTTTCCAGCGCGCCGAAGTCGAAGCCATCGCCCCAGTCAGCGGGCGCTACTATATGGTGGTGTTTGGCAAATCTGTTGGGAGCGCGCGCTATGCGCTCGATATCGGCATTGAAGAGACGTATGCGCTGGATGTCATCAGTCGCTATCCCATTAACTGGTGGGAGGTTCACAGCGCTATGCGCTGGAGCCATTGGCCCGCCATCGCCTATGTCAGCGCGGCGGTCACCGCACTCGGGTTGCTCTTTCGGAAACGCCTGTCGCGGCCCGGGCGCGCGCTGGCCGCGCTGCTCGGCGCACTCGCGGTCGCCGGCATCATCGCCGCCGTTGCGATCCAGGAGTCGCTGCAACAAGGCGCTGCGATCCGAACCGACATCCTGCTCGCTGCGGCCGGGCTGTTCGCGCTGGTCGCAGCATTTGTTCTTGGCGCACACGCGCTGACGCCGCTGCGCGAACGCTTGATGCCGGCCAATCTGGCTAGCGGTCAACGCATCGCCATCGGCGGCCATGACATCCATTACGTCGACGAAGGCCCGCGCGACGGACAATCCATTGTGCTGCTGCACGGGTTTGCATCGTCGGTCTATACCTGGCGACTGCTGCGACCGGTGCTGGCTTCAGCGGGCTATCGCGTGATCGCAATTGATCAGCTCGGCAACGGCGCCAGCGACCGCCCAGCCGATATCGCCTACACCACCCAGCAACAAGCCGAGACCATGGCGAACACTGTCGCCGCGATTGGGATCAAGCGCGCGCACTGGATCGGTCACTCGTTCGGCGCGCGTCTGGCCATGCAAATCGCGCTCTTTCACCCGGGCAATGTGCAGTCGCTGACGTTGCTCGCGCCCGAGGCGTTTGCTACAAAGCGCCCGGCCATCGCGCGCATCGTGGCGTTGCCGCTGATCGGGTATCCGATCGCGTTCTTTAGCACTTCGCCGCGCTGGGTGCGGACCGGGTTGCGCATGGTGTCAGCCGGCACGCACTGGTTGACGCCCGATGTCGTGGCCGCATACGCCGCGCCGTTGCGCGTAGCCGGCATGGTCGACGCGCAGATCGCGATGTCGTGCGCGCCAAAAGATGACGACCGCCAGCCGGTGCCTCACAACCATGCCAGCATCGCGCAACCCACGCTGGTGATATGGGGCGAACGCGATCCAGTCTTTCCGGTCAGCGACGGCGAGAACACTCGCTGCCGCGCTGCAACACGGGACGCTGCTGCGCATCGCCGATGCCGGCCATGTGCTGCACGAAGAAGCGCCCGCTCAAATCCACGCGGCTGTCTTGCAATGGCTGGAGCAGCGCAGCGCATGAACCCACCCGGAAAGTCCAACCTGCATTTTGATTTGCTCGACGCGCTGGCGCAGCCATACTGCCCGGTGTGCCGGATGATCGACCGCGATGTGCGCCAATACATCGATGGTTTCTTTTACGAAAGCCTGACCGTGGTCGAACGCCGTGCCGAGATTCGCGCCGCGCGCGGGTTTTGCTCAGTGCATGGCAGCATCCTGGCCGGGCACAGCCGCACGCTGGGGACCGCCATCATCCATCAGGATGTGATCAACGATGTCCTGCGCGGCATCCCGGAACCAGGCGCAAAACGCGGACTGCTGCAATCCGTGCGCATCGCGGTCGAAAAAGCGTTGCGCCCGCAACGCGGTTGCGTGTTGTGCGATCACGAGCGGCATCAGGAGCGAATTGTGCTCGAAACGCTGATCAACCGGTTTGACGACCCGCAACTGCGTGAAGCTTTCGAACGCTCGGACGGTCTGTGTTTGCCGCATCTGCAAACCGCATGCAAACTGCGCGGTGTGCGCGAGGATCAGCTGAATGCAATGATTGCCTCGGAGCAGAAGCTGCTTGTCGCGCTGCGCACGCAACTAGAGACATTTATCCACAAAAGCAACGGCTCGTATGCCTTCCAACACATGGGCGACGAGGCCGAAGCGCCGGCGCGCGCAACCAAGATCGTTTCCGGCCGGGTCTTTGGCCGACGCTAGGAACCCACATGAAACTTGAAAAGTTCTGGCAAGGCGACACACTGGTTTCCGTCTGGCGCGAGACGCAGCACCCTGTCGCGCCCGCACGCTCGGGGAAGGTGCTGCTGGAGTCCCTGCAGACCTTCGCGCGGCACCCGATGCCTGTGTTGGTGTGCAGCCTGTTGTGCTTCGCAGGCGCCGCCGTCGTCACCTCACTGATTTACGTCGGGCTCAGCTTTGAAGCCTTCTTGCGCGCGGAAGCGGTGTTTAGCATGTCGCAGCGCATCTATCTGCAACAGTTTTATCTCCGGGCGGCTCTGGGCGCATGCTTGTATGTGCTCGGGCGTGGCGCGTTGAGCTGGATTGCGTTGCAGCCCGACACCGCAAGCGTGACAGCCGGGCGCGCAATGCGCGAGGCTGTGCGCCGCTGGTTGCCGCTGACCGTCAGCAGCCTGGTGTATGGCGCCTTAATGACGTTGTTCCTGTTCAGCGTGATGGCCGTATTGCGCGAGCTGCGGTTGGATCCCTCAAATTTTCGCTGGCTGCGCAGCAGCGATCCAAGCAGCCTGCAGACTGCGCTTGGCGTGCAGCTGCTTGCACTGGCGCCGCCCGATCCTGGATCACCCTTTTCGGAGTGGCTGGCCGGCTATCGCTTTCATGTGAGCCGCGCCGTTGGCGTCACCAACTATGGCTGGCAATCCCCCGTTGCGCTTGCGACACTCTCGCCGCAACTGCTGCGCAATGGCCTCGTAGGCATCTTTGGCATGCTGGCGATCGAGCCGCTGCTGTGCATGCGCAGCGCCGCCGTGATGGCTGTGTCGTCGGTCAATGCGCGCGCATGGTTTCACAGTACGCTCGCCGTGAGTGTGGCGAATTTCGGTTCGGTGTTCAAGCTGAGCTGGGGATTCCGGCTGATCATCATCAGCCTGATCACACTTGGGCTGACATTGCCTACCCTGTTGCAACAGGGACTCGTGCTGCCGGAACTGGCGCGCGCCGTCGGTTCCAATTGGACATACCCGGTCAGCATTGCGCTGCACATGGTCGCGACTGCCATCATCACCACGCTGCTCACCGCACTGCAGGTGATTTTTGAAGCGCGCATGTATGCGACGCTGAGGCCGACGGAACGATAGGCGCGGCCAATGTAGTGGTTATTGGCCAAAACAAATCGCCCCTTTCACGCGATGCAGTGAAAGGGGCGATTGTTGCCAATGCTTTTGACGACTGGCTAAGCGCTAGCGCACGGCCAGATTGCGCGTGCCGCCACCACAATTCACAACGGACGCAGCGACCCAACCTCGCCCCTTGCTGGAGGTGCCGTAGATCCAGCGGCCGTTGGCGCTGCGAGCGGTTGCGACAAAACGGGTGCTCGGGCGCAACACGGCTGCGCGAGAATTTCGTGTGCTTGGGCCGCGGCGCAGGTTAACTGCCGTCCGGCTCGGAATTGTGCACACCACTACAGCAGTGCGGCGCGCGCGCGGAGCGGTGCGAGGCGCAGCTGCTGCGGCAGCCGGTGGCTCCTCGGCAGTGTCAGACCCCTGGGTTGTTACAACCGGCGCCGGCTTCGTCGCCGTGCCGGTCGGCTTAACCGTTGTTGTGCTCGGTTCAGTCACCACGATTTCCACAGTCTCGACGGTATCGGTCATGTCCACGGTAATCGTGAGCGGGTCAGTCGAGACGGTTTCGGTCACGACTGCTTCAGTCGCAACTGCTTCGGTCACGATTGCTTCAGCCGCAGCGTCAGCCGTCGCGGTGCCTGACATCACAACAGTCGTCGTGGTGCTGGCCGTCACGCCGGGCGCATAGGTTGTCGATGTCGTCGCGTCGGTCACGACAAGATCGCTGGTCTGCGTGGCCGTTGTCGAAGCGGTAATGGTGCTTTCTTTGACCGACTTGGTCATCACTTCCGCGGCTGCGACGGTTTCGGTGGCAGCCACAACCGCAGTTTCAGCGACTGCTTCAGCTTCGACGACATCGGTCAGCGCCTCGGCGGCGGCCAATTCAGCCTCAGTCTCAACCGTCATCGCTTCCGTTGCCTCGAGCGTGTCGGTCATCATCTCTGTTACAACAGCTTCTACCGTGAGCTCGTCTGTGGCGGTAATCGCGGCAGACATCGCCGGGTCGACAAAATCTGTGACAACGTCGGCTGCATCAATTTCATCGACGGTGGTGATTGTGCCGGCGGCATCGACTGCGGCAGACACTGCGTCGGTCGCGGTGACGGCGGCGTTGGCTGCGACTTCGGGCTTTGTCGCGCCGGCAGCGTCGGTCGATGGTGTTTCGGTGACAGCGGCGATGGCGACGGGCGTAACGCCGGCCTTCGCCATCACTGTGGCTGAAGCGGATGTGGCGGCAGCCTCGGCAGTTGCTTTGCCGCGTTCGGCGGCCCGGCGGGCGGCATCAGCGTCAAAGCGGCACGATGTAAGCGCGATGACGGATGTCAAGGCAAGTGCGATGGTAACGCGCGTATTGAAATGCATGGTCCTCAATTCCTTTGGTATTGCGTATTGGATGCAGCAAAGTGCTTCGCCAAGCAGTTGGCGGGTCACTTAGAGACACGAGCATAACATCAATGGCGCGCAAGACGCCCATAAAAAAACGCCCTCCCTTGCGGGAGGGCGTGATGCTTCGGGTAAGCTTTAGTGAGTGGTCAATGGTTTTGCCCGGTGTCACCGGTCAGAACGTATGACAGTCGACTAGATGGCGACGTTGCAGCGGGCCAACGGGCGATACACATAGGCGATGCGGCCGGCGAAGCGGATCTTCAACCAGTTGCCGACGCGGCCGATGCAGATGAACGATGTGCCGCCGCGAATTGTGCCAAGACGGCGATAGGCGGTGCCTGGGCCTGTGCGCACGTTGGCAGTTATGCCGCGCAGGGTTGTGCAGGTGCCGATGGCGCTACCCGGCGCGGTGGTCGGACGCACGGTTGGGAACTGGGCTCTGAAGCGGATTGATGCCGGTGGTCGAAGCCTGTGTGCTGACCACGCCTGCGCCAATCACCAGCGACATGCATGCCGCTGCAACTGCGATGTTCTTGAAAAATTTCATGGTTATCTCCTTGTAGATGGATGAACGTGAAAGGCGGCAGATGCGCATTCTGAATCAGATGCTCGCCCGATACACTTCCCGCACGATACGGCATTCCTCGATGTTTCCTCAATGTTTCGTATCACGAATGTAGCAGATATTACTCTGCAGCGCTGAATCAACAATCCAGCATATGTCGTATATGAGTTCGAGTTTAATTCGATATCACTTAGAATTCAGCCGTCTTTTGGATGAATTGACGGTCTCGCATACGCAGACCTACACTGAATACGTCATAGACGCGCTCAGTCAGAATACGCAGGTGATTTTTTGGGCTGTGATCATGACAATTCGATTCCAACAAAACTCTAGCTTCTCGTATATCTTGTTCTAATCGCAGTGCCTGAGTTTTAAGAGGCTTCGGATACCCCGAACTGACTTTGCCATGAATCTGAACCAATACACCGAAAAGGCCCAGGAGTCGCTGTTGAGCGCGCAGATCAATCGCGCTAGAGCACGGCAACTCGCTGATCGAACCCGAACACTTGCTGTATGCGTTGCTGACCCAGGACGGCGGCATCGTGCCGCCGCATCTTGAGCGCAGTCGGCGCGCAGCCGGCCGATATTCAAAAAAAGGTTCTCGCAGCCGTGCAGACCAAACCCAAGGTCAGCGGCGATGTCGGCGAAATCCGGTTGTCGCGCGAAGTCAGCGCGATGACGGACAAGGCCGAAGCCGAAGCCAAACAGATGCGCGACGACTATGTCAGCACCGAGCATCTGTTGATCGCGCTGACCGAAGCCCACCGGCCGCGGCCGGGCCGCGCGGCCACGCAGACTGCTCAACGACGCCGGCGTCACACGCGACGCTATCCTGAAGGCGTTGTTGCAGGTGCGCGGCAGCCAGCGCGTCACCATCGCAACAGCCCGAAGCCACCTATCAGTCGCTCGAGAAATATGGCCGCGATCTGACCGAAGCCGCCCGACACGGCAAACTTGACCCGGTTATTGGCCGCGACGAGGAGATCCGCCGCGTGATTCAGATTCTTTCGCCGCCGCACAAAAAACAATCCGGTGCTGATCGGCGAACCCGGCGTGGGCAAGACCGCCATTGCCGAAGGGCTGGCGCAGCGCATCGTGCGGCAGGATGTGCCGGAAGGCTTGAAGGACAAGAAGATCGTCTCGCTCGATATGGGCGCGCTGATCGCCGGCGCCAAGTTCCGCGGCGAATTTGAAGAGCGCCTGAAGGCCGTGCTCAAAGAGGTGACCGGCAGCCAACGGCAAGATCATTCTGTTTATCGACGAGCTGCACACGGTCGTCGGCGCGGGCAAGGCCGAAGGCGCGATGGATGCCGGCAACCTGCTCAAACCGATGCTGGCGCGCGGCGAGCTGCACTGCGTCGGCGCGACCACGCTCGATGAATACCGCAAACACATCGAAAAAGACGCCGCGCTCGAACGCCGCTTTCAGCCGGTGCTTGTCGACGAGCCCAGCGTGCGAGGACACGATCAGCATCTTGCGCGGCCTGAAAGAGCGCTATGAAATTCACCACGGCGTGCGCATCCAGGACGCGGCCGTCATCGCCGCCGCCACACTCAGCGCGCGCTATATCAACGACCGGCAGCTGCCCGACAAGGCCATCGACCTGATCGACGAAGCCGCCAGCCGCGTCAAAATGGAAATCGACAGCAAAGCCAACCGCGCTGGACGAAATCGACCGGCGCGTGTTGCAGCTTGAAATCGAACGCGAGGCGCTCAAACGTGAAACCGATGATGCCAGCCGCGAGCGTCTGCACAAGATCGAAGCCGAGATCGCCAGCGAAAACGAGAAGGGCAACGCCCTGCGCGCGCAGTGGGAGCAGGAGAAGTCCGCGATCGGCAGACGTGCGCGCGCTGCGCGAGAACATCGAGGCCCTGCAGTGCAAATCGAACAGGCCGAACGCGATCGGCCGATCTGGCCAAGGCGGCCGAGCTGCACTACGGCACGCTGCCTGATCTGCAAAAGAATCTGCAAGGTAGCGCAGGAACGCCTGGCGCAGCGGCGCCATCAATGGCTGCCCGCTGCTCAAAGAAGAAGTCGGCGCGGAGGAAATCGCCGCGATCGTGTCGCGCTGGACCGGCATCCCGTTGACCAAGCTGATCGAAAGCGAACTGCACAAGCTGGCGCGCATGGAAGACCGCCTGCGCGAGCGCGTGGTCGGCCAGGACGAGGGCCTGCGCGCGGTCAGCAACGCCGTGCGCCGCGCGCGCGCCGGGTCTGCAGGATCCCAACCGGCCGATCGGCTCGTTTATCTTTCTCGGCCCGACCGGTGTGGGCAAAACCGAAACGGCCAAGGCGCTGGCCGAGTTTTTGTTTGACGACGAGCGCGCCATGGTGCGCATCGACATGAGCGAGTATCAGGAGAAGCACACCGTTTCGCGGCTGATCGGCGCGCCACCGGGCTATGTCGGCTATGACGAGGGCGGCCAGTTGACCGAGGCGGTGCGCCGCAAGCCCTATGCCGTGGTGCTCTTCGACGAGATCGAAAAGGCGCACGCGGAAGTCTTTAATGTGCTGCTGCAGTTGCTCGATGATGGCCGCCTGACCGATGGGCAGGGCCGCACGGTGGACTTCAAAAACACCGTTGTGATCATGACCAGCAACCTGCTGACCGGACGGAAGATGCGCCGGCACAGTCAATCTCGAAACGGCTCACGCGCGAGGAAATCATGCGCGCGTTGCAGCAGCTTCTTCCGGCCGGAGTTTTTGAACCGCATCGACGAGATCGTGGTCGTTCAAACCGCTGGGCCACGAGCACATCGGCAGCATCGTGGATATCCAGCTGGCCAAGCTGCGCGCGCTGCTGGCCGAGCGCAAGATCACGCTTGAGCTCAGCCCGGCCGCGCGCAAGCATCTGGCCGCAGCCGGCTATGACCCGGCCTTTGGCGCGCGCCCGCTCAAACGCGCGATCCAGAGCGAGTTGCAAGACCCGCTGTCGATGGCGATTCTTGAAGGCCGCTACCACGAGGGCAGCATCGTCAAAGTCGATGCAAAAAACGGCGAACTGCTGTTTTCGTGACCTGCAGCACGCAAAAAAACACCCTCGCCGAAAATCGGCGAGGGTGTTTTTTGTCACACCTGCAAGCTTGGGAAAGCGCGCGTTACTGCGCTAAACCCAGTCTGGGCGCTTTAGTCGCCACCTACTGAAAGGTATTGCACGTGTTGATGTCGCCGCTCTTGAACCCGTTCATAAACCACTCGACGCGCTGTTTGGATGAGCCGTGCGTGAACGACTCCGGAACGACATAGCCGCGCGTCTGCTTCTGCAGATAGTCGTCGCCGATCTGCGCGGCGGTGTGCATCGCGCGCGCAGGTCCTCGCGATCGATCAGATTGCGCTTCGCCGTGTAATGGCCCCACACGCCGGCCAGACAGTCGGCCTGCAGCTCAACGCGCACTTGCAGCGCGTTGCCTTCTTCTTTGCTGACGACCTGCTGGCGCTGGCGCACTTTGGTCAACAAGCCCAGCTTGTGCTGGATGTGGTGACCGACCTCATGCGAGATCGCATACGCGCGCGCAAACTCGGCGTTGTCGCCAGCGGTGGCGCGAATCTGGTTGAAGAATCCCATGTCGAGATAGACTTTCTCATCGACCGGGCAGTAGAACGGGCCAGATTGCGTGTCTGCGCTGCCGCAGGCCGATTGAATGCCGCCTTCGAACAACACCAGCTTCGGCGCCGGGTATTGGCTGCCCATCTGTTTCTCGAAGATCGAGCCCCAGACCTGCTCAGTGTCGCCCAGAACAGCGCGCACGTATTCAGATTCTTCGTCGTTGACTGCAGCGCCCTGTGATTGCGGCACAGGTTGCTGCGCAGCGCCACCGCCGAGAATGCCGCTGATATCGACGCCAAAAATGGCGCTGGCAAGCAACGCCAAAATCATGCCCCCCAGACCCAGCCCGCCGACTGCTACCGGGCCGCTCATCCGACCGCTGCGACGCACGTCCTCCACGTTATCGCTCTTGCGCATTTCACGCCATTTCATAGTTTCTCCTCTTATGCACCCGCCCGATTTCGCGGCGCAAAACGCTTGCGCGCGAATCTCGGAGGACGGGCATTCGGCCATAACGATACCGCATTCGTGTGGGAAATCACACTATGCCTGAGCCGCGCAGTTGCAATGCGGCAGCCTACACCGGCGGCGCAAACGTCTGCGTCATCTCAATGAGCTTGTTGAGCTTGTCCATCGCGGCGCCACTGGCGATCGATTCGCGCGCCAGCGTGATGCCTTCGGGGATTGAACCGGCGACGTCGGCCGCATACAGCGCCGCGCCGGCATTCAACAACACTGCCTCGGTGCGCGCCGGCACATCTTCGTTGGCCAAGATCGCGCGAAGGATCGCTGCGTTGAAATCCGGCGAACCCCCGCCCAGCTCGTCAAGCGTCACGCGTTTGAGCCCGAAGTCGCGCGCATCGATGGCGTAATCTTTCACAGTGCCGTCAATCAGTTCGCTGACCATAGCCGTGCCAATCGTCAATAGTTCGTCGACGCCATTGGTATTCACCACCAGCGCATGTTTGCTGCCGAGATCGCGCAGCACACCGGCCATCAAATCGGTCAGGCGCGGCGCAAACGTGCCGATCAGCTGATATTGCGCCCAAGCCGGATTCGTCAGCGGGCCCAATATATTGAACAGCGTGTGCATGCCGACCTCGCGACGCGGACCGGCGGCGTGCTTCATCGCCGGATGATGCGTCGGCGCGAACATGAAGCCGATGCCGATGCCGTCGATGCAGGCGCTGGCCTGCTCCGGCGTCACTGCGACGTTGACGCCAAGCGCCGACAACACATCGGCCGCTCCGGTCTGTGACGATGCCGCGCGCGCGCCGTGTTTTGCGACAGGCACGCCGGCGCCGGCCACAACAAATGCCGCTGCGGTGCTGATGTTGAACGTGCCGGCTTTGTCGCCGCCAGTGCCAACCACATCGACCACTTTGGGTTGTTTGTGATGCACGCGCAACGCTTTCTCGCGCATCACGCGCGCGCTGCCGGAGATCTCTTCAACGGTCTCGCCTTTCATCCGCAATGCAATCAAAAACGCGCCAATCTGCGCAGGCGTCGCCTGTCCGTCCATGATCTCAGTCATCACAGCAGCGGATTCAGCAACGGTCAGGTCATGGCGGTCGACGAGTTTTTGGAGGGCGTCTTTAATCATGTTAATCAGACACTTTCTTCTACAAGTAATACGTCATATGCTGCAAATGCAGCACCGGATCGATGTTTTCAACACGCACCGTTTCGGGCACGCTCAGGCTGATCGGCGCATAGTTCAAAATCGCAGAAACGCCGGCTTCAACCAGCTGTGTGGCGACGGCTTGCGCAAACGCAGCCGGCACGGTGATCATGGCCACGCGGATCGCATGGTCGCGCACAAAGTCTGGCATCGCGTCGATGTGCAGCACAACAATGTCGCTGATGTGTTCCCCCACGATGGCCGGGTTGCTGTCGAATACCGCCTTGACGCGAAAGCCACGATCAGCAAATCCCGGGTAATTGGCAACCGCGCGGCCGATATGCCCAGCCCCAATAATGACGATGGGCCATTCAATATTGATGCGCAGAATCTCGGAGATGCGGTTATGCAGGTCTTCGACCGAATAGCCCATGCCTTGTTTGCCAAACTCGCCAAAATGAGACAGGTCTTTGCGAATCTGCGCCGAGCTCATGCCCAGCCACTTGCCAATCTCCTGGGACGAGGTGAAGTGCTTGCCGCGCAACCGCAATTCGGACAAGGCCCGCAAATAGAGCGGCAACCGGGCGACAACGATGTCTGGGACGGTTTTTAGCGTCATCCAGCGCGATGTTAGCACACTACCCCTCATCCGCTGCATTACACTGACGCGGTGTTGATTGGAGTAGATGCCTCGCGCATCGATACGCAGCGGCTGACCGGCACCGAGCGCTATTCGCGCGAGGTGATCGCCAGTCTCATTCGCCAGGGCGGCACGCATCGATTTCGCCTGTACACACGCGCAACCGAGCGTGTCGGCGCCAGCGTGCTCGAAATCAGCGGCGCGCACGCGCATCGCGTCGAATGGCGGCCGATCGCGGTGCGGCGGCTGTGGACGCACCTCGGCCTGGGTGGCGTGCTCAAAAGCAACCCGCCAGACGCACTATTTGTGCCGGCGCACGTGTTGCCAGCGGGATTCCGCGGCGGCGCGCTGAGCAGGATTCGCTCGGTCGTCACCATTCATGACTGCGGGTTCAAATATTTCCCAAGCGCGCACCCAGTGCTGCAGCGCGCTTATCTGGACTGGAGCACACGCTTCGCAGTCCGCCATGCCAGCATGATCATCGCGGACTCGCAGGCGACGCAGCGTGACCTTGCGCAGTACTACGGCGCGGACCCGGCGCGGGTGCGCGTGGCCTATCCGGCGCTCATGCCGCTGGCGAGCGTTTCGGACAGCGAGAGCGAACGGCTGCTTGGCGGTCATGGCCTGAACGGCATATCGTACGCCGTGCACATCGGCACGCAACAACCGCGCAAAAATCTGCGGCGGTTGATTGAAGCCTGGCAGATGGCCAATGTGCCCGACGCCAGTCTCGTGATCGCGGGCGGCGGTGGCTGGGGCGGTGAAGATCTACGCGCAGCGGTCGCACATGCGGGGTTGACCGGCCGTGTGCATCTGCTCGGGTACATCACTGACGCCGAACGCAGCGCGCTACTCAAACATGCGCGGGCCTATGTGTTTCCATCGCTCTATGAAGGCTTTGGGTTTGGCGTGCTCGAGGCGCAGGCCTTCGGGCTGCCAGTCACCTGCAGCAATACCTCATCATTGCCCGAGGTCGCCGGCGATGCGGCGCTGCTGTTCGACCCGCAATCGACATCCGCGATGGCCACTGCCATCACGCAGGTGATGACTGACGATGCGCAGCGCGCGATGTTGCGCGAGCGCGGGCACAAAAATTTACAGCGCTTTTCGTGGAACAGTTGCGCCGCGACGGTGCTTGATGCGTTGACCGGCGCGGGAGCATCGGCATGAACACAGTTGCGATCGTTCTGGCGGCCGGCACCTCCTCACGTTTCAGCGCGGCCAGCGCCGCGCCGGCAAACAAGCTGTTGTTGCCATTTGGCGAAACCTGCGTGGTGCACCGCGCGGTGCGGACACTGCTGGATGCCGGGTTGCGCGAGGTGTGCGTGGTGACGGGTTATCAGGCTGATGCCGTGCGCGCGGCGTTGACGGATCTACCGGTGCGGTTGTTGCACAACCCGCGCTATCGCGAGGGTGAAATGGTGTCGTCCGTGCAGGTGGCGTTACAGGCGCTGTTGCCCGGCACGGCGGATACAGCCTTGATCGCGCTGGGCGATATGCCCCTGGTGCCGATCTCGATCATCCAGCGCATCGTCGAAGCCTATGCGCGCGGGTGCGGCCGCATTGTTGCGCCGCGCGTGGGTGCGCAACGCGGACATCCGGTGCTAATCGCGCGCGCGTTCTGGCCCGATGCGCTGGCGTTGCCTGATGGCGCGCCGATGCGAAGATTGCTGCAGCAGCACGCAGACGAAGTCGCGCTGCTGCAGGTCAACACTGAGGCCGTGCTGCAGGATGTCGACACACCGGTGCTCTACACCGAAGCGTTGAAAATCGCCGCGCGCAATTCAGGCTGACAGTGCGGCAGATGCCGATCGGCGGCGCCACCATGTGACCGGGCCGCTGACGAGATACAACAGTTCGATCACAAACACCGCGATCTGGGCATTGACAATCAGCGCGCCAGCGGCCAGCACCCAGCACAGGCGGGGAATGCGTTTGAACTGCGCAAACTTGGCGTAGGGCAGCGTAGTCACCATTAGCGCGCCCAGCGATACAAATACCCCGAGCGCCCAAAATGCATCAAACTCAGGCGAGAGTAAAAACCCGGTTGCAACGATGCCGGCCATCACCGTGGTCGGCACGCCCTGAAAGAACAGGCTGCTGGGCGGGGAGCTGTTAAAGCGCGCTAAACGAATCGCACCCGTCAGCACGTAAAACCCGCAGGCCACCGTCATAACATTCGGCGGCAACTGCGCGGCTAGCCAATACCAGGCCAGCAGCGCGCTGGAAAGCGTAAACGCAATCATGTCCGCCAGCGAGTCCATCTGCGCGCCGAATTCAGTGGTCACGCGCCAACGCCGGGCCAGGTTGCCATCCAGCATGTCCATGATGACGGATCCCAGCAACAACAACGCGCCGGTCTTCAGAAAGCCGGTCATCGTAAACAAAATGCTCAGGACGCCCAGCAACAAGTTCGCCGCCGTAAACGCGTTGACCACAAAAAAGCGCGCCAATACTGGCTTCGGCGCATGCCGGTTGATGACGGGTTTGGGATCCGGTGTTTCCATCTATCGGAAAGTTTACAGGGTTTAGGGAAGAAGGTGCTTAAAGTGCTTAGTGCTAAGGTGCTTAACGTGTTCGCGATTTAATGTCTTAAGCACCTTCAGGGACCTCAGGCACCTTAAGCACTTTAAGCACCTTTCTTACTGCACCCACGGCAACAGCACTCGCGACGGCACGCCGCTACGCATACTGGTGAACCGCGCGTCGCGGGGCACGATCTCGTAGTTTGCGACGTAGGTCGGGTTGTCCGGCGCCACGCGCACGACGTTGACCGGATCCGCGCTATGCGACCAGGAGCGAAACTCAAGCGCATCCCCACCGCGCGACACTTGAAGCTCGGGGGCAACCAGTTCAATCGGCATGCCCTCCCACGCGGTCATGATGATCGGCGTATAGAAGAATTTCCCCGTGATACTGAGCCACAAATTCGGCGGGTTTGAGACATAGGTGACAGCCGACAGCCGTGGCATCAGTGTTTGCGTCAACACGCGCGATTGTCCGCTTGCGTCTGTGGCGGTCAGCTCGATTTCGAGATAACTGTATTGAGCGGCATCCAGGTCTTCCGGCGCCGGCATTGGCGGCAGCGCAAGATTATTGCCGACACCGCTAAAGAACGGGTGAATATGCCGCGAATCGCGATTGGCGTCAGACACGTGGTGCAGCACAACACGCCACGAGAGCGCGCTGTCCGGCAAGAGGCCGTCTTCGGCGTCGGTCGCGCTGCCGCGCAGCGTCAGCAGATCACCGGTGGCGAATGTATTTTGCGCTGCGGGCTCCAGAATGGCGGCCTCTGCCGCGCTGTTCCCCGCGAAGATCGTCACAGTTGCGGGCGCGGAGCGCGCACCGGCTTCGTCGATCACAGTCAAACTTGCGACAAACGTGCCCGCCGTTGTATAGACGTGCGCGGGCGTCGCTTCGGCTGACGCCGGGCTGCCATCGCCAAAGTCCCAGGTGTAGGTTAATGCGCCGCCCTCCGGGTCAACACTGCCTGCCGAGTCAAACTGCACACGCAATGGCACGCCACCGGTGCGAGGCGTGGCCGCCGAGATCGCGGCTGTTGGCGCGCGATTGCCGTCGCCGGCAAAGCGCACCCGCCGCACGATGCCCGGGCTGCTGAGATCGCGGTAGGTCGGGCCCAGCGCGTAATACAGCGAGCGCGTGCCGCGATCAAAGTGCAATTCGATCAAGCCACCTTGCGATGGCGACACGGCAAACGCGGTCTGGTTACGCTGGCCGTTGCCATCCTGCGTCAGCAAGAAAATGCTGTCGCTGCAGTAATCGCCAAAGAAGTAGGCGTCGTTGAACGGCGCTGGCCAGCTGCCGTCTGAAAATGCCGCGCCAGTGATGGCGCAAAAGCCGTTGTGCGAATACTGAAAGAGCGGGTCAGTCAGGCCAGACGGTGCGCCGCCGCAGCTCTCCGTGTTGGCGATGCAGTTGCCCTCGCGCGCGTTCCAGCCATAGTCGGCACCCAGCTTACCCTGATTGATCTCCTCCCAGGCACCCTGCCCGACATCGTTGATGTAAAACGTGCCATCGCCGCGAAACGCAAACTTAAATGGATTGCGCAACCCGATTGCGAAAATCTCACGGCACCAGCCACCTGTTTTGTTTGGCTCCGATTCACCGCAGTTCACCGCGCCTGGCGTGGTCGCATACGGATTGGACTCAGGGATGCCGCCATCGCGCGTGATGCGCAGCATTTTGCCGAGCAACAGGCTGCGGTTGGGGGCGTTGTCGTTGGCTGAACCTGTGCCAATGCCATCCAACTGCTCGGCGCCATCACCCACCGAGACATAGAGCAAGCCATCTGGGCCAAATTCGAGATTGCCGCCGTTGTGCGCATTGCCCGGCGTCGGAATGTTGTCCAACAACACGCTTGGCGACTCGGCCGTATTGCCGTTCAGGCGGTATCGCACGACGCGGTTGACTGCATCCTGACAAAACTCGCCGGCGCGTCGCGCGGTGTAATACAGGTAGATTTGCCCGTTGCTGCCAAATTCCGGGTCAACCGCGACACTCTCCAAACCCTCTTCGCTCGAAGTGCACAGATCGTTGCGAAGATCCAACGCCGGTGTTGGCAACACATTGCCGTTCTCGACAACGTGCAGCAGGCCGGCTTTTAACGTCACCAGCACGCGGCCGTCCGGAAGGGTTGCGATGCTGGTGGGGATTACGCCCGGCTCAAACGTTGCCACGAGCTCATCCACAAAACCAGCGGGTAACGCCAACTGAGCATTCGGCGCAGCGTAGCTGGGGCGGATTGTTGTGTGCGAAAACAGCAATGTAGCAATTCCGAGCGAAGTCAGAGATAACAGTTTGCGATTAATCAAGAGGCTCCTACACCGACACTATGATCGCAACGTTCGAAGGAAAAATTGCGACCGTGTCACTTGTAAGCGATTGCGGGTCAAACAGCCATGGGAAATAGCTCCGACTTCTTACCGACTTGCTACACAACATAGCGGCAGTCTCTGATCGGATTCAATGTGGACGCAGGGTGTCTCGCATCGGTTGTGCGGCATGAAGTGGTCGATCGACCATTACATCTCAAGTGTGAACGTCACCGGTCCATCGTTGATCAACGCTACTTTCATATCCGCGCCAAACTGGCCCTGTTTTACGGTGAGACCCTGTGCGCGCAATTGTTCGGCAAACTGATCGACCAACGGCGCTGCCAGTTCAGGTCTGGCCGCCGCGATAAAGCTCGGGCGACGGCCACCACTTGTGTCGCCATACAGCGTGAATTGCGACACCACAAGCACACTGCCCTCCACATCCAGCAAGGTACGGTCATAACCACTCGGGCCATCAAGTGCAGGGAAAATGCGCAACGTGGCGATTTTCTTGGCCATCTTTGCGCACAGCTCAGGTGTGTCCGTTGTTGTGATGCCAACCAGCAACATGACACCCGCGCCAATCTCCGATATCAATACGCCATCGGCCGTCACCGATGCGCTAAGCACGCGTTGAAGCACTACTCGCATAGTCGCTAGTGTACGGTGTGTATGTATGTGCCCCTCTTCCCAGCCTATTCTTTGCCCACAATTTTCCGCCGATTGATGGCGTTTCGCGCACGAGTTCACAGAGATTCGTCCGGAGAAAGCACCATCTCCCCGCGCTCCGCGCGGGGAGATGGTGCTTTCTCCGGTAAAAATACCGCGAAATACGCAGCGAAATCATCGTAAAGGGATCAGCTCCCCGTCACTCATTTGTGGGTAAGGGATAGCTTCCCAGCCGGAGGGTACGCAACATTCGCCGATGTCGTAGCATTCAGGCGCAACTCGCAACCCAACATGACCCTTAATCTACAAGCCATACTGGCCCAAACCGTCGAAATTGCCTACGGTGTGGGCGATCTGCTGCGCGAAGGTTTCGCGCTCGCGCAGGCGCAAAAACTCGCGGTGCAACTCAAAAGCCGCTTCGACCCGCTCACCGAATACGACCAGCGCGCCGAGGCATTCATCGCTTCAGAGCTGCGTCGCAGCTTCCCAACCCATGGCATCATTGGTGAGGAAGGTGTGAATGAATTGGCTGGCGCGCGCTTCGAATGGCACATCGATCCGATCGACGGCACGCACAACTTTTCACATGGGGTGCCCTGGTTCTGCACCAGCATCGGGCTGGTCGAAGCCGGTATATCGTTGCTCGGCGCGGTGTTTGATCCGATCAACAACCGCATGTTTGCTGCCGCGCAGGGTCACGGCGCAACACTCAACGGCGCCGCCATTCGAGTGTCACCCGTTGCGACGCTCGAGCGCAGCCTGCTCGGCACCGGGTTCCCAACCGATCGCTCTGACGCGCGCGACAATAATTTCGGCCATTTTCTGGCGTTTATGCAGCATTGCCAGGATGTGCGCAGGCTCGGCGCCGCAGCGTTGGATTTGTGCGCGGTCGGCAGCGGCTGGCTCGATGGCTACTGGCAACCGCAGCTGCATTCCTACGACGTGGCTGCCGGCATCGTCATCGTGCGCGAGGCCGGCGGCAGCGTGACCGACTTTGATGGCAGCGACGGCATGCTGCAGAGCGGTAATGTGCTGGCTAGCAATGGCGCGCTGCACGCAGACATGCGGCGCGTTCTAGTGTCGTAACCAAGGTCCTTGGCTAACCATTGCAAAGGCGGACAGGCACGGTGGTTAGCCGCCGAAGTAGCCGCCGAAGAGCGGCTTCGCCATGGTTAGCCCGGGACCTCGGTCCCGGGGCGGCACGCGCAACCGTCGTGACTCTCACCAGCATTGCAAAAATTCGTGGCCCACCCAAAACCCACAGCAGCGTTTTCCGGTGACTTACAATATCGCGCCAGCGCACAAAGCCAAATCCATGAGCACGACCATCAACACCGCCCCACCATCACCCGAGCTGCTGCCATGCCCGGGCAACTATGTCGCAACCGCGCCGACGTCGCTCAAGTGCGCCCACTGCACCCGCCCGTTAATGGTGAAAGATGCCAAACGGACGCACAACGGCTATGTCTGCCCGCACTATGTGAAATCCCGCGTGGCGACGTTTTACAACGCGTCGCCACTGCATCATGCGCTGCTCGGCCTGCTGATGCTGGTCGCGGGAGTGGTTGTCGGGTTTGCGTTGCAGCTGGTGCCCAGCTTTCTTGGGTTCTATCTGATGTTTATTGTCGGCCCGGCGCTCGGTGCGGGTCTGGCGGAATTGGCCCGGCGCGTATTTCGTAAAACGCGCGGGCAGTATTTCTGGCTGGTCGCGGCCGTGTGTGTCACGATTGGCGCGTTGCTTGTAGTTGGGTTGCCGCTATTGCGCGCAGCGATCGGCGGTGGGATCGGAGTCGGCCTGAGTTTTGGCGTGGTGCCGCTGTTAGGTCTGGTGCTGGCCGTTGGCACACTGATCGCGCGTATGCGCATCTAGCGGGCTATTGTGCGCCATTCCCACCCTCGCTCACGCACGTCTCGCGCGCTGGGCATCCTGATCGCCAGCATCTCGCTGGTCTGCTGCGCCTGGTCGCGGCCAGTCGTGGCAACACCGCTGTTCGCGCAGTCGACGCCGGGCCTAAACGGTCACCCAACATTACAGGATCTGTGGAACGGCACGGCGGTCTTTGTCAGCGATGTCGTGAACACCGGCCTCCCGATGGGCGAATCCGACACGCACGTAATGGGCAACGGCGAGATTTGGTCTTATCTGCACGGCAACTCCGGCTCGCGTGTGGTCGACTCATGCGGTGTGCCAGCCACGTTTCCAGGCTGTGTGGTCATTTACAAGAGCGTCGACAACGGCCGATCGTTCACACCGCGAACCAACACCTGCTTGATCCCGTGCAATCGCTGCCCCTGCGTCAGCGAAGTCGACCACAGCGATCAACAACAGTATCCGCAGGTCAGCGCAGATGGTATCGGCGCGACGATGGTCTATGAACACCGCGCGCACGTGTTTATGCGCAAGTCGCCGGATGGCGTGAACTGGTCGCAACCGCGCATTCTGCCTGGAACCGGTGTGCGCAATCAGTCGCATCGGCCCTGTCTGCCAAACGAGCGGGTCAATTCACACCCATTTGCAAAGGAACCGTATGACTGTTTGCTGGGCGGACCGCCCGGGTTGTTTATCGAAAACGGCCGCGTCAATGTGTTTGTGGCGATGGGCCAGAACCCTGGGCATCTGGCGTGTTTCACCGGATTTACAAGCTGGAACGCCGATCGGTACAAACTGTGCAAAAACAACCCGCTTGTCAGCGGTGCAAGTAGTTACGGCGACATCGCGCTGACAGGCAGCGCCGCCAATGCGTATTTCGACTTTCGCACGCTGAGCTCGGCCGAGATCCAAAAAGTGGGCAGCCGGTATTACGCGTTGTATGAGGGCATCCGCGGCCCGGGGCCGGGCGATGCCGGTGACAACCAGTTCGGCATCGGCCTGGCGCGCAGCGCGACAGCTGCAATCGACGGCCCGTGGGAGCGTTTTGCAAACGGGCCGATTGTGCAAAGCCTGCCGGGCAACATCGGGCTCGGTCATACGGACTTGCTGGTCATCAACGGCCAGACGTTTATGTATACCTCGTTGGAAGGCTATATCCGCGGCCGCATGGTCTTGCGCTGGCGGTAATTACGGGCAGTGGTGTGACGGACGGCGCGGCGGACGCGCCACTGCGCGTCCCTACGGGGTGCGCGCCCAGACATCCCACGCGTCTGGGTCGGCCGGGTCTTCCTGCATGATCGTCAGCGCGCCGCCGGGGATCTCGCAGACCGTCAGCAACGGCAAGCGTGCGGCAACGCAGGCGGCATTCGACACATCGTATTTCAAAACAAATTGGTTGTTGTCCAGCGCGAACTTGCCTGCGCCGGAGAGGCAGCCCGAGTTCTGAATATCAAACACCCCATCCGCGCTGAGCGTCATCAGGGGCTTGGGCACGCCATCGTCGCGCGTGTAGGTGCCGGCCATCTCGGACAAACCCGCCGCGCGGTCGCCAAACTTTTCGCACGAGGCGTCACGCGCAAGCGACGAGAGGCTGCCGCACGCCAGCGTAAACGCCGACAGGCTCAGGATCAACAATGGATATCGTTTCATGACGTAAGCGCTTAGTGTAACGACTGCTAGGCCGCAAGCACGGCAGTTAGCCGCCGAAGGGCGGCTTCGCCATAGTTAGCCGGAGACCCCCGGTCTCCGGGCGCGGTAATCTTTCTCACAGACGCACTTGTTAAAATAGCCGCTCATGAGCAGCCAGCCAGCCAGCACACCTGAAAACACCATCGTCGCGCTCTCAGACATTGGCGCGCCAGCCCCAGAAAACGGTCGCCGCCCGGATTGGTTAAAAGTCCGGGCGCCATCAGGCGAGAGTTTTCACAATATCAAGCGGCTGATGCGCTCAAAATCGCTGCACACGATCTGCGAAGAAGCCAATTGCCCGAACATCTCAGAATGCTGGGAACGCGGCACCGCCACATTTTTGATCATGGGCGATGTGTGCACGCGCTCATGCGGGTTTTGCGACGTCAAAACGGGCATGCCCTCGCCGCTCGACTGGGCGGAGCCGCTCCGCGTGGCGCAGGCCGTGATCGACATGAATCTCCAGCATGTGGTGATTACGTCGGTCAACCGCGATGAACGCAAAGACGGCGGCGCGCCCATCTTCGCGCTGACAATCCGGCAGATCCGCAAGGTCAAACCCGATTGCACCATCGAAGTGTTGATCCCGGATTTCAAATCAAACAGCGCGGCGCTCGAGATCGTAATGCGTGAAGAGCCCGATATCCTGAACCACAACGTCGAAACGGTGCCGAGCATTTTCAAGAAAGTGCAGCCGCAGGACAATTACGAGTGGGCCATCACCACGCTGGCCAACGCCAAGGTGCTCAAACCCGAGGCGGTCACAAAAACCGGCATCATGCTCGGCCTGGGTGAAACACCGAGTGAAGTGCTGCAAGTCATGCGCGATCTGCGCGCAGTCGATGTGGATATCCTGACGCTTGGGCAATATCTGCAACCGAGCAAAAAACATCTGCCGATTGAGCGTTATTACACGCCGCAGGAGTTCGCCGAGTTTCGGCGCGTCGGTTATGAGATGGGGTTCAAATGGGTCGAAAGCGGCCCGCTTGTGCGCAGCTCGTTCCGGGCTGAATTTCAAGCGCGGGCGTTGTCAAAACGCTGGCGCGCCTCACACCCATTGCCAGCGCCAGAATCGCTGCCAAATTCAAACTAGCTTCAATCGCGGCACGCCTGTGCCGCGTCTGCATTGCACATGACACGCGCTTTCACTTCGCATCACACTGCCAAATTCGTGCTTGCCGCCATCAGCGCGGCAGGTTTTTTTGGCGCGCTGCTCGCAACGCCCGCGCAGCACGCCACGGCCGGGCCGCGGCTTCAAAACGCCACCTCCACGGTTGTGGTGGTGAATCCGAGCGAAACGTTGCCCACCCTTGTAGCGACAGTAACCCCGCTGGCCACGCCGGTCGTCACCGATACAACTGCGCTGGCGGAGCCGGAAGCGGCATCGCTCGTCATCAGTGCAACCGCGCCGATCAGCGCCGTTGTCAGCACAAACGACCAGTGCGAATTGCCGGTTGGACAACTGATCACCGATACCATCCCGAGCAAAATCGTAGCGTGCCGATGTATGCGCACGTGTTTTTGCCGCCGTGCTACAGCAGCGCCAAAGAGTACCCGGTGCTGTACCTAATTCACGGCACCGCCTTTGAGTTTGGCGGTTGGGTCAATGATGGCGTGCCGCGCATCGCAGAAATTCGCATGAGCCTGGGCACGCTGGCGCACTTTATTATTGTGATGCCGAGCGCAGACATGCGCGCAGGGTCGCGCGGCAGATATTCCTGGTCGAACGGCGGCAAAGGCTCGTATGGCGATTACTTTGTCAATGAGTTGCTGCCATTTATTGACCAGCGCTACAGCACGCTGGCCACGCGCGAGGGCCGCGCGATCGGCGGCATTTCGCGCGGCGGGTACTGGGCGATCCAGATTGCAGTGTCGAACCCGGACAAATTCGGCGTGCTGGGTGCGCACAGCCCATCGATCACCACCAAACTCGTCGGCGTGCCGGCTGGCTTTAGCATGCTCAGCTTCGCGCCCGCCAATGCCAATCTGAAGCAGCTGCGGGTGTGGATGGATGCCGGCAATGCGGATTGGGCCCGCTTCGACATCGACAAGTTCTCGAAAGACCTCAAAGCCAAAGGCATTGACGGCTTTAAATACAGCATCGGCCAGGGCGCTCATGAAGATGCCTACTGGTCCTCGCGCGTCAGCGAGTATCTGACGTTTTACGCCGCTGCATGGCGAAGGAAACAATAACGCAACATCGTGAAACGCATTTTCTTCTGGCTTGGCATCGCAATCAGCATCGCATTTCTCGCCCTCGCCTTGCGCGGGCTCCGGCTGGATGAGTTCTGGACCGACATTCAACGCGCAAATTTGATCTGGCTGCTGCCGGGCATCGCGTTGTATTTTGTGGCGGTCTGGTTTCGCGCCTGGCGTTGGGCCTTCATGCTGCGGCCGCTTGCGCCAGACCGCGCCGCGGCCAGCCGCATCACCGCCAGCCGGTTGTATCCAATCGTGGTGATCGGCTATATGGGCAACAACATCTATCCGGCGCGCATCGGCGAACTGTTGCGTGCATGGATCCTGCGGCGCAACGAGAACGTGCCGATGCCAAGCAGCCTGGCCACGGTTGTGCTTGAGCGCGTGATCGACGGCCTGGTCATGGTCGCGTTTGTGCTGATCGGCCTGCCCGGCGTGCCCAGCCTGAGCGCTGACGCGTTGCGCGTGGTCACGATCGCGCTCAGCGCGTTTGGCCTGGTCACCGCGGTGTTCTTCTGGTTCGCCCTGGCGCCGGCCATGACCGAGCGCATCGCCGCCGCGATCGCTGCGCGCGCGCTGCCGCAGCGGATGCGCGCGCCGGCGCTGGGCTTTGTCAATCGTTTTTTGGCTGGCGCCAGAAGCCTGCGCAGCCCGCTCGATCTCGCGCTGATCGTCTTGAGCAGCGTCATCACCTGGCTGATCGAGACCGGCAAATACTGGTGCGTGGCACAGGCGTTCGATATTCAGTTGTCGTTTCCAGGGCTGATGCTGGTCAACGGTGTTTCGAACCTGTTTACGATCATCCCGGGCGCGCCGGGCGCTGTCGGCACGTTTGACTGGGGCGGCATTCTGGCAACCACCGCGCTGGGCGTGCCAGAGTCACTGGCAAGCGCCTATATTTTGGTGCTGCATGTGGCGCTCTGGCTGCCGGTTACGCTGCTCGGCGCCTTCTTGATGCTGCGGCAGGGCCTCAGCTGGAACGACTTCAAAAGCGCCGAACGCGCCAAGGCCTAGCAATACTCGACCCGCAGCAGACATGACCTGCGCGCCGAGTGCACAGAGGATTAGGGCGAAAACGAGACGAGGCCCGTGCAATGCACGGGCCTCGTCTCGTTTTCGCCCTAATCCTCTGTGCACTCGGCGCAGAACCCACGGGATCGCCTGAGGCATCCGGATTCCCGGCGAGCTTGGGACAAAGTTCCCGGCGGTCAGGGACTGTGCCCCATGACTCTGGGACGCATTGTTGATAAAACTGTGTTCAAGTGAGTGCGATCTGCGGTGCTCGAAACACCGAGTCAAGCTCTTTCTCTTCATATATCAACTCTAGTGGAGGTATCCCGTGGCAGAAAATAAGACGCGCTGTGATTACCAGGCTTCTGACCTGATTGTCAAAAACTTCAAAACCGAAGCCGACAATGTTCAGAAGATGAACCAGACGCTCTCCCGCAACCTGCAGACGCTCGAAGGCGGCGCCTGGGTCGGCAAAGCTGCAACAGCTTTCTTTGGCGAAATGAACGGCACCATCATGCCTTCGCTCAAACGCTTGCACGCCGCGCTGAACAGCGCCGCCAGGTCCATGAGCGAGGTCTCGAAGGAAGTCAAACAGACCGAAGACGCGACCAAGGCCATTCTCAACGGCAACAAATTGTTCTAGCTCACGTGTTTTTTTACACTTTTCAGGAGACCCATGGCACAGAAGACTGACGAACGATACGACCACGCCGCTCTGACCGAAATGTCGAAGGCGTTTCAACAGGCCGCAGAAACCCTGCAGCAAACCATGAACAGCTCGAAAGAAATCAGCAAGATGATGGAATCGGGCGCTCTCGAAGGCGATGCCGGCGATCAATTTCGCGAAATCATCGGCACTGCTTTGATCAAGAAGCTCACCAACCTGCACGCCAAGATGCTCGAACTCAAGAAAGACGTTGACGACGCCATGAGCACCAACAAACAGGCTGTCAGCGACGCGAAGGGCCGCTTCAACTAAATGTGCAGGGTGTAGTGGAGGTGTCTGCGATTGAGAAATCGCCGAACACCCTACTCCGCCATGCGCTCCAACAGGAGACTCACAATCATGTCATTTATATTCTTTCAAGTTGTCCGCGCCCTTGTCCAGCAGGCCATGTCGCAGGTGCAACAGCTCCTGCAGAAGACGACCGAGGTCGGCAAGGTCCTCGACACCAACGCCAAGGCCGTTCAGAGCGCCTGGATCGGCGGCGACGCCGAGCAGATGCTGGCCGACCATCAGCGCAAAATCACCGCAGGTTTTGCCAACATCTGCAATATCTTCGGTGGTTTCACGAGCAACCTGCAACGCGCGATTCAAATCGTCGACGAGTGCGAAAGCAAGTGCAAATCAATCGTCAGCAAACTCGGCGACGAGTTCCGCGCGATCTAATTCTTTAGGAGGCAAACATCATGGCTGGATCAGTTGTTGAAATGGATTACACCGTCATGGCCAACGTAGCCAAAGGCTACAAGACGGCCAGTGACACGCTCAAGCAGATTGCTCAGGTGATGAGCAAGATCATCGAAATGCTGCGCATGCTTGGCTTTGCCAGCGCCGGCACATCGGCCGCATTGGCGGCCTATCTCGAGATCATCAAGCGCAACATCGAGAACCTCTCGAAGACCTGCCTTGAGTTCGAGGCCGATCTCAAGACCGCGGTGCGCATCCACCAGACCGGTGACAAGACCGCGCGCTCGCCCTTCGGCGACGGCATCCGAGGCTAGCAGCCACCTGCCCGCCACAGCTTCACTGCGAAAACGACAACAGCCCGCGCACATGCGCGGGCTGTTGTCGTTTTCGCAGTGAAGCTGTTCCGGCAACGCAAAACAGTTGCCGCATCGAAACGCCCGCACCGCGCGCGGCATGCCTACGCCGCTTGACCGATGGAGCGTCAGGCAGCCTGTTGATCTACAACTAATTTCGACTGTGTGGCTCAACCGAGCACCGGACATGCGCGCAACTTCGCGCAATCATGTCATGCATGCGGCACTTTGTTGCAAGGAACAGGATACGCACAGCTGCGTAACCACGGCCAAAAAAATACCGGACGTAGAAGAACCTATGTCCTTATACCAATGGAATTCTCGTCCAGCCGAATCAGTCCAATAGCAAGTAAAGTAGTCATAATCTCCGAGTATGCGCAGCCCAACACTCGACACCCTCACCGCAGGCGCGGCCACAACTGCAACCAAGACCCGGCCCAGTATTGCCCTAAGGGCTGTTGACGTCGGGCTTAAGACACTGTGCATCGCGCTGTTTGCTCTGGCGGCTGTCGCAGTCGAATTCGCCTGGAACCTGATGTCCGGCGAAAGCGTCTCGCTGATCGAACACTTCTCGCCGCCGCTCCTGATGTCCGGCGCCGCTGCCGGCCTGCTATTCCTGGCAGCGATGCCATCGGCGAAGCGCTTGTGGGTGCGCCCAAGCACCTATTTGTTGGCGCAAGCCGCGACCGGCGTGGTATGCGCCAGCCTGGGCTGCGCGGCTTATTACCTGTTTATCGGCCTTCTGAACCTGCCCTTTCTGCCACGGCCGAGCAATGTGTTGTTCGCCGGTGTCGCACCCTTTCTGGGCGTGATGGTGACGCCGCTGATCATCACTGTCAACGCGCTGCCGTATACGCTGCTGGTCGGCTCAATCGTCGGCGCCGTTGCCGGGCTCGTCACGATGAAACGCAAATAGCCTAACCCAGCGCAGTTACGCAAAAAAAGCGGCCGGCAATCAATTGCCGGCCGCTTTTTTGCGTGCCGCTCACGCGAAATTTCTGTAGTAAGTTTGGCGCCACTATGTCACGCTTTAACACGCCCCTGTGGCGCAACCGGCTTGCGAACATCGCATTGCTGGCCGGTGTCTTCGCAATTGGCGTGTGGGTCGATTCAGCCCGCGGCCGGGTGCCCGATTTTTTTGATCCACAAACGGCTATCGTCGCGCTGATCTTTGCCTGGTTGCTTGCTGAAACTGCGCTGCCGCTCACCGCGCGTTTGCCAGCGGCGCTGGCCCCCTATCTCGCCGGCATGGCCGCGTTTGGCGTCGTGTTTTGCGCCCTGGCCTATGCGCTGCCCAGTTTTATGGTGGGCATGATCCAGGCGCCCTTCGGCGGATTGGCTCTAATTCGTTCGGTCTTCGACGGGCTGTTCTTTACGCTGCGTCAAGCCGCGGTTCCGGCGTTGGCCTGCGGCGCGCTGGCCGGCCTGGCCTGCGGCATCATCCGCGGTCGCCCGAAGTTGCCGGCGACCACGCTTTGATCGACGAATAGCGCAAAGTAGAATGGGTTGCATGAGTTACATTGAATCAGTGCACGCGCGTGAAATTCTCGATTCGCGCGGCAACCCCACCGTCGAAGTCGACGTTTTTCTCGAGGATGGCAGCATGGGCCGCGCCAGCGTGCCCAGCGGCGCCAGCACTGGCGCGCATGAGGCGGTCGAGCTGCGCGATGCCGACAAGGCGCGCTTTGGCGGCAAGGGCGTTCGCAAGGCGATCAACCACGTCAACACTGAAATCGCCGCCGCCATCGAAGGCTGGTATGCCTTTGATCAAACCGGCCTGGACAAACTGCTGAACCAGGTCGATGGCACCGAGAACAAAGGCAAGCTCGGCGCCAACGCCATTCTGGGCGTGAGCTTGGCCGTGGCCAAAGCCGCCGCCGCGTCGTCGGGCATGCCGCTGTATCGCTACATCGGCGGCGTGAATGCGCCATGTGCTGCCCACGCCCGATGTTGAACATTCTCAATGGCGGCAAACACGCGCATGACAGCACCGATCTTCAGGAGTTCATGATCCTGCCGCACGGCGCGCCGACATTCGCCGACGCCTTGCGCTGGGGCGCCGAGGTCTATCACATGCTGAACAAGGTGCTGCACGCCAAAGGCTATGGCACCAACGTCGGCGACGAAGGCGGCTTCGCGCCCAGCCTGAAGAGCAACGCCGAAGCCATTGAGACTCATTCTTGAGGCGATCGAGAAAGCCGGCTACAAACCGGGCGAGCAGATCTGCATCGGCTTGGATCCGGCCGCGACCGAGCTCTTCGAAAAGGGCAAATACAACCTCGCCAAAGACGGCAAAAAACTTACCAGCAGCCAGATGGTCAAGTTCTGGGTGGATTGGGTCAAACAGTATCCGATCGTGTCGATCGAAGACGGCCTGGCCGAAGACGATTGGGACGGCTGGGCCGAGCTGACCGCCGAGCTGGGCAGACAAATGCGCCTGATTGGCGATGATCTTCTGGTGACCAATGTCAAACGCATCGAGCGCGCAATCAAAGGAAGAGCTTGCAACGCGTTGCTGTGCAAGGTCAACCAGATCGGCACGCTGAGCGAGAGCATCGCCGCGGTCGAGATGAGCCATCGCGCCGGCTGGAGCGTGGCTGTGTCGCATCGCTCGGGAGAAACCGAAGACTCGACCATCAGCGATCTCGTCGTGGCGCTCAACACCGGCCTGATCAAGACCGGCGCGCCCGCGCGCGGCGAGCGCACCGCCAAATACAACCAGTTGCTGCGCATCGAAGAAGAGCTCGGCGAGGCCGCGCGCTATGCCGGCCGCATGGCGCTCAAGTAAGCGCAGGGAAAACGGAAGAAGCCACAGATTGACACGGATTTATAGAAACTGGCCGGCCGGCTAAATATGGCGGCCAGTTTCTGTGATTCCGTGTCAATCTGTGGCTTCTTCCGTTTTCCCTGCGCTCAGCTTCACGGAGACAATACGCCCGTGCTGATACCTGTACTGTCTTTCGCACTGTTCCTGCTATGGCTGCTGCTCGCCGGCGCCGGCATCGGCCTGTGGCGCACCGGGGGGCGCCTGCTCGGCGCAGCACTGCTGGTGTTCGGCGCACTGGCGCTCGCAACGCAGCTCGCGCTCAGCCTGATCCCGGTTGGCATCGGCGAGCCGCTGATTCGCATCGACACGCGCGCGTTGTTTGGCGGGCTGGCGCTGGCCGTGCTGACGGCTGCGGCCGTGCTGTTTGCGTTGCGCCCGCGCTTTGCGCCGAACCGGCGCGCGGCGCCTATCGCCACGCTATTGACGCCGTTGCTGGCTGGCGCGGCGTTGTGGGGCTTAGCCTATGCCAGCACGCCGCTGCGCGAACGCGAACGCAACGCCAGCCGACGTCAGGTCGTGCTGCCGGCCGGGTTCAAAGCTGAAATCTACGCCAACGCCGAGAGCGCCGGCGGCACGTTGGACAACCCGACGGTGATTACGTTTGGACCGGATGGTGAACTGTATCTCGCCGACATCGCGGGCAACCTGTGGATGGGCCGTGATGCCAATCACGACAACCGCATCGACGCGCTCAAGAAAATCGGCGAAGGCTATCAATTGCTGGTCGGTCTGGCGAAACGTGGCAATGAGCTCTATGTCTCCAGCGCGGGCAAGATCGAAGCGCTGCGCGACACAAATAGTGACGGGATCCCGGAATCGCGGCGCACGTTGGCCGACAAACTCCCCAGCATGATCCTGCAGCCGCACTCAAACAACAGCCTGACGTTTGGCCCGGATGGCCGGTTGTACTTCGGCGTCGGCGGCACGGTTCAGCGTGGCCCGGAGCCGCAGGCGCTGGCCGGGGCAATTCTGTCCGTCAGCCCGGATGGCGGTGATGTCAAAGTCTTTGCGCGCGGGTTTGACAACACATTCGACCTGGCCTTCACCAGCACCGGCGCGATGTTTGCCGGTGACAACGCCACCACGCCAGCCGGCGAAAAGTCCGGAAAACGACGAATTCAACCAGATCATCGCGGGTGGCGATTACAGCGCGGACGCAGCGACGTCGAACGCCCGCCCGCCGATCGCAGCGTTCGCCGCGCACAGCACGCCAACCGGCATGACGATCTACACTGGGCGCGCCTTCCCGCCGCAGTTTTTTGATTCAGCGTTTGTCGCGCTCTGGAACACTGGTGAAATCATGCACATGGAATTGGTGAAGCGTTCCGATGGCAGCTATCAGGCGAACCCGGCCGTCTTTGGCAGCGGCTTCTTGTATCCGATCGATGTGGTGGTCGGCCCGGACGAGGCGCTCTATATTGCCGATTTCGGCACCAGCGTGGTCTATCGTGTGACGTATGTGCCCAACCAGCAGTAGGCGCGGCATCGCGGCGCTCATCCTCGCAGCTGGCGCGCTGCTGGCAGGTTGCGGACAACCGCGACCAGTCGATCCTGAACGCGGCCGCGCGCTGTTTATGGCGCCGGTGACAACCTCGCGCGGCGACGAGCAGGCCTGCGTGCGCTGCCATGCGCTGGGCGCTGGCGAACGCTCGGCCACCGGGCTCGGCACCAATTTCTATGACATCGGCGCGCGCGCGCCAAACACGGTCCCAGGCGAGACCGGCGAGACCTATCTGCGCACCGCCATCGTCAACCCGGACGCGCATCTGGCAGGCGGCTTCCAGGATGGGCTGATGTCGCGCGAATATGCTAAAGTGCTCTCCGCAGATCAAATCGACGATTTAGTTGCGTTTATGTTGACATTGCGGGGCCAGTGAATCACCCACACTGTCACATTTCTTTAAGCTTTTTAAGTCAGACTCATCCTATGAACCGAAGATCATTTGCCGCTGCCGCAGCCAGCACGGTCTTGCTGTTATCGGGGTGTGGCGGACAGTCCGGCCCAGCCCCCATCGCCACGATCAGCGTCCAAACGGACGCCAGCCTGCCCGTTAGCGCGGCGAAACCCGCCACACAGGGCAAACCGATCTTTATCGAGTTCTACTCAGTCACCTGAGCGACCTGCATGGCCATGAAACCCGTCGTGAACGGGCTTGAACAAACTTACGGCGACCGCATCGAATTCCGCCGCGTCGATATTGACGACGAGCAGAGTGACAAGATCAGCAGAAAGTATCGGGTCTCAGGGGTCCCTACGTATGTATTCTTGGATGGCAACGAAGACCTGATTTTCTCGCGCGTCGGCGGCCGCTCAGAAGAGCGCCTGACGGGCGATTTTGAATTATTGTTAAAACCATGATCACGCAGAAATTTACGCGCAGAAATGTGCTCAAGCTCGGCACCGCCGGGGTGCTTGGTGCAATGCTGCCTCGCAATGTGGCGTTTGGCAGCACCGCCGGCGCTGTCGCGGTTCAGCGGCCCGTGTCTCAGGACGAAACACCCATTGGCTGGGGCCTCACCCTGGCTAGCGGCACGTTGGTCCGAGCTGAGCCTGACCTCAAAGCAAAAAAAGTGAAGGCGCTCAAAAAAGACGAGCTAATCGAGCTGCTCAGCGCCAAACAGGAAACCCAGTCCGGTTCCGCCTACAACAAGCTTTGGTACGAAGTGGACGGCGGCTATGTCCATTCCGCCGGTCTGCTTGAGGTGCCCAATGCATCCGGAAATGTCCCAATCCAGGACGCCGGCCCATATGGTTTCTGGGGCGAGCTGACCGTGCCCTATTTCGATGTACGAACCGGCCCCAGCCTCGACGCCGGTCGCAGCAAATATCGCTACTACGGCGGCACGGTTTACAAGGTCAAAGAGACTGTGCGCGCGGCCGATGTGCCGGATGCGTCCAAACTGATTTTCGGCGCAATCGACGAATACTGGTATTCGATCGAGGATGAGCAATTCCCGGCGCGTTATTTCGTGCCAGCCTCGTATATGCGCATCGTTACGGAAGACGAGATGTCGCCGCTCTCGCCTGAATTAGGGCCAGACGAAAAGACGGTCAAGGTCGATATTGCCGAGCAGCGGGCCTTCTTCTACGAGAAGGGCAAACTGGTGTTTGATGTGCGCTGCGCCACCGGCCAACTGTTCAAAGCCGGCAACTTTGAGACGCCAAAGGGCGATCACTTTGTCTACCGAAAGACGCCAAGCCAGCACATGTGGGGCGGCGCCGTCGGCAACGAGGGTTCGTTCGACCTGCCCGGCATCCCGTGGGTCAGCTACTTCAAGACGACCGGCCAGGCATTTCACGGCACCTACTGGCACAACGACTACGGTCGGCCGCGCAGTCACGGCTGCGTTAATGTCACCGCCGACGCTTCCAAATGGATCTTCCGTTGGACCATGCCCTACCCGGATCCGGATTCCAAGAACTGGTACACCCAAGCTCCTTGGCGCAAACCAGATTTCACAAAGGTCACAAAGGTCAAAGTCGTCTAGCCACCGCTGAATGAATCACAGGGCGCGCCGATTTGGCGCGCCCGTGTTGTTTTTCAAGAGGAAGAAGCCACAGAGTTCACGGATTACACAGATTATTTGTTTCGCCGGTTATGCAGCGCCGAGGCGAAAACAAATAATCTGTGTAATCCGTGAACTCTGTGGCTTCTTCCTCTTCTACTTGCGCGCTACACTCGATGCATGTGCGCGTACTATGACCCTCGCTTTAACAAGATGGCGCAAGTCATCGTCAACTACTCGCTCGCCGTGCAACCCGGCCAATGGGTCTACGTCTGGAGCCAGACGCCGGCGGCGCCATTGATGCTGGAAATCTATCGCGAAGTGCTCAAGGCCGGGGGCAACGCGTTTTTGCGCGCGGATCTGCCCGGCGCAAGCGAAATCTTTTACGAGCACGCCAGCGATGCGCAGTTGGACGCCGTCATGCCCGTTGATGCGCTGTCCGTCGAACCCGGCAAATTCGACGCCTATATCCGAATCGGTGCCGAGACCAACACGCGCAAGCTGAGCAGCGTGAACCCGGCTAAGCTGAGGCGCACGCAGACCGCCATGGGCGCAATCCTTGATAAGCGCCTGAAGCGCGCGGCGCAGGGCAACTACAAGTGGTTGGTGACCCAGTTCCCGACCGACGCGTATGCCATGGACACCGACATGAGCCTAGCCGAATACACCGAGTTCCTGTTCGCCGCCTGCCAGGTCAACGACGCCGACCCAGTCGCACGGTGGTCCGAGTTTCGCGACCGACAAGCGCGCTATTTGGCCTTTCTCAACGGCCGCAAAACGTTGACAGCGCGCGGTGCGAATTTCGACCTGTCGATGCGCATCGAAGGCCGCACGTTTATCAGCAGCCACGGGTTGCGCAACTTTCCAGACGGCGAGGTCTATACCGGCCCAGTCGAAACCAGCGTCAACGGCTGGGTGCGCTATACCTATCCAGCTATTCACCAGAGCCGCGAGGTCACCGATGTGCAGCTGCGCTTTGAGCACGGCGCAGTCGTCAGCGCCACGGCGGGCAAGAATCAGGACTATCTGAATCAGGTGCTCGACACGGACGCCGGCGCGCGTTTTCTGGGCGAGTTTGCGATCGGCACAAATTACGGCATCACGCGCTTTTCGCGCAACATTTTGTTCGACGAGAAGATCGGCGGCACCATCCACCTGGCGGTCGGCCGTTCGTATGAAACAACCGGCGGCAAGAACCAGAGCGCGGTGCACTGGGATATGATCGCCGATGCCCACGATGCCGAGATTAGTGCCGATGGCGAGGTGTTTTACCGCAACGGACAGTTCTTAATCTGACCGCATCTCGCGGGTAACACCCACCTTGTTCAACGATCCCTACTTCCCCCTCATGCTCCTCGCCGCGTTCGTGGCCGGCAGCATCAATGCTGTCGCGGGCGGCGGCACGCTATTTTCGTTTACCGCGCTGGGCCTGTCGTTCCCGCTAAAGATCGCCAACGCAACCAACTCGGCCCTGCTTACGCCGGCGTCGATCAGCAGCGCGCTCGCGTTTTTAAAAGAGCTGCGCACCTATTGGCGGCGCTTCGTCATATTGATGATCCCCACCATCCTGGGGGCCTATCTCGGCGCAACCGTGCTGATCAACACGAGTGATGAGTTGTTCCGCCGCGTGGTGCCGTTCCTGGTGCTCTTTGCGGTGTTGTTGTTCGCGTTCAAAGACCGCCTGAATGCGCTGGTCAAACAGTTGCGCGGCCAAAGCGCGCCGATCGTGGCGCGCACGGACATCGACCCGATCGGAATGCCCGGTTGGATCTGGGGCGCCTGCTTTCAGTTTCTGGTGGCGTTTTACGGCGGCTATTTTGGCGCGGGCATCGGCATCCTGATGATCTCGTCGTTCAGCCTGATGGGCATGCGCGATATGCATGTCATGAACGCGCTCAAGAACCCGCTTGCGTTTCTGATCAACGGTGTGGCGGCGATCAAATTTGTCGCCGACGGCCTGGTGCAGTGGGATTACGCGCTGCCGATGGCGGTCTGCGCAATTCTTGGCGGTTTTATCACCGCGCGATTCTCGCGGCGCGTCAATCAAAAGTACCTGCGCGCATTTGTGGTCGCATACGGCTGTGTTATCGCCGCGTTTCTTTTCGCCCGGTATTGGTTCGGGTTCTTTCAGTAACCGCAGGCATCGCCTGCGGTTCGCCCCAAACATGCACATCCGCCATAATGCACCCATGCTGAACCACGCGCGGTTGCCGCTGGCACTTGTTCATAAACAATATGGCAACACACTGCCGTTTGGGTTTGACGCGGTCGGGGTTGTCGAATATGCCGGCGCACAGTTCAACAACCGCATGCGCGTACTCAAACGCAGCATCGCCTGAGCAATCAACATGGCCAAAGGTTCCCCACAACATCTCGCACTGGCGCCCGCGCGCATGCAAGCCTGGGTCGTCGCGCTGCTGACGCTGATCAACGACGCGCAGGATATCGGCAGCGTGCTCGGGGCAGGCGAGCCGTTCGACACGAGCGCGGCGCTTCTCGGCGCCGACAACACACTCTTGCTGGCTGTCGATGTGTTCGATGCGCGCGCCACGCAGGCGCGGCTGGTCGAGAAACGCGCGCACGTCGCGCAGCACAAACCGGCCGAATACTGGCAGCTTGTGTGCGCGGCGAAACCCAAAGCGCATCTGCTGCAGCGTGACGCGCGGGGCAAATTCCATCCCACGCCGGCTGACAAATCCGGCCTGCACTTTTCGCTCGCGCATGAAGCGTTTAGCTTCCCGAGCGCCTGGTTTGCGGAACAGCCCAGGCTGCTCGAGATGATGGAGCACTGGGGCCTGATCGACGTAGACGGTTAGCGCACCAAAAACTTAGTCTGTAATGCGGCGAAATCGCCATGTCACCCGCTCCGCGGGTGACATAGCGATTTCGCCAGAGTTAGAGACCACCGGTTTCTGCGCTAACCGTCGCTCAGCAGCGCGAGCACCTGCGTATCATCGAGAACGCTGCTGGCCTGAACCTGTCGACGCAGCGCGAGCATTTTGGGGATCCCAAACAGCCCGGCCAGCTGGCCCTTCAACCGATTGCGCGCAGCGGCGCCGCGCCAGGCCCGCAACGCATCGCGCGTGATGCGCAGCTGCGCGCGCAGGATGCGCCCGGCGTGCGCGCGCCAGACCACGCCGGGCACATCCTTCACCAGCAGCCAGATACAGTTGCGGCCGTCGTAGTAACTGTTGATCACGCCACCACCGGTGGCGCTGACCTTGTGATAGACAATCGCGTCGTGCGCAAACGCGCAGCGAAAACCGGCCAGTTGCGCGCGCCATGCCAGATCGACGTCCTCGCACGAAAACGCAAAGACCTCATCGAGCAGCCCGATCTTGTCCAGCATCGTCTTGCGATAAACCGACGCCGCGCCACACGCGCCAAACACATAGGGCTGGTCGAAGCTGCCATCGTCGCGCTGCCAGACACCGCGGTTGCCAGGCATGCCGCTTGACGAGTAAAAATCGCCGGCGCTGTGCAGCTTGTCGCGCTGGTCAAACAGCCGCAGTTTCGTCGCCACCATGCCGGCATCCGGATGCGCCTCAAAACACGCCGCCACGCGCTCCAGCCAGCGTTCGTCCGCCTCGGTGTCGTTGTTGAGCAATGCCACGGCTTCGCCCGCTGCCGCGCGCATGCCCGCGTTGCAGGCGCCGGAAAACAACCGGTTTGTGGGCATGGCCAGGATCTGCACTTCCGGAAAGTCGCGCCGAACCAGCGCCAGCGAGTCATCGCTCGAGGCGTTGTCGACCAGAAAGATCTCCGTGTGGCGGCAGTGTCTGCCGGCGCAACGCGTTCAAACAAACCGGCAGGTGTTTTGCGCCATTCCAGTTCGGAATGACGATCGGAAATACGCATGAGCCAAAGCTTTGCGATAATACCTCTGCTTGAACACGAATACACGTTTCCCAGCGTCGGCGCGGGTGACCCGCACGCCGAACCCGCGGCCGAGAGCGATCAGGCGCTCGTTGCACGCGCAAAAACCGAGCGCGACGCGTTTGGGCTGCTGTATCAGCGCCATGTGGCCGCAATTTATCGCTATGTCTACTACCGCGTCGGCAACGCCGAAGATGCCGAAGACCTGACGGCCAAGGCCTTTGCGCGCGCGCTCAAGCATGTGCACAACTACAACGAGCGCGGGTTGCCTGTGACCGCGTGGCTGTATCGCATTGCGCACAACGTCGTGGCAAACTATCACCGCGACAACAGCCGCAAACCGCTGACCGACATCGAGGATGTCGATCTCATCAGCGCGCCATCACGACGAAGCCGACCACAAAATCGACGCCGACCGCGAGCGCGAACAGCTGCTGCGCGCCATCCGCAAACTGCCGAGCGAGCGCCAGCATCTGATTGTGCTCAAGTTTGTCGAGCAAAAACAAAACACCGAAATCGGGCAAATCATGAACCGCAGCGAAGGCGCGATCAAATCGCTGTATCACCGCACGCTCGCGCAGCTGCGAGAAATCATCGATGCGGAGGAAAGACGCGCACCATGAGCAAACTCACCGCAGCCGACAAAGCCTGGATTGAGCGACGGCTCAACGAGGCCGTGCACCCGGTAGACCCCGCGCCTGAATTCGTCTCACGCGCGCACGATGAACTCATGCAACTGCGCATCGACGCAGCACGCCGGCCGCCGCCGGGCATCCTGATCGCGCTTATCTGCTCGGTGTGCGGCCTGATCGCCGCACTGCTGCTGATCGGCCAGCGCAAGCAGGCACGATGAGCACGCCTATCGTGCTGGCAGTGCTGGTGATTGCCTGCATCGCCGTCGTGTGTTTTGCTCTTCCGGCTGCGTCAGGCCGAACTTGCGCTTCGACACGCTGGCCCAGGACGCGCACCAAATGCGCATCGCCGCTCAAACCAGTGCCAGCGAGCGCGATGCGGCGCATCTGGTGCGCGACGCGGTCTTCCAAATCTCGACCGAGCCGACCGTATTTATCGACGCGCACAAACGCGTGCTGGTCATCAATGATGCTGCGCAACACCTGGGCATCTTTCAAGTCGGTCGCAGCCTGATCGAATCGACACGCTCGTTCGAGTTCGACACGCTGGCGGACGAAGCACTGAGCAACAGCGGCGACCTGCCGCGTGAGTTCATGCTCAATAACCAGCTGTATCGCGCCCGGACCGCCCGAGTCGCTACCGGCGCGGTGATCGCATTGCGTGATGTCAGCGAGTTGGCGCGGCTTGGGCGCGCGCGCCGCGATTTTGTGGCCAATATTTCGCATGAGCTGCGAACACCGCTAACCGCGATTCGGTTGTTGCTGGACACGATCCGGCTCGAACCCGGCGGCGTGACACCGGGCCAGCAACGACTGCTCGATCAAATCGGCGACCAGACATCCGAGCTGTCGCAGATGGCTCAGGAGATCTCAGATCTGGCGCAAATCGAAAGCGGCCAGCTGCCGATGCGCATGGTGACCTATGGCTTGCGCGAGAGTGTCGCCACCGTGTTCGAACGGCTTGCGCCGCAGGCGCAACGCGCCGGACTGACGCTCAGCAACGACGTGGCACCGACAGTGCGCGTGCTGGCCGATCCGGCGCAGATTCAACGCGTGCTGTCGAACCTGGTGCACAACGCGATCAAGTTTACGGAAACAGGGCGGCATCGCGGTCAACGCCTTCGGCGACGGCACAGAATGGGTCACGATCAGTGTGCGCGACACCGGCCTGGGCATTCCAGCCGACGAACTCCCGCGCATCTTCGAGCGCTTTTACAAAATCGACCGCGCGCGCGGCCGCAGCGGCACCGGTCTCGGCCTGGCCATCGCCAAACACATCATCGAAGCCCACGGCGGCCGGATCTGGGCTGAGAGCACACTCGGCGCCGGCACAACATTTTTAGTGACGATACCGGCGGAAGAGTAGTTAAGAGGACAGAACACAGACAACAGAACACAGACCAAGGATTGGTCTGTGTTCTGTTGTCTGTGTTCTGTCCTCTCCTACGGTTTCTGCGTCGGTGGCAGCTGGGCGCGCACGTAGAAAAGCTGCGTGTCTTTGCCGTCGTCTGCCTGGCCGAGCACGATCATGAGCATGCTTTGCTTGTCACCATCGGTGCGCGTAAAGATGCAGAATCCAGCCGCCGGCTGTGAACCGCCGCCGGTCGACGCCTGGATGCTGTTGCAGCCGCCGCTGTCGGAATTCCAGCCCAACCCCTGCATCGTTTCAGCAGAATAGGCTGCTTTGATATCGTCTGGCGTCTTGTTGGTCTTGTACGAGACAAAGTCAAACTTGCCACTCATGGTTGCGCCGATGATCGCTTTCGCCGGCAAGGGCAATTCAGTCGATGTCTTCGTAGCGCCATCAAGCTTGGGCACATCGGCCCACAGATCTGCCGCCGGCGTGGCATTTCCACCGCCGGTAAGCGCGCTCAGCGCGCCACAGCCAAGTGTGAACAGTGTGAACGCAGCGAGCACCACTGCCGCGCGGAGATTCATTTTTTTATTCATCAATTTCACCTTTTGAGCCTGCAAAAAACGGGTCGGCAATGATGCGTATTTCAGGCTAAGCAGAGCGACGGGCATGGCGCTTTTTCAGCCAAAATCGACGTTTTTTGGCGCCGATCGGCGTGCCGGCCATGCCGCAAAACCGCCTGTTTTTCGATGCCGTATGGTAACATCTTCGATAGAGCGACGTCCCCATCAAATGTCCCAGTACTCTTCCATCTTTTTCGATCTTGACGGCACGCTGCGCGCGTCAATGCCGGAGGGATTTGAGGCGTTTGTCGAGTATGCCGGGCGCGTTGGGGTGGTTCTCACTGATGAGCACGTCAAGGCATGCGAACGCGAGGCGCATCGTTACTGGGCGTCCAATCGCGTTGATGAAGACATGGCGCGGTTTGACGGGCGAGACTTCTGGGTTCATTACAACAGCCAGCTGCTAAAGGCTATTGGTGTTGAGCACAGCGACAGTAGCGCTGCGCGGATTCAGGATCTGTTCGACCACTATGACCCGGTCGATGTGGTGTTTGGCGATGCGCGCATGGTGTTAAAGACGCTGCATGCGGCTGGCTATACCCTCGGCGCTGGTGTCGAATCGCGACGACGATCTGGCGCCAATCGCGGAGAAATACGGATTTAGCGATTACTTTCGGTTTGTTCTTTGGGGCGGGCTTGTGAAATCCTACAAACCCGATGCGGGCATTTTTCAGAAAGCGTTGGAGATGAGCGGGGAATCGGATCCAGCGCGGGTGTTGTATATCGGCGACAACTATTTCGCTGATGTTGTCGGTGCTAAAAATGCGGGCATGGATGCGATCTTGATCGATCCACGCGGCGTTTTTGAAGAAATGTATGACCGTCGTGTCCGGCAACTGCGCGATGTTCTCAAATTGATACCCTGTTAGGTGTCGAAAGTTTGCATCCCGGCACCTTCGTGACCGGTTGTTTCGGCAACTCACGCTTTGACCACCATTCAAGAATCATCATGAGCAATGAAAACAGAATCATTCCTGAGATTCCGGATATCCAACTCCCTGATCCGGCTGCGCCGGCCCGCAAACGGGTCGGGATTGCGCTCGCCGCGTTAACCGGCGTTTCTGCGCTGTGCTGCGCGGCCATGTTGGGCATCGGCGTGGGTGTCGGCGCGATCTCCTGGCGCGAAGCAGGCGGAGTGCGCGGCATCAACACACCGATTGCGGCGCAGGAATCGACGCCGCGCAGCATCGCTGCGCGCGTCACCGAAATCCTGAGCCCTTCGATGACTGCCACACCGGCGCCCGGCGTCGAAGCAGTTAAGCCACGGGCAACCAACAAATACGGCAGTGACTCAGGGGCCACATCGATCCCGGTCGTGACGGCAAAACCTGCCGCGACACCCAGCCCGCAACAGCCCGAAGTTGACAACACGCCAGCAGGCGTGGCACAACAACCGCGGCATACAAGCACTCCGGCACCCATCGTCAATGTGCCGCGCGACATCACCGAGCGCCAGTTACGCGTGTTTGAGGACCTCTGGAAGACGGTCGAAACAAATTACTACTATCCGGATTTCAACGGCGTAAATTGGACGGAAGTGCGCGCGCAGGCACAGGCGCGCATCCAACAGGGCATGACGGATGCGGCCTTTTATGACTATGTCGGCCAGATTGTTTTCGATTTGAACGACAATCACTCGTCGTATCTGTCGCCGCAGGCGGCGCGCGAAGACGATGAGCAATACAACGGCACGCTGGAATACGCCGGCGTCGGCATCATCACCGATTCGAGCCCGGACAAGGGCTATATCTACGTATTGCAGGTGCTGGACAACAGTCCCGCGCAAACCGCCGGCATACGGCCGCACGATCATATTTTGAGCATTGACGGCGAAACCATCATCGACGAAAAAGGCGCTTCATTGTCGGGCCGCTTCCGAGGACCAGTCGGCAGCAAAGTCACCACCGTCGTGCGCTCGCCGGGCAAAGAACCGCGCGAGGTCACGCTGGTGCGCGAGCGCATCAACGCCAAAGAGCGCGTTGAATACAAGCTGCTGCAAAACGGCGGCAAGAAGATCGGCTATATCCTGATCCCAACGCTGTTCGAAGACGACATCGATGAGCGCGTGCGAAACGCCATCAAGGCCTTGACCGCAGCCAATACCCTAGATGGCCTGATCGTCGATATGCGCATCAACGGCGGCGGCGCGCTTGATGTGCTGCGGCCGACACTGGGTTTCTTTGTCAAGGGCGAGGTTGGCTCGCTGACGGATCGCAAAGGCAGTCGGCTCGTGATCAAAACACGCGGCGAGAACATCGGAAATTCGCAGTCGGTGCCGCTCGCGGTGCTGGTCGGCCCGGCCACAGAAAGCTACGCTGAAGTATTTTCAGGCGCGCTGCAGGCCAAGGGGCGCGCCAAGCTGATCGGCTTGAGCAGCGCCGGCAACATTGAAACGTTGCGGCCGCGCGAGTTCGAAGACGGCTCGCGCCTGTGGCTGGCCGAAGAGGGCTTCAAGCTAACCGATGGCCGCAGCTGGGAAGGCAAGGGCCTCTCGCCCGATATCGTGATCAACACGCCGTGGGACGAACACACCGAAGAGGACGACCCGGCTATCGCTGCGGCTGTGCAGGCGTTGATCCAGTAAACTAGCGCCGTGACCGCACAAAACAACACGCCGCGCGCGCAGGACGGGTCCGCGTCCATCTGCGACTACGAGGGTTCGGACTATCAAAGCCGCTTCTGGAAGAACGGCAATCGCTCGTATGAAGACGCCGTTGAACGCGTGGCGATCACGCGCTTGCTGCCGCCCAGGGGCCGCCGCATCGTCGAATTTGGCGCCGGTTTTGGGCGCCTGGCCGATTTGTATACCGGCTACGACAAGATCATCCTGCTCGACTACTCGCGCTCGCTGCTCGAAGAAGGTATGCAGAAGTGGGGCAATGACCCGCGCTTTACATTTGTCGCCGCCGATATCTACAAGCTGCCGTTCGCCAGCGGCGTGCTCAGCGCGGCCACGATGATCCGCGTGATCCATCACTTTGCGGATGTGCCAGCCGCGCTGGCGCAGATTCGTAAAGCGCTTGCGCCGGGCAGCACGTTTGTGTTCGAGTTCGCCAACAAGCGCAACTTGAAATCGATGGCACGGCATGCCGTGCGCAAACAGGATTGGAGCCCGTATGCACGTGACCCGGTCGAATTCGTCAAGCTAAATTTTGATTTTCATCCGGAGTGGATGCTGCAAAAAGTACAGCATGCCGGCTTTGGCATTGAACAAAAACTGGCCGCGTCGTACTTGCGCGCAGGGTTTCTCAAACGGGCGTTGCCATTGCGCGCGATGGTCAGCATCGATGCCGCGCTGCAGCGCACCGCCGGATTGGGTCTCTTGTCGCCGAGCGTGTTCTTAAAGCTCAAATCGCTCGGCAGCATCTCGCAAACGCAGACCGCTCTGGACGGCGACGATATCTTTCGGTCGCCGATTTCGGGCATGGCGCTGCGCCGCGACGGGGATCATCTGGTCTGCGACGGCGATGGCTCGCGCTGGCTCGCGAAGGGAAATTTCTTCGATTTCAAGGTACCTGTCGGCTAGCGCTATTGTCCGAGGAATGGCATGCGTGACGCACTTGCATCACGCTATGGCAGCTTAGGAGGCGATTTCCCCCCGCCGATTGATGGCGTTTCGCGCACGAGTTCACAGAGATTCGTCCGGAGAAAGCACCATCTCCCCGCGCTCCGCGCGGGGAGATGGTGCTTTCTCCGGTAAAAATACCCCTAAATACGTGGCGAAATCGTTGTAACGGGATCAGCGACCCGTCACTCATTTATGAGTAAGGGATAGGCCGGAGGCGGAGGAGGGAAATCACCCGAAACCAACCACACGTCATGTGCGTTCTCGGGCTAACCTCTGTGGATTCGCGCGCAAAAAACCGCCAATCGGCGGGAAACGTGTAAGCAGACATAAGATCAGCTACGCGTCATAGGGCGACTTTGAACGAAAACAACCGATCGCCGGTTGTGATGAACAACGTGCTGCTGGCACTGTCGAGCGACATGTCGTTGGCGTTGATAAATTCATCGCCGCGGCCGCGAAACTGCTTTATAAACTGACCGGATTTGTCAAATTGAAACACCGCGCCCTGCTGGGCATCCAATACATAGATGCTGCCCTTGTTCGGGTCGTTGCCAGACACTGCGATCGCAACCGGGCGGCCGAGCGGTTCAGGCAGTCCGGCGATGTCAAACTTCTGCGGCTGGCGGTTAAAGAACTTCTGAATCGATCCGTTGCTCGACAACACGTAAATTGCGCCATCGATGCCGAGATCAACACCCTGCTTGAGCGGGTCAAACGGCGCGCGGAAGTAGGTGCTGCCCTTGCCCACAAAGCCTTCCGGCCCAACCGGATAGCGCCAGATCTGACCGGTGCCGGCGTCCAGCAAATAGGCCTGGTTGTTATACAGCTCGCCAGCGACTGTCTTGGTTGGCAATGAATTCTCGTCGGCCGGCAGCGGCACCGGCGATGCACGCCCGGTCGCAGAGTTGTATTCATGCACCATGCGCGGGCCAAACATGACTGCGCCTTCGGTGCGCCAGCGCGAGTTCTGGTTGGTGGCCCACGAGATGTCGCTTAGCCCGAGCCCGCCGCTGATATTGCCGGTGAACTGCACCGGGAAGCTCTTGCCGCTGACCAGCGCGGTCTTGTCCGGTGTGAGCGCCATGTATTCGGCATTGCCGATATCGATGTTTAACACAAATACGCCGAGCGAGTTGGCCGCGATCTTGCGGCGCCCGGCCTGTTGAAACTGTGTGATGCCGCTGGCCTGCACGCGTGAGATCTTGGCGATCGCATCTAGCTGGCTGCGCGCCTGCGTTTTTACTTCGGCATAGCGTTGCGCATCTTCCGGGCTGCCGTTGTTCTTTTCGTAGTCATCAACCTGTTTGAGCACCTGAGCCCAACCGGTTTTGATTTCAGTCGGCGACTTGGCGATTTTTACGGCGTCAACCGCGCTCACGATGGCTTTCTGGGCCTCGCGGCGTTCGGCTTCACCGCTAAATTGGTAATACAGCGGCACGGCGATGGTGATCAAGGCGATCGGCACAAGCACCGCAGTCGCGATCAACGCGAACATCGTGGTTTTGGAGCGCTGCGCCTTGTCTTCAAATGGCGCGGTATCGGGCAGCATTTTGCCGCCAAATGCCGAGAGGCTGCGTTTGACCGACTGCGCGGCCTGGTTGAGCCCGGCGCCGACATCCGCAGCGCGATCCGCCATGGCCGATGCCGCCCCGCCGAAATTGATGCCGCGCTCAACCATCGCTTCGCGTTCCTCAACGGTTTCCGCAGGTTGAAACGTGGATGGCTTCTCAGCCGCAGGCGTGGGCGGACGCTGCGTCCGCGCGTCAGAGGCGGGTGCGGCTTTTGGTGTGCGCACCACTTCAGGCGCGCCCTGCCCGAGCATGCCAAACGCCATGCCCACCATGCGGCCTTGCTTCATGTTGGCGTTCAAATAACCCGCCACCATGCGTGGATCGCCCTTGCCCATGCAGGCGTTGACCACATCGTCGCGTTGCGCCGGGAACGAGCGTTCACCGGTCAACACATAGACATTGCCAGGCTGGTGTGACACGTTGTCAAAGCTCACATCACCCGAATTGGCGGCGCCGACGATCTGCGCCGCAACAGCGGTTTGCGGCTGAATGCGTTCAAATGCGCCGTTCGACGCGTGCACGTAGGCAATGGCCGGCCCGGTCTGCGCGATCACCACGCTTTCGGCGCTGACGACTGCGCAGCTGATCGAACCTTCAAGTCGCTGCGTCGGGATGACGCCCTTATTGAGCTGAACGACCTTGTCGCAGGCCAGTTTGATAGCCAACCGCAGCGCCGATGTCACACCGCCCGGCGCGCGTGAATAGCCATCGGTCAACGCCCGCGTGATATCGCTGCAGGCGCCCGGGTTCGCGCCCGGCAAATCGAGAAACACGAGCAGTGTCTCACCGCCGTGCGGCCCGCGCTTGCCGAGCATATGCACGGAAGCCAGTGGGGATTCACCCAGCTCTTCGCCGTTGATGACATTGATGGTTGCGTGGGATATCTGCGCCATGGCGTCTTTGACCTCTGTTCGATTGATGCGCCGTTTGGGCGACGTCTCGTGCCTGCCAGAGCAATGAGGTGTAGTCCACCTCCAAGGTGGACTACACCTCATTGCTCTGGCAGGCTACTCGTACTAATCATGCCCTGCAAAGAGAGCGATTAGCAATGCGTATTTGGTTTGATCCGCGTCATTGTAACGAACGATGGCGGGAAGGCGGCGAGGTGTAGTCCACCTTGGAGGTGGACTACACCTCGCCGCCCACCAACTGCTGCAACGCCTCTTCCCCGATCATCTCAATCCCGAGCTGATTGGCCTTGGTCACTTTGCTCTGGCCGGGCGCTTCGCCGACCACGACATAACTGGTTTTTTTGCTAACGCTGTCGGTAACCTTGCCGCCCTGGGCTTCGATCCAGGCCGCCACTGCGTCGCGCTCTTGCGAGAGCGTGCCAGTGATCACGAACGTTTTGCCGCTGAGCGGGCCTTCGGCCGGCGCGGCAGCCTCGCGGCGGATCTCCTCGACCGGGTTGAGGCCGGCCGCGATCAGCTTGCCGACTAGCGCGCGCGTGCTCTCGCGCTGCGCCCATGCAACCACGCTCTCGGCAATCGTCGGACCGACGCCGTCGATCAGCTGCAGCTCTTCCTGTTTGGCGTCCAGCAGCGCGCCAAGGCTGCCATAGAAGCGCGCCAGCGCGCGGCCGGCGACTTCGCCGACATGCCGCACCCCAAGACCAATAATCACGCGCTCTAGCGGACGAGTCTTGGACTGCGCGATCGCCTCAAGCAGGTTCTGAGCCTTCTTTTCGCCGAACTTTTCGAGCTCAAGCAGCGGTTCTTTCGTCAGGCTGTAGAGATCGGCGACATCAACGATCAGCTCGGTTTCGATCAGCTGTTCGACGATCTTTTCCCCCAGCCCCTCAATATCGAGCGCGCCTTTGCTGACGAAATGCCGGATCGCGCGGTCGACCTTGCCCGGACATTCGTCGTTCAGGCAATACAATGCCACTTCGCCTTCGCGTTTGGTCACCGGTGTCTCACAAAACGGGCACCGGGTGGGAGGCTGCACTGCCTGCTCTTTGCCCGTGCGCGCAGCCACGACCGGACCGGCCACATACGGGATCACATCGCCGGCGCGCTTGACCGTGACGCGGTCGCCAATGCGAATGTCCTTGCGCGCCACATCGTCGTAGTTGTGCAGCGTGGCGTTGACGATCGTGATGCCGCCGACCTGCACCGGTTCGAGCACGGCCGTGGGTGTCAGGTTGCCGGTGCGGCCAATCCGCACGATCACGTCTTTGAGTATGGTTGTCGATTCGCGGGCCGGGAATTTGAACGCGACCGCGCCGCGCGGATCTTTGCCAACAAATCCGAGCCGTTCAGACACCACTGAATCATTGAGCTTGATGACCATGCCATCGATCTCAAACGGCAACGTATCGCGCTTGGCCGCATATTGCTCGCAATATGCAATGGCCGATTCGAGGTCGTCAAACGACTTCGAGATATCGCTGACGGCAAATCCCAGTGCGCGCAGCCACTGCAGCGTGTCCCACTGCGTCGTTGGCGCAGCGCCGACCACTTCAACGGTGTTGTAGAAGAACGCGTTCAGCGGCCGTTTGGCGGTCAGGCTCGAATCCAGCTGCCGCAGCGCGCCGGCCGCAAAATTGCGCGGGTTGGCGAACGTCTTCGCGCCCGCAGCGGCCAGCTGCACGTTCATGCGCGCGAAATCTTTGATTGCCACATAGGCTTCACCACGCACGACCAGCGACTGCGGACGGCTGTGGCCGTCCGCAGTCCTCAGCGCCAACGGGATCGTCCGCATCGTGCGAAGGTTTGCGGTGATGTCCTCGCCAACGACGCCGTCTCCGCGCGTGGTGCCTTTGGTGAGCAGGCCATTTTCGTAGCGCAGCACGATGGTCAGGCCATCGATTTTTGGCTCGACGACGACGCGTTCAAAGACACTTGGATCTGTCAGGTCCGGGAGATTCGACGCGGCATATTTGACGATGCGGTCGCGCCAGGCGCGCACGTCATCGGCGTCGAATGCGTTTTGCAACGACAAGATCGGTTTCGGGTGTCGGACCTTTTCAAACCCCGCGGCGATACCGCCGCCGACGCGTTGCGTGGGTGAATCCGGCGTCAGCAGCTGCGGGTGTTCGGTTTCGAGCGCGCGCAGTTGGGCCATCAAGGCGTCGTATTCGGCGTCGCTGATCGTGGGTTGGTCGAGCACGTTGTAGCGATAGATGTGCTCGTTAAGCTCGGCGCGCAGCTGAGCAGCGCGTTTAACGGGGTCCGGTGAAATTTGCGATTTAGGCGCGGCTTTCTTTGCCATGTCGCAATTGTATCGGCGGCGGGGTAGATGGCGGGCGGGGTAGATGGAGTCCACCTTGGAGGTGGACTCCATCTACCCCGCCCGCCATCTACCCCGCCGTCAACCATGCCAGCTGATACGGGGACAGCGACAGTCCTTCTTGCGGCACGATGTGCGATCCGGCGATCAAGTCTTTGGCCGGCCAGTTCATGCCTTGCTGATACAGCAGATCGGACGATATCGATTGCGGATGCTCGCTAAAGTTGGCCAGCACCAGCAGCGGGCCGCTGTCGTGATAGTGCGCAAAGGCCAGCACATGCGGGTTGCCGGTCGCGATCGGCTCGATCCGGGTGGAAAACGCCGCGGTTTGTTTGCGCATCTTGAGCATGTGCGACAGACCACTGTAGATGCGCCCGGGCACGGACCCGGCGCGCAGCCGCTCATCGGCAGCAGACCAGTCACGGGTCGGGCGGTGCGCCCAGCGGCTGTCACCGGCTTTGGCTGAATCACTCAGATATCCGTAGTCGTTGACCATCCCGATCTCGTCGTTGAGATAAAGCAGCGGGATGCCGCCGTAGCTCATGGCGATGCCGTGCACCAGCAAGATGCGGCGGATGGCGTGCTCGGTCAACAGGCCGTCATCGCGTTCGAGCGCCTGCTCCAGCCCGGCCAGCGACGCGCACATGCCGCTGATGCGGCAATCGCCGGTCTTTGGGTTCTCTTGAAACGGCAAGCCTTTTGCAAAACTGCCTTCAAACCGCCCGGTGTAAAACGCATTCAGAAATCTGCGGTGCTCGTAGCCAGTTGATGCCAAAGCGCGCGGCATCTTCGTCGCTAAACGTCCAGCCGATGTCGTCGTGGCAACGCACATAGTTCACCCAGGCGCAATCGGCGTGAATCTGGCTGCGCGTCGTGATCGCCTCGTGCAGCAGATTCACCTCGCGCGTGGCCAGCGTGTTCCACAGCAGCGCCATCAGCAGCGGGTTGTAGCTGATCTGGCATTCGTCCGGCCGGATGTATTTGGCCACATCGTCCGGATGCACGATCGCCTCAGCTCTTGAACAGCAGCGAAGGCGCGGCGATGCGCGCGACGGCGTTGAAGGCCTGAATCAGCGTATGCGCTTCGGGCAGGTTCTCGCAGACGGTGCCGAGCTGCTTCCAGATGAACGCCACCGCATCCATGCGCAAAACATCGACGCCAACGTTGGCGATGAACAGCATCTCGCTCGGCCATCGCGATAAACACGGCCGGGTTGTCGTAGCGCAGATCGAGTTGAAAGCTGTTAAATGTGGTCCACACCCACTGATCCGACGGATTGCCGGTCCAGTGTTCGAGCGCTGTAAAAGCGCCCGGATGTTGATCGGGAAAATCTCGCGCAGCATCGGATCATAGCTATCGGCTTCGGCGCGCGGCATGATGTGATAGAAATCGCGGTAGACCGGATCGCCGCTCAGCGCTCGCTTCGCCCACTCGTGCTCGTCGGACGTGTGGTTGAAGATAAAATCGAGGCACAGGCTGATGCCCTCCTGGCGCAGCTCGTCGGCCAATTCGCGCAACTGCGCCATCGTGCCGAGGCTCGGGTTGACCTCGCGATAGCTGCTGACCGCATAGCCGCCGTCGCTGTTGCCTTCGGGCGCTTTAAACAGGGGCATCAGATGCAAATAGGTGAGCCCGAGCTCTTTGAAATAGGGCAGTTTGGCGCGCAGGCCCGCGAGATCACCGGCAAACAGATCAACATAGGCGATGCCGCCGACCATTTTTTCGGACTGAAACCAGCGCGGATTGGCTTCGCGCTCGGCATCGCGCGTTTTCAATGCACTGTCGCGCGCCAACCACGATTGCGCGACCTCGCGAATCAGAGTGGCAAAATGCTGCTCAAAATCTGCCCGCTGGCCGTAGAGGGCATAGAACAACGCATGCAAATGCGCGCCATGGGTTTCGAACCGCCCTAAAAAGTCCTGCCACTCGCGCGATGTGGTTTTCGCGCCGAGCGCTTTGGCGATTTGAGTCAACAGTTGCTTCATCGTTCAAAAAAATACGAAAAGATTGCTGCGCAATCATAGCTGAACACGCCCATCCGGGAAAATTGCACAGTGCTCTGCTTGGCAGAGCACTGTGCAATTTTCCCACGTGAGATTGGGCTGCGCGCGCCTACCCCTTCACGCTACCGGCCAGCAGGCCGCGCGCGATCATTTCGGTGCGCGATCAAGCGCCGGGGCGGTTGTATTGCGCACGACGAGCTCCAGCGGGAGCTGCTCGGTCGTCATGGCATCGTTGGGATTTTCAAGCAATGCCAGCAGCCGTTCGGCGCCGCGTTTGCCCGTTTCATAGAGAAACTGCCGGACCGTTGTAAGTTCGACATAGCTGGCAGCTTCGATGTCGTCGTAGCCGACAATCGATAGATCCTCCGGCACGCGAATATGCATTTCGCGCGCGCCCTGCAGCACGCCAAACGCATGTGTGTCACTGGCGGCAAACACGGCGGTCGGGCGGTCCGGCTGCTTCCAACTTTCCAAGAGCCACTCGCGCGCTTCGTTTGTGCTCAACCGGCCGGTCACCAGCGTTTTGTCGATATGCACGTAATAGTCATCGCGATAGGGGATGCCAGCTTCGTGCAATGCCTGGCGATAGCCTTGCAGACGCTTGGCGTTTGGCGTGTGCGCAAAGTTGAACGGGTCGTGCATCGCTCCGCCGACAAATGCGATGCGACGATGGCCCAGTTCGATCAGATGCATCGTGGCCATATAGCCGCCGGCCACGCTGTCTTCGATCAGGGTGTTGAACTGCGGATTTTCGCCATCCAGCAGCACAATTGGCAAACCAAACCGCTTGAGCGACACGATATCGTCCGCGCCCGGCGACATCGACACAATCAGCACGGCGTCGACACGGTCGGAGCGCGGCACTTCGTTGAGATACTGCTCGCGCCGTCTGAGCGATTCGACGTTGTAAACAACCAGATCGTAGGCTGAACCTTCGAAGACTTCGGAGATCCCGCGCAGCCGCTCAACCATCGAGGGCCGGGTGAAAAACGGCACAATCACGCCGATCGTATTGGTTCGCCCTAGTGACAACCGCCGCGCGGTCGGATTTGGGACATAGCTCAGTTCAGCGATCACCTTCTCAACCACCTGGCGTTTTGATTCGCTGACGAGGGGGCTCTGATTGAGCACCCGGCTCACCGTGGCGACGCCCACGCCGGCCTTTCTGGCAACATCTCGTATCGTCACAGTCATAAATGAAACCGGTACCAACTGCACTGGAAACGGTTTCATATTAGTTCGTCTACGCAGAATGTCAATCCATAGTGCGTAAATCACACGAATCGATGCATCTAGAATGCGTGCATGCTGACGCTCAAAAACAAATCGCTTGAAGTCCAGCTCTTGGACCCGGCCGCTGACCAGGCTCGTTTTGGCACGCGCTACTGCACCGGCGGCTATATTTTTCAGATCGTCGATGCCGCACAGGGTGATCTGCTGAGCGGCCCGACATTTCCTGAGAGCTTTAACACGTTCGATGGGCAGGGTATCCCGGATGCCTTCAACCTGCAGCCCCTGCGCGGCCCGGGCGGCGATCCCGAAGCGCTGATCATCGGCGTCGGTCTGTGTGATCTGCAAAACGATCGTGTTAGCGCGTTTTGCAGCTGGACGGTCAAGCAAACCGCCGAAGCCATTCAGATGCGCACCCAGCATACCTTTCGCGGCTGGCGCATGGAGCTGCTGCGCGAGGTCCGCCTGATCGGCCGCACCGTGCGCTCATCGACCACGCTGGTCAACGCCGGCGGCGACGCTATCCCAGTGCGCTGGTTCCCGCACCCGTTCTTTCCGCAACACGGCGCCGGCAGCACCGATGAGTTATGTAAGTTCAACATCGACGTGCGCTTTATCGGCAACGCCGCATACAAGATGCTTCCGAACGGTTTTATCGCGCGCGCCGATGGGCCGTGGACTGGCGGCAACTACCTCGCGCTCACGCACGATGCCACCGCGCGGCTGTCCATCGCGCAGCGGCATCCGAAACTCGGCCTGATCAACGCCGCTTGCAGCTATGTGCCCGATTTCTTCCCGATCTGGGGCAACCCGCGCACCTTTTCGTGGGAACCCTTTCTCGAACGCACCGTCGCGTCCAGCCAGAGCCTGGACTGGTGGATCGACTACGATTTTTAGGGCCATCTCGAGTTGCCCATGGCCCGCGGCCAAGACCCGCCTTCGGCTGGGGGGAAATCGCCCTAAACTAACTACACGTCATGTGCAGCAAAATACAGCGGCTGTAAATTTTGCACCGTTTTGAGCATTTTTCAGGCGAAATTGCAATGCCGCCGGGCAAGCGAAGCGCGAAAGTAGAGGTCGGGTCATCCCATTCGCGGGAAGTCTTGTTACCCTAGATTGACATGAATAAGACGCTACGCCTGATTTTGGCCTGCCTGACACTGTGCGTGGGCGGATTGAGCGCGCCCACGCGCCTTTTTGCCGCCACCGCGCTGGAAATCGACGTATTGCAGGGCGATGTAGATGTGCTGGCTGTGCTCAAGAGCGACCGCAACATCACTTTTGTGCAGACGCCGAGCTGCCAAAAATGTATTGAATTTACGACGCCGGATAGCGCCGCCGCCAGCCAGGTCTGGCGCGGTGAGCCGAGCACCGCCAAACCTTCCGTAAAAAGCACTCCTGTCACAAGCGGTCCGATCGACGTCGCCAACAGAATCGTGACGCTCGCCGGCAACAGACGTTTGTTGTTTGTCGTTGTGAAAATCGGCACTGATGGCACGTTCGGCCATCTGGTCTACGAGCTAACCAAAACCGGCACCGCGACCAGCCTGCTGCGCATCAAAACCACGCTGGGCGGCTACACCGTAAGCAAGGCCGGGGAGATCACCTTTAACGAATCGATCAACCCGCGGCTGCCGAGTTCCAACGCGCAACCCTGCCCGACCGAGGGCAGGCGCGAGATCGCCTACAAGCTTGGCGCGCAGAGCGGCGCCACCCAGACCCGTGTCACGAACACCGCGAGTGAGAAATCAGCCTGGTGCGGCGTCGAGGCGTTTTACCGCGAGATGCTGGCCGGCCCGTCGCCGTCCGCCTACCAGCGCCTGTCGCGCCAACATCAGGAGACGCGGCCCTATGCGACCTGGGCTGAAACCTACGCAACAACCCGCGTCGGGCTTGAGCGCATGCTCTACACAGAAGGCGACACGTTTACCGTGCTTGCCTCTGAAACTGGCAGCGACCGCATCACGCTCTTCTATCGCGTCACCTGGCAGAGCGAGTGGGACAGCAGCCTCGGGCAGTGGCGCATCACACTGCTCAGTTACGAGCCGACGACGTATTAGGCTGAGTGTTTTTGAAGAAGGTGCTTAAAGTGCTTAAGGTGTCGAACGCCAAAACCTCAAGCACCTTAAGCACTTTAAGCACCTTCTTCATCGATAATCCCTCCATGCCTAAAAGTCACACACTGCGCTGGGGCTTGCTCAGCACCGCGGCGATCAACAGCGTCATGATCGAACCGATTCGGTCGTCGGCGCGCAACAGCCTGGTCGCGGTCGCCAGCCGCGACGCCGCCAAGGGCCAGGCCTACGCCACGCGCTTGGGCATCGACAAACTCTTTGTCGGCTACGAAGCCATGCTGGCGTCACCGGATATCGACGCGGTTTATATCTCGCTGCCAAATAGCCTGCATGCCGAGTGGTCGATCAAGGCCGCGCGCGCGGGCAAACACGTGCTGTGCGAAAAGCCCCTCGCAACCACCGTTGCGGACGCCGAGGCGATCGCTCTGGCCGCGCGCGAGCACGGCGTGGTGATCGCCGAGGCGTTCATGTATCGCCATCATCCGCAGACGCTGCGCGTGCAGGAGCTGATCAGGTCCGGCGCGATCGGCGCGGTGTCGCTGGTGCGCGGGTCGTTTTCATATCAGATTGCCAGCGCCGAGGATGTGCGATTGAGCCCGGCGTTGGGCGGCGGCAGCCTGTGGGATGTCGGCTGCTACCCAATCAGCTACGCGCGCACAGCCATCGGCAGCGCGCCGATCGAAGCCTATGCGGTGCAGGCAATCGGCGCGGCATCGGGCGTGGAAGAGACCTGTTCCGGCATGCTGCGCTTTCCAAACGGCGCGGTCGCGCAGATCGACAGCAGCTTCCGCATGCCGTGGCGCACGCATATGGAGATCGTGGGCTCGGAGGGCATGATCGTGCTGCCGTCGCCCTTCAAGATGGAGACCGCGTGGGCCATCCACATCGGCGCAAACTATGACGCGCTTGAAAAGATTGAGGTCAGCGGCTCGCAGGGTTTGTATATCGGCCAGGTCGAGGACATGGCCGCGGCCGTGCTCGACGGCGCGCCACAGCGTGTCACCCTGGCCGATTCAATCGACAACACCCGCGCCATCCTGGCGCTGTATCGCAGCGCGGCGAGCGGCAAGAGTGTTGCAGTCTAGGGAAGAAGTGAAGAAGCCACAGATTTCACGGATTACACAGAAAAAATCTGTGTAATCCGTGAAATCTGTGGCTTCTTCCTCCCAGATTTGCCAGTAGCATTGCCACCATGAACCTCCGCATCCCCGGCCCGACGCCCCTGCCACAACCCGTTCTCGACGCCATGAGCCGCCAGATCATCAACCATCGTGGCGCCGCCATGGACAGCCTGATCAAAAAGCAACACGACTACATGCAGGCCGTGTGCGGGACCACGGGTGAGATCTATCTCATGACCGGTTCGGGCTGGGCGGGCATCGAATCGACGATCGTCAACACGATCGAAGAGGGCGACACCGTCCTGAGCGCCAGCTGCGGTTACTTTGGCGAAATGTATGGCCGCGCCGCAGAGACCTTTGGCGCGAATGTTGAAAAGCTGAGCTTCCCGGACGGCGCCATCGTTGACCCGGACGCGGTCGCGGCCAAGCTCCGCACGATGACGAACGTCAAAGCGGTGCTGGTCACGCACAACGAGAGCTTTACAGGCGTCGCCAACCCGCTGCGCGAGATCGCCGCCGCCGTGCGCAACAACAGCGACGCGCTGCTGCATGTCGACGCGGTCAGCGCGACCGGCGGCATCGACACGCAGATGGACGCCTGGGGCGTCGATAGCATCTGCACGGCGTCGCAAAAAGCGCTGATGGGCTCGCCCGGTCTGGCGCTGATGGCCGTCAGCGATCGCGCATTTCAGGTCAGCCGCAAGTGCAAAACCCGGCGCGGCTATTTTGACTGGGGCGGCTACCGCGAGGCCTATCTCAAACGCAGCACACCGACCACGGCCGCGATCACGATCATGTATGGCCTGGCGGCTGCGGCCGATCTGGTCTTCGCCGAGGGCGTGCAAAATGTTTACGCGCGCCATGAACGCGTGGCGGCCTTTACGCGCGCGCGCGTGCGCGATCTCGGGCTGCAGCTGCTCTCAAACGGTTCTGGCGATTCGCCCACGCTGACAGCGGTGATTCTGCCCGAAGGCATCACGACCGACGATGTGCGCAACCTGGCCAATGAAAACGGCGTTGAGTTTGGCGGCATCTGGGACCGCTGGATGGGCAAGGCCATCCGCATCGGACACATGGGCATGACCACCGAGGCCGACATCGACCACGCCCTCGAAGTGCTCGGCGACGTGCTTGCGACGCTGCGCGCGCGCAAGGCCAGCGTGGCGACGGCAGGGTAGTTTCGCAACCTGCCACCTCTCCACCTGCGTCGGGTAGTGCCAGCGCCGCACGCGTAACACCGCCAGAACAAGACGTGTCTTTTTGCCGCCAACTTTGGTTGGTGCGCGCGGAAAGGGCTTGACAAACAATATCAGAACGATTATTCTGATATTCAACCCATGCCCAGAAAACTGACGTTTGACCCAGTCGAAACGCTTGACACCGCCATGCGCCAGTTCTGGTTACACGGGTATGCCAACTCATCGCTCGACACGCTGGTTGCGGTCACCGGTGTCAATCGCTATGGCCTGTATACAGTCTTTGGCGACAAACAGGGCATGTTTATTGCCGCGCTGGACCGCTACCGCGATACCGTAGTGGCCAGCCGGCTGCGCGATCTTGAGCAGACCAGCGCTTCGTGGCTGGCCATTCGCGAATACTTTTTCGATATTCTGCGCTCTGCCGCAGCTGACAAACAGCGCTTTGGCTGCCTGATGTGCAACACCGCCTCTGAACTGGCGGCGCATGATGCCGTCATCGCAGACCGTGTGAGCACGCATCTCGATCGACTATCGGCGGCATTTCTGCGTGCCCTCCGCAGTGCCAAGGCCAACGGAGAGATCGGAGCGGACATCGATCCCGTGCGCAGTGCGGCGTTTCTCGTTGGTGTATCTCAGGGCCTTTTCGGTACTGGCGCGCATCGGATCCATGGAATCCATGCGCCACACAGTCGATATTGCCCTGTCTACTATTCACTGGTCTGGACCGACACAACCCTAGATATGCAGAGAGTTATGAATCATGAATACCTTAAAGAAAATGTTTACCACCCGCAATGTTGGCACAGCTGATCGCATCATTCGCGCGCTGCCGACGTTTATTGTCGCGGCGCTTTACCTCAATGGATTGCTGCCGTTAGGCTGGGCCATAGGACTCGGCCTTGTGGCTGTCGCGTTTCTTGCCACATCCATCCTGGGCGCCTGTTCGATTTACTATATGTTGGGATATTCGACCTGCCCAATATCTGGCAAACCCAACGCAGGCCAGTAGTTTTCTGTTCACAAAAATCGTGAATTGATGAGGTGAAGGCGGTGCTCATTCAAACGACAAGTGCACCGCTCTCACCTCACCCTGATCCGCAGGCGCGCAGACGGCAAACCCGACGTTTATCAGAGTAGTGCGCTTTATAAAGCGCACTCACGAGATGTGCACATCTCGTGAGTGCGGCAAACGAATGACTATCGGCAATCGCGAGCCGGCTCGCTGTCGATCTCGTGCACTGCGCCCAAGCGGACTTTGACTTTTGCGCAAGCGCCAACATTCAACGGGCCATCGACGACATCAAGCTGTGTGCGCGATGTAGCGGTATAGGAGCGACCGCCAATGACCCAAACGCCGGCGGTGCCAGCGGGCCGTGACGTGACAAAGCCGCGAGCGATGATGTCCCCATCTTTGGCTTGAACGCCGAGGGGAGAAACGACGAAAGAAAGCGAAGCGAGCGCCGAAAGCGCGAGAATGCGAGCAGACTTGGTGATGTTTGAAAACTGCATGGTTAAAATCTCCTTGTTTGTAGGGATGAATTGCCCTACACATGAGATGTGCAGAAAAGCAACACAAAAATACACATTAATTGAAATTAATGTGTATTTATTGCTTTCATAACATGCGGCCAATAAATGTCTCCGCTTGCACGAAATGTGGTGCAGCAGTTTGGCGCCGGACGGCGCGCCGTACCCAAACATCATCGAGCGAAATTCTGAAGTTGACACGCCGATAACGGCCACATGGCTATGGTCGTGTCACTGCGCGTCAGGCGGTTGCCACATTTGGATAGGCCGTCCGTTCGCCCACGGACTAGTGCACTTTGAAATCGCTTGCCACCTTCCGGTCAGGCCGGCCTGAATCTGCGAACACCTTTCCCGCGACTCTTCCGGCCAGAGTTTGGTCGATGCAACCTGTGAAGTGCGCCCCATACGCCTGGAAGACCACGCTCCGCTCCAGTACCCGGGGCCTTCTGATTTGCGGTGAATCAGCTAGGTCGCTCGAGGATGTGTCTCTAACCGAGTGCTTTGAGAATTGCATCAACAGTCTTGCATTGCTCAGACGCGTCCATGCGCTCGACCGTGATCGCATGTTCACCGACAGCCTCAGACGGTATGCTTATAGACGACTACATCAACACACGGCTCAAACCCAGTTGCTTTGTACGCTGCCATCGCCTCGATTCGCTGTTTGTCCGTCTCAACAAAGATGCGCTCTGCCCCCAATTGCCTGAGCCGGCGAATCGCCTCAGTCATTAACTGACGGCTCAGGCCCTTGCCGCGATGATCCTTGCGTATACCCATTGGCTCGATCTGGCCCGCCACCTCGCCATTCGCCAGTCTTCGCAGCCATGCCACACAAAATCCCTTTAGGTCTCCCTGCGCGTCCGCAATGACAAGATCCAATGGGTTGTGATATGCGGCCATCTCGGTCGATTGCGCTCGCCATGCATAGGTCATGCTTTCGCTTTCAAAAACGTCGCGATGCAGATCCACGTATTTTTGCAGCTCTGTCTGCGCATCAAGGCTGCGAATTCTCAGCCCAGCTGGTAGCCGAATCGGTTCGAGCTTGCGCGCGTCGACAAGCTCCAACAAGACTTTTGACCATGAATTTTCGCCGACGTCGGATATGTCTTCAAAACCTGCTGCTGCGAGGGCACGACGTTCTCGCTCGCAGTTTGCTGCGATTGACAAGAACCACATTGGGCGGCCTGTGCCCATCCCCGACATCGTTGCAGCCCGCGCCTGCGCCCATGCCAGCATCTCAGCATAGAACTTCGCCGGCACATCGGGCGCGGCCACGCAATCGACAGCCCAGAACGGGGTTTGCATGACAGCCCAACCGACAATTTGGGACGCGCTGTTCAACCACACACGCGCATTTTGTGGATCCTGCATCCCCCACGATGCAAAGCGATAGGGCCAGTCTGCAACGTGCGGGGAGTTCAGACCGCTCACATCGGCAAGCTCGAGCATTTCCGACAAGTCCGAACTCACCTGGACGGCTCGATTTGTAATAGTCATAGCGGCTATAGTATTGATGCAAAAGATGCTGAGTTCACTGTAGTGTGCGAGAGACGGCTGTTCCCGCCGCCGCCGACCATGGTCGCGCCACGCGCTTGGCGTTGAGCGACTGCGTTTGCATCCGCGTGGCTGTATATTGGCCGCGGCAACCGAATCAAGGGAGTGAATTGAATGATAAGAGCAGCAATCGCAGAAGCGCGCGTCTTCGACAGTTGGCGCGATTACCAGGAAGCATTGAAGCGCGCAATTGCGCCCCTCACTGAGGAGCAGCTGCAGCACCGGCCATTTCCCGGGCTGCGCACTCCGGGAGAAGTCGCTGAGCACATCGTGTTTGGGCGTGCCCTGCATCTCTACCGCACACTTGGCGAAGAGGCCGTGGCGTTGACGCCGTTGCTCACCTGGGACGTTGCCGACGATCCACCGCGTACGGCGGCTGAAATTGTGCGCGGGCTGGAACTGACTTGGCCGTTTATCGTCAGCTGTGTCATGCGCGGATCTCCGACCGACGCAGTTCCTGAGAGCGCCGAGACGCTGCCCGCTCAGACCATCTGGGGGCTTCTCGACCACGACTTGCCTCACGCCGGCGAACTGTCGCTGTTGCTGGGTGCGAATGGCCTGCCGGGTGTTGAGATTTAGGGCGCACTCGCGTCGCCGCTGCGGGCTCATGCGCGAAACGCCATTGATCGAAAGTGAAATTGTGAAGCACTTGACGGCCTTGCCATTTTTGTATTGCGGACTGTAGCATCACACCGCATGATATTGATCTGGGCGTGTTCATCGGCGAGGCAGTGGCCTTCGGAGGCACGCGGATGATCGCGGCGGGCACTGCTGTCGATTGCGGGGCGATGAGCCCAAGTTCACGATGTTCGACCAGCTTCTTGGCATCCTTGTCGGCCTGGCCATGATCGGCTTTGGCTTGTTTCTTGGTGCGATATCTGTCATGTGGGCCATTGGCAACATAGGCGACTATGTCACGTCAGCCCGAAGCAAACATTGGCTGGCGGCGCAAGGACAGATCGTCAGTAGCCAATCCGAGTGGATCGGCGCGCGTGCCCGGGCACTGCGACCTGTAATCACGTATTCGTATGAAGTGGGTGGAAGTATCTACCATGGCAAACGAATCACATTCGGCAACAGCAATTCTTACGTGCGTGAAGAGGTAGAACAGCTGCTTCAGGATTACGCTGTCGGCATCACGGCAACTGTTTACTATGACCGATACTATCCGCAGAACAGCACGTTGCGGCAAACGCACAGGGGGTTGGTGTCTGGCTTGGTCGTCTGCGCGATGCTTTTGCTTCCCGCGTGCCTGTGCTCGGTTGCAGGTGGTATCGGGTTAGTAGATATTTCCAGCTCTCGCTAAAGCTCTGTCTGCGACGACGGCCAGTCAGCGCAACGCCAATGTTCCGATGGTGCTAGATACCCAACGTACGACAGTGCCAATTGCTACCAACCACCCTCGAACCGCTCTTCCGGCCACACCCGCGCGACGTTGTGATAGCCGGCTTGCTCCCAGAACCCGGGATAGTCCTTCGAGGTGAACTCGAGCGCGCGCAGCCATTTGCCGCCCTTCCAGAAATAGCGCGTGTCCGGGTCGGTTGAGGTCTCTTTGGTCATGCCGACCACTACGCGCAACGGAAAGCCGTGATCGGCGTCGAGCGGCTGGCCATTGAATTCAACCGCCATCAACGTGGTTGGGCGCATAAAGTGGGCCAGATCCAGGTTGGTCGTAAAGCCGTGCTCGCAGTGCTCGATCACAAACTGCGCCGCAGGCTTGAGCTTGATGATGCCCTGGTCGATCAGGTCTTGCATCCAGACACCCTTCCAGGTGGTGTCCATCTTGCTCCAGCGCGTCACACAGTGAATGTCCATCGTGATCTCGCGCATCGGCAGCTGCATAAATTCCTGCCAGTTAAACGTTTTTGTCTCTTCGACTTCGCCATAGATGCTGAATGACCATTTGGTCATGTCGTAGTGCGGCACAGAACCGTAATGCAGCACTGGAAACTTGTCCGTCAGCGCCTGCCCGGGCGGGATGCGCTTTTGCTGCTTGAACTGGGTTTCGGCGTCTTTGCGAGGGTTGAACAAATTCATGGCGGGTTTAGTTTACCCACAAGATCGTGAGCGACCGCTGAGGGGGCGAACATCGAGCGCCACTCAATCTGCCATAGTGTCATGCGCGATGGACTTGGCCGCAGGCCATGCGCAACTCGAGATGCCCCGTGTTTATTAAGTCATCTCGCTCGCCAAAATGCGGCCTGCGACGCAGTTAGCCGAACCGCATGCGCCTGCGGCCGGTGCGAGTCAAGTCACGTTGCCGCTGGCAGCGAGCAACATCGCCTCGGCCTGCGCAATCCAGGCCGGGCTCAGATCGCGCGCCACGGTGTGCGTGGTGCCGAGCGTGTGCGCGGCCAGCTGCATGCCCATGCGCAACGTCTTGCGCAGCGGCCAGCCGTGCAGCACGCCATACAGCACCATGGCGGTGAGCGAATCGCCAGCACCGGTCGTGTCGGCGATGGTGACCTGCGGCGCCGGCAGCTGCGCCTGGTCATCGGCCGTGGCGAAACAGGCGCCGTATTTGTCCTGCGTGATCACCACCGTGCGCGTGCCAAGCGCCACCAGTCTGCGCGCGGCTTCCAGCGCAGCCGCATCACTGTTGATCACAAAGCCGTCGAGCAGGATCTCAGCCTCGTCGGCGTTGGGCGTGATCATGTCGAGCTGGCTCAAAAACGGCCGGAGCCGGTGCGTGATCGTGGTGGCGGTCGGGTCCGCACACACCGGTTTGTTGTGGCGTTTCGCCAGCGTCAGCAATTCGTGGATCGCGGCGTCGGTCAGGTTCAGATCAAAGGCCACCATCGCGCACGCGCGAAAGGCTTCTTCATGTTTGCGCAGATAGTCCGGCGTGAGATGCCGCAAAATGCGAATGTCATCCAGACCGAGAAACAGATCGCCGTCGGTGCCGAGCGCGGCCAGATATGTGCCGGTGGGTTCACCCTCGATCCTGATCGCGCGCGAGACATTGACGCCCGCGTCCAGCGCGCCGGTCAGCATGTCGCGGCCCGGGATGTCGTCGCCGACTGCGGTCAACAGCGTGACAGGCACAGCAAGCCGCGCCAGGTTTTCGGCGATGTTGCGCGCCACCCCGCCAAAGCTGGTGCGCATCGCGGCAGCGTTCGACGAGGCCAGCATGGGCGTCTCAAACATGCGGCCTTTGATGTCAAAGTTCGCCGCGCCGATCACTAAAACCCCGCTGTTTGTCATGAATTTTGCCTGTCACCGGCTCGACGCCAGCAGCCACACCACGATCAACGCAATGCCAGTTACCACGGCATATTCAATCAGCACCGCGCGGCTGAGCTGGCCGTGCATCTGCTGCTGCGAGATGCCGATCAGCACGTAGAACAACGCCAGCAGCAACACGGCCGCACTCCAGTTCGACACATTCCAGTAGTTCATCGCCCACATGGCCTGGCCGGTCAAAAATGCGATCACCAGCGAGAACAGAAACGCCGGGCGCAACCCGGTCACGATGCGGCTCAAGCAGTTCAACCGCGAGCACAAACGACACTAGCGCGATCAGGCTGGCGCTGATCAGGCTGCGCTCTCGCTGGCCATACATCACGGTAAACAGCACAAACGCGATCACATACGTCAGCGCGGTGACTGTCAGCCGGGCATTGGCGTACCCGGCCGCGCTGGTCGAGATGGCGGTATTCGGCATAGATCAACGTGCCGATCATGGTCACGCCGAGCACCAGCGCGGCAATCCACAGCGTCCAGGTGTCGATGCGCGTTAGCAGCACGCTGAGCGCCAGCGCGGCCGACGCCGGGCGCCATCCAGAAGGGGAACAGATAGGCATCGCGCCGCGCCGCACCAGCGGATGCTCGCGCAACACCCAGTCCACGCCGGCCACGGTCAACGCCGGCACCAGCGTGATCAGCAGCGTATCGGCCGTAAAGTTAAGAACGCAACGGCGCGCCAAACACGTTGAATGTGTAAGTGCGCGCGGGCAGATCGACCACCAGCAGCAATGCTGGCGCGATCGCGATCAACGCCAGCAGCGTAAAGATTCGGTTGGCGATGTCCGGTTTAAATTCGATGTCATTCAGTCTGTTCGACGCGCTCGCCTGAACCCGCTGGCGCGCGCACGGCGCCGTCCTCAAACGCCAGCCGCCCACGCACAAACACGCGTTGCACCGCTGCCGCCCGCCGGCATGCCGGCAAACGCCGTCCAGCCGCACTTGCTGTAAATCGGCCGCTCGCCGATCGTCCAGCGCGTCGTTTGGGTTCGACCAGCGTGATGTCGGCGTCAAAGCCGGCGGGCGATTTTACCTTTGCGGGCGATGTCGTAGACGTGCGCCGGGCCTTCGCAGCACAACCGCGCGATGTCTTCGTAGCGCATTTTGCCCTGATGCACCGCGTCGAGCAACAACGGCAGCATGGTTTCAAGCCCGGGCATGCCCATCGGCGGCCGCGCGGATTGCTTTTCGGCCAGCGTGTGCGGCGCATGATCGGTGGCGATGCAGTCGGCCACATCCAGATGCTGCCCACAGCAATGCGACATCTTCGGGCGAGCGCAGCGGCGGGTTCATCTCAAAGACCGAGTCCGGCAGGCCGTTGTGCGGGCGCCCGGCCGGATCGGTGCTCAAAAACAAGTGATGCGGCGCATACTCGCACGTGATCGCCACGCCGCGCGCTTTTGCCTCGGCGATCAGTTCGACCTCACGGCGCGTCGAGACATGGCAGATGTGCAGCCGGCGCTGCGTCATTTCGGCCAGCGCGATCGCGCGCGCGGTTTCGAGCTCGGCGCAAATTGGCGGGCGCCGCATGCCGCGTTGCGCAAAAAATCGCACCGCAGGCTCGTGCTCCGCGTGCACCGCGATCACGCGCTCACGCGGATAGTGCTCGAAATGCGCGATACTGCTTGGCGAATTCCGAGACCAGCAGATCGCCGGTGCTGCTGCCCATGTAGATCTTGAGCCCGCACTCGCGCAGCGCCGGTTCGCGTTGCTTGAGCTGGCATGTTGGTGTTGGTCGCGCCAAGAAACAGCCCGTAATCGCACACCGCCTTTTGCGCTGCGAGCCCGAGCGCATGATCGAGCGACGGACCATCGATCACGGCCGGGCTGGTGTTGGGCATGCCAAACACCGCAGTGACACCGCCTGCCAGCGCGGCGCAGGTCGCGGTGTAAAAATCCTCTTTGAGCTCGCCGCCCGGTTCGCGCAGATGCGTATGCGGGTCGATCAAGCCGGGAAAGGCCAGCAACCCGCTCGCGTCGAAATGTCGGCGTTCGGATAATCGGCCCACAGATCCGGACCGACGCGTTCGATGCGTTCGCCATCGATCAGAATCTCGCCAGTGCGCAAGCCAGCGCTGCTGACCAGCGTGGCGTTTGTGATGAGTGTGAGCGGCATCCGCCCATTATGACAGCGCCGGCGACGCACACGGGTCATTTCGAACCGCAAGGTGAGAAGTCTCGAAGGGCGAAACCCTGCAGACGCTTTCGCGCTACGAGATTTCTCACCTTGCGGTTCGAAATGACCCGTATTGGGCGAAATGACCGCGCAAAACGACCCGCGTATGGAAGCGTGTGACTCTACACAGTGCGGAATGCGCCGCATGCAGCCGAGATCCCCTCGCGGATAATGCCGGCGTGAATCTCGATCTTCCCATCCATGCGCTCGCGACCGATCTGGAAAACGCCCTAAGCGCAGGCAAAGCACTGGTGCTGGTCGCGCCGACCGGCTCGGGCAAAACCACGCAGGTGCCGCAGCTGCTGCACGCGACGGGCATCTGCGCCGGCAAACGCATCGTGGTTTTGCAGCCGCGTCGCGTGGCTGCGCGCAGCGTGGGGTGCGCGTTGCGCGCGAGATGGGCGTCGAAGTTGGCGGCGTGGTGGGCTATCAGGTGCGCTTTGACGAGCGCCTCGGGCCGGACACGCGCATCGCCTATGTCACCGAGGGCATCCTGCTGCGCTGGCTGCAGCGCGACCCATTGCTTTCGGACATCGGCGCGATCTTGTTCGACGAGTTTCACGAACGCAACCTGCTCAGCGACATTGCGCTTGCGCTGTGCAAACAACTGCACGCGCCCCGGATCTGAAGCTGCTGGTCATGTCAGCCACGCTCGAAGCCAAACCGGTCGCGCGCTATCTCGATTGCGCGGTGCTCGAATCGCAGGGCCGCAGCTTTCCGGTCGAGATGCGCTATCAGAGCTGGGACGACGACGGCCCGGTCTGGGAGCGCGCGGCCGCGCAGGTCGACAAGCTCATGCGCGAAACCGATACCGGCGATATGCTGGTTTTTATGCCGGGCATGAGCGAAATTATTCGCACGATTGATCTGATCCGCGAGCAACGCCACACCGGCGCTCGCCACGCTCGCCTGCATGGCGAAATGTCGTCGCACGAACAGGACCGTGTCTTCGCCCCGAGCGACTACGCGGCGCGTGATCGTCGCCACCAACGTGGCCGAAACCTCGATCACGATCCCGGGCATCCGCTACGTCATCGACAGCGGCCAGGCCCGCGTCGCGCGCTACGACCCGAGCGCGCGGCATCAACACGCTGCATGTTGAACCGATCTCACGCGCATCGGCTGATCAGCGTGCCGGCCGCGCCGGCCGCATCGCGCCCGGGCATGTGCTATCGCCTGTGGTCGGAACAAAATCACGGCGCCCGCGCGCTCAAAAACACACCCGAAGTCCAGCGCACCGAGCTGTCATCGGCGCTGCTAATGATCCACGGGCATAGGCGTGACGCGACATCACCACGTTCGACTTTTTGGACAAACCCGAACCCGGCCGCATCGCCATCGCCGAAGCCCTGCTTGAAAGCCTCGGCGCAATCGAAGCCGGCGCAATCACCGCCATTGGGCGAGCAGATGTACGCCCTGCCGGTGCACCCGCGCTACGCGCGCATGCTGCTCGAAGCGCGGCATCATGGCTGCGTGCGCGAAGCCGCGCTGCTGGCCGCGCTCGTCAGCGGGCGCGATCTGCTCGTGCGCATCAACCCGCGCGATGAGCGCGACCGCCTGATCAAACGCAACCGCCAGTCTTTGATCAAACGCAGCCACAAGAGCAGCGACTATTTTCTACTGGCAAATTCATACGCGTTCTCACTCGCGTGTAATTTTGACGGCAAGCAATCGTTTCAACACGGCGTGAACGCCCATGTCGCGCGCGAAGTGCGCCAGACGCACGAACAGCTGCTCACGATCTGCGAAGAGGCCGGCCTGCCCACCACGCCCTTTGCCGGCGATGATGCCGCGCTGACCGAAGCCATCGCGCGTTGCCATCTGTTCGGCTTTATCGACCATCTGGCCGTGCGCACCAGTTCAGGCAGCAGCGAGTTCGATCTGATCGACGGACGCCGCTGTGAAATCATGGACGAGAGCATCGCTGGCGGCAACATGTTGATCGTGGTCTCCGAGATCCGCGAGATCAGCGCGCGCAACGGCGACAAGTTCACGCTGCTCGGCGTGGCCAGCGCTGTCAAGCCCGAGTGGGTGCGCGCGCTCAATCCGCCCGGGTTGCACGAGACCGTCGATCACGTCTATGACCGGCTCAACAAACGCGTGGTGGCTGGGCGCGTGCTGCGCTATCACGATTTACTGCTGGGCGGCGAGCGCGTGGAAACGCTCGACCCGGTCATCGCCGCCCGCGTGCTCGCTGAAGAATTCGCCGACCAGCTCACCCGCCTGCCACAGGCCGAAAAACTGCGCGCGCGCCTCGCCGGCAAATCCCGCGACGAGATCGTCGACGTGCTCACCGCCGCCTGGCTCGGCGCGACCAGCTGGGCTGAGGCGCAAAAGATTGACGTGCTCGGCAGCATGAGGTAAAGAGGAAGAAGCCACAGATTTCACGGATTACACAGAAAGATAAATCCGTGAAATCTGTGGCTTCTTCCTCTTCTTCTTCATTCACAGCGCCATGCGCTTTATCTGCAACGACAGCGCGCCAAAGTTCAACAGCAATCCAGTTTGCTTTGCGCTGCACTTGAGATAGTTCAAAAGCTGCGCCTCATCTGCGGGAATTAAGGTGCTCGTGGCTTTTAGCTCAACCACAACCAATCCCTCGATCAAGAAGTCCAGTCGAAAAACACCGATGTCATGCCCCTTGTAAATCACAGGCATCGGTATTTTGTGCTCGTAAGCCAGGCCGCGCGCGCTGAGTTCGTGCATCAGCGCTTCGTGATAGACCGATTCAAGATAGCCACGACCGAGAAACCGGTGCACTTCCAGGGCGGCGCCGATGATCGAGCCGGTCAACACCTTGTTTGGGAAATCTGTGGCAGAAATCATGCAGATTGTTGTAAATCAGTCTCGGCCGGATGTACCTGACACTGGCTGACATTGCTGTCAGATTTGTGGTCCATCCCGGAAAAATACGGATGGCAGCATGCGCTTTCCCGCTACAATCATCGCGTGATTCCAAAGCATCTCAACACGCTTGAGCTTCCCAAGATTCTCGAGCGGCTGGCAAAATACTGCGCGTTTAGCGCCAGCGAAGAACTGGCGCTGGCCCTGCATCCGGACAAAAACGCATCCGAGGTGCAGCGCCGCATCGCCGAAACCTCACAGGCCCGCGAAGCGCTTGAAAAGCATGACCAGCTCACCATCGGCGGCGCGCATGATGTGCGACCGGCCGCCCATCTGGCCGCGCATGCCGGCGTGCTTGAGCCAAAGCAGTTGCTGGACATCCGCGACACGCTCACAGCCGGGCGCAACATCCAGCGCACACTCTCGCGCTTTGGCGCGGTCTATCCGCAGCTCACCGCGATCACAAACCTGATCGAACCCAGCGGCGCCATCGTGGCCGAAATATCGCGCGTCATTGACGACTCGGGCGAGGTGCGCGACACGGCTTCACCCGAGCTCTCGACCATTCGGCGCGAAGTGCGCATCGTGCACGACCGCCTGCTGGCCAAATTGCAGCGCCTGGTCAGCAGCGGCGACAACTCGCCGTATCTGCAGGAAGCCCTGGTCACGCAGCGCGGCGGCCGCTATGTCATCCCGATCAAGGCCGACTTCAAAGGCAAGATCCCCGGTCTGATCCACGATCAAAGCTCCAGCGGCATGACGCTGTTTATCGAGCCACTCGCCACGCTTGAGGATAACAACCGCTGGCGCGAACTGCAGCTGGCCGAAGAGCGTGAAGTGCGCCGCGTGCTGATCGCGATCTCGGCCACGGTCGGCGCCGAAGCCGACGCCATCACGCGCACGGTCGAGGCCATCGCGCGCTTCGATCTGACGCTGGCCAAAGCCAAATACGCGCACGCGATCCGGGCTGTGGCGCCTGCTGTCCGGCCAAACCCGCGCACGCCGGGTGCCATTTCCCGCACTGCCGCGCAGACCGAAACGGACGCCTGGAACCTGCGCCTGATTCAGGCCCGCCACCCGTTGCTGGCGCCCGACATCGTGGTGCCTATTGATGTCGAGCCCGATCCGGACACGCGCATTCTGGTCATCACCGGCCCAAACACCGGCGGCAAAACTGTGGCGCTCAAAACCATCGGCCTGTTTGTGCTGATGGCGCAGTGCGGTCTGCATGTGCCGTGCGAATCGGCGACGCTGCCGGTGTTCGAGACGGTCTACGCCGATATCGGCGACGAGCAGTCGATCGAACAGAGCCTGTCCACATACAGCTCGCACCTGACCAACTTGCGCTCATTTCTTGAAAAGGTCGATGTCGACTCGCTTGTGTTGCTCGACGAGCTCGGCGCCGGCACCGATCCATCCGAAGGCGCGGCCGTGGCGCGCGCCTTGCTCGAGTATCTGCTCGGCTCGCAGGCCACCTGCGTGGTCGCCACGCACTATCCCGAGCTCAAAGCCTGGGCATCGCTGACGCAGCACGCCGCCAACGCCAACGTCGCGTTCGACTACGAGACGCTGCGCCCGCTGTATAAGCTCTCGATTGGGTTGCCCGGTCGCAGCAACGCGTTTGCCATTGCGCAACGCCTCGGCATTCCGCATGAAATTCTGACGACCGCGCGCGGCTATCTGGACACCAACGCCGCCCGCGCCGAAGACATGCTCGGCGAGATCGCGCGCCTGCAAGACCAGGCCACCGAGATGCGCGACACCGCCCGCGTTTCGCAACGCGAGGCCGAGCTCAACGCTGATCGCATCCGCACCCGGCTCAACAGCATTGAAGACGAGCGCAAGGTGCTGCTCGACGAAGCCCGCCGCGCTGTCGAGCAAGACCTGGACGGGCTGCGCAGCGAAGTCCGGCGCCTGCGCAATCGCGTCATCGCCGCCGGTGGCACGCTGGAAGAGCTCAAGGCCATCGAAGCGGATCTCAGCCAGGTTGCGGAAGTGGCTGCGCCGGTGGTCGCCCCGATCAAACCGGCCGAACCGTTGCGCAAACGCGCGTTGGTGGTCGGCGACGCTGTGCGCGTCAAATCGCTCAACAGCGAGGCGGAGGTCGGCGCGATCATCGGCAACGAGGCGGACGTGCAGATCGGCCGCATGCGCATGCGCGTCAAACTATCGGATCTTGAACGCATCCGCGCAAAAAAACGCGAGGAAGAGGACAAGCCCGAGAAAACCGAAGCTGCCCAGCGCGCGCCGTCGCCAGGTATGGAGCTCGATATTCGCGGCATGATGGGCGAAGAGGGTGTCATGGCGGTCGAGGACTATTTGGACAAGGCCTCGCGTGCCGGGCTACCATTTGTGCGTATCATTCACGGCAAAGGCACCGGCGCGCTGCGCAAAGCCGTGCAGGGCGCGATCAGGCGCAACTCAGTCGTCGCCTCGTTTGAAGCAGGCAAGGAAGGCGAAGGCGGCGATGGCGTCACGGTTGTCAAGTTGAAAGCATAAAAGCAACATTCATGGCCAGAACCAAGGTTAAGAAAGCACTAAAGCCACCGCCGCTCACAGAGTCCTGGTTTTGGGTGTGCGCACTGTATCGATCAGAGCGCCGCAAAAAGGCGGGTGAACCCGAGCGCAAAACGCATCTGTGGGAACGGCGCGTATTTGTCTTTAAGGCGCACCGCGGCGGCGAGCGCAAAGCCGCCCGCGCCCTGGCCAAGAGCCACGAACACAAGTTCAAAAACGTCTACGGCGAGGTGGTTTACTGGCGCTTTCAAGCCATCGAAAGCTACGCCGAGTTATTTGACAAGCGCATCACCAGCGGCACCGAAGTCTATTGGACCTTCTTTCGCAAACGCGCCGCAGAAATGTGAGGATGGAGAGGAAGAAGCCACAGATTTCACTGATTACACAGAAAAGATAAATCCGTGTAATCAGTGAAATCTGTGGCTTCTTCCTCTCCGTCCTCGCTGCGGCCCGTGCGCCTGCACACGACTATCTGCTAGCATAGAGAACGCACCCACATGACGCAGTCTCGACTGGCCCGAATCACCCTTATTCTCGCGATCGTCGCATTGTCGATGTATATCGCAGAACGATTGTGGCAGCTCGGCGCGGCGCTTGGCAATATCGTCTCCGTCATCGCAGTGTCATGGCTGCTCAGCCTGATCGTGCGGCCTTTTATCAACTATTTGCGCGGCGGACTGGTGCCGACCGCCGGCACACGCTGGGTCCGGCACCGCTATGGCGAACTCGCCGCCCAACGCGTGGCCAGGTTGCGCCTGCCGCTCGCCGCCGCGGTCACCATCGTCTATATCGCGCTGCTGTTCTTGCTGATTGGCGGCATTACCTTCGCCACAGCATCGATCTTGCCGCAAGCGCTTGAACTTCTGCAGCGGCTGCCAACCGTTGGCGCCGATTTGCCCAACTACCTGACGCAGTTGTGGTTGACCACTGCATCGCGCCTGGGGCTCGACGCGACCGCGTTCGACATCAACAAGTTCGTGTCCATCCCAGACCTCAGCGCGAGGGCAGCCGAACTGGCGGGTCTCATCGCATCGCAGGCCGTAAACCTGGCTGCGACTGCAGCCGGCGCAGTTGGCCAGGTCTTTTTGATCCTGGTGCTCAGCTTGTATTTTGTCGTCGAAGACAAGCTGGTCGAGCGCCAGCTTTTTGCGGCGTTGCCCGGGCGCTTCCACGAAACAGCCCGGCTGATCGGCAACGGGATCAACCGCGCATTTAACAGCTACCTGCGCTCGCAGGTGATTTCTGCGCTGTTGCATGGCGCATCGGCCTTGATCGTGTTTGCGCTGTTTGGCGTTAACTTCGGCGTCGTGGTTGCGATTCTTTTTGCCGCGCTCTCGGTGATCCCGCTGGTCGGCATACCCATCGCCGTCGTGATCGCCGCCATCGTCGCATTGATCTCGCAGCCCGCAGTCGTGTTGCCGGTTGCGATTATTCTGCTGATCATCGACCAAATCATCGCCTACGCGATCGTGCCAAAGCTGATGAGCGATTCGACCGGCGTGCCCAGCCTGATGGCCATGCTCGCAATCATCATCGGCGTGCAGTTGCTGGGGTTCTGGGGCCTGGTCTTTTCGGTGCCCATCGTCGGGTCCGCCTACGCAATTTTCTTTGACATCGTGTTGCCGCGCCGCCGCAAAGGGCAAGGCCTGACGGATACGCCCGATGTCATCATCGCAACAGAGGCGCAGGTCGTTACGCCAGCCAGCACGGCGCGCAAACCGACCCAACCGGAGATTCGGCTCCCGAATACGTAATGCCTTGACATTTAATATCCGGGCAATACACTAAGGCGCGACCGCATAACCCCGGCGCATATTCGCTTACGCGGACCGCCACGCGACCCACGGGCGATGCAGATCCTTGACAGGGAGGTGAAACTTGGCCGAACTTGAAAAAGCGCAGCTTGAGCTGACGATTGATCGCGTACGCGAAGCGCTCGACCGCGACGATCTGCCAGGCGCGATTCTGCTGCTCGACCAACTCAAACGCCCTGAAGACAAGGTCGAGGTCTTCGACGAACTCGATGTCGAAGATCAGGCTGAACTCCTGCCGCGCCTTGATCCGGAGGACGCCGCTGATATTTTGGCCGAGCTCGATGTCGAAGACCAGGCCGACATCGCCGGTCGCGTCGATGACAAAAAGCTCTCCGACATCCTCGACGAGATGGAGCCGGATGATGCCGCCGATGTGCTGGGCGACCTCGACGCCGACCGCCAGATCCGCGTGCTCTCGACCATGGAAGAAGCCGAGGATGTGCGTCCGCTGCTGATCCACCCGGACGACAGCGCCGGCGGTCTGATGACCACCAGCTTCATGACCCTGCGGCCGCTCATGACGATTCAGGACGCGATTAACACGCTGCGCGATTGGCATCCCGACAACGAGATGCCGTATTACCTGTTTGTCATCGATCGCGATCGGCGCCTGGTTGGCGTGCTCTCGCTGCGTGCCATGCTGACGTCGCCGCCTACCGAGCTCGTGGGCAACGTCATGAACGCCGATGTGATCTCGGTGCCTGTGGGCACAGATCAGGAAGAGTGCGGCCGTCTGCTCAAGAAATTCGGCTTTCTGGCCCTGCCCGTCGTCGATGCCGAAGGGCATTTGCTCGGCGTCATCACTGTCGACGACCTGGTTGATGTGATTCAGGAAGAAGCCGAAGAAGACACCTTTCGTCTCGCCGGCGTGTCGGACGAGGAAAGCGTCTGGAGCCCCGTCCGCACCTCGATGCGCAAACGTCTGCCGTGGCTCGGCGTCAATCTCGTCACCGCCTTTGTCGCGGCCAATGTCTTTGGGCTGTTTGAGTCAACAACGCAGCAAATCCCGTGGTTTGCGGCGCTGCCCGGTATCGTCGCCGGCCAGGGCGGCAACGCCGCCACCCAGCGCATCACAATTCTGGTGCGTGGTCTGGCCACTGGCGATGTCGATCTCGGCGACGCCTGGCGCGTCATCGGCCGCGAAGTCTTTCTCGGGCTATTGCAGGGCCTGATTCTGTCGGTCTTTGTGGTGCTCGGTGTGACGCTATGGACCCGCAAGCCAATCGCCGGAGCCATCATCGCGCTGGCCATGCTCGGCAACATGATTGTGGCCGGCCTTGTCGGCACCGGTGTGCCGTTTTTGCTGAAAAAGCTCAAACTCGATCCGGCCCTCTCCTCCGCCGTCGTGGTTACGACGTTCACCGACTCTTGCGGATTTTTCTTTACGTTTGGGCTGGCGATTTTGTTGATGCGCTATTTGTTGTAAGAAGAAAGTGCTTAAGGTGCCTGAGGTGCTTAAAGTGCTGAACGCCACAACGTTAAGCACTTTAAGCACCTGGCACCTTAAGCACTTTTCTTAAAGCACCTTTTTCTGCAGCTGCAAATAAAACAAACTCAACGGAAATTCGTCATCCAGCACGCGGTTGACCCAGGCTTTGGTGTCGCTTTCATCGGAGAGCACGCGCGTTTCTTTGGCCCATTTGCTGCCAAGATTCGGGCGCACAAATTCGCTGACGAGCTCGTGCGCTGCGAGCCAGTATTGCACCTTAGACATATCGATGCCGTCGCGATAGAGCTGCTCGACGCGCTCGCGCAGCGCATGCATCCCGGCATCAATCGTGTCCCAGTCGATCGTGAGCGCGTTGTCGCGCCAGACCACATGACCGGCCTTGTGCAGATAGGCGAACAAAAGCTGTCCGCTCAGGCCGTCGTAATTGCGAACGCGGCTGCCCGTAATCGGGAAGCGGATCATGCGATCGAACAGAATGCCGTATTTCACATAGCGGGCAAAGGCAAACCCTTCGCGCTCAAGTTCCAGCGCCGAGCCGTACGTCTGCAGATCGACGCGCAACTCTTCAAGCGTATACATCCAGTAGGGCGAGCGCTGGCGGATCATAAACGGGTCAAACGGCAACTCGCCGTGGCTGTGCCAGCGATCGTGGATCAGATCCCACAGCGCAAACATGTCGCGCGCGAGTTCGGCAGATGACAGCAGGGCGCGAAGATCCGGCGGCGCGTTGATCTGCATCCTGTCGACCGCAGCCGCCACCGTGCGCTGATAGCGCGCGGCTTCGCGATCGCAGAAGATGCCGCCAAATGCGTTGAGCTGTTTGCCGGTGATTGCAACCGTTTCGGGGAAGAGCACCGCGCACTCGCTCAGATAACCGTCGGTGCAATCGACGATATGCACGGGCACGAATTTGGCATTGTCAAACCGCGTGCGCTCAAGCTCGGCCAGCCAGTCCGGCCACGGCACGCGCACGATCAGCGCCTCAAATCGCGTGTCCGGCGAGCCGTTTGGCGTATACATCGGGAATACCACCAGATGTTCCAGCCCGTCTTTGCGCAGCGTCTGCGGCTGAAATGCCGCCAGCGCCCGTGAGAAATCCGGCTTGCCGAAGCCGGCTACGACCCAGCTTGAAAGATCCCCGCACACAGCTTCGAGATAGGCCTGTTCGTGCGGGAAACGCGGCGCCAGCGCCATCACACACGCCTGCATCTGGGCGACATACGACGTAGCCGCCTCGGCATGAGCTGCGTCAGCCAGCGCACCGTCCGGCTGCTGCAGCTTGCGCAGCGCGTTGGTGGCGGCCTTTAGCCCGTCAAAACTCGGCTGCGCGGACAATGATTGTGCGCGCACAGCCGTCGGCGCCGCAAATGCGCCGGCTGCCGCAAAATAGTTGATGTTCAGCCACAGCGTTTGATGATCGAAACGCGTGATGTCGTCGTCGCCAAACAGATCGCTGTCAGCCAGCACAACCACGCGCCCGGCGCCGAATTGTTCCGCGGCGATAAGGCCGGCGCGCGGGGTACTGGCGCTGTCGGCGGCGCGCGCAACCATCGTCGCGCCGTTGCTGTTGCTAAGCGCGCCGGCGCGCAAGAAGCACGCGCGTTTGACGCCTTCGATCAGGCTGTGCACGCTGTCGCGCGGCCGTTCGCCGCCCAGATCGGCAAACACCCACGACGGAACATCGCGATCGCAATGTTGGTGATCGGTCAGCGTGGCGTTCTCGACCGTGATGCCAAACGCCTGCAGCAACTGGTTGGTGTTGTTGCCATATTTGTCCTGCTCGGTCTCGCCCATCACGATCAAGCCGCCGCCAGCGCGCACAAATTCCACAATCGCGGCGATCTCACCCGCGCTAAACACGGGCGAACCGAGCTGCGTGGTGTGCTCCCACTTTGTGTCGGACGGATGCGCAATTACCAGCACGTCGGTCTGCGCCAGCACAACGGGCGTGATCGGCGCGCTATTTCGAGCGGTGCTGAAATCGCGCGATTCAAGCAGTTTGGCCGCGCGCGCGTAAGAGGAATCCGCCGGGTGCACCGGCTGCATGTGCGCCGCCAGATCGGGATCGATCGTCCAGGCCTCGTTGTGCGTCTCGTCAAACAGCACACGGGCGATTTTGCGTTGGGCTAGCGTGATCATCGGTTATCTCCACCCTGCGATCCGTTGCCCAATGTGCTCACGCCTTGGTGACTGCGCCAGAATCCGTCGAAACATGTTCGGACGGGCCTTACTCCACCGGTAGGATTTGCGTCGACTTGATCTCGGTCAAAACCAGGCTGGTCTGAATGCGGGCATCTTTGAGCAACGGTGTTAAACGCGCGTTCAAAAACATCTCAAGATGCCGTTGATTGCGCACAGCGACTTTCATCAGATAGTCGGCCTGGCCGGTCACCTGATAACACTCCAAAATTTCAGGCAGCTGGGCCACAGCCGCCTGGATTGCGTTTTCCAGGTCATCCTGGTGCGTGCGCAGGCTGACCTGCACAAACGCCAGAAACCCGAATCCAAGCTTCTCCCGATCAAGCTGCGCGGCGTAGCCCTTGATGACACCGTCCCGTTCGAGCCGCTTGATGCGCGCATGCGTGGCCGGTGCCGATAGGTTGATCTGCCGCGCCAGATCGGCGTTGTTGATGTTGGCCTGGGTTTGCACGATGCGAAGAATCGCCCGGTCAATCTCGTCCAACACTTGCTTCGAGGTTTCTTTTATCATCGCGATGCCTGCCCAGTCAACGGTCTCTCAAAAACTCAAAAGACCCAAAGGGATTTAAGCCGTGCGGCCTTCGTTTCTTTTGCCAAATTGCGCGGCCCGCTGCAACGACAGCATTCTTAGCCCGCCAGCGTCTCCCTCAAAAAGCCCGCAAACGCGTCGATATCCTCCGCCGTCGTGTCAAATGACGTCATCCAGCGGACTTCGTGCCGGGCCTCGTCCCAGACATAGAAAAAATAACGCTCCTGCAACACAGAAATTGCTTCTGGCGGCACGGTTGCAAATACCGCATTGACCTGCGTCGGCTGTGTGATCCGCACACCAGGCACCGTCGCCACCGCTGTGGCCAGCCGCTGCGCCATGGCATTGGCGTGGCTGGCGTTCTGCAACCACAGATCATCGCGCAGCAATGCGTCGAACTGCGCCGCGATAAAGCGCATTTTTGACGCCAACTGCATCGACTGCTTGCGAATGAACTTAAACGGCCGCGCCAGATCGGTGTTAAAGAACACGGCGGCCTCCCCGCCCATCAGCCCGTTTTTGGTGCCGCCAAACGACAACACGTCAATGCCGCAGTCGGCGGTGATCGCCCGGAGCGGCAGGCCCAGGCTGGCCGCCGCATTGCTGATGCGGGCGCCATCCATGTGAACGCGAAGCCGGTGCGCATGCGCGAACGCGACGATGGCGCGCACTTCATCCGGCGTGTAAACCGTTCCCAACTCAGTCGACTGCGTGATCGAGACGACCGACGCCTGCACATGATGCTGGTCGCCAATGCCGTGCACGTGCTGCGCGATCAAATCCGGGGTCAGCTTGCCGTTCGGGGTCGGAATATCGATCAGCTTGCCGCCGATAAACTTCTCGGGCGCGCCGCATTCGTCGACGTTGATGTGCGCGGTTTCGGCGCAGATGACCGCGCCATACGACGGCAGCATGGCTTGAAGCGCGGCGACGTTCGCACCGGTGCCGTTAAACATGAAGAAGATCTCGGCGTCCGCGCCAAGGTGGCGCCGCATCGTCGCGATCGCGGCTGCAGTATAGGGATCGTCGCCATACCCGCGCACATGCCCGATATTAGCGGCGGCGATGGCCTCAAGAATGCGCGGATGCACGCCAGCATTGTTGTCGCTGGCAAAACTGCGGGGAGTTGCGGACGAAGTCGTGGTCACGCCGCAAATTATCCCTCGTTAAGCAGGTAACTGTCGCGTCCAGTGAGTGACCGGGCATCGCTCCAGAACATGTGTCCGCCGGTCATTAGGCAGGCAATTTTCACGCGCACCCCCGCTGTGTCGGTGTAAATCGCCTCAAATGTGCCAATCCCGGCGCCAGCCTCTGCCAGTCGCTTCACGGTGATCTCAGTTGCACCACGATCCTCGAGCGCCTGATAAATTCGCTTGGCCTGGGTGTCTTCAGAGCGCTTCCCCTCAAACGCCATCCAGACAAACCAAACGATAAACGCAATCGCGGCAACGGCAACAAGATAGAACACTTCCATCACGCCGATAGTCGTGGAAATGGGCCGGGTCTACATGAGAATAATCGAGAATGACGCGTCTAGGTGCATGGAATCAATCCCTTTACGGATATGCCTCCGAAGAGGTCGCAACTACAGGCACGCTATTTGGCTAGGATTGCAGCGCCGCAGCGGCAAAAGACGCGGGTTCAGCCCGAAAAAGTCACTCCCCCTTTTCAAAAAAGAACTTTTGTTCTATAGTTATAGACATGGCTGTCAGAGAACGAAATCAATACATGGACATGGTTGTCGAGCTGGTGCGCGAGCACCTGTTCGAGAAGCTAAGCGATGACAAACTGTGTAAAGATATGTGCGCGGTGATCGCGATAAATCTGCGACGCACACACGAAGACACAGAAAACAGCGCAAAAGCTTGGGACAAAAAGCACTTCCACACAAAGGCGGATGAGCTGCGCCGTGAAGGGCTATGGGCACTGCCGATGGCGCAGATCGCCGAGTCGCTGGCATATGTGGCCCGGCCGTTTAGCGCCGATGATGCAGATCGACTGCTCGGCATGCTGCCGGATGACCTCGACATGCCCAAACGCCGGCGCTTTAAAGACCTCGAGATGGTGCGCGGTGCCGCCGCTGCGGCCCGCAGCACGATGCTCAAAAAACGCTAACGCGCTGATCGCTCAGCAAAATCCAGCAAAAACATAATCGCGCCATTGTTGCGTGCGCGGTTGTGTTTTTGCTCACAACGCACCGACCCACGCATCCACGCGCGGGTTGCTGGTTGCCTCAATCGTTGTGCGCAGTGTCGCCAGGAGCGGCACGCAATCTTCCGCATCGACATACGTTTCAAGCCGGGTCAGGTGCCACCACCGGTCAAATAGCGTTGCGCCGATTCGATCCGATCCAAAGACGTTTGCAAAACTGCCCTCGGTGCGCATATCCGGCAGGTCATAGAGCCCAGCCAAAAACTGTTGTTTAACCAGCAGTGCGTAGTCCGCCGGTGTCCAGCCAGACTCCTCCAGTTCTTCGCTGCCCACCAGAATTGGCTCGATCAGGCGCGTTTTTACATCGCGGTTCACGCGATTTTCCAGCCGCGGGTCCAGCGATGGGCGCGGGTCGATCAAATAAACAATCGTCGTGGTGTCCAACCCGTCATACAGTTCAGGCGCGGTTGTCGATGCCCGCACGCGTTCGAACCACTTCTCCACGATCTCGTTGCCGTCCGTGACCGCTTTGTCAAGATTGCGCTTAAACGCGGCATGATTGTTAGCCAGATGCAAAAAGTTCTTGAACACGCGCAACACCCACCAGCGGTCAAACAGCCCTGGGTTCAACCGATCGGTGCCCAACACGCGCACAAAATCAGCATTTACCTGGCCCGCACAGCGGCCCATGCACGGCCGCCAGATACAGCAGTTTGGTCTGCATCAGCAGATCGATCTCAGGCACTTTTGACTTGCGCCCGGCGCCCAGCTGCGACATCAAAACGGGCTCGAACATGCGCCGGCGCATATCTGCGTTCATGCGCAAATCAAGACGCTGCAGCAATGCCGAGCGTGGTTCGATCAGGAAGTCCGTCTGCAGCGGTGCGGCCATGGTTAATCAAGCAGCGCAAGCACGGTTGCGCTGTCGAGCTTTAATGCGCCCAAAAGATCGTTGACTTGTTCCGCCGTCGTCGCGCTCGCAATCGGCGCGGTGATATCCGGCCGCGCGATCAGCCAGGCCAGCGCCACCTGCGCCGGCGTTGCGCCCAGTTTTGCGGCAGCTTTCTGCACCCGGTCCAGCACGGCCCAGCCCGCAGCGTTGAAGTAGCTCTTTTCAACGCCGGCAGCGCGCGCAGTATGCGGCAGCGGCTCGCCTTGCTTGTATTTGCCGCTCAAAAAGCCGCGCGCCAGGCTGAAGTATGGGATCACACCCACCTGTTCGGCCAGACACACCGGCCGCATGTCGTCTTCGTAAGGCTGCCGGTCGACAAAGTTGTAGTTTGGCTGCAAACAGTCATAGCGCACCAGATTGTGCTGCGCGCTAACCGTCCAGCGCCGCCTTCAACCGCGCACCGCTGTAGTTGGATGCGCCCAGCGCGCGAATCTTGCCGGCTTTTTTAAGCGTGTCAAATGCGCGCAACGTCTCTTCGAGCGGCGTAGTTTCATCGTCAGCATGCGCCTGATACAGATCGATATAGTCAGTCTTGAGCCGGCGCAAGGAGTCTTCCGCAGCGCGCACAATATAGTCCGCGCGCAGCCCTTCGCCGCCATGGCCCATCTTCATGCCAACCTTGGTTGCCAGCACGATGCTGGCGCGATTGCCGCGCACCTGCATCCAGTTGCCCAGGATCGACTCGCTCTCGCCGCCGACATGGCCGGTTACCCAGGCCGAATACACATCCGCCGTATCGATAAAGTTGCCGCCACCTGCCGCAAATGCATCAAGCACCGCAAAGGAGACTTTTTCGTCTATCGTCCAGCCAAAAACGTTGCCGCCCAAACAGAGCGGCACCACTGCGATACCTGATTTACCAATTGTTTTCATTTTTCCCTATCGTCTCAACGGCCTGTCTCTAAACCGGGTCGATCGCACTTTTCCCGCTGAGCGAGATGAGAGCGAGATTGACAAAAGGTTTTGGAATAGGCTTGAGCTACTTCAACACCGCCACACCATACGCCGGCAGCCCGATGCTGCGATTGTGCATCTCGCCTGTTAGCAGATCACGCATCGTGCGTTCGAGCTTGATCGTCGTGGCTTCCGGATTGTGATTGAGCAAAAACAGATATGCGCCGCCCGGGCCTTCGCGCAGCAGCACTTCCACGCCTGATGGCGCCGGCAGCGGCGCGCGCACATCCGCGTCTTCGCAAGCCCGGCCGAGGATCCAGTCCATGCCATCCGGCCCCAGACAGGTGCCAATGTAATAGGCGCCGCCCGAACCAAACCGGTTAAACGTGATCGCCGGCGCATCGGCGAAGTAATCCTGCCCAAACCGGGCTACCGCTTCTGCGCCCTGCAGCGTGATTGCATCGTGCCAGGCCTGGCATACAAAGTCATCCTCATCCTCGGTGATCACGCGATTTGCGCCGTTTAGGGCCTCGTTTTCCTCGATCGTGATGCCGAGAAACTTGCGAAACGGCGCGGGATAGCCGCCCAGCCAGATGTGGTCATTCTCATCGGCGATGCCCGAGAACGGCGCCACCACGACCAACCCGCCGCCCGCCACATACGTTTCGAGCACCTTCGCTGTATCGGCGCGGGTCAAATACAAGTTCGGCACCACGACCAACCGATAGGTCTTTAGCACGTCAAGTTCGATCGTCGAAGGCACAAAATCGACCGTGATGTTGCGGCGATGCAGCGCGCGATAGTAGGCTGATGTTTGCCCCATCATCGTCAGATCGGCAGGGTGGCAATCCTGCTCAAGCACCCACCAGTTGTCCCAGTCGAAAAACATCGCCACGTCGGCGCGGTTGGTCGTCATCGTCAACTCAGCCAGCCCCTTGAGCTCCTGCCCCAGCTGTTTGACCTCTTGAAACGTGCGCGTCGATTCACCCGCATGCGGCACCATCGCGCCGTGGAACTTCTCCGCGCCGGCCTTAGCCGCGCGCCATTGAAAGAACAAAATGCCGTTGGCCGCGCGCGAGACCGCCTGATAGCTCCACAGCCGCATCTGGCCGGGCTTTTTGAAGGCGTTGCGCGGGCGCCAGTTCACCTGCGCAGGCGACTGCTCCATGAGGATCCAAGGCTGGCCGTATCGCAGCGAGCGCATCAGGTCGTAGCGCATCGCGGTGTCGACATGCGCGTGTGCATCCATTGGCTCCGGATAGCAATCTTCGCTGACGACGTCCTCGTGTTTGGCCCACTCCCAGTAGTCGACCGCCTTAAAGAAGCCCATAAAGTTTGTCACCACTGGCACATCGGGCGTGATCTTTCGGAGCACATTGGCTTCAATCTTGAACAGCTCCAGCAGCGAATCGCTTGAGAAGCGTTTCCAGTCCAGCTGTTGGGTGGGGTTCAAAAAAGTCGGCGAGAGGCGGGGCGGGTGAATTTCATCCCAGGCGTCGTAACGCTGGCTCCAGAACGCGGTGCCCCAAGCGTGATTGAGCGCGTCGATCGTCTTGTAGCGATTTTCCAGCCAGACACGAAACGCCTGCACGGCCGCCGGTGTAAAGCTCTCGGCGATGTGGCAGGCGTACTCATTGTTGATGTGCCACATCACCAGCCCGGGGTGATTGCCATAGCGTTCCGCCATCTTTGTGGTCAACGTCGCGATACCGTTGCGATACGCGGTGCTGTGCGGGCAATACCCCTGGCGCGATCCCGGATACAGCGTTTGGCCTTCGCGATTCATGGGCAGGCTGTCCGGGTACCGCTTGGCCATCCACGGCGGCGGCGCGGCGGTGGCATTGGCCAGGTTGATCGCGATGCCGCCCGCGTGCAGCATGTCCATGATCTTGTCCAGCCATTCGAAGTGAAATTCGCCTTCGCGCGGTTCGATCTTGGCCCAGCTAAAAATCGCAAGCGACACAAGGTTGACACCGGCATCCTGCATCAGCCGGATGTCCTCATGCCAGACCTCCTCCGGCCACTGGTCCGGGTTGTAGTCGCCGCCATACAACATGAAATCGAGATGGGAGAGGTCGCGTTTTGGAGTCATTTTGTCTTTGCACCAGGCTGCTGGTCAGCGCGCCGCGTGTCGAGGCAACCCGGCGCGGCAAATTGGAACAGTGCTGACAGTATCGCACCGACACTGTCAACGGATGTGCGTCTAAAGTTGTGCAAAAATGGCTTCGGCAACCGCAGCCGTGCCGGCCCTTCCGCCGACATCGGCTGTGCGTATGTCTGTTGCCAGCGTCGCATACACCGCGCGCTCAAGCTGCTCGGCCAGGTCTGGCAGCCGCCAGTGATGGCGCAGCAAAAGCGCTGCGGACAAGAATGCGCCGCTGGGATTGGCCAGGCCTTTGCCGGCGATATCGGGCGCGCTGCCGTGCACCGGTTCGGCAATGGCAACCTGCGCGCCGATGTTTAGCGCCGGCGCCACACCCATGCCGCCACCCCACACCGCCGCCACATCCGAGAGAATGTCGCCAAACAGGTTCGTCGTCACAATCACATCAAACTTGCCCGGCGTACTAGCCAGCTGCATTGCCGCGGTGTCAACCAGGACTTCGTCGATCTGCACATCTGGCATGGCTGCGGCGGCCGCGCGCACGTTGTCGCGAAAAACACCATCCGTGAGCGGCAAAATATTGGCTTTGTGCACGATCGTCAGACGGTTGCGCCGTTTGGCCGCCATCGCCACCGCGATCGCGCCGATGCGCGCGCTGGCTGACGCAGTAATCACCCGCTCGGCTACGGCCTCATCGCCGCGCATATATTCGCGCTGAATATACAGTCCCTGCGTGTTCTCGCGCACGATCAGCAAATCGATGGCAGACGGCTTTTCGCCGGCCGCCTTTAGCCCCAGCGTCGGCCGCAAATTCGCATACAGATCGAACTCGCGTCGCATTTGCACGATCGGGCTGCGATAGCCCTCGACCTTTTTGCTTGGCGATGACACTGCACCAAAAATGGCGGCGCCGCACGCGCGGATCGCGTCTTTCGTTCCATCGGGCAGCGCGTTGCCGCTGCGTTGGAAGCAGTCCCAGCCCGCGTCGGCATCAACAACTTCGAGGTCGGGGAGCAGCAGCCGCAATGCCTGCACCGCGAGCGGGATAACTTCACGGCCGACGCCATCACCGGGTATTGCACAAATCTTCATCGTGAGGCGCGATTGTATGCGACCAGATGCCGGTTAGTCGGTATAGTCAACACATGCTCACGACTCCGTTGTTCAACGGCGCCAGGATCCGACTGGCCGCGGTCAACCCAGACCGGGACGCCACGCTGTTCTCCACATGGACGCATGATCCCGATCTGCAGCGCCGCATTAGCGACGTCATGCCGGTGCCAAAATCCGAAACGCGGATCAAACGCCAGATCACCGATTGGCAGCAGGAGAACGACAAGTTGTCGGCTGCGAATTTTGCCCTGCGCATTGCCGCAGACGATGGCGAGCGCCTGATTGGGTACGGCGGTTTGCGCAGCATTGTTTGGCCGCATGGCACGGCAAGCGTGAAGCTCTATATCGGCGCAGCCGCAGATCGCAACCTCGGGTATGGCGCCGAGGCACTGGCCCTGCTGTTGCGCTACGCATTCGACGAGCTGAGCCTGCATCGCATCGGCGCGCTGATGCCGGCCCACAACGCTGAAGCGATGCGCTTTTTTGTGCACCACGGTTTTTGTGAAGAAGTGCGCACCCGGCAGGCGTTTCAGTGGCGCGGCCAGCGCTGGGACGATGTCTGGCTCGGCATGCTGCAATCCGAGTGGCGGCAGCGTGTGGCGGAGCAACATGTCTAGTGTGCTCGATGGCCCGCGCATCCGGCTCACAGCGCTGGATGCCAACAGTTCCTCCGCAGACTTTGCACGCTGGCAAACCGACAGCGTCTACCTGCGACATTTGGCCGACGATCCAGCCCTGCCAGCCACGGCGCCACAGATGTCGGCCTCGATGGAGAAGCTTTCTGAACACGCGCTTGCCGAGTTCGCCATCCGTGCCCATGTGGACGACAAGCTGATCGGCTTTATCGCGCTATTTCGCTTAAACGCGCCTGAACACCAACACGCCTGGCTCGCCATCGGGATTGGTGATGACGAATTTCGTGGCAGCGGCTACGGCACTGAGGCACTTGAGCGCGCAATACACTTCGCTTTCGAAGACCTTGGGCTTCTGCGACTCACACTGAGCGTATTCGAATACAACGAGCGCGCCCGCCATGTGTATCAAAAACTCGGGTTCGTCCTCGAAGGCCGTGTTCGCGAGTCGCTGATCCGCGACGGCCGGCGTTGGGACCTGTTGATCATGGGGCTGCTTGCGAACCAAATTGGCCAGAAAAGTGTGAAATAATGCGCAGGAACAGCTGTTTTTTGACGGGTTTTGGTGTGTTTGTAACAAATTGTGTTGGGTATTAATTATGGTGAAGAAAAAGAATGTGTTGGTCCGCGATGTCATGCATAAAGGTGTCGAAAGCATTGACTCGACAGTCACGGTGGGCGAAGCTGCAAAGCTAATGAACGAAAAATCGTTGCACTCGCTGGTCGTGATCGATTTCGATTGCGCGCTTGGCGGCGTGCTCTCGCAAATTGACATAGTCGCGGCCAAACTGCTCGCCAGCGACGAGCGCAAATTTACGCATACGGCCGTGGGTGAGGTGATGACAAATCGGGTCTTGACCGTGCCGCCGGACATGTCGTTGCGCGAAGCAGCGGCGATCATCACAAAGCACCGGATCCACCGCGTCGTAGTGGCAGAGAATGACGATCTGTGCAACCCAATCGGCATGCTTTCGCTGACCGACATTCTTGCGCATCTGGATGAAGTCTGACGATAGCGGGGACACTCCGCAAGACGTTCTGTTTATCAACACGCGTGTGCGCATCCCGCTTGCGGAGCTTGCGTATGAGTTTTCACGCAGTTCGGGCGCCGGCGGTCAAAACGTCAATAAAAACGAAACCGCCGTCGCGCTGACGTTTGATCTGGCGCGCACCCCGGCGCTGAATGAATCCGAACGCGCACGACTGCTCGACAAACTCGCCAATCGAGTCACATCCGATGGTCTGTTGCGCATGGAGTCGCAGGAATCGCGCAGCCAGCTCAAAAACCGCGAGGAAGTCACCCGCCGCTTCGCGCAACTGCTGCGTGAAGCGCTGATCGTGCCAAGGTCGCGCCGCAAGACCAAACCCTCCCGGGCTGCAAAAGAGCGCCGAATCACTGCAAAGAAGCACGCTGGCGAGATCAAGCGCGGCCGCAGCGGCGGTGATTGGTAAAAAAAGAAGCCACAGATTCACAGATTTGTTCTTATATCTGTGAATCTGTGGCTTCTTTTGACTCCGTCCCATCCAATTCAACCAGCCTACGTGATCTGTGGCTCCGACAGGCGCCCGACCAGTTTGATCATAAATTGCACAACCGGTCCAATGCCAAGCGCAAAGACCAGTGTCCCGACGCCGACCGATCCTCCCAGCAATGCGCCAATCGCCAGGACAGTGACCTCAATGAGCGTCCGAGCTGTGCGAACGCTCCAGCCATACTTGCGGTGCAGACCCATCATCAGGCCATCACGTGGGCCGGCACCGAGCTTGGCGCCCAGATACAACGCGCTGCCCAGACCGATCAAAAGCAGACCGCCGATCAGGGCAATCGCACGCACAGGCAGCAGTTCGGGTTCGGGCAAAAGTGCGAGCGTGGCGTTGACGGCCAAGCCAATCAAGAGAATGTTCGCAACTGTGCCAATCCCGGGTCGTTCATCGATAAACAACCACAGAAACAGCACGCAGGCACCGATAATGATCGTGAGTGTCCCTAGCGACAGGCCTGTCAGGCGTGAGAGTCCGTCACCCATCACATCCCAGGGGCCAAGACCCAGCTGGGCAACCTTCATGAGCGCGATGCCAACGCCAAAAAGGCTGAGACCGCATATCAGGCGCAGCCAACGTGACACACTAACCGTGCGCAAAAAAATCAGTTGTGAAGAGAGTGATTGGAGCATAGTGGATCGCGGGTGATTGTCGCAAAAGCGGCAACGATACGCCAGATCCAATTATGCTGCGCAGGGCCAACCATTAACGGTTATCTGCGAATGTGTGAGGAAAAATAAAAAGAGTCCCTTGGCAATGACCTACTCTTGCACGCAGTCGCCCACGTACTACCATCAGCGCTGACGAGCTTAACTGCCGGGTTCGAGATGGGACCGGGTGTATCCTCGTCGCTCAAATCACCAAAAGACTCTTACCGAACTTACGCTCGGGTTGTGACACTCTAAAAACTGAATAGAACATGCTTCGAATCAAGAAATTCACTTTCTCTACATCATGTAAGAAGATAAGCCAAACGACCATTAGTATGAGTCGGCTGAACACATTGCTGCGCTTACACCTCTCACCTATTAAGCCAGTAGTCTACTGGCGGTCTTCAGGGTGATCTCATCTTGAGGCGGGTTTCCCACTTAGATGCTTTCAGCGGTTATCCCTGCCGCACGTGGCTACCCAGCTATGCTCCTGGCGGAACAACTGGCACACCAGCGGTGCGTCCATCCCGGTCCTCTCGGTACTAAGGACAGCTCCTCTCAAATCACCTGCGCCCATGCCGGATAGAGACCAACCTGTCTCACGACGGTTTGAACCCAGCTCACGTAACGCTTTAACGGCCGAACAGGCCGACCCTTGGGACCTTATACAGCCCCAGGATGCGCCGAGCCGACATCGAGGTGCCGAGCGAGGCCGTCGCTATGGACGCTTGGGCCTCACTAGCCTGTTATCCCCGGAGTAGCTTTTATCCGAAAGCAACGGCCTTTCCACTCAGAGCCGTTGGATAACTAAACCCGACTTTCGTCCCTGCTCGACTTGTTTGTCTTGCAGTCAACCCACCTTGTGCTTTTACACTCAACGGCTGGTTTCCATTCAGCCTGAGGTGAGCTTTGGGCGCCTCCGTTACATTTTAGGAGGCGACCGCCCCAGTCAAACTGCCCGCCTGGCACGGTCCCCTATCTGGATAACAGATCAGGGTTAGGGCCAAGACTCTAACAGGGTGGTATTTCACCGTTGGCTCCACCGATGCTAGCGCACCAGCTTCAAAGCCTCCCACCTATGCTACACAGTCAAAGTCCTAGCGCAATGCCAAGGTACAGTCAAGCTTCACGGGGTCTTTTTGTCCGGGCACGGGTAAATGGCATCTTCACCACTAATTCAATTTCGCCGAGTCCCTGGTTGAGACAGTGCTCCAGTCATTACACTATTCGTGCGGGTCAGAACTTACCTGACAAGGAATTTCGCTACCTTAGGACGGTTATAGTTACCGCCGCCGTTCACTGGGGCTTCAGTTCAAAGCTTCGGCTTACGCCTAACCTCTCCCTTTAACCTTCCAGCACTGGGCAAGTGTCAGCCTGTATACGTCGTCTTACGACTTAGCACAGACCTGTGGTTTAGTTAACCAGTTGCTAGAGCCTCTCATCTGCGACCCACAGCTAATTCATCGAATGATAAATTAGACATGGGCTACCCTTTTCCCGAAGTTACGGGTACATGTTGCCTAGTTCCTTAACCAAGGTTCTCTCGCTCGCCTTAGGATACTCTCCTCGCCCACCAGTGTCGGTTTACGGTACGGTTAAAACAGAATCAACGCTACGACGCTTTTCTGGACAGATTGGCTCAGTGAATTCGGCTTGGGGACCTTCTTCGCATTCAGGATCAACGACCGGATTTGCCTGGCCATCTCAACTCCCTAGTGCGTTCGACCACAACTACCATCGGTGTGGCTCACCTACCATTCTGTGTCACGCCTTCGCTCCTCTGCCCTAGTATGGGAATGTTGACCCATTGTCCATCATCTACGCATTTCTGCCTCGACTTAGGTCCGACTAACCCGATGCGGACTGACCTTGCATCGGAAACCTTAGGCATACGGCGATCACGGTTCTCACGTGATTTACGCTACTCATGTCGGCATTCTCACTTCTGCTCGCTCCACCGCTCGTTACCGTACGGCTTCGTTGCTCGCAGAACGCTCCCCTACTATCCTTGCGGATCCGTGTCTTCGGCGGCGGGCTTATCTCCGTTAAATTTTCCGCGCAAGACCGTTCGACCAGTAAGCTATTACGCACTTTTTAAAGGGTAGCTGCTTCTAAGCTAACCTCCTGGCTGTCTGAACAGTCTCACATCGTTTCCAACTGAGCCCACACTTGGGAGCCTTAGACGGCGGTCTGGGTTTTTTTCCCTCTCGGCCACGGATCTCATAACCCGTAGCCCGACTCTTGACCTCTGGAGTGACGGCATTCAGAGTTTGATCGGGTTTGGTAGCCTTACGGCCCCTAGCCCGTTCAGTGCTTTACCTCCGTCACTAAACGATCAAGGCTAACCCTAAAGTTATTTCGGGGAGAACCAGCTATCTCGGAATTCGATTGGCATATCACCTCTACCCACAGCTCATCTCATAGTTTTGCAGCCCTAAAGAGTTCGAGCCTCCACGAGACATTACTCTCGCTTCACTCTGGCCATGGGTAGCTCATCCCGTTTCGGGTCTACTAATTGCAACTAAACGCCCTATTCAGACTCGGTTTCCCTACGGCTACGGCTATAACTGCCTTAACCTTGCTACAATTAGTAAGTCGCCGACTCATTCTCCAAGAGGCACGCTGTCACACATTCCCTTACGGGCATAGTGCTCCAACTGCTTGTAAGTGCACGGTTTCAGGTTCTGCTACTCCCCTTGTAGGGGTGCTTCTCACCTTTCCCTCACGGTACTTGTTCACTATCGGTCGCCAAACGTATTTAGACTTACGGAGTGGTCTCCGCGGATTCATACCAGATTTCTCGTGTCCGGTATTACTCAGGATACCGCTCAGCTGACTTCTCTTTCGCCTACGTGACTATCACACACTATGGTTCGACTTTCCTGAACGATTCGGCTAGAGTTGTCAGTCTTAAATGCGGTCCTACAACCCCTGTTGGCAAGCCAACAGGTTTGGTCTGCTCCGATTTCGCTCGCCACTACTTTCGGAATACTCTCTTTTCCTCTCCCTACTTAGATGTTTCAGTTCGGGCAGGTTCCCTCTACTGTTCCTATGTATTCAGAACAGAGTCTGCAGTTCAGCACTGCAGTGGGTTTCCCCATTCGGACATCCCCGGGTTAAACGTCTTATCACGACTAACCGAGGCTTATCGCAGTGATACGCGTCCTTCTTCGGCATATGGCGCCAAGGCATCCACCGTGCACTCTTAGTAGCTTCGTTCTCACATGATGCTGAGAAATTGAACTTCTCGATTATGAAGAAACATTTACTATCGTGCTTCATTTACTAACTAACGCTATTACTAACGCAATTTACTAACTAACGCATGTTCTATTCAGTTTTTAAAGTGCCACGCCGCCGCTTACGCGCCGGCTCCGCAATCTTTCGATCGCAGATCTTTCGTTGCTTAAACACCAGGCTTAAACACAAAAATCTATGATCGAAATGGAGACTAGGGGAATCGAACCCCTGACCCCCCGCTTGCAAAGCGGATGCTCTCCCAGCTGAGCTAAGTCCCCGTCTTGTACATGACTCTATCTAGAAAGTATGAGCGATTCAAGACTCGAACTTGAGACCTTCCCCTTATCAGAGGGATGCTCTAACCAACTGAGCTAATCGCCCTCTCGACGAGCGAGCTTTTAACAACTAAAAAGTGGTAAAGAAATTTGAGCCTAGTTTAAAGCTCGGTCATGAACTACACCGTTAGAGTTCATTCTGCATATTTTGGGAACTAAATCCCTAAAAGGAGGTGATCCAGCCGCACGTTCCCGTACAGCTACCTTGTTACGACTTCACTCCAGTCACCAGCCCTACCTTTGGCGGTGCGCTCCTTGCGGTTACGCTGCCGACTTCAGGTATTGCCAGCTCCCATAGTGTGACGGGCGGTGTGTACAAGACCCGGGAACGTATTCAACGCACTATAGCTGACGCGCGTTTACTAGCAACTCCAACTTCATGTAGGCGGGTTGCAGCCTACAATCTGAACTGAGGATGCTTTTTAGGATTGGCTCCGCCTCGCGGCTTGGCTACCCATTGTTGGCACCCATTGTAGCGTGTGTGTAGCCCCAGACATAAAGGCCATGCTGACTTGACGTCATCCTCGCCTTCCTCCGGCTTGTGGCCGGCAGTCCCGCCAGACACTTGTAACTGGCAGTAAGGGTTGCGCTCGTTAGCGTACTTAAACGAACATCTCACGACACGAGCTGACGACAGCCATGCAACACCTGTACAGGCTCCCTTGCGGGTCGTTCCCCTTTCGGTTCACTACTACCTGTATGTCAAGTCTGGGTAAGGTTCTTCGTGTAGCATCGAATTAAACCACACGCTCCGCTGCTTGTGCGGGTCCCCGTCAATTCCTTTGAGTTTTAATCTTGCGATCGTACTTCCCAGGCGGAATACTTAACGCGTTAGCTTCGGCACAGGCAGGGTTAAAGCTGCCAACACCTAGTATTCATCGTTTACGGCTAGGACTACCAGGGTTTCTAATCCTGTTTGCTCCCCTAGCTTTCGCTTCTCAGTGTCAGGAATGTCCCAGAAGGCCGCTTTCGCCACGGGTGTTCCTCCAGATATCTACGCATTTCACTACTACACCTGGAATTCCACCTTCCTCTGACATCCTCTAGTCGCGCAGTATTGAACGGCCTCTCCAAGTTGAGCCTGGAGATTTAACGTCCAACTTACACAACCACCTACAAGCGCTTTACGCCCAGTAAATCCGGATAACGCTCGTCACCTACGTATTACCGCGGCTGCTGGCACGTAGTTAGCCGTGACTTATTCCGGGGATACCGTCCTTTCTCGTCTCCCCTAAAAGAAGTTTACAACCCGAGGGCCTTCATCCTTCACGCGGCGTTGCTCGTTCAGGGTTTCCCCCATTGACGAATATTCCTCACTGCTGCCACCCGTAGGCGTCTGGACCGTGTTTCAGTTCCAGTGTGGGGGGACGTCCTCTCAGACCCCCTACGCGTCGTAGCCTTGGTAAGCTTTTACCTCACCAACTAGCTGATGCGCCGCAGGCTCATCCCGACAGGCCTTTCGACTCTGATCATTACGGATCCTTTTGGGTATTAGCCCATCTTTCGATAGGTTGTTCCCTCCGTCGGGGTAGATTCCTACGTGTTACTCACCCTTCCGCCACTCTCTATTGCTAGATCGTTCGACTTGCATGTGTTAGGCACGCCGCCAGCGTTTATCCTGAGCCAGGATCAAACTCTCCGTAAATTTTTGCAGTGCTTGCGCACCGCTTGTTTCTTGTTTAACGGAAAGACCCGAACTCTATACTGTTCTCGAATCTCTTTACCACTATTTAGTTGTTAATGTGCTCTGCTTGAAAGCCCGTCGACGATATCAAAAAACGATGACGATGTCAATACCCAATTTTTAATTTCCGCAAACTTCTTGGAGAAATGCGCGGTCATCACTTTATTGTCTCTTGCTACCTTCACCGCCGTTTGCACCTGCGGGGCGTGAAATATCCCACCATTGCAGAACAATGTCAAGCCTTCCTCACTGAGATTTAAGGTTGAATCTCTGCGTAGACGTAGAGGGTAGATGGAGTCCACCTAGTAGGTGGACTCCATCTACCCTCTACGTCTTCCTTTGGCCGGACACGCGGTGCGTCAAATCACCGAGTTTTGACGGGCAAATCGCCCCAAACCAGGACTCACACACGGGCGCGCACGCTGGCAGACCCGCCACCCGCGCCCGCAGGTGACACAGCGCTAGCCCAATTACATTGAGCGGACACCCGCGTATTTCGTCGACGGGCTGGAATCCCGGATGCTGCACCGCATAACTGCCGGCCTTGTCAAACGGATCCCCACTGGCGATGTAGCCCGCGATTTCGTCATCGCCATATGCGCGCATTTGAACGTCCGACGTGATGATGTCCAGGTCGACCTGCTCAGCCTGCCGGATCACCAGGCACGACTGCACCTGATGCGCCCGCCCACGCAGACGCCGCAACATGGCCCAGGCTTCCTCAGCATCGGACGGTTTGTTGAGCATCTCGCCGTCGAGCAGCACCGTGGTGTCGCAGGCAATCACTACCTGCTCCGGCTGCGTCATTCGAAACGTCGCTGCCTTAGCCTGTGTGATCCGCTTTTGCGTCGCAAGCGGTGTTTCACCCGGCAGCGGGTCTTCATTGATATCCGCCGGCGCCTGCGTGAACGACAGCCCCAATTCAGTCAGCAGCTGCCGGCGGCGCGGCGAGGCCGACGCGAGAACATAGTGTTTCATAAATTACAACAAATATACGTATACAAAGTCCGTGAAAATACAGAGTAAATTTCATCTTCGGAAGGGTTGCAATTACTACCCCTTTTCTTGTAGTATCGCTACATCTTAGTACGGCGCTAACTTAGCAACCGGTTGACATGCAGGGAAGGAAAACCACTTCCAGCGAGGGAACGTCACTCGGCCACACCGTTTTACGAGATTTTCAACAATGAAATCAGTCACTCAACCACAATCTCTGTCCGCACGCCTATTCAACAGACCCCGCAAGGCCAGACGCATCCTGCATCTGACCAGCGCGGCCGTCGTCGCACTTGCAATGTTGGTGCCAAGCGTGTCAACCCACGCCGCCAGCGAGGCCACCATCGTGGTCAACACAGTCGCGGATCAAAACGGCAGCGGCGTCGAGTGCTCGCTACGCGAGGCAATTATTGCCTCAAATACAGACGCGGCTTTTGGCGGCTGCACTGCGGGAGCTTCAGTCGATACGATTACATTCAACCTGCCTGCCAACAGCACCATCACGATTACAGGCGCGGAGCCGAATATTCCCGTGGCCAGCCTCGGTCAGAAATTTACTATCGATGGTTCCACCGCCGTCAACCTGACCGTCAATCGCACCACAGCGGGTCGGCTTCTGAAAGTTGAAACTGTCACCGCCGATGTCACATTGATCGGATTCACCATGAGCGGCGGCAACGTATTGTCAACAACACTGCCGCCGTTCTCAGATGGAAATGGCAGTGGTGGCGCGGTATTGTCGCTTGGACCAGCGGTTATCCTGAACAACATGACCTTTCGCAATAACTACGCCGCCAACTTCGGGGGCGCAGTTTACGCAGGTTCGGTCATAACCGCTACAAATTCGCGCTTTGAGAACAATAGCGCGGGTTATAGCGGCGGAGCAGTGTTCGCGGGCTTGAATGACAGTGGCACCAGCTCCGTGGCAAATTCGACATTCCTCACAAACACCGCGCGCTTTGAAGGCGGCGCGTTTTTTATCAAAGGCTCGACCGATTTGGGCGAGCCCCGACGGCTGCGGGTCAGTGATTCAACGTTTCTGAACAACAGCGTAACTGCCCCCCTGGGCGGCCAGGCTGCACGTGGCGGCGCAATTTTGGCCAACTCACCGGTTGAAATTTCCAAGTCGCGATTTGAGAACAACCGCAGCACGGTTTTCTGTGGCGGCGTTTATCTGTATAACGCCGAGAGCATTACACAGTTGACCAATGTGCCGCTCACCGTGACTGAGACGGTGTTTATCAACAACGACGGCTATCTCGGCGGCGCGTTGTGCGGCGATGGCCCAGTGACAGTCACCAGCAGCAACTTCGAACGCAACGATGCCACCGGCGATGATGGCGGCGCAGTGCGCGGCCGCAGCGACGTGACGATCAACAACAGCACGTTTATCACAAACAGCGCGGCATCAGACGGCGGCGCAGTCGCGGCTGTGCCAAATGCGTTCCCGCCCTCGAACGTGCCGCTCAAATTGACGATCAACCGCAGCACGTTTACGAATAACAGCGTGCCCGGTGGCTCAGGCGGCGCCATTTTTGGCCAGGGGCTGACAGCAGCATCGACGCTTGTCAACAACTTGTTTACGACCAACTCAAGCGCTTCAGGCGGTGTGCTGGCCACGGGCGTCACCTCAACACTTAGCGTCCAGTTCAACACATTCGCCAACAACACGAGCAATGTTGACAAGGGTATTGTTGATGCGTTGGGTGGCACGGTCACCATCAACAACAACATTTTTGCCAATAACACCGGCATTGCAGTGAACAAACAGTTCTCCGGCGTCGCAACCGAGAACTACAACCTCTTCTTCAACAACAGCGGCGGTGATCGCGGCACAGGCGTCGCCACTGGCGTCAACAGCGCCACCGGCAACCCGAACTTCATCAGCGCGACGGATTTCCATTTGAGCGCCACCAGCACGGCCGCGATCGACAAGGCCTCTGCCGCAACGGTCAACATCGACTTCGATGGCGATCTGCGGCCGCTCGCAGCAGCGCGCGATATTGGCTACGATGAGTTCAACCCGAACGCGGTGATCGCCGGTCTAAACTTGCTGACCAGCAGCCCGACCCGCCTGGGCAATGTCACAGCGATGACGACTACCGTCACCTCCGGCTCGGGCATTACCTACGTGTTTAACTACGGCGACGGCTCGCCCGTCACAGCCAGCAGCGCGATCAGCACAACCAGTCACATCTATGCCGCGGCTGGCACGTATACGGCCATCGTGACCGCGACCAACTCGTTTGGCTCGGCCAGCAAGACTGCGACCGTCACGATCACCAACCTTGCGCCTGTCGCCAATGCCGGCCCAGATTCAAGCGTGACGCCCGGCGCATCCGTGACGTTGAACGGCTCGGCCAGCGCCGACCCAGACAACCACACGCCGCTCAGCTATCTGTGGACGCAGACAGCCGGCCCGGCCGTGACGCTCAGCGACGCGACGATCGCGTCGCCATCGTTCACAGCGCCAGCCACACCTGGCACGCTGACGTTCTCGCTCATCGTTACAGACAGCGCGGGCGCAGCCAGCGCAGCTGACACGGTTTCGATCGCTGTCAATGCATCGGCAATCAGCGGGCTGACCGGTTCGGCGACCTCGCCGACCTCGCTCGGCCAGGCGACGTTGTTCTCAGCTTCGGTAACGTCTGGCGCAACGCCAATCACCTATGACTGGGACTTCGGCGATGGCACGCTGGGTTCAGGCGACAGCCTGACCCACACCTATGCCGCCGCAGGTCTCTATACCGTGACGCTGACCGCAAGCAACTCGGCCGGCAGCGTGGTGGCCGCGCCGATCTACGTCAACGTCGTCAGCGCGGACTTTAAGGCATTCTTGCCGCTGATGCGGCGCGCAACGCCCTAAGCGGGTCCGCTCCAAGTGAGTCTGAAAGCGCCCCACAGTGAAACGTGGGGCGCTTTTTGTGCCGTAGGCGTTGCCTGCGGTCATCCGCTCGGATAGCCGCAGGCAACGACTGCGGCGCACAAGGGGATACAAAGATGAGGGGAAACGTCAATCAACGTCGCGGCGCCGCCGCACACATCGCGCGCGCATGCGTCGCGACGCTCATGGCTTTATCGGTCACGTCACACGACGCCGCGCGTGCCAGCACAAGCGCGATCATTTCCGTTACCACGCTCACCGATGAAAACGGGGCGGGTGTGGGCTGTTCGCTGCGCGAAGCCGTCAGGTCCGCGAGCGACAACGCGGCATTTGGCGGCTGCGCAGCTGGCAGCGGCGCGGATACGCTCGTGTTTGACGGTGCGCTCGCAAACGGCACGATCAACCTGACCGGCGGGCTTGAGCTTGCGATCAACGGCGACAATCTGACCATCGACGCCAGCGCGGCGCCAGGGCTGACGATCTCGCGCACAGACGCCGGCCGTCTGATTTTTAGCGGCCAAGCACTCGGGCAATCACTCACGCTAATTGGCTTCACCCTGTCGGGCGGCAACGTCAACGGCACGGCAGATGACGGCGGCGCGGTGTACTCCGGAAACGCCAAGGTCGTGTTTACCAACATGCGCGTGTTTAACAGCAATGCCGGGCGCAACGGCGGTGCAGTCTTTGCAGGCTCGACCTTTGATGCCACCAACAGCACATTTTCGGGCAACAGCGCCGGCAACGAAGGTGGCGCGATATTTGCCGGGCTCAACAGCTTTGGCCTGAATCTGATTGCCGACAGCACGTTTAGCAACAACCAGGCCGTGCAGCGCGGCGGCGCGTTGTTTGTCAAAGGCTCCGCTGATTCAAATGAGAAGCGTATTACGCGCATCACAAATTCGACGTTTACCGGCAACAAAGTGACCTCGACCCTTGGCGCGCGCGGCGGCGCGATCAACGTTAATTCGACGATTCACATCAGCAATTCGCTGATCGAGCGCAACGACAGCAACACATTTTGCGGCGGCGTGAATCTGCACAACACCGACAACCTGAGCAACCCGGCCAATGTGCCGGCTTATATCACCAGCACGCGTTTTATTAGCAACAGCGGCCAGCTATTTGGCGGCCTGTGCGTGGATGGCCCGGTCACTGTCACCGACAGCTTGTTCGAGCGCAACTACTCGAACGATGAAGGCGGCGGTCTGTTTGCGCGCGATCAAGTCACCGTGCGCGGCAGCACATTTCTGTCGAACACTTCGCGCTCGAGCGGCGCCGGGCTGTCTGCCCGCTTGCGCACGCTCGTGTCGCATTCGCGCTTTATCGGCAACTTTTCACAAGACGGCCTGGGCGGCGGCGTGCACATCACATCAACCGCGTCCGGATCGCTAATCGCGAACTCACTCTTTGTCAATAACCAGGCGGCGGGTGGAGCAGCGATCGGGGTTCGCACATATACAAACACGCAACCGTTTGGCGTGACCGTCAATCATGTCACGATGGTTGGCAACTTCCGCGGCGGTTCGGGCGGCGTCGAAGTCACCCAATACGGTGTCGTGACCGTGACCAACTCGATCATCGGCCGCTCGGATGTCAGCTTGCAGCGCCGGCCGGAATGGGTGCCGACCGCGCGCATCTTTGAAGACTACAACTTGCTGTACGCGCCGGTAGACACAAACCGGCACCAAGGGCTGTCGATCGGCGCCAACACCATTGCTTACGGCCGCGGCATCGATCCGGGTGGCATCTTTGTCGGCGCGGATGATTTTCATCTCGCAGCTGGCAGCATTGCGCTCGATAAGGCCGACCCAACCATCGTGCCCGCGCTGGGCGATAACATCGACTTCGACAATGAAAGCCGCCCCAACGGCACGTTCTCCGATATCGGCTACGACGAGCGCAGCGGCGCCAGCGGCCCCTCGAGCGTCAGCATCATTAGCAACAGCCCGACCCGGCTCGGCAACGTGACAAACATCAGCGCAACAGCAGTCGGCGGCGCAAATATTGTGTATGCGTGGAATTTTGGCGACGGTTCCCCAGTGTTCGCAAGCGGTGCGACGCCCAACGCCGCGCGCACATACGCAAACACCGGAACGTATACAGTCATCGTGACGGCAAGCAATTCACTCGGTTCGGTCAGCGCCAACACCACAGTCACCATCACAAACGCCGCGCCGATCGCCAATGCCGGGCCGGATGCCGGCGTTTTGAATGGCGCGACCGTGACGCTCAACGGAGCGGCCAGCGCCGATCCGGACGGCCACACGCCGATTAGCTACCAGTGGACGCAAACGGGCGGCGCAGCGGTCACCCTGAGCAGCGCAAGCGCGGTCTCACCGACGTTTGTCGCACCACAGGCGTCTGCCACGCTCACGTTCTCGCTGGTCGTGGTGGATGCGCGCGGGCTCGCCAGCGCGCCGGACACGGTCGTAGTGACCGTCTCGAGCAATCCGATCAACGGCCTCACGGCGACGAATAACAGCCCGACCAAGCTTGGAACGGCGACACAGTTCAGCGCGTCGGTCGCCAGCAGCGCACAGCCGGTAGCGTATCAGTGGCACTTTGGCGTGGCCGGGGCGACGGCCAGCGGCGCGAATCCGAGCTATACGTATCCAGCCGTGGGCACGTATATCGCCACGGTCACCGCGACAAACGGTTCAGATACAAAAGTGACGACGACGCAGGTCGTGGTCTCGCAAAATCCAATCACCGGGCTGGTGTTCCCATCCACAGGGACCGCCGCCATCAGCACGCCAGTCGTGTTTGCCGCGTCGATCACAGGCGGCGGCCCTGTCACCTATGAGTGGCAGGTCAGCGGCCCGCAAAACGCCTCCGGCGTGGGTGCGTCGTTTGCGTTTACGTTCACGACACCGGGCACGTATCTGGTGACGGTGATCGCGCGCAACGCAGCATCGGGTGAATCGCGCTCATTCGCGCGCACGATCGTCGTCAGCACGGTCGCGCCGCCGACGCCGAGTTACAAGACGCTGTTGCCGTTGAGTGTACGGGCAGCGGAATAACATCGCGTAAAAAAAGCCCGGTGGCGGGTTGCAGGCTTAGTTAGCCTGCAACCCCCACCGGGCTTTTTTTACGGCCTGAGCCGCTCTTTTTGCGCCTACTGCACAAATTCGGTGCGGCGCAGCAGATTCAGGTTGTCCAGCGCGCGGCCGGTGCCGAGCGCCACACAGGCCATCGGCGCATCAGCGACATAGGCCACCACACCGACCTCTTTTGTCAGATACGAATCGAGCATGCGCAACAACGCGGTACCGCCGGTCATGGCCAGACCGCGGTCGATGATGTCGGCAGCCAGCTCGGGCGGTGTGCGCTCAAGCACGCTCTTCACCACGCCGGCGACCTGCGCCAGCGGCTCCTGAATGGCCTCGGTGATCTCGCCGGACGTGATCTCGACCGTTTCGGGCAACCCGCTGACTTGGTCGCGGCCCTGCACTTCCATCACCAACTCGTGCTCAAGCAGCATTGCGCTGCCAATTTTGATCTTGACCATCTCGGCCGTCGGTTCACCGATCGCCAGGTTGTATTTGCGGCGAATGTAGTTCTGAATCGCGTAGTCCAGTTTGAGCCCGCCCACGCGCACCGAGTTGGCCTGCACGATGCCATTCATCGACACTACAGCGGCCTCAGCGGTGCCGCCGCCGATATCGAGCACAAGATTGCCTGTGGCGGTGTCAACGGGCAACCCGGCGCCCAATGCGGCAGCCAGCGGCTCACGAATTAGGTAAACCTGGTTGCGGTCGGCGCCAGCCTCGATCGCGGCCTCGCGCACTGCGCGGCGCTCGACGCTGGTGACGCCATACGGCACGCCAATCACAACGCGCGGTTGAAACAGCGAAAAGCCGCGCGCTTTGCGAATAAAGTGCTGCAGCATGGTCTGCGTGACCTGGTAGTCGGCGATAACGCCATCACGCAGCGGGCGGGCAACTTCAATTTCGTCGGGGGTGCGGCCATACATCTGGCGCGCCTCTTCACCCACTTCGACGACTTTGTCTTCACGCGCGAGCAACGCGACAACCGACGGCTCCTGAATAACAATGCCCCTGCCCTTGACGTAAACGACGACGTTTGAGTTACCTAGATCGATGCCAATATCGGTTCGAAGAATTCCCATTGATGCCTAAGGAACCATCTGCAATCGATCGGCGGTGCCGCGCGCCTCGCGCTCGGCGCAGGGCAGTCGGCATCGCCGATCGAAGTTACAAATAGATTCAAATTGCCACGCGCTATGCGTGTTGCAATCGACTCAGTGTAACCGATGCCTACGAATCGCCGCTGCGGGAACGCGTATTTGCCTTGCGCGCCAGGTTCAATCGAACTGTGCTGCGGCGCAATGCGGACTCAAGTTTGAACAGATCCTCTTTGCTGGACGGGGGGTTGCGCAACAGCTCCTCGGCCTTGTCGCGCGCGACTTCGGCGCGCGAGGCGTCGATCTCATCGGCGCGTTCGGCGCTGTCGGCCAAAATCACAACTTTGTTGTTGTTGATGTCGATAAAGCCGCCGCCGATGGCGAACTCTTCGATGTCGTTGCCGCGCTTGATGCGCAGCTCACCCGGTTTGAGTGTGGAGAGCACCGGCGCGTGATTGGCCAGCACGCCCATCACGCCACCGCCGCCGGGCACGGTCACCATATCCACTTCGCCCTCGAAGATGGTCTTTTCGCTGGTCACGATTTCGAGATGCAAAGTCGCCATAGTTGGTAGGCGATAAGACGCATTGGATGGTGCGCCATCCGATGCGTCTTATCGTGTTAATTATTCTTGCGCGCCTTTTCGTACGCCTCGGTCACTTCTTCAACGCCGCCCTTCATCAGGAAGAAGCTCTCAGGCACTTCATCGAACTCGCCCTTCAGGATGCGCTCGAAGCTGGCCACGGTGTCTTTCACCTTGACATATTTGCCCTCGAGACCGGTAAAGGCCTGGGCCACGAACATCGGCTGGCTAGAAGAAGCGCTCCATCTTGCGGGCGCGGGCGACCAGGATCTTGTCGTCTTCGCTCAGTTCGTCCACGCCAAGAATGGCGATGATGTCCTGCAGGTCTTTGTAGCGCTGCAAGACGCGCTGCACTTCGCGCGCGATGCGGTAGTGATCGGCGCCGACGATGTAGCGGATCGAGCAATCGGAGGTCGACGCAAGCGGGTCGACAGCCGGGAAGATGCCTCTTTCCGCGATCGAGCGTTCCAGGCGACGGTCGCGTCCAGGTGCGCAAACGTGGCCACCGGCGCCGGATCGGAGTAGTCGTCTGCCGGCACGTACACGGCCTGCATCGATGTGATCGAGCCCTTCTTGGTCGAGGTGATGCGCTCCTGCAATCGCCCATCTCGGTCGCCAGCGTGGGCTGATAACCGACCGCGCTGGGCATGCGGCCGAGCAACGCCGACACTTCGGAACCGCTCATGACGAAGCGGAAGATGTTGTCGATGAACAGCAGCACGTCGCGGCCTTCGTCGCGGAAGTATTCGGCCATCGTCAGCCCGGTCAATGCCACGCGCAGGCGCACACCGGCGGGTTCGTTCATCTGCCCGAAGACCATCGGCCTATGACGGCAAGACGCCGGCTTCGGCCATTTCGCCTGTACAGCTGCGTGCCCTCGCGGGTGCGTTCACCGCACACCGGCAAATACTGAGTAACCCGCGTGGAACTTTGCAATGTTGTTGATTAGTTCCTGAATCGTGACCGTCTTGCCGACGCCGGCGCCGCCGAAGATGCCGGTCTTGCCGCCCTTCGTAAAGGGCGCAACCAGGTCGATGACTTTGATGCCGGTCTCGAAGCATTTCGACCGAGCCCTTCTGATCTTCAAAGGTCGGCGCCGGGCGGTGAATCGGATACATCGTCGCGGCAACGGGCGGCGGCTGGCCGTCGATCGGATCGCCCAGCACGTTGAAGATGCGCCCAAGTGAAGCCGGGCCAACGGGAACCGTGATCGGGCGCACCGGTTGCGCGGGCAGCCTGGCCGCGGCGCAAACCGTCGGTCGTGTCCATGGCCACGGCGCGCACGATGCTGTCGCCCAGGTGCGTTTGAACTTCAAGGACCAGACGGCCCCAGCTCATATCGATCTCAATCGCCTCGTAGATCTCGGGCATCCCGTCGGTCGAGAACTCCACGTCTACGACACCACCGCGCACGGCGACAACCGTCCCATTCGACATTCCGTTGTTTGACATTGTGTTACTCCATCTCACTCACGACACACGGGCGCATCAGCGCACACGCATTCAAGTTGTTAGCGCGCCTCCAAGACCACATACACGGGCAGGCCGCTGCGTTCATGTGCGATGAACACTTCGGTTACCTGCTTGCCCATGTCGTTGGCGAGGCGCGTAAATTCCGCCCGACGATTATAAACAGCAAATTGATCCCAGAGCACGATATAGCGCCTGTTTTCATCCTGAAGCAGCGCGCGGGCCCGTTCCCGAAACGCATCATCGGCGACAGTGGGGTCCGGTGTGTAGCCAAAGATCTCAAGCGGGCGCACCCGATCGGCAGTGAGCACACGGATTTGCTTTTCAATGCCCCAGTCCAGCGCAACCGGCTCGGTTGCATGCGCTGCATCCAGATAGTCCGCCACTTTGTAGACCGCGTCTGAAAATCGGCCCGAACCGCCAGTTTCAGCCAGTTTGTTGTGATGCTGCAGGTTGACCCAGAGATCGCGCGACACCGGCGCTGCAATCAACAACGCCGCCAACGCATAGGTGCCGCTGCGCAAAAAGCGCGGGGCGCTGCGTTGCATAACGGCTTGTGCCAGCCAGATCGTGGCGCAGGCCACCAGCACCTGGGGCACACCCGAGATGATAAAAAAGTGCGTGGCCCACTGCCCGGACACTGTAAACGAGCCCATAAAGATCGCGACGGGCAAGGCCAGCGCCAGTGCCAACCAACGCCGTAGCGCGGGGCGTTGCTGGCGCAACGCAAAGACTGCGCCCACCACGACGGCAAGGGCCAGCACCGGCAAAGCAAAGATGTTGCTAAAGGTCACGCCGTTGTACCAAAAATAGCTGCCGTCGATAAACACCTTGAAATTGGACCAGGATGTGCCCAGATTTTTGAAGAAGTCCAGATTATTGACGCCAAACTGCTGCGTCGGGCGAAAAAGCGAGCCAAACACAAGCGCAGCGGTCGGCGCGACGCCATCGCGCAGCAGCCCCGCGATGTTGAAATAGATCAGTGGCGCGGCGCCGATCACAAACCCCAGAGCGACCAGCGACAACCGGCGCCCACCGAGGGAGTTGAACCGGTTGCGCCAACCGGTGCCCATCAGAAACACCGCCGCCATCATCGCCAGCATCATCAGCCACCACAAAAACGGCAATTTTGCCCAAAGACCAAGCCCAAGTATCACCCCCGCGCCGACCAATCGTCCGGGTGATTGTGAAATTGCGCGCGTGGGAAAGTCGCTTAGCAGTGCCAGGCTGGCCCAGGCAAAAAAACTCATCACGCTGGTGACGCTGACACCCTGTCGGCTGAACCACACAAATGACGGCTGCAGCGCCAGCAAAATCGCGGCGAGCGCGGCGACCGGGCGGCCAAACCAACGCGCAGCGACAACATAGACCAAAACAATCGTCAAGGCCGAGAAGAAGAGGGGTTGCACGCGCGCTGCCACCGCCCCGGCGCCAAAAAGCCACAAAAACGGCACGGTCACATAACCACCGAGGCTGCCCATATAGTCCAGCAGCATCACGGGAAACCGGCCAATCCCCAGGCCGCGCAACAGCTCCGGCGCACGCCCCTGGACCAGGTCCAGCATCGGCACAAGGTCCAATGCTTCGTCATAGGACAAGCCAGGAAGCAAAAGTTGATGCAGACAAGTCACACAGAATGCGACTATCGCAATGAGGAGAATGACATGGCGCGCGCCCCCGCGTAAAACCGTAGGGAAAGCCGCCAATAACGAGTTTTTTTGCAAGATGTCGACCTATATTACAATCAGAACCGAAAAGTTGTCCTTGCGGCATTTTGCAAAGTGGCTTGCTACGAGCAAAATCGGCAAATTTACGTATCGGTATTGTTTCATAATTGCCCAATAAAGTTGCGCGAGTGCGCAATCAAGTTGCAGGCAATGCAATCGAAAAAATCGATTTACCGCGTCTTGAACTGACATCATCATGTATAATCATTATGAGAGGGGACAAGAGCACAGTGCTTCGCACTTAGCTTGGCATTACGCTACAGCTAGTCACAGCGCTTGCGGTGCTTCGGTCATTCATTGTAGACACTGTCGCAACATTCGTTGAAGTCAGTCGCAGCACCTATGAGTGAGCAGAGTCAGGGATCACAGGCTTGGGAAGATGCCGCGTTAAGCGATCTTCTGTCAGCATCTGCTGATCGCACGCCACCCATTCGCCCGGAAAGGCGCGCCGAAATGCTATCTGCATTGTTGGCTGAAAACGCACGCCTCGCGGCAGGCAAAACAATTGGCGCGGAGAACACCCAGCTCATCCCAATGCGGCCGCGTGTGATCGAGATCACGATCGGCCAAACGTCCGTCTGGGAGCGCATACTGGCTCTTGTGCAAGGCGCTTTTCAGGGCACACAACGTGTGGCGCTTGGATTTATGAGCCTGGTGCTCGCCTTTGCAACGACGGCGGCCGGCTACTTCTATTTGGGTGGCAATCAATCAACCGCGATCGCTTCGGTCAGCGGCAATATCCAGGTCACCGAACAGCGTGTCGGGGTTGCCGGTCTGCAGTGGCGCGTCCCGGAGCTTTCATCGTCGGTTGTTGCCGAACGCGCCCTATCGCCAGGCGATACGATTATGGCGACGTCGCAAACCACAGTCACGATGGCGGGCAATCAGCAGATTGTGCTTGCGCCCGGCTCTGAATTGCGGCTGATCGACGGCGCGCAAGTGCAATTGCTGCGCGGCGAGATGATCGGCGCGACCCAGATTGCATCCGCAGACACATCTATTGCGCAGAATATCGATGCGTTCACTGTTCAGGCGCCCTCCGCGACCTTCGTCATCACCGATGGCGTCATGGGCATCAAAGTGGAGTCGGACGGCAGCGTGACGCAATCGACGCTCGGCGGCTCGGTCATCGCGCGCTCAAGCGGTGGCGACACTGCCATTGCGGTGGGGCAACAGGCTGTGATCACAAACAGCCAGGTCGTGGATATCCAGGTTCAAGCGCCCGTCGTCCTCACCGAGACCACGGCCAGCGGCGCAATTTCATTCACCGCGCAAACCGTGATCAGCGGCTCACTGACCGTGATCGACAAGTCCACCGGCGAGACGATCGCCAAGTTCCCAGCCGATGAAAACGGGATCGTGGTGGGCGAATTGTCGGCAGGCGCGAACACGCCATCATCGCTAACATTCCAGGCCGTCAATGGCGCGGGTGAACAGAGCGCCGAGACTGGCGCTGTCGCCCGCAACCCGGCCAACGCCGCATCGCCGCTCAACCCGGCCAGCACGGTGTTTGGCGCCACCTCGGTGCCGGTTCCGATCCGGCCCAGCGATCCGCCAAAACTGCGCTTGCCAGCGCTTTCGCCAATTCAGGCCACCAGCCCGCGTGGCGCAGTGGTCTCGTTTGCCGCGGAAGTTGTGGCGGCGGACGGCACTGTCTCGCGCGCATCGTGCAGCGCGGCCTCGCCGAGTACCTTTATCATCGGCATCACACCGGTCACCTGCCGGGGCAGTGACGCGTTTGGAAACACCGTCAGCGGCGTGTTTAACGTCATCGTCGAGGACAACGGCAAGCCGCTCCTCGCGCTTCCAGGCACCATCAACGTCGCAGCTACAACCAGCGCTGGCGCAGTGGTTCAGTTCAGCGCCTCCGCCCAGGACTCAGTCTCCGGCCAACTCGGCGCCGCGTGTTCGCCACAGTCCGGCTCAACCTTCAAACTCGGCACAACAACCGTGAGTTGCTCAGTCAGTGATGACAGCGGCAACAAGAGCTATGGCGCGTTCGAAGTCATCGTGACCGATCAAGGCAGACCGGTCGTCACCGTGCCGCGCGCCCTGACAGTGGCGGCAACAAGCGCAAACGGCGCCAGCGTTGAGTTCAACGCATCGGCGATCGACCGCGTGGACGGCACCCGCCCGGTCTCGTGCTCGCCGCAATCGGGTTCAGTCTTCCCGATCGGCACCTCCAGCGTCGACTGCCGCGCCAGCGATGCATCGGGCAACAGCACTTCCGAGTCCTTCAGCGTGATCGTGCGCGATGACGATGCGCCCAGACTCGCGCTACCGGCAGATATCACAGCCGAAGCTTCCGGCAAATCCGGCGCAAGTGTCTCGTTTGCCGCATCGGCCGCAGATGCTGTCTATGGCAATGTGCCGGTGAGTTGTTCGCCAGCCTCGGGTTCTGTATTTGACTTTGGCACCACCACCGTCAACTGCTCCGCCGCCGACAAGTCGGGCAACGGCGTCAGTAACAAGTTCTTGGTCACCGTGCGCGATTCGAAGGCGCCGCAGATAAACGTGCCCTCCATCGGCGTGACTGGCGCAACCGGGCCAGGCGGCGCGGTCGTCACATTTGATGCCGCCAGCGCAACTGACAGCGTCGACGGCGCGATTAGCGCCTCGTGCTTGCCGCGCTCGGGCAGCCAGTTCAGCCTGGGCAGCACAGCTGTCACCTGCGAAGCTGCGGACTCGCGCGGCAACCGCGCCAAGGCCACATTTAACGTTACCGTCAAAGATCTGACCAAACCATCGCTCACGTTGCCGGGCAACATCGACGCCAAGGCGACCAGCGCATCCACGCCTGTGAACTTCTCGGTATCGGCTGCCGATGCCGTCGATGGCAGCATTACCCCAAGCTGTTCGAAGGCTCCTGGAAGCGGTTTTGGTGTTGGCTCGACATCGGTCACCTGCACGGCAGTCGATGGCGCGGGCAACACCGCCAGCAGCTCGTTCTCGGTCAACGTGACCGATCAAACCGAACCCAGCGTGTCGATCACCGGTGACACCACTGTCGAAGCCACCAGCGGCGCCGGCGCAAATGTCACGTTTAGCGCGAGTGGCGTCGACGCGGTCGATGGCAACGTCCCGGCCACATGCAGCATCAAGTCTGGCGCATTGCTGCCGCTTGGCAAGACCACGATCATCTGCAGCGCGCGCGATCGCGCGGGCAATTCCGGCACAGGCTCGCTGGTCGCCGCAGTCGTCGATACAACCGCGCCACGGCTGTCCGTGCCGGCGGATATCGTGCGCGCGGCCTCCTCTGCCGAAGGCATTGCGGTCAGCTTCGCGCCATCGGCATCTGACAGCGTCGATGCAAACGCAAGCGCAAGCTGCACACCCGCCAGCGGCAGCGTCTTTAGCGTCGGCACAACATCGGTCCGTTGCACAGCACGCGATGCCTCGGGCAACTCCTCACAGGTCGGCCGGTTTAACGTGACGGTATTGGCGCCGCCGACTGCGACACCACGGCCAACATTCACGCCGGTGCCACCCACCGTGACATTCACGCCTGTGCCGCCGACTGCGACTTACGCCAGTGCCGCCCACCGCGACACCAGTGCCGCCGACCGCGACGTTCACGCCCGTGCCACCGACTGCGACACCAGTGCCACCGACCGCGACAGACACACCGGTGCCGCCGACTGCGACACCAGTGCCGCCGACTGCGACAGACACACCGGTGCCGCCGACTGCGACGCCAGTGCCGCCGACTGCGACAGACACACCGGTGCCGCCGACGGCAACGTCAGTCCCGCCGACACCGACCGAGACAGAAGTGCCGGTTGAACCCTCGCCGACGTATACGCCGCCGGCGACGATCCCAAATGGCACGCCGACGCTGACGCCGGCTTAGTCTTACACACAACAAAAAAGGCCCCGGGAGCGTGCTCCCGGGGCCTTTTTGTTTTTACGCTATCGCGCTACATCTTGCTGGCCATGTAAGCAGCCAGATCGCCGACACGGCAGGAATAACCCCACTCGTTGTCATACCAGCTGACGACCTTGACCAGGTTGCCACCGACGACCTGGGTGTCGACACCGCTGAAGATGGACGAGTGCGTGTCACCCTTGAAATCGCTGCTGACCAGCGCTTCGTCGGTATAGGCCAGGATGCCCTTGAGCTCGCCAGCGGCATACTCTTGCATCGCCGCATTGATCTGCTCTTTCGTGACATCTTTGCTCAATACCGCGGTGAAGTCCACCACCGACACGGTCGATGTTGGCACGCGGAATGCCATGCCGCTGAAGCGGCCCTGCAGTTCCGGGATAACCAGGCCGACCGCGCGCGCGGCGCCGGTTTCAGACGGAACGATGTTGAGCGCGGCCGCGCGCGCATCGCGCAGGTCTTTTGTGGCGACGTCGAGCAGGCGCTGCGTGTTGGTGTATGAGTGCACCGTCGTCAGAATGCCTTTCTCGATGCCAAAGCGCTCGAAGAGCACCTTCGCCACCGGCGCCAGGCCGTTTGTGGTGCAGCTGGCGTTTGAGACGACGGTGTGCTTGGTCGTATCGAATTTGGTGTGGTTCACGCCCATCACCATCGTAATGTCCTCTTTCTTGGCCGGGGCGCTGATGATGACCTTTTTGGCGCCGCCAGTCAAGTGCGCGCGGGCCTTATCGGCATCCGTGAAGAGGCCGGTCGATTCGATGACGATATCCGCGCCGACGCTGCCCCACTGAATGGCGGCCGGGTCCCTTTCCGCGAATACTTTGAGCCGGTCGCCGTTGATGATCAGGTCGCTGCCATCGACAGTGACATTGCCGTGAAACCGCCCGTAGTTTGAGTCATAGCGGAACAGATGCGCATTTGTGGGCGCATCAACGAGGTCGTTAATCGCGACGACATCGAACTTGTCCTTGTGCCGCTCGAGCAAGGCCTTGAGCACTTGCCGGCCAATCCGGCCGAAGCCGTTGATGCCGATTTTTGTCTTTGCCATTTTCTAACTCTCCTAATGATGAATATTTACAGGCCCTGCGTCAAAAGAACTTCCTCAAAAATTCACCTTAGCCCCGCGCTGCGCGCGGGGCTAAGGTGAATTTTTGGACAACTTATTCTGACGTGAACCCTTTGCGCCTAACTCTAGACCTATCGGCAAACTCATGATCTGCGCAGAATGCGCGCGGATCGTGAGTTTGCCACCCGGTCTGCAGATAGGCCTTAACAGCCTCAAACGGCCATTGGGTGCCGGTCGAAGCCAGTTTGCTTATGTGTGCCAAATCGCCAAGGCGCAACGCGCGCGGTGACACTGGCAATGTCTCGCGACGGCTAAGTGTAATCGCTACACAAAGCCAGCATCGTGAATTTTACGCCGAATTGAGCATTTTCATGACCGCGTCCGCCAATTTGGTCGGATTGTGGCGCCAGGGCTCGGCATCACTCACCAGATCCGCCCGCACCACACGCATGCTGGAGACGCCGGCAGACACGCGCGGTTCGATGATCTCGACACCACTCGGTGGTGTAAACGTCGGCACAACACGTTCATTGACCAGCACGTAGTTCACGATATCGCGCCCGATATGGCGTTCAATCGCACCAATGTGATCTTCAAGCGTAAAGCCGTCGGTTTCACCACGCTCGGTCGTGATATTTGCCACGTAGACGATCGGCACCTTGACCTGCCGCAGCACATCCACCAGACCGCGCACCAGCAGATTTGGCATCAGGCTGGTCCACAGGCTGCCCGGGCCGATCACAACCAGGTCGGCATCCAGCACCGCCTTGACCGCGTCTGGAAACACCGGCGGATCGCTGGGTTCAAGCCAGACGCGCTCGATCGGCAAGCCTTGTTTGCCGATCGACGATTCGCCGCGCGCCTGGGTTGTGCTATCACGAAACTCGGCGCACAGGTCAACATCGCTCAGCGTGCTGGGCAGGATGCGGCCTTTGCTGGCGACGACGCGGCTGGACTCGGCGATTGCTTTCTCGAAACTGCCGGTGATCTGGGCGAGCGCGGCGATAAACAGATTGCCAAACGAGTGCCCGGCCAGCCCATCGCCGCTGGAGAAGCGGTACTGCATCAGCTGCGTCACAAGCGATTCATTGTCGGCCAGCGCCGAGATGCACATGCGAAAGTCGCCGGGAGGCAGCATGTTGAGATCGCGCCGCAACCGGCCGGAGCTGCCGCCATCGTCCGCGACCGTGACAATCGCGGTGATGTTGGTGGTCTGATGCTTCAGGCCGCTCAAGAGCGCAGCGAGACCGTGCCCGCCGCCGATCGCAACGACACGCGGCGCATTCGACGCGATGCGTCGCTCCCACAGGGCATCCACCACCGGCTGTTGATTTTCGCCGCGCACAGCCTTTAGCAAGGTGTTGCTAAACCGCAGCAAGCCGATGACAAACGCGAGCCCGCCGCCTGCGAGCAGAAGCAGCCCGCGCACCGCGCGCGGCAGAAATTGCAGCGTAGCGACATAGACCGCCGATGGCAGCGGCACATCCTTGTAAATCTCCACCAGCAAAAAGCCAAACCCCAGGCCGATCAGCGTCACGCCAACCACCATCAGCAGCAGCCAGCGTTTGATAGAAAGACCCGGGGTTAGCCAGCGAATGGAATCGCGTTGTTTGAGTTGCATGCTTTTGTGTGTATTGCGCGCGCCCGCAGAGTCGCGGGCGTTCGATCAACCCGTGTTGCGCAGACCCGCGCTGACGCCATTGATCGTGAGTTCGATGACACGCTTTAGCTCGACAACGCGCGGGTCATCTGCGGCGGCGCCAGCTTTGTTTTGCTCGCGTAGACGTCGAATCATATCCACCTGAATGTAATTTAGCGGATCCACATAAGGATTGCGCAATTTGATCGAACGCTTGAGCACCGGGTCGTTCGCCATCAGCTCGTCGCACTCGCAGATGCTCAGAATTGCCTGTACCGTGCGTTCGTATTCACCCTCGATGATGCCAAGAATGCGTTCGCGCAGAACAGGATCGTCCACCAACGACGCATACAACCGCGCGATGCTCAGATCGGCCTTGTTCATGCTCATCTGCGCGTTGTCAAGCGTGGTCTGAAAAAACGGCCAGTCACGATACATGGCGCGCAATTGCGCCAGGGCCTCTGGACTTTCGGCGATCGCGGCGGCCAATGCGGTGCCAACCCCATACCAGCCAGGCAGCACCGCGCGACTCTGCATCCACGAAAACACCCAGGGGATCGCGCGCAGATCGGCGACCGTGCGCGTCTGTTTGCGAAAGGCCGGGCGCGAGCCAAATTTCAGCCCGCTGATCTCGGCGATCGGCGTGGCCTGCTCCCAAAAGCGCAGGAAATCGGCATCTTGCATGACCAGCGCGCGATAAGCCTGCGCGCCGTGGTCGGAGATGCGCTCCATCATGGCGGACCACGCATCCGGGAACTTCCGCGCATCGCGGGCCTGATCGGACGCGAGCAACACGCCATACGTCACCTGCTCAAGATGGCGGCGCGCCAGATCGTGGTCGTGATAGCGGGTGCTGAGCACTTCGCCCTGTTCGGTAATGCGCGTGCGGCCATCGACCAGGCCGGCCGGCTGCGACAAAATCGCGCGCGCAGCCGGGCCGCCGCCGCGCGCAATCGTGCCGCCGCGCCCGTGAAACAGCGTCAGCGTAACGCCGTGCTGTTTGCAGGCCGCGGCGATGGTGTCCTGCGCCTTGTAGAGCTCCCAGTTGGCGGTGATATAGCCGCAGTCCTTATTGCTGTCCGAGTAACCCAGCATGATCATCTGCGCGTTTTTTTGCGCGTGGACGATGCTGCGGTAGACCGGATGCGTCAGCATTTGGGCAATCACCTGCGGCGCGTTGTGCAAATCCTCGCGCGTTTCGAACAACGGCGCGATCGGCAGAGACAGACGGCACCAGTCCAGCATCAGCAGCGTTTCGAGCACATCGGAGAGCGCATCCGTCATGCTGATGACATAGACGCCGATGATGTCGCGGCCATAGCGTTTGATCGCTTCGCGCGCGAGCTGCATCGGTTCGATCACGCGCTTGGCATCGTCGCTGATGTCTTTGAGCTGATCGAGCAGGCTGCTGTTTGGCTGGCGCAACAAGGCGGTCAGCAGCGCGACTTTCTCGTCCTCGCTAAGTTCGGTGTAGCGCTGCGCCTGGGCGTTGAGTGTGTCGTCCGGGCCAAGCCCGGCTGCCCCGAGCCGCTTGAGCAAATCGGCGATGGCGGCTTCATGCCAGGCTGAATGCTGGCGAATATCCAGCCGCGCCATGTGCAATCCGAAGAGCTCGAGCTGGCGTTGAAACTTATCCACGCCACCGCCGGTCAGCAGCGCGGCCTTGCCCTGGTTGAGGCTGTCGATGACGGTGTCGACCGTGGTCTTGATCGTCTCCGCGGTCAACACCGCGGGCATCGGCAGCGGCATCGCCAGCGTCGAAGACATCGGCAGCGTGCGTTGGGCATAAAACGGGTAAAGCGGGAAGTTGAGCGTGTGTTCGCGTGCAGCCTCAGCCTGCGCGGCCAGATCGGCAAAAATCGCGCGGTAAGGCTCGCTTGGATAGCGTTTGAGCAGCTCGCGCACATGCCCGGCCGCGGCGCCGGCCTTGTCGATCAGCGCGTTCACTTCCGGCGACACGGCGTCGCGGTTCGATGAAATGCTCAGCGCGCGCGACAAACTGCGCGCGGCATCTTGCACTTTGTCCAGCGCCAGACGGCGATGAAAGTGCAGCGTCTCGGCCGTGGCATAGGCGGTGACATTTGGGTTGCCATCGCGATCGCCGCCGATCCATGAGCCAAAGCGCAGCCAGCCGCGCGGTGCGGAGATTTCCGGGTAATGGCGGGCCAGCGCAGATTCCAGATCACGCTGCAGCTGCGGCACGACGTCCCACAAGGTGGTGTCGAAGTACCACAGACCGGTGCGCACCTCGTCGGTCACCAGCGGCTGCATCGAGCGCGAGCGATCGGTCAGCCAGAGCGTGGCGATGGCGCGTTTGATGTCGCCATCGACATGCGTGCGCATCCGCGCATCCGTCCCGTCATCGGTTTGCAGCTCGCGGTCGCGCTCCCACAGCAACTCGCCGATGGCGCGCAGGCGCGACAAAATCGTGCGGCGTTTTGATTCGGTCGGATGCGCGGTGAACACCAGCTCGATCGACATCTTGTCGAGCAGGGTTTGCAGCTCGGGCGCGGCAACGCCGGATGCCTTGAGCGACGCAATGGCGGATTCGATCGATTCTTTAAGCGGTTCGCCGCGACCGGCTTCAAACGCCGCGCGGCGTTGGCGCAGCCGGCGCACGCGATGGTGCTCTTCGCACAGGTTCACCAGCTCAAAATACTGGGTGAACGACATGGCCATTTCAAACGCCTGCTGCGGCGTGATCTGGCTGATCAGATCCCGCAACTGCGCGGGCGCGGCCGCGTCGCCGGCACGGCTTGATTTCGCCAGCGCCCGGATGGTCTCTTCAAGCTGATAGATCGGCGCGCCATCGAGTTCGACAATCACTTCGCCCAGCAGTCGCCCGAGATGACCGATGTCGTTTGACAACGAGTCAGAAGCGTCAGATGACGGCGCGCGCGTATGGGGTGCAGATTCAATCGCCATGGGAGCGCGGCAACTATAATCGAGTTGATGACGATACGGTTGTATCAGGCAGACGCATTTTGCCGCGAGTTCACGGCGCGCGTCACCCGGAATTTTTTGCATGAGGGCCGCCCGGCAGTCGTCATCGATCAGACGGCGTTTTATCCGAGCGCCGGCGGACAGCCAAACGACCTTGGGCAGTTTCGCAACGAGGCCGGCGAGGTTTCCCAGGTGATCGATGTGATCGATGCGGGCGCGGATGAAATCATGCATGTGCTTGCGCAACCGCTCGCTGGCGCGGCACTCACCGGCGCAATCGACTGGCCACGCCGGATCGATCACATGCAACAACACAGCGGCCAGCACGTGTTGTCGCGCGCATTTATCGACATCGCAGCGCTGGACACGATCGCGGTGCATATTGGCGCGCAGGAGTGCACGCTGGACCTGCCCAGCCCCAGCCTGTCGCAGAAGACGCTCGATGCGGCCGAAGACGCGGCCAACCAGGCGATCTATGCCAACCTGCCGGTCAAGGTCTATCAAGTCACGGATGCCGAGCTCGCCAGCGTGCCGTTGCGCAAGCCGCCAAAAGTCAGCGGCCTGATCCGCATCGTTGAGATCGCGGGCTACGACTGGTCGGCCTGTGGCGGCACGCACGTGGCCGCGACCGGGCAGATCGGCTTGATCAAGCTGATCCGAGCTGAGAAGCGCGGCGCTGAAACGCGCGTGACATTTCGCTGCGGGCGGCGCGCGTTGCTGGATTACCGGCAGGTGCTGCGCGAAACCAGTGCGCTGGCCGAGAGCCTGACTGTGGGGCGCGCCGATCTGGCGGCAGCCGTAGCCAAGCTGCGCGACGAGGCGCGCGCCGCGCAAAAGGCGCTGGCTGTTGCACAGACCGTGCTGAACGAAGCGGAAGCGGCGACGATTTTGCAGCAGGCGCAACCGAATTCGGCTGGTTGGCGCATCATCAGCAGGTGCTGGCCCGAGCGCGATATGAAGCAATTGCAGGCCATGGCCAAGTCGTTGACGGCCGGACCCGGTGTGCTGGCCCTGCTCGGCGGCTACGGCCCGCGCACCACGCTGTGTTTTGCCCGCTCGCAGGACGCCGGGACCGCCGACATGGCCGCGTTGCTGCGCGGCGCCCTTACCACACTCGCGGAGGGCAAGGGAGGCGGGTCGCCCGCATTCGCCCAGGGCGGCGGCGGTCTTTCCGATGCGGATACACTAACAGCGTTGTTGGCGCACGTTGCGGCACAAGCGCAGGCGTCGTAACGCAGGGTGTGTGTTCAGTCGGGTGATTCCCGGCGCATTTTCACCGCGCGTTTTGGCGAGCGAACGTCCAACATCTTTTGAGCAATAACCATGAAAAAACTGCAAAAACACGTCTACTATCACACCACCCGCGATGGTTTCAACATCGGCTGCGTTCTGCACGATGAAGGCATCGTCAGCATCGATTTGCCAATGAGCGCGGAAGAAACGCGCAGCTGGAAGGCCGAGCTGGCCGCTCTGGGATCACAACCGGTGCGAGCGGTCATCTACACCAGTGCGGATCGCGTCAGCTTTGAGGCGATCGAGACCATGAACACGCCGGTCATCATCCACGAGGCCGCACGCGCGCAGCTCTACACGCCCATCGAGGTGGCCAGCCTGAACCCATTTGACTCATCGGTCACGATGATCGCGCCGGCCCAGAACAAATTGCCGGAGATGTCGTTTCTGGAGTCGACCACGCTATCGCTGGGCATGGACAAACACATGCTATCGATCGATGTGGTGCACGAAGGCGGCCATTCGAATGGCAGCGTGTTTGTGATTCCGCGCGACACTGGCGTGGTGTTTACGGGAGAGCACGTCGCGGTCGGCCAGCCGCCACTGATTGCAGCGGGCAACTTCGAGCGCTGGAACGAAGTGCTGGCCACGCTCAAGAAGAACAAAAAAGTGACAACGATTGTGCCCGGGCGCGGGCATCCCGGCAATCCAAGCATCGGCACGGAGACGGCGGATTACATCAAAGTCACCACGTCCAAGATACGCGCGCATATCAAGGCCAAACGCGCGCGCAACGAGGTCACCAGCCTGATCCCGGATTTGCTCAAGCTGTATGACTTGAACGACAAGACCGCGGCCAAGCTCAGCATCAACCTTGATGTGGTGCGCCTGAACATTCGCGCCGGTCTTGAGCGGTTGTTCGACGATCTGCGGACGGAGAACTAATGCCAGCGCTGCTCAATCAGTATTCCTTTTTTGTGCCGTTTGCGCTGTTGTTTGCGATCCTAGCCGTGGTATTTGCGATCCGCAGGTCAAGGCGCGGGTTTGCGCTGATCGGTGCCGGCATCATCGGGCTTGGCGTTGCCGCGGTGTTTCTAACCACGCCGCGCCAAACGCCGTTCGACACATCGAGCGTCGCCGCGATCCAATCAGGCCTGGCGTCCGCCGGACGGCCGACGCTGGTGCACTTTCACTCGCACTACTGAATGGGCTGCATTGCAGCAAAGCCCGCCGTTGACGGGCTAATCAGTGCGTGGAAAGACGGACAAGTTGTGCAATTGGAAATGCAGGAGCCGGTGTCGCGCGCCTTTGCTGAGACCGTTGCATTTCGCAACACACCCAGTTTCTTTTTGTTCGATGCCCAGGGCAAGCTGGTTAAACGGTGGGACCGCGGCGTTCCCACAATTGCTGACTTGGCGCAGGCGCGCTAGTCGTGCGTCAAGGCAAACAGTTTGGGTGCCAAATTCACCATCCCCGCGCGGAGCGCGGGGAGGGTGAATTCGGCCAACGATAAACTTTGCTTTGGCAGACTATTGGGTGCTGCGCATCCCGCGCGCCACACCGAGCCAGATCAACACTGCCAATGCGAGCCAAACGATCAGGAGCTGCCAGGCCAGGGTAGCGCCGTCGTTTGGCCGATCTATCAGCACGCCGGTGATATACGGCATCGTGACCGAGCCAAATGATCCACATGCGGTCAGGATGCTGCTGACAAGCCTGGGCGCGCGGGGAAATCGCTGAATGCCGATCGAGATCAGGGTCGCATACATCGGGCCCAGGCCGATGCCAGCGATGGTGGCACTCAGCAATGCAGCGCCAAAACTGCCGGAAAAGATCAGGCAAATCGCAAGGCCGCCGATTGCGACAGCCAGCATGCGAAAGATGCCGGTTACTTCCCTGCCCGCTTTAAAAAAGCTGCCTGCAAAGTAGCGGCTGAGTGCCAGCCCTCCGAAGAACAAACTCGTAGAAAACGGCGTCTGCCATGGTTCAATGCCGCCTAGTTTGCTGGCGAACGTTGTGAGATATCCCGACAATGTGACTTCAATGCCCACGTAAATCGCCATGAGGGCGATCATGCCGATAAAGGTGCGCGACCGCAACAGCGTCGATAGTGATTCTTCCGGGGCAGCGTCGCGTCGGTCGCTCAAGGTAGGGTCTGCTGGCGCCAGCATGCCGATCACGAACAAGGCGAACGAAACACCCGCCGCGATCCAGAAGGCCAGCGAAAACTGCCCCATACGGGCGCCAACTGAAACAACCAACGGCCCAATCAGCGAACCAAATCCGTAAAATGCGTTGACTCGGTTAAGCGTGGCGCTGGCATTGGCATCGCCCCGGGTGCGCGCGCCAAGCCAGGCCATGTAGGCAACCTGGGTCAGCGACTGACCGGCGCCGAGCAAAAATGCTGACACGAGCAGACCGCTCAGTGTCGTCGCAGTGGCAAACCCGACCAGGCTGATCACCAGGACTACGGGCGCAGCCAGCCACAGACGCGCATGGATGCGATTGACCAGCGCCGCATAGAGTGGCCCGCTCGAAAAATAGCCGATCGAGAGCAGCGAAAACATCGTGCCGATCTGGCTAATCGGCAGCTCCAAACGCGTGACCAGCACTGGCAGCGATGGCCCCAGGATCACAACGTTCATGCCGAGCACGGCAAATACGAAGCTTCCTAGCACGATCAATCTGCTTTTATTCATGGATGTGATGTATTACGATGCGTAGCGACCACTATTTTCGCAAGATCGACAGCCTCCGCATGCGTTTCGATCTTTCCAGTCATTTGCGCCTGCCGCACACTTTCCAATACCTGCCCCACCACCGGGCCTGGCGCCAGCCCGAGGGCCAGCACGTCTAGCCCGGTTAGCAATGGCATGGGGGCAACGTCTTCCGCGTATCGACGAAAGTACTGCTCAACCACACAGCGATGTGCCGCGCGCGCCTTATCCAATTCCAAACCAGTCACTTGCGCACTGGCAACCGCATGCGCAAGCAAAACGGCCGATGGCACCGCCTGCCCGCCACTGCGCATGATCTTGTACTGCCACTCTGCATCTGCCGCCCCATCTTCTGCCGGCATCGACTGTAGGGCCGGAACGGCCGCAAAGATGCTGCGAAGATGCGCACTTTCGTCGGAACTGAGCCGGAGCACGGTGCCAAGCTGGCTAAGCTGCGCACCACTCAGTTTGCCAAAAACAGCATGCAACACACCCGCGAGCCGCAGCAGGGCGCGCAGCGTGCGTTCATCCGTTAGCGTTGAACGGAGGTATTGCGTAATGCGCTGGCGTGCGAATGGCGACAGCATGAGCGCCAGGCGATCCGGCACCGCATCGAGCAGGGCAACCGTGGCAAACGCGTTGGATATGCTCTTAAAGTCGATGAGCACCGCAGAATCTGCATGCGTCTTGATGATGGCCTGCAACAAACCCAGCCGCAGCAGATCATGAAGCGCAGGCGAAGGCGATTCAAGCGCGAACACATCAAACAACGCGTCACGCAGGCGTTCGGCACTTATGTTGCCCAGCAGTTGCGCGGCCGCGCCCATCAGCTGCTCGGTAGCATCCTCAACCGTCAGGCCGAACTGGTGCGCCAATCGCACACCGCGTATGGCCCGCACCGGATCCGCCGCAATAGCGCCAGGATGAACGAGCCGCAACCGGCGGGCGGAGAGGTCAGCGCGGCCGTCGTGGGGGTCGACAAATTCGCGCTGGTCCAGATCGTAGCCGATGGCATTGATCGTAAAGTCGCGTTCAGACAAGTCATCCTGCCATGAGTTGCCGCGAGACTGGGCAAAGTCCATGATCAGGCGGCCCTCGGCGAGCGGCTTTGTGACACGGGCTACGCCGCGTTCAACATCCATCACAAAAAGTCCGGCATCCAACGCATTGGCGCAGGCCCGCGCAAGCTTTATCGCGGTGCCAGAATCGATTGAACCCGCGACAGCAAAATCAAGATCGCTCGGTGTTTTGTCCAGCAGCAAATCCCGGACCGCCCCTCCGACCAAAAGGACGGAGATGGACAGCCTGCGCGCGATGGCAGATACGTTGTCTACGTAGGGTAGATTTATCACCCGCTTACTCAATGGGAGCGTAGCCAAGGTCACGCATCACGATGCGCGCTTCGTCGCTACGAATCCACAAAACAAAATCGCGAATCTTGCCCACAGGCTCAGTTCGAGCGATCAGATACGTGCCACGGTTGAGCGGGTAGTTGCCCGAAGCCAGTCCTTCCACGCTCAGTGCCTGTGCATCCAACGTTAACACCTTTATGCCCGGTTGCGCAACCGCAGTTACTTTGCCGCTCGGCACGTAGGCGATCGCGCCCGGGTTAAGCGCAACATAGTTAATCGCGGTTTCCGGTGTTGGCATGACGACGGCGCTCGATGTGACCGGAATATCCCCCATGACCAGTTTTTCGAACAAAAGACGGGTGCCTTCTCCTTCTTCGCGGACAACCACTTGAATGCTGCCCGGCCCCTGAACGCCATAAAACGCCCACTCATTTCTAAATCCGGCAAATACCTCGCGCACCTGTGACTGCTTCATGTCGGCGATTGGGTTGGCCGCGTTAACAACGATGGCTACGCCATCTGTGGCCAGATCTGTAAACCAGGGGGTAAATGCGCCACTCGGTGGCAGCAGCGACACCGCGGCGATATCGACCTTCCCCTCGGCGGCGAGCGCGTTGACGATGGCGGCGTTGCCAGTGTCGAACGTAAATAACCACTCCGGATTCTTTTGTTGAAACGCTTGGGCCAGGGCGCGCAGCAGCGGCGCGGTCGCGCTGTCGGTGCCGACCCGCACACGCACCGGAATCGGCGTGACGCGCGGCGTCTCGACCCGGCTGCATGCGGAGAGCACGGCCAATACGCAGGTCAGCGCGGTGCACACGAGCGCACAATGCGCACTTCGGATATAAGTCTGTGGGTCGGCCATAAAACTTCGGGGTGCGGCAGCAAAGCCGCACTGGAAAAACTGGGCAATTCTATGCGCGTATTTTTAAGAAATGCGGCGCCTGCGCGCGCAAAAAATCATGTGACATTCTTCGTCACAAACAGAAAGATGTTATCCAGATGTCAGCGCATTTTTAGTCACGTTTCAAGCACTTCGCAGTTGCCCTGTCACGTAGGGGAGGCGTTGGGCAAACGTCTAGCAGCGCGGACCCAATCGCGTTATTAATAAGGGCAAGAGTCAGGGTGGGACCTCCTCTTCTCCTCCTTTTGGTTGAGAGCCAGCGTTCGGCGTAGCTGGCTCTCAGAGCTTTTCCAGACCGCACAACAAACGCACTTTGCATTTCGACAAAAAACCCCGCCACATCTGGCGGGGTTTTTGCTGTCTGAAGAAACTGGCGCTCTACTTAATAACCAGCTTGCCCTTCATGACCACATTGTGACCTGGGAAGGTGCAGATAAAGTCATAGGAACCGGCAGCCGGCGCATCGAACGTAATGGACTCTTCCTTGCCGGATTCAACCATCTTTGTGAAGGCAATGACGCGCGCATCGCCGGCTTTCAAATAGCCCGCTGCATCACCAGCTGCAATGCCATCCAACGCAACCGCCTCCGCCTGGCCCTGTTTGACCAGCACCCAGTTGTGCTTGTTGCCACTTGCCGCCGAGGCATTGTTCTTGATCTTGAGTGTGATCTTTGACCCGGCCGCCGCAGTCAGTTCAGCTTTGTCGTAAGCCAGCTCGTCGCCCTTCGAACCAATTTCCAGCGCTACCGCTGCAGCCGCAGGCTTGTCCGCCGCAGGAGCCGCGCCGCCGCCACAGGCGCTCAACACTGTGACAGTTGCAAGGCTGCCAGCCACCAGTGCGATCGACTTCAAAAAATCACGTCGTGTTTGCAAGTTTGCCATTTCAAAACCACTCCTTCTTTGCATTACCTTTAACCGTTCAAACATAAAACCGTCAATGACGATACATTGGGCCATAGACCAAATAGTCCCTTGGCCCGAAAAGTATACAGCGCGGAACCCGGAGATAACCGAGCGTGGCCCCTTTCGACAGCAGTTCTCAATCTGAAAGTTAGGCGAAGATAGAGGGATGAAGCTGGAGTTGGATCAGATCATCGGATATCTCAAGTCGAGCTGGGCGAGCTTACCGGACAGACGCAAGCCGAACAACAACCGGCAATACGAGATGGCGGACGCGGCGCTGGGGGCGTTCGCGGTGTTTTTGACGCAAAGCGCGTCGTTTTTAGAGGGACAGCAGGAATTACAGGCGCGCAAGGGTCAAAATAACGCCGCGACACTGTTTCGGATCGAGCAGATCCCCAGCAGCGGGCAGATCAGGAATCTGCTGGACGGGTTGAAACCGGAGGTGTTCAGGCGCGATTTCGACTGGCTGCACGACCGGTTGCGTGAAGCGGGGCAGATGGAGCGGTTTGTGGATCACGCCGGGACGCGGCTGATCGCGCTGGACGGGTTGACATTCTTCCGTTCAAAGAAGCTGAGTTGTCCGGACTGCCAGAAACGAGGCGAGGACTGCTTTCACAGCGCGGTGACGCCGGTGATGGTCAAGCCGGGGATGGAGCACGTCGTGCCGCTGATGCCGGAGTTCGTGGTGCCGCAGGACGGTGCCGACAAGCAGGATTGCGAGCAAAACGCGGCCAAACGCTGGTTGGCCAAGTATCCGGCGGCGCTGGGCAGCGTGACCTACCTGGGTGACGCGCTGTATGCCACGCAGCCATTTTGTTCCCTGGTGGCCCAAGCCGGGCAGTTCTTTGTGTATGTGTGCAAGCCCGAATCGCACCGCAGCCTGTTCGCTGTCGTGGAGGAGATGGCGCGGCTGGGCACGCTGCACCGGCACGTCCACAAACACTGGAACGGCCGGCATTACGAACTGTGGACCTTTCGGTATGTCGCCGATGTGCCATTGCGCGGCGATGTCGACGCGATGGGTGTCAACTGGCTCGAGGTGACTGTGACCCATGCCAGCACCGGTGCCAAAATGTATTTCAACAGCTGGGTGACCAACCATGCCGTCTCGGACGACAGTGTCTTTGGCTTGGCCGTCGCCGGCAGGGCGCGTTGGAAGATCGAAAACGAGAACAACAACGTGCTCAAAAACCGTGGCTACCACCTTGAGCACAACTTCGGCCATGGCAAGGAGCACCTCTCGAACGTGCTGTTCACACTCAATCTGCTGGCCTTCCTCACACACACCTGCCAGGACCTGCTGTCCCAGCCCTTTCAGATGCTGCGCGCCGCCATCAAGGCCCGCCACCGCCTTTTCAACGACATCCGCGCCCTGCTCCAATACGCGATCTTTGACTCTTGGCGCCATCTATGGCGTTTCATGCTCGATGGCCGCGAGATCGTCTACGATCCCGCACTCTTATTTTCAGATTGAGAACTGCTGCCCCTTTCGAACTGGATGGGGTGCGCTCTGATAAGTCAGTTAGAATTTGATGTTAAGCAAATATAGTCGCGTGTTGTCGGCTCGGGTTCATGCCGCCGTTACGGGTGCCTGAAGCCTGCCGCCACATCGCGGATATGTGTGTCTTGCAAAACTCGGGAGTTTTGGGGGATTTTGTCCACCTCGACACCCGTTGACTGAGAACCTTTTTCATAACCTACATTAGGGACCACTGGTTTTTGCTGGAAATGGCGCCCCGCTGTGCGGAGAAGCGTGATTTCTCTGATAACCCGTGACAACTAACGCTGTTGTGGGCGAGGTCTATTAACGTTACCGTAAATCAAGTTTGTTGTTTAGATGTCAGGAACGATCACGGCGCTCAAAGCACAACGCGGTGCAAAAGACCGCGTGAATGTCTATCTTGATGGTGAGTTTGCATTTGGCCTGGTATTGATCCACGCTCTGTGGTTAAAGATCGGCCAAACGCTGACAGATCAGGATATCGAAGCGCTGAAAGATGCGGATACGCTAGAAAAGGCGAAACAACGTGCGATCGGGTTGATCGACTACAGGCCGCGCAGCGTGCGCGAGGTGCGACAGCGCCTCAAACGCGCAGGCGTCGAGCCGGACAAGATAGAAACCGTCGTTGAAAGCCTCAAAAATGCCGGGTTGCTGGACGATTCCGAGTTCAGCAAGGCCTGGGTAGAAAGCCGTCTACGGTCGAATCCCAAGGGCAAGCGATTGATCGAATGGGAACTGCGCCAAAAAGGCGTCAGTGACCAGCAAATCACTGCTGCGCTCGAAAGCGTGGACGAAGAAGACGCGGCATATCGTGCCGCGCTGAAACGGCTGCCCCGCTTGCAGCCGCTCACGGCACAAGAACGCCGCCGCAAGCTTATTGATCACCTGGCCCGCAACGGATTTGGTTTTGACGTAATCGAGGACGTACTACGCAGGATCGAATCGTTGGATGATTAGCATCCTCTGTGCGCGTGTGCCAAAGCGTTGGCGCGCGCCCGCTGAGCAACGAAGCGATTCACTCTGGAACAAATCATCATGGAACTGTACATGGGGCTGGGGATTGGACTGGTCACTGGCGATCGTCGCAAGCATCATCGCTTTTGTCACAGGCAAAAAGCAGGCAACCGATGTGAGCGCGACGCTAAAGGCCGAAGCTCAGAAGAGCCTGGACGAAGCACAGGCCAAGGCGCGCCAAATGGTCGTAGACGCCAAAGAAGAGGCGGTCAAGACCCGCGATGCGGCCGAGAAAGACCAAAAAGAGCGCCGCAACGAGGTGTTGCGAGAAGAGGACCGGTTGAAAACGCAGCGCCGCGAGATCGACGCGCAACGCACCAAGCTCGAAGTGCGCGAAAAAACCGCCGATAAGCGCCAGACGACGCTGGACAAACGCGAGGGCGACCTGGAGAAGCTGCAAACTGAAAAACTCGGGCAGCTTGAGACGCGGCTGGCTACAGTCGCCGGCATGAGCCGCGACGAAGCGCGCACCGAACTGCTGAATACCGTGCGTGAAGAATCACGCACCGACATGGCACGGGTGATCCGCGAAACCGAAGCGCAGACTCGCGAAGCTGCGGAAATGCGCGCGCGCAAGATCGTCATTGAGACAATGCAGCGCGTCGCCACCGACACCGTGGCCGAACGCGCGGTGACAGTGGTTGAGCTGCCCAGCGAAGAAGCCAAGGGCCGTATCATCGGCCGCAACGGCCGCAACGTGCAGGCGTTTGAGCAGGTGGCCGGCGTCGATATCATCGTCGACGACACGCCGGAAGCGGTCACAATTTCATGTTTTGACCCGGTCCGGCGCGAAATCGCGCGGCGCGCGCTGGAATCGCTGGTGCGCGATGGCCGCATTCACCCGTCACGCATCGAAAGCTCGCTGGAATCCGCCCGCCGGGATGTCGAGCGCATCATGGCGGACGAGGGCGATCGCGCAGCTGTCGAAGCTGGCGTGCCCGGTCTGCCAACCGAGATCATCAAGACGCTCGGGCGGCTGAAATACCGCACCAGCTATGGCCAGAACCAGCTCTTTCACTCGGTTGAAAGCGCGCGCATCGCCGGGTTGCTGGCAAGCGAATTCAAAGCAGACACAAAGATCTGCAAGATGGGCGGCCTGTTGCACGACATCGGCAAGGCGCTGGACCGTGAGAACGAAGGCACGCACGTGCAACTCGGTGTGGATCTGCTGCGCCGTTTCAACATCAACCCGAAAGTGGTGCACTGCGTGGAATCCCATCATCACGATGTCCAGCAGGAAACGCTTGAAGCGGTCATCGTCGAGATTGCGGATGCGATCAGCGGCAGCCGCCCGGGCGCCCGGCGCGAGACGCTGGAGACCTATGTCAAGCGCGTGCGGCAGCTTGAAGACACCGCGCGCGGGTTTAAGGGCGTGGCCGAAGCATTTGCGGTGCAGGCCGGGCGCGAGGTGCGCGTGGTGGTCAAACCCGAGGCGCTGGATGATCTGGCGTGCATCGAGCTCAGCAAAAGCATTGCCAAACGCATCGAAGAGTCGATGGAATATCCGGGCCAGATCAAGGTCACGGTCGTGCGCGAGATGCGCGCCGTCGATTACGCCAAGTAGGGACGCGCAGCGGCGCGTCCGACCTTTGCAGGCGGTGGCTTCCCGTGTCGAACAAAACAAGGCAGCGCAATTGTGGCGCTGCCTTGTTTGTTGTGCGATGGGCCGCAACGTCGTCTGCAAAGGTCGGACGCGCAGCGGCGCGTCCCTACGAGAATTGCATGACGCGCCACTTGCCCCAATATGCGATCATGCGCGCGTTGTGGCTTTTGATCAGCGCACGGGCGCGCTCGACAGCCGTCTCGTCGTCCACGTGCGCCATGACGGTATAGCACCCCAAACGCACCTGTTGGAGCGCCAAGTTGGCCGGGAGTTCCGCTTCGGAGAACGCTACGGTGAGCCGGTTAAAGAATGACTGGTTGGACTTGATCAGATCGACGTGGTCGAGGATCTCCTGCGGCGAAAATTCGCGCACATCCGCAAAAGCGGCATCACGCAACGACTGCGCGGCCGCAGATGCGTCCTGGGCATTTGGGATCAACGCGACGACAAACCCGGTTGGGTAAAACAACCCGGAGTCATTTGAAAGGCCAGAGAACTTGTCCATCACCAACACCTCCAATTCACTACACAAATATCGCATTAAGGTGAAGGCCGCGTGTCAAGACAGTCTATGAACAAACAATACAGCCCGCACACGCTGAAAGTGTACGACCGCGCCAGCGACAGCACGCGCCTCAGCGCGCTACTCAGCAACTTATTATGGGTATGTGCTTTTTTGCACAGTTGTGTGATGGATTGCACAAACAAGAACGCCATCGCTGCTGGCAACGATGGCGTTCTTATATCGGATGCTGCCTAAGTCCGTATGCAGAAGTTTTACCCGGTAAACCACCCTTCCCCGCTGCGCGGGGAAGGGTGGTTTACCGGGTAAGACTTCTGCATACGGACTTAGATCGGCAGACTACGGCGCAGGCGTTGGGCCAGCAGTCGGCGCAGCGACAAAGTTCACGCGCGCAAATGCGCTGCCCGCGCGTTCGTAGTACTCGACACGCAAATCATGCTCGCCCGCGCTTAGCTGCACAGTCGCGGCTGCGCTGCGAAAAGCGGCATCGGACCACTGATCGAGCACCAGATTGCCATCGACGTAAACGCGCAGACCGTCGTCCATCGACGCTTCGATACGATAGGTGCCGGCGGTAAATGCCTGCCGGCGCGTCCAGCGCACCGAGAAATTGTCGTTGCTGACGCGTGGATCAGGCGCGGCCAGCGACCAGTCAAACACAATATCGCGATCGTTGCGGACGAACGCTGGCGTGCCCTGCAGACTGGGGTTGTTGAAGTACTCGCCGCGCCAGTCGGTGATGGCTGTATCGATCTGGGCGTAGCCAAACTGAATCTGCCCGCTGCCACCGCGCTCAAGATATTCGACGCGCACTTCAGCCGGGCCGGAAATCGCCGCGTCACCGGTCAGGGTGCGTGGCGCCCCTTCCACCAGCGCGTCGATAATCACGCGGCCGTTGACAGTCACGCGCACGCCATCATCGACGGTCACGCTAAAGCGATAGTTGCCCGGCACAAAGGCGATCGTGCGCGTCCAGCGCGCCGTGAAGTTGTCGGCGGGCACGCGTGGATCTGGGGAACCGCCGCCAAAGTTAAAGACGATGTCGCGGTCGTTGCGCGAGAGCACGGGGTTGCCGCTAAACGACGTGTTGTTGTAGAAATCCGCGCGCCACTCGTTAAACACCGGGATGGCCGTGGCCGTCGGCGCTGTGATCGGCGATTTCGAGGCGACATAGTTCAGACGGATCAGCGCGCCGCCCACGCGGTCGAAATACTCCACACGCACCGGTGTATCGCCGCTCAGGAAGAGGCTGGCTGAGCTTACGTCACGCTGCCCGCCCTCGACGAACTGGTCGATCACGATCCGATCGCCGACATACACGCGCACACCGTCATCAACGCGCGCGGTGAACACATAGTAGCCTGGCGAGAAGTTGATGCGGCGCGTCCAACGCGCCGAAAAACCATCCGGGACAACCGAAGCATGCGGCGCGCCGGCGCCAAAGTCAAAGTCGACATTGGCGTCGTTGCGCACCAGCACCGGCTGGCCGGTCAGAAATGTGTTGTTGAAATATTCGCCGCGCCAGCTGGTCGCCGCCTGGGCAACCGCGCTGCGCAACAGCTGCACGCGAATGTTGGCGTCGCCCGTGCGCTCATAGTATTCGACGCGGAAGAGGTGCTGGCCTTTAAGCTGCACGGTCGCTTCGCTGTCGCGGGCCGGGCCGTCGCGCCACTCGTCGATCACCAGCTTGTTGTCGATATACACGCGCACGCCATCATCGGCGCGCACGCGCACGACATAGCTGCCGGCGGCGACAATCAACGGGCGCGAATAGCGTGCCGAGAAGTTGTCGACATTAACGCTGCGGCTGGGTGATCCTTTGCCCCAGTTGAACTGCACCACTTTCGAGGTGCGCAACAGTGTTGGGCTGCCGCTAAGATCCGGGTTGTTGTAATACTCGCCCAGCCAGTAGGCGGACGAAATCTGGCTCTGCGGGTGCTGTGGCGCAGCGGCAGATGCCGATTGCTGGCCGGGCCCGATTGCCAACGACGTCAGCGCGAGCAGCCCTGTGACCGTCGCATGGACAAGCTTGTTACCGAAGCGGTGATGTTGCATCGTAGTGACTCCTTTCAGTTCAGTCGATTCAAGCGCATTTGGGATGAATTCGCCGTTCGGGCGCTGCGTGCCGGAACGGTGCAATCGGCGATCAGCTTACAAAAGCGCTCTAAACCACGGCTGAGCATATATGAAGATTGTCGGGAGTGCCGCGTGGAAGTGCATCATTCAAACGCCACGACTAGACAACGCCTACCCGCCGAGCAGCAGTCAATCAGATTTTCAGCATTTTCGCGGAATACCGCCGGCACAAACCGATGCGCCAACCAGCGTTTCAGCGCGCGAATAGTGTTTGCCAAAATAGCGCTGCCTGCTGCGCCACTTCAGACGTTCAGTGCGCTCCGGGGCCTGGCTGCTGCTGGCGCCGCCAAAATGCGTGACGACGGCACGCGGCTCACACCAGACCTGCCAGCCTGCGTGGCGCATGCGTGCGGCCCAGTCGATCTCCTCGGAATACATTTCGTAGCCCTCGTCAAGCAGGCCAATTTCACGCACCGCGGCGCTGCGCGCCAGCATGGCCGCGCCAAGCGGTGTGCCAATGCGAAACGGCGCGCCGGCGGCGTAGGCGTGCGCCGAATAACGGCCATCCAGCCGGCTGTTGCGAAAGCGCGCCTGCAACCGGGGCACCACATCGATCACCAGTTGCGCCAGCCCGGGCAGCGCAAAGGCGCCGTGCTGCAGCGAACCATCTGGGTTTTGGAGTCGCGGACCGCACAGCCCGCATCGCGGCTGCGCGCGCATAAACTCGAGTAACGTATTTAGCGCGCCTGCATGCACGACGGTGTCCGGGTTGAGCAGCCAGAGAAACTCGGGCACGTCGAGTGGCTTCGTCCAGCAGCCGTCGCAGGGCCAGGTTGTTGCCCTTGACATAGCCGATGTTCTCCGCGCTGGCGATCAGCTCAACCTGCGGGAACTCGGCCTGGACCATCTCCGGGGTGCCATCCGACGATGCGCTGTCGACCACGATGGTGCGCGGCGCTTGTTTCGCCAGTGAGGCCAGACACCCGCGCAGCAAGTCGCGTGTGTTCCAAGACACGATCACAACGGCGACGGTTGACATGCTCACGGTTTGACCACGGTGACGCGTATCGGGGAGACGCGGCTGTTGATATTTGCGATCTCGACATTTTCGTGGATCAGCGAGCCCCACATGCTGAACGGGTTGCGAATGGGGATGCGGTTAAAATCACGCACCCGCGCACCAGCACCTGTTTGCCTGGCGCCAGGTAATAGAGCTTTTGCCCATCGCGCTCAACCACATCGAGATCGGCCAGCGAGCCAATGCCCCAGCGAAACGGGTGATCCTCGCCGGTGTTGGTTTGAAAGTCCACGCCGAAACGCCAGGCGCCGTCGGCCTCGGCATAGCCCTTTGTGTAGCGATTCTGGTCGAGTGTGTAGCATTCGTCCGGGTCAAACGGCCCTTCGGTGCGGATCGGTGAGGTGCCGTAGTTGCTGACCGTGGTGGTGAAGTGAATCGTGTCGCCCAGCTGGACGGTGACTTCGGAGTTTGCGCCCGCGCCCTGCCAGTCGATGCTCGGCCGGCTGGCCTGCGGCACGATCTCAGCAACCGGCCGGCCGCTGTCGCGGATTGTCATCACGCGGGTGACCACATCGCGCTGGCCGATGCGGTCGACGACCTCGGCCACCAGCGTATAGGCGCCGTCGGGCGGCGGATCGGCGCCCTTGTCGATGCCGCCGTCGTAATCAAAGTAATAGCGGCCGGGCGACAGATAGTCGCTGGTGTTGTCGTCGCGGGCAAGTTCTTCGCGCTGCACATCCTGCCGAAAGCCGTTTGGGCCTAGCACATACACACTGAGTTTGCTCTCTTTTGTCGTGCCGACATTGATATAGACGTGGTCATCGATGGCGTCGCGGTTGGGGGTGAACACCGCGTCGATCGGTTCGACGGTGAGCTCACTGATGCGCGGCTGCACGCTGTCGGCCTTTTCGATGGTGATGGGCTGGCTTAGCCTTGTATTTGTGTCGCCCTGCTCCACGATCAACGAATAGACGCCGTTTGGCAGCAATTTGCCGTCCGCATCCATGCCGTTGAACAGCAACGTGTAGGCGTCCGGAATGGCCGGCCGCGTCACGGCGCGGCGCACATCAAAGCGCGTGCCATCGGCTGCGAGCAGATAGATCGAAACAACGCTGTCGCGGCCGACGCGATAGGAGACATTGGCGATATCGGCAACACCATCGGCGTTCGGGCTGATGACAGCCGGTGCGATCGTCAGATCAGCAATGGGCGCGCGGCTGCCACAGGCGCTGAGAACCCACGCGCAACACAGACCGGCCAGCAAAAGACTTCGCATGCGCGACGAGTATAGCAATCGGGCAGCGACTGGATGCCCACGTGTGCGCGACGGCTTGCCAGCGGCAAATATGCAAGAACGTACAAGTCGATGGCAAGCCCCAGGCCTGAGCGTGGCTTACGAAGATGCGGGGCGTAGCTTGATAGTTGAGCATCAACTGATATTCGGGTTAGAACTGTCAACAAAATGTCACTGGCGCCCGGCCTGATCGGTAGTTAAATGAGCGTGCGTAGCAACGCCGACGACAGTACGCGCCAACAACGATCGTTCGCTCTCATTGCCTGGAGGATATTCATGAACGTCATCGCACGGATGCGACGGCTGGCCATCGGTGGCAGTCTCGCGCTTGCCATTGCCAGTGCCGCGCTTGTCCCGTATGGACCGCGCGCAGCGGCAGAAACTTCGAAACAACAGGTGCCTTCGGATGCGCCCGTCGATGAGCGCTGGCTCAAGCTGGTGCACGGATCGAGCAAAGCGCTCATCGCCAGCGCGACGGGCGCGGAGGCGGTCAATACATTGCATGTGAACGCGAGCACAGGCGAGCTCGCCGGGCGGGTTTCAAACGGCGGATCCGTGTCGCTGCAAGTAACACGGGCCGGTGTGACACAGCCTGCTTGGCTCGTGCAACCCATCGATTCAGGCGACGGTTATTTTTTTCAGGCAGGGTTTGGCCTGCTCAACGCGGGCGACACCATACTCGCGACACAGGCCAACTCCACAATTTCACTTACTGTGCCAGAACTCACGGCGCTGGCCGATGGAGCATCAAACACCGTGTTCGGCAGCGGGCCGCCAAACAAAGCAGTTGAAGCGCACGTCTTTCCTGCGTCCACACCGGAAACCACTGTTTCGCAGTCCAGCACGACAAATATCAGCGGGACGTTTACGCTGGATTTCACCAGCGTGCTAGATTTGAAAGGCGGCGATGTCGGCTACGTCATCCATCGCATTAGCCCAACCCTGAGCGTTTCGCGCCGGATTGCCACGCCGCAGATTCTGATTCCAGCAGGACGCGGATACTTTCAGGGGTACGGTGCGCCAAACACGACGGGCACCATTTCGATCACTTCGGCAAGCGGCATGCAGGTCTATGGCGTCCAGACCGCATCTAACGGGCAATTCCTTTTCTATCCTGACTCAAGCGTGTCACTGCCACAAATTAGTGCGGTGAGCGTCAGATTCGGCGAGCAGACGATTTCTTCAACCGCCCTGCCACTGACGGCGCGCTATGACAGCAGCACAGAAACCGTTCAGGGCGTTACGACGCCAAACAAGCCCATACTTATTTATCGCTACAACGCATCAATTGGCGAACTTGCCGTGAGCCTAATGGGCCGGCCACGCATCACCACCGAGGTGATCTCAGATGCAGCCGGACGATACGCAGCGCCACTTGCTTTGAAACAGGGCGAAAGTGCTGCGGTGCTCCCAACCTCGCCGGATGGATCCGGAACCTATGTCATTGTGAATCGCGACTGGTTCAATGTCAGGCTCGGGGCGAATATCTTTGATCCGCGCTTTGGCTACCCCTTTGGCGGCGGGCTTCAGGCACAGATATCCGAATTCAATACGCCATTTAGCCTCTCCATCATCGGCAAAAGCGGCGTGCTCAAGTCAACTCTGCAGGGCGAGACAGGCATATACGGCGACGTTCAATTGAATGACCCCACTTCGTTGCCTGCCATCGAGACAGGCGACACAATCGTGGTGGCCGCAGCCGCAACGACGGTTTCATTTACCGCGCCGCTATTGGATGCAAGTTATCATCCACAGACCCGCACATTGCGCGGAACCACCTTCCCGAACGCAGTTGTGGATATCAATCTTGTGCGTCTCGGATACAGCCCCTATCCGCCCTATCCGCCACCGATACCAGCGCCACAACCTGTGCCTGCCCTGACGCCAACCCCAGTTGCTCAACCGCCAACTGCGATGCCGCTGGCCAACACAAAAGATGCGGCTGCGGCACAATTTATTGCGCCCTATCCAAACGCGGCATTTGTGGTTACGGCAACGGCGACGGGTGAGTTCAGTGTTGATCTGAGCGGCGTTGCCAATATCAACGCCTATGAACTGGGCGTTATCGGTATCACAACACCTCAGCAGCACCGCGTAACACGGATGGTAAACATTGCCCGAACATTGTGCCCAGCACTCGCTGTCGTTGAAGTGGGTGGCAGCACTGTTTCGTTCCCAACGCTCTGTCCGCCGCTCAGCGTGAATCTAAGTTTGCTCAGCGCGACGGGACAGGTAAAAGCCATAGTAGTGGGCGCTGGTCAGTACCCGTCCGCTCGGTTTGTCGATGCCGCCGGCGCGCAGGTCCAGATTCTTCCCGGCGATAGTCTGGAATGGTCGAGCGGACCCTCAGCCAAGACCTTCGTCCCAGAAATAGCCGTCACTATCGACCAGACTGCCGGCCAGGTGCGCGGGCGCGGGCCTGCAAACCAGGGCGTGATGTTATCTGTAAATGCGCTGTCAGCTTTCGGCACGAACGCCAGCCGTACCTACAACACAGTAACGGACGCCGCCGGCTTATTCACCAGCAGTGTAAACATTGCCGCCGGATCAAATGTTGTGCTGCTCATGCAGAACAACCAGGGGGTAACGTTTGTCACACGAGCCTTTGCACCCGGCGTAATGATCAGGCTGGGAGAAGGTGGCGTATTCGCCCAGCTCAACAACAGCGAAGCCCTAAATGTTTCTATAAGCACCGCGCTGACCAGCACCGTATTCAAGACTTTCAGCGAAACCGGAGCCGATGGGCTCGGTTTCGCCTTTGTTGATCACGCCATCCAAAGTGGTGACAACATCACAGTCTCCTCGCCGACGCGCATAATCACGCTGCGCGTACCTGCGCTTACTGCAAATGTCGATGGCACAAATAAGCGCATCACCGGCCGCACAACACCAAACACCGTCGTCGCATATGACACCTATGCGTGGAACACGTATGGCGCGCCACTCTTCGCGACATCCGATGCCGCAGGGTATTACACGATGACGGTGCGCTCGGCGTATCCAGACCAACCGCACAGTGTGTCAATCCGGGATACCGCCGGCAATATCATCAGCAGATCTACCTCGCGGCGCGGGTTTGAGGTGCTGATCGGCTCGTTGTGCGTCGATCGCATCTATCTCTCGGCCCAGTACATTTCTGCGACATTGACGCTGGCAGATGGCGCAGGCAAGGTAAAGAACGTAAGTGGTGTAACGGTCGTCGGTTCCAATGTGGCGCAAGCCTGCTTTAACACGCCAATTCTGACCGGCGATCAACTCAGCCTGGTGGCTGCCAACGGACAAACGTTGGCCATGCGCATACCGTCGATGAGTGCGCGCTATAGCCGCGATCAGAAGGTCATCACCGGGAACGTCGGTGCAAATCGTCCCTTGCGCATCTTTTTACAGCCTGTCGACACAGTTGGCGCGCAACGCACCGGGCAATCCGGCGCGAACGGCGCCTTTGGCTTTGACCTGACCGACCTGCGCTTTCAGGCTCGTCAGGATGTGCTGGTGGAGTTTGTCGACGCAGACGGCAACACGATTCGGCAGGTATTTACCTTCGCGCCCTATCAGATGCGGCTGCCGATCGCAGCGCGCAATTAATCGTGGCGCCATAGCAACTCTGGCAAAGAAACACCCCGGCAGCGCGTCGCTGCCGGGGTGTTTCTTTGCCGGGTCAGGAATGCCGTGGAACGTACCCGGCGTATCGTTCTCGGTCGCTTGCGCCCTTTGTGGCGACAATCGACAATGACGCTATGGCAACCGCTCGCAAGAGGATAGCGTCTATGGACATTTCCCACCCGACCACGCGTGACAATCATCTCAGCGCGCTGCGCACAGACGACAACATCACCACATTGCACGAGGAAACGCTGGCTGTCATCGCAATCACGATGAGCATGATTGGATATGTTGGTTTTACGTTTGTTGTAGCGACGCCGCTCGGCCACAATCTGTCATTCGATGCGCGTCCAGCCTGTCTGCTGTTGATCGTCGCGGCGACGCTTACTTACGCTCTCCGCAAGCGCCAAACGTTGATCGCCGCCTTAAGTTGTGCAATGGGGACCTTCGGTGCAGTTGCGCTCTTGGTAACAGCAACACAGCATCCGGTTTTAAACCAGCTATTTGTGGTGCCGATCCTGTTTAGCAGCGTATTACTCCGCCGCCGGTTGGTGCTTGCAACGGCGATACTGGCGACGGCCTGGGTCTACATTAACACCGTGGCAGCGCAGGCATCCGCGACAATCGCAATCTTCACAATTGCCCTGGTCACGCTTACTGCGCTCGTCTCGATGCGCAATATTTTGCTGTCGTTAACGTGGCTCAGCCACGCATACCACCGCGCAAGCGAGAACGAAATCAGTCTGCGTGAACAAGGCGCCGAGATGAAGCGCGTCATGAAAAGGCTGGATGAGCTCGCGACTCACCTCGAGCGTACCAATCAGCAACTCACATTTGAACGCAATTTGGCGGAGGAGGCGCGGCAGCTCAAACAACAATTTGCGCAAACGGTCAGCCACGAACTGCGCACACCGCTGAATCTGGTGGTGGCGTTTGCGGAGTTGATGGCCCAATCGCCTGAGTTGTATGGCGCGCCATTGCCGCAACGATACATGCGCGACCTGGCGATTATTCAGCGCAACGCCATGCATCTGCAAAACCTGGTGAACGATGTGCTTGATCTGGCGCAAATCGACGCCGCACAGTTGGCGCTCGTCTTGGACAAGGTGCAACCTGAGAGCATTGTCGCCGACGCCGAGCGCACAATCCGAAGCTTGGTAGAGGCGCAAAAGCTCTGGCTGTGCGTCGAGGTCGAACCGGATTTGCCAGCAATCATGGCCGATGCCATCCGCCTGCGACAAGTTCTCATCAACTTGCTCAGCAATGCGGTTCGCTTCACGCCGAACGGCGGCATCACGCTGCGTGTGACGCATGACACAGATACCAGACAGGTCGTCTTCGCGGTAACCGATACCGGTGTGGGCATCAAAGCCGCCGATTTGCCGCGACTCTTCCATGAGTTTCAACAGCTTGATGGTTCAACACGCCGAAAACACGGCGGCACCGGTCTTGGGCTGGTCATCAGCAAACGCTTTGTGGAAATGCACAATGGCCAGATCATGGTCGAAAGCACGCCTGGCACTGGCAGCACATTTTCGTTTCGCATCCCAAGCTCACAAGCGAGCAGCACACCCAGTCCGTATCTCGGGGAAATCGCTGCCACGCGCGTAAAGATATCGAGCGATCGTCGCAGCGTGCTTGTCGTCACGCGAAGCCAGGCACCGTTAAATCTGTTTGCACGGCATCTGGAAAATTGCAGTGTCCTGCGCGCAGCAGATCTCGAAGTCGCGCGCAACATTGCGCGTGAAGCACAGCCGCATGCCGTGGTGATTGATGCTGCGCTCTTCGGCGGCGGGCATGCAGAGTTGCAGGCACTGCTCTGCGATTGGTCACTGACACGCGCAACATTTATGGTCTGCGCGTTGCCTGGCGAAGATGCCCTGCGGCGCGAACTCGACATTGAAAGCTATCTGGTTAAGCCCATCACTCGGGAAGGATTGGCGGGCGTCATACAGGAAAACACCCTCATGCGCGGCGCATCATGGTGGTCGACGACGATCACGATTTTGTGCAATTGATCCGGCGTATGCTCAGCGCTATTTCGCCAAAGTTCCAACTGTCGTATGCCCACAGCGGCGGCGAAGCGCTGGCGTTACTCAGCACGAATCAACCCGATTTGATTTTGTTGGACCTGCAGCTGCCGGACATGGCCGGTGCGGATGTTATCCGCGAGCTGAAGCAACGCGCTGACTGCGCGCACGTCCCCGGTACTGGTCATCTCAGCGGTCGATACCAGCGCCGCAACGTTGTGTAGCACACCGATGATCGCTGCGAAAGCGTCGTCATACACTGCGCGTGATTTGCTGGTCTGGCTTAACGGCGCATTGGACGTGGCGGACCACACATCCATTACATCAGCTGGCGCAACGCTGCGAGAAGCGTTTCCGGGCTGAATGGTTTTCCCACAAACGCTGCGGCCCCGAGCGACAGCGCCAGTTCCTGTTGCTGAAGCACACTGCAAATCACGATGGGGATCTCCTGCGTATCTGGTTGATGCGACAGGAGTTGCAGCACATCCCAACCATCCAGATTGGGCATCATGACGTCTAGAAAGACCGCATCCGGCACTGCGTGCGCAATATGCTTCAGCGCAGCGTCAAGCGTGCTAGCGAGATAGACTGTGAAACCGTGAGGCGACAGGTATCGCTCGTAAAGCTCGAGCATGTCCGTGTTGTCATCCAGCACCAGCACAACCCGCGACATCGGCGCCGTTAACGCGCGCAGTTCAAAGCCGCACAACCCGGCGCTGTCACGCACAGGTGAAAGCGCGATGTTGCATATTTGGGCCATGTCGTTTAGTGCTGCCAGCCGTTCCGGATGCGCGTCCACAATACTCGTCGCCACCATCAGGCTGAGCCCGGCTTGCGCCCCGGCGATGCGCGCGATTCCAATCTCAGTCCGCAGGGAACGCTCGATCAGATAATCGAGGAGCGCCAACAAAAGCTGCCGCAACAAGGCTGCATCACATGCAAATGCCTGAACCGATGCCAAGTCGTCAATGCGCAAAGTGACGCCCCGTTGTTCACAAACCGGGCGCAGGACCTCGGCAACTTTGCGGACGATGTCACTGGGCGAGACGTGAGAGCCTGACGTCACGCGAGCGGCCTCTGAGCGCAACAGATCGAGTCGATCCGGAACAACGGCTTCGGTCGCGCCGGATGAGGTCAAGGCGATGACATCGGCTATCGCTGCTATGGCTTCTTCGTGCACCCGGTAAAACTGTCTGCGGCTGATCGATAGCTCAGCGGCGGTATTTTGGACCGCAAGGCCTTCCACGTAGCGCAGTGTCATCAGGCGGTGACGCCGCCACTCTTTTGAATGTGGCGGTGCGGACGCGCCCGGCGCAATATCGTCAATCGCTTTGAGCAAAACACCATGCAATCGCCAGGCGCGCGCTTTTGACTCTAGTTTCGCAGGCATCAGTCCAACAAGCGGGTGCGAACGCAGTGCCGCAATGTCGTACAGATGTTCGTAGGCATCGGCAATTTGCTCATGAAATGAGGCGTCGGTATTCATATTGCGTGCACATGCGGCTGGGCGCATGTTGGCACATATCTGGCGAGGGGCCACTTGATTCGTGCCAACACTGGTAGATACTGATTTTAGGCGAGTTAGCTCGAAGTCGCCCGAAATGGCGCTTGCCTCGCAAGCGCGACCTGACAGGAGGCAAAAGATGACAAATATTGCAAAAAAACAGAGAGGTCTGTTTATCGCGGCCGCTGTTGCCGTGGTAATCAGCGCTTGCGGCACGGCACCCACGCCGCAAACCATTACCGAGAAAATCACCGTCAAAGAAACGGTGATGGTCGAAGGCAAGGTCGTGGAGAAGGAAGTCGTCAAGGAAGTCGAGAAAGTTGTGACGGCAACCCCTGAAGCCACGGCAAATCCATACGATGCAAACGCGCCAATCGTCATTTGGATCGATGAAACGCGCAAAGCCACCGTCGACGCTTTCAAAAAGAAATATCCGGAGAAAGCGGCATTGATCAAAGAGGAACTTGTTGATCGCGCACAGTTTCCGGCAAAAGTGTTGTTGTTCAACAACACAGGCAAAGGCTGGCCAGATGTCGTGTTCGCAGAGCCTGACATTGTCTCGCGCGTGGCCGATACGTCACGAGACTTTCCGCTCGACCTAACGCCATGGCTCAGAACGCGCAATGTGATCGAGAACTTTGCACCGGGCTCGCTTGAACCCTGCACATTTGAAGGAAAGTTGTTTTGCCTGCGCAACGACCTGGCGCAGAACGTTACGTACTACAACAAACCGCTGTTTGAGCAGTTTGGCTACAAAGTACCCACCAAATGGGATGAGTTCGAAGCACTCGGCGAAGCCGTGGCAAAAGACCATCCAGGCTACATGGTCGGCAGCATCGACGAATTTATGCTCGGTTTGGCCTACCTGCCCGCCGGCCGCTGTCCGATGGGACACGTCGTCGAGAGCAATACGTTGTATATCAACATGCAAGATGACCGCTGCTTGCGCGTTATCAGAATGCTGGACAAGCTGATCGCGGCGGGTTCAATGGCAAAAATCGGGCCATTTGACCCGGCAATGGCCAAGATCGCAAACGAGAACAAGCTGCTGATGATTCACGCCGCCTCATGGTTCGGCGAGTATATCTTCGGCGGGAAACCGGACAGCCTGTATTACAAGACCGCCGAGGGGCAGCTTGGGGTTGCGATGCCGCCGAAGTGGGATAACGAAGACAAGGCATATACCGGTTTTCAGGGTGGTTCATCGTGGACCGTTTCGCGGCATACCAAGAACCCCGAACTCGCCGTGGAATTTGCGATATTCGCGTCAACCGCGACCGAATATCACGGGACTGGGCCGACCTTCCCAGCCTATCTGCCTGCGGCTAAAGAATGGCGCAAGACGCTTTCAATAAATAAACTGTATGCGGAAGATCCGTATCCGGTGATGGAAGCCGCAGCCGGATTGATGGATCCGTTGATTGCGTCGCTACGTTTTGACCCGCGCGAAGCCATCAAGAAGACGCTGGTGCAAGCCGTTGCCAAGGGCGATACACTTGAATCGGCTTTGCCTGAGCTTCAGAAGGAATTGGTCAACGCGGCCGAAGCACAGGGCTATGTTGTAAAGACAAGCAAGTAATGGTTGATACGCTTTAGGGTTGCGCGTGGCGGCTGTCGCCGGCGCGCGCAACCCGCCAGGGCACTATGACAACACTCGCCGGGCAACCCGCCGCGACTCATCCAGCCCGTAAACGACGCATGCACTTGCTCGGGCCGCATCTTTTCGCCCTGCCATACTTGATTGTTTTGATCATCTTTGGCATCGTTCCCGCAGGCTACGCATTGCTGATGAGTTTTGCGCGATTTGTAGGCGGACGCCCGCAGTTTTTTCAGGCGGGCCTGCGCAATTACGCGATCGCGTTAAACGACACGCGGTTTCTGGCGTCGTTTGAGCATGTCGGGCGCTATCTGCTCGTTTCGCTGCCAGTGGGTGTGATTGGCGTGCTTGCGATCGCTTTGTTGCTGCATGCGCGCCCGGGCAAGATCGCATTGTTCTTTCGCACCTTGTATTTTGTCCCAAATGCATTTGCCGGGCCGGCGCTCGTGTTGCTTGCGTTTTTTGTTTTGAATCCGGTGACGAGCCCGTTCCGCCCATTATTGTTGGCAATGGGCCTGCAGACCAGCACCGATGTGTATATCGACGACAACTACCCGATTTTGTTCACAATCATTGGGTTTTTCGCGGGCGCGGGAAGTTGGGTGGCGATTTTCTACGGCGCGATGAATGCGATATCGAAAGAGGTGCTTGAAGCCGCGCTAATGGATGGGTGCTCATCGGCTCAAACAGCGTGGCACATCAAGCTTCCAATGATCCTGCCCTACATCGCTTACATGCTGATCCTGACGTTTGCCGGCAATGTTCAGCTGTTTGCGGAACCGCAGCTTGTGCAGGCAGCCGATTGGTCGCCTAATCAGCTGGCATACACCTACGCTTTCGCCATCGGAAATTTTGGCGTATCTGCCGCAATATCTCTGGCCATGATGGCGATCGGCCTGGTCGCGGCAACAATCATCATTCGCTATACGGGCTTCTATCAAACCGACGCCACTGCGAGCTAATGTCTATGACCAACGCATCTGGACTTAGTCGATCCCGCATCCTGAAAGATCTCACCCCCTCCAGCCTATTGCGATTGGCGCTGCTGCTGGTGATCGCCATATTTTTCGGCGTGCCAATATTGTGGCTGATCCTGGCGCCAAGCAAAATCGATGTGCAACTAATCGATCTCGCCCCGCTCAGTTTTGGGTCCTTCGAAAACTATGCGCGTTCGTGGCGGCTGCTGCTGAACTACAACAACGCGATCGTATTGAAATGGCTTAACAATTCGGTGATCTACACGCTCGCAGCGGTGATCTTGAGCATTGTGATCGTGGTACCCGCGGGCTACGCATTTGCGATCGCGCGATTCACCGGACGCAAGACGCTGATGACGCTTACATTGATCACCATGATCTTGCCTGGTTCGGCAATGGTGTTGCCGTTGTTCCTGGAGATGAACTGGGTCGGTTTGGTCGACACGCAGTTGGGCGTGATACTTCCAGCGCTCTTCTATCCATTTGGCGTCTATTTATCCTATGTCCATTTCGCAACTGGCATTCCAAAAGACCTGCTCTCAGCCGGCCGGGTCGACGGTTGCAACGAATGGCAGCTGTTCTGGCACATCGGCCTGCCGCTGGCCAAAACGCTGTTTGCGCTGCTTGCGTTTCTGAGCTTTGGCGCGAATTGGAACAATTACTTCTTTGCGTTTGTGATGTTGAATAACCCGGATCTGTACAACCTGCCCGTCGGTTTGCAGGCCATGGCCTCGGGTACGCCCATGCTAAACCCAACATTTGCTGCGACGGATTCATCGCTCAAACGGCCCGAAGCGGCGACAGCAATTCTGCTCATGGTGCTGCCGGTCATCGCGATTTTCTTGTTTGCGCAACGCTATGTGGTGTCCAGCGTCCTCTCCGGCGCGACAAAAGAGTGATGACGCGCGCACAGAACACTTGTGCTAAACTCGTCGCATGCCAAAGGTCACCGCTCCCAAACTCAAAACACGCTATGTCTGCAGCAACTGCGCTGCGGTGCACGTCAAGTGGGCGGGCAAATGCAATGAGTGTCAGGAGTGGAACACACTGCACGAAGAGATCGTTGAAGAGCGTAGCAGCAGCAGCGCGTCACCGACGCGCCGGACCAGCCTGAATGTGCCGCAAAAACTCTCGGAGATCAAAACCGACGACGTGCCGCGCATCCCGCTCAAGATTGGCGAGCTCGCACGCGTGCTGGGCGGCGGCATTGTGCCGGGTTCGCTAGTGCTGATCGGCGGCGACCCAGGCGTGGGCAAGAGCACCATGCTGATGGAAGCGGCCGTCGATGTCGCAAAAAACGCCGGGCCAACGCTGTATATCAGCGGCGAGGAGAGCGCGCACCAGCTCAAGATGCGCGCCGAACGCCTGGGCGTCGGCACCAGCGATTTATACCTGCTCACCGAAACCAATCTCAACGATGTGGTCTCCGCGCTCGACACCATGCGGCCCAAGCTCGCGATCATCGATTCGATCCAGACCATGTATGTCGACGAGCTGTCCTCCAGCGCCGGCACGGTGTCGCAGGTGCGCGAGAGCGCGCAGCGATTGCAGGCCATTGCCAAGCAGTCGAACATCGCAATCTTTATCGTCGGCCATGTCACCAAAGAGGGCACGATTGCCGGACCAAAGGTGCTTGAGCACATCGTCGACACGGTGCTGCAACTCGAAGGCGATCGATTTCACATTTTTCGGATTCTGCGGTCGATCAAGAATCGCTTTGGGCCGACCAGCGAGGTCGGTGTGTTCGAGATGACCGGCGGCGGCATGAAAGAAGTCGCCAACCCGAGCGAGGCTTTTCTGGCCGAGCGCATGATGAACGCGCCCGGTTCGGCTGTGGCTGTGACGATGGAAGGCACCCGCCCGCTGCTGGTTGAAGTGCAGGCGCTGGCAAGCGCCACCCAAAACCCAATGCCACGCCGCACCGCAAACGGCTTTGACCACAACCGGCTGTTTTTGCTGACCGCGGTTTTGGCGAAGCGCGTCGGCATCAAGCTGTTTGACCAGGACGTGTTTGTCAACATCGTCGGCGGCATGACGATTGACGAACCTGCGGCCGACCTGGCCGCGGCCATCGCGATCGCCAGCGCGCACAAAGGCATCCCGGTGCCGCCGGATATGGCCATCGTCGGCGAAGTCGGCCTGAGCGGCGAGATCCGCAGCGTCAGCCAGATCAACCAGCGCCTGAACGAAGCCGCCAAGCTGGGTTTCTCGCGCGTGGTGATCCCAAAAACCGCGCGCGCGATCGAACACCCGCCAGCGGGCCTGAAATTATTGCCGGTGCGCAGCCTGGGAGAGGCACTGGACGCCGCATTGGTGCAATAGCCGCGAGAATTTTTACGAGGAAATGATCATGAGCACGAATGCTGTGCAGCGTCTCTACCTGATGCAAGTCGGGAATATGCCGCTCTATGAGATTCCAATTGTGTGCTATCTGGTGCAAACCGGAGACGGCAAGCACATTCTGATCGACAGTGGTCTGCCAGAGACTATGCCTGAAGGCGAAACGGACTTCGAGAACGGGCAGGACGTCGTCCAGCAGTTGGCGAACCTCGGCTTAACACCGGATGATATTGATACCGTCGTTTCGACACATTACGATATCGACCATGCTGGAAGACACGGTGCATTCACGAAGGCGCACTATGTTGTTCAGCGGGCGCATCATCTGGATGCGGCGAGCAATCCGCGTTTTGCCGCCAATCGACCCGAATGGGATCGGCCGACGGAGCGCATTCGGCTGGTGGACGGGGACACCGAACTGCTGCCGGGGCTGGAGCTGATTGAGACGAGCGGGCATGTGCCGGGGCATCAGTCGGTGCTGGTGCGGCTGCCCAAAACGGGCGCGGTTCTGCTGACGGTTGACGCTGTCCCGTTCCGCGCGGGCTTTACCCGCGACAAGCAGGGCGACGGTAGCAACCCGGACGCCGATGCGATCCGCGCCAGCACGATCAAACTACTTGACTTGGTCGAACGCGAAAAAATCGGGCTGGTTATTTTCGGCCATGAAATGGATCAGTGGAAAACGCTAAAACAGGCGCCAGCATTTTATGAGTAGCGGCAGGCGCTTAAGCGGTTCGTAAATAGCGCATCTATCCGTCTTTGGTGACGCCCTCGTGAGCAGCCTGGACAAACAGGCAGTTAGACTTGCAGCTGGTTGGGGTTAAAGGGCACCCGCGACACAGGAGCAGGTCAATATGCGGTATTTCATCACAGGGGCGACCGGGTTTATCGGCGGGCGCGTGGCAAAGCAACTGCGCGCTGCCGGGCACGATGTCGTCGCGCTGGTGCGCGACCCGGCCCGCGCGGCCGATCTGGCGGCGATCGGCGTCACGCTGGTTCAAGGCGATGTGGCCGACCGCGAAAGCATGCGCACGGCGATGCGCGGCGTCGACGGCGTGTTTCACATCGCCGGTTGGTACAAAGTTGGCATTCAGCACAACGGCGACGGCGTCCGCATCAACATCGACGGCACGCGCAATGTGCTTGCGCTGATGCAAGAGCTCAAAATCCCCAAGGGGGTCTATACCAGCACCCTCGCGGTGAATTCCGACACGCATGGCGTTGAGGTTGACGAGTCCTATGTGTTTACCGGCACGCATCTCAGCGAATATGACCGCACCAAGGCGGCAGCGCATCACATCGCCAACGACTTTATCAAGGCCGGTCTGCCGCTTGTGATTGTGCAACCGGGTTTGGTGTATGGCCCAGGCGATACCAGTTTGGTGCACGCCTCCTTGCAGCAGTATTTATCCAAAAAACTGCCCATGTTGATGGGCAAAGTCGCGTACTCCTGGGCACACGTCGAGGATGTCGCGCAAGCGCATCTGGCCGCCATGGAACGCGGCGTGCCCGGTGAAAATTATCTGATCTGCGGCCCGACCCACACGCTGGTCGAAAGCATGGCGCTGGCGCAAAAGATCACCGGCATCAAACCGCCCGGGTTTGTCGCGCCGCCTGGCATGGTCGCAGCCATGGCGGCGTTGATGGATGTCATCGGCAAAGTCATCCCGTTGCCCCCGATGTATAGCGGCGAGTTTTTGCGCACCAGCGCCGGCGTGACCTATATTGGCAACAATGCAAAGGCGCGGCGGGTGCTCAACTATGCCCCGCGTTCGCTAGAGGCTGGGCTGCCGGAGACGCTGGCCTGGGAGCAGGCGCAGCTTTCAAAGCCGTAGCTCCATTGAACGTTCGCCCGTAGCCACGATTAAGCACCGAGCCACCTGCGCCAGAGCGCGGCGTCGGCCACGATCAGTACCACCGCGACGCTGCAGACCGCGATACCAGCCCACTGGCGCGCGACAATGCGCTCCTTAAAGATGAGATAGCTCAGCAAGATGGTGCTAATCGGATACAACGAGCTCAGCACCACGGCGACATCCTGACGCACAAATTGTTTGGCCACAAGATACAGCGCGTTTCCAATCGCGTCCAGCGTTCCAGAAAGCAGGGCGACTGGTCGAATTGCCGCGCGGCCGATGCCTTCGCGCCGCGCCAGCAACAGCAACAAACACCCGCCCACGGTGGCTACGCGCGCGGCAGCCAGCGCGCCAAAAACATGCGCGCTCTCGGTAAACCCGGCGAAGATAAAAAACAGGCCAAACCCCAGGCCGGCCAGCAGCGCCATGTTTAAGCCACTCGAGCGCGACGCGCGCCCGTCGTCAGTCTCCGGAGACTGCGACACCAGCCAGACGCCGGCGATGGCCAGCACAAACCCGATCAATTGCGACACCGCTGGCAACCCGGTGCTCACCGCCACAAACAGCACCGGCACCGCCTGCGCCACGATGGTCGACACCGGCGCAACCACGCTCGCCCGACCGTTCGCCAGCCCGTGATACAGACACACCAACCCCAGCATGCCGAACAACCCTGCGACAAAGCCCCAACCCAGGCTTCGGGGCGATGGGAACGGTTCGCGCCAGAGCAACGCCAACAATACCAACAGGCCGAACCCAGCCGCGCCGCCGATGACCAGCACCTGCATGCTGCTCGACTTGCGCGACGCCACGCCGCCTGCAAAATCACCCCCACCCCAGATCAACCCGCTCGCCAACGCCAACAACGACCCAAACAATTCGGAATTCATGAATCACGCGAGTATAGGCGGGGCAAAACGCGAGATGATGGGGCCATGCAAATCTGCTTGAGCTGCGACTGCGGCGACGGCCTTGTGGACGATGACAGCGCGTTGCCGTTCGCAAACGCAGCCCACATCGCATGCGGCGCGCTGTCATTGGGCGCGCAGCTGATCGATCACTGCCTGCAGTTGTGCCGCCAACATGGCGTGCAAGCCGGCGCCAGCCCAAGCACGATGAGCCACGCCAACATCGGCCAGCGCATCGCGATCATGGCGCCGGAGCACATCGCCGCCACCGTGCGCACGCAGCTGCTCGGGCTGCTGAAGATTGCCGCGCTGCACGACATGTCGCTCACCCATGTGCGATTGCAGGGCACGCTTCATCAGTTTGCGGCCACGGATACGGAAGTCGCCGCGGCAGTGGCAGACAGCATCGCCGGGCTTGACGCGGGCTTGATGCTGATCGGGCCGGCAGGCTCGCATCTGATCAGCGCCGGACGGCGCGCAAAGCTCCAGACCGCCAGTGAAATCGCAGCGGATCGGCAATACGAGCCGGACGGCATGTTGCGCGGGCGCAGCCTGCCAGGCGCGGTCTTTCGCGACGCGGCGCAGTGCGCAGAACAGATCGTTTCGGTGCTTGAATATGGCTATGCCGTGGCGCATGACGGCACGCGCGTGTATCTCGACGCAGACGTTGCATTTGTGCACGATTCAAGCCGCATCGGCGCCATCAAGCGCGCGCTGACGCGTGCTGGCGTGCGCTGCGGGCCGCTACTCAAGCGTTAGCTCATAAACGTGCATGTGATAGCCCTCGGTTGGCAACTGGCGCTGATCGATGATTTCGATGCGCAGATCGGAGACCGGTCCGGGCGCCATGCCCAACGGCAGGGTGAGCAGCGGGTCGGGTTCGGTTTCGCGAAACAGATGCGATGTGGTGGTGGTCTGGCCATCCGGCGCGATCACGGTCACAATGATTTTGGTCTGCGCAAGCGTCTGCGTCTTGAGTTTGACTGTCATCAGCGCTTGCGGCTCGAGAAACGCGATATCGATAACAAACGGGTTGGCCTTCGCGCCGCGCACCAGCGTGTTGGGCGAACCGTCGATCATGTTTGTGATCTCGCCGGTATCGAGCTCTGAATGGCTGAGTGCAGCCGCGCGGCCGCTAATGGCAACCTCGACACTGGAGAGCGCATCATCCATCACCAACACCCCGGCGCCGGCGTCTTCTGGCCGCGCCATCACGGGCAAATCCGCTGCAGGCTCCGGTGTCGCAAGCGGCGAGTCGAGCGGTGACATCGCGTGAACCGGTCGCACGGATGCGGCGTAATAGACCGGCCGGCCCTCCGGGCTGACATACAACTGCCCGGGCAGCGCATCCATGCACTGCGCCACCTGCGCGTCGGGCACCGGGTTTTGCGGACTCCAAAACAACACCGCTGGGGGTTGCATGATCTGTTGCAGGGTAGCGCAGGTCAGCGATCCGGGCGGCAGTTCAACCAGGGTGCGCGGTTGGCGCATTTCATACTGGATGCTCTTGGGCTCGGGCATCCCCGCAGTCCAGCAACAGCCATAGAGATACACGTTGGTGCCTTCCGGCAATGTGTTGACAAAATCGGTCGCGATCCGCGCGACCGGCGTGTTGTTGTAGGGCAAGCCGGCAATGTAATCACCAAAGTAGCGTTGCGCGTTTAAGCCGAGGATCAGGGCGAGCGCCGCCAGCCCGACCATCGGCGCAGCGGCACGGGATGCGATGCGCTTGCGCAAAATAACCAGGACAAACCACAACCCGCTTGCGACCAGGAGATACGTGACCGGCGCGATGCCCAGTGTGCGGGATGCCGACGGCACCTCACGGTTGAAATTCAACACCAGGATGGACGGAATTTGTAGCAGCAGAAACGGCAGCACCCAGGCAATCGTCCAACGGCGATTTCCCGGCAACAGCCAATATGCGACGCCAAGCAGCATCAGAATGCCGCTCACGATGTCCAGATGCGGCACGCCACTCGGATTGCTGCGAAACACAAGGTCACCACGCACATGAAACGCGGCCATCGCGCTCGCAGAGTTATTGATCACACGCCGCAGCGGTTCGGCAGCTCCAAAAAACTTGTCGCCGATATAGCCATCGGCAAAATTGGTCGGCGCGTTCGCCAGCACCACGATAAACGGCGCCGCGACGAGCCCTGTGACACCGACAAATAGCGCCAGATCGCGCCAGCGAAAACGACGCTCAGAGGCATATTGCATCAGCGCAAATGTCAAAAACATGGCCGGCGCGATCACAAACGACTGTGGATACCCGTAGAACCCCAGCGCGGCGATGCCCGCGCACAGCACTGTGTTTATTCGGTTCGGTTGAAACTGATAGCGCACCAAAAAATAGAGCGACGCGACCGCCACCAGCGGCACGATGATCTGCGAGTTGCCAAGCCGGCTAAATGCAAGCAGCCACGACGACACGCCGGCCACAAATACAGCCAGCAAGCCAAATATGCGCCCGCGCACCGCACGGCCGATCAGATAGATGAACACCAGGATCGCGACACTGCAGACGACCGAGGCCAGCTTGATGCCGGTGTAGCTCAACCCGGTCAGGCCAATCAGCGGCGCGATCAGATAGTGATACAGCGGCCCGCTGCTCAGCACAAAGCGAAACGGCAGGCTGCCGGAACGGATCGCTTGCATGTACTCAAAGACGATGTTGATATCGCCATAGACCTCGGCCTGCAAATCAGCCAACCGATACAAGCGCAGCGCAAGCGGGATACCAAACGCGCAGGCCACCGCGAACACAGAGAGCCATTGCGCACCCGAGAGAACGCTAGCATTGGGCTTTCCAGAATTTGAAACAGCTGCGCGCAATCGATCCATCAAACCCGTGAAAGGTTGCGGCGCGATCGTTTGCGACTGCCAATCCTGGCGTGTGTCTGGTGGGCCAATTGGCGCTACGTCGGTGTGTTGCTGCAAAGCCGCTTCAGCTTGTTCACCGAGCTGATTGAACCGCTCAAACAGCCGCGCCGCTTGCGAAACACCGCACACCGCGGCGAGACGCGCTGCAAATAATGCCAGGGTGGCCAGTGCGACCAACGCAACCAGTGTGCCGCTGCCAAGGCGCAACGCAATGCCAAACATGCCGGCCAACCCACCAAGCACACCGGCCAAAATTGCAAGGCGCAGCATCACGCCGCCCCGCTGATGAATGCCCGGGCTGTCGTCGATGTGTTCAGTGATGGGACCCATGCGATCCATGGTCATGATCCTAATCGAAATTTCACCGCTGCGCAGCGCTTTGCGGGTTAATCAGGGGCTCACCGGCTCGGCACAGCGGACACTGCGCCGGTTCCCACGTCGTAAACGTGCGCCGCTCAAGTGCCTCAACCGGAATGCCAACAGCGGCAAAGTGATCGAGCGCTTTGTTGCCCAGCACCAGCAACGATGCTACGACAACGGGTGTTGCGCCAGCGGCTTCAAGCGCAGCCACCGTCGCGCGCACCGAGCTCCCCGCGCTGATGACATCATCGACAACGGCCACACGTTTGCCGCGCGCAGTGGCATGCAATGCCGCCGGCAACGCATATGCTGCCGCAAACAGGCCCGGGGCCCCCGAGTGCTGTCGCGGTTCTGTGTAGTAGAACGCGATGCGCAGCGCAGTAGCAAGCGCCTGTGCTAGAAACGCGCCGCCCAGCAGCGGCCCGCATACTGCGTCTATCCGATGCGGTCGCAGCGCGCTCGCCAGCGCATCGACCAGCGGCGCCACCCGCGCCGGCTCAACAAACAACGCATCGAGCGTCAGCCACACATCGCTGTGATAGCCGGACTCGAGCAGGAAGTGCCCCTGACGGACAGGCAACGCAGACAGAATGCTCATTCGGCAATTAGAACGCATGGTTGCACATTGGTGCGAACAAAGAGGAATAAGCCACAGATTGCACGGAAACAGATGCAAGCCGGTTGTTTGCAATTCCTAAATCTGTGCAATCTGTGGCTTATTCCTCCCACTTGGTCCGCGGCACATTCCGCGGCGTAAAATGCCGACATGTCAGATTCAAAAATCAGCCTCGGCGTGATCGGCGGCAGCGGCTTGTATGCCATGCCCGGGCTTACCAATATTGAGGAGCGTGTGATTAGCACGCCATTTGGCGATCCATCTGATGCAGTGATCATTGGCACGCTGCATGGCAAGCGCGTGGCTTTTCTGCCGCGCCATGGCCGCGGCCATCGCTTCAACCCAAGCGAGGTGAACTATCGGGCGAATATTTACGCATTGAAATCATTGGGGATCACGCACGTGCTCAGCGTCAGCGCTTGTGGCAGCCTGCGTGAAGAAATGCACCCCCGCGATATCGTGGTGCCCAACCAGCTGTTTGACTTTACAAAGGGCAAGCGCGCGCACTCGTTTTACGACGGCGGCGTGGTCGGCCATGTCTCGGTTGGAAGCCCGTTTAGCGCGTCGCTCAGCGCGCTCGTCGTGGCGTCGGTCAAATCCAGCGGTGGCGCAGCCCACGCGGGTGGCACGCTGATCACGATCGAAGGTCCGCGCTTTAGCACAAAGGCCGAGAGCCACGCTTTTCGGGCGTGGGGGTGCGACATCATCGGCATGACAGCCTGCCCGGAAGCGTTTTTGGCGCGCGAGGCGGAGATGGATTTCGCCATCATGGCGCATGTCACCGACTATGACGTCTGGCACGAAGGTGAGGGCGATGTGACCGTGGAGATTGTGATCGAGCGCCTGCACGCCAACCTTGCGCTCGCCCAACAGGCCATCGTGAAAATTTTGGCTGGCGTGGACACACTGCCGCACGAGTGCGCGGGTGCGATGCGCTTCGCTGTCATGACTGCACACGATCGCATCACACCAGACGCGCGCGATCGCGTGGCACTGCTCACGGGTGATTATCTAAAGTAAGTCGCACGTCACGCGCCAGCTCAGGCTTCAGGCTCGCATGACAGGCGCAACGGGTAGCCTTCAAGGCGGGCGGCAAAAATGCCTTGATTGACAAGCCGCTCAGCTTCGCCTTGCGGGCGCACACAGACGAGCGCCAGCCCGGCGACGTGTGTGATCATCGCGATGCGCTCGGCTTGGGACGATGTCAGTTTGAAAATGCTCGTAAGCATCTTGATCACAAACTCAAACGTGGTCACGTCATCGTTGTGAATCAGCACGCGATAGGGCGGCTCAAGCCAGACCTGCGAGTCGGAATCGACGGTGACGTCAACATCGGTCTCGCGCTGTGGAGTGCCCGTCTCTTTTTGCCCGGCGCGCGGCATGAGGTGTGTTGGCAGCAAGGATGATATTCGCATGATTCAAACGCGGCTATAAACATACCATGCAACGCCATGCTGAACAATGGACTTTTGCGCAGCCGCACGCAGCATCGATTTCATGCACACTTCGGCGCGCAGAATCGAAAGCCCGCGTGCTTCTGGCAACTGGCCGTCACACAGCGCGGGCTATTTTGCCGCCGGCTTGCGCGCCACAACAAAAAGATACGCGCCGACATCGCCGGGCTTCTCGTTGTAAATGGGCTCAAGCTGTTTGTACAGGCTGTTTAGAAACGGATTGCTGCGGTTTGCGAACAGCACCCACTTGCCAAAGAGTTTCTTCGAGATCAGGCTGGGCAACCCCAAGTAGTGCCCCATCTCCAAGACGCGCGCGGCATGCGGCGAAAAGTCAGTACCAAATGCGCTCAACTTCAAACCCCTGCTTTTCGAGGCGTGCGCGCCAGGTCGCCGGGCTGTCGGTGTGCTGGTGCCGCGAGATCAGGTTAAACCACTTGCGGTAGGAGTCGCCAAGAATTTTTGTGCCGAGAAACCAGTCGGTGAAATACTCCGACGGTGAGCAAAATAGAAAGTAGCCGCCCGGGCGCATGACGCGATAGGTCTCGGCGATCACCGGGTCAAGATCAGGGATGTGCTCGAGCACCGAGTTGCTGATCACGGTCTGAAACGACGCATCGTTGAACGGCATGCGCGCGCCATCAGACAGCGTGCGCAACTTGTGCGTGGGTTTGTTGCGCGAAAACCAAAGCGGTCCGCGCCAGGGATCTAGCCCGACATCGAGTGGTTTTGCAAATGTCTGCGCGGCAAAGCTGCCATCGCCGGAGCCCAGGTCAAGCACCGGCCCGACGATCGGCAAGTCTTGATAAAACCGGGATTCAACGGCGCGCAACAGGCCGCGAAAGTACGGGAGATCTGCCAATTGCTCCCAGAGGAAATCGTGATTTTCGGGCAGCGCGAATGCGTTTCGCATAGTGTTTGGGGTCGCGATGATTGAGGTCGATGCGAGGGAATGCGGTGCTGCGAGCGCGCGTGAAGTCGATAAAACGACTTCGCGCGCGCTCGCCACACACGCTAGGGTTTAGTCACGCGGGGCGCGGCGCAACGGGCGACGGTCACCGCCGCGGTCGCCGCCACGATCACCACCACCGCCACTGCTGCCGCCGCTGCTGCGACGGTCACCGCCGCCGCGGCGATCACCGCCACGTCCGCCGCCAGGTGGGCGTCCGCCGCGATCCTGCGCCTGAGCTTCCTCAAGCGACAGTCCAGCGAGCACGGCCTTGCGGCTCAGGCGAACCTTGCCGTTGTCGGTGCCGATCACCATGACAGTGACTTCCTGGCCCATCTGCACTTCGTCTTCGACCCGCTCGACACGGAAGTCGGCGAGCTGCGACACGTGCACCATGCCCTCAAGCCGCGGCATGATTTCGACAAAGCAGCCGAAGTCGGTGATGCGCGTGACCGGGCCGGTAAACACCGTGCCAAGTTCCACGGTGCCGCCAAGACCCATGACCATCTCCTTCGCGCGCTCGGCCGAGGGGCCGTCGTTCGAAGCGATGTAGACCTTGCCGTCTTCCTGGATGTCGATCTTGACGCCGGTCTGTTCCTGGATGGCGCGCACATTCTTGCCGCCTGGTCCAATCAACCGCGCCAATCTTCTCTGGGTCGATCTGGACCGTGGTAATCCGCGGCGTATGCGCCTTTAGATCGCCCGCGGTCTGAGATCGTCTCAAGCATGCGCTCGAGGATCGCCAGGCGGCCGTTGTTGGCCTGCGTCAGCGCCTCTTCAAGCACTTGCGGAGTCAGACCGGAGATCTTGATGTCCATCTGCAGCGCGGTGATGCCCTTCGTGGGTGCCGGCCACTTTGAAGTCCATGTCGCCGATGTGGTCTTCCAAACCCTGGATGTCGCTCAGGATGGCGTAGCCGCCGCTGATGCCCTTCTCCATGTGGGTGATCAGACCCATCGCGATGCCCGAGACCGGCGCCTTGATCGGCACACCGGCGTTCATCAATGACATCGTGCTGCCGCAGACGCTGCCCATCGAGGTGCTGCCGTTTGAGCTGATCGCCTCGCTGACCACGCGAATCGGCATACGGGAAATCCGGCACCGCAAGGCAATACCGGGATCAGCGCGCGCTCGGCCAACGCGCCGTGTCCAACTTCGCGGCGGCTGCCGCCGCGCAGCATCTTCGCCTCACCCGTGCTGTAGGGCGGGAAGTTGTAGTTGTGCATATAGCGCTTTTCTTTGTTCGGGTTCAGCCCGTCCAATTCCTGCGCCATGTCGGTGGTCGCCAATGTGGCGATCGCACATGATCTGCGTCTCGCCGCGGGTGAAGATCGCGGCGCCGTGCGCGCGGGGCGAAATGTGATCGCCAATTTCGCACCAGATCGGGCGGATCTGCTTGAGTGTGCGGCCATCCGGGCGCATGCCGTCTGTTGAGGATGCGCGAGCGCACGGCTTCGGCGGTCATGTCTTTGACCACGGCGTGCAGCTTCGTCGGTGTTGACATCGGCCTGGGCGGCCTGCATCGTCGCCATCACATCGGCTTCGATCGCCTCGATCGCGCCGGTCTGCTCGGACTTGGCCAATTCTTTGTTGATGATGTCCTGCATGCGTGCTGCCAACCAGCGCCGCGCACTTTGGCGTTGAACTCGGCGTTCTGACCAAATTTAGGATAGTCAGATTTGGCCTTGCCGAGGTCGGCGCGCATCTTTTCCTGCACCGCGACATAGGCTCTGGATGGCCTCATGGCCGCGCGCGCAGCGCCTTGACCATGGTGGCTTCGTCGACTTCGTTCGCGCCGCACTCGACCATGACGATGGCGTCTTTGGTGCCGGCAATGCGCAAATCGAGATCGCTATATTCCATTTCCGGGATGGTCGGGTTAAAGACCAGTTCGCCGTTTATCAGCCCGACGCGCACCGCGCCGACTGGCGTGGTGAATGGCACATCAGAGATCACCAGCGCGGCCGAAGCGGCGTTGATGGCCAGGATGTCGATGTCGTTGATTTGATCGTGCGAAACCGCGGTCACGATGATCTGCACGTCGTTGCGCAGGTCATCCGGGAACAACGGGCGCATCGGGCGATCGATCAAACGCGCAATCAGGATGGCGGCTTCGGACGGGCGGCCTTCCTTGCGGAAGTATGAGCCCGGGATGCGGCCGGCTGCGTAGAGGCGCTCTTCGTAATCCACGCTAAGCGGGAAGAAGTCGATGCCCTGACGGACAGATTTGCGACATCGTTGCGGTGGCAAGCACCATCGTGTCGCCGAGACGGGCAGTGACTGCGCCGCCTGCGAGCCGGGCCAGACGGCCGGTCTCTATCGTGATTTCCTTGTCCCCGATCATCGCCTTGTAGACGTGATTTTTGGGCTTCTCTCCAGGAACAATGAGAGAAGAGAGAGATGAATCGGACATTGTTAAGTTGTCTCCAACGCGGGCGCGCATCGCTCTTGCGAGACGCGTATCCCAAATGCGGGAGGATGTAGAGGTTAGAGGAATGCGCGCAACACGTATGTTGCGCGCATTCCTCTAATCTCTACGCACCCTGCCCGCTCTTACTGATGCAAAACCCCCTCGCGCCTGCGGCGTGAGGGGGTTCTACGATTACTTGCGCAGACCGAGGCTCGTCAACAGTTTGCGATACCCCTCGGGGTTATGAGACTGCACATACTTGAGCAGCGAACGGCGCTTGCCGACCAGCTTGAGCAATCCAGCTCGCGAGCCTTGGTCATGCTTGTGCGTGCGCAAGTGCTCATTGAGATGGTTGATGCGATTTGTCAAAATCGCGATTTGAACATCGGAAGAACCGGTATCGTTCGAGCTTTTTGCAAACTTCGAGACGATTTCAGCTTTCTCCCCTTTGCCGAGTGCCATAATTTATATCTCCTAAACGTGTAATGATTCGCGCGGATCCACTCAAAGGGTGCAGATTTACCGCGTCAACAACGGGTGATATTCTACCATTTTGGGAAAAAGCTGAGCCTCCTGCCTTTTCCCCGACATTCCCACAGTGCGGGCCGTAGAATTTCACGTGTATGAACACCCCACTGGCGGCCGAAAACCCAACCGAGCGCTCAAAACAGGTGCAAACAATGTTTTCGCGCATCACACGCCGTTATGACCTGATGAACCGGGTCATGACTGGCGGTCAGGATCAGGCCTGGCGGCGGGAAACGGCAAAACATCTGCAACTCGGCAGAAACGCGCAGGTGCTCGATCTTGCAACTGGCACGGGCGATCTGGCGTTTGCAGTGCGCGAACGCTATCCCGATGCCACAGTGCATGCGTTCGACTTTAGCGAGACCATTCTGCGCGAAGGCGCGCGCAAAGGCGCACAACGCAAAGACGCCCAGACGACCTGGGGGGTCGGTGACGCGCTTCACCTGCCCTTCCCCGACCACACCTTTGACGGCATCACAAACGCGTTCCTGTTGCGCAACGTAGTCGATCTGCCGCAATGCCTGCGCGAACTGCGGCGCGTCACCAAACCCGGCGGCCGGGTGGTGTGCATGGAGATCACGCATCCGCAGACTCCGGGCTTCAACCAGTTATTTACGTTGTATTTCTACAAAATGGTGCCGTTGATCGGTGGGGTCATCGCGGGTGACATGAGCGCCTACACCTATCTGCCTAACTCGCTCAGCAAGTTCCCGCCCGCGCGACCGTTGTGGGATTTGTTCAACCAAGCCGGCTACAAGAACACGTATTTCAAAACGCTCGCGCTCGGGACGATGGCGATCCATGTCGGGGTGGCTTAGAGAAGAGGATTAGCCACAGAGGTCACAGAGGACACGGAGAAGAAGAAGAAGAAGAAGAAGAAATTTTTTCTTAATCTCCGTGTCCTCTGTGACCTCTGTGGCTAACCCTCTTCTACCGCACACCGGTGTCGTATCGGGCAAGAAACTCGAGCCAGAGATCGGCGTGTCGGTCCAGGCCACGTGTTGAAAAGTGACAGCCGTCGTGTCGGTATTCGGGGCCGGCAAGCACGTCGGTATCGGGTCCCTGCCAGATGCGCAAATCGTGGTTGACGATGTCGCGCTGCACCCAGCGAATATCTTTGTTTTCACCATACTGGCCACAGACAGTCGCAACGGCGACGAACACAGGCGCATCAACGCCAGCTTCACGCACACCTCGCAGCACGTTCAAGAAACGCAACCGGTAATCGGTCGGGTGAATGTTTAAGGCGGCGTCGCTCTCGCCCTGATGCCACATCAGGTGGGTAAAGCGGTAGCCGGCGGCCTGCGCCATATGAATCTGCGTCGCTACCAGTTTGAAGTGCTTTTTGACCTCGGGCTGCCATTCAGCAATCTCACTTCCCCCGATCGCGGCCGGCACAAATATGACCCGGTCGTAGGCGCCGGAAGCGATCAGCTTGTCGCCGAGGCGGGTCCAGACGCTGCCGCCGACGCCATTGCCACCTGGCAAGGGATCGACGGCGCGGATCAGTTTGCCACCGGCCAATACCTGCACCCGGGCGCCGGCAATTCGCCGTGTTTCCCCGTAGTTTGCCGCGTTTGATTGACCAAAAACCAGCGCGACCATCACACGCTCCGGGCGCGCGGGTGCCGGGGTTGCGCGCGGAGATCGCGCGATGGCCGGCTGTTTTGTCGGAACCGCTGGCGGTAGCGATGTTTGTGCGTGCGCGGCGGTGATGTGCAGGCAGATGAGGACGATGACGAGCCATGAAATGCGCATGCCAAGCATTATCGTGCGCGTCATGAGCGCATGTCGCGAGATAATGGCATGCATGTTCACTGTTGAAATGGCGATCAACGCCTATGCGCGCAATCTCTTCTTTATCAAAAATCACACAAAAGGCTTTACGCACGCCGATGCGCTGCTAACACCGCAAGCGAACGGCAACTGCGCGAACTGGCTGTTGGGACACATCGCGGCCTATCGCAACAAGGTGCTCGACCATCTTGAACTTGCGCCGATATTCGATGTCGCGCAGGCTGAGCGCTATCAGGCCAATAGCGCGCCGGTATTGGCGGACGGCCCGGACATCGCGCAGCTCGATGATCTGTTGGAGGCGATTGAGATCGCGCAAGGCCGGATCGAACACGGGTTTCGCCAGTTCAATCCTGCGCGCGCGGCGGAGATGACAAAGATCGGTCCATGGGACATGACCCGCGCGGAAGCGACGCTGTTTCTGATGCGGCACGAGGCCTATCACACCGGTCAGCTTGAACTGTTGGCGGAGCTGGCGCGAAAATGAGCGATCAACCGCTGCCGCCCAAAGGCTTGATCTTCGACCTGGACGACACACTCATCCAGACCAGCACGGCGAGCTTCAACACCTGGAACACCTTGCACAAGGCCTTTGCGGAGGAGCTTGATGTCCCCGTTTCGGATTTAAAAAACGCCCTGGATGCCGCGCGCAAGTCGCTCTTTGGAGATGCGGCGTCACACCATATCTGGCGGCACCGAATGGCGGAATCGCCGGCTGAAATTTTGCGACGCGCGGCCGATGCGCTGTCCGTGGTGCTGCCGGCAAGCACGCCAGATCGATTCGCCAGCCAGTATGTGCGCTACTTCTTCAAAAACTTGTATCTGTTTAGCGACGCGTTGGATGTGCTTGGAACCCTCAAGGCCGCCGGTATGCGACTAGGCATGATCACCAACGGCGAAGCGGGCTGGCAACGTCGCAAGCTGGCGCAATTCTCGCTGGAGCAGCATTTTGACGTCATCCTGATCGAGGGCGAGTTTGGTGTGGGAAAACCCGACCCGTCCACATATCAACATGTGCTTGACGCGCTGAGTCTGCCGGCGCACGAAGTGGCGATGATCGGCGATCGCCTGGACTGGGATGTACTTGCGCCACAGTCACTCGGCATTGCCGGCATCTGGTACAACTATCTGCACAACGATTTTCCCGAAGACGCGGCTGGCCAGCCGGATCGCATCGTGCGCTCGCTGGAAGAGCTGTTGCGCTAATGAAATGCGCAGGAGGTGTAGTCCACCTAGTTGACCGCGGTCAAATCCTGACAGTTTCTGACTAATTTTCTCCTGTTTTCGCAGATTCCGCAGTGAGGCTATCATGGCCACAAACAGAAGCTGCTAAGTGGACTACACCTGAGGTGTAGTCCACTTAGGTGTAGTCCACCTATGTTCCCTGAAATTACGCTCACCGGTCCCCCCCACGCGCGCGGCATTGCCTATGGAAGCGCGGCCGCAGCACAGACCCGTCACAGTATCGCCAGCTATGCGCGGCTGTTCGCGTTTTTGCGCGGCTGGCAGTGGCAGGAGGCACAGATCCGCGCGCGCAAATACCTGCCGGTGCTCGACAGCGTCGCACCGCACCTGCTCGAGGAGATGCGCGGCATTGCGATCGGCGCTGGCCAGAGCTTTGACGATATTCTGACGCTCAACGTGCGCACCGAGCTGCTGGCTGGCACCTTTGCGCAGGGCGAACATGCGGACTACGCGTCCGCCACCGCGGCCAACATCGCGGCTGGCGTGCCGCAGCACCCGGCCGACACTGCGCGCGGCACCGCAGGCGAGCTGAGCGAATGCACCACCGTCGCCGCAACACCGGTCGCCAGCACAGACGGCCGCACCTGGCTGGCACAGAACTGGGATTGGACCGGCGATCAGCGCGCAGCCTGCGTCATGCTGCGCGTGCGCGAACGCGGCGCACCCGATCTGATCACACTGACCGAGGGCGGCATGGTGGGCAAGATCGGCCTGAACAGCGCCGGGATCGCGGTCACGCTTAATATCCTGGCATCCGAGCTCGATGGCCAGCAGCCGGGCATGCCGGTGCATGTGTTGTTGCGGCTGATGCTGGCGTGCCACACCTCCGATCAAGCCGTGGCGCTTGCCAAAAACACGCGCAGCGGCGCATCGTCATGCGTGACGGTCGCGGATGAACTCGGACGCATCCGATGCCTCGAAATCACACCGGCCGGTGTCGGCGAGCTGCTGCCAGAAGCGGGTGTGCTAGTGCATTCCAATCACTGCATTACGTCAACGGCCATGCCTGTGGCCTGCGCGATTTCGAAGACATCCACTACCCGCGAGCGATTTGCGCGGGCTGAACTGTTGATGCAAACAGCGCGCGGCAAAGTGGATCTTCAGACGCTGCAGTCGATCCTGCGCGATGAGCATGACAAGCCGTTATGCATCAACCGGCACCCCGATCTGTCGCTGCACCCGTGCCTGCGCACCGAAAGTGTGGCTGGCATCGTGATGGATGTGGCCGGCCGAGTCATGCATGTGGCGCCGGATGTGCCGAGCAACGCTGAGTTCACTGCTTTGGCGTGCTAAGCTGCCGCTCCAGCGCAGTGAACCTGGAGCGAACCAGGTTCAACCTAGGTTCATTTCATCGAACCTGGTTCGCTCCAGGGTGACTCTCCAGGTTGCGCGGGCAGACGTTTAGCGTTTAGCGCCGGTTTAAGACTAGGCAACAACACCTGCCGCAGTATGCTCGGCGCGCAGCGTAAAGCCGGTGTTACAACCGGAGATGCCGGGATCCCACTGCGTCGCGCGCACGCGATAGGCGCCCGCGCCCGACGCGACCCAGGCCACGCGCGCGCCATAGCCAACCGCATCGTCGTTGCGAGCGAGTTCGGCATCACCGTCTCGCGCGAATAACTGTAAGACCGGATCGGCATCTGCCTCAAGATCAGTCGTGCTCACCGTAAAGCGCATGCCATGCGGCACCGTGATCACCGCCCAATCGGCATCACCCGGTACGATCGTGACATGTCGCTGCGCCTCGGTAAACGAAAGCGGCGTGGCGCTGCTCAGGTCGTCGTTTGGTTCAAGCGCGTCGATCGTTGGGGTCAGGCAGGGTGTGGCGGCCGGCAGCGGGCCGGGGTCGACCGGCGGATCGACGCACGCTACCGACGCCGGCGGCCAGCGCGTCAGCTCAAACTCAACAGAGTTCGCGCCGCGCGCCTGCACCGCGGCCTGCAGCGCATGTTTACCAGGCGGCACCAGCACCGTGCGCCATGCGCAGGGTTTCACCGCGCTGCCCGCGGCATCGGACACACGCGCCACACGTTCATCTGCGCTGCCAAATTGATACGGCCATGCAACAGGCAGGTCGTTCCGCACGTATTTCGTCACGGTGATCAGCGGCGCCACGGTGAGCGCGGCGGGTTTTAACGTTGTGGGCAGTATGGTCTGCCCGCTCTCGAAGACGCTGTTGCCCGCTGTTCCCGTAACCTGCACCCACCAGCCCTCCGGCACGCCAAGTGAGCCAGCGCGCGCCTGCAACCAGCGCGGCACCGTCGCCAAAGCGCTGCCGCCAACCTTCCAACCCGGCCCGTGAAACTGCGGCGACCAGTACAGCACCACGCCATCGGCCGCGCTCAGCACATTCGCGGAGATGGCATTCATCGCGCAGGCCGCGCGCGATGAGCAGCCGTCCCAGCGCGCTTCGTCGGTGACCTCGTCGAAATCGGCGCCGCGCAAGGTTTTGCTAAAGGGCGCGCGATCGATACGCGTTTCGCGGGCTGAGCAGCCGGTGATTGCGCTGCAGCCGGCCCATGCAAAGGCTTCGCTGACTTGAAAGTGCAGATGCGGGCCGCTCGAATAACCGGTCGAACCCATCCATCCCAGCACCGTGCCCGCTTCGATCGGCAGGCCGGGCTGCACATCGGCAGGCACGCTGCGATGCGCGAGATGCCAGTACCACGAGTATTCCCCCGGACCATGTCGAATGACGACACCGTTGGCATAGCCACTCAGCCCGGAACGCAGCCCGCCGATGTCGCTGACGTCCTTGACATACATCACCACGCCGGATTTCGCGGCGATGACTGTGGCGGTGTAGCCGGTGCTGGTGGGCAGCACCAGGTCAATCGCCCAGTACCCGGCATGACTAAACTGCCCCACCGGCCCCTGCGACATAAACGCGGACCATGATTCTGCATACGGCAGGCGATACCCGTCAAAGGGCGGCAATGCCTGCGCCGCGCGCACTTCGGCCGGTGTGGCCAACGTCAGCGCGGTCTGATCCTCGGCGCTGACCAGGGTCGGCGGCAACGCGCCCAACCAGGCGTTGTAAACATCGACCTGCCCAGTCTGTGGTGACAACGCGCGCCAGCCACCCGACTCGCGGCGCGCGATCAGCAGGGCCGGTTCACCAGGTTCATCGGTTGTGGCCGAGGCCACGGCCCAATCGCCACTGACCTGTGCGTCCGTCGCCAGCACCAGCGCCGTATTGGAAACCGCGCGCGCAAATGCCGCGACGGGTGTGTCATCCTCTGCGCGAACCGAGGGGTGCGTTACGGCTACGCTGAGCGCAACGACGATGAGTGCAACGAGACGTATCCGAAACACACTGCAACTCTATCGCGAAATGCTAAGCCGCGAATGTCGCGCACCCTGCGATCATGGTCGTGCGACAAACGGCAGGTGCACCGTCAGCGTGACAACCGGGACAATGCCGCCCAGCTCGACAGCGCCAACGTCGCAGACCGCGCTGCCGTTGTCATCGCCATCAACGGCGCGCGGGGCTGCGCGCTGATCGGCGAGGGGGCACAGCACCAGGCTGGTCACCGCGCTATCGACGGCCGGGCTAGTTGGCAAGGGCGCGTGCGTCAACATCGGCCCGCCGTTGTTTGCGAGCGCGGCGATGCCGGCGCTTAGCGGCGCGCTGTCTGTGCCAACCTGATCGAGCGTGACATCGGGCATCGGGCACAACGCATTCTTGACGCCGATGATGTTGCCACGGCGCGATTGAATGACGCTGTCCGCACCGCCGCTCCAGCAATCGGGCGCAAATCCGGCGTCGAAGCGCGTGCGGTTATCGCGGTTGCCAGCCAGGATGCTGTTCGCAATCCGCAGATCTCCGTTGTTGTAGATGCCGCCGCCATATGTGTCTTCGGCGCCGGGATCGGTGCCCGACCACAAAGACATGAACACGGTGTTGTTTGTGATGGTGCTAAAGCGAATGCTGGCATCGCCAAAGTTCATGATGCCGCCGCCGCGCGCCTGCGCGATGTTGCCGCTGACGGTGCTGTTTGTGATCTCCAGCGTGCCGCCGGCGTTGCGCACGCCTGCGCCGCGCACGGCGATGTTGTTGCTGATGGTGCTGTCGAAGATGCGCGCGCGGGCGTCTTTGAAGTTCATAATCCCGCCTCCCGAGTACTGCGTGCCGCCCAATGTGCCGGTCAAGGTCTGATTTGCCGTGATCGTCGAGCGCCGCACGGTCAGATCACCGCCGTTTGCGATACCGGCGCCGGGCGAGTTTGAACGGTTGTCGCGAACGATACTGTCGGTCAGTTCGAGCACGACATGCGCACTGTTAAAGATGCCATGCCCGCTGCCCGGGTTGCCATTTTGGACGCTGTTGCGCACGGTGATGTTCTTTAGCTTGACAGTTGGGCCAAAAACCTGGCCGGGCACAAACGTCGGGCAGCCGACAATGCCGTTCACGCCTTGATCCGTATCGACAAACACATCGATAAACGCGCCGGTCGCGCCGTTGTAGCGCAACAGTTGATTTGTGCCGGCGCTGGAGACATACAGGTGTCCATCCGGGCCAAGCGTCATGCCCTGCGGTTTGTCCAACCCGCCGCTGCCGGCGCTGACAAACACGCCAACAAAGTTGCCGGTCGTTGCGTTATATCGCAGCACCTGGTCTGTCTCTTCGCTGGCCACCAGCAGATTTGCGCCGGAGAAGATCAAATCGCGCGGCCGGTTGAGCCCGCCGCTGCCTGCGCTGACAAAGACATCGACAAACGCGCCGGTGGCCTTGGTGTAACGCAGCACATTGTTGCTGCTTGCGTCGGTCACATACACATGCGCACCCAGCAGCGCCAGCGAGTTCGGCGTCTTGAGACCGCCGCTGCCAGGCCCGACAAATTCGCCCAGAAACGCGCCGGTTTGCGTGTTGAACCGGAGCACCCGGCCCGGGCTCAACGGCGCGGCGGGCGGGTAATAATCCGCGACCAGCATCTCGTAGACGCCGGGCAGGAGCAGCATGTCGGTCGCGGCCAGGGTGTTGTATGTGCCATAGCTGCCGCTGTTGGCCACGATTGTGTCTGAAAAGGCGCCGCTGGGCAGCTTAAAGCGTTTCACCCCGGCAGAAAAATCCGACACGTAAAGGGCATCGCCCTCATAGCCGACAAATACCGCGTTTGGCAGACTCAGCCCGCCGTTGCCGGGCGGCGCAACCAGTGCGCCGGCGGCATGGCCAAAGCCGTCAAACACATCGATGCCATCGGCGCCGGCATCGCACACAAATAGATTGTCGAACGCCAAGGTCAGGCCGGTTCGGCCGTCACCATTCGCGTCGATGATGGTGCTGGTCGCGCTCGCGCCGCTGAGCGTGATCGGCGTGCTGATCTCAAGCCCGCCAGCAGACTGCAGATTGAGGGTGTAGGTCCCGGCTGGCACGATGATCGTGTCCGGGCCATTGCCGGCCGGGCAGGCCCCGACAGCGCGGTCGGAATTGGCAGCCTGCACCGCTTCACGCAGCGAGCAACTGGCGTTGCCGTTGACCTCGTCGGCTGTGGTGTTCACCGAGATGGTGACGCCCGCAGGCGCGGCAAAACTGTGCTGCACACCGCTCAGACACACGAAGACCAAACCGATTCCCACCACCATACGTATAAACATGATTCCCCCATCGCGTGCGTGTTATCCAGTCGGCATTGGATTTCGCCGATAGCAAGAGACTGCACACTTTGTCACTGGTGCAATAAAAACCAAGTCTGTAAAGCGGCGAAATTGCTATATCCCTCGCTCCGCGAGGGATATAGCAATTTCGCCAGACTTAGAAATATAGTCTTTGTTGCGCTAGATATCGCATATTCAGCCTGCTGTGTCAAACTTGGGGCATGCGCATTTTTTGCATCTTGAGTTTGGTTGCACTGGCGATTGCGCGGCCGCAACATCATGCAGCAGCGCAGGCTGCATCAAGCTGCGGCATGACGATACTGTATGAACCGTCGCGTGGTACCTCACCCTCCGCGCAATCGCTCTCATTTTTTGCCTTTGGCCCGGCGGTTACCGAAACCGTGGGCACCACGGCGACGGTGCTGGACACCGCGACATCGCTCAATGCGCAGGCCGGATACATTGGAAAGACGCCAAAACTCGACCGGGCACGCGGATTCACCATCACCTTTGCCGTTGAAGTCGTGCAGGAGGCGCACAGCAGCGAACACCGCGCTGGTTTTAGCGTGATCGCGCTGAGCAACGACAAGCGCGGCATTGAGTTGGGGTTCTGGCCGGATCGTGTTTGGGCGCAGCAAGGCGGTGCCCCACCGGGGTTGTTTACACAGGCCGAAGGCGTCGCAATTGACACCGCTGCGCCAGCCACCTATACGCTGCGTATTCAGACGAATTCATACGTGCTCAGCCAAAGCGGCATACCCGTGCTGACCGGCACGTTGCGCAGTTACGCTGAATTTGGCGGGTTCCCCGACCCCTATGAAACACCGAACTTTTTGTTCTTTGGCGACGACACCGGTTCGGCTGGCGCGATCGTCAAGCTCGGTGCGGTCTCCATCAACAGCGGGCCATGCCTGACCTATGCGCCGACTGTCCGCGCAAGACCAACATCGGCAAAACCGCGTCGTTGAATGGGCACCCTCGGAGGGTGCCCAAATGCTTCGCGATTGATTAGCGGCCTTGCGTAGTCAACGGCAGCCACAGCGTCTTGTTCGGCCCAGTGCTGCCGCCGGTGACTTCGACGGTGATCGTGGCGTTGACCTCACTCAGGTCGTTTGTCGCCGTAATCTTCAGCGTCTTCGTGCCCGGTGTCGCCCAATTCACCGGGATCAACATCGATGTCGACTGCAGCAGCTGCACCGATGTGGTGTAACCCGTCGCCTCAATTGTGTAGGTGACCGGCGTCTGGATCGTCTGCGGGCTCACCGCAATCTGATACGTCTGCGTCAGACCGGCGGTCGATGTGATCGCGCCGGAGATCACCGGTGTGCTGAGCGGCACATACAGAATCGATGTGCGCGTGGTGGTGCCGGCGCCAAGACCGCCAATCACACCCGCGTTCTGCGGCGTGCTCATCGTGCGCAACCCAGTGCCTGCTGCCAGCCCCGCAAAGGGCAGTGTCCAGTTGCCGCTGGCGTCCGCCGTGGCGCTGCCGACAAATGTCAGCGCTTCCTGCGCGTTGTCGATATCGTCTACATACACATCGACGATGCAATTCGGGCACGGGCTGTCGGCGCCGGCCGCACCGCCAACGTCAGTCGCGCTGATCCGCGTGACACGCGCCGGGGCAAACAACCGCAGCACCGAAGGCGCGCTCGGGCCAAATCCATACAGACGGCCCGGGCCGTCTTTGACCAGGTTGCCGCGCACGGTAATGCGGCCAAACTGACGGCGAAGAATCATTGGCCATGATGACCAGATCGCCACCACCCGTCACCAGATCGCCCACGCCCGCGCCGACGATTATATTGTTTGTGATCCGGGCTGCCATTGCCGGCGACTTTCATCGCCTGACCGCAAATACCTATCTGGGTGTTGGCCAGATCGACGCCAATCACGTTGCGCGTCACCTCATGATCAGCGCCCAGAACTTCGATCCCTGGCGATTCAAGCTCAGTGCCGGACAACTGCAAATGCAACCCGGCAATTACGTTGGCTTCAACGCGATTGGCCGTCCCGCTGATGCGGATGCCGCGACCGCCATACCAGCTGTTTGGATCAAAATCGACCAGCTTCTGACAACGCACCGGGTCGGGAATTACCGGCGCTGTGCCGTCGCTGCGCAGGCCGATACTGTTGCTGATGACGATATTGCCCGTTGTGCCACTTTCGATATCAATAGCGGGCGTGGTGCTGCCCATAAAGCGATTGAGGCGCACGATGTTATTGTCGCTGCCGCTCAGCATGCGAACGCCGTTTCCGATGGCCAAATTGCCAGGGGCAGCCGGCGTGCGCAAATCGAGACCCTGACCGTCGTCGGTCAAACCCATCCAGCTGCGCTCAACCAGATTGCCGCTCGCGCCGGTCTTAAACAGCAAGCCACCGCTCTTTTTAATGCTCAAGTTGCGGAAGATGTTGTTGGCGCTCTCGATGCTCCAGCTGTTGTTGGCCAAATCAATCAGGATGGCCGGCGCGTTCGCGCGGCCGCCAGCCTGTGTCGCGCCATCGATCGTGACCGCGCCATTCCTGTTGATGATGGAATCGGTCCGCAGCGGCGGGAGCGCGTCGGTCAGTTTGATCGTCCAAGTGCCCGGTGCGACCAGGTCTTTATTAGTGTCGGTCAGCGCGAGTGCGAACTGAATCGTGATCGGGCGGTCTGACTGCGGCCGGGCGGCGGCTTCAAGCACTGCGCGGCGAAACGAGCAGCCATCCGTCGCCGCGCTGAGCGCGCCAGACGTAAAGCTACAAGTCTTTGATAAGGACGTCGGCTGCGGGTCATCCGAGCGCGTAACGGTGATCGTGACGGCGGCACTGCTGGCGCGCATCGTTTGCGGCGCAGCTAGGCAGGAGGTGGCGATAACGCAGGCGATCAGGGCAGGAGAGCTCAGGTTTATGTGTTTCATGATGTTTTTTTGCTGCAAAAAGCATATGAACCCTGGCGCACGCTGGCGTCCCGATGTTTTCGGTTTTTGTCTCAAAACACGTCGGCAATTCGCGGTTAAGCCTGTATTTGGCGGATTATGCGCAAACCGGGCTGTCGGCACGCCAGCGGTTAAAAGCACCCATGGTTTGCTGGGAGAGACGCTGTCGCGCGTCGTGCCACAGTTGCGACCATGTTGCGGCATCGCGCAATTCTGATGCCGGGTTGCTGCGGCTGCGCGCAACAAAGCCTGGAAACGCCTCACGGCCGGTCGGTTGTCCGATCGGGTTGTAGCGCAGGTCAAAGCTCCAGCGCACGTTGTCGCTGTTGTTCGCGTGGCTGGCATGCACGGTCAAACGATGCATAAACAGCGCGTCGCCGCGTTTCATCGGCATCGACAGCGCCTTGCCGCTGAGCAGCTGGCCAGGAATCTGCAAACCGCCTTTGCTCGGGCAATGGTCGAGCAGCCCCTGGCGATGGCTTTTCGGCCAAACGACCAGGCAGCCGTTCTCTACAGTGGCGTCCCACAGCGGAAACCAGACCGTCAGCATGTCGGTCTGATCGGCCTCGGGCAGCACCACGCCATTGTCCTGATGCACACTTGATTTGCCGAGTTGCACATGACCGTCGGCGTCTTTGGGCGTCAGGTGTTCGGGCGGTTTGATGCGCACGTGCTGGACGGGGTTGGAGTAAATCTCCGGGCCAATCAGCGATTCAACCGCGTCCAACAGCTTCGCATTGCGCATCATATCGAAGACCGCCGGACCGGCCCAAAACGGCGTGTCCGCAGTGACGCCCGACTGCGGCAGCGAGAAATCAAAATACTGCGCGTGCACGAGGTTGCTCTCACGATAGATCTGGATCACGCGCTGACCAAACGGCAATTCGTCGTAGGTCGATGCGATCGCGCCTTTGGCACGCAACTCGCGCGCCAGGTTATCCAACACACCGGCATACTCACGCGCGACCGGTTCGAGGTCTGCAATCGGGTCAAACAACCCGCGCACAACAAGATAGCCGTCATCGCGAAATTGTTCGATCTGTGTCTGGGTAAGAAACGTCATCGGGGTACTCCTAGTGCTTGTCCGCACATAGTAACGCCAACGCCCTGAAACGGCAATCGCAAGTGTGCTTTGACATTCCACGCCCAGCCGTCATACTCGTGTGACCGGAGCCAACTATGACACAGATTGCCCTGCCCACCCGCGTTTTCGATCTCGAACAGCCGCGCACCGAGGACATGCCGATCCACCCGGGGCACAAACCCGGTTATTCGTACGTGTTGCATCGCCGCCACAGCGATGGCTACGGCCAGGATGGGCCGCGTTCCAGCGCGAGCGGGCTGATTGTTTGCAAAGAACACAGTGGCACACACATTGACGCGCTATGCCATCAGTCCGAGCATCTATTTTTGTGCGGCGGCGTCCCGGTCGATGCGTCGATCATGAGCAGCACCGGGTTTACGACGCACAGCGTGGACCGCATCGCGCCCATCGTTGCGCCCGGCGTGCTGCTCGACATGGCCGCGCACCTTGGCGTGGACAGCCTGCCGGACGGCTATGCGATCAGCGCCGACGAACTCAAGGCTTGCGCGCGCGCTCAAAACAGCCGCATCGCGCCGGGTAGCGTGGTGCTGGTGCACACTGGCAACGAGCGCCACTGGCGCGACGAAGCGCGCTATCTGGCTGGCCCCGGGCTGCACGGCGATGCGTCGCGCTGGGTGGCGGAACAGCGACCGCTGGCCGTCGGCGCAGACAACATGGCTTGGGATGTGCTCGGCTTAAAAGACGAGGCGCTCGGCTGCACGCTGCCCGGGCACATTATCTTTCTGGTGCGCAGTGGCGTCTACATTATTGAAAATCTAAAGCTGGGAGAATTGGCTGCGGCGCGGCAATATGCGTTTGAGTTTGTGTGCGCGCCGCTCAAGTTTGTCGGCGCAACCGGTTCGCCGGTGCGGCCGCTCGCGCTGATTTGATTTCTCCGCAAGTCGAGTGCACAGAGAAATATCGATGAATGGAACTAATCCCGCGCAAAGCGCGGGATTAGTTCCATTCATCGATATTTCTCTGTGCACTCGACTTGCAAATGTGCGTCGATCGACGTGATACGGATGTGCGTTAGTGATGGCCCTGCGACGGCGTCGGAACGCGCTCCGGCGTCGTCCCTCGCGCGGCCAGCAGCTGCTGCATGTAGTCGATCTCGCTTGTCTGGCTCTCGACGATGGCGTCGGCCAGGCGTTTGACAACCGGGTGCGGGTTGCGGCCAAGCACATCTTGGGCCATCGCCACACCGCCTAAGTGATGGCGCACCATCAATCGTAAAAACGAGACCTCGGCCTCGGCGACCGACAGCGTCGACAGCGCGTTGACATCGGCGCGCGAGGCCATGCCCATCTGTTCGGCCATGCCGCGCATGGGCGGCTCCGGCCCGGTCAGCGGCACATCCCAGACCGACAACCAGCCATGCATCTGCCCGATCTGTGCCTGTTGCGTCAGCGCCATATCGAGCGCCATCTGGCGCATCGCGGCGTCACTGCTGCGATCGCGGATAACCAGCGCCATTTCAACGGCCTGGCCATGGTGCACCATCATGTCGCGCGTAAATGTGACATCCGCGCTGGCTTCGCCGGGTCGCGCGGCATTCTGACAAGCCCCAAGCAGCGCAACACAGCACAGCGCAGTTGCGAGCAGATTGCGCCTATTCATCCGGTTTGCCGATCGAACCGGTGCACGGCGCACCGGGCTCCAGCGCCTGATTGCCATTTGCAAAGCGCTCGACAAATTTGCCAATCTGCGGATCGCCGGCATCCTGAGCGGACACTTGAAACCCCCAGGCAGATGCCACGACCGGCGCTGGCAGCCCTGGATACGGCGCGAGCAGCGTGTAAGCGCGCAGCCGCACCAGATCCTTTAGCTTTTTGGCGTTCGCATCACCAATGGCCGGGTCATACGCGATCCACACCGCACCATGCTCCATCGAATGCACAGCCAGCTCACTCTGCACAGGCGCGTTGTAGATGCCGCAGTTTTGCCAGTTCGGGTTGTGCACACCGCCGACCGGCGGTATTTGCGCGTAATTCTGTTTGTTGGCGCTATGTCCGCCCTGTAGCCGGCCGTAGCCCTTCAAATCTGGAATGTTCGGATCGCCCGATTTCGTATTGAAGAACAACAGATAGATCAGACCTGCAAGCGCAAGCGCGCCAACGACGCTGCCGATAATCAGGTTGGTTCGGTTTGATTTTGGGGGTGGCGGGGGTGCAGCCCTGCGGGCAGTGCGTGATGATTTGGACATGCTTTTGTCAAAAAAAGAATTTGGGCGATGTTATGCCGGAATGCTTATGGCGAACTAAGAACGCGTGGTGGAAAGCCGCAGGCACTGCCTGCGGATCGAAATGCGCGCGCACCCGCAGGCTGTGCCTGCGGCTATCCATGCGAGCGCCGTCACCCCAGCATCCCAAGCACCGTGTTGACGTGTGCGCGCGCGATTGGCACCAGCGAGGTCAAGTCGATCCACTCGTTGGCTTCGCAGGTGTTGCCACCCCATGGCCCCATCGTCAACGTCGGCACACCGCCGTGCACCGCGATGTGATTGATATCGGCCACGCTTTGCGCCAGCGTCAACGACACGTCCTGGCCCAGTTCGCGAGCAAGCGCGGCGCGCGTCGTCTTCGTAAACGGGCTGTCCTCTGGCACCACAAACGCGCCCGGCGCCGGCGTGGGCCGGTCATCCCAGCTCAGCGTGTAAGTGCCGGCGATCTGCGCCTTGTCGATCAACCCGCGCAGATGGTCGAGCGCGCCTTCAAGCGTTTCGCCGGGCAAAATATGCCGGTCCAAAATAATCTGCGCGGCTTCGGGCACCAGGATCATCGTGCCACCGGCGTGCACGCCGGTCACGCCGATGCTGCTGCCCAGGTTGAAGGCCGGGTCAAAGCGCAGGCCAAGCGATTCGGTGGCGGCCAGCACGCTGATGATGCGCGCAGCGTCGTGCGCGCTATTGATCGACTGCGTGTTGGCCAGCGCAATGTGCGCGCTCTTGCCCTTCAAGTGAATCGTGATGACATGCCGGCCGCGCGCGCCGACTCGCAGTGCGCCCTGTGGCGTGGGTTCCGGCACCAGGGCGCCGACGCATCCGCGCAACGCGCCACTCTGAATGAGCGCGTGCGCGCCGCGGCTCCAGTTTTCTTCATCCGTGGTGCAGGCCAGCACAACGCGTCCGCGCAGCTGTGCCTTACCCTCGATCAGCGCCTCGAGCGCTGCCAGCAGACACGCGCCACCGCCCTTCATGTCGAGCGTGCCCAACCCGTACATGCGCTCGTCGCGGACCAGCGGCACGAAGGGATCGCTGTCCCAGCCATTGAAAACGCCAAACGTGTCCAGGTGAAAGTTGAGCAGCAGCGCCGGTCCGTCGGCCGGGCCATCGAGATAGCCGACCAGTGTGTCGCCGCTTTCGGCCACTGGCAGGCGCTGCACGCCCCGCAGCCCGAGCTGGCGCATGTAGTCGTGCATCCAGTTGGCGATATCGCCTTCGTTGTTCGTGACAGACGGAATGCGCACCAGTGCGTCGAGCAGTTCGACAATGCGCTCGCGGCGGATCAAAGTGGCGATGGACATGGGCGGGATTATGCGCGCACTTGCGCCAACAGGGCAGCCGGGTGCTGCCGCACCGAGATCGCAGCTTGTCCTTCGACGTGGCAGCGCGCCAGCCGATGGTAGCCGTCCATGATCACCCAACGCCCGTTCAGCGCGAACATGTCGAGCGGATAGCCGATATCGGCTGTCAGGATGCGCGACCAGTGTTGTGCATATTGCACCGGATCGGCGATCACCGCCTGCGGGCTCAGATCAAACAGCGGCTGCGGCGGCTGGGTTGACCAGACCGGCAGTGCGAGATGCCAGCACAGTCGCATCGACCGGCACGTATACCGGCGGCGTGGGCAGCGTCCACAGCGCGCGTTTGTCCCAACGAAATGGGAAGAAGACGCCGCGTAGCGATTCGGGCAAGTGCAGATCTTCCATCAATTCAGCACACTTTTGGCGTGTTTTGGCGAAATTGAGTGCGTCGACGCAGCCAAGCACACACAGGCTGCCGCCTAACGCGCCCGCTTCTTCGGCGCAATCAAATCCCAGGCGGTATGGATGTGCGAGCGCAGTTCATCGTCTGCGATCTGTGCAAGCTCAATCCCGACCCAGCCCTTCACACCAACATACGGCGGTTTGTAAAACGTTCGCGGCGTCGATGCGATTAACGCCGCCTGCGCGCCCTCTGGCACCGGCAGCCAGATCGCGACGTGGCCATCGTTGTGATGATTGTTCGCGCACATGACAAAGACTTTATTTTTGACAAAAAACGTAGGCTCGCCGTGCGAGAGCCGCTCGCCGCTGTCCGGCAACGCCAGACAGATCTGACGCACGCGTGCAAACGGATCGGCCGGCGTTGTTTTTGGCAGCTCGGCCAATGCCTCGCGCAGAATGCCCAGCGCCTTTGGCCCCATGCCGTGCAGCTTTGCAAGCGCAGCCTCGGGCACGCCAATCAGCTGCTCCAAACGCATGTAGCCCGCGGCAAAGAGCGCGCGCGTGGCGGGCTGACTCAGGGTCTTCGTCACGCCTTCGAACTTCAGTTTCTTCTCTGCCATGGTGCTACGTGTTCTTCTCCTTGCGATGCATGATGTCGGATAGACGCAGGCAGCGCTTGCGGGGCACGATGATTCCCGTCGCAGGCGCTGCCTGCGTCTATCCGACATCATGCGCCGCGTGCTCGATCTGCGGCGGCACGGCAACGAAGCCGATCAACATGCCGGTCAGCCCGGCCAGCACAATCATCCCGCTCCACATGTGCACCGACCACGAAATGCCAACCGTGCGCCAGGCGACAAGAAAGTAGAGCGCATACAACACTGCCGGCACGGCAAACGTAAAGACGCGCAACGCAAAAGGTCGGTCAACCGTCGGCCGCAGCACGCGCACCAGCACATCGGCAATCAGGCCGGCCACGACACGCACCAGCACGTGCGCCAACGGATACGGCCCCTTGCTAAAGATAAAGCCCATCGCGCACGCGCTCAGACCAAACACCAGCATCCACGCGCCAGGCGCCGGCTGCCAGCGGCGCATGTAAATCAACAGCGCGCCCATCAGCAGCAAGGTGTCCAGCAATATGCTGACGATACCAATCGCCTGATCGGTGTAACTCGCGCGAAACCGCCCGAGCCCCCAGCTGTTGGCGAGCGGGCTGGTGGGCTGCGTAAAAAACATCACCCAGGCCAACCCCAACGCAAGCGAGAGCAGCGCCGGCAACTGCGCGAACACGCCGGGTGCACGTTCGGGGCGCGCCCAGCCGGCGCGCAGGCCGCCGGTGACGATCATCAATCCGGAGATGGCCAGCCCCAGGTGCGTCGGGCTATACAACGCCTCGATGCTTTGCTCGATGCCAAACGTCTCGTGCCAGATCAGATCGCCCAGGCCAGACAGCAGAAACAACCCGGCGCCGATCAAAGACAGCCCGTAGCCTGCCGGCAATGCGCGAAAACGAAGCGCATAGGCCGACAACGTGACGAGCACCGCCATGTGCCCGGAATACAGCACCCCGTGCCATGGCGTAAAGAAAGACTCGTCGGTGCGACCGTGCGTGTGCGCCCAGCCATCGAGAAACAGCCCGCCGACAAACCAGAGCGACAGCACGATCAGCAGCCAGTCGAAGCGCCGCGATGGCGGACGAACGCCCAGGCGCATCATGATCGCGCGTCCGGCGCCAGCAAGCGCTGCGTCACATCGACATAGGTGCGCGCGACCGCCAGCATCGAGTCGATATCAACCCACTCGCAGGCCTCGCTGGTGTTGCCCCCGCTTGGGCCGCAAACGATGCTGGGGATGCCGCCAAATGCATGGAAGTGGTTGGCATCGCACACACTGCGTCCGAGCACCGGGCGAATCTCACGCCCGCTGGCGCGCGCCAGACACTCCGCGACCGTGCGCGCAAACAACCCGTCCGGCGGGTTGACAAAGCTGCGTGGCGCCGGCGTCGGTCGTTCGTCCCAGAATAGATCGCATTTCCCGCGAATGCCAGCTGTTTCGACCAGTGCGCGGATGCCTGCCACAGTCTGTTCAACGCTGTGTCCCGGCGGCAACGAGTGGTCCAGCCAGACATCCGCGGTCTCCGGCCACAAAATATCGGTGCCGCCGCTCTTGAATCCCACCACATTGAGCGTGCCGCCCGTCGCATCAAGCGGGTGCTGCCCAAGTGCGATGCCATGCGCGCCGCACAGTCGATTTGTGACATTGGCGGCATCGGCGATCGGGTTGATGCCGCTGTCGTTGTAGGCGGCGTTGGCCCGCACCCCGGTAAAACGCAGACGAATCACATGGCGGCCGCGCGCGCCGACGCGCAACGTGCCCGGCACAGTCGGTTCCGGGATCAGACAATATGCCGCGCCTTCCGCAAGTTTGCTTTCGATGACCGCGTGCGCGCCACGGCTCCAGGCTTCTTCATCGGTCGTTGCGGCGAATATCAGACGGCCGCGCCAGCTGTCGCGCGCGGCGAGCAGCGTTTCGATGGCCGCCAGCACCGCCGCGCCGCCGCCCTTCATGTCGTGCGCGCCCATGCCATACAGGCGGTTGCCTTCGACCCAAGGCTGATAGGGATCGCGCGGCCACCCAGCCGGCACTGAAAACGTGTCCAGGTGAAAGTTGAACATCATGGCCGGTCCGGCGCCGTTATCGACCGTGGCGACGATCGTATCAGCGGCTTCCGGCACCTTTAGCCGATGCACCGCGGCAAACCCGGCCGCGCCACACCACGCATGCGTCCAATCGCTGAGGGCATGTTCACCGCCCGTCAGCGACGGCAATTTGATCATCGTGGACGCAAGGTCAATGAGTTGCGAGGGTTGCATCGGGAGATTTTAGAAGAAGGTGCTTAAGGTGTCGAGTGTCACTACCTTAAGCACCTCAAGAACGTTAAGCACCTTCTTCAAACACGCCTGCCCCGCTCACGCTGTGCCCCGGAAACACTTGTGCGAGCTGCGTGTTGTTGAGGCGTTTGGCGAGGAGCTCGCCGAGCACATCGCGGTAGTCGGTGGTGACAGCGAGGTCGCCGGGGCCGACGAGTTGTTCGCGCAGCAATCCGGGCCAGCGCCCGTGCACGCGCCCGCCGCGCACGTGGCCGCCGAGCAACAGCATCGCGCTGCCGTGGCCATGATCGGTGCCGAGCCCGCCGTTCTCGCCCAGGCGCCGGCCAAACTCGCTCATCACCACGATCGACACGCGCGGCATTTGTTCAAACAGATCGCTGTGCAGCGCGGCAAGCCCGTTGCCCAGATCGCCGAGCAGCCCGGCCATCCAGCCCTCCGCGCCACCCTGAGCAATGTGCGTGTCCCAACCACCCAGATCGAGTACGGCGACTTCGAGCCCAACCGCGGCCTTGACGAGCATCGCCACCTGGCGCAACCCGAGCCCGAATGCACTGTCCGGATAACGCGCACCGCGCGCAGGCGCATAGCGATCGAGCCGCAGCGCGCCGAGCGTGTCGATCATGCCCAGCGTCGTCGGCCCAACCGGATGCGCCGTTGGGGCTCCATACAACGCGGCGAGCGTCTGGCGAAAGCGGCGCGCGGCGCGTTCGTCCGAACCGAGGTGCGCGTCGACGATTGAGCGCAGCGCGGTGGCCGGCACGTTGCCAAGCAGGCTGCGCGGCAGCGTCTCACCAATCGCCACCGCGCGCAGCGGCGAGGCGTTGCCGGTGTTCAGCGCCGCCAGATGCCGCCCGATCCAGCCCGATGCCGGACCACGCTCATCGTCGACGCCGCGTTCCATCAGCGCCATGGCTTTGAAGTGGCTGCGCGATTCGTCGGGCGCGCCGCAGGCATGCACAACCGCCAACTGACGCGCCTGCCAGGCCGGCATGAGTGCGCGGAGTTGCGGATGCAGGCCAAAAAAGCCATCGAGATCGATCGCGCGTTGTGCAACGGCGGCGCGTTCGTCATCCGGTCGCGCAATGGCGAGTGATGGCCGCGCGGCGTAATAGGCGTGTTCACCGTGCGGCACGATCATGTTGAGCACATCGGCCGCGCCGCGCAGAAAGATCACGATCAGCACGTCGCCGCGCGACGCAGACTGGGCCGGCGCAAATGCCAGCCGGGGTTGTTCAAATGGGCGCATGATTAATATGTCTGAAATTGGGGCGACGCCACGAGCGCAGCGACAGCCTGAGCGTCGAAATCTGGCGCATGGCCATCGATTGCGTCCAGTAACTCGCTGACAACCGGCCGCGCCAACGGCGCGCCGAGCAGCAATGTTGCCAACGTATCCAGTTTTTCGAGCGGCGTGCGTGCGCCAGCGCGCGCCCAGATCGCCTCAAGCGCGAGCGATGTGCCGGCCAATGTGCCCGTTCCGAGCGCCAGCGCGAATTGCCAGCGCGGCAGCAGTGAGGTTTGCCAGGCTGCCGCATGATCGGGGTAGCCATCCGGCGTGGCCCAGCCAAAGAGCGGTTGCCCCATGCGTTGCAGCATGTCGTGCAGCGCCGGGCCGCCATCGGTCTGCACGCCCAACGCGCGCAACGCCGAGGTCAGCAGGCGCGCGGGCGATTTGTATTTCGGCGCGCGCTGCGGCAGCCCGTCAAACAACACGCTGCGCAAGGTGCTCGCAATGTCGCCGTTACTGCGCAAAAACACGCGCGCAGCGCGTTCGACAAGCGCTGGCGGCGGCACATCGGCGACAAAGCGCCGCACGAGTTTGGCCGCGATAAAGCGTGCGGTCGACGGATGCGCCGCAAGCGCGTCGATCACCCGCTCGGTCTCGGCCTGTCCGCCGCCAAACGGCATGCCGAGCACGGTCTTGGGTTCAGAGTCGTGCGCATCTCTATCAAAATGAAAATCGCCGCGCCAGAGTTTGTCGGGCTGCTTGACCGTCCAACCGGTCAGACCCCGCGCCAGTTCCATCACATCGCGCTGCGTGTAGCCGCCATCGACACCGAGTGTGTGCAGCTCAAGCAGTTCGCGCGCGTAGTTTTCGTTTGGCGCGTCAGCGCTGTTGGTCTGGTTGTCCAGATACACCAGCATCGCCGGTGAGGTGCTCGATGCGCGCAACAGCTCGTGAAAGTTGCCGAGCGCATGTTTGCGAATCACGTCACGGTCGTCGATCGGCTTGAGCAGCCAACAGTCGTCCTTTTCGATGAAGATGTTGAAGTGGTCGGTCCAGAATGCGACCATGATTTCGTGCAATTGGCGCTGGCTGTAAATCTGGCGGAGCAGCGTGGCCTCGCGCAATTGGCGCATCGCACCGGCGCTGTCGACATCGTCAAACAGACCGCTGTGCAGGTCGGCGATGTCGACCGCCTGCAGGTCCAGAATGTCGAAGCGCCGAAGCCGCCACGCCAGGGCGCCGTCGTCAATCCCAGCTGGCGCCAGCTGGGTTTCGATCCATGGGTTGAGGCCGTGCAGCGCAACCGCGCGCAGTTCAGCTGGACCCGGGCCAAACGTCATGCGCTGCAGCGCTTCGAAGTCGGCGAGTGCGACAGACATCGGTTCGGGAGCCGCTGGCGCACCGGACAATCCGTCGTAAATACGGTTTGTTGGCGCGCAGCCGCTGATCAGCTGCGCGGCGCCGGCGGTGCCCAATACACCGAGCAGCCGCAAAAAATCCCGCCGCGACATGGCGCGCATGGCTATGCCTCCGCCGCGGGCGCCAACGCCGTTGCGGCTGGGATGCGCCGGTCGAACAGCGCGCCCGCAGCCGCGCCGAGCGAAGCAAACAGCGTGACCGGCAGGATGCTGACCCAACCGATCACCGGAAGCGCTGCGCCAAATTCAAGCGCCACCGCGCCGAGCAGAAAACCGGTGACCGGCGACCAGCGACGATCCGAGCGCGCGCAGAGCCGGGTGGCGAGTAGCGCGGCCAGCCCAGCCGCGCCGATCGTCGAGATCACAACGACGCTCAACGCGATGAGCCAGCCCAGCAATTGCGCCAGGCCGGCCGGCAGCGCAATCAGCGCGGCCGAAATCGCGCCGAGGGGCGCACTCAGCCAGAGGCCGCGCCAGACGTTGGCTCTGACACCGCGCTCCAAACGCTGCCGCGCCCGCTCCACCGCTGCCGGAGTGAGCAGCCAAAACAACGACAACAAGGCAGGATACCCAAACGCCACGATCGTTAAGACGCCAAGAAAGGCCAGTATGTTTGCCATGTAGCGTATACAGTCGGGCGCATGCGAAAGTTGCGGATCGCTTGATTAGAAAATACTGTGCAGCGTGGCGCATGTCTGGGCGAACCGCGGCAGTCGCTACAATCATGACGGACTGACGGAGCTGCCGCAGAAACTGCCATGCCACACACCTTTGCTTTTGAAAATACCTTCGCCCGAGATCTGCCCGGGATGTCTATACCGTGGGCGCCGGCAAAGGTCCCGCACCCGGCGCTGCTGCGCTTCAACCAGCAGCTTGCGACCGAGCTTGGGCTGGATGCTGACGCGCTCAACTCGCCGTTGGGCGCCGCGGTGTTTTCAGGCAATGAGGTGCCGGATGGCGCCACACCGGTGGCACAGGCGTATGCCGGACATCAGTTCGGGGGATTTTCACCGAAGCTTGGCGATGGGCGCGCACTGCTGCTCGGTGAAGTGATCGACCGGCGCGGGATGCGGCGCGACATCGCGTTCAAAGGCTCCGGCCGCACGCCGTTCTCACGCGGCGGCGATGGCAAGAGCGCGCTCGGACCGGCGCTGCGCGAATATGTGATCGGCGAAGCCATGCATGCCTTTGGCATCCCGACCACGCGTGCGCTGGCGGTGGTCAGCACCGGCGAGATGGTGCAACGCGAACGCAGCCTGCCCGGTGGCGTGCTGACGCGTGTCGCCGCCAGCCATGTGCGCGTCGGCACATTCCAGTATCTGGCAGCGCACGGCGACGCCGCGCGCGTGCAGGGGTTGGTCGACTTCGTCATTCAGCGCCATTACCCGCAGCTGGCCGAGCGGCCGAATCGCGCGCTGGCGCTGCTGGAAACCGTCGCCGATCGACAGGCTGCGCTGATCGCGCAATGGATGAACGTTGGCTTTATCCATGGCGTGATGAACACGGACAACATGTCAATCTCGGGCGAGACGATCGACTATGGCCCGTGTGCGTTTCTCGAAGCGTATGACCCGGCAACGGTATTTAGCTCAATCGACACGCAGGGCCGCTACGCCTATGGCAATCAGCCGTATATCGCGCGCTGGAATTTGGCGCGCTTCGCGGAAACGGTGTTGCCGCTGATCGACGCCGACACCGACACGGCCGTCGCCCAGGCGATGCAGGTGATCAACGACTTTCCAGCACAGTTTGAAAATGACTGGCTGGCCGGTCTGCGCCAGAAGCTCGGCCTGACGACGGTTGATGCGGATGATCTGGCGCTGGGGCAAGCCTGGCTGACGCTGCTCGAAACACAGGCTGTCGACTACACGCTGGGTTGGCGGCACCTGGCCGATGCCGCCGGGGGCGATTCACAACCGCTTGCATCGCTGTTTCGTGAACCCGCTGCGCTGGACGCATGGCTGCTGCGCTGGCGCGCGCGCATAGCGCTTGAAAACGTGCCGGCGCGCGCGCTGTCAGAGATGCTGAAGCGTGTCAACCCGCTCTACATCCCACGCAACCAACGCGTGGAAGAGGCGCTGACTGCCGCGGTCGAGGATGCCGATATGAAGCCGTTCGATCTGCTGCTGGCCGCGCTTGCGCAGCCGTATGACGAACGCCCCGGGTTCGAGCGCTTCGCGCAACCCGCGCCGCCGGAGATCACCGCGCACTATCAAACGTTTTGCGGGACGTAGTCGCATGCTAGGCCGTCGTTAGTCCGCGCGCTCGGCCTTGAGCAGTGTCATCACATACGCACCGACGCCGATTGCGGCGGCAATCGGCAGCATCACAAACCAGCCGGCAAACGGCGTCAGACAGGCCAGAGTGAGCGCAACCGCGCCATTCACGCTCTGACGGGCCGGGTTGGCATCCGGTGACACCCTTTCGCCAATCAGCCTCGACAGCGCGCTCAACCCCACGGTCAACCCGACCAGCACGACCATGCTCAGCGCCAGCCCAACCAATCCGAGCAGACCGCCAGGCGCCGCACCTTGAAAGCGATCCCCGATCGAAAAGGCCGACAACGCAAGCGCCACAAAAAACAAAATGTTGATCAGCCCGATCACAAATGCGCGGTGCGGCGCGCCTTCAGCCACCTGGCGAATGCGTTGGACGCGCGCCGGGAACAACGCATGCATGACGGTCAGCGTCGCCACAATGCACACAAAACACACTGCGATAAACGCGAGATTTCTGATTAGTTCTTCCATTTTGCATTTCCATTCGGCGCGCGCGTTTGCGTCAGCGCACCTGTCCCAAACACCCACAGCAGCGCGAGCGCGCCCACCGTCACCGCCCACCCCAGCACCGGCAGTGTGGCGATCTGTGCGGCGGCGCCGCTCGCCAGCACATCCAGGTTTGCGGTTGCGCGCGCCGCAAGATCCACGTTCGTGAGCGGGTTGGACAGCCCGCCGCTCAGCCACCCGGTTCCCAGCGATGCCGCAAACGGCAGCGCCAGCACCCACGCCGCCGCGGCAAACAGCGCCTGCGCGGTGAGCAGCGCAATTAGCGTCGTACGCGACCGGGTCGGACCGGTGCGTTGAATGCCACGCACGACGGCGGCTGAAAAGTCGCGCGGCAACGGCTCGTCGGGCGGCGTTTCAAGCTGCGTGAAGAGCGCGCGCAGGTGCTCAAAGCGTGCCCGCGCACCGGCATCGCGCGCGAGCCAGCCTTCGACGCGCGCGCGGTCATCGGCGTCCAGCGCGCTGTCGAGATATTCATGTAAGAGTCGGTCATCAAGCGGTTTCATTGCATCGCTTCTCCTGGTGCAAGCCGGCGCAGCCGGCTCGCAAGCGCTTTGCGAGCCCGGAACAAGTGGCTTTTTACATCGGTCAGCGGCAGGCGCAGCGCCTGCGCAGCCTCGGCATAACTCATCTCTTGAAAGTGACACAGTTCGATCACGGCGCGGTAGTGGGCCGGCAGCGCGATCAGCGCGCGGCGCAACGCCTCGGCGCTCTCACGGCGGTCCATGATCAGCGCCGGGTCGCCGTCTTCCCCGGGCGCCTGCAGTGCGTCGGCGATGTCGGTGCCGTCACGCTCGTCGTCGAGCATGAACAGGGCCGGCATCTTTTTTTGCAGCGCGTTCAAGCACACATTGGCCGCCACACGCCGCATCCACGGCCCGAACGGCTTGTTCGCGTCGAACAGGCTGAGGCGGTCGTACGCCCGCATAAACGCATCCTGCGTCACATCCTCGGCTTCCCGCCGTTCACCGGTCAGCCGGTAGCAGACGCCAAACACCGCCTGTTGATGCAACCGGACCAATTCGCCAAACGCGTGCGCGTCGCCGCGCTTGGCGCGCGTCACTAGCTCGCGTTCATCCGGTTCAACCATGCCTGTCTTGTTATACAGGGTGCGGGTTCAAAAAGTTGCACACGGGATGATTACAAAATGAGCTGGAAATGAACGTCGCGCGCGCCTATCCTGACGGACATGAAGCAAAAATCGGCCATCGTGATTGGCGGAAGCGTTGCCGGCATGAGCGCGGCGCGCGCGCTGCAGTTGGGCGGCTATGCCGTCACGCTCGTGGAACGCGACCGGCTGCCCGACAGCCCGCAAACCCGCGCGGGCACGCCGCAGGGTCGCCACATTCACGCGCTGCTGACGGGCGGCGCGCACGCGCTCGAATGCCTATTTCCCGGTCTGCCGCGCGACCTGGAACAGGCCGGCGCCGTGCCGATCGACTGGATAAACGATGTCGCCCTGATCAACAATTCGCGCGCGGCGCCACGCGTCGTATCGGAACTGCGTTCGCATGCCTGCACGCGGGCGTTGCTCGATTGCGTCATGCGCGAACGGCTGCTGCGCGAGGACATCACGGTGATCGATGGCGCCGATGTGGTCTCGTTGCAGGCGAACGCCGCGCGCGACACCGTGACAGGCCTGCGCGTGCGCCACCGCGCGACACAGGTTGAAGAGGCGTTAAGCGCTGATCTGGTCGTCGATGCGAGCGGGCGTGGTTCACATGCGCCGGAATGGCTGACATCGCTGGGGTATGCGGCGCCGGATGAACAAACCGTGCATTCGCACCTGGCCTATGCCAGCCGTATAGTGCGGATGCCCGCCACGTTTAACCCGGGCTGGAAAGTCCTGATCCAGCGCCTGCGCCCGCCGCATGGCCGGCGCGCCGGCGGCATGTATTTGATCGAAGGCGGGCTCTGGCAAATCACGCTTGGCGGCGCTTTGAGTGAGCAGCCGCCACTCGATGAGGCCGGGTTTATGCGTTTCATCCGCAGCCTCGCCGCGCCAAACGTGCGCAGCCCTCAGTTGCATGACCTCTTGCGCGACGCCGAGCCGCTCACCCCGATCACCGGGTTTGCGCGCACCGAGAATCGCTGGCGTCGATTCGACGAACTTGCGCGCGTGCCAGCCGGGTTTGTGCCGATCGGCGACAGCGTATGCGCGTTCAACCCGGTCTACGGCCAGGGCATGAGCGTCGCTGCAACGCAGGCGATCGCGCTGCTGGCCTGGCTGCGTGGCGGCGCGCACGACATCACGGCGCTGCACGCCGGGCTTGCCGCAGTCGTGCGCACCCCATGGCGGCTGGCGACGAGCGACGACGCCAGTGTTTCAAACGCAACGGTGGGCAAGCCCTCCTGGGCTACGCGCGCAGCCAATGCCTATCTGGAAGCGTTGCTCGCGGGTTCAGCCGCAGACCCGGTGTTGCACCTGGCCTTTATGCGCGTGGCGCATCTGACGCGCGCGCCGCAGAGCCTGTTTGCGCCAAATGTCGCCGCGCGCGTGCTGCCGCGGATGCTGTTCACGCGAGCGGCGCGGCCAGATGCAAAAGCAAGCAGCCCGGCAGGGCCGCTGCAAGCCCGCAACCCGTGAGCCCTGGGCAAACGGATGCAACGCGTGTGCCGATCCAATCCTGGATGCAACCAGGTTGCATCCAGGATTGGATCACGAAGCACCCCACGTTGGAGGACGGCGCTTTGTAACGTATGCGCGAACACACGCTTGAACGACCCAGATGCCGGGCATTGCTGCAACCTGGGCAACCCGGCCGCGTTCAACATTGCGCTGGTCGCCTTTCTCACAAAGCTGCGGGGCACGTAGGGCTCATACCGCGAGACACACCTATCCAGCATTTGTGTTGAGCCGAACGACTCTGTTGCTCAACCGCAAGTCTTACGCGCCGTGCTGGCGCATCGCGGTCAATCTTTAGGCCGTCGCATTTCAGCACACAGTCGAGGCTTAGAAAAAGTTCTACCTAAAGCAGCGTGCCTAAGCAAAGGCTAGCTGGACAATCGCGCACGGCTAAGAACGGCATACGCGATTTGAATGACGTCTGCGCACGAGGCGGGCGCTTCCATGGAAGAACACAATGACAAAGCGATCCTCGACCTCGAACTTTATACGCACGACACTCGTACTTGCCCAGACCTGCGCCGTGCTCAGCGGCCTGACCACGGGCATCCGGCAAACCACACCCGCGCGCGCCGCATCCACCGGCGCCACAGCGGATAAAGGCAGCGCTTCCGTTAACGGGCCAACCGATATCACCGGCCGCGCCTACAACGATTTCAACGGCAACGGCGTGATGGACACCGGCGCGACATTTAATGAAACACCGGCGCCCGGTTTGACCGTCAAGGCTTTTGCATCCGGCGCACTCTCAGCGGCCGCCACCGCGACAACCGATGCGACCGGCACCTACGTGCTGACCGGGCTGACCGCCGGGCAGCGCTATCGTGTTGAATTTACTGGCTGGCCCGAAGGGATGTATGCGGCGCCCCACGGCGCGAACACCAGCCCGGCCACACCCGCCAGCGGCACCTCGGTGCAATTCGCGGCAGCGGGCGCAACCAACATCAGCTTTGGCATTTTGCAGCCCTGCGACTATTGTCAGAACGGGCCGATGTTGGCGGTGAACTATTTCTTCAACGGCGATCCGCTCAAAGGCGGCACCGCTTCGGGAAAGCAGTCGACAGTGATCATTCCGTATCGCTCCGGCGTGACAACCGGACAGAACGCCACTGTCGCGCAATCGCAAGTCACCGGCGCAACCTGGGGGCTGGCCTATCAACGCAGCACGCGCACGGTGTACAGCACGGCGATCATGAAACGCCATGTCGGCCTCGGTCCGCAGGGCATTGGCGGCATCTACAAGATCGAAGTCAATGGCACCAACGGCGTCGCTAGCTCTTTTGTCAACCTCAGCGCGCTCGGCATCGACCTCGGCGCCGATCCCCGCACAAGCGGCGATCTGTCTGCCAACTTGACCGAACCCAGCCACGATCCATTGGCGTATGACGCGGTCGGCAAAACCGGCTTCGGCGACATCGACATTTCGGAAGACGAAAAGACGCTGTGGGCCATCAACCTCAAGACAGGCGATTTGCTCGAGATTTTTATCGATTTGCCATCGCGTGCACCGGCGGCGACCGACATCAAGCGGCATCCGATGCCGGCCGTGGCCTGCACAAATGGCCTCTTTCGCCCATGGGCCGTGGGCATCAACCGCGGCTCGGTCTATGTCGGCGGCGTGTGCAGCGCCGAAAGCGCCGGTGCCATCGCAGCCAACCTCACCGCGCATGTCTTCAAACACGATCCAGCCGGTGCAACCGGCAATTTCTCACCGGTGATGACGTTTCCGCTGAATTATCCGCGCGGAGATGTGTCGCTCGGCACGACCGCGCGCTGGCGTCCCTGGATCAACACCTGGACGCAAATGGAACCGATCGGCGGCCAGGTCATTTGGCCGCAGCCGATCTTGTCCGACATCGAGTTCGACGACGACGGCGCATTGATTCTCGGCATCCAGGACCGCGCCGGCCACCAGGGCGGTAACAACAACTACAGCACCAAACCCGGCGACACACGTCTCTACGAAACCGCCGTCGGCGGCGACATGCTGCGCGCCTGTAAAACCGGCGCGAGCTACGCCCTGGAAAGCAACGCCAGCTGTGGCGGCGTCAGCACCGCCGGCGCGAATACCAATGCCGGCCCGGGCAATGGCGAGTTTTATTTTGACGAGAGTTGGGGTGGTTATCACACCGAGCTCAGCCTGGGCGCGTTGGCGTTGCTGCATGGCGCGCGCGAAGTCGTCAGCACGGCCTACGACCCGCTCAAAGACGCCCGCGCAATCGGCGTGATCTGGATGGGCAGCGCCAAAGGCACGCGCACGGCCAGCTATGAAGTCAGCGGCGCCGACTATCTGGGCCGCCCCAGCAGCTTTGGCAAAGCATCCGGCCTCGGCGACATCGAACTCATGTGCGACCCGGCGCCGATCGAAATCGGCAACCGGCTTTGGGTCGACGCAAACCAGAACGGCGTGCAGGACGGCGACGAACCGCCGATCGTCAACGCCACCGTGAGTTTGTACGACGCGGCGGGCGTGAAGATCGGCTCGGTCAAGACAAACGGCAACGGCGAATATTTCTTCCGCTCGCCGCGCGCAGGTGAAGCCGCCGGTGTGATCGAAGCCGGCAGCACCCTGCTCTCCCCAGCCATCACACCCGGCACGCGCTATGACATCCGGCTCGACAATCCTTCCGATTACGACGGCGGCCCGCTCAGCGGATTTGTGCTCACACAAAAAGATGCCGCAGCCAACGCCAGCGACACAATCGACAGCGATGGCGCGCCCTTGCAAACAACGGGCACCGGCCCCGGTCTTGGCGGTGTACCCGGTCTGTATCCCACGATCGTCTACACCACCGGGCTGGCCGGCCAAAACGACCACACGCTCGACTTTGGCTTTGTCGCGCCAGTCGAGGTCGGCAACCAGGTTTGGTTCGACACAAATAACAACGCGGTCATCGACAGCGCCGAACGCGGCGTGCCAGGTGTGCTGATGCACCTGTTCGCGACCAACGCGGCCAATGGCCAGATCTTGCCCACACCGATCGCCACCGCAACCACGGCCGCCGATGGTTTCTATCTCTTTAACAAACATGCGGACGGCACTGCGCTGTATGGCGGCACGTTTGTCATCGGCGTCGCCCCGGCCAACTTTGCGCCAGGCGGCGTGCTAAACGCCTATCACAGCTCAAGCACAACATTGAGTTCGGCAACCACGCTGGTCGATGCCACCAGCGTCGATACGAATCTAAACACCGACAACGATGACGACGGCGCCACTGTGTTTGCCGGGTCATCGCAGGCCGGCTTTTATCTGAAAGGCGTGTTGAGCCGGCCGATCACCGTATCAGCTGGCAAAGAGCCAACCGGTGAAACGTCGACCGATGCGCAGGGCGCGACGCAGCCTGGGCTAACACCTGGTCTGATCGCCGCAAGCGGCGACAGCTCCAGCAACCTGAGCGTGGATTTTGGTTTTTATGCGCAGATTCTGGGCAATAAAGTCGCCTATGACGCAAACAACAGCGGCATCCAGGAGTTTGGCGAACCGGCCCTAAATGGCATCCGTGTGCGGCTTCTTGACACGGCCGGCGCTGAGATACCGGTCGGTCTCGATGGCATCCTCGGCACCGCTGATGATGCGCCAGGCGGCACGCTGACCGCCGTCGATCCGGCCGACGACGTGCCCGGTGCGTATTACTTCAAGGGCTTGCCAGCGGGTGAGGACATCGTCGAAGTCGAGCGCCCACCGGAGTATCGCAGCAGCACCGGCACCGGCAACGTGCAGGACGACCCTGTTGCGAACCCAGCGCTCGAAGCCAACGTGACCGACCCGGACAATAACGTCAACAAAGACGACAACGGCCGCGAGACCGGCGCGAACAATCGCATTCGCGGCCTGCCGGTCACGCTGGACCCAGCGGCCAACCCCAACCTGATCACCGGCGACCCGGAACGCGGTGTCACAAACGATCACCGCGTTGACTTTGCGATTTATCGCTATGTCGACCCGACGCTCTACAGCGTCGGCAACCGTTTGTGGTTCGACGCCAATAACGACGGGCTGCAAAACCTCACGCCCTACACGCAAACCGATTCGAACGGCGCATCGGTCGTGTTCGACGAGATGAAGATCAACCGCGAACTCGATGGCGTCAAGGCGCGCATTTACGCGGTCGATGGCGCGGGCGCGATCATCGGCGCTGTGGTGCAGACCATCACGGTCGATGCCGGCGGCTTTTATCGCTTCGACAACCTGCCGGCAGGCAGCTACAAGATCGTGGTGGAGAACCCACCCGGCTATGCGCCAACGACCGGCGGCAGCTCTGTTACGCCAAACGACGATCTGGCCGGCGATGACAACGCTGCGGTCAGGGCGGTTATCTCCAGCACCTATCTGGGCGCGGTTTACCCAGCGGGATATGTCGAATCCGGCGTGGTGACGCTGGACAACAATGCCGAGCCGAGCGCCGACACGGGCGAATCTGCTTTCACATACGGCCCGGGCGATGCGCTGCTACAGGGCGCAAACGATACGCGCACCAACCTCAACGTGGACTTTGGCTTTATCCGCGCCCGCGCGATGAACCTGGGCAACCAGGTTTATGACGATGTCGACGACGACGGCCTGTATGCGCCTGAAAAGGGTGACACGCCCCTAAACGGTGTGATGGTAAAGCTATACAAGTTCAACCGCAGCACAGGCGAATACGACCCGATCGCCGATCAGGTCACGCGCCCGATGGCCGTGGTCGAAAACCTGGCGCTCGGGATTCAGCCCGGCACGCTGCTCGATGGCGCCTATCTGTTCGAAAATCTGACGCCAGGCGACTACATCGTTGAACTATCAACGGGCAACTTCAACGCCAGCGGCACGACAAAGGTCAATGGCATCGATGTGCCAAACGGCGCGCTGCTGGGCTATCGCTCCAGCACCGGCTCGCGCGGCATCGCCGGGACAGGCCCGGCCGAATACGCTGAGCTCGATGCCGATACCGCCAGCGGTGGCGCGGATGACGACACATCCGATGTCGGTCTCGAGAAAGCCGACGGCGGCCGGCGCGTGATCCGTTCCAACCCGGTCACACTGTCCTACGACGGCGAGCCCAATCAGTCTGCCACCAACGCAATCACGCCAAACGACGAGGAACTGCCGCAGTACAACACCAACAGCAGCACCGACGATGTGAACTCAAACCTCATCGTGGACTTCGCGGTCTATCGCGTTTTTGCCGTCGGCAACCGCGTGTTCTTCGACAGCGATAACAGCGGCGCGCTCAACTATGGCGCCGACATCAACCCGGCGTTTGCCGGCGGCACCGACACTCCCGGCATCCATGGCGTGACCGTCACGCTGCACAGCCTGTCTAGCGGCGTGCTGCTTACCACCACAACCGATTCCGAAGGCCGCTATCTGTTCGATAACCTGTTGGCTGGTGATTACTTCGTGCAGATCGAGCCCGGCAACTTTGCGCCCGGCGCGCCGCTTGCACCGCGCGGCATCGCGTTTAGCAGCAGCGACGACATTGCCACATCGGCCGATGCCAACAGCGACGTTGACAGCGACGACAACGGCGTGCTAACTGACGGCGTCATCCGCAGCGGCAATGTCACACTCGGCGGCACCCCAGAGCCGACTGAGGACGGTGTCAACAACGACCTGGACCCCAAGCTCGGCCATGGTCAGTTTGCGCCAGACAGCCAGAGCAACCTCAGCCTGGACTTTGGCTTCTACGAAGTGCTGCGCCTCGGCAACCTGGTCTGGGAAGATGTCAACAACAATGGCACCCTCGACGACGGCGAGTCGCCGATCGCCGATGTGCCCGTCTATCTGTATCTCGACACGAATAACGACGGCCAGCCCGACGGCACGCCGATCGCAAATACGACCACAGCACCGGGCGGCGTGTATACGTTCACAGTCAAACCTGGCACGTATATCGTCGAAATCGCGCCGGCCGAGGTCGCGGCGCTCAGCGTCTATACCAGCAGCACTGGCAATGTCGGCGCGGCCGTGATCGGCACCAACCTGTATGGCGATCAGGCCATCACGTATGAAGCCAATGTGCCCGATCCGGATGCACTAGCCGGTTTGAACCCGGATGGCATCGGCATCAACAATGACGACAACGGCTTTGTCGCGCCGAACGGCCGTATTCGCAGCAAACCGGTCACGCTGACCAGCCGCCAGGAAACGGTCAACGACATCTTCGACGAAGCCCGCAATCCGGTCGGTTATCCGTTCGACAGTCGCAACTACAGCGTCGATTTCGGCCTGTATCAGCCGCTCAGCCTGGGCAACCTGGTCTGGAAAGACGTGCCAAATCTTGGCAGTTACCAGGGTGACACCACGCCCGGTGTCGATGGCGTGACGGTGTCGTTGTATTTCGACAGCAACGGCAACGGCTTGCTCGACCCGGCCGAACTTGCGACGGTGGCGCTGCAAACCACAACGAACGCCGGCGGGCGCTATCTGTTCAGCGGCCTGCCTGGCGGCGAATACATCGTTGCGCTCGACGCCGCCAACTTTGTGCCCGGCGCGCCGCTGTATGGCTACATCTCGAGCGACCGCGCGGTCGTTGGCACCAGCGGGCCGTTTGAACCGGCCCCGGATCCGGATGCGCCAGTCAATGCCGAAGGCGGCTCAGACCCGGCCGGATCCGTGCGCGACAACGACGACAGCGCCACGCTGGTCGATGTGCTCGGCGCAGGCGGTTCGCTGCGCACCAAACAGGTCACATTGCGCGCTGGCACCGAGCCAACCGACGAAGCCGCGCCGTTCGACAACGATCCGCTGACGCCGAACGCAAACGAAAACCTGACGGTCGACTTTGGCGTGTATGCGCCCTACAGCCTGGGCAACTGCGTTTGGCTGGATCAGAACGGCAACGGTCTGCGCGACGCAGACGAGCCAAAGCTCGTCAACGTCAAGATCAACCTGCGCGACGCCGTCAATGACACGCTCTACGCCACAACCTACAGCGATGCGCAGTGTCACTACAGGTTTGACGCGCTCAACCCGAACAACTATGTGGTCGAAATTGACGCGGCCAACTTCTTCACCGGCTTCCCCGAAGTGTTAACCGGCGAGGTGATCACGCCGCTGCTCGGCCTGCTCAGCACCGGGCGCAGCATTGATGATCCAAATACCGACATCGACAGCGACGACAACGGCATCGGCACGCAGCCCGACATGGCGCACGGCATCCGCAGCGGCGTGATCGCGATCGGTCCCGATCTCAACGAACCGCTTGGCGAAACCGATCTGAAGGATGAAGCGGTGCCGCAGGGCACGCTGCTCGATCAAACCGGCAACATGGCCGTGGACTTTGGGTTTGTTTTGCCAGCCAGCCTCGGCGACCGGGTGTGGTTCGACCTCGACCAGGACGGCATGCAGGATCGTGATGCAAATGGCAATCCAACCGAGCCGGACGCGCAGGGCATCACCGTGACGCTGTATCGCGCCGGCACACCGATCAGCACCTCGCTGACCGGGTTGACCGGCACCTATCGGTTCATTCAACTTGAACCGGGCGTGCCCTACTCGGTCAGCTTTGCATTGCCGCCCCGGTATGTCTGGACGTCACCGGCTGTCGGCACAAACGACGACAACAGCAACGTCGACCCGGTCACCAATGCAACCAACGACGTGATCCTGGCATCGGGCGAGCACACACCGACGCTCGACGCCGGGTTATTCCTCGCGCCCACGCTCGATCTGCGCAAGACCGTGCTGACGCCGGGCGCGCTCAAGGCCGGTAGCGATGTGACCTATCAGATTGTCGTGCGCAACACCAGCTCAACCTTTGCGGGTGGCGTGCAGATCATCGATCCGATTCCAGCAAATACCAGCTACACAGCTGGCAGTGCGCAGCCCGCGGCCACGCTCACCAACAACGAGTTGGTGTGGCCGGCGGTGAGTCTGGCATCCGGTGAAGCGACAACGGTGACCTTCAAGGTGCGCGTAAACGCCACGCTTGAAGGCGCGAGTGTCATCACAAATGTTGCGCGGTTGAGCATGGCAAAGGGCGTGATTGTGCTCAACTCAAACGAGGTGCAGAATCCCCTCGGCCCAACGGCAATCGCGCTCGATCGCTTTTCGGCTGAACTGTCAACGAACGCCGATCCATCGCGCCCAGCATCGGTTGCGGTGGCCTGGACCACGGCGCTTGAGCTCAATACGCTCGGCTTCAACCTCTGGCGCAGCGCCAGCGGATCACGTGCGGACGCGGTCAAGCTCAATACGACGCTCATCGCCGCCAGCGGCGCCAGCCGCGGCGGTGCGTATCAGTTTGCGGACGCTTCCGGCTTCCCCGGCGCCAGCTACTGGCTCGAGGAAATCGAATTGGGCGGCGCAAGCAACTGGTATGGCAGCGTGCGCGTCGCGGTGCCGGTCGTCATCGCGGGTGAAGAGGTGCAATCGCTCGGCGGCGTCCAGGTGGCGCCGCCCGCCATAAGCACCCTGCAACAACCCGCGGCGTTGGCCGTTGAACAGGCACAGCGTGTCGTCGCCGGTCAGGCGTTGCCCGTGAAGGCGCTCAACCCGGCTGCGCAAGCACCAGCAGCCACTGCGCAGACGACGACGCGGCAGTCTGCGCCAGCGGCGGAACCGCTCAATGCGGTCGCCGAGGCGCCGGCGCAACCGGTTGTGCGCGCGCCAGCGCAGCCCTCGGCAGTCGTAGTGGCGCAAAACAGGGCCGCGCAACCGGAGAACAACACGGTTGCGCCGGTTGCAGCACGCGCTGAAATGACGGGTCAGGTCGCGCGCGCTCAAACCACCGTCGCCGCTGCGCTGCGCAAGCAACCGCGACTCGTGGTCATGCTGGCGGGGCTCACCGCATCTGGCTTCGTGTTGGCGCTGACGTTTGGCGCCTGCGCGATCGGTCTGATCCGCCGACGCATGCGCTGACGATGACCTGTTGGTTCGCAACTGCGGGTATCGCCTGCGGTTGCGAACCAACAGGTGTGCAACGCCAGCAACCAAGTCGCTTGGGTTCACGGGTGCATCCGCATGCTAGAGTCGCCGCAATGGTGTGGACTGACGCCCCACGGCGATTCTCCCTGCGCTCCTGGTGGGCGGGGGTGGCCGGGCGCGCAGTGCGCGTGATCGGCGGCATCACGTTGCTGGTGTGGTTTGCGGTTGGCTCACTGATTCTGGCGCTCCACAGCGCGGCCAACCATCCGCACGGCACGGTGACGCAGCGTCAGACAACGCTAGCGATGACACCGGCGCCAGCGCTCAGCCTGTATAGCACCGTGCTGACGCAGGGCCGAATTGAGACCATCTACAGCTGGTACTCAGGCGCGTTCGATTTACCCGCGCGTGGCGCGCGCGTCGGTGCCTGCGTCTCAGCCGGACGCAGCGACCGGTTGACGGCGTTCGTGGCGATCCGCATCCGCGTGCAGGTGTGCGAAACGCCGCAGGGGACGCGCATCTGGACGACGCGCATCTACTCGGCGCGGTGGTCTGGCGCGTAGCAATGATGCGCGGACCCGAAGCACCCTATACTCACACTCACTTTGCTAACCACCGCACCGACACTCAAGAGCATGCTGCGCCGCGACATCATCATGCCCTGCGTGGTGATTTTTTTGTGCGATGTGGTCTGGAACATCGTGTCGCCCACGTTTTCGATCTATGCGCAGGATCTGGGCGCCTCGCTGCCGTTTATTGGCGTGCTCAACAGCATCACCGGGCTGGGCATGCTGATCTTCTCGTTGCCCGCCGGCGTCTATGGCGATCACGCACAGCCGCAAACGCATGATGCATGATCGGCACGCTGATCTTTGCCCTGGCCTGCGTCGGCCACGCGTTTGCGCCTATCGCCTGGCTGGTTGATTCCCGGCACGTATGTTGTTCGCCATCGGCACCGTCACCACCTTCCCGCTAGGCGCGGCGTATATTGTGGATGTCACGCATCCGCGCGAGCGCGGGCTGGCTTTCGGCATTCTGACCACAGCCATGAGCATTGGCTCGTGGTCGGCGCTTTTCTGGCCGCGGCGCTTGAAGGCCGCTCGGCATTCGCGGCACACACTGGTCGCGCCGGGTCGGGCTGCTCGGCGTTTGTCGCCAGCGGTCGATTCTTGCGACGCACCAATAGGCCAGCGCACATCCAAACCGGCGCTTGCCCTATGCGACCATGCTGCCGCTGCTGCAAAACACGCGCATTGCGCTGGTCTGCATGGTGCAATTGCTGATCTCCATCTGCTTTACCGGCGTGATCATGCCGTTCTTTCCCTTGCTGGCGCAAGTCACGCGGCGCGACAACGCTGCTGGTCAGCTCGATGTTCTCGCTGCGCGCGTTTGGATCGATGCTGACACGCGTGCCGTTTGGGTTGCTGAGCAACCGCGTGCCGCGCGTGATTTTGGTGATGATTGCGCTGGCATGCATCTGCGGATCGTGTTTGCGATGGGCGTGCTCCGGCTGTCCTGCGATGGGGGCGCTGCTGGTGCTCGAGGGCATCGCGTTTGGGCTGAACCTGACGGTCGGTCAAGCCGCGGTCATCGAAGCAGCTGGCGACAACGAGCGCGGCGCAGCGATCGGGCTGCATGGCACAGCAGGCAGTCTGGGGTCGACGGTGAGTCCGCTCGTGCTCGGTGCGCTGGCAAACCAGGTCGGCATCCCGCTGGTCTTCCAGATCACCTCAGCCGCGGCCCTGGTGGCGTTGCTGTTGGCCTGGGCGGTGCTGAGCCGCGGCATGCTGCGCGCGCCGAACGCGCGCGTTTAAGCAACGGCACGGGCAGTTGACCCTTTTCGCGGTAATCTTCTGCCACACGCGATGCGCTAATGGAATGGTGCGTCGATTCAAGCAACTTATGGCACATATTGGCATCTTGCACCCCGGTGAGATGGGCGTTTCGATCGGCGCCGCAGCGCGGCACAGCGGCAACACGGTTTACTGGGCCTCGGCCGGTCGCAGCGCACAGACCGCGCAACGCGCACAACTGCATGGGCTGACCGATGCGCATACGCTGGCAGCGCTGTGCGAGACCTGCGCGATCCTCATCAGCATTTGCCCGCCGGACGCTGCCGAAGACATGGCGCGCGACATCGTGGCGCAGGGCTTCAAAGGCATCTATGTCGATGCCAATGCCATCGCGCCGCAACGCGCGCAGCATCTGGCGAGATTGCTGCAAGCTGGTGGCGCGGCGTTTGTCGATGGCGGCATCATCGGCGGCCCGGCCTGGGTCGCTGGCGCGACCTGGCTGTATTTGTCCGGCAACAATGCGGAAGAGATCGCCGTGTGCTTTGCAAACAGTCCGTTGATGACGGACGTGATTGGCACCGAAATCGGCGCGGCCTCTGCGCTCAAGATGTGCTACGCCGCCTACACAAAGGGCACAACGGCGCTGTTGTGCGCGGTGCTGGGCGCGGCCGACAGCTGGCGCGTGGGCGGCGATCTGACGCGCCAGTGGTCGCGCGATGGCGCCGGGCTGGACACCCAGGCCGGACAGCGGGCCAGTGCGGTGACGGCGAAGGCTTGGCGGTTTGCCGGCGAGATGGACGAAATCGCCACGACCTTTGCGGCGGCTGGCATGCCGAGCGGCTTTCATGAGGCCGCGGCGGATATTTACCGGCGGCTGGCCGAATTTAAGGGCGGCAAAACGCCGCCGCTTGAAGACGTGCTTGCGGCCTTGCGCCGGGCTGTTTGACCCAAAGGCGGAAGAGTCATGGGCATGCGTTTTAGCGGACATACACAACCGGAGATGCTCGATTGCGCAAGCTACTGATATTTCTACCGATGCTTGTTCTGATGGCCTTAATGCCGATCTATGTGCGACGCGTTCCCGAACGCCTGATGTGGGACACCGGCACGGAAACCGAAGAGTTTCGCTGGTCATTCGACACGCTACCAGTTTTTTTGAATAACCGCCGGTTTATCGCGTCTGAAGATATGCCTTTTCTGTGGCTGATCGGAAATGTTCTGCTCTGGATCATCTGCGCGGCGCTGCTGACGACGATTTTGAGCAAAGTATGGGCTCGGTTGTTCGCACGATCTCGGTCCAATCGTTGAACAAACGAACAGACCCAAGCGGGTCTGTTTAGCGAAAGGGTTGGGTTCACGCTCCAAACAGCCCGGCCAGCGCAGACCGATGCCGCGCGGCTTCGCGCAAATCGGTGCTGTCGCTGAACTGGTCTATCCCGCCGATCAGATGCGTCAGCGCGATGGCGCGCACGTCGGGCGCTTCGATTTGCGCGAGCAACGCGGCGACAAAATCACCGCTGTTGATGACGTTGAACGGCCGGGTAAAAAACGGCTGCACGCGCACCGGCACAGGCGGTGCGAGGTTCAGCGCGTTTTGCAGCCGCGCCACACCTTCGCAGGCTGTAACGATGTGCGCCAGACGCGCCGGCCAGGTCGTGGCCGCGAGCGCGCGCTGCAACACGGGCGTCAACTCGGACGCGCAGGCCAGCCTGGCAAACGCACTGCCGAACCACTTGGCATACGGCGCATACTGGCGTTCGATCAGAAAGCACAGCTGCATCAGATCGCGCACCAGTCGCGCGCCAATCAGCGCCGAGCCGAGGTCATCGCCGGCCAGTCCGGCGCGCGCCATCAGATGATCCTCCTGCCCGATGCGCGTCCAGCCTGCCGCCAGCAGATACAGCCAGACATCGCGCGGATACCAGGCAAAGCGCGCGCGCATGGCCTGCAGGTCGAGCCCATCGTGAAAGACCGCGCCAGCCGTAATCGCGCGGAGTTTTTGTTGTGGGAGCGTCAACCAGTCAGCCGGCGCAAGCGGCCGCTCGCTGTCAACCGCCACATACGCCTGCAGGAAATCGCGCACGGTGTGCAGCATCACGCGATGTTGCAGCGTGCCCGTCGCGTCTTCCCCCGTGCCGAAATCGGTTGAGAAACCCAGAAAACTGCGCGGCAGCTGTGCCGTCAGCATGGCCAGCAGGGCTTGAGCGTCGCGCGCGTGCGCTTCAGGCGATAGAAAGAGCTGCAGACGCGGCCCCCAGTCGTGGTCGGTCGACAGCGCGGTGTCAAACCCCAGCACCTCGGAACCCGGGCCGATCAGCGCGGCGCTGTAGCGCAACTCCGGAAATTCTCGCGCCAGCAATGGCGCCACAACCTCGCGCCAGAAGTGCTCGGCGAGCTGTAGACCGGGGATAAACGCTGGCATGATGCATGGATCGTACCGACATGCAAACCAAATCAACTGTGCGAAACTGGACTGTGTTGCGCTACGTTTGATCACCAGGCTGCGGTCTGGCAAAACTGGCTGGAGACGAAAGAGACATGAGCGAGACAACTGATACCCCTGACAATCCAATGCCGACCGCGCGCGCCGAGATGCTGATCCGCGCGCCAATTGCTGAGGTATTCGAGGCGTTTGCCAACCCGGACATCACCACAAAGATTTGGTTCACAAAAAGCAGCGGACGGCTCGAGACCGGCCAGACGGTGCGCTGGGACTGGGAAATGTATGGCGCATCGGCGCATGTGGTCGTCAAAGCCGTTGTGCCCAATCAGCGCATCGAGTTCGCCTGGGGCGAACCCGGCGCGCTGACTGATGTGACCTGGACTTTCACGCCGCATGGCGAACGCGCGACATTTGTCAGCATCGTCAACACCGGTTTTAACGGCGATGCAAACGCCATCCTGCATCAGGTCGCCGATTCGACCGAGGGCTTTACGATCGTGCTGGCTGCGCTCAAGGCACTGCTGGAGCACGGCGTGATTTTGACGCTTGTGCGCGACCGTCATCCTGGATTGCTTCGCAACTAAGAAAACGGCGCACGCGCCGAACAGCACCCACAGGGCAAACGCACCTAAAGTTTAAGGTCGCTGGCGACGAGGTGTAGGAGATAGGCCTCGTCCCAGCCAGCAGCCAGCCGCTTTGACTTGACACCAACCTTCTTGGATTTGTCGAGTCTGAGCAGGTTGAGTGCAATGTGACGCATGACAGCGAGATTTTCGGCGGCGTTACCTTGACGTGCACGTGAGTGATCTTCTCGGAATGCGATGTCCAGTCGCCAATGTAAACCATTCTCAACATCCCAATGCGAACGGATCGCATGCTCAAGATCTTTGGCCGCTCCATGCAAACTTGAGATGTAGTAGGCAATGTTGTGTTCAACTTTGTCGCCAGATTTACGAGTACGTTCGACACGACAAATACTGGCCAGCCCGAACCAGCGTCCGTCGATGTTGAGGTAATCGATGTAGGTCGGGTCATCGATCAGCGTGTAGTGTCGGGTTTCTACACGTCCATGTGCGTGATCCTGCGTTTCATATGTGCTGTGGCGCACCTGGCTGAATTCGGTTTGTGCTTCAAATTCAAAGGCTTTTTCAACATCTGCATACAGCGTTGGCTGGTTTTCTTTCAGCGCAAACACGTAGTCGCCGCCTCGTTCGATCACCAGCCGCGCATTCTGAGCTTGACAGTTGGCCGCATCGACTGTGACGATACAGCCTTTCAGCATGAGTACTTTGAGCAACTCCGGCACAGTCGCAATTTCATTGGTGCCTTCTGGCACATGTTTTTGTCCGATCACGAGTCCTGCGCTCGACGCCCATGCGCTGATCATCTCCGCCGACAGCGTTCCCGTCTTTCCATCTTTAGATCCACGCAATCGTTTGCCATCTATCGCCACCACTTCACCGAGCTTGAGTTTGGCGATATCGCGTATCCAGTTCAAAAAGCAGCTTTGAAACTGCCCTGGATCAAGCAACGACAGCACTCTGCCGAATGTGTCATGTGAAGGAATCCCGTTCGGCAATTCCAGAAACGTGCGAAACCAAGCTTCCTTGGCCGTCCCAAACATCGCAATCTCGGTGAAGTGTTCCGCTCCGCAAATGATTGCGCACAGCGTGATAGTCAGGATATCGATCAGCTTGTGTTCTCGAGTCCGGTCTATCCGTGGATCGACTATTACTCCAAAATGCGCATGAATCCCGCTGTTTTCTGTCATCCCACCATTAAAGCTCGTTTACAACTGCCGCGCTTTTATGTGATGCGTTTGCCCTGACAGTCCATAAGTTCGCTTGACATTCTCGCGCACTGCGCTATGGTTGCGCAAATAGCGCGTGTCTGCACGCGATCATTTTGACGGGCGTGCAGACGTTCTGCCCGTCGCCTGAACTGAATTCGACCTGTTCAAGCGGGCATGTTTGCGCCGACAGCCTCGAATAGAGTTCGTGATGGAGGTCTGTATGAAACGACAGTTTGCCGCGATTGCGGCAACGTGCGCGGCGGGTATCGCGCTGCTCACGGCATGTTCGGGCGTGTTGACCCAGCGCCAAACGGTCAACCCGGTGGGCGGCGCACTGATCGCCGCGCCAGACGTCAAGGCGGCCGAGCCGGTGGTGAAATCAGCCGAGCCGGTGAACTACTCGCCCGTGCCAGCGCGAGCGGTTAATAAGCCCGCCGAAAGGACCGCAGCCGTGACAGACAGCCCGGCTGCGGCGAGCGGATCCACAACCAACTCTGGGGCAAGCGCCAAGGCGGCAAGCGGCCACCATTGCGACGATGAGGACGGCAAATCGGCACAAACCAGCACGACGGAAACCTTCGCTGACGATTAGCGCGCGTTCAAATCCGTGAAACAAAACAACCTTCGCGTGCTGCGCGGAAGGTTGTTTTGTTTCACGGCAACGTCCTTGCCAAAAATCGTCTCTACCGAACGGTGGGTTCTCCGATCATGCCGTGCGCAGCCAGACGCGCATTTCACCGGCCGCGCGGTTGTCCCAGGCGTAATATGGGATCGCAGTCAGCGCGATATTTTTCGCTCGCCGGCGGCTTTGCGCCGTAGAGCGCACTGCTCCCAGTCCGCCGTGCTGCTCATCTGGCCCTTGCCGCGCAACACCGTCACGCCGCCGAGTAGCCCGGGCGATGCACCGGTTTGAACCTGGGCAGTGCCTTTGGGTCAATCGTGATGCGCGACAAGCTCGGCTTGCCCGTGATCGACGCCTTCCAGGCAATACACCAGCGGCCCGCGCTGCAACGCCACCCGCCCGGCGGCCTGGCGCACCGATGGATGCGCATAGACCGCCTGCACCGGCATCGCGAGGGTCAGCACGATCTCTGTCGCCCGCGTCGCCATTTGCGCGCCACGTCACATAGCCATTCTTGACACCTTGCCTTTTACCGCATCGCCATTGACCTTGAGCGACCACTTGGCGCACCAGCCGGGGATGCGCAGATGCAGCCGCAAATGACGGCGGGCGCTGCAGGATCGATGCTCACGCTGACCCTGCCATCCCACGGGTAGTCCGTCGCTGGCGCACGCCAACCCGCTTGCCGCCGACAGCAAGCGTGGCGTTGTTCTGGCCATACAAATGCACCCAGGCGTCACGCGCGCCGGTCGAATAGAAATAGCCGCCGACGCTGGCGATGGTGCGCGCCACATTGGGCGGGCAGCACGGGCACAAAAACCACGGCGTGCGATGGTGATGCCCCATGCTGGCCAGCGGGTTGTCGTAAAAGAAGTGCGTGCCATCCAGCGACACGCCGCTGAGCGTGCCGTTGTAGAGCGCGCGCTCCAGCAGATCGGCGTATTTGCCCTCGCCTTTGAACTGCAGCATGCGCCCGCACCACAGCACCAGACCGATCGCGGCGCAGGTCTCGGCATAGGCCGATTCGTCCGGCAAATCGTAGTCGCGGGTGAAGCCTTCGTTGCTGTGGCTGGGGCCGATGCCGCCGGTCAGATACATGCGCCGGCTGGTCATCGCATCCCAGACCCGTTCACAGGTCTCGAGCAGCGTGGCATCATCATATCATCGGCGATGTCAGCCACCGCGCTGAACAGATACATCGCGCGCACCGCATGCCCGACCGCCTGATCCTGCTCGCGAATGGGCTTGTGCGACTGGTTGTATTCGTAGTTCTTGAACCAGAACTTGGCCGGATCGTCGCCCGCGTTCGCGCGCCTCGATGTCGAAGTAATTGCGGCTGCTGGCCGCGCTCGTCGATCATGTATTTGGCCAGATCCATGTAGCGGCGCTCGCCCGTCGCGTTCGCCAGCTTGACCAGCGCCAGCTCGATTTCGGCGTGGCCGCAATAGCCGCGTTTCTGGCCCGGGCCGCGGCCAAAAACCGCGCCGATGTGATCGGCAAAGCGCATCATCGCATCGAGCAGCACGCGTTTGCCGGTGGCCTGGTAATACGCCACCGCGCCCTCGATCAGATGGCCGGCGCAATACATCTCGTGCCAGTCGCGCAGGTTCTTCCATTTCATTCGGGCTGCACAACCTGAAACTGCGTGTTGAGATAGCCATCGGGCTGCTGCGCGGAAACGATGTGGGCGATCTCGCGGTCGGCCAGCGCTTCAAGCGCCGGATCCGGATGCGTGGCCAGCGAATTGCCAACCGCTTCAATCCACTTGCCCGGGTCGCTGTCGCCAAAGATCTCGACAATGGGCGATGGCACCGGGCGGGTGAAGTTCAGATCGAAGACCGAGAAACGGTTTGTGTCTGTGCACATCTGATGGACGTGCGGAATCGTCACCGCGCGGTTGGTTTCTATTTTCGGCGCCCAGAACGCGTCGTCAAACGAGACCGCTGTGAATGGAACCGGCGCAAGCGCCTTGCGAACAGATTTTTTCTTTGCCATGTTTCCCTGCGATTTGTCTTCTTAAGGAGTGACCAAAAGTTCTGACGCGCCTGTGCCGTGCAAAGCAACGCCATGCGCGCAGTTTAGTTCAGATAAAACACGCCACATGCGGCGGGTTCATCCGCCGATTGGATCGACGCTGGATCGACGCGTGACACGCTCGACGTTTGCCAAACGCGGGTCATTTCGACGCGACGCGGAGAAATCCCGTAGTGCGAAAGCGTCTGCATGCTTCCGCAAACGAGATTTCTTCGCGTCGAAATGACCCGCGTTTCGAGGCGCCTCACACAAAAAAGTTCAGCAGCAGTTGCAGCGTATTCAGTCCGGTGGCACACTTTGCGCAACTCACGGAGGCAGCATGAAAGTCACAGATGTTCGGATCAAACCGTATGAGATTGAGCTGACGCGCCCGCTGGGCGATGCCAATGACCCGCGCGGCTGCACCCACATGGCCATGATGGCCGTCTATCTCGACACCGATGAAGGGATGACCGGCATTGCGTTGAGCGGGCCGGGCATGGAAAAGACGATTACGTGGCATGGTCGATGGGCTGATTGTGGGGCGCGATCCGCGCGGCGTGCGCGGGCTGTGGAAACGCATGGTCGATCAGGTCTTCAAAGGCAACAATCGTGGCATGGTCACCGGCGCCATCGCGGCGATCGACGTTGCGCTGTGGGATCTCAAGGCCAAGGTCAACGACGAGCCGCTGTGGAAGACGCTGGGCGCATCCTCGCGGCGCGTGCGCGGGCTATGCCAGCGACATTGGTCTGAATCTGAGCGATGACGACCTTGCGCGCCTTTTATGCGCGCATGGCGGCGCAGGGCATCAACGCCGGCAAAGTCAAGGTGGGGCTGAACCGCGAGACGACCTGCGCCGCATCGGCATCATGCGTGATGCGCTGGCCATCAGCGGCAAACAGCCCGGCACTCATGATCGACTCGAACGAGTATTGGTCGCCCAAACAGGCCATCCGCCACATCGGGCGATCGAGGAGCAATTTGATCTGACCTGGGTCGAGGAACCCGCCCGGCGCTGGGACTATCGCGGGTTGCGCAAGGTCTCGCAGAGCGTCCAGGCAGCCGTGGCGACCGGCGAAAATCTGAACGAGATCAGCGAATTTCATGGCGCTGATCGCCAACGAAGCGGTCGATGTGGTGCAGGTGGGCGTTGGCACATCGCGGCATCACCGGCGCGCATGATGGTGGCGGACATGGCGTATGGCTCTGAGCTGCCCGTCTCGCTGATGAACTGCCCGGCCAACTACATGGCGCACCTGGCGGCCGCGCTGCCCAACCACAACATGATGGAAGTGCTCGATGCCGGCGCCGATCAGGGCATGATCCACATCGCCACACTGTGCAGGATGGCTATGTCGTGCTGAGCGACGATCCCGGTCTCGGCATCACATTTGATGAAAACAAGCTCGCGCCTGGGCCATCGACAACGCCTCGGCGCGATCGGCCATGCCCTTCCCGCGCCGGCGCGGCGCCGGGCTGTATCAAGTGCCGTTGACTGAACCCGATGATTTGCCGGATGACGCCTAAAACGGCGGACGACACGTCGGCGCAATGCTGACAGCGCCCACGCGAACAGTCTGCACGGCCAGCGGATTGTCGGCGAGGGCGCTAGACTTCAAAACGATTCATATGAACACCAAACCGCGCGCATCCCGCCGGGCCGCCACGCCCACGCTCGCCACAACCTATACCTCGCCTGATCGCCTCGCATTGGATTTTGCCTGCCGCGGGCTTGTCGTGCTGGCGCCGGAAAGCCTGGGCATCCCGGCGCACTGTTCACAGCCAGGTCTACGAACAAGAGTAAAAGGTGCATGGCACGGGCGTGCGCGTGACGCCGGCCAACGTGCCGGCCGTGCTGGATCTTGCTCAAGCGCTCCCGGGCTTGATCGCCGCATGCAACCAGCTTGTCGGCAAAAACTGGGCGATTGTGCCCTTCACCCACAATGCCTCGTTTACCAGCGGCGCCCGCGATCAACATTGGCACAAGGACGACAACGGCCCCTATAACAGCCGCAAACAGCGTCACCATCAGGCGGTGCAGATTGAGATGCTCTACTACCCGCAAGCCGTGACCGAGCAGATGGGCCCGACCGCCACCGTGCCCTACTCGCAGTACTGGACCTTTAACCACGAAGAGAATCACGACAACTTTGCCGGCGCCGATCATCTCGACTTTGCCTATGCGCTGAGCGGGATGGAGCGCGAACCGGTCAGCGGCCCCGATTCAAAATATTCGCAGCGCAGACATCATCCACGCGCGCACCGCGCACGATATCCGGATGCGCGAGGCGGTCACAAAGACGGGCTGGCCGCTGGTGCACTCCTTCGCCGCCGCGCCGTTGCGCGCCGGCAGTGTCATTCTCTATTCGCATAACACCTTTCATCGCGGCAACCACCGCCGCGATGACTGGCGGACGTGGCAGAAAAACCCGCGCTTTATGTGGCGTTTCTGGCTCTATCGCACCACCGACCCAGATCCGACAGCATCGCTGGCGATTCGGCCACAAAATCAGTTGGCACAACCTGGGTGTGGATCCGATGACCAACGTCGATCTCTCGCGCGCCGGCGATGATGTCACCACCGTCTGGCGCTATCACCATCATTGGATCAAGACCGGCCAAACGCCGCCGCCGCGCCCGGAGAGCGCGCGCCTCTCGCCGGCAGCGCGCGCGAAGCAAGCCGAGACGCTCTTCGCGCAGCTGCACGCCAAAGACGACGCGGCCGAGCCTGACCGCATCGGCGCGGCCTATAAGCTTGCGGCGATCGGCGATACAAAACTCGCCACGCGGTTGCTGGGCAAAGCGCTCTATACCGATCGGGAAAGTGTGCGCCGCGCCGCGACCTATGGCTTGATTGCGGTCGGCGAGGATGCAACCGACACGCTGATCGAGGCCGCTTCGTCACC
>CAVXUI010000020.1:0-7982 GCA_963764985.1 uncultured Chloroflexia bacterium | reverse complement strand
GAAAGTTGCCGGCCGCGAGACCGGTGAAAAGCGATTGGCCTGCTGCGTCAGAGAGTTTGGTTGGCGTAGTGCCGTTGGCGTAGACATCAACGCGGGCGTTGAGGTTGGCGATCGGCGCGCCGGACAGGTCGGTGTTGCGGACGCGGAGTGTGACGCCGGAGGCAGGAGGGGGCGTTGTGGGTGTTGGTGTAAGTGAGGTCGTAATACGGCTAACGGCGAAGCCCGCACTTACATCTGAGCCGTAACGAGCCCGACTCCCAACATAGCACCAGAAATTGCCATACTTGGTAACAACCTGCGGGACAGTAACCTTCCAGCCAGCCTCCATCTGAATGCATATATCCATTGTTCCCACGCCGACTTGGGTGTGGTGAAACTTACCGACGGAATTCGTGACGCCGGTGACATCGGGTGCCGAACCCGGTCCCGTGTAGACGATGCGAAACTCTCCAGCGGGCTGTAGATTGGTCGGTCGGGTCTGGAAATCCGTCGCCGTCGAGATCAATGCCCACAAGCAATAAACCCGCCTTGATTTGTCATGTTTGCTGCTTCGAGCGCCCCAATCGTGCATCGCTCATCAACTGTGGGTCGCCTGCTGAAAATCTGGTCGTATCCGCCCGAAGCGTTTTGACACATGCTCGGGTCCCCGTTGTTGCGGGCCGGGCTACCGGAGTAGAAATTGATCGATTGCAAAAACGGTTCGGAGTTGCCATTGTCCCACTTTGTAAACCATCTGGATCGAGTAACGGATCTGTCGCGGGACCGAGTCCGCATGAGCCATCACTGTCCAAATCGTTTCCAAAGTTAGTGAGCGTCCAGCCCACTGCTGCAATTCGGCAATTTGACTTGAACGAACTATCTTTTTTGTCAATGATGTTGTTTCCCAGCCTGTACGCGCAAATTGGTTGCAGTGCCTCTGAAGTTCAAAAGTGTTTCTTCGTTATTGGCAAATGTGTTATTTATTAGCGTGATCGTACCATCGTTGCTTAAAAAACTCACATCGAGAACGGCAGACCACCCCCAAAACGTGCTATTTATGGCGACCCATTCGCCGTCAATCAAACTCTGCGCGCACAGCAGCCTGTTACTGATAGAAACTGGGTCTGATGGCAGGTCTGGTCCCTTGAAGACGGAACTGTTGATTTGCAGACGACGCGGGCTGCCAATTTTGCAGCCGTAGCCAATTGCCTCAAAATCGACACCAGTCATGACCATTCGACCGTCGTTTTGAATGATCGCGCCACGATCAGCTCCGGCACCCGCTCCTCCAGTATTGTTTCGAAATCGCACATCTTCGAGCGTGGTAGAGCCTCTGTTCAGAAGCGCACCACCATTTGGATCGGCTCCGATCTCAGTGACATTTGGAGTGCCATTACGTACGGTGACGCCGCGCAGAACAAGCTCGCCATTTTGCTCAACTTGTATGACGCGGTTTGTATTGTTGCCGTCAAAAACACGAAATCGCTTCCCAAATAACCTTCGATCGTCACTTTTCTATTCACGATAAGCGGCTCAAAGTACTTTTTTAGGTCGAGTCGGATCGTTGCACATGTCGTGTCAGCAAGGGCGGGCCGAATTTCGGTGAAATCTCCAAAGATTGAGGCGACTATGACGTACGTCCAGTTTGCGCACGAACGGATGGCGGTGTGGTGAGCGAGAGCGCTGCCAGCGCAATGGCGGCGATGATCTTTGTTGTTATTTTCTTCATCTTTATCCTGATCTTTGCTGGCAATCGAACCTCGACGGTCTACCATGCCGTCATCGGCAGATAAATACGTTTGCCCAAACCGACATCATCAATCGGCTCGACCTTGATCTCTACGGCGCGGCTAGCGCGGCGCGGGCAACGAGTTCGTGTTACCAAACGCCAGCGACGTCTGCGTGTTGGCCGACATCGTCAGCCAGTAACACGGCTGGCCGGCGCTGTCAGTAACGTTTGGCCGAGTGTTGCGCCAGCTGGTCTGGTTGACCTCGCAGATGCGATAGTTGCCGGCGGCGACGTTGAGCGTCGTCGCGCCGGATGCGTTGCTTGTGGCTTGGGTTAGCGCGACCGGTATTTGAATTGATCGCGACGAAATTCCAGTTGGCCAGGCCGGCTTCGCCTGAGTCTTCGGCGCCTTTGGCGTTGCGTCGTTGAACTTGAGAACGTTGAAGCGCACGCTGGCGTTCGGGTTCGGCGTAGCTGTGGCGACCGGCGTCGGGGTCTGCTGGCGCGCCGGTGTTGCGATTGCCGAACGCCACGTTTTGCGTTTGGCCGTTCTGAATCGAGAACCAATAGCACGGGCGGCCAGCGCCGTCTTTTGCGGTTGGGCGCGTGTTGGCCCAGCCTGATTGCAGGTCTTCACAGATGCGGTAGCTGCCGGAGGCGAGCCCGCTGAGTGTGACGTTGCCGTTCGCATCGGTCGTGCCGGTGCGCGCGACAGCGTCGTTGTTGGCCTGGTCAAACGCGGTCACACGCCAGCCGGAAAGCGCGGCTTCGCCTGAGTCGCGCGAGCCGTTGCCGTTGGCGTCGTTGAAGACGTTGGCGACAAATGACGCGCCGCCGGGTTGAGATGTGGCGGTGGGTGGCGGTTGCGGTGTTGCCGTTGGGCCGCCGATGACTGCGGACCATTCGAACGCCAAGGTGACATCGGAGCCATTCGCAAGCGTATACCAGTAGCACGGGTTGCCGTTGCTGTCGAACTGTTGCGGACGCACGGCAGTGCGGTTAACAGGCTTGATCATGCAGGCTCGCACATTACCAGCTGCGACAGCATTGAACTGTGCGATACCGCTGGCATCGGTTGCTAACGTTGGCGCTGTGCCGTTCGCATAGATATCGACACGGGCGGTGAGGTCGCTAATCGGCGCGCCGTTGGCGTCGGTGTTGCGGACGCGGATGGCGGCGCCTGGGGGTACGGGGGTTGGTGTGAGGGTCGGTTGTTGGACGCGTGTAAAGCCAAATCGAAACGTATCGCCTCGAGGTGCTGCGTCCGTAAACCGTTCGTTTATTAAACAGATTCGCTCATCAACCAATGACTGGCTGGTTACTACGGACCACCCAGACTGTGGTTCAACACAAAGATCCAAATATGCAATCGATGACACATTCAAAATGTATGTGCCATCAGGATTTCTGAATAAGCGCCCTCCAGTTGCGGAATCCGCAAAGAGTGCACTGGCGCCCGGTCCACGATAGAACACTTTTAGAGGCCATTCAAGTCGCTGCTCACCATTGTCAGCAACACCATTGCGATTTGTATCTTCAAACATGTCAACCAAAGTCAAGCCGCTCAATCCAGTCTCTATCGCGCCGATTGAGCATACAGTTCGTCCGCGGCCCAGCTGATCAACGGCGCTGGAATTGCCACACAGTTGCTGATCACCGGCAAATCGAGCTGGGCTTGCGAAGCCGAGCCGAAAGACATGGTGTTCAACTCCTGACAGACCGACGGCAGTTGTCGGACCTTCAGGATCTAAGGCAGCGTCGGACGGGTTGCTGAGCCGACAGCTACCATCACTTTCGATCACTTTGCCAAGACTAACCATCCCACTCCCAGTACCCAAACCGCAATTTAGCTCCGGAGATGACTCAAGCTTTTGGAGGATCGTGTTGCCAATTGCAAGCTGCATCTGGCTAAAGGGGCGTAAACTTACAATCGATTGGCGATTTTTGGCAAATGTACTATTTGTGACATTGAGTGTGCCGCTATCAGCGTATGATCCGAGATTAATAGCAATTGCGAAGTTTGAGAATGTAGATACGTTCACCGACCAGTCCACCTCCTCTGCATCATTTGTGCACAGTCCGTTTCCACCGCCATTCAACGAAACCTGATATAAGGCGAGCTGCCCTTCGCTTGCAATAGAGCAGCCCGAGGCGACTGAAAATGTGCTATTCACCGCTTGAAAAATCACTGGGATTCCGTTCGATGATGTCTTCTGAGCATAGATATGGTCGCCTCGTCCAGATGCACTTTGGTTACCGATAAAGACCGAATCGAAGACGATCAATCTGCCTTTTACCGTCACGGCGCCACCGTGACCGGGATCTCCCGCCGAGGTTTGCGATCGACCGTTGCGGAACACAAATCCAAAAATATAGACAATATCTGATTGATGCTGGATCATCGGCACGACGAGCAACCGACGCGCATTTTCGCCATCTAGGATGACCTGGCCAATTGGCGCTGTCGCAACAATACTGACCGGTCGAGAAACAGTCAACGTCTCGCGATACACGCCTGCGCTGACATGAATCGTCGCGCAGCCCACATCATCAATCGCCGCCTGAATGCGGCGGAAATTCCGCGCCGCTCGGTGCAACATTGCACGTGCGCCCAGTCTGCGCGCGCGTCTGCGCAAGCGGCGTCGACGCGGCAATCTGCAGCGCAAGCACACAGGCGCCCAGCAGGCGCAACGTTCTGGCTTTGTTCATAATCCCCCCGACAAAAAACCCATCAGGAACAATCGCCACGAATGGGCAAAAACAGGCCGTCACGCTCGCAATCCACGGCGCTGTTGAGCACGTGAAATTGTAGGGCGCGACGCCAAAGCGCGCAACACAGAGACGGACCAGAACGCGTCTTCTGAAATCGTGAAAAACGCAACTGTCGTGCGCATTGCACGATCAATATCGTGCGCTATTCAAATCCGAGCCGGCGTTCTTTCAAACTTACAAAACGGTTGTGCCCGATGATGATGTGATCGAGCACATCGATCTCCAGCAGCTTGCCGGCCTTGATCAGCTCTTGTGTGACCTGCACGTCGTCCTGGCTGCGGCGCCGGGTCGCCGCTGGGATGGTTGTGCGCCACGATCATGCTGGCGGCATTGGCGCGGATCGCCGTCTTGAACAGCTCGGCCACGCGCATGCTGGCGCTGTTCAAACTGCCGCGATAGATCATCGCCGTGGACAGCACGCGGTTGCGCGTGTCGAGCAGCATCGGTGCGCACCTCTTCCTGCTCCAGCGCCGTCATGTCGAGCATGAGCAGCTGCGCGGCGTCGGCCGGGGTTTTGATCTGCGGTCGCTGCTCGGGCGCGGCCAGCGCGGCGCGGTTGCCCAGCTCAAACGCAGCCTTGATCTCGATGGCCTTGACCGGCCCGATCCCGCGCACCTGCGTCAGTTCATGCGGGGAGGCGCGCGCCAGACCAGCCAGCCCGCCAAAACGCGCGAGCAGGGCGTCGGCCAGCGCCAGAACGCCGAGCTGCTCGGTGCCGCTGCGCAACACAATGGCCAGCAACTCGCGCTGCGACAGGCCGCCGGCGCCGACCTGCGCAAAACGCTCGCGCGGGCGCTCGCCCTCGGGAATATCGCTGATGCTTACAAAATACGGGTTTTCGTCGGCTTTTTTGCCGTTCATGCTTGATTTTTTTTGCGATCATGTGAGCGATTGGTGGATCGCTGACCGCGCTGGAAGGGGCATCCGCGCTTCGCAAAGCAGGCTTCGCGAATTGATCAGATGCCGTCAGTATAATCATTTGGAATGGAAAGCATTACCAGTCTGATCGTTGGCGCGGCCAGTGTGATCGGCGCAATCGTCGCCGCACTGCTTGGCGGGCTGACGATCTGGACTTTCCGCGACATCCGCTCGCGCACGCGCGACCCGTTTGTGCAGATCCTTGCAACGATTGTCGTCGGCGTGATCCCGATCGCGGGCATCCTTGTCTATCTGATGCTGCGCCCGCGCGAAACGCTCTCAGACGCCTATGTGCGCGCGCTTGAAGAAGAGTCGCTGCTCTCGAGCATCGAGAGCCAGGAGTTCTGCCCGACCTGCGGCCGCCGCGTCGAAGGCGATATGCAGTGGTGCCCTTCATGCCACGCAAAGCTGCGCAACGCCTGCGGCGGTTGCGGCAAAGCAGTGCATCTGTCATGGGATCTGTGCCCGTATTGCGGCACTGGGCTGCAACCCGAACTGCCGCAGGCCGGCGCCAAAGTCAAAGTGGCGGCGCCACAGCCCAAACGCATGCCGGGCAACGCGTCTGGCCCAGCGGGCATCGGCAGCGCACGGCAGGCGCCAGCAATCAGGCCGCTGAAGACAGCGAGGCCAGCGGCGTCGGCGGCGTGCTGGACAAAGTCGGCGGCGCGGTGGGCAGCGTGGTCGATCGCGTCAATGCGCGTATTCAGAACACGCAAAGCAACGCCCGCATCGAGTTGCCCGAGCGCGAGAGCAAGGCCCCGACCGAACCCGAGTTGAGCGCGACAAACGGTGCAAGCGCACAAAAAGCCGCAGAACGTCTCAAAAAACTTGACCGTGAAGACAAAGGTGCTTAGCCCGCATGCCGTTTAGCTTTCAACCTCTCGAATCCCAGATGTCGTTCTGGTGGAAGCGCGCACGTTTGGCGATGGGCGCGGCATCTTTCGCGAAATGTGGAAGGCCAGCGAGTTCGCCGCCAACGGCCTGGACATTCAATTTGTTCAGGACAACCACTCGCGTTCGACCCGCAATGTGTTGCGCGGGCTGCATTTCCAAAAACCGCCGCGCGCGCAGGGCAAGTTTGTCTATGTGCTGAACGGCGAAATTCTGGATGTCGCTGTCGATGTGCGCGCAGCCTCGCCGACGTTTGGCAAATGGGTCAGCGCGGTGCTCAGCGGGGACAACGGCCGCGGTCTATGGGTGCCGCCTGGCTTTGCGCATGGCTTCGCAGTGCTCAGCGATATGGCGCATTTGTATTACAAGGTCACCGACGAATACGCGCCCGCCTGCGAGACCGGCGTTCTGTGGAACGATCCGGACATCGGGGTGGATTGGGACATCGCGGAGCCGGTCGCCCTCAGCGCGCGACGAAAAGCTGGCGCGGTTGAAGACCTCGACACCGGGCGTTAGCGCATGGAACTGAAATTTGACGAGCGCGGGTTGATCCCGGCCATTGTGCAGGATGCGATCAGCGGCCGCGTGCTGATGTTCGCCTGGATGAACGCCGAATCGCTGCGCCTGACGCAGGCGCGCGGCGAGGCCGTGTTCTGGTCGCGCAGCCGCAACGAACTCTGGCACAAAGGCGCCACCAGCGGCAACGTGCTCACCGTGCGCGAGCTGCGCGCCGATTGCGACGCCGATGTCTTGTTGATCCGCGCCATGCCGGCCGGGCCGGCCTGTCACACGGGCGAGGAGAGCTGCTTCTTTCAGACGCCGGATGGCGCCAAAACCGCGCCGCCGAGCGCCGGGTTTCTCGATGAGCTTGAAGGCATTGTGGCCGCGCGCCGAGCGCGACGCCGGACGACAGCTATACCGCGTCGCTGTTTGCAAAGGGCCGCCACAAGATCGCGCAAAAAGTCGGCGAAGAAGGCCTCGAGACTGCGATGGCCGGTGTGGCGCAGGATGACGATCGCCTGATTGATGAGAGCGCCGATTTGCTGTTTCACCTGTTGATTCTGCTCAATGAGCGCAGCGTGCCAATGCGGCGGTGCTTGAGCGTTGCCGATCGGCATGCGCAGCGGCAGCCACCTCCTGCCGCGCACACCGGATAGCCGCAGGCAGCGCCGACGGTCCGTGATCCGCGATGATCCGGTATGCGCGGTTAATCCGCAGGCGCTGCCTGCGGCTATCCGGTGTGCGCGGGACGCATATTCGCAGCAACTCCCCATATAAACAGGACCGATGACAATCCTCGCAAACAAACACACACGCTTGATTGTGCAAGGCATCACCGGCCGTGAGGGCGATTTTCATGCGCGCCAGATGCACAAATATTCGGGTATCGTCGTCGGCGGCGTGACGCCTGGCAAAGGCGGCATGAAGCTGGACTACGACGGATCACCAAGTCCCGGTGTTCGACACGGTGGGCGAAGCGGTGCGCAAGGGCAGGCCAACGCCACCGTGATTTATGTGCCAGCCAAATTTGCGGCGGACGCTATCATCGAAGCGGTGGATGCCGGCGTGCAGTTGATCGTGTGCATCACCGAAGGCATCCCGGTGCTGGACATGGTGCGCGCGCGCGCATATCTCGACGCCAAGGGCGGCAATGCTGCTCGGCCCAAACTGCCCGGGCCTGCTCACACCCGGT
>CAVXUI010000019.1:0-313465 GCA_963764985.1 uncultured Chloroflexia bacterium | reverse complement strand
CGGAAATATTTTTCGTGCGACTGCCCTTTTTTATCTCGAAGCTCGCATCATTTCGCTTCCAGATTTTCTAAATCCAGACAATGTTAATGCATATATCGGCATTGTAGCGTTTGCGTTGACTGCGCTCGGCATAGTCTACATCGCTCAGTTCATCCAGCATTTTTCACCGAAAAAAATCGTATGCAAAACACCAAACTATTTATCTTCGCCTGTGTCCTAGCCACAGCAATTCCGTGGCTGAAAACGAGTGCAGATCATAAAAAATTAGCGCCAGAATTTCCCGGTTGGGCAACCGCTTTAGACGTGAGCGCGATGCAGGAACTGTCGCATTCGCAAGGCGAATTACGATTTGAAAAAGATTTCCCCGGACGCATCGGAAAATTCAGCGACGGCAAGAGCGAGTACGCCATCCGATGGGTAACGGAGCCGACAAGATTACTGCATCTGGCATCTGACTGCCTGAAAGGATCAGGCTACGAAATAAAACCGCAGCCATTATTTATTGACCCACAAGGAAATCGCTGGGGCTGTAGTCTAGCAATCGGAAAAGATCAAACCTTAAAAGTCCGCGAGCGCATTTTCGATACGGATGGAAAGAACTGGACAGACGTTTCTTCGTGGTATTGGTCAGCGTTGATGAGAGTTTCAAAAGGAGGATGGTGGGCGGTGACGGTGATTGAAAAGGTGGGGTAGTGAAGGGTTGTGAGGGGGTTATTTATTTCCTTTTACCGCTTGAAGAAGGTGGCTTGAAATAATCAACTTGTTGAAATTTTATTAATAGAAGATATGAAAAAAGTGATATTTCGATAATAGTCTTGTTATTATAAATTGCTGATAATATTGCAATTAAACAAAATATAGTAAATTTAAATCAAATTGAATAATTTAACTTGCTTTAATCGGTCAGCCTGAATATACTGCGCTTGCTTTTTCGGTAGTAGTTATTGGTCAAGCGAAAAACATTGTGAAGTCAACGGGGCGACCGATCAGTGTTTTTCGCTTGTTTGTTTTTTATCTAACAACTCAATTATCCGAAAATATAAAAGGAGAGCTGAATAAGCTCTCCTTTTCCTTTTCCACCTGTATTTTTTGCCACGAATTCACGCGAATTTTCACGAATCAAAACCAGACAGGAATAACGAGATTTTTTCAAGATGAACAAGCGATTCTACATCTTTAAAATCCTGCAATAAATCTTGTCAATCCTGTCTATAAATTAATTCTCGCCGTTCACCACTCGCTTCCTGATAATAGGCTGTTTGCTGATGACCAATACTCCGCCTGAGAATGATCCCGCACAGACGGTGCTGGCATCGAACGGATCAGCACTAAGTGACATTTAGCGATTACTTGGCAGTTTCACCGTTTCTATCAATTCCCACGATTTTCCTTTTGTTGGTGGAGTGGAACAATCCGCCGATCCCCTGATCTCCGACGTAGAGTTCATCCGGGTTCGCCAGGATTAATGACTACGGCTCTTGCGGCAATTTGTGTCCGTAATCCGTTGCTGCGCTGTTCCCAGGTTTGTCCGCCATCGGTTGTGATGAAAAATCCGCTGCTGGTTCCGACGTAAATGGTGGAGGCTTCACGCGGATCAAAGGTGATGTTCTGGACGCGCTTGGCTTCGGTGGCGAAAGGCACAGGCGCGAAGCTGTCTCCGTTATCACGTGAAACAAATATTCCAACCTCAGTCCCGACGAGGATTAGGCCGGGAACAGCAGGATTCGTGACAACAGTATTGAAAAACGGGTACGAAGTGTTCTCAAATTTGATTTGCTTCCAGCCTTTTTTCTCGTCACGATTGATGAATAATCCATCCCACGTCGTAGAAATTGAGCCGGGTACCGCTTGGAGCGTGGGTATAATTGGCCGAATACCGGGCCGGCGGGTCATTGATCGGCGACGACGGCAAAGCCCTGCTTAAGCAACGCGAGCAACGCGCGGTTGCAAAACGCTCAAAGGTCGGCCTGGAGATGCTGCACAACTCCTGGCTCGGCAACGAGCACGCGGTGCTCAACAAGCTGCACGCGGCCGGTCTGCGCGTGCCACAGACCTATGCCGTCAGCGCCAATGCCATCCTGATGGATTACTTCGGTGACGCCTCAACCGCGGCGCCGCCGCTCAGCCAGGTGTCGCTCGACGAGCGGGTCGCGCGGCGCATGTTCGACGCAGTCGTCGACAACCTGCGGCTGATGTTGCGGGCAGAAATCGTGCACGGCGATCTGTCGGCGTACAACATCTTGTGCTGGGAAGACGACTTTATGATCATCGATTTTCCGCAGGCCAGCAACCCGTGGAAGAACCCGCACGCGATGCGTCTCTTCCATCGCGATGTTGAACGCGTATGCGATTACTTCAACCAGTATGACCTCGGCATTCACCCGGGCCGGCTGGCGGATGATCTGTGGTTTCAGGCGTACAACACGCACAGGGAACTGAAACAGCCTTGAACCCGCGCATTCAAAAATTTCTGTCCTACTACAAGCCCTATCGCGGCCTGCTGGCTGCCGATCTGGCGTGTGCAGTGATCGTCTCAGCGGTCGTGCTGGCGCTGCCGCTGCTGGCCCGCGCGGTCACGCGGGATGTGCTTGCGGCTGGCGCGCCGGATGCCGCGCAACACATCCTGCAGATCGGCGCGCTCATGCTCGCGCTGGTGCTGGTGCACACGCTGTGCAATACGTTCGTCGATTACCAGGGCCACATGATGGGAACCCGCATGGAAAGCGACATGCGTGGCGAGCTGTTCGCGCACTATCAAACGCTGTCGTTCAGCTTCTATGACGACAACAAGACCGGCCAGCTGATGACCCGGCTGACAAACGATCTTGAAAATCTGGCCGAGTTCTATCATCACGGGCCGGAGGACCTGCTGATCGCCACGTTGAAATTTGCCGGCGCGTTTGCGATCTTGCTGACGATCAATGTGCCGCTGACGCTGTTGCTTTTTGTGCTGATGCCGCCGGTCGTTGCGTATTCGCTCTTTACTTATAGCCGCCTGCAGCGCGCCCAACGCGCCAGCAACGACCGCATCGGCGACATCAATGCGCAGGTTGAAGACACGCTGGGCGGCATTCGTGTCGTCAAGTCGTTTGACAACGCGGCCATTGAGAAGCGCAAATTCGCGCTGGCCAACAGCCGCTTTGTTGATGCGCGCCGCGAAGTCTTTCGCAGCGATGTATGGTTCTATGAGCCGCTGGTCACCTTCACGCAGTTGATGCCGATCATCGTGATCGTATTTGGCGGCATTTGGAGTTTGAACGGGTCGATCGGCTTGCCTGATCTCTTGACATACATCCTTTATGTGGGCGTGTTGATCGAACCCATTCAACGCTATGTCAATTTTGTGCGCCTGTTTCAGGTCGGCGTGACCGGATTTGATAGGTTTATGGACATGCTTGAGGTCAACCCCGCGATTCGCGACGCGCCAAACGCGCTCGCACTGACGCAGGTGCGCGGCTGTATCCAGTTTCGCGATGTCAGCTTTCGCTATCGCGACGGTCAGGAACACGTGCTGACCGATCTGAATCTGACGATCGGCGCTGGCGAATTTGTGGCGCTGGTCGGGCCGTCGGGCGTCGGAAAAACCACGCTGTGCTCACTGATCCCGCGCTTCTACGAGGTCAGCGCCGGACAAGTGCTGATTGATGACTGCGATATCCAGATGGTCACGCAGGATTCGCTGCACCGCGCGGTCGGCATCGTGCACCAGGACATTTATCTGTTCGCGGGCACAGTCGCCGAGAACATCGCCTATGGCCGTCCGGACGCGAGCCGGCCAGATATCGAGGCCGCGGCCCGACTGGCGAACGCGCACGGCTTTATCACCGCGCTGCCGCAGGGCTACGACACTGACATCGGGCAGCGCGGCGTGAAACTCTCCGGCGGGCAAAAGCAGCGCATCAGCATCGCGCGCGTTTTCTAAAGGACCCGCCGATCATCATTTTTGACGAAGCGACCAGCGCGCTGGACAACGACAGCGAGCAGGCGGTGCGCGCGTCGCTCGAGCGCCTGAGCCGCAACCGCACCACACTGGTGATCGCGCACCGGTTGTCGACAATCAAAAACGCGCACCGAATTCTGGTGCTCGGCAATACCGGCATTGCAGAAGAGGGTTCGCACGAGCAGCTCATCAAGCAGGGCGGCGCCTACGCCGCGCTCTACAACAGGACAGGATGAAAGACTCAGCGCCTCGCGCGCCTATCTGCTTACCATCGCGATCGATTCCATCGCGCGCGGGTTGATCTTTATCGGCCTGACCGCGTATTACGTGCGCACCATCGGCATGAACCCGCTGCAGCTGGTGCTGGTCGGGACCGCGATCGAACTCACGTGCTTTTTGTTCGAAGTGCCGACCGGCATCGTGGCCGACACGGTCAGCCGGCGGCTCTCAGTCATCATCGGCGGGCTGCTGGTCGGCGCGTGCTATGTGATCACCGGCCTGTTGCCGGTCTTTGCCGCGGTGGTGATCGCTGAAATCATCCGCGGCGTTGGCGAGACGTTTATGAGCGGCGCGTTCGACGCCTGGATCACGGACGAAGTCGGCGCCGAAAACGTCGGGCCAGTATTTGTGCGGTCGCAGCAGTTTGGGCAGGGCTTTGGCCTGCTCGGCGGGCTATGCAGCGTACTGCTGGCGACCTGGTTCGGCTATCAGACACCGATCCTGCTCGGCGCAGGGATGATGCTCGCGATTTTTGGCGCGATGGCGTTTCTGATGCCGGAGACCGGCTTTAAGCCGGCGTCACGCGAGGACCGCAACACATTTGGGCAGATGGCGCACACGTTTACCTCCGGCGCGCGCGTGGTGCGCGGATCGAGCGTGCTGCTGCTGTTGATCGGCGCCGAGCTGGTCTTTGGCGCGTCGAGCGAGGGCTTTGACCGGCTGTGGGAGGCGCACTTTTTGAACAGCTTTGCATTGCCGCCCTTGTCATTGCCCGGCATCGGGCCGCTCGATCCGATCGCGTGGTTTGCGCTGCTGGATATCGGGCTGACGCTAATTAGTATGACGCTGCTCGAAGTGGTGCGCCGGCGCTTAAATTTAACCGACAGCGCCAAAGCCTCACGCGCGCTATTTGTGCTAAACGGCGCGATTTTAGCCGCCACGCTGTTGCTGGCGTTCTCCGGGCAATTTTGGCTGGCAGTGGCGGCGTATCTGTTGCGGGCGGTGTCGTTCATGCTCATGCGTCCGATCCAGAGCACGTGGATGAACCAGCACATTCCATCGGCCGTGCGCGCCACAGTCCTGTCGATGAACAGTCAGGTCAACGCGCTGGGCCAGATCGCGGGCGGGCCGGGCGTGGGCTGGGTTGGCAACCGCTACGGCGTGCGTTCGGCGATCGGGCTGTCAGCGCTGCTGCTTGGGCCAGCGCTGGTCCTGTATGCGCGATTTTTGCGGCGGGATACCGCAGCGGAGACGCTTCCGTGATGACCGCCACCCGCGCATACTCTCTCCGCAACGTCGCCGACGCGTTTATCAGCGGGCTGATCTTCACATCGCTCAGCGTCTACTACGTTCGGACGGTTGGTCTGCGACCGTTTGAGTTGTTGCTGATCGGCACGGTGCTGATGATCGTCACCCTGTTGTTCGAAGTGCCGACCGGCGTCATTGCCGATGTTTATGGCCGCAAGCGGTCCGTGCTGATTGGCGGTGCGTTGATCGGCATGTGTTTTCTGGTGGTTGGGCTGATCCCGGTCTTCTGGGTGGTGCTGGCAGCCGCGTTGATCGAGGCGATCGGCAATACCTGCATCAGCGGCGCGCTTGAAGCCTGGCTGACCGACGAAATCGCGGCCGAGGGCGGCGACAGCACGAATGTGAGTGCGGTAATCATCCGCGCTGAACAGCTGGGCAGCCCGGCGCACTGGTGCGGCATCGGTGCAAGTGTGTTGCTGGCGACGCTGGCCAGCCCGGGCGCTGCCGTGGCGCTGGGCGGCGGGCTGTGGCTGCTGAGCAGCATCGGTTTGTGGTTCACGATGCCGGAGCGCGGGTTTGTGCGCCGCGCGCCGGCCGAGCGCCAGACGCTGCGCGATCACGCGCGTGCGGCGGTTCGCACCCTTGCAAGTGGCGCCGCGCTGGTGCGCCGTTCACCAGTGCTGATGCTGCTGTTTGCTGCAGCACTGTTCTATGGCGCATTCTTCGAGCCATTCTTCCGGTTGTATCAGGCACACCTGCTGCAGGCGATGACGCTCCCGGAGATCGTGCTGCCGGTGCTCGGCCGCGTCAACGATGTGATCTGGATCGGCGCGCTCGACGCCGCGGTGACGCTGCTGTATCTGCCAGCCTCCGAGCTGCAGCGCCGCGCCATCAGCACGACGGCGGGCAGCGAACGTGGCATCGCGCGCGCGCTGGCGATCGGGTTCGGCGTCGCGCTGGTTTGCAGCGTGGTCTTTGCGCTGACGGGTGCGTTCTGGCTGGCCGTGTGCGCGTTTCTCGTGCTCAAGGTGGCGTTGTTGTTGACCGAACCGTTGACGGTGGTCTGGCGCAACCAGCACATTTCCCCGGAGATCCGAGCCACCGTGCTGTCGATGAACAGCCAGGTGAACGTGTTGGGCCAGCTCGGTGGCGGGCTTGGCATCGGTGCGCTTGGCAACCGCTGGGGCACGCGCGCCGCGCTGGGCCTGGCCGGCCTGTTTTTGCTGCCAGTCATCGCGCTGTATGCGCGCGGAGGCTCGCGCTCATCCTCGTTCAACGCTTCGTGAGAACTCCGTGACTTCGTGTCTCTGTGGTGACACCCAGGCATTCGCCCAAGTTTGCCCGCGCTGGTAGCCTGCACAGGTGTCACCACAGAGACACGAAGTCACGGAGTTTTCGCGGAGAGGGACGCTGTTTGGGTCCAGCACTGCGAGCGCAGCGCGAATCTGGCCGACCGAGTAGGTGCGCATCGTTATGGCCGCAAAAATCCATCCAGCCGCTCAAGTGCTTCCGGCATGTTGGCGCGGCCAAAGCCGATGCGCACATGTCCGGGCTGATCGTAGACATCGCCCGGCAACAGCAGCACACCGGTCTCGCGCACGATTCGTTCGCACGTTTCACGCACGTTTGGGACATCGAACTTTGCAAAGCCGATCGGGCTTGCCGTCGGTTTGACCCAGCGCAGAACATCACTGTGCTGAGCCAAAAACGCCTCAAGCAGCGGCAGGTTCCGCATCAGAATCGTATGGTTTCGTTCAAGCAAGACACGCCGATGCCGCAGCGCCAGATCGGTCAAAAACTCGCTCGGCGCGCTGCTGCAGATCGTGGTGTACCACTTGAGGTGCATGGCTTTTTTGAGCAGCTCGCGGTTGCGCGAGGCATACCAGCCCAGCCGCAAACCAGGCAGGCCATACGATTTGCTCATCGAGCCTAAACTCACCGCGTTGTCGTACAGATCGCAGGCTGCTGGCAACCGTGTGGCGGGATCGTGCTCGAGTTCGCGATAGACCTCGTCGCAAAAGACCACAATGCCACGCGAGCGCGCCAACGCCATGACGCCATCGAGCACCGCGCGCGGCATATTTGTGCCGGTCGGGTTATGCGGCGTGTTGATATAAATAATTTTCGTATTCGGCTGTATCTGCGCTTCAAGCGCGCGCAAATCGTGCGCCCAACCGTCTGCAAAATGACGCTGCCAGAAGGTCACCTCAGCATCGGTGCTGCGCGCGACCTCGATCGCCGACTCGTAACACGGCGTCTCGACGATGGCGTGATCGCCCGGCCCGAGCAGCGCGTGATAGAGCACAAAGATGCCCTCTTCAGCACTGGAGAAGACCAGCACATCGTTTTGTTCGATCGTGGTGTAGATCTTTGCGATCATCTGGCGCAGATACGGCGCGCCGGGAGACTCGGTGTAGCCCAGCCAGAGTTTGTCGAATTGCGCGCGCGCGCCGGGTTCAAACGCCAGGATATCGCCCAGCGGGCGCGACTCGGCGTCTGAACTCGACAGCATGAATTGCGCGGTGAACTCGTGCCGCGAGTAATACTCCTCAATGCGAAAAGTTGACAGCTTCATGTTCCTATTCTCACCCAGCCAGGGCATTCCAGCCCCTCTCCGTGCTGCCTCCGTGACTTCGTGTCTCTGTGGTGATACCCATGCAGACGAAGAACGCGGCCCACGTTGGGCACCTGCATGGGTACCACAGAGACACGAAGTCACGGAGGCAGCACAGAGAGGCTGCTACACTCGGCGATATGTTGCGGTGGGTGCTGCGTTGCCTCGCTTTGGGACTGCTTTTTTGGGCGCGTCCGGCCGCGGCATTGATCGAGCCGTTCACACCGGGCTACATCATCAGCGATGAGGAATTCGTGGCCAGCAACGCGATGTCGTGCGGTGAGATTCAGGGCTTTCTTGAGGGCCGCACCGGCAGCCTCAAAAGCTATGTCGACAACGGACGCTATGCGTCGCAGATCTTTTGCGACGCCGCTGCAACCCATCAAATCAATCCGCGCATCCTGTTGGTGATGGCGCAGAAAGAAATGGCGCTGCTGGGCGACCCTGCACCCGACGATAAACAGCTGGCCTGGGCGCTTGGCTGCGGGCCGGGCTGGGAAAGCACGCGCGGGTTTGCGGTCAATGTCGATTGCGGCGCAAAAACGTTGCGCAAGCGGTTCGACCAGACGCAGACTCAGCTCGGCGCCAGCATCGACGGCGTGGCGCCACTCAACCGCGGCACGCTGGCGCTGTATCGCTACACCACGCATGTCAAAGGCAACGAGGACTTCTGGAAGATCTGGACGCGTTACTGGCCGGCCTCATCGGCGGCGAGCGGCGCTGTCACCAGCGGCAGCCCGCCTGCGGTCACAATTGATCAGCGCACGATCATCGTGCCCCTCAGCGCGATCGAACTGACACCACCGCTTAGGCCCAACAGCACCTGCCGGAGTGGCTGGGCGCGCGGCCAGAATTATCTGGTCACGCCAAACGCGGCCACGCCATCCGAATCGACCAACATCGCGCTTTGGCGCCCAACGCTGCCACGCGCCGGGCAATACCGCGTTTCAGCCTATGTGCCGCGGCGCGGCGCGGTGCCGTGGGCGTGCGGCAAAATCGCCACAAATAATGACACCGCCAATGCCCGCTATGAGTTCACCTATGCTGGCGGCGCGCGTTTTGATATTTTGCTCAACCAGAGCCCGCTCAATGATCAGTGGGCTGAACTCGGCACGTTCCGATTTGATGCCGGCACTGCCGGATTTGTGCGCCTGAGCGATACCACCGGCGAAGCTTCGAATAGCACCTGGGTCAGCGTCGACGCGTTGAAGTTCGAATGGCTCGGAGAATAAACTCAGCCATCGGCGTTAAAATATTGGCGCATGGCAGACTCAACGCAACACACCATCGCCAGTGCGGTCCGCCCAATGGGCATCGGCGACTTACTCGACAACGCCTTCTGGCTCCTGCGCAAAAATTTCAAGCTGCTGTTTATGATCAGCATCGTCGGCGGGTTGCCGACATTGCTGCTGAATCTCGCCGCGACCGCCTTTGCGTCAGAACCGCTCCCGCTGCCCAATCAGTTTGACGATCCGTTTACGAGCCGGTTCATGCAGCTCGCGCAATCGCTCAACAGCCCGTGGAGCAGCCTCATCAACATTCTTGAGCTGATGATTGAGATATTCGTAACCGGCGCGCTCTTTGTCGCGGCATCGAAACGCGTCTGGAACCTGCCAGCCAGCGTAAAAACCTCGTATCTCGAGGGACTTGGACCGGCCATCCTGATTTTGATCAGCGGGCTGTTGTTAAGCATCGTGGCTGGCATCGCAATGATCCCAGGGGTCATCGCCTTTTTGATCCCAATTATTGGGCCTGTGCTTGGCGTAATCTGGATTGTCGGGCTTGCGTTTGCGGTCGGCATCCGCCTGAGCGTTTATGCGCCGGTGATCGTCACGGAACACGCCGGCCCGGTGGCGGCACTGCGCCGCAGCTGGTCGTTGTTCTCGGGCAACTACTGGCGCGCAGCCGGGTTGTTCGTCAGTTATGCGCTGCTCAGCTATGCGCTGCAGTTTATTCCAATCATTCTGGCCGGCCTATCCGTCGCGTTTGTGCCGGATGGCAAGCTCGCCGCGATGATCGCGCGCGTGATTCTGCAGTTGCTCACGTTTGCGCTGAAGCCGTTTAGCGTGATCTTGCTGACGCTGCTGCACATCGATCTGAAAGTGCGCAACGAAGCGCTTGATATTCAGATGGCGGCCAAAGCGATCGCGCAGGAAAACAACCGTGTACAGCGCGTTGGCGGCTGAGGCTAGCGGATCAGCCGTTGTGCAGGAGATCGCGCCGGCATGATGCGGCTTGCGTCGCTGGGCTTGCTGCTGCTGGCGTTGCTCGTCGCACCCGGCCGCATGGCGCGCGCCGATTCGATCGACGCATACAAACAGCGCATTCAGCAGGCGCTTGACCGCGTGCGCCAGGCCGAAACCGCCCCAGACGTCGCGGAGCAAAAGCGCCTGTTTGCCGAAGCGGCCGATCTGCTCGAAACCACAGCGCCAGTCGATCTGCCAAAGACGGACAAGCTGATACCGGACAACAGCGATTTGATTGCGCTGTTGCGCGACGCGGAGGAATACGACCCAAGCGCGCTCGATCAACTGGTGGCGCTCAGCACACTGCTGGAACGGCACCCTTCCACCAACCACGACACCGCTCGCGCCAAACTCAGCACGGTGCTGGCCGATTTGAATACGCGGCCCGAGCAACAAAATGCAATTGAAAAGTGGCTGAGCAGCCTGATTGAGCGCTTCTTGCAGGGCCTCGGCCGCAGCGCATCGACCTTGCCGGGTCAGTTTTGGAACTTCGTATTTTTAGGCATCGGCGCCTGTGTGTTAATTGCCATCACGCTCTATTTTGTGCGCAACCTGCGCCGCTCGAGTGTGACTGACAGCGCGCTCGGCGCCGCTCACGTGGACGACACCCCGCTGAGTTCCTCCGAGGCCATCGATCGCGCCCAAAAATTGGCCGGTGAAGGCGACTACCGGACTGCCGTGCGCCAGCTGTATCTCGGCACCTTGCTGATCCTGGACGAGCGCGGCAAACTGCGCTTTGACAAGAGTCTGACCAATCATGAAACGCTGCGCGCGCTGCGCACCGGCGGCGCAAATGCGCTGGCCGAATCGCTGCGCCCGATCGTCGACTACTACGACCGCGTCTGGTACGGATTTGCCGCAGTCCAGACACCCGACTATGAACGCTACCGCGCCCAGGTCGAGGCGGTCAAATCAGCATGAAGACGCAAAGCGTGCGCGACAACTGGCCGCTCATTCTGGTGCTTGCGCTCATTGTGCTGGCGGTGGGGCTATCCGCCTATCTGCAGCGCAACATCGATCAGAGCCTGCCCGATCCATTCGATTCGCAATCCGGCCAGTCAAATGGCACGCTTGGGTTGTATCGTTGGACCGAGTCGCTTGGCTATAAACCCGCGCGTTACAGCGGGCGGCTGGCCGAGTTGCCAGCCTCCCATCGCATGTTATTTCTGCTGCCTGCCCGCCGCGCGCTGACGCGCGCCGAGGCAACTTACGCGCTCGATTGGGCTTATGGCGGCAACGTGTTGGTCTATGGCGTCGCGCGCTCGTCAATCACACTCGATGATTTGGGTGGTTCATCACAACGCCCGGCCGATCTGATGCTATCGGAGTTGCGCATTTCGCTGCGCGATCGCAGTAGCCTGAGCCTGGAGCCACAGCTGACGCAGCCGGCCATGTCCGACATCGACACGCCGGGCAACTTTCCGGCGACGATTCAGGGCCTCGAATCGCCGCGCGCAGACATCGTGCATCTTCTGAAAGTGTCCAACGAGAGCGTGCTGATCGCCGCGCCGCATGGCGACGGCATGGTTTTTGTGACGAGCGCGCCGGAAATGTTTACAAACGACTGGCTCAACCAGGATGAAAAGTGGGGCCGCACGTTTGCCGGCATCATCCACAGCATGTATGCAAACCTTGCGCCCGGGGATGTCGTCGCATTTGACGAATCGCGCCGCAACCCGCTGCTGAGCGACGACGACAGCCTGGCCCGCCGGTTGTACACCACGCCGTGGGGCATCGCCATCCTCTACGGCCTGCTGCTGTTGCTTGGCGTGCTGCTGCTCAACGGCCGGCGTTTTGGCAGACCGCAACCGCTGCCGCAGGAGATCGTGCGCCGCAGCCCGGCCGAATACGTCGAATCCATGGCCCACTTGTTCCGGCGTGGCAACAAACGCGCAGCGATGCTCGATCACTACCGGCGCCAGATCAAACTCCGCGTCGGCAAACCCGCCGGCGTCGATGTCTCGCTCGACGACAAACTATTTGTTGAAGAACTTCGCCGCGTGCGCGACGACATCGACGCACCAGCGTTGCTGCAGGCGCTGCGCGCGCTTGAACAGGCCGCGCACAGCGGCGTGAGCGAGGCCGAAATGGTTCGCCGCGTCGCTGAAGCGCAACAACTTATCAAACCGCAATCGACACCATGACAATCACAACCGTAAATGCCGCCTATCAGGCGCTCACAACCGAGGCGCGCAAGGCCCTGGTTGGTCAAACCGAGACGCTTGAACATCTGATCATCGCCCTGTTTACACGCGGGCATGTGCTGATCGAAGGCGTGCCGGGCACCGCAAAAACGCTGGCCGCCAAAACGCTCGCGCACCTGGTCAGCGCCGATTTCAAGCGCGTGCAGTTCACGCCGGATCTGATGCCCTCAGACGTCATCGGCACCCAGGTCTACGATGCGGCATCCGGCCGCTTCAATCTGCGCAAGGGCCCAATTTTCACAAACATTTTGCTGGCGGATGAAATCAACCGCGCGCCGGCCAAGACGCAATCTGCCCTGCTCGAAGCCATGGCCGAACGGCAGGTCACGATCGATGGCCAGCGGTATCCGTTGCCCGAGCCCTTTATGGTGCTCGCCACGCAGAACCCGATCGAATACGAGGGCACTTACCCGCTGCCAGAAGCGCAGCTCGACCGCTTTCTGTTCAAGGTCGTGATGAGCTATGCGCCAAAAGATGTCGAACTTGAGATCCTGCGCCGCCATCACGATGGCTTCGACGCGCAAAACATCGCATCGACCGGATTGACGCCAGTGATGGATCCGGCCACGCTCGCGCTCTTGCAGGCCGAGATCCAGCGTGTGCGCGTTGAGGACGGGCTCTTCAACTACATCGCCGAGATCGGCGGCAACAGCCGCGTGCACCCCGATCTCGCGCTGGGCGGCGGGCCGCGCGCTACGATTGCGCTGCTGCTGGCTGCAAAAAGCTGGGCGGCCATGCAGGGCCGCGACTTCGTCACGCCGGACGACATCAAGGCTCTGGTTGCGCCAATCTTCCGGCATCGCGTCATGCTAAAACCCGAGGCTGAAATCGAGGGTCTGAATGCCGAAACCGTGATCAAACGGGTCCTGGCAAAAGTGGATGTGCCGCGGTGATCACACAATGTTGCTGACACCGCGCGCCTTTCTGTTGCTGCTCGGCTTCGCGCCGCTGCTCGCTGCGGCTGCGGTTGTACCCGCGATGCTCGTCATCGCGCTGGTCTATGCCGTCATCGTCATCGCCATGCTGGTGATGGACGCGCGCCTGTCGCCGCAACCCAATCAGTTCAGCCTGAGCCGGCAGCATGACCAGCGCCTCTCGCTTAACGCCGATAACGCGGTGACGGTCTCCGTGATGCACTCGGGCGCGCGGTCGGTCGAGATCTGGGTGCGCGATGAATTCCCGAATGAGTTTCGCGCCAGCCGCGTTCTGCTCAGCCTGGCCGATCAGGTGCACACAGAACCGGACGCGCCCCAGCCCACCAAACTCAGCCCGAATCAGGCGATCAACCTGCGCTATACGATCAACCCGCCCCGGCGCGGAGATTATCGATTTGGCGATCTGAATCTGCGCTGGCGCGGCGTCTTCGGATTAGTCACCCGGCAGATCCGCATCCCGGCGGCGACCGATGTGCGCGTGTATCCCAACCTGCTCGACATCCGGCGCTACGAGCTGCTGGCGAAACGCGGCCATTTGAGCGAGATGGGCTTCCGGCGCGTGCGCCTGCTCGGAAGCGGCTCGGAGTTTGAGCGCTTGCGCGAATACACCGCGGACGACGAGTTTCGCAAGATCGACTGGAACGCGACAGCCCGTCAGAACAAACCCATCGTGCGTGAATACGAAACCGAGCGCAGCCAGAACATCATGATCGTGCTCGATGCCGGGCGCACCATGCGCGCGCCGCACGACGCGCTGCTCAAGATCGATTACGCTATCAACGCAGCGCTGATGCTGGCATACGTTGCCGGCATCCGCGGAGACCGCGTCGGACTGCTCGCCTGCGCCGATGAGCCCATCACGTATCTCGAGCCAAAGGCCGGCAAAGGGCAGTTCCACCGCATGCTCGGGCTGCTCTACGGCGTGCAGGCGCAGCCGGTCGAAACCAGCTACGCGCGCGCGCTGGCTTATCTCAACACACGCCAGCGCAAGCGCGCGCTCGTGGTGATGTTTACGGATATTGCCGGCGGCATCGCGGAAGACGCGCTGGTTCGGCACATCAGCTTGCTCACGCGCAAACATGCGCCGCTGGTCGTCGCCATCAGCGATCCGGCCGTGGTCGCGCTGTCCGAAGCAGCCGTGTCCGATTCGCGCTCGCTCTATGAGCGCGCGCTGGCGGAGCAATTGCTAAACAGCCGCGCGCTGGTGATGCGCTCCCTGCGCCAGCGCGGCGTGCGCACGCTTGATGTGCCGGCCAACAAGCTCACGGTCGAAGTCATCAACCGCTATCTCGAAATCAAAGCACAGGGCGTGCTGTAGCGCCGGGTTGCGCGCGACCACGCACGATTAGATACGCCAGCAGGGCCAGCCCACTGCCGATGCCAATGGCGATCTTGACCGCCCATGGGATCGTGTCGGAGGGCGAAATAAATCCCTCGATCAGCCCGGCGATCACCAAGAGCGGCGCGCTGCCCAGCAGCAGTTTGATCGACTTTTGCGCCGCAAGCGACAGCGCATTGGCGCGCGTCAGCAACCCAGGTTGCAACAGCGCATGCCCCAGCATCAGTCCGCAACCGCCGGCGATGATGATCTCAATGATTTCCAGGACGCCGTGTCCGATTACGAACTCGGCCAGCGGCTGCGCGTTGCCGTTCGCCTGCAACAACCCAAAAATGCCGCCAATGCTGATGCCGTTCGCGATCAAGATGTAAACCGTCAGCGCACCAAGCAACATCCCGCCTGCAAATGCCATAAACGCCACGCGCAGGTTGTTCGTCATGATGACCGAAGCACCGACCTGGTTGGCCTCATTCAGCTCCTTCCACCACTTTTCGCCGCTGCGGACCTTTTCGATGATGTCCGGGGTCATGATGACTGGCGCGGCTTCGGGAAATGCGGCGATCGCAAAAAACGTGACGACGGCTGAGCCCAGAAACAACAACGCGCTCAGGCCGATATAGCGGCTCTGCGCCCAATATAATGCCGGCAAGTCGTTCCAGTAAAACCGTTTGAGGCGTTTGAGTATCAAAGGCTCGCCGCCATAGACCAGGCCGTGCGTCGTTCCAACCAGTTGATTCAAATAGCGAGCGACGTCATGTTGCGGGAAATCGCGCTGAGCAATGGCGAGATCCGACGTCGCGCTTCGATACAAGCGGCCCAGTTCGAGCAACTCGGATTCGGCCAGCCCGGCGAGGCGGCTGCCGCGCGCGCGGTCCGCAAATGAGGTCAGGCGTTCCCAGTCGGCTTTTCTGCTGCGAACGAGTTCATCAGGAGTCATATGTCGTCAGTTTTACGAAAATCGCGTCATCGTCGATACACCGGAGAGCATCGCGTTTAACTACAACGTGGCCGGCGTGGGCTCGCGCTTTATTGCGCTTGTATTTGACACGCTCATACAGATCCTGAGCTATCTTGCGCTGGTGATCGGGATAAATCAGCTCTGGCCAGTCAGCAATTTGGACGATACCCTGCCCTCGGGTGCCGCGCGCAACTGGGCCATCGCGATCGTCGCGCTGGTTACTTTTTTGCTATTTGTATTGTACTTTGTGCTGTTTGAATCGGTCACGCGCGGACAGACGCCGGGCAAGCGCATTGTCGGGCTGCGCGTCGTCAAAGAAAACGGCCAACCGTTGCAATTTATCGACACCCTGGTCCGCAACTTCGTGCGTCTGATCGATTTCTTCCCCGGCATCTACGCGGTCGGCTCGCTGACAATGCTGCTCAATGATCGCGCCAAACGTCTCGGCGATTTTGCGGCCGGCACCATCGTGATCAAAGAGGGCGGCGCGGTCAAACTGGCTGACCTCACAGGAAGTACCAGCCTCGCGCGTGCCATCCCCGAGTTGGAGCCGCTCTTCGAAACGTCGGCCCGGCGTGTGAACGAATCCGAGGTCGCAGCCATTGAGTCGCTGATCCGGCGCTGGCCTCGGCTATCGAACGGTCATCAGGTCGCCGACGCGCTCGCGCGGGCGCTCAAGATCAAACTCCAACTGGATCCGGGCGAGTTGCAGCAACTTGGCAACATGGATGACCGCACTTTTCTGGAACAGCTTGCTGCCGCATACCGGCGCCGCTCGAGCGGCATCTGAGCCTATCAATGACGCTGCCGCCCCGGGACCGAGGTCCCGGGCTAACTATAGCGAAGCCGCCCTTCGGAGGCTAACTGCCGTGCCTGCGGGCTCGCCGCCTTTGCGATGGCGCAACCCGATGTCGCTACCTAACGGCTGAATCACTTAGACTAGCGCCATGTCACGCCCAGCACCAGATTTTTTTCGCGAACCGACTCGGCCTGGATGAATGCAATGTCTTCTATACCACCTACACCGATTTGGTGCCGGGTGGCAACCTGCTGACGACGCTTGAGACGCAACACGCGCTCACACAAAGCACGCTGCGTAGCCTGACCGATGCGCAGGCGCTCTTCCGCCCGGCGCCAGGCGAGTGGAGCGTCAAACAGGTGGCTGGGCACCTGGTCGATTCTGAGCGCATCTTTGCCTATCGCGCCCTGCGCTTTGCGCGCGCCGACGCCACGGCGTTGCCCGGTATGGACCCGGATCCGTATGTCGCCGCCGCGCGGTTCGATGCCGTGCCGCTGGCCGATCTGCTCGATGAATTTGCCGCGCTGCGCGCAGCGACGCTACTGCTGTTCCGTGGTTTCGACGAAAGCGCCTGGCTGCGCGGCGGTTTGGCCAGTGGCTTCCCGGTCACGAGCCCGCGCGCTTGGCTGGATCATCGCCGGCCATGAGCTGCACCACATGCGCTCATTGCGCGAGAAGTACTTGCCAAACCAAAGTGCCTGAGAGCCCATCCCATGGGTGGAATTTCTACCCGAGAACGCATGATCTACCCGCGCAGAGCGCGGGTAGATCATGCGTTCTCGGGCTAATCTCTGTGGCCGCATGTGCTAGACGGCGTCAATTGGGCTAGGTGTTAAGGCGCCTGAAGCGCTTTCTACGCAACACACCACATGCGCCGCATTTTCATAGTTTGTGCACATTTGGATCGTATTGTTGTCCCCATGGATACAGATGATGAACAGATCGGCCGCGTTTTGTCGCGGCGCGCGGTGTTGCGGCTGTTTGGGCTGACCAGCACGGCCAGCCTGCTCGCCAGCTGCGGACTGGTCGGCAACGACCGCAGACCGCCCGGCGGCAACAACGCGGCGGCCGCCAAGTCAACAGACCTGTCTGGGGGCAAAGAGACGATTGCAGTCAACGGCGCATCCGTGCCCTCCTGCGTGGTCGCACCCGCGCTGACTGAAGGACCTTACTTTGTTGACGAAAAGCTCAACAGGTCCGATGTGCGCTCAGATCCGAGCGACAACAGCGTGCGTGAAGGCGTATTGCTCAAACTGGCTGTGCGCGTGCTGCAGGTCAACTCGGGCGGTTGTGCGCCACTGCAGAACGCGGTAGTCGATATCTGGCACTGCGACGCCGCCGGCGTGTATTCGGACGTTTCAGGCAGCGACTCAGCCGGCAAGAAATTTCTGCGCGGGTATCAGCTCAGCGACGCAAACGGGCTGGTCAACTTTCAAACGGTTTACCCGGGCTGGTATCCCGGCCGCGCCACGCATATTCACTTCAAAGTGCGCACCACCGTCGCAGGCGGCAAAACCAGCGACTTCACCGCGCAGTGGTTCTTTGATGAAGCGCTCAACGACACGGTCTATGCCAACGCACCCTATCTCCGTTCCGGATCCCGTCAACGCAACGAGAGCGATGGGATTTTTGGTGGTTCAAACGGCAAGCTAACGCTAAACGTCACCCCCGATGGCGCAGGCTATGCCGCGCAGTTTGATCTGGGTGTAGCGATTTAGGCGCTGCTGTGAAGCGGCAGCGCGCACGCGCGCTCCGAATCATCGATGGCGTAGACGCGTTGAGCAGCGGGCGTCGGCGTGTCGCTCATCGCGTGCGCATGCACACGGTTGCGCCCGGTGTTTTTGGCCAGATACATCGCGGCATCGGCACGGCTGATCAGCGCGGCCAGATTGATATCTGTCGTGTCGCGCTCCGCCAGCCCAAGGCTGGCTGTGATGCGCAGAACCGTGCCGTTGTCCAGCATAGGCAATGCCGCTTCGATATCGGCCCGAAGATGCTCGGCGCGGTCAAACGCGGCACTGCGTGCTTCTTCAACCATCAGAAAGGCGAACTCTTCGCCGCCAAAACGCGCAACGACATCGTCCTGGCGTGCGCGCTGTTTGAGCACATCCGCGACTGCGCGGATAGCGACGTCGCCCGCCAGATGACCATGCGTGTTGTTGATGTCGCGCAGGAAGTCAAGATCGATCATCACCAGCGCGAGCGGTCGATTGAGGCGCTGCGCGCGTTCAAATTCCTGCTCGGCCCGTGTCGTGAATTCGCGGCTGTGAAAGAGCCCGGTCTTGGCGTCGGTGAGCGCCTGCTTCTCAAGCCGCGGGATACGCATCGCGCTGTGAATGAGATACAGCGGCGCAATGGCCAACACCACTGCAAACGGATTCACAACCGCGACGATTGCGGCCAGCGCGCCAACGCCCAGCAACGTGGCATCGACCAACAGGCTGGACGGCGCAAATAGCCCGGATTTCAAAAACGGGGTGCGTTCAGAAAACCACAGCACGCCTGCCACATGCGCATGATTGGCGAGCGTAAACACGCCAATCGCCGCGACGATCGCGATCAGATCAACCGTGAGCTGCCCGGCTGGCGCGATTGCGCCAAACTGCGCAAGCACGAGCACGCGCGTCAGCCCGCCCAAGGTTGCGGCAAGCACAAACGAGCTGATGTTGAACATGTGCACATACCAGGGCCATTGGTAGCGCCGCGCCACGAACGTGGCAAGGTTGGCAAGCGCGATCACCAGGATCGTCGGTGCGATGCCCTGGCTGATCAGCGCATATCCGTACAGCGTCCAGGCCACGTCATAATTGTCTGACGCGCCTGAACCGAAGACACGGAAAAGGCTCAGTGCGGCGGCCACGACGGCAATTGCCGCCAGTGACCACCGCAGTTGCAGGCCTTGTTGGGTCAGGAGTTCTATGAACTGCCAAGCGCTAATGGTCAGCGCAAGCGCGAACGAAAGTCCAATGTAGACCCTGGCCCCACGAGGTGGGCTTCCCATGACAGGTTTGCTGCGTTACTGACCGCAGGCGCCGCAACCGCCCCAGCCGACTTTAGACATGGAGTAGCCGCCGCCGCCATCCACAGTGATCGTCAGCACGGCGGTCTTCGACGGCGCAGGTGCCGGACCGTCAGCCTTTGCCACGTCTGAAACCGACACGGCCGTCACCGTAGCCATACCGACCAATGCCAGCACGGTCAACACGCGTTGACCACGCCGACGCAACCGCGCACCGAGAGTGTTGTTGTTCATGATGATGTCTCCGAATACGATTAAGAAGGGTTAACAGGGACCAAATTAGTATTTTTATTGCGTAAATCTGGAACTACCGCAATATTTACCCTTTTAGCATACATGTTCGGGACGAAACCACATCCGACTTAGGTTGGATCGCAGTCTTAGAGAAATGACATTCATCGCACTAAGTGCACCGAACAGCAAGTTTCGTTACACAGGCAAGATCGATCCCCGCACGGAGCGCTATCCCTCACACACAAATAGGTGACGGATAGCTGATCCCTTGCGATGATTTCGTCGGATTTAAGGTGGGGGCATTTTTACCGGAGAAAGCACCATCTCTCCGCGCGCAGCGCGGAGAGATGGTGCTTTCTCCGGACGAATCTCTGTGAACTCGTGCGCGAATCGCCTAGTGCCTCACCTCACTGTCAACAACCCGCCATCGCTGCGGCCAAAGACTTCAGGGAAGTACTGCTGCGTGGCGAAGGCCGGGATCACATTGAACACACCGGCATTGGTGATGCGCATGGAATAGCTGTAGGTATAGGTGCCGGCGTTTAGTTGCGTGGCGAACAGCGCCACACGGTCATCGCGCAGCTCGCTGCGTGACCACCAGTTCCACCACCACGTCCAATAACGAGGCGCGCGGCGCGCTGTTGTCTCTGGCACCGGTTCGTCGCGCACCAGACCCGGCGCTTCATCCAGCTGCGACGCCGTCGCCAGCGTGGTGTCGATCGCTTCGCCGCCGGCCGGCAGCGGGTCCTCGAGCTGCACGTAATACAGCGTGTTCGGCGCGATCAGTGTGATCTCCACCCGCAGCACATCGCCGACTTTTGCTTCGGTCACCGTCGGGCATTTCGCGCCGTCGATACAGCTGGCCATCACATAGCGCCGCTGCACCACAATGCCGCGATCGGCAGCCTTGATGCTCGGCACAGGCAGATACGCCTTCAAATGCGCCGAGTAATACAACCGGCCCTCGCCTTCGCCGCGCGCGATCGTCAGGCGGTTGCCGACATCGGTGAGCAACTCAGCGACCGGAATCGTCAGCTCGGTCGTCTGCGTGATCGTCTGGCGCGACGCTGTTGCTTCCGCCAGCGTGGCGCCGTTAAGCTGCGCGCCAAATGTGTAGTTGGCCTTGAGCTCACCGGTGCTGCGCATCCAGTCGGTCAGCGCAATCAGCGCCCACGACGTTTCCTGCGTGCTGCGCCAGTAGCCTGTGCCGGCCTTGCGCGCAACCATCAGCCAGCGCACGATGTTTGGCGCCAGCTTGTTCTCTTTGTCGTAGTTGGCGATGGCGTCGAGCACGATCGCAGTCGAGCGGATGTCCGTGTTCATCGCCCACCAATCGATGCTGTTTTCTTCCCAGTGCGCGCCAGTCGCGCTCTGAATCACCTTGGCGTTCAGATCCGCAAGCAGCGTCTTGATGCGCGCGTCTTTCGGGTCGCGCTTGCCGATCGTCTGAATCAGCAGCGCCTTTGCATAGTGGCTCAGCTTGCCGCGCGCTTCATAGCTGGCGTCCGCATCCGGCCCGGAACCGCGCCCAGCCTCGGTCAGCACATAGTTCAACCAAACCTGCCAGTCCAGCGACTCGCGCTGGCTCAGCAACGTCAGCTGGCGGACTTGCGTTTGGAGATAGGCCAGACCGCGCTCCAGCGCATCGGCCTTGACCTCGAAGCCAGCCTCGCGCGCCTTGAGCATGCCAAACACCGCATAAGCGCTGATGTTGGGGTTGCTGTCCTCGTTCCTCCACCAACCCCAGCCGCCATCCTCGTTCTGCAGGTCGTAGAGCCGGCTCACGCTTTCCTGCACCAGGCCTGGCAGCTTGGCTGAAAGCTCCGGGTTTTCGATGCCCAGATCTTTCAGCGCGCGATAGGTGAGCACATTGGGCAGGAACTTCGAGACGGTCTGCTCGGCGCAGTCATACGGCCAGGTTTCGACATAGCGCAGGCCATCCTGCATCGAAGCCGCCAGCGACGGGTCGAGCCGCACCGTCACCGCGCCCTGCGTGGTGTCCAGCCCGGGTGGAATCGCCACAACTTCGGTGCGCGTGCCGGCTGCAGTGAGTTCGCCCGCCGTGCCGATCACCTCGGGCGCGCTCCAGCGGTTGATCTTGAGCCCGCCGTTTGGCGCGGTGCTCAAGCGCGGCTTGCTGGCATCGCTGTATTGCTCGTTCTGTAACCGTGAATACCAGATCGGCCTGCGTCGCATCGGTGGCTTTGCCCTTCCAACGCACCACGACCTCGCCGTTGGCCGGGATCGTGACCGGTTGTTCGGCGGCGCCCTCGATCGTCACGCCCGCTGCCTGCAGACGAAGCCGTCGCCGTCTGCGGCTGATCGGTGTTGTTGTTGATCACCGCGCCGAGTACCGATCTCATCATCCACCACCAAAAAGCGCGGCGTCACCGGCCGGATGAGCAACGGCTTTGTCGCGACCACGTTAACCTGCGCCTCGCCCACGCGTGTCTCGGCGTCGACGCCGACGGCGCGCATGACCCAGGTGGTCAGGTTGTCCGGCAACGCCACAACGATCGTCGCGTTCCCGGCATCGTCTGTCGCCACATCGGCCTTCCAGTAGGCGGTATCCGCAAAGTTCTCGCGCACTGCGGCTTCTGGCGCGTTGGCTGCGTTGGCTGTGCGCGCAAGTGGGGCAGCAGCGGCTGGCGCCGTGTCAGCTTTCGCAGCGGACTCCTGCGCCACGCTGTCAAACGCAGCGACACCCGGGCCACCACCCTTGCCATCGGCTTCTCTGCGTTGCTCCTCGTCTGCGATGCGGTTGGCTGACACGGTCAGACCGCTGGCAGTTCCCACGCTCAACCCGGCCTCGCCGTAAAACGCGGCCACGATGGCGTCGGTTGGGCGCGGCTGCAGATTGAGCACGCCCTTGTCGACCAGATCGACCGAGAAGCTGCCGCGCACCGGGTTGCCATCAGCGTCTTTGACGTTGAGTGTGTAGGTCACGGTCTCGCCCGGCTGGGTGAGCAGCCGATCCGGCGTGAGCGTTGCGCTAAAGACCTGCTTGCGCGGCGTTACGCGCAACGTCAGCAACCCAAGCTTTTGCTCCGAACGCGGCGCGTTCGGGCCGCTCATCAGCACCGCGCTGACAAAGATGTTCGGCGCATAGTCATCGGCAATCAGCAAACGATAGACCATGCTGCTGCTGGTGACTTTGACCACCTCATGCTTGCGAATATGGCCGCGCTCGACCGTCACCAGCATGTAGTGTTCGCTGTTTTTGGCGTCGATAAACGGCGTTGGAATCAGTATTTCGGCCGTCTCACCCTGCGCAAACGTGGTCTTGTTCGCGATCAGTGTGATGCGCTCGTTGTTCTCGCGAATCCACGACACATAGTCGCGGCCGGTTACCCACAAAAAGCGGCCGCTGCGAAAGGCGCGGCCAGACGCGTCTTTGCCGCTCGCCACGACCTTGTAGCTGCCTGCCTTGGGCGCGGTGAAGATGAATTTCGCTTCGCCGGCGCCGTCGGTGCTAAGCGTCTGCTCGGTGATGAGCTCATCGGTCACCGTGCTCTCCCAGCGTCCGCCGATGCCGCCTTCCGCCGGGACAAATTTCGACGACCACTCGCGGCGAAACACCGCTGCATCGAGCTGCGCGTTCGGAACACGTTGGCCGTCCAGCCCAACCGCGACCAGCGCGGCCGTCACTGGCTTGCCAGCGTCAACCACCGATTGTTCAAATGCGATGCCAGCGTAGCGCTCGGCCGGATGCGCGACCACGCCGGCGCGGCCAGCCAGCACCTGGTTGTCCGAGCCCGTGGCGTTGGCTTCGATGCTGAGTTGCACCGGCCCGCTGATGACATCACCCTGCGCATTGCGAATTTCGGCAGAAATCGGAAAGCTGATCCGCAAGATGCCTTTGTCGTCGGTACGGCCCGCGCCAGACAGCAGCGGCTGCGGCGGCGCTTCGTTGCCGCGGTTCCACCAGCAATCAAAACAGCGCCAGGGATTATCCGTGTCGGCGAACGAGTATTGCTCAAAGCCAACGGGCGCAAACGAGGTCTGTTGGGCCAGCACATTCCAGCGCACTGTCGCGTTGGCCAACGGCCCCCCAGACAGATATGCTGTCTGGATATCGACGTCCAGCGTGTTGCCGCGCACAGTTTCGGTCAGTGCCGGTTTCACCGTCACTTCGAACTCGGGCGGGCGATACGCCGCGACCTTAAAGCCAAAGTAACTGCTGCCCAGTTGCACGTTGTCCGGATTGACAACCTGCAGGGCAACGGCGTAGTCACCGAGCGACGCGCCAGCCGGGATCGCGTAATCGAAGGCGAACGTGCCATTTGCATCGACCGTCGCGTCCTTCGCTGTTGTGCCACCGGCTGGATCACTGATCTGCAGCACCAGCTTTATGTTTTGCGGCAGCGTGTAGGCAAAATCATCCTGCATCCGCACGATGCCGCGCGCATACACCGTCTGCCCGGCGCGATACAACGGGCGATCGGTATACACATGCGCGCGCACCGGCGACTCGCCGCCATAGAACGGCAACGAGATGCCAAAGTCATATGGCGAGATGCCATTTTGCCAGTTCGAGAATCCGATCGCAAAGCGCGCGCCGCGCGCAACCGCCATCACCGGGAACTGGCGATAAGCATCGGCTTCATTGCGAATCTGCGTCGGGCGCGGCATCAGTGCGACGCCGTTTGCGTCGGTTGTGGCGCGGCCAATTGGTCTTGCAATCGCCCGCAGATTTTGTTCAGTCTCAAACGCTTCGATCTCAACATCGGCCACTGGCGCGCCCGTCTTTAGGTCAGTCACCCAGGCCAATGTTTGGCCGCGCTCGGTTTTGAGCACAATGTTGAGTTGCGAGACATACATCAGCGCAAGTTGAAAGCCGCGCTCCTGGCTCTGCACCGAGCTCAGGCGCACGAGATAGGCGCCGGGTTGCAGCGGCGCGACGCCGTCGGCCAGATCAACAAGCGTGCGCTTGCTGGTGTTGCGCTGCGCCGTGATTTTTTGAGAAAACTTGCGTATCTGCTTGACCGTGCCCGGCAATGGTTGATCGTCTCGGTAGTACTGCGCGGCAAGCGATTCCGGTGTGGCATCGATGCGATACAGCTCGAGATCAACGGTGTCCAGATTGGTCGATTGCACAACGACTTGCGACGGCAGATAGGCATTCAGAGTGGCGCCGCCGTAGGGCATGACCAGCTCGGCATACGGGTCGGCGTCGCGCGTCTTAAAGCGCACAGTGCGGGCGGTGGCAATCGCGTTGCCATACGGATCTTCAATCCCGGCATCGATTTTCACTTCGTACTGCTGACCCGGTCGCGCATCAAAATTCACCCAAAACGAGTGCTCATAGTCGTTGTAGTAGCTATACACCGAAGCCGCAGAGATCGCGGGCGAAAAGCGCAGTCGCGGCCAGATCGTCTCCGGTTTGATTTCGGTGTTGAACTGAATGATGAAGCTGGTATAGGGATCGGCATTGTTGTCGTTGTCAGTCGGCACGGTCCCAACGATCTCTGGCAGCGGCACGGTGGTGAACGACGAGGCAAATGCATCGGCGCCTGCGACGCCGCCGCCGATGCCGGTTACACCGGGTGCGACGCGAATGGCGTATTGTGTGTTGAGCACCAGCTTGGCAGCGGGTGTAAATGTCAGCGTGTCGCTCAACACACTGGATTCACCTGTGACAACATCGCCGCTGGTGCTGACCAGCGAAAATGCCGCGCGGGCGCTGGCCGCTTCGACCGGCTGATTAAATTGCACGGTCACCGCGGTATCGATACGCGCGCGCGGTGGTTGCGCTTCGCCAGGTTGAACCACGCGGCGACCGCCAGGCGCGTTGACGTCTTCGCCGCTCAACGGCGATACCGCGATGACTTTGGGCGCCACGGTCGTAAACGACCATGTGTAACCCGCAGAGATCGGATTGCCATCGACATCTTTGAGATCGGGGGCGATTGCGCCGGTATAGGCGGTGCCGCCAGCCAACGCCTTGCTCGGTTTGAAGACCAGCACGCTGGTGTTGAGCCACTCGGCTTTGCCTTCCAGTGCCGGTGTGAACGACAGCGGGTTTGGCAGCTTGGATTGTTCGCCCAGTGTCGTCAATGGCACGACAGGCCGGTTAAACAGCACAGTAATGATTGTGTCCGGCGCGACTTCCGGCGCCTTGTCGGCTGGGATCGTTTGCGCCACTTCGAGGTTGCCCTGCGTGGTCAGCCGAAAGATAAACGGCTGAGCGAGCGCCGCACCCTTGTCGTCTTTGGCGTCCTGCGTCACCGCGACATCCAGAACCGTATTGCGCGGCAAAGCGGCATCCGGTGTAAACGACAGCGTGCGCGCATCTTTCCAGGTGATGGCGCCCTTGATGGCAGGCGATAGTTTGAGCGCGCCGGCGACCGAGGCTTGGTCCATCGGGCGGTCAAACGTCAGCTCAATCGATCCGGTTGGGTTTAGGCGTTCACCGGCTTCAGGCAGCCGGCGCACGATGATTGGCGCGACGACACCGGCTTCAGGCGGCGCAAAAGGCACTTCAATGCGCGGCACATTTGTGGGCGCAGGCGCACTCGTGGGCGATTCGGTAGGCAGCGGTTCGGTTGTTGGCATGACTGTTGGGCGCGCTGGCATGCACGCGGCTGAGAGAAGCAAAACGGCGGCGAGCACGCTAAAAACTGAGTGGCGAGCCGGACGTGTGCTGAAGGGGTTCGTGTTCATATGTCATTCACCTGGCGTTGGCCGCATTTGGACGCAAATCTGAGCTGGCCGGCCACATTCAGCTTAACCGAGCCTGCTGCGTGTGGATTGACAATCTGATGATACGCCGCCGACAGTCATGGGTCGTAGGCCATATGACGGGTTTGCGTCATGCTGCGTATGTTCGGTCGATGTGGCGATTTCGCCGCGAGTTTAGGCAGTTTCTACCGGAAAACGCAACATCCGTCAGCGCTCTGCGCTGACGGATGTTGCGTTTTCCGGACTAATCTCTGCGAACGCTCGTGCGAAACATCGTCAACTAGTGTTTTGCGCCGCCATCGACCACAGACTGATGCAATTTCACCGGCTTGGCTTTGCGCCGCGACGCAGCCAGATTGAGAATTTCCACCAGCACAGAGAAGGCCATCGCAAAATACACATAACCCTTTGGAATGTGCACATGCACCGACTCGATCACCAGCGTCACGCCAATGAGCAACAAGAACGACAACGCCAGCATCTTGACGGTCGGATGTTTATTGACAAACTCGCTGATTGGGCCGGCTGCAAACAACATGATACCGACCGAGACCAGCACTGCCGCGATCATGATCGGCACCTGGCTGACCATGCCGATGGCGGTGATGACCGAGTCGAGCGAAAAGACGATATCCAGCAGCATGATCTGTGTGACCACGCTGGTAAACGTCGCCGCGGTGCGATCACTGACGTGACCTTCCTCGCCTTCAAGTTTGTTGTGAATTTCGTGCGTGGCTTTGTATATCAGGAACAAACCGCCCAACAACAACACCAGATCTTTAGCGGTAATTTCGACATCGTGCCCATCAAGCTTGAATGGCAGGGTAAATAACGGTGTGGTCAGGCTGGTCAGCCAGCTGATCGAAAGCAACAGCAAAATGCGCATCACGAGCGCCAAAAGCAGACCAACCTGGCGTGCTCTGGGTTGTTCTGCCGCTGGCAGCTTGCCGGCCAGGATCGAGATGAAGATAACGTTGTCGATGCCAAGAACGATCTCCATGATCGCCAGCGTGATAAAAGCAATGAGGTTTTCGGCTGTAAATAGCTCTGCCATGTGTTTGTCTCCGGGCGCCATTATATGGAAGCCTGGGCGAACACCGCGCGTTCGCTGGAAAACGGCCAAGAAGCCGGGGATAAGCCCGGCATATGCCGGGCTTATCCCCGGCTTCTTGGCGGGGCCGAATTACTCGTCCGTCGCTGAGCCGGGCAGCACAACGGAGATGACATCGCCGTGGCGATTGATCACGACGCGAAACCCCATCATGCCCAGATACTGGCGGGCCTGTTCCGGAATACCCGTTTCAAAAAGCTGGGCCATGTTTTTGTCCATGTTCTTGACCGCAGACATCACCGCGGCCTTTGTGAACAGATCATCCTTGCCCATCATCTTCATCATGCCATCGCCAACTGCGCCTTCGTTGCCTTTGATCTGATCGCGAAACTGCGCCAGAACCTGCTCATCGATCGGTCTGGCATCGACGTGATATGAAAATCCGTCCTCGCGCACAACATAGGTTGCATCGGCGCCTACAAATGCCACGGTAACGGACTTGTCATTTTCATCGAATACCAAGCCTTCAAATACTGCTTTGCTCATCCGGGCAATCGTCACATGCCAGCACTAGAGGCATCTTAGAAGACCGTTACAGCTTTTGCCTGGGCGTTTGACTAGAGGCTATCTCAATAGGGGAATTTCTATCCGAGAGGCGAACGATCCACCCGCGCAAAGCGCGGGTGGATCGTTCGCCTCTCGGGCTAATCTCTGTGACCTCGCGCGCGAGACGCCGCCAATCGGCGGAAAACGTATGGACTCAATTGGGATAGGCTCTTATAGCAGCCCCAACGTCACCGGCACCAGAATCACCCCCAGACAGTTCAAGCGGCGCGTGCCGAACAGCACCGGCAACAGGCCGATCGTGCACGCCACAGCCATAATCAGCAGCCCGACCCAGCCGGTAAAGGCCCACACCACGCCGATCAGCGGCAGCCCGCTCGCAAGCGCAATAGGCCGAAGTGGCAGCTGGTGAGCGACCCGGGCAATCAGGCCAGCACATCGCCACTGTAGCCAGACCGCAAATACACTGCAAAACCCGAGCGCGGCTAGCGCAATCCAAAACAGGCGCCAGCCCGACGGCAACCAGGTCGTGCTCAGCAGCGCACTCAACCCGCCGCGCGTCAGCGTCACACCGGGCAAAAACAGCAACAGCGCGCTGAACAACGTGTAGGTCATGCGAGAAGCGCCATTGGCCACCATAAACGCGCGATCGTCGCGCTGCGCGGTGGCGTGGCCAGCCAACACGCTGCCGATGCCCCCGCTGATCACCGGCAAAAAGCCTGCAAAAAAACCGCCGGCCATCCCGGTCAACACACCGCGCACCACCCAGATCAGGCTTGGCGGCTCACTCAGGTGAGCTGATTGCTGCGGCACAGCGCGGCCAAACAGCCAGATTTGTGCGATTCCCGGCAACGCAAATAGGCCGGAAAATGCCGGCAACATCGATTGAAAGTGGACATCAGCGGGCAGCGGGCTGTGCCGCGCCAATATCCAGCCCAACACGCCGCTCAACACAAATACAAGCAGGCTGGCCAACAAATACGCCCAGGCCGACATCAAACGGCGCAGCGGCACCGGGTTCCGCATATCTGCGCGCGGCCACTCGCCGATCAGAAGAAAGCACATAACTGCGACCAGCATCCAGGCCAGGTGCGGCTGCAAAATGGCGCGTAGCGGCCGCACGACGGCATCAAACAGAGGCGCAAACGCGAGCAATCCAAGCAGTGCGCCCAGCGCGCCGGCGTTTTGCCAGGCCACGCCGGCCAGCCCCTGACCGCGCAGCAATAACTTTGTGCCCGGCAATACCCAGCCCGGTGCCTCATCGCCCGGCGCAAAAAAGAAAACGCCCGGCACGATGCTCCCCAACGTCCAACCAATCACCAGCCCTAGCCCGGCGAAAGCCAGCATCTCGGGTGTGATCGCAAGCTGGCCAGAACGTTGAAACAGCCACAAACCGGCCACAATTGCATAGATATGCACCCCAGGCAGCAGGCCAATCAGGGTGCCAACCCCAGCCCCGGCCAGCGCACAGAGGATGAGCACAGCATCATTTGTCATAATCACAAACCCTGTCGATTTCCCGGCTTTTTTACCGAGTGAGTTTGCGCATACTACGGCCACCTGCCACGATTTGTACCTGACACTTGCTGACAGTCACGGCTAGGCTGTGGACGAAGTTATCCACAGGTAGTGAAAAACCCCTTGTATTTCGCAGTTTTGTGTTAATATCCTGTGGAGTTGTAGCGCTTAAGAGGTTGAGTCACTGCCGAAGGGCCAGCCTTATAGAGCAGAAGTGCATTAAAGGAGAAACTATGGCAACTGAAAAGAAAGCCAAGCCGCTGAACAAGTCACAGTTGGCGGCATCGCTGTCCGAGTCGACGGGTCTGTCAAAAGCACAGGTCAATAGCGTTTTGGTAGCTCTCGACGAATTGATGAAATCACAGCTTGGCAAGAAGGGTCCCGGCGTATTTCAGCTCCCAGGCCTGCTGAAGGTCCAGCTGAAGAAGTCTGCTGCCCGCACCGGCCGCAACCCGCTGACTGGCGAGACCATCAACATCCCGGCCAAGCGCCGTGTGGCTGCCCGCCCGTTGAAGGCTCTGAAAGACGCGGTTCTCGTCTAAACGAGACCTGTCCCATTCGGGACAACGCTGAAAAAGGAACTCCCCCGCCTGCATGCAGGCGGGGAGTTCCTTTTTTCAGCAGGTGCTTAAAGTGCCTGCTTCCACCTACACTGGCAACGATTCCGCCATCTTCTCCAGCGCCTCAAGCATTTGGGCACGCGGGCAGCCAAAGTTAAAGCGTGCAAAACCATCGCCGCCTTTGCCAAAGTTCGAGCCAGCGTTGGTGGCGACCTTGGCTTTGCTCAAGAAGTGCGCATACGGATCGCCGACGATGCCCGTCTCTTTGCAGTCAAAAAACGCCAAATACGTCGCTTCCGGCACGGTGGTCTTGACGCCAGGCATATTTGCCGCGATGTAGTCCACCATGGTGTTGCGGTTTTGCGTCAAATAGGCGCCAAGCTCAGCCAGCCACTCGTCGCACTGGGTGTATGCGGCCACCATCGCGGTCAACCCCATCAGATTCAAGTGCGGGATGAGGCCGCTTGAAGCGCTCTTCAGGCGTTGGCGCAGTTGCGGGTTTTTAATAATTGCCAGACTCGCGCCAAGGCCCGGAACGTTAAACGTCTTGCTCGGCGCCATCAGCGTGATCGCGCGGTCCGCAATTTCCGGTGCAATCGACGCCAACGGCGTGTGTTTTTTGCCGTCCAGCAACAAATCGCAGTGGATTTCGTCCGAACAGATCAGCAGGTTTTTGCGCACGCAGATCTCGCCCAGCTTGAGCAGTTCTTCGCGCGTAAATTCGCGTCCGACCGGGTTGTGCGGATGGCACAGCATCAGGATGGCCGTGCGCGGTGTGATCGCTTTTTCGAACGCGTCAAAATCGATGTCGAAGCGCACCGTGCCGCCGGTGTGCGTCGGCACCAATGGCACGTGGATCGATGTCATGCCCTGTTCGGCTGACGATGTAAACATCGGCGGGTAAACCGGCGACAGGGTGATTGTGCTGTCGCCAATATGCCCGTAGGCGCGCGACACCAGGTTTAAGCCGCTGACGAGCCCGGGCAAAAACACGACATCGTCGGGCACAATCGACCAGCCATAGCGGCGCTGGCACCAGTTGACGATGACTTCACTATGCATTTTCGTGGGAGACGCATATCCAAATACACCGTGGTCCACGCGATCGCGCAACGCCTGAACGATCGCATCAGCAGATTTGAAGTCCATGTCCGCCACCCACATGGGCAACGTGTCTTCCGGGTAATGGTTCCACTTGATACTGTCGGATGCGCGGCGATTGAGAGGTTCGTCGAAATTGAAGGGCATAGTTGGCGCAGTGTAAACCAACTCACGCGATTACACCGTGACGGCGTGACGGTCTGCCACTCTAGCAATTCTCAATCGAAAACAAACGCGCCACAGATTCCACCGATTACACAGAAATTCTGTGTAATCGGTGGAATCTGTGGCGCCTTGATAGCGCAATAGCCGGCTCTATGGCCATGCGAGAGCTGGAAGTGCTCAGATAGAGAATCGTTGCTGCCACTCACCCTCAGTTTCTAGCGGAACCTCAGGCGAGATGTCCGCCGCGACCGGGATATACACGTCAAATGTGGTGCCTTTGGCGAGCGTGCTGCTGACCGTGATGCGGCCTTTGTGCGCTTCCACGATCTTTTGGGCAATAGACAGCCCAAGCCCGCTGCCACCGCGTTCGCGCGAGCGCGATTTGTCGACGCGAAAAAAGCGCTCAAACACATGCGGCAAATCGGCTTCCGGGATGCCTTGCCCGGTGTCCGACACCGAAATGCGCGCGAAGCCATTAAAGACACCGATCGCCTCGATTGTGACCAAACCGCCGACGGGTGTGTGCTTTATCGCATTGTCCGTCAGGTTGAGCAGCACCTGTTTCAGGCGATCGGAGTCCGCGATCACCATCAGCGACTGATCGACCCGCATCACCACTCTATGACGATCCCCGGCCAGCACTTTGCCGCTGCGCTCAACGTCCGCCAATATCGGCGCAAGCGCGGTTGGCTGCAGCTGCATCGAGAGCTGGCCGGTGTCGGCCTGCGACAACAACAGCAGATCGCCGACCATGCGTGTCATGCGGTCGCTTTCACGCTTGAGCGCCTCGAGCGATTCCATGTCCGCGCAGCCCATCGCGTTCAACAGATCGACATTGCCGCGAATCACCGTCAGCGGCGTGCGCATTTCATGCGACACATCTGCGACCAGGCGTTGCTGCGCGTTAAACACGCGCGACAGACGATCGAGCATTTCGTTGAACGCGCCGGACAAGCGGCCGACTTCGTCCTCAGAGTTTGTGCTGGGCACGCGCTGGTCGAGGTTCTCGGCGCGGTAGATCGCCATCGCGGTCTGCGTGATGCGATCGACCGGGCGCAACGCGCGCCGCGCCAGAAACGCGCCGAGCACTGCTGAGATCAACAACCCGACACTGCCCAAACCCAGCATCGATAGAAAGAGAACCTGTTGCGCGTTTTCGATCGTTTCAAACGACGACGCCGTCTGCACATACAGCGGAAGCGGCGTTTTTCCATCCTGCGCCGGCACAACGATGCGGCGCGTTAGCACATACAACGCCGGCACGCCGGGCTCACGAATCTGCGTAAACGCGTCAACCTGCGCGTCGGCAGGCTGCGCGATCATGGTGGTGAGCTGGCTTCTATCCAGCGGCAGGTAGCGCGGCGCCGGCGGCTTATCGCTGCCGTTGTCGGCTTCGGCCGCGGCGTCAAACAGGTTGGATGACACGCCGATCACGCTGCCTTTGTTGTCCATCAACTCGACCAACACATCGCGATAGGGATCCAGGCTTTTGAACGGCACGCGCACGGGATCAGACTGCTTGTTGTTTGTGATGCGCGGTGACACGATAAACACGGATACAGCCGCGCCGGCCGCCTGGTCCAGCTTTTCCTCAAGCGACCGCACCAGCCGGATGGTCATCACGGTATAGACACCGGCGCCAAACGCGACCAGCACCAGCGCAAGCACGCTGGTGTACCAGATGGTGAGTTTTGTTCGAATCGACATGAAATAGATCCACATGACAGGCGTCAGCGGGTATGCCAACGTTGCGCCATATCGTTAGAAACCTAGCGCGCTCACGTTAGATGGACGTGAGCAGCGGTTTTGCAACACAGATCATACGCGGGCTGTCATCGGCGTACGGGTGCATCAGATAGTCGCCAAACCACTCCGGAGGCGCAAATCCGGCCGCCTGCAGCAGCAGTTCCATTTCGTGCTTAAAGACGTGCCGCAGCCGAAATTGCACCTGCTGCGCGCGCGTCTCGCCGGCGTGTTCCTCTTCAATTTTGTACGTCAATTGCTGCTCCTGGGTCGCCCAGAAGATCAGGCTGGCCACGGACTTGGTGATGCGGGTCTGCGCGACCGGGTCGATCAGCGTGGTCTCGAGCTGATATTCATCGTCATCGGGCTGGCAGGCCATTTCATCGTTGGGCGGCAGATCAACCACCAGCATGCCGCCGGGCAACAGATGCCGCTGCGCAACGCGCAGCGTAGCGAGCTGATCAGCCGCGGTGAGGTTGTGCAAAAACGTGTTCAAGGCGATAAACACCAGGCCAAACTGCTCACCCAGATCAACCGCCCGCGCATCGGCCTGAAGCAGTTCCGCTTGCGGGCCAAGATGCGCGCGCGCGATCTCGAGCATCTGGGCGGATTCGTCGATCCCAACCACACGACCGCCCAGTTTTGCAAGCGGGCGCATGACGCGGCCGGTGCCACAGCCTATCTCCAATATTGGCTGCCCGGCAGGCAATGATCTTGCAAGTGCCAGATAAAGTGGCAGATCGTCGGCAAAAGTGCTGTGTTGCAAGTCGTAAACACGCGCAAACGCGTCATAAATTGGGGTAGACATCGGGCAGTTGCCTCTTTTCTAAGTCGCCGAAACGGCCTACGTTTGTGAGCGCCAACAGCGACCATACACTCAAAATGGCGATAACCCTATAATCCCGGAGCACTCAGGGGTACCATGAACGACGACGCCAATTCATTCCGCAAAACGGTCACAGACCGGTTTGAGTCATCACCGACCCGCTATATCTTGACCGGTGTTGGCATCATGCTGCTCATAATACTCGGATGCATTGCGTCCGTCTGGGCACTGGGAAGCGGCACAACCGCAAACCCGCCTGTGCCGACAAAGGCACGGGTTGAGCTGGCCACCCCCGTGCAGCGCGATCAACCCCTCTCGGTGCGCGGCTCGGGTTTCCAACCCAACGAACGGGTCGAGATTTACGCTGCACCCACGCAAACCGCGGCGTTCAACCAGCTCGTCAAACTCGGCGATGCCGTCGCGGACGGGAATGGCAACTTCGGCGTGAGCGCGCCGTTTCCGCAAAATCTGCAGACCAGCGGACCGCTATTTGTGACCGCCAAAGGCGCCACCAGCGGTTTTGTCGGGTTTGCAGCGCCGCCGAACGGCAGCGCCGATGTGCCGCAGCCGCCGCCACCCACACAACCCCTGCCCGCGGGTGCAACAGTGCCGCCAGTTATTCCAGTACAAGGCTCACCCAATCTGCCGGATCTGGCCATCGGCAGCCTGTCGATTGAACCGCAAGCACCGACGACCTGCATTAACGGCGCGGCACAGCCCCCGCTCGGGGTCAAGGTCGAAATTCGCAACGCCACCCCGTTTCCAGCCGGACCATTTGTGGTGCTGGTCAACAATACGCAGTTCGCGATCAACAACGGGTTGCCCGGCGGCCGCAGCATCGTGCTGTGGTTCCCCGGCTATCAGACCGGCATCAACCGCGTGGCGCTGGACACGGCCAATCAGGTAAAAGAGCTTGAGGAAACGCGCAACAACGTGCTTGAGCTGCCGCTCTCTGTGCCCGCGCCCTATCCGCAGTGCGCGCAGACGCCCCAGGCGCCCACCGTGCCAACCCAGACGCCGATCGGCCCAACGCCGACACCCGACCCCAATGCGCTGAATATTTGGTACGGGCAGTATTACAACTCGCAGGATTTGTTTGAGCCCGCCACGATCCGCCGCTACGAACCGGGCAATCCGTTTTTGAACCTGGACTGGCGCGGCGGCTCACCTGGCGCCGGGCTGCCAAACGATGGCTTTTCAGGGTCGTTAACACGCATTCAGGAATTTCCGAGCACGGATAACTACGTGTTTGACTTTACTGTTGATGATGGCGGGCGGCTGTTTATCGACGGCGTGCTGATCATCGATGAGTGGCGCAACGGCGGCGCGCGCACGGTGCAAGCCAGCCGCAGCCTTTCGAAAGGCGCGCACACAATCCGGATCGAGTTCTACGAAGCCACCGGCAGCGCCCGCGTGGCGCTGAGCTGGAAGAGCAACTACACCGGCTGGCGCGGCCGCTATTACGCCAACACCGATCGCACAGGTCAGCCTGTGGTCATCCGCGACGACCGCGATCTGAACGGCGGGCCGGGTCTGGATTTCGACTGGGGCTTTGGTTCGCCGGTGGGGGAAGTGCCGGTCGACGGCTTCTCGGTCGACTGGCAGCGTTCGCTCAACTTCCAGCAGGGCAACTATCTGTTTACAGCCGAGATCGATGACGGCGCGCGCATCTTTATTGACGGCGCGGTGCTGATCGACAACTACACCACAAGCGGCAATCGTGTCGTGACTTCAACGCGAGTGCTGGCAGCCGGGTTGCACTCGATTCAGGTGCAGTATGTGGAATATGCCGGGCAGGCAAAGTTCAAACTAAATTGGGAACGCGTGCTGCCTGTACCCACGTCGACACCGATTCCGGCCACGCCGATCCCGCTGGCGACAGTCACAGTGACACCCAACGGCGGAAGCGGCCCCGTGCCGCCAACGGCGTTGCCGACGCCCATCGTCGTGCCGAGCCTGGTGCCGCCGACGGCCGGGCCACTGCCCACCGCAATCCCAAGCCCAACACCGATCGTCTTGCCAAGCAATACGCCAGGCTCCGGGTCTGGTGGCATGGTCATCATCATCGGCGATGGCACGGCCACGCCGTCACCGTAATCTTGAGCCCGCACGACACGGCGGTTTGCGCACCGAGTGCACAGCGTAGTAGCGCGAAAGAGGCATACCCCGCGCTCCGCGCGGGGTATGCCTCTTTCGCGGGCTAAATTCCCTTACGGCGTCGCTGTAACTATCTTCCGCAACCCATCACACAGCGCTAAACGTCGCGTCGACGTTGCCGCACTTGCGATTGCCCGCGCACCAGTCGAACGTGATGCGCACTTCGCCGAGAAGCTGGGCTTGCGCCAAATGCGCCAGATTGTGCAAGGTGGGCTTCATGTGGCGCACTTCGTGCTGCGCGCCGGCATGCAGGATCCCGGTAAAAGGCTGCATGTCTGGAAACAGATACGCCGGCACGCGCATCATGTGCGACACCCAGGTGGTGCGCGCATCAAATGGCTGCAGATCAAATCCCCAGAGCTGGCCAAAGGGCGGCTTTTTCATGCCAAACCCGGAGAGCCAGACAAACCGGCGCGGCGCGTCAAACTCTTGCACATAAGAGCGGGCGCCGTATTGAAACAACCCCACTTTTTGCTTTGACGCAAAACCGGAACCCACGCCAATTGGGCCTTTTGTGGTCCAGGCAACCGTCTGCACCTCGCCGCTGCCGGCGAGTTTTGGATGCTGAGTGACATCACTGATGATCGCAAACAGCTTTTCGCACGGTGCGGTAATCAGACCACTGACGGTGACGCTTGGTACTTTGAACACAACCTTCTTATTTCAACGCTTAAGACTGAGAACGCCCTGATACGTAATCGAGTAAGCTATGTGGACCATGACCAAACAGCGCCAATTTATCCACCTGAAAACGGAACTACCGGGGCCGCAGAGCCGCGACATTATTGCGCGGCGCGAGGCCAATATGCCAGCAGGTTATGGCAAATCGACCAATATTGCGGTCAAACGCGCGCACGGCGCGCTGGTCGAGGATGTGGATGGCAATGTGCTGCTCGACTTTGCCGGCGGCATCGGTGTGTTGAATGTCGGCCACACGCCAAAAGAAGTGGTCGATGCCATCAAGGCGCAAGCCGAGGAGCTGATTCATATTTGCGCGCTGGTCGGCACCGCGGAGCCGCATGTGCAGCTGGCCGAAAAGCTCAACGCCATCGTGCCGATCAGCGGCGCGAAAAAGGCCATGATCACCAACACCGGGGCCGAAGCCGTTGAACAGGCGATTCAAATCGCGCGCGCGGCAACCGGGCGCGCGCGCGGTCATCGCATTTGAAGGGGCGTATCACGGCCGCACGCTGCTCGACACAAACGCTGACCAGCAAATATGCGCTGTTCAAAAAGGGCTTTGGCCCATTTGTGCCGGAGATCTATCGCGCGCAGTTTCCCGTATCTGTATCGCATGGGCATCGGCACAACGACCTGACCGAAGAGCAAAAAGTCGAGCTGGCGTGGGAGTCGTTTGAGCGCACGCTGGTGACGCATGTGATGCCTGAGCATGTGGCCGCCATCATCATTGAGCCGGTGCAGGGCGAAGGCGGCTTTATCCCGGTGCCGCGCGAGTTTATGCGCCGGCTGCGCGACACATGCACCAAATATGGCATCGTGCTGATCGCGGACGAAGTGCAGGCCGGCATGGCGCGCACCGGCAAGATGTTCTCGATCGAACACTTTGGTGTCGAGCCGGACATGATCACGATGGCCAAGTCGATGGGCGCCGGCATGCCCATTGCCGCCACCGTGGGCCGCGCCGATCTGATGGACAAAGTGCATGTGGGCGGGCTGGGCGGCACCTACAGCGGCAATCCGCTGGCTTGCGCAGCCGCGCTCAAGGCCATCGAGCTGATCGAGCGCGACGATCTGTGCGGGCGCGCCAAGCATCTGGGCGGCGATCGCCTGCGATCGCCTCAAAGCGATGCAGGATAAGCACGCAGATCATCGGTGATGTGCGCGGCCTGGGCGCCATGCTGGCGATGGAGTTTGTCGAGGATCGCCAGACCCGCAAGCCGCTCGATATGGCCAAGACCTACAGCATGGTGCAGCAGATTTCGCGCCAGGGCGTGCTGATGATCCGCTGCGGCCTGTATTCGAACGGCGTGCGCTTTTTGTTCCCGCTGAACATCAGCGAAGCGCAATTGCACGAAGGGCTTGATGTGGTCGAAGAGACCATCGCGGCGCAACAGTAAGCGGGCGCTAAGCAACTGCGTTTTGTGCACGCCTCGACATTTTCAGGGAAGTTAATCCGCGAAACACACGGCGTCCCGCGCTCCGCGCGGGACGCCGTGTGTTTCGCGGATTAACTCTGTGCACTCAGTGCGCAAAACCGCGCGAATGGAATTGTCGCACCGCTAGCGGCGCAGTACAAAGGCCAGTTCGTTTTCAAACGTGTGCGCGCACGCATCCCAGCCGCGTCCGGCAATCAGCGCTTCGAACCGCGCACGGTAGTGCGCAGCCATGCCGACATTTTTGCCGCCCACGCTGCGCGTCGGATACGAGACGATCAGTGTGCGGGCCTGAATGGTATCCAACAGACGCGCGCCGGCGTCTTTGTCGACCTGCTCAAGACAGGGGATCGTCTTGAGCACCAATGCCACATCGACCGGCTGCGCCAACCAGTCGCGCGCCGCCGGCGACAGCGCGTCACGCACCTGCGCGCGCAAATCCAGCCCAATGCGCGGTCCGGCGGCGTTGAGAAAATCGATCAGATCGGCGTAGATGTCGCCCGCGTGATAGACCGCACCCGGCGCGAGCGGCATGTGCCGCGCCAGCAGCGGATTCATGCCGCAGGCCACATCCAGCACCGATGTGACAGGCCCCAGGTCTTCGAAGACGCGCGCATAAAACTGCGCGGCAATCGGCGCGCGTTCGCGCGTGGAGGTGTGCGCGCGCAACGCGCTGTTGAGGCTTTCTTCGTCATCCAGGGTTGCCAGCCAGCGACCGTAGGGCAACTTCTCGCCCAGATACAACGCGCCAACCTGGTGCAGCTTGTTTTTGGTCTCTTTGATCGACTCTTTCAGGTTGCGGCGTTTGGCCAGCTCCTGCGCGCCAATGCGCCGGATGATCTCCTCGCTCACATGCGCGTATTTTGACGAAGCGCGCACGGCGATGAACAGGTCGGTCAACGCGTCGATAGCAGGCATGATTTCAGCCGCCCGCTCGCAGGCGTTGGATAAGCTGGGTCATAAAGCGCAGGTTGTGCAGCGTGCCGAGGCGCAAATACGCGGCGTCCTCGATCGCATGCAGGTGATGCAGATAGCCGCGCGAGTAGCGACTGGCCGGGCTGTCGGTCCATTCGCACACCGGCAAGGCGGTTTTGATGTGCTTGTCGTCGCCGATATAGACATATGAGAACCAGTCCGGTCCGGCGAGATCAATGCTGGCCGGATCGCCGTTCCATGACAGCAGCCGGCCGCGCCGGGCGTCGCGCGTGGGCAGCGCGCAGTCGAAGATGCCATAGCCGAGTGCGGCGCAGGTCACGATGCTGCGTGGGTGCCCGATGCCCAGCGCATGCATCGGAAACGCACTTGGCACCAGCGCGCGCGTGTAGGCCAGGATGTCCGTCAGCAACGCGCCATCGCCATCCAGCGGGTAACCGCCAAAACCAAACCCGTCAAACCCGCCGATCTCAAGCAACGCTTCCGCGCACTGCTTGCGCAGGGCTTCGTCGTTGCCGCCCTGAATCACGCCAAACAGCAGCGGGCGGCTGCTGGCTGACGATGAACGACCGTCCGCCGTCAGCTTGTCGAACTCGAGCTTGCAGCGCCGCGCCCAGGCGATCGTACGGTCGACGGCATCGCGCTGCGCGTCGGCGCCGTCATCGGCGTGCGTGCAATCATCCAGGCAGATCACGATGTCTGCGCCATAGCTCAGCTGCAGCTGAATGCTCTTCTCCGGTGTCAGCAGGATTTTGTCTTTGCCACCCTGCGGCCGGAAGACGATGCCCTTGTCGCTGAGCGAGCCGTTTTTTGCGTTCTCTCGGATCAGCGAGTACGCCTGAAAACCACCACTGTCGGTGATGATCGGCCCGCGCCAGCCCGCCATCGTATGCAGGCCGCCAAGCGCCTTGACCGTGGTCGAACCCGGATGCTGCATCAGGTGAAAAGCGCTCATCACCAAGCCTTCGATGCCGACGCCTTCGAGATCGGCGCTGTCGACTGCGCGGACGACGGCGCGTGTGGCGTCGGGCAGAAACACCGGCAGCGCCAGCGCGCCATGCCGCGTTTCAAGTGTTCGGGAAAATCCGGCGGGCAATGTCATGCGTCACTCTCGGTTTCGTCAGTGTCGTCACGTTTGCGCGGCACGCCAGCAATCACCAGGGCGTATTCGCCCTTCGGTTCGACGGTTTGTTGCAGGGCCAGCAGCTGAGACAACAGGCCGCGATCAACGCGTTCGAACAACTTAGTCAGGTCGTTCGCCAGAGCCGCCTGCCGATCGCCATAGACCGCCAGCGCGTCTTCGAGCAGTGCGCCAATGCGATGCGGGCTTTCGTAAAAGATCAGCGTGTGCGGCGATGCCGCATCGACCTCGAGAAAGCGCTTGCGTTGGCCAGATTTGCGCGGCGGGAAACCGCGAAAGGTAAATGCGTGCGATGGCAACCCGCTCAACACCAGCGCCATCACAAACGCGCTGGCGCCAGGGATCATGGTGCACGGCAGACCGGCATCGATGCAGCGGCGGATCAGCGTAAACCCGGGATCGCTGATACCCGGCGTGCCGGCATCGCTGACCAGCGCCACATCCTTGCCCTGTGCGAGCAGATCAACGATGCGGGCGCCGGACTGGCGCTCGTTGTGTTCGTGGAAACTCAGCTGCGGTTTGTCGATTGCAAAGCGCTTGAGCAACTGCCCGGTGTAACGGGTGTCCTCGCTGGCAATCAAATCGACCGCGCGCAGCGTTTCCAGCGCGCGTTGGCTGATATCACCCAGGTTGCCGATCGGCGTAGCGACGAGATAAAGCATGCGGTCAGGCATTATCACCGCCGCGCGAATGTGGGTGAGCAACAGCGGGGTGCATTTTTCTAAAGGGGAGCGGCAATTGGCGTGGCCCAGTACGCGCCTGCCGGGACCGCAGGCCGTAAACGGCCATGCTCAGATACGAAGCCCTGGGCTGACTGCCAGCGCTCACAGGATTGGCGTCGTTGTGTGAATGCCGGCTAAAACGGCCGCCACGTGCGCAAGTTGTTGCCATCAGCCCAGGGCTTCGTATCTGAGCATGGCCGTTTACGGCCTGCGGTCCCGGCAGGCCTAAGCATTGGCTTCGCCGTGACGTTCCCCTTTAGAAAAATGCACCCTGAGCAGCGTGCACATCCAGCGTTAGGGGCACACTGCTCGTGCGGCTGCGTTCCACACTTTTTTGAGTGAAGCGCCTCTATACGCGGGTCATTTCGAGCCGTCAGGCGAGAAATCTCGTAGCGCGAAAGCCTGCAGACTTTCGCATTTCTCGCCTGACGGCTCGAAATGACCCGCGTTTGGCAATACGTCGAGCGTGTCACACATCGATCCAGCGTCGCCCCAATCGGCGTATGAACCCGTGAGCAGGGGTGCATCCGGAAAACCAAACCGGGGCAGCCACTGTGGCTGCCCCGGTTTCAGAGTGGGCCTCCGCTTGCTATCGCAGCCGCACTACTTGCGCGTGTGCGCTTTGGCCTGATCGATCCACGACTGGAAGTCGGGGCGGCGAAAACCGGGCCGCTCCGCCATGTCGCCACGCAGGCAAATGGTTTCGAGCTGCTCGACGGTTGCCGATGCCAGCACACCATGCGTGCAGATGCCCGCGTCATAGAGCCGCTTCTCAAACCAGTAGCCGATGCCTTTGTAGGGTTCAAAGTCATCCGGCGCATCACCCGACCAAGTGCGGCCCTGGCTGTTTGTCTCCTGCGCAAGACTCAACGCGCTTGAGCGAACTTCCGCCAGCGACACATCCAGCGTGCCTGGGTCTTTGATGCCCAGCACGTGAATGAGCTCCTCGTTGGTCATGTTCCCAAGTTCCCAGAATGTGCCGATGTTGGCGGCATACAGGCGCGTCTCAAACGCCGAGCCGATGCCGTTCACATCTGACAGATGCTGCGGACAGGCAGCAGTCCAGTGCGCAACGCCGCTCGGCAACTTGCTCGCGGCCGACTGCTTGGCGCGATCGCCCGCATCGCGCACCTGCAGCAACTCCGCGTGATCCATTTGCGCGATCAACCCAGACACTGCCGCTGGGCCAAGCCCGGTGCGAGGCGCATCGGTAACCACCACGGTGGTCCCGCCATCGACAAAGGCGACATGGCGGTCCGTCGTGACTGTGCGATACGTCGAACGTGTGTGCGGCTCAGCATAGACAATCTCCGAGCCGGATTCTTCCGTCGTCTCGCGCAAGAACTCGCGGCGGCTGGAGACATCGACTTCACGGATGGTCTCCTTGACGATGACTTCCTGCGGCACTTCGCGAATGACTTCATGCCGGCGCTGCACTTCGACTTCGCGCACGACTTCCTGAATCACCTCGCGCGGCACTTCGCGCACGAATTCCTGATATTGCATGACCGGCACTTCGCGAATCACTTCGCGGATCACGGCCACATCCACCGGCACCTCGCGAACCACTTCCTGGATCTGGATGACCGGCACTTCCTTGATCACTTCCTGCACAACCTCGTGCGGCACTTCCTTGATCACTTCGCGCGTCTGGGTGACCGGCACTTCCCGAATCACTTCCTTCAGGCGCACAACCTCGGTCGGCACTTCCTTGATCACTTCGCGCGTGCGAATCACAGGCACGTTGCGAACGACCTCATGCACGACCTCTTTGGGCACTTCGCGCACGACTTCGTTGACCTGTGTGTAGGGCACTTCCTTGATCTTCTCGACAAACTTGAGCACCTCGCGCGGCACTTCCCGGACCAGCTCCATCGTCTTGATGACCGGCACTTCACGCTCGACCACTTCGATGATCTCGGTGGGCACTTCCTTGATGATCTCGTTGAGCTGAACGACCGTCACAAACTTATCCACCTCACGGATCGTGATGTAGGGCTTTGGCACCTCTTTGATGACGTCGCGAATTTCGACGACCGGCACCTCGCGAACCACTTCGCGAATGACTTCAACGGGCACTTCCTTGATGATCTCGCGAATCTGCACGACCGGCACTTCTTTGATCACTTCGACGATCTTGATCACTTCGCGCGGCACTTCTTTGATCACTTCCTGGATCTGCACGATCGGGCGCTCGACGATCACCTCGCGAATCACTTCGCGCGGCACCTCTCTGATCACTTCGCGCACCTGAATGATCGGGACTTCTTTGATGATCTCGCGAATCGTCACGTGATCTTTGGGGACTTCCTTGATGACTTCGTGGATGTGAACCACGGGCTGCTCACGCGTGACCTCGGCGATGACCTCGTGCGGCACTTCGCGGATCACTTCGCGCAAAGCGGTCACGACAATTTCATTGATGGTTTCGCGCAACGTGATGACATCTTTGGGGACGTCCTTGATCACTTCCTGGATCTGCACAGTGATGACGTTGCGCACCACATCGGCAAACACCTCGCGCGGGATTTCGCGGATGACCTCGTTGATCTGAAGCACCGGGACCGAACGCTCGGTCTCACGAACGGTGATGTAGTCCGTCGGCACATCGCGGATGATCTCGCGCACTTCGAGCACCGGGGCGCCAATATCGGCGTTGCGTTCGAATGTGGTCGTTCGCGTGCTTGCAGTGCCGACATCAAGGTCAACAGCAACTGATAGTTCCGTGTTCTGATCGTCGCTTTCCGCGGCTGGTCGGTTCGCCGCAGTCGATAGATCGTTGCGGTGCTTCCACTTCTTTGACATGCCTGAACTCTCCTCTGAAAATCGTAACAAAGGTCATGATTTCAACGACGTGGCGAGCACAGGCATGCGCTGATAGTTGCGAAGCCTCAACGTGTTTGCGAGAGTTTTGTTGTGGGAGGGCAGCAGGGTGTGACGACGGTGCGAAGTGTGTATTGAGCAGTAGTGACAGTCGCAGACAGCGTATCTGACACGCGCGCAGATAGAGCATGCCCGCACAACAGCGGTCGCCATGAAGGCGAACTCGCACGTTACGTGACCACACGCTAACCAAATCGTTGCCGATGTGAAGTGTCGTCAAAGTCCCCTGTGCAACCAACGTAATATTGCGTATTTTGCACTGCCTTGACGTTGAGGTTTTGCATCTGCGCGCGTCGATAGCGGCTCACGTTAACGGATCGCATATTTTCTTAACCAGGAGATCGCATCGCCATCACACGCAGATCGTTTATCCTTCACATGTGAAGACGCATTGGGTTGGATCACTGTGCTTGCTGCTGCTGCTGGGTGCGGCATGCGCCGCGCCATCTGGTGCGCCGCCGCAGACACAGGCGACCCCGGTGGCGCAGCCAACCAAGGCAGCGGAACCGGCCACAGTGGCGCACCAACGCGGGGCGCACGCCGACCGGCCGGTCTTTATCGAGTTCTATGGCCGGACCTGAGCGGCTTGCCAGCAAATGAAACCCATCGTGGATGGGTTGGCCAAAGAGTATGGCGAACGGATGATTTTTCAGCGCTATGAGTGGCGCTCCAAAAAAGCACAGGCTCTGGTTGAAGATTACGCCATAACCGAGACACCGACGTTTGTGATTCTGGACCGCGCCGGCGCGCCGGCCGTCATTTACAGCGGCGTAGAAAGCTACGCTGGGGTCAAAGCACTGATCGAAAAAGCGCTGCGCTGACCGGCCTGACTGCGTAATCACGACAGCAGTTACGCCGCACTGCGCTGCACACGCCTGCGCGCCACAAAAAAGCGTCGAGCGGCCGGCAAGCGCATTGCGAGCAACATGGCTACGATCGCGCCAAAAACGATGCCGTGACCTTCAAGACGCGGCAGGCTGACAAACAGCACATGCAACTCCATCAAAATCGCGACCGCATAGGTGCTGTAATGCAGTTTGCGCCAGGTCGCGCCCAGCGCCTTGATAACCGCATCCAGCGACGTCACGGTGAGCATGACCATAAGCACCGTCGCGATCGTGCCCAGCACCATCGAGAGGCTTTCGACCAGCGCACCGGCGGAGCCGCGCTGCACCACATGCGCGACGACGTGTACAACCAGCGGGAGCATGGCATACAGCCCGAGCCACTTGCGATAGCGGTTTGGAAGCGTCCAGCCAAACACCAAGTTTAGCGGCGTGCACAACAGTGATGCGATCAGCAGGCGCTCGCTGGTTTCGCCACTGACATGCACCAGCATGCCAAGCGGGCTGCGACTGCCGACAGCCCCGCCCGCAAACGCCTGAACCAGCATCCCAATCAGTGGTAGCAACATTAAGAGCGAGAGGCCATGCACCACGATATCGGCGATCAATAGCCGTCGTTTGTGCGTGCTGGCGGCGCTGTGCGAAATTGGAGACGCTGTAGTCATCGCTGCAGCATGCCCATCAATTACGGACAAATTGTGAACGCCGTTGGGAGAATTTTCAGGCGGGTGTCTCCGCAATGCGCGGCGCCTCGCGCTGCCGGCCAAGCGTCAGCACGCCGGCTAGGCTAAATACGACCGCAATTGCGCTGGCGCCAAGAAACACCGCGCGCACCGGAAACGCGGCGAACAGCGGCGTGGCCAGGACCAGCCCAAGCACCATCGAGCCGGTCCACATCGTGTACAAGAACGCAAACGCCTTTGCCGGCGTGCGCTTGCGGCACGCTGTCCTGGATCATGACCGTCAGCATCAAATCGCCCATCGGCCCGCCGATCGCCGCAAGGGCCGAGCCAATCAGCGCCAGCCACAACACCGGGGACGCGCCGATCCAGACGAATCCAGCCGATAGCGTCAGATGGCCCAGCCACAGCACCAGCGCGCGACGTTTGATCACCAAACTGCCAAAGATGATGTTGCCCACAATATTGCCGACGCCATACGCGCTAACCAGAAAGCCATAGGCGCGAATATCGTTCCCAAAATCGCTTTTGGCCAACAGCGGCAGGCCGGCGACATAGACGATGCCCCACAGCACCGAGGGGATCGCGCTGCCGGCGATGGACCAAAACACGGCTGGTCGTGCGCGCAGCGCGCGCAACCCGGCCGCCTGTTCGGCCACGATGCCGCGCCAGCCTGAGACGATTTCCTGCTGTTCGGCCTGCCAGATAAAACGCGACCCGATGGCGAAAACCGTGAGCGCCGAAATGACATACGACAGCGCATCCAGCGCGAACAACGACTCGATCGGCAGGAAGCCGGCCAGCCCCGCCACCAGCAACGGCCCGGTCAGCCGCGCGATGCGCTTGGTCGTGTTCATTAACCCGTTGGTCGCGTTCAAGAGCGATTTGTCGGGCACGAGCGCCGGCAACGACGACGCCAGCGCCGCGTCAAACAACGGCCCGAGCGCCTGCAACAGCGCGCCGACCACGACCAACGGCCACAGTGGCAAGGGGTTGAACAACGCCAGCACCGGCAACACGAAGACGACCGCGGCGCGGATCAGATCGACCGCAATCATCGTGCGGCGGCGGTTCCAGCGATCGGCATACACGCCGACGAACAGCCCAGACAGCAGCGCCGCGCCATACTGCGCCGCCGCAATCACCCCGACATCGGCGCCGGCGCGCTGCGCGGCGATCCACAGCACCGCCATCGAGAAAAACTGGTCGCCAACAGCTGAGAGTGTTTGGCCGAGCCAGAGCAAAAAGATTGCGCGGTGTTTGAGCGGAGCGAGTAACGTCACGCGGCGCATGATATGCGAAACGGCATTGTCCGCAGTGCGGACAATGCCGTTTCGCCGGGAACCGTGCTGATGCGCGCTAACGCGACAGCATCGGCAGGAACGTGCGGTTGCCTACTTGGGTTCCAGCGGTTCGATCTTGATTTCAACCGGCGGCGCCCTGAGCGCGTCTTCGCGCGGCCGCCAGTGCGCCTTGGTAGTTGCCAAACGTGAGTGTGGCCTGCGTGTTGGCAGCCATCGTCAGCCAGTAACACGGCCGCACAGCATCATCTGTGACATTGGGCCGGGTATTGGCCCAGCGCCTACGGCGTAACTGGCAGATTTTGTAATTGCCCGGGCGACCAGCGCATTGGCAGTGCCGTTTGCATCGGTTCTGAGCGGCGTTTGGCCCCCGATGTGTTGTTGATGATCAGAAAGTCCCAACCGATCGAACGGCAACTCGTTTCCATCACGCTGACCATTGGCATTGAAATCGCTGAACTTGACAATGTTGAAGCGCACACTCGTGTTCGGATTTGGCGTGGCTGTCGCGACCGGTGTCGCGGTCGCCGGCGTGCCGGTGTTGCGATTGCCGAACGCCACGTTTTGCGTTTGGCCGTTCTGAATCGAGAACCAGTAGCACGGGCGGCCGGCGCCGTCTTTTGCGGTTGGGCGCGTGTTGCTCCAACCCGATTGCAGGTCTTCACAGATGCGGTAGCTGCCGGAGGCGAGCCCGCTGAGTGTGACGTTGCCGTTCGCATCGGTTGTGCCGGTGCGCGCGACAGCATCGTTGTTGGCCTGATCAAACGCGGTCACACGCCAGCCGGAAAGCGCGGCTTCGCCTGAGTCGCGCGCGCCGTTGCCGTTGGCGTCGTTGAAGACGTTGGCGGTGAATGTCGCGCCGCCGGGTTGAGGTGTGGCGGTGGCGGGCGGTTGTGGTGTTGCAGTGGGGCCGCCGGTGACTGCGGACCATTCGAACGCCAAGGTGACATCGGAGCCATTCGCAAGCGTGAACCAGTAGCACGGGTTGCCGTCAGCGTCAGTGCTTGTCGGTCGAAGCGGCGTGCGGTTGGCAGGCTTGATCATGCAGATTCGGAAGTTGCCGGGAACCAGGCCGCTGAATGCCGCAACGCCGTTTGCATCAGTAGGACCGGCGAACGATGTGCCAGTCGCATATTGCTCTAGCCCAACATTCAGGCCGGTAACGGGCAAACCGTTCGCGTCGATGTTGCGTGCGCGCAATGATGCGCCTGGAGGTTGTGGCGTGGGCGTGGCAGGCCCGCCTGCGCGATAGATGCCGAATGCGAGAGATCCTCAGACCACTACGGCCAATTCTTGCGCGACTCGTAGCACCATAGTCCTGCCTTTGCGACTGCCCCCAGGCGACGCGATCGACCAGCCCGGTTGCTGCGCGATGCACACGTCAAAAATCCCGACGGTGCTTAGTGACGTGACAAAGCCGCCAAGCGCGTTCGTCGAACCGGTGATTTCACCTTGCCGCCAGAGCCAGCATAAATCATGCGCACTGGCCAATTTGCAACGCTGGCTTCGCCAGTCTCACGTGCACCGTTTTGATCTGTATCGTCCCAAACTGTCGATTGAGATCAATCCGCCAACTCGCTTCCTGCACTGCGCCGATCGTGCAGTTTGTCGTTGGGCGGATGCGACCCAATTGATCATTGCCCGCGCCGCCGCACAAATTACTGTCGCCGCCGCCGCGCGCGGGGCTTCCAAACTGATGAATTACCGTCTCGATTGGCGGATTCGTTTGTGAACTGAGCCACGGCTGGAGACCATCCGGATCCAACAGTGCATCCGTCGCCGGACCAAAGCCACACGTTCCATCGCTGTCAATATTGTTGCCAAAGTCTGTCGGCTTCCACGCTGTGATCGCAGTGGCACAGTTTGTTCTGGTCGAATTTGCTGCTTTTTGAAAATATTGTTGCCAAACTGAGCCACAAAGCGAGTGGGAGTCGTTCCACTATGTTCAATGACAGCGTCGTTATTTGCAAACGTGTTGTTGATAAACGTCGCAATGTTGCCCGAACCCGTAAAGTTTGCGTTGATCGCAATCGCCCAACCCCAAAATGTGCTATTGGTAACGGTCCATTCGCCAAATTCAAGGTTGAGCGCGCAGAGTGCCGAGCCGCTGCCGCGCAGTGTTGACCTGCTTATGGTGATTCTGCGCCGCTGCTGATTGCACATCCGCCGCCTGATTCAAGAGATACAGCATCCAGGCGCATCACGCCATTGTTATCAATCGTATTGCCCAGCGCGTCGCCAGGAGGAAGTCCCGTGCTGTTGCCTTTCAATGCGACGTTTTCAAGCGTAACCACATTGGCGTTCAGTACGCCACCGCCGCGCGGACCACTAAACTGATCGCTGGGATCCACGCCAAAACCATTTTGCACTGTTGCGTTGCGAAGCGTCAGGTTTCCCCGTGTCAGCACACGCACGACACGAAACGTATTGTTGCCGTCGAGGACAGTCAAACGCCGGTCGGTGTTGTTGCCCTGGATCACAACTGTGCGATCCACACGCAACGCTTCACGGTACACCCCCGCCGCAACATTAATCGTCGCGCAGCTCGCATCATCAATCGCCGCCTGTATCCGCGAAAACTCCGCGCCGCTCGGTGCAACATTGCACGTGCGCCCAGTCTGCGCGTGTGTCTGCGCAAGCGGCGTCGACGCGGCAATCTGCAGCGCAAGCACACAGGCGCCCAGCAGGCGCAACGTTCTGGCTTTGGTCATAATCCCCCCGACAAAAAACCCATCAGGAACAATCGCCACGAATGGGTAAAAAAAAGAACAGGCCGTCACGCTCGCAATCCACGGCGCTGTTGAGCACGCGAAATTGTAGGGCGCGACGCCAAAGCGCGCAACACAGAGACGGACCAGAACGCATCTTCTGAAATCGTGAAAAACGCAACTGTCGTGCGCATTGCATGATCAATGTCGTGCGCTATTCAAACCCCAGTCGGCGTTCTTTCAAACTTACAAAACGATTGTGCCCGATGATGATGTGATCGAGCACATCGATCTCCAGCAGCTTGCCGGCCTTGATCAGCTCTTTTGTGACATGAATGTCGTCCTGGCTCGGCGCCGGGTCGCCGCTGGGATGGTTGTGCGCGACGATGATGCTGGCGGCATTGTTGCGGATCGCAGTCTTGAACAGCTCGGCCACGCGCATGCTGGCGCTGTTCAAACTGCCGCGGTAAATCATCGCGGTGGACAGCACACGGTTGCGCGTGTCCAACAGCATCGTGCGCACCTCTTCCTGTTCGAGCGCCGTCATGTCCAGCATGAGCAGTTGCGCGGCGTCGGCCGGCGTTTTGATCTGCGGTCGCTGCTCGGGCGCGGCCAGCGCGGCGCGTTTGCCCAGCTCAAACGCCGCCTTGATCTCGATTGCCTTAACCGGCCCAATCCCGCGCACCTGCGTCAGTTCGTGCGGCGAGCCTGCGCCAGACCAGCCAGCCCGCCAAAACGCGCCAGCAGGGCGTCGGCCAGCGCCATTACGCCGAGCTGATCGGTGCCGCTGCGCAACACAATCGCAAGCAACTCGCGCTGCGACAGGCCGCCGGCGCCAACCTGCGCAAAGCGCTCGCGCGGGCGCTCGCCCTCGGGAATGTCGTTGATGCTTACAAAATACGGGTTTTCGGCGGCTTTTTTGCCGTTTGCTTGATTTTCTTTTGCGATCATGTGAAGCGATTGGTGGATCGCTGACCGCGCTGGAAAGGGGCATCCGCGCTTCGCAAAGCAGGCTTCGCGAATTGATCAGATGCCGTCAGTATAATCATTTGTGAATGGAAAGCTTTACCAGTCTGATCGTTGGCGCGGCCAGTGTGATCGGCGCAATCGTCGCCGCACTGCTTGGCGGGCTGACGGTCTGGACTTTCCGCGACATCCGCTCGCGCACGCGCGACCCGTTTGTCCAGATCCTTGCAACGATTGTCGCCGGCGTGATCCCGATCGCGGGCATCCTTGTCTATCTGATGCTGCGCCCGCGCGAAACGCTCTCAGACGCCTACGTGCGCGCGCTTGAGGAAGAATCGCTGCTCTCGAGCATCGAGAGCCAGGAGTTCTGCCCGACCTGCGGCCGCCGCGTCGAAGGCGATATGCAGTGGTGCCCTTCATGCCACTCAAAGCTGCGCAACGCCTGCGGCGGTTGCGGCAAAGCAGTGCATCTGTCATGGGACCTGTGCCCGTATTGCGGCACCGGTCTGCAACCCGAACTGCCGCAGGCCGGCGCCAAAGTCAAAGTGGCGGCGCCACAGCCCAAACGCATGCCGGGCAACGCGCCTGGCCCAGCGGGCATCGGCAGCTCACGGCAGGCGCCCGCAATTCAGGCCGCTGAAGACAGCGAGGCCAGCGGCGTCGGCGGCGTGCTGGACAAAGTCGGCGGCGCGGTGGGCAGCGTGGTTGATCGCGTCAACGCGCGCATTCAGAACACGCAAAGCAACGCCCGCATCGAGCTGCCCGAGCGCGAGAGCAAGGCCCCGACCGAGCCCGAGTTGAGCGCGACAAACGGCGCAGCCAAAAGGCGCGAGCGCGCAAAAAGCCGCCGAACGTCTCAAAAAACTTGACCGTGAAGACAAAGGTGCTTAGCCCGCATGCCGTTTAGCTTTCAACCTCTCGAAATTCCAGATGTCGTTCTGGTGGAAGCGCGCACGTTTGGCGACGGCCGCGGCATCTTCCGTGAAATGTGGAAGGCCAGCGAGTTCGCGGCCAACGGCCTGGACATTCAATTTGTTCAGGACAATCACTCGCGTTCGACCCGCAACGTGGTGCGCGGTCTGCACTTCCAAAAACCGCCGCGCGCGCAGGGCAAGTTTGTCTATGTGCTGAACGGCGAAATTCTGGATGTCGCCGTCGATGTGCGCGCAGCCTCGCCGACGTTTGGCAAATCGGTCAGCGCGGTGCTCAGCGCGGACAACGGCCGCGGTCTATGGATCCCGCCTGGCTTTGCGCATGGCTTCGCAGTGCTCACCGATGTGGCGCATTTGTATTACAAGGTCACCGACGAATACTCGGCCGCCTGCGAGACCGGCGTGCTGTGGAACGATCCGGACATCGGGGTGGCGTGGGACATCGCGGAGCCGGTGCTCTCAGCGCGCGACGAAAAGCTGGCGCGGTTGAAAGACCTCGACACCGGGTTTTAGCGCATGGATCTTAAATTTGACGAGCGCGGGCTGATCCCGGCAATTGTGCAGGACGCGATCAGCGGCCGCGTGCTGATGTTCGCCTGGATGAATGCCGAATCGCTGCGCCTGACGCAGGCGCGCGGCGAGGCCGTGTTCTGGTCGCGCAGCCGCAACGAACTCTGGCACAAGGGCGCCACCAGCGGCAACGTGCTCACCGTGCGCGAGCTGCGCGCCGATTGCGACGCCGATGTCTTGTTGATCCGCGCCACGCCGGCCGGCCCGGCCTGTCACACGGGCGAAGAGAGCTGCTTCTGGCAGACGCCGGATGGCGTCAAAACCGCGCCGCCGAGCGCCGGGTTTCTCGATGAACTTGATGGCATTGTGGCCGCGCGCCGAGCGTCGACGCCGGACGCAAGCTATACCGCGTCGCTGTTTGCAAAGGGCCGCCACAAGATCGCGCAAAAGGTCGGCGAAGAAGGCCTCGAAACCGCAATGGCCGGTGTGGCGCAGGATGACGATCGCCTGATCGATGAGAGCGCCGATTTGCTGTTTCACCTGTTGATTCTTTTGAACGAGCGCAGCGTGCCAATGCGGCGTGTGCTTGAGCGATTGGCCGATCGGCATGCGCAGCGGCAGCCACCTCCTGCCGCGCACACCGGATAGCCGCAGGCAGCGCCGACGGTCACGTGATACCGCGATGATCCGGTATGTTTGCCGCAGAGATACGGTTTTTGTTGCGGAAGTGACGAACACGGAGAGCGGTCCAAGGATTTCGGGCATTCTGGGGAGCTTCAGCATTCAGAATTTCGGCAATTCGGTCATCGCAGTGGGTCTGGGCAAAGTATGAAATGCGTTCTTTCAACATATCAGATGTGAGTGTTCGACCACTTTTTGGCCGAATCGCGGTTAATGTACGCAGGCGCCGGTAACCCAGCGCAGATGAATCAGGTTAACACCCGGCATGGTCACAGCGTCTAGAACGACGTCTTGAACCAGGCAGCGTAGCAGTCGCTTGCGATCGTCAGGCGTTGTGAGCGGTGAATGCCAGAGTGCGGGGATGTCTTCTGCAAGTTTGTGGATGCGTTCCAGCTCATCCTGGCTGAGCGCTACAGCAGTGCCAGCCTGAACCAGAGTCCATTCGCGTTCAAGACTTTGCCAAAGGGCGAGTTTGTCTTCCCATGCTTTTTCAAGCGATTGCGCAACTAAGCGCAGGTCTGGATCGACTTTTTCGTAGCGTCTGCGCGCTAAGTCGGCGTCATATCGCGCGCGATCAATCCGTAAACGCCAGTGTTCGGCCAGTGCTTTGCGTTGAGCGGCGATATCGTCAGCCGCTGCAACAGCGACAGCCAAATGCGCAGGCTGCAAGATTTGAAGAAATGCATCGGCTACTGCGGCATCAATATGGCCGATGCTAAATCGGGCGCAACGCGGCTCGCCGTAATCACGACTGGCGCGGTCACACACATATGCTGGGGAATGCGTGTAATGGACATGTATGCGGTGGCCACATCGGGCGCAGGTCACCAATCCGGCCAACAGCGCCTGTCCATGGCGTGGCGCGCCTGGCGCTGGACCTTTTTGAACGTTTTCATGCAAACGACGCTGGTTGTCCATATCTTTCTCCCAGGTGAGGTAGCCTGGAAATGCATTCTGAATAACCACTGACCAGTCTTCTTGCGCCACCGTTTCTCGCGACATCTTGGTGGCGCTGCCACGCACAGGAATCGAGCGTTGCTTTCCGTAAATGTAAGTGCCAGTGTACGTCGCTTGCTTGAGAATGCTCATGACGCCATGGGCTGAGGGCTTCTCCCAAACGATCTCGCGCATGGCGCCGGCACCGTGCATATGCGGCAAAAGCAGGTTGTTGGCGTGCAAGTAGCGTAAAACCTGATGTGCGCTGCCGAGGCGGTCAAACTGAGTAAAGACCATGTCGATTGCAGAGCGCACTTCAGCATCCGGAGCCTTAACAACCTCACCTGTGGGTAGATGCTCGTAACCTACAGGCAGTGGCAACCGTAGTTCACCGCGGCTGGCTTTGTTGAATTTTGCAGCGTTTAGCTGGGTATGCATCACCTGCAGCTGAGCTTCTGCAATTGTGCCTTTCATCCCCAGCAACATCCGGTCATCGAAGCCGCTCGGATCGTAGATTCCCATCGAATCACTGATCAATGTGCAAAATACCCGTGCGACGTTTAGCAGCTGATACCAGTCAGCGCAGTTGCGTGCCAAACGCGATACATCGGTGACCAAGATGATGCCGACGTGGTCCAGCGCAACCTCTGCTATCAGGGTTTTAAAGCCATCACGATCAAGCATGCTGGCACCGGATTTGCCAAGGTCGTCGTCGATGACGCTGATTTGCTGATCTTCCCAGCCCAGTGCGGCAGCGCGTTTGACCAGCTTGTATTGCAGATCCTGGCTTTCGAGGTTGTTTTCAACCTGCTTCATGGAAGATTGGCGAATGTAGACAAACGCCTTGCGCTTACCGTGTCTTTGCTTCATTTTGCCATCTGCCTCATCATGATTCCAGTTCACAAGACACCTCCTTTTGTGACAGCTCGTCTTCTATCTTCGTCATCAGATGTTTGAGCAACATCGCCGCGAGCGCCAGAGCAAGCTAGTGTTTGATCTGTGGTGTCAGATCTTCCGAAGCTAGCGGCGGCGTTCGGCGTGCCCGTGGCATTGTCAACCTCCTAACGTTACATATGCAACAAACGTTCGGACCTGAGCAAGCTTATGTAGCCCAGCCAAATCGATACTTGTTGTGTTTCGTAGACAAGAATCGTTTTACATACATCCGTAACTACATCACCAACCCGTTCTATCCACTATTTTAACACACTCAATCACGTCTCATTTACGTCCATCAACACCAACCACCACTCACCATCAACCCAATTCACCATGCTCTCCGCTTTACCAACAATATTTCACCATATCGCAGTGTTTCCATACGCTATCTGCGCACACCCTGCCTGCGCTACCGTTTTAATATCTTTTTCAACTCTGGTCAAGGATCCGCAGGCGCTGCCTGCGGCTATCCGGTGTGCGCGGGACGCATATTCGCAGCAACTCCCCATATAATCAGGGCCGATGACAATCCTCGCCAACAAACACACACGCTTGATCGTTCAAGGCATCACCGGCCGTGAGGGTGACTTTCACGCCCGCCAGATGCACAAGTATTCCGGTATCGTCGTCGGCGGCGTAACGCCCGGCAAAGGCGGCATGACGCTGGACTACGACGGATCACCCGTCCCGGTGTTTGACACAGTTGGCGAAGCCGTGCGCAAAGTGCAGGCCAACGCCACCGTGATTTACGTCCCAGCCAAATTTGCGGCGGACGCGATCATCGAAGCGGTGGATGCGGGCGTGCAGCTGATCGTCTGCATCACCGAAGGCATCCCGGTGCTGGACATGGTGCGCGCGCGCGCGTATCTCGACGCCAAGGGCGGCTCAATGCTGCTCGGCCCAAACTGCCCGGGCCTGCTCACACCCGGTGAAGCCAAGATCGGCATCATCCCGGCCAGCATCGCCAAAGCCGGCAAGGTCGGCGTCGTCTCGCGCAGCGGCACGCTCACCTATGAAGCAGTCGATTCGCTGACGCGCGCAGGCATGGGCCAGAGCACGATCGTCGGGATCGGCGGCGATCCGGTGCGCGGGCTCAACTTCCTCGAAGTCGTCAAAATGTTTAACGACGATCCGAACACCGACGCCATTGTCATGATCGGCGAGATCGGCGGCACCGACGAGGAAGCCGCGGCGGCCTGGATCAAAGACAAACGTGCGCAAGCCGATGGCCGGGTTTATCGCCGGGCGCAGCGCGCCTGAGGGCAAGCGCATGGGCCACGCCGGCGCGATCATCGAAGGCGGCATGGGCACCGCGCAGAGCAAGATGGATGCGATGGAAGCGGCCGGCATCGCGATGGCCACGCTGGTCACCGATATCCCGGCGCTGCTAAAAAAGGCCATGGCGGCCAAATCACGCGCCAAGGCCGTTGTCGCGGCGAAGGGCAAGCCGATCAAGAGCGCGGCCGTCGCCAAACTCAGCAAGGCTGGCGGCAAAGCATCGAAAAGCGTGGTCAAGGCCGCGCTGAAGACTGTCAAGTCCGCGAAGAAGGGTGTTGTCAAGGCTGCGGTCAAAAAGTCAAAGAAAGCGACACGTTCGAAGTAACCTGGTTGGGCGTCGACAAAAGGCCTGATACTTTGCGTGTTCTCGCGCAGCGACGGGAATTTAATCCGTGAAATAGATCTGCGCCCGCGCTCCGCGCGGGCGCAGATCTATTTCACGGGTATCCTCTGCGAACTCATTGCGCAATAGTGCGCAGAAAAATTTCTACTTTGGCCAAGCAAAAGTTTTACGTGGTCTGGCGCGGGCGCAAGACCGGCATCTTTGTGACCTGGGCCGACTGCAGCGCGCAGGTGCAGGCATTTGGGGGCGCGCAGTTTGCGTCCTATGAAACCCGCGCCGAAGCCGAACAGGCATTTGCCGGCCCGTATGAGGCTGCGATCAAACCGCGCCCGAGCGTGGCCGGCTTGCCGCCTGAGGTGGCCAAAGGCTATGCCGTCGACGCAGCCTGCAACGGCAGCCCGGGCGATCTCGAATACCAGTGCGTCAAAAACGACACGCGCGAGAAGATTTTTCACCAGGGGCCCTTCGAAGCCGGCACCAATAACGTAGGTGAATTTCTGGCGATCGTGCACGCGCTGGCGCATTTCAAGCGGCATCACATCGTTGCGCCGCTGTACTCCGATTCGCGCACAGCGCTGGCCTGGGTGCGCGACGGCAAATGCAAGACCGAGCTCGAACGCAGCGACCGCAATGCAAAGTTATTTGAGTTGATCGAACGGGCCGAGCGCTGGTTGCACGAAAACGAATTCGACACCCCGGTGCGCAAGTGGAACACCCCCGTGTGGGGTGAGAATCCGGCCGATTTTGGGCGCAAGTAGCGGCGAGGCATGCCTCGCCAGTGCGTCACAAGGTTGAACCGTGCGCGCAAGTAGCGGCGAGGCATGCCTCGCCAATGCGTCACAACGTCGAGGTTGCCTCCCGCATCGCCGCCCACACTTCGGCAACGTGTTCGCGCTCGGTCGGGTATGCGCCGATGCTGACGCGGCACATCCAGCGGCCTTCGAGCGTGGCGGGCGTGAGATAGGCCAGACCACTGCGGTTGATGCGATCGACCCAGGCCAGCGTGTGCGCGTCCAACGCCTCACCTGACAGGCCGGGCGGCTCGTGGCGCACACAAACGGTTTGCAATGGCGTCGGCGCAAGCACGCGCCAGTTTGGTTCACTGCTAACGAGCGCGGCGAACCACTGCGCATTCGCGATGTCGCGCCGCAGCCGCTCTTGCAGCGCTGTAACGCCCTCGGCACGAATCAGCGTCCACAGCTTGAGCGCGCGAAAGCGCCGGCCGAGGGGAATGCCCCAATCGCGATAGTTTTTGACCTGGCCATCGGCCGCGCTTTGCAGATAGCTCGGGTTGGTGCCCATCACGCGGATCAGGTGCTGCGGGTCGCGCACATAGAACAGCGTGCAATCAAACGCCGCGCCGAGCCACTTGTGCGGGTTGACCGCGATCGAGTCCGCGCCCTCGATGCCCTGCCACATCCAGCGGCACTCCGGGAGGATCATCGCCGAACCCGCCAACGCGCCGTCCACGTGCAGCCACAGACCGTGTTGGTTGGCCAGCCCAGCCAGCGTGTCGATCGGATCAAGCGCGGTCGTGGTCGTGGTGCCGGTTGTCGCGACGATGGCGCATGGCCGGTTGCCGGCCTGCAGATCAGCCAGGATCGCGGCAGCAAGTGCATCCGGCTTTATCGCGAACGCGTCATCGGCGTCGATCACGCGCACATTGTCGCGGCCAAAACCAGCCAGCAGCGCAGCCTTGTCGACCGAGCTGTGGCTGTATTTTGAGACATACACGATCAACGGCTGAGCTTCAGCCTGCAATCCGCCGCGCGCCAGACCGAACTGCGTGGTGCGTTCGCGCGCCAGCAGGAGTGCGAGCAGGCTGGATGGTCGATGCGGTGTCTTGAATCACGCCGTGCCAGCCGGCTGACAGCGCCAGCATCTGGCGCATCCAGTCGGCCATGACTTCCTCAAGCTCGGTCAACGCCGGGTTGGATTGCCAGGAAAGCCCAAGCGCGCCGAGCCCGGTGCTGAGGTAATCACCGAGCACACTGGACAGCATCGAATTGGCCGGAAAGTAGCCAAAGAAACGCGGGTGTTGAAAGTGCGACAGCCCGGGTGCGATCACCGCATCCAGATCCGCAAAAATGCGCTCGAACGGCTCGGGCGCCAGCGGCGGCGTTGGGCTGATCCCGGCTTTAACATCACCGGGATTCACCTGCGCCATAACCGGGCGCGCCGCAATCGATGCGCGAAAATCTGCCACCCAATCGATAAGTTTGTGGCCCTGTGCGCGAAATTCTTCGATATTCATAGGCGTGTGAATCATAGGCGCTCTTGGCTATGTGGCTATGTAGTCCACCTTGGAGGTGGACTACATAGCCACATAGCCTAAGGGCGCTATGATGCCCGAATGCAAAGGTGTCGTCCACCTCAGAATTGGACGACACCTGGTCAGTCAGCGGGTTGACAGCGACAAAATCAGCTGCACCTGCCCGTTGTCCGTCGGGCTCGCCGCGCGGATGACCGAGAGTGTCTAAATTCCTTTCGAAAACATCCCGGTTTGAAAGGCATCGTTGGACTCGTTGACAGTCTTGAGCATCTCGCTGGCGATGTTCCCGCCTGGCCCACCGAGGCCTTCCGCCCAGCCCGCCGCCTTGAGTTTTTCGGTATAAAACGCGTTGACCTTCTCCCAGGATGCGTCGGCGGGCAATGTGAAGCCGCGTTGCTCGGTCTTGCCGCCGGCGCCCGCTGTTTGGCGCAGCGCCGCGTCTTGCGACATGTTTTTTTGCAGTGTGTTGCCGATCGCGCTCTCGCCGGCCGCAAGTTCTTTGGCATCCGGATAAACCGGCAATTCCGCAATTGTGACCAGGCTGCCCCCGCATGCCACGAGCATTGCACAAACCACAAGGAGCGCAAGCGCGGCGAACCTACGCTCCCAGATATGTCGTGTGTGCAAATCAAGAAGACGCGGATCGTGCCTGGTCGTAATAAACGGGTGTTTCATGGCACCAGTCAAAACCACAGCCGTATTTTCTCTCAGCCGCCAGCCGGTTTCTTCTCAGCCCATCCAAAACGACACTTGGGCCAAGCCGCTCAAACACTCGGTTCACGCTGCCTTTCGCACGGTTATCGCGTTGGCTGATGGAGCTCGATTGCGTTGCCGTCCGGGTCATGAAGCATGGCAGCACGGCCGCCGGGAACAGCTTCAATCGGTGCGACCGCAACGCCACGCTCGCGCAACCGCACGCACAGCGCATCCAGATCACAGACACGTTGAACGCCATCCACCAATACGGTCTGTCCGTCACGACCGCGTCAGCGCGGCCGGGATACAGCGCGAGAACCGGGCCGCCATTGGCCGTCTGAAAAAATGCGTTCTGCCCAGGTTCGTGATACATCAGCGTGAATTCGAGCGTATCGCGGTAGACGTTAGCGCGCGCTCAAAGTCGCGAGCGTGGAGAAATAGGTAAGCAAATGGCGCGTGCGTGAGGATGCGCAAATTATCGCTGCCGGGCCGCATCAAGGCTATCAACCAATGCCAGCACATCATCCGGCTGGGTCCGAAAATGCGTCACACAGGCGCGCAACACATGCGTGCGCGTGTCCAGCTTTGTCATCGAAAGCCAGGCCACGCCTGATGAAACCACACGCTGCGCAATCACATCGAGCTGCCCGGCCGCGCTCTGCGCCGCGTCTGTAAAGCACACCACTGGCAGCGGCGTTGCATTCACGACACGCCAACCGCGCGCAATCAACAGGTCGCGCAGCAACGCGCCCATGTCTGCTTTATGGCGAATCATCGCGGCATAGCCATCCCATCCAGCCACCAACAGCGACATAAACACCTTTAGGCCGATAAAGCGGCGCGACCACTGCATCGAGTGCGCATACGGGTCAATCACATCGGCGTCTTGCGTCTCGCGCGGCATGTAATCGGTTGTGATGCGGCAGGTTTCGTTCAGAATAGACTTGTGCGGCGTCAACAACATCCCGGCTGCCATCGGCACACACATCGATTTGTGGGCGTCAAACGTGATGGAATCAGCCTGGTCGACGCCCGCGAGATATGCACGCAGCTCGGGCGCCAAGGCGGCCATACCGCCCCACGCCGCATCGACGTGAAACCACACTCCGGCATCACGGGCAATCGCGCCGAGCGCTGCGATGTCCTCGATCACGCCGCCGCTGGTTGTGCCAGCCGTGGCCACGATCATGAACGGCAATAAACCAGCCGCCCGATCGCGTTCGAGTGCTATGCGCAGTGATTCAATATCCATTGCAAACACCGCGTTGACCGGCACGCTGCGCACTGCGTCAGTGCCTAGCCCGCAAAACCGCGCAGCTTTCACAAACGAATGGTGGCTCTGTGCTGAAACATAGAACACCGGTTGCCCGGGCAGCGCGCGTAATCCCGCTTCCGTAAACGCCGGGAATCGCGCCACAAGCGCGCACAGCAGCGCTGTGTGGTTCGCCTCCGCGCCGCCGTTTGTGAACGTGCCATCGGCATCGCGCAGCCCAAACTTTTCGCCCAGCGCGCGTAACACATGCTGTTCGATCTCAACCGCCATCGGCGCGTGGCTCCAGGCGGCCAGTTGCGGATTGAACGCCGCGGCCAAGGCATCCGCTGCAATACCCATCGTCGTCGGCGCCGGGTTAAACAGGCCAAAATAGCGCGGATGCCCGACATGCACCTGCTGAGGCGCAATCTCACGCATCACAAGCGCGACGGCGTCGCTTGGCGCCAGCCCGCGCACAAAATCGAACGACCGCGCGCGCTGACGCATGCCCGCCACATCCAGAGTCGGCGCCGAGGCCATGCGCCCGACGCCGTCAAGAAAGTCGTTTATCGCCGCGCCGACATCATGCCAAAGCGCCGCGCGTTGCGCTGTAGTCAGCAAAAACAAATCGGTTTCGGCAGCCGGCATCGTGGCCATTACGAAATCGTCCCGGCCGACGGCGTCACGCTGGCGTCGACATAGTGCGTTGCCCAGGGACCGATCGCCATGCCAAGAATAAGCGCAGCCTCGTCCGAGCCATCGAAGTGCCGCGCGTTGGCCGACACGATCACATAGCTGCCCGTTGGATACGCCACCAGCGCGTCGCGATCGAGCGTTTCGCCATACACCAGATACAGCGTGCCGCTGGCGACAAACACACGCGCATCGGCCGTATGCCAGTGCGGCGGATCCCAAAAGCCCCCGGGGATAAAAAATGCATCGCTAAACGGCTGCGCACGATCGCGTTTGCCCTCAAGCAGCGAATATTTTGTGCCGTCTGCTCCGATATCCTGCCACGGGATTGAATCAATATGCCAATTCATCCCGCGATCATAGGCGACGGTCGGCAGCGGCGATATCGAAATCTTGCGGCGAAGTAGTACAGACCCGTGTTTCATGTCTGGATTCTGGACTCTGGATTCTTTATTCTCCCCTCACATCCCCCGAATCAACCCGCCCGGCTGGCATTGCCGGCAAAAATTTGTGATGCGCTGATTCGCACCCACCAGCGAGATCGCAGACCCGCATCGCGGGCAGGGTTCGCCCGTTTTCATGTGTACGTTCAAAAAATCGCGTGGCTTCAGATGGATTTTCTCACCCATCACTGCGCGCACGTTGGCTGTCGCACCGATCAAGGTGTCGCACATGCTTGCGTGCAGCGTGGCAATTTCTGTTTGTGTCAATGTCGGGCGCTTGCGATAGGGATGAATCCGCGCCGCCCACAAGATTTCATCGGCGTACGCATTGCCGATACCGATCACAAACGTGCTGTTGGTCAAAATACCTTTGATTTCGCCATGATGCTTGCGCAGGCGCAGGCGAAAGTCATCCAGCGTGATCTCAAGCGCATCCGGGCTGGTGTTCGCAAAATCTGGCACACCGGCCTGTGCCGGCGGCTCGTGCGAAATATAGACCTGCCCCATCTGTTTCTGATCGATATAGCGCAACTGCATGCCAGTCGACAGTGACAGCAGCGCATGCGTTTTCGCCACGCGCTTGTCTTCCGGCGCGGCAAGCTGCAGGCGCCCGGTCAGTTTTGGATTGATCGTCAGATAGCACGGGCCTGCGGTCGCAGACAGATCAAATGCGAGAAACTTGCCATGTCGGCGCACGCTCTCGAGGCGCGCGCCACGCAGCGCCTGGACAAATCCGATGCCGGTCAAATCTCTCAGCACAATCGCCGCGCCCGGTTGCACCAGCGCAACATCGGCAATCATCGCGCCGATGACACGCCGCTGCAACACCTCGCGCACGACTTCGAGTTCAGGCAATTCTGGCATGCGCAAATGATCGGCCCGCGCGCTCAAAAGCACAACCGGGAGTGCGCGCTTAGATGTAGTGAGCCGGGATCACAGTGCGCACAGTTGTGCCGATATCGGGCGCGCTTGTGATCGTCGTCGTGCCGCCCAGGTCTTGCGCGCGCTCGCGCATGCTCTGCAGGCCCAATCGCCCGGCGTATGTCAACGTCGGATCAAATCCACGGCCTTCATCGCGCACGTTGATGGCAACCCAGTTCGGGTCGCACTCAAAATCAATGTGAATAGCCCTGGGCTGGGCATGCTTGAGCGCATTTTGCACCGCCTCGAGCGTGATGCGATACAACGCCTCTTTGGCTTCCGGCGTGAGATCAGGCTCGGTCCCGCTTTGCGCCAGCGTGATCGGAATGCTAAAGCGAATCTTGAGCGATTCAATGTGTTTGTTGATCGCGGCTACGATGCCCTCGTTTATCAGCGATTCCGGGCGCAGCGTAAAAATCAGCGCGCGCATCTCGGTCATTGCGTTGTCTGCAAGCTGTCGGGTGTATTCAAGCGCGTGATTGGCGCGATCATGCGAGTGCAGCATCTCCTGCTCAACGGTGCGAATGCCAAGGCCGATGCCAAACAATGATTGTGTGACCGAGTCATGCAGATCGCGCGCCAGCCGGTTGCGCTCAGCCAGCGCGGCGGTTTGCGCGGCCTCGTTTCGCAAGCGCGCATTGTGAATCAGCCCGGAAACCTGGTTGGCAAACGCCAGCGCGAGCGCGGTGCTGTGCTCATTAAATCGCTCTCTGGCCGCTGATGAAAGTGACAACAGCCCGATCGATTCGCCCCGCACGATCAATGGGATGCCCATCCAGGCGCCATCGGGTTGCGGCAGATCCCCGCTCGGAGCAATGCTGCAATCCGGCACAACCACCGGCGCGCGCGAATTTATGACGCGCGCAAAAACCGGCCGGGCGCTTAGCAGAACAACCGAATGTGACCCGGCTGAGTGCGGCGAGCCGTGGCTTGCAACTGCGGGCATATCCGTATTGGTGAGCAGGAAGATATCCGCGTTGTCGCAATGAATAAGCGTCCGCAATTCAGACAGCGTGCTGTCGAGCAATGTTTGCAGATCAAGGGTCGATGCCACTGTGCGCGTGACATCCAGCAACCGTGTGCGCTCGTGCAGGCGCTGTTCAAGTTCCGCGCGCGTCTTCTGCAGTTCGGCGTTGCTGCGTTGCACGCGATACACCGATGCTTCAATGCGATCAAACAACCGCATAAAACGCTGCAACACATCAGCGGACAGACCCAGCGTGAGCACGATGAAGATGACGCTCACCGCGTTGGGCGGCATTGCAATCCATTCCGGGAGGATGCCGCGGCGCCGAAGTTCGCTCACCACCCCAAGCACAACGATCAGCAAGAACCCGCACAACAGCCCGCGGCGCATGGTGGGCCGATCCGATGTGGAAAGCGAGTAGCTCGCGACCTGCACAATAAACAGGAGCGAGATCGGCACCAACGCATGCGACAGCGACATGAAATACACCGCCAGAAAGAAGCCGCCGCCCCAGGTCAACAACCGCATTGCGCCAAAATTGTCACGCAACATCAACAACAGATACGCCACGGTGATCAGAAAGAGCGCGGCCGCGCCAATCGCCATCGCCACCGATGCGCCGGAGGGCTCGATAAACGCCCAGATCGTCGCCGCAAGCGCGGAAATCCCGGTCACAACCTGTGGCCAGAGGGTTGCCAGGCTGGTGCGATTTTTGATCGCATTGAGCTCGGGTGGCGGGGCATTAAGATCCATACAGCGAATAACCGCTGTCAATGGTAAGTCATTTCTTCGGACTGACATCCGCAGCAACACGGTGTCTACGACCGTACTACGGAGCAATCTGTCTTACGTCTAGCGCGAAATGCCTATCCCGAAACATGGCTCACCTGACATATCGCAGTCTATGGCATTTGGGTAAGCGCAGTCCCACTCTTTGGAATAGGCTCTAATTCGATACATCCGCGCGATTCGGCGCGGTTTCGCGCTGCAAAAGCTGAGTTTTGCGCTGCGCCCCCCAGCGATATCCGCCCGCGTTGCCGTCTTCGCGCACCACCCGATGGCACGGAATCACCACTGCCACCCTATTTGCACCGCACGCGTTGGCCACCGCGCGCATCGCTGTCGGCCGGCCGATCGCCTGCGCAATCTGGCTATAACTGCGCGTGACGCCGCTCGGAATCTCGCGCAGCGCCTGCCAGACCAGCGCCTGGAAGGCGGTCCCCTGCACATCCACTGGCAGGCGCTGTAGCGCGGCGTGCTCGACCTGTCCGGCCAAAAACTGCGCCAGCTGCGCAGCCCAGAGCGCCATGTCGTCGCGTTGGCATGCGCGCAACGTCGCCTTTGGATACTCGGCGCGCAACGCATCGACAAGCGCGGCATCGTTGTCGTCAAAATACACTGCGCATAGCCCGCGTCGTGTAGCGGCAATCAACATGCGGCCCAGTGCGCTCGGCGTCAACATATAGTCAATCTCGATGCCTGGCGCGCCGGCCTTGTAGTCTCCCGGGGTCATGCCTGGCTGTTCGTCTGCGGCATAGGCCTGGCTGGTCGAATAACCGGCATCCTGAATTGCCGTCGTCACGGCAACGGGTTGCGCAAGATGCAGCCTGAGTTGTTCCGAACGGCGCGCCCTGGCATATTGCAGCGGCGAAACACCCATCACTTTTTTGAACACGCGCTGCAGATGAAACGGGCTGTAACCGGTCGCAGTGCACAGAGATTCAAGCCGCGCGTGACCGTGCTCGGCGATGAATGCCGCGATCTGCTGCGCAAGCTGTTCGGCCGGCGCATGCGTCGCGCGCGGATGACAGCGTTTGCAAGCGCGATAGCCGGCCGCTTCGGCCGCATCGGCGCTGTCATAGAACGCAATATTCTTGCGCAAGGGCCGCGCCGGACACGAGGGCCGGCAATACACCCGCGTCGTCCGCACCGCCGCAAAAAACACGCCGTCATACGCCGCGTCTTTTGCCTCCCATATTGCCCACATCTGTTCCTGATTCATATGCCTCACCATGATACGGGAGCGAGCGTGCGACGCTATCGGATTCTTGCGCTGATCATTGCTCGGTGATCCGCAGAGATGCGCCAGATAATCCTCCTATGCAGACACCCAACCACAGCGCACTTGCGCGCGATTTTGCGCATGCGGCCGACAATCAATATAGCGGCATCGGCGCGACAGCATCACCGCTGTATGCCGCGTTGGCGCGCGCGGTCGCGCTGGATCCGGACATGCTGGCGCTCGCGGCGCACGTGCCGGCTGGCCAGCCAGTTTCAAATTTGTTGTTTTCATCGATTTATTACTTGCTGCTGAGCGGCATCGCGCACCCGGCTGCGGCCTATTTCGCCGGCGTCGCCGCGAATCCGTTGCCGGCTGACGCTGCCTACCCGGCCGTCCGCGATTTCTGCCAACTGCATCGCCAAAAGCTGATTCCGATGTTGCAAACGCGTCGCGTGCAAACCAACGAAGCACAGCGCTCGGCGATCTGGCTCCCTGCGTTTGAGCATATCGCGCAGCAGACCGCGCGCCGGCCGCTGGCGATGCTTGAGATCGGCGCCAGCGCCGGATTAAACCTGCACTGGGACCGGCATTTTTATCGTTACGACGCGCGCAGCGCCGGGGATTCGGCCGCAACGCTGCAGCTCACCTGCACGGTCAATGGCGCGATGCCGCCGCCATTGCCGCAACAAACCCTGCCCGTGCTGGCATGGCGCTGTGGCATCGATCTGAATCCGATCGATATTCATGATGACGACGCCGTTGCCTGGTTGCGCGCGCTGATCTGGCCAGAGCAGCATCATCGCGTCGAGATGCTCAAACGCGCGGCGGAAGTGGCGCGCGCAAACCCGGTCACGATCCATCGCGGCGACGCCGCGGCGCTGCTGCCCGGTATCCTGGCGCAGGTGCCGCGCGACCTAACGCTCTGCCTGTGCCATTCGTTCACGTGGAACCAGTGCCCGCCAGACGTGCGCGATTCGATCACGCAGACACTCGAACGCGCCTCGACACAGCGCGATATCTACCGGCTCTCCTATGAATGGTTGGGTGAACGCCCGATGCTTGAGCTGCATCACTATGCCGCTGGCCGGGTTACAACCCAAACTCTGGCGCATGTGGACAGCCATGGCCGCCACATCGAGTGGCTGTAGCGATAAAATACACCCCGCAATGTCACTCATCGTCGGTCGCAACATCAGCAAGTCGTTTGGCGCGTTTGATGTTTTCAGCAATTTGAACTTCTCCGTGGCCAAAGGCGACAAGGTTGCGCTGGTCGGCCCAAATGGCTGCGGCAAAACCACGCTGCTCAAAATCATCGCCGGCATCGACGAAGCCAACCTCGGCGGCAACATCAACTATGCGCGCGGTGTCTCGCGCGGCTATCTGTCGCAGACGGCCGAAGATTCGACCGAGGCCACGGTCTGGCAGGAAGTGCAATCGGCGTTTGCCGAGCTCAGCGCGCTGCAAGCGCGCATGGCGCAGCTGGAAGCCGACATGCAAGATCCGGCCAAAACCGAGCGCGCGCTCGAACTCTATGGCGAGACGCAGCATGCCTTCGAAGCTTAAGGGCGGCTATGAAATCGAGAGCCGCATCAAACGCGTGCTGGGCGGGCTTGGTTTTCGCGACGAGCAGTTTCAGCCGTCCGCTCGCGCAGCTCTCCGGCGGCCAGCGCGTGCGCGTGGCGCTGGCGCGACTGTTGCTGCTCTCACCCGATGTGCTGCTGCTCGACGAACCGACCAACCACCTGGACACCCAGGGCATCGAGTGGCTCGAGTCATTTTTGTCGGAGTGGGAGGGCACGCTGATCGTGGTCTCGCACGATCGCTATTTCATCGACGAGGTCTGCGATCACATCTGGGAGATGTCGCGCGGCCGCGATGGCGAATCGCATCTGGCCGACTATCACGGCAGCTACACCGATTATGTCGAGCAGCGCGACGAGCGGCGCGAGCGCGCGCAGAAAGACTTTGGCCGCGCAGCGCGATTTCATCGCCAAGCAGGAAGAATTCATTCGCCGCCACATGGGCAGCCAGCTCACCGGCCAGGCGCGCGGCAGGTTGCGGCGGCTGAACCGGCTGGAGCGGCTCGAACGGCCGAGCGAACAGCGCGCGCTGGCGTTGCGCTTGAACAGCGCGCATCGCAGCGGCGACCGCGTGCTTGAAACACATCAAGCTCGTCGTCGGCTATCTGCCAGCCTGGCGCGCCGGACAACGCGCTGTTCACGGCGCCGGATCTGCTGTTGCTGCGCACCGAGCGCGTCGGCGTTGATCGGCCCAAACGGCACAGGCAAGACCACATTTCTCAAAACCGTGCTGGGGGATATCGCGCCGCTCAAGGGCGAATCGCGGCTGGGGGCCTCGGTCAAGATCGGCTATTTTGCGCAGGCGCACGAGGGACTGGATCCGAACAAGACCGTGCTGGACGAGCTGATGGACAGCAAACCCGATCTTGAAGCTGAGCGAAGCGCGCGATATTCTGGGCCGCTTTTTGTTTAGCGGCGACGATCAGTTCAAGAAGATCGAAATGCTCAGCGGCGGCGAGCGCGGCCGGGTGGCGCTGGCCAAGCTCACGCTGCAAGGCGCCAATCTGTTGCTGCTCGACGAGCCCACCAATCATCTTGACATTCCGTCGCAGGAAGTGATCACCGAAGCGCTCAAACATTTTGACGGCACGCTGCTTTTCGTCTCGCACGATCGCTATCTGATCGCCGCGCTGGCCACCCAGCTGTGGATGCTTGACACGGACGAGGTCGCCGGCACACAGCTGACCGTGTTCAAAGGCACCTACGATGCCTGGCGCAATGCAAAAGATGAAGCGCGCTGGGCTGAGATCGAAGCCGCAGCCGCCCGCCAATCCGCGCCGCCAGCCAAAGGACGCGCTGCGTCCGCCATTGCTGCGCCTGCGCAGCCCGTCGTTGGCGCAACCGATGCTGCGGCCGCGCGCATGTCGAAGAACCAGCAGCAGCAACGGCTGATCCAGCTTGAAGTCATTGAAAAGCGCATCGGCGAGCTCGAGAAAAAATTGGCCGAGCTGAGCGTGCAGATGGAGACCATTGGCGGAGACTATGCGCGCCTCAAAACCCTGGCTGCTGACTACAAGGCCACAGAAGCCGCACTCACCGCCGCCTGGTCTGAGTTTGAAGAGATCGCGTGACACGCGCAATGGATTTCGGCCGGCAATGCCGGCCGAAATTGGTCCTATAATCTTTGGACGCGCGGGAGTAGTTCAGTGGTAGAGCGTCTGCTTCCCAAGCAGAATGTCGCGGGTTCGAATCCCGTCTCCCGCTTGGCCCCGGTTGTTTGCACAACCGGGGCTTTTTTGCGCCTCTTTCGCGCGAAGAAGCCGGGGATAAGCCCGGCATATGCCGGGCTTATCCCCGGCTTCTTCGTCATGCACATCCGCTACTTGCTTGCGCAATTTAATTCATAAGTTGCAGAGTACAGCTGCCATATATGTGATTTGTGAACGTTTTCGCATAACTGCATAGCGCCCGTAGGGTTTGTCAGTGAGCGTACGTTGTATTGCTGACACACCGGCCGGCGACAAACGCCGCTTGCGCGACGACAAAACACAACCCGGTGGCGGTCAAGCGATCACAGCGGCCAGCGCATACCCTTATCGCACTGCCAGTCATTACAGCACAAAGGAGACTTGCTTGTGAAAACGATCCGTACCTCAGCGCTCGCGCTTGCCGCGTGCACCGCACTGCTATCCGGCTACACCCTCAGCACGCCTGCAATTGCAGCGCCACAGGGCATCGTGCAGCCGCTCAAGAGCCCAATCCCGCGGCCGCGCCTCAAAGGCTGTGTTGCCAAGCGCGCGCTGGAACTCAAGCGCTTCCCCAATAAGAATGCGCGGTCAATCGGCATGATCGTCGCCGGCGCCGCCGTGCGCGTGCGCGGCAAAGTGGGCGGCTGGACCTATGTCAACGGCGGCGGCTTGTCCGGTTGGACAAAGGGCGGTGTGTCTTGCGGAAAATAATTCTGCGGTTGACCGATTACTTGCGTAAACGCAGATCTCAGCAGCGCACGCAACCCAAATCACGTCTGGCTGCCGCGTCATTGCGCGAGTTAATCGCCGCGTATGACGGTCAGCTTGCGTTGGCTCGCACGCCAAACTATCGCGGCCAACAGGTTCCCCCAGCTTATACGCGCTCGCGTTTCCCCACCCGATCGTAGAGCGTTTGCGTCCGGTGCGCGGCTGCCTGCCAGGTAAATCCCCCTGCCTGGTGGGGGCCGCGTGCACCATAGTCGCGTCGAAAGTCAGCATCCGTCAACGCGCGCGTCAGCGCTTGCGCCCAACCTGCTACATCCAGCGGTGGCAACAGCAGCGCGGCGTCGCCGGTAACTTCCGGAAGCGATGTCGCGTTTGAGCACAACACGGGCACACCGCATGCCAGCGCCTCCAGCGGTGTAAACCCAAACCCTTCGTATACCGACGCAAACGCAAACACGCGCGCCAGCGAGTACAGCACCGGCAGTGTGTCGTCATCGACATAGCCAAGAAAGCGCACCCGCCCGGTCAGGCCGCTCTCGTGCACGGCCCGATACGTTTCCTCGTATAGCCAGCCCGGTTTGCCGACAATAATAAGCTCGGTCTTCGTATCACTCGTCGCGTGCACATATTCAGCAAAGGCCTTTATCAGCGTGACGAAATTTTTGCGCGGCTCGATCGTGCTGACCGACAACACAAACTGCTCCGGCAATCCATACGCCGAGCGCGCGGCCTGCAACACATTCACATCGGTGATGCGTTTAAAGCGCGGATGCACGCCCTCCGGGATCACCGTGATCTTTTCTTCCGGCACGCCATACACGCGCATCGCATCCCGTTTGGTGTAATCGCTCACGGCGATGATCGCGTCGGCCCGCCGCAAAAAGAGCGGCATCGCGGTATTCAGATAAATCCGGTTGCGTGGCAGATGATAGTGTGGCAACGCGCGAAAGATCAAATCGTGCAGCGTAAAGACCGTGCGTGCGCGTTTAAAGCGCGGCAGCAGATGTTCTGTAGCATGAAAGAGCAGCGGGCCATCCGCACCCGGCAGCCGCATCAACAGATCATCCTGCGAAACATTCACAAGCTGCGCCATCAATGCGCGCAGCCGCCACGGATACGGTTTTTGATGAATCGCCAGCCGAGGCAACGCCTGCACCATCGCGCTTGGCTGCGCGCTGGCGGCGTCGTGATACAGCGTGGCAAATCCGCTATTTGCCGGGTTCAGCGGGGCTTTGGCGAGCACCAACGCGCTCAGCAACTCCTCCGCATAGCGGCCCAACCCGGCTTTGCGATGCACCGCCGGCGACGCGTCCAAAACGATCATGGCTGTATCTTATCGCCCCGGCCGCGTCTAACGCCGATCCAGCGGTAACATTTGCCAATGGCCCGATTATTTGTGCTGCTTTTTTGCCTGTCGTTACTCGTTGCGTGCAACCCAGCCGCCCCTGCACCGGCCCAACCCGCACAGGCTGCATCCGCCACGCCCTTTGCCCCGGCAACATCCTCCAACAACGCCGCCGCTCCCACAGCACCGTTGGATCCAGCCGCCTCCGCCGCGCCCACGGCACAGCCAGATCCCGCCACGGCGGCCACCGCCGGCACCACGCCTGCAAAACTTCCAACACCACGAGATCCTCAGGCGCCACAGGCGCCCGCTGCCCCGACGCCCTGCCCGCCCGCCGATGTCAATGGCCCCGAAGCCAATCGGCCGGATATTTGCATCCGCAAGGTGATGAACCTCGAAGGGGCTTTTGTGCGGCTGCGGCGCAACCCGGTCAGCGGCGAGCTGTTTGCGCTGAACACCCAGGGCGACATCTACAAGATCACGATTGGCGCGAACGGGACGGGTACAGCGGCCATTGCGTATAGCCACACGCAGATCGGCGGCGGCGACTACACGCTTGGCATGGCCTTTGGCCCGGATGGCGCGCTCTATGTCGTCGGCAACGCCACAAAAGACAAGGAAGGGCGCTGCACGCTGCAAAAAGGTGTCGACGGTGCCTGGCAGACCCTCGCTGAAACCGAGTGGTTCCCGCTCAGCGGCACCAGCTACGACCATCGCTGCAACGGCGTGGCGGTCTCGCCAGACAACGCCTATGTCTACATGAATAGCGGTTCGCGCACCGAACATGGTGAAGTGCAAGAGAACAACACCGCCTTCCCGGGCCTGCGCGAAATACCGTTAACCAGCGCGGTCTTTCGGTTTCCGGTTGATGGCAAAAACATCCTGCTGAAAAATGACGAGGCTGCGCTCAAAGCCGCCGGCTACCTCTTTGCAGATGGTGTGCGCAACGCGTTCGACATGGCGTTTGCGCCAAACGGCGCGTTAATCGCCACCGAGAACGGCCCGGATGCAGATTTTCCGGAAGAGCTCAACGCGCTGGTTGAGGGCGGTCATTACGGCTTCCCCTGGCGATTTGGCAATGAAGATAACCCGCAGCGCGTGCCGGATTACGATCCGTCAAAAGACAAGCGTCTCAACAGCGATTTTTACGCGGTGCAACAAGGCATGTATCGCAACGACCCTGAATTTCCAGCCCCGCCGCCCGGAACGTTTACCGATCCGTTTGTCAACATGGGCCCAAACGCCAACCAAAAGCGCTCCGAAAACGGCGAGCTGTGGGCCGAACCGATCGAGACATTTACACCGCATCGCTCGCCGCTCGGCCTGGTGTTTGACACGGCAGGTGTGCTTTCTGGCGAGTTCAAAAACAACGGCTTTGTCCTCAGCTGGGGAAGCGCTGGCGGCGACATCCCGGATCGGGGCGAAGACTTGCTGCAGCTGCAGTTCACCGCGCCCGGCCAACTCCGCGCAACGCGCATCGTGCGCGGCTTCCAACGCCCCATCGACGCCACGCTCTCTGGCAAAACGCTCTATGTGCTCGAAAACAACGGCACGGCTGGGGTGTGGGAGATTACGCTGCCTTGAAGAGGGTAAAGAATCCAGAATCCAGAGTCCAGACATGAAAGCAGAGGGCTATCGTGCCTTCATGTCTGGACTCTGGATTCTTTACTCTTGCCGATTACACTGCTCGCCATGAGCCTAAACGAGATACGCCAGTTCAGCCGCACCTTTCGCGGTGATGTCTCCGGTGTGGGGTCGCTGATCCCAACATCGGCATTCGCCGCGCGCGCAATGGTTAGTGAGGCCGCGCGCGACACGCGGCCGCGCAGAATTCTTGAGGCTGGGCCGGGCACAGGTTCGATCACAGCGGAGCTGGTCAAAACGCTTGGGCCGGAGGATCACCTGACGCTGGTCGAGCTGAACACCGAGTTTGTCGCATATTTGCGCGAGCGGTTTGACCACGATCCGGATTTTGCCCGCGTGCGCGACCAGGTCGACATTCGTGAAATGAGCGTGACCGATCTGGATGGCAGCGATCGCTTCGATTACATCATCTCGGCGATTCCCTTTCGAACCTGCCGCCGGAACTGGTCAGCGCGATTCTAATGCGCTACGAATCGTTGCTCAAGCCGGGCGGCGTGCTGAGTTTTATCGAATACATCTATGGACGCGCAGCGCGCCAGCTTGGCGCGCAGTTGCTCAACGACGAAGCGGCGCGGTCAAAAGCTGCGGCTGTCGAGAACATCATCGCAGCGCAGGCTGCCGCCTACGAGTTCCGGCGCGACACGGTGCTGCGCAACGCCCCGCCAGCCTGGGTGCGGCACTGGCGCTTTGACGTGGCCAGTGCGGCCAGCGCGGTCAATCTGCTGCCGCGCGAACACACCCAGCGCGTGGATCTCGGGTCGGTCGCGTTTGACACCGATGCGCTGCCGTTTCTGGCCGGGCTCGGCGCGCTTGCCTGGGCCATGCGCAAACGCGCACCGGTGTTGGCCGGGCTTGCGACGATCGCGGCAGCCGGCGCGGCACTCTTTCTGCGCGATCCGAAACGCAGCGTGGTGCCGGATGCTGATTTGGTCTGCAGCGCGTGTGATGGCCAGGTCATGTCAATCGAATCCGTGCACGATGCCCGCTTTGGCGGCGGCGACTGGCTGCGCATCGCGTGCTTTCTCTCGCTGGCAGATGCGCATATCAACCGCGCGCCGATTGCCGGCCGCGTCGTCGATGTGCTTTACGAAGACGGCGGTTATGCGCCGGCCATGCAGGCTCAGGCCGAACACAATGCCTCGGCGTATACGATCATCGAGGATGGCACCGCTGAGCGTGTGGTCGTTGCGCAGCGCGTCGGCGCGGTGGCGCGCCGCATCGTCAACCGTTGCCACAAAGACGACATTGTGGCCAAGGGTGAAAAGATTGGCCTAATCCGCTTCGGGTCGCGCACCGATGTCTACCTGCCAGCCGGCCGCTACGAAACGCTGGTCACGGCAGGCGATCAGCTGCGCGCAGGCGAATCGGCCATTGCGCGCAGGATTGCATAAATAGAACATCTGTGCTAAATTCTAGGTATGACTCGGCAGCGGATCACCAGGCTTAGCGAAGCGCTGGTCGAATTTGCAACACACCTGGACAAGCGGCCCATCGCTGACAACACGCGCAAAGCGTTTTGGGGCGATGTGAATCTTTTCGCGCGTCACATGGTCGACGGCCAGGATGACGACGGGCCGGTGCTGACTAAGATCACCGGCGAGCATGTGCGCGAATTTTTGACCAACGAAGAGAAACGCAAAAACGCCAACAGCCCGAAATCGATTGAGAGGCGGCTGACCTCGCTCAAGGTGTTTTTTCGATTTCTGCGCGAGCGCGGCGATATCGCCGTGGACCCGGCGGACAGCGTACCCTACCGACCGGCTGTCGACCCGTTGCCGGACTTTTTGACGGACGAGCAAGCCGAACATGTGCTGCAGGCCGCGCGTGACCATGCCGCCAGCGAAAAGCTTGATACGCGCCCGCTCACAATCGTGGCGCTGGTGCTCGAAACCGGCATCAAAAAGAGCGAATGCCTGGCACTGGTGCGCGAAGACATTGATCGCAACGCCGGCACTGTGTTGATTCGCTACACCAAAAAGCATCTAAAGTTCAAAGAGCGCGAGATCGCGCTCAGTCAGGATTGCCTGGCAATTCTGGACACGCATATCGAACGCTATGGCGTCAGCGGGCATCTGTTTGATTGCACCGGCCGCAACATCGAGTACATTTTCAACGGCAAGATCGCGCCAAAAGCCGGCTTATCCGCGCTGACCTTTGAGATGCTGCGCTGGAGCTGCGCGCTTCGCGATGTGCGCGCCAGCGCGCTCGACGACGAAGCGCTGCAATACAAATATGGCCTCTCGCCCATCGGCTGGCTTGAGATGGCCGGCAAGATCGATCGCATCTTGCAGATCGTCGCGGCGTAACGCACCCTGCCCGTGCAATCAGCGCTGAGCAATTTTCTTCATAGAATGCCGTGTGCCCATTGTTCCACGGTCCCCACAACTGACGCTGTTGCGCGATGTCATCTTGATCATCGCGGGCTGCGTTATTCAAGCGCTGGCCGTCGTCGTGTTTCTCAACCCGGCGGATCTGGCGTCAGGCGGTGTGTCCGGGTTGGCCATGCTGCTCAACCGCCTTGCGCCATTCCTGCCAATCGGCATCTACACACTGCTGCTGAACCTGCCGCTGTTTGCGCTGGGATTGCGCCACCTCGGCGGCTGGCGGTTTCTGACCCGCACGATTTTCACGACGGTGCTGTATTCGGCATTGGTCGCGCTGTTTGAACAGCTCAAGTTCCCGCCCATCACAAAAGACATTATCTTGAACACCCTGTTTGGATCGGTCGTGGGCGGCATTGGGATGGGGCTGGTTTTTCTGGCACGCTCAACCACGGGCGGCACCGACATTCTGGCGCTACTGTTGGTGCGCTGGCGGAGCGTGCCGCTGAGCCAAAGTTATCTGGCCACAGACCTGCTGGTGATCGCGCTGGCCGGTGTGATCTTTGGTTGGGAGAAGGCGCTATACGCGCTGATCGGCGTCTATGTCACCGGCCTCGCCGCCGAAACAACCTCCGAGGGAGCGCATGTGAGCAGAATGGCGTGGATCATCAGCGCTGCGCCGAAAACCGTGGCGGACGCGGTGATGACGCAGATGGGACGCGGGCTGACCTACTGGACCGGCCGGGGCGGATACACCGATCAGGAGCGGCAGATCATGTTTGTCGTTCTCAGCCGCGCAGAGACAAACGTGCTCAAGACGATCGTGGCAGAGGCTGACCCGCGCGCATTTGTCGTGATCGGTCAGGCCCATGAGGTCTACGGTGAGGGATTCAGACAGTTGGAGCGCCAGTAAGCCAGGCCGGCAGCGCAAAGCGTGATGACTGGGCGGCGGTCTGAGTCAGATGCGCCCAACCCCAGCGCCAGGCGGCCAGGCGATTTTCGGAGGCCGGGCCATGCAACAGATCAGCCACATTCAAAAACAGTTCGCGATGCATGCGACCTGCCTGCATCGACAGGCGCACGGAGTCGTGGGCGGCCTGCAGACAGGCTTCCGCGTCGCTGAGCGTGGCATCGTGCGCGAGCGTGTCGGCGCCGTGCATTTCGGCGCTGAGCGTGATGGCGGTGCAAAGTGCCAATGCGCGGTCGTGCAGCCCGACCTGGGTGGCCAGGGGCGTCAATTGCGCGCACAACGCCCGCACGCTCTGCAGCTCGTTTACGGCCAGATATAGCTCAACAAGCTTGATGCCCGCATCCACGCACCAGAGTGCATTGCCATCGGCGATAGCCAGCCAGATTGCGGAGTGCAAATGATCTTCGGCGGCGAACCACTTCTGCGCGGCGCACAATTCAACCGCGCGGGCGGAAACACTTTCGATGCTGCTGCCAAATTGCTGGCTGCCGCCGGTCTTGACCAGGTCAAATGGATTTGGCGAAAGCGCCCAGCCAATAAAAGCGCGGGCCGCAGGTTTAGGCGCACCAACATCTGGCAATGTTGTGTTTGCAAATCTCGCAATATCAGATACGCGTTCAGAATATGCCATGCGCTAAACCCCACTATATCAGCAATCTCGTTGAAACTACCTAGGTGCTCATGAAAATCACTGAGATTTCAACCTAGGGCGTCATTAGGAATGTCTACTCTATAGTCGCACATGGCACCATTCTCCGCCAAAATAAATAGGCGCAATCAGACTAAAGTCTGATTGCGCCTATTAAATACGAACAGGTGTCTAAGTATTTGCTACGCTGGTGCGAGGGCCATCACGTTCTTGAACTCGATCGGATCAAGGGTTTCCTTGTCCAACAAAGCCTTTGCAACCGCAACTAATTTGTCGCGATTGTCGGTCATTAGCTGTCTGGCGCGATTATATGCACGATTCACAATATTGCTAACTTCAGCGTCGATCGTCTCTGCAATCTTCTCGCTGTAGTTGCGACCTTCGGCCAGTTCGCGGCCGAGGAAGACCAGATCGTTCTTATCGCTATACGAAACCGGGCCGAGCTCGTTGCTCATGCCATATTGGCGAACCATGGCGCGCGCAATCGCGGTGACGCGTTCCATGTCGTTTACGGCGCCGGCGGTGACGTCGTCAAAGATCACCTCTTCGGCGGCGCGGCCAGCCAGCATGGGCACCAAACGGGCTTCAAGCCGTTTCTTGCTGCTGCTGATCAAGTTGTCCTCCGTTTCTGGCGCATACCAAGTCACACCGCCGGCCTGGCCGCGCGGGATGATCGAGATCTTCTGCACGCCGAGTTCGGTCTCCGGCATCAGCGCGGCGGCCACGGCGTGGCCAGCCTCGTGATAGGCAACGACTTCGCGTTCGCGCATCGAGATCAATCGGCTGCGGCGCTCCGGGCCGAGCGCGACCTTTTCAATCGCCAGCTGCATTTCACCCTGGCCGATCTCCGTCTTGCCGGTGCGCGCGGTCAAAATCGCCGCTTCGTTGACTAGGTTTTCGATGTCTGCGCCAGTAAAACCGGGGGTCTGCCGTGCGATCACGTTCAGGTCAACATCTGTGCGCAGCGGCTTGCCGCGCGTATGAACCTTAAGAATTGCCTCGCGACCCACCACATCGGGTGCATCGACCATGACGCGGCGGTCAAAGCGACCTGGGCGCAACAGTGCCGGATCGAGAATATCGACGCGGTTTGTGGCAGCCACGATGATGACGTTGGTGTCGGTGTTAAAGCCGTCCATTTCGACCAGCATCTGGTTCAGCGTCTGCTCGCGCTCGTCGTTGCCGCCACCGAGGCCAGCGCCGCGCATGCGGCCCACGGCGTCGATTTCGTCGATAAACACGATGCATGGCGCGGCTTTTTTGGCTTGATCGAACAGATCGCGCACGCGGCTTGCGCCGACGCCGACAAACAGTTCGACAAATTCAGAACCGCTTAGGCTAAAGAAAGGCACGCCCGCTTCGCCAGCAATGGCTTTGGCCAGCAGCGTTTTGCCGGTGCCTGGAGGGCCAACCAGCAACACGCCCTTTGGAATGCGCGCGCCAAGTTGAATAAACTTCTCCGGGTTCTTGAGGAAGTCCACGACTTCGACCAGCTCGGACTTTGCCTCGTCACAACCCGCGACATCGGCAAATGTGACGACCGGGTTCTCCGATGTCATCCGGCGCGCGCGACTGCGGCCAAATGAAAAGGCCTGATCGGCGCCGCTTTGCGCCCGGCGCATCGTAAACAGGAAGAACCCCAGAATCAACAGCATCGGCAGCACCCAGAAGAGCGCTGTTGAGATTTGCGCCCAAATGGGCACGGAATCCACGCGAATGTTGACGTTGCGCAGCTTCTCCGGCGGCACACCCATGTTGCGCAACATGGTGGTCAGGTCGACCGAGTCTTCCTTGTTGACAGTCAAAGATTTGGGGCCGGTCGTGTCTTTGTATTGCACACGCATATTGGTCCCATCCGGCGAGATCACAATCTCCTGAACTTTTTCGTCATTGATATCGCGCACGATATCTGTGATGGTGATCACAGTGCCGCGCGGTTGCGTGCTCGCAAACTGGGCCACGGCCCAGCCAATGACTAACGTAATTAGGATGATTGGGATGATGTTGTTTCTCAGGCTTTTTGGCATTGATTTCGTACCTCAAGACGACCGTCGCCTGGCGACCGTCGCCTTGCAAAAGATCATGGGTAAACAGGCAAGCTGCATGTCGATCACGCAGCACGTGTGAAGTTAACAGATCACACTTAGGCTTTTGTGAGTTTCGTCACAAGTATAAAGCAATACAGCGGCTGATTTGATTCTCGCGGCGTGCGGCGGTAAATTCTCACTCTGCGCGCGCAATGTGCCGGTATCGCGCGAAGCCGCAGTGAATTTGCCGCCAATTTCTGATACAGTCCAAGGGGTCGCGGCTGCGCGCGCGTGCGCATGCATCAGCCTCCTTCGATTACACACTAGCAAACACCATGCTGCCAGATTACCGCGTCCGCCAAAGGGACTATTTGCTGGAAATAAGCCGTGCATTAACGTCACGGTTGAACCTTGGAGAGGTATTGCAACTGATTTTGCAGCTCTCTACGCAAATACTGAATGGCCAGGCTGCGCTAGTCTCCCTCATTGATCCGGATGGGCGTCTACGTATTCATACGTCATACGGCATCGCCAAACCGTTGCTCGATGCGCTGACGCCGTTGCTTGAATCAAAACAGGACCCGCGCGAAGCCGAAAGCGCGTTGCTCGAAAACCTGGCCGCCATCGCCCAGCAGGCCAATTTTGGCCTGTGGCAGGTGGTCAGCCTGCCCTTAAAGATCGGCGAGGAATCGCTCGGCGGTCTGTATGTTTACAGAGTGCGCGGAGGCGAGTTCAGCAGCAACGACCGCAAGGTGCTGCAGAGTTTTGCCGAACCAGGCCGCCATCGCGGTCAACAACGCGCGGCTGTATGAACGGCTGAATTACGAAAGCCGACGGCTCAACGCGTTGCTTGAATTCAGCGCGGATGGCGTCATCATCATGGACGCCGCACACCGCATCAGCACATTTAACCAGACGCTGATGTCGATGCTGCAGATCCAGTCGCAAGACGTGATCGGCAAAAATTTCGAGGATGTCGTCACACTGCACAACAAGCGCGCCGGCCGGACGCTGCAAGAGGCCGAGGCGCAGGGCTGGCCGCTCGGCGCGGCATCGCCGATGTTTGTTGAATGCGATGTCGAGCGCGCCGATGGCCGGCTGGTGCCGGTCGAAATCAACTTCGCGCCGCTGTTTGACAACCAGGGCAAGCTGGTCAACATCATGGCCGGTGTGCACGATGTGACGCGCTTTCAAGAGGCCGATGAGATGAAAAACACGTTTATCTCAGCGGTCTCGCACGAACTCAAAACGCCGGTGGCGCTGATCAAGGGCTATGCCAGCACCATGCGCCGCAAAGATGCCAAGTGGGACGAGGCCACGCTCAACGAGAGCCTGGCCGTGATCGAAGAGGAGAGCGACCGGCTTTCCGAGCTGATCGAGAACCTGCTGGATGCGTCGCGCGCGCAGTCCGGCAATTTCAAAGTCTCGCGCGCCGAACTGGATATCGATGCATCTGGTGCAACGCGTGGTCGCCAAGTTTCGGCCGCAAAGCAAGTCGCACATTCTGATCGCCGATGTGCCGGACGATCTGCCGCTGGTGTTCGCGGACGATCTGCGCATCACCCAGGTGCTCAACAACCTGATCGCCAATGCCATCAAATATGCGCCGGGCGGCGAGATCCGCGTCACCGCGCAGGTCAACTCAGGCGACGTCACCATCCGCGTCAGCGACCAGGGGCCTGGCATTTCGAAGCAGGACCAGGCCACAGCTGTTTGAGCGCTTTTACCGCACCGAGAGCGCGATAAAAAAGAGCATCCCTGGCACCGGGCTCGGTCTGTATCTCAGCCGCTCGATCATCGAAGCGCATGGCGGCCGCATCTGGGTCGACAGCGACGGCAAACACGGCTCAACCTTTAGCTTCAGCCTGCCCATTGTGCGGGCGTTGCCGGCGAAGAGTAAAGAGTAAAGAATACAGAGCACAGACAACAGAGCACAGACGCGCAAAATAGGTGACAATGCGCCGCTCAACTCACGTCTGTTATCTGTTATCTGTTATCTGTATTCTGTACTCTTTACTCTCCCATGCTCGTCATCGTCAACCCCACTGCAAGCAATGGCTCGGCCGGCGCGCGCTGGCATGCGCTTGCGCCGCTGGTGCAACAGACCTGGCCGGACGAGACGATTGAAATTGCGCAGACAACCGCGCGCGGGCATGCAACGGCGATCGCCGCGCAAGCCGCCGGACACGCGCGCGTGCTGAGCGTGGGCGGCGATGGCACGATCAACGAAGTCGTCAATGGCCTGATGTCGATCGCGCCGGATGCCCGCCCGCCGCTGGGGTTGATCCCGTGCGGCACCGGCGGGGATTTTGCGCGCACGTTTGGCCTGCCAACCGACGCCAACGCGGCCATCGCGCAGTTGCGCGGAGCGACACCGCGGCCGATCGACATCGGCGAATGCGCGCACATGTCCGGACGCGCGCTCAGCACGCGCTATTTCGCCAACATCGCCGGTTTGGGGTTTGACGCCGCCGTCTGCGCGGCTGTCGAAGCGGCCGCGCTTACCGGGCGCAAAGGCAAAGCAGTGTATTTTTGGTCGGTGTTCAAAACGCTGACGCGGTTGCGGCAGCACACGCTAAAACTGCGCACCACGCTGGATGGCGCGACGCAGGAGCTTGCGACCGGCGTATGCATGGCTGCGGTCTGCAACGGCCGCTATTTCGGCGGCGGCATGCATGTCGCGCCGGATGCGCGGCCCGACGATGGCGCGTTCGATGTGGTGATCATCGGCGCGATGAGCGCGTTTGAGTTTGCCCGCAACTTTTTGCGCGTGTATCGCGGCACGCATCTGTCGCATCCCAAAGTGCGCGTGCTGCGCGCGCAATCGCTGCGCATCGAAGCGGTGCCCGGCGACAGCCCGTCCGTGCCGCTCGAAGCCGAGGGCGAGCTGCTGGGCGCCGCACCGGTCAGCATACGGCTGCTGCGGGGCGCGCTGCGGATATTAACTGGCTGAACCTTTCGCCAGCCAATCTGTCACGTGCTTGGCCAGTTGCACCAACGGTGCGCGCACGATGGTCGGCCCGGGCAGCGCGTTCAAAAACGCGGTGCCGTAGTTCTTCGAGATCAAGCGCCGGTCCATCACCACAATCACGCCGCGGTCGCTCTTTGAGCGGATCAGACGGCCAAAGCCCTGCCGGAAGCGCAACACGGTTTCGGGCACCGAGTAGTCGTTGAACGAGTTCTCAAATGTCTCGCTGCGCGCGGCGAAGATCGGGTCGGTCGGCACATCGAACGGCAATTTGCAGATCGCCAGTGCGCTGAGCCGGTCACCTTGAATATCGACGCCCTCCCAAAAGCTGCGCGTGCCGAGCATGACCGCGCGTTCGGCGGCGCGGAACTGCTCGATCATGACGCGGCGCGAGGTGCCGTCGCCCTGCTCGTAGACCATGATGTCGCTCTTGGCCAGCTCCGGCGCGATCACGCGACCGGTCTGGCGCAGCGCAGTGTAGCTCGTGAACAACGCCAGCCCGCGTCCGCCGGAGGCTTTAAACAGCTCGATCAGACCGCGCTCGACGGCCTGTTGATAGCCCTGCTGGTTCGGCTCGGGCAGATCGCTGACCAGATAGACCAGCGTCGATGCCTTGTAGTCAAACGGCGAACCGACCGCGAGTTCATCGCTGTCCTGCGCGTCCAGGCGGCTCTTGATGTAGTCAAACGTGGGCATGGCGCGGTTGCTGCTGTTGGCCGCGCGCATCGTAGCGCTGGTCATGATCACGGCGGACTTGCCTTCCCAGAGATGCTGTTTGACCAGCGGCCCCACGTGCAGCGGCGCGCCGTTCAGTGTGATGCGCGGCTGGCGCGCGCGGTTGCCGCCGCCGCGCCGCAGTTCGATATCGGCCCAGTAGATAAATTTGTCGTCCGGTTTGCTGATGATGCCGTTGAGCTGCTCAGTGGCCTGCACGTAAAAGCGAATCTGGCCGTTGAGCTGCGCAACCAGCGCTTCGCCGTCGAACACGGCCGCCTCGCTCAGCTCGGTCAGCGTCTTGTAGAGCTGGTTGAGCACCTTGGCCAGCGCGTTGATCTCGCTGTGCAGCTTTTCAAGCGCAAGTTCGAGGCGCGTCCAGCCACTCTTGTTGCGCACAGTCTGCGTGATGCGCACCTTTTGCGAATACTCGGTGTCGGCCTTGACTTCGTCGGCAAAGAATTCGACGGCTTCGTCAAAAAAGCCGACCACGTTTGTCCAGACCGAGGTGGCGTTTTGCAAACCCTTCTCGCAGAAGCCCTCGATCGGCGCGCTCTTGTCGATGTTGAGTGTCTGGCGCGCCTTCGACGCGATATCCGGCAGCAATCCGGTGGGTTTGCGGCCGGTCGTGCGGCCAAGCTCGCCAAGCAGCCGGCCGATCTCCTCGCGCTCGAGCATGAATGTCAGCGAGTCGGTCGCCGCGGCTTCCAGATGATGCGCCTCGTCGACGACGAGATATTTGTATTCCGGCAACGCGCGGTTGTCGACCGCGATATCCGCCAGCAACAGCGCGTGGTTGACGATCACCACATGCGCGCTTTCGGCCAGCCGGCGCGCCTGGTGAAAGTAGCAGTCTGTCGCGCTGCACGAGTTCATATTGCAGATCGGGTTTTGCGCCGAGAGATGTTGAAACGCCACGCGCTCGCCCGGGCTCGGGATAAACAGCTCGTCGGAGTCGCCGGTCAGCGTGTTGGGCAGCCAGATCAGAATTTTTGTCAGCACGCGCACTTCATCGAGCGAGCGCGGACCGTTGCGGCGCAGATCGGACAGCCGGGTCGGGCACAGATAACGCCCTTTCCCCTTCATGACCGCAGCGCGCGCCTCCTGGCCGAGCACCCCGACGACCGCGGGCACATCTTTGTCGGCCAGCTGTTCCTGCAAGTTGATCGTGTTGGTGCTGATCACCACACGGTGGCCGTTCTGGATCGCCCACATCATCGATGGGATCAGATACGCCAAGCTTTTGCCGGTGCCGGTGCCCGCTTCGATAAACACATCACCGCCGTTGTTAAACGTTTCGGTGACCTTGCGCAGCATTTGCATTTGCGGTTCGCGCGCTTCATAGTTTGGGAACTGTTGTGCAAACGGACCCTGATCCGAGAGCAAATGCGCGACCTTCTCGACATCGAGTGGCTCAGGCACCTCTTTCGGTTTGAGCGGTTTGGCATCGAGCTGGTTGCGGCGGCGCAGGGTCGTCGACAACGTGGCCTTGCGGCTGTTCGTGGTTTGCTTGAGTTTCGCGCCCAGCGATGTGCTAAACGTGCCGCGGTTTTGCTGCTCAAGCGCGTCGCGCCAGAAGTCACCCAGCTGCCAACCGCTCATATCAGCGGTGCGCGAGATCTCTTCGAGCACCTCTTTTGGCAGATCGACCGCGCGCTCAAAACATTTCATATAGAGCTGATGCGTGACGCGGGCATCGTCCAGCGCGCGGTGGGTGGCAGGCAGCGTGATTCCCAGTTCCTTTGCCAGCGCGCCCAGCGCATACCGTCCGGCATGCGGCACCAGAATGCTGGCCAGCTCAAACGTGTCGATCGACGGGTTGTTGGCCAGCAAGCGGTGCCGGCGCATAAACCCCAGATCAAACTGCACGTTGTGCCCGACAACAGGCAACGTGCCGATCATGCTGGTCGTGTTGCGCAACCCTTCCGCCAGCTTGATGCTGTTGTTGTCAACCATCTGCTGCGTAATGCCGGTCAGCTCGATGATCTTGGCTGGCAGCGCCTCGGACGGATCAACAATAGCGCTCCACTCTTCGAGCACATCAGCGCCTCGAAAGACGACGATGCCAATTTCGAGGATGTTGTTGCGTTCAGGGTCAAGACCGGTTGTCTCAAGATCGAGCGATGCAAGGGTGCGCATGGGTCGCAGATTGTACCGGTTTGACGGAGGCTGGGAGATAAGATTCCGAGCCACATTGGTATTGAGGCAAAAAGACAAAACTCCGTGTCCTCCGTGACCTCTGTGGCTAAACCCTCTTAATGCTGCGTCATCGTGGCTTCCCACTGGAATTGTCGATTTTGCGCAGTCCAGCGCGATTTAAAAAAGTCGACGACGGCGGCCACTTGCTGGCCGCTGAGCTTCTCACGGAAGGCGGGCATCGTGGATTTTGCGCCCGGATTGCCGTTGCCACCATCGAGAATGATTGTGTAGAGCAAATGATCAGGATGATGCCAGGTGTGGCCGCTGTCGTCGTGCGGTGGCGCGAGAAAGGTGCCATCGGTCAGCGGCTTCTTCCAGTTGGGCTGGCCTTGACGGTTCACGCCATGGCACGATGCGCAATGTTGCGCATATACCTGCGCGCCCAGCGCCACCGACTCTGGTTTGAGATCAGGCAGCGGCGGTATTGGCACCGGCGTCCCAAATGCCGCGTATTCGTCTGATGTATGGGCCTCGGGCACTGAAGGTTGACGGGGCGCCAGATACCCGGCAGCCAGCAACACAATGAGCCCAACCCCAACCAGCATGATTGGCATCACATCCCAGCGCTTCATCATATGACGACGTTACCATGCTATGTGAAAGCGCTGGTGATTTGCGCCAAAAACGGGCTGCTCTGAAGTCATGAGATTTACGGATTGTTGCGTTGCCGCATGCTGTCATATAATTTTGCGCAAGCGTCCCCGGTATTCCCGGCCGAATTCGGGGCTGCGAAGCATACAAAGCCTGCTTTTTGGAGGGTATTCGATTTGTCTACTGACTTCGCAGTCGAAATGCGTGATGTCGTCAAAGCCTTCGGTGACATGCTCGCCGTTGACCACGTGACAATGGGCGTCAAGCAAAAAGAGTTTTTCGCAATGCTCGGGCCATCCGGCTGCGGCAAAACCACGTCGCTCCGCATGATTGCCGGGTTTGAAAAGCCAACCTCGGGTCAGGTTTTGATCAACAGCAAAGACGTCGGCGACACGCCGCCGTTCTTTCGCAATGTCAACACGGTCTTTCAGTCATACGCCTTGTTCCCGCACATGACGGTTGAACAAAACGTCGGATTTGGGCTTGAAATGAAAAGCACGCCCGGCGATGAGATCAAAAAACGCGTGGCCCAGGCGCTCGATCTGGTGCGCTTGCCGCATCTGGCCAAGCGATTTCCAAAACAGATGTCCGGTGGCCAGCAGCAGCGTGTGGCGCTGGCGCGTGCGCTGGTAAACCGGCCGCAGGTGCTGCTGCTCGACGAGCCGCTTGGCGCGCTCGACGCAAAACTCCGCAAGGAGATGCAGGTTGAGCTCAAGACGTTGCAGCGTGAAGTTGGCATTACCTTCATATTTGTGACGCATGATCAGGAAGAAGCGCTGACGATGAGCGACCGCATCGCGGTCTTCTCGAAAGGCAAGGTCCTGCAAGTCGGCACACCGCTCGAAATTTATGAGCGCCCAACGTGCGAGTTCGTGGCCGACTTCATTGGCGAAACCAATTTTGTGAGCGGCAAAGTCATCGAAGTCAACGGCGAATTTGCCACGATCGACGCAAACGGCCGCCGCTTTATCGGCCGCGCCATGGAAGGCGTGCGCAACGGCATCGACGCAAAGCTGTCGGTGCGGCCGGAAAAGGCCCAGTTGGTCGAACATCCAAATCCCGATCTGCCAAACACCTATGAAGTGCGCGTATTCTCGATCGGCTATGTCGGCAGCGACACGCGCGTGATTGTCGATCTGGAACAGGATCGCTTCGATGTCTGGGAACAGAACTCGCACAGCACGCTCGACCCCAATTACTTCTTCCGGCCGGGCGAAAAGGCCTGGTTGACGTTCAAACCGGAAAACGCGCTGATCCTCGCAAAGTAGCTGTCACGCAGCACACACTTACATGCAACGACGAATTCATTTATCCGACCGCCAGAGCAAAGTGCGCGCCTGGCTGGTTCATGCCTATACCGCGCTCGGGTTGCCCTGCGCCTTCCTGGCGTTGATCGCCGCGCATAACGGCAACGCGCGCGATGTCTTTTTGATCCTGATCCTGGCGATCGCGATCGATGGCACGGATGGCCCGATGGCGCGCAAATTCGACGTCAAAAAGTGGACGCCGCATTTTGACGGGCGCAAGCTCGATGACATCATCGACTACATGACCTACACGTTCATCCCGATCTTCTTTATCTGGAAGCTTCGAGCTGGTGCAGGGGCAGATGGCGATCGTGCTGCTGTTGGCGCTGGTGTGCTCGGCATATGGGTTTTGCAGCGAGGGCGCAAAAACGGCGGATAAATTCTTCACCGGCTTCCCCTCGTATTGGAACGTCGTCGCGCTGTTCCTGTATGTGCTGCAGCTGCCGGCCGCTGGCCAACGCCGGCATTGTGCTGTTTCTGGCGCTGTTGACGTTGACGCCGGTGCAAGTTCCCGTCGTCGCAGGCGGTAAAACCGCGGAGAGCGGCTGGCGATCATGGCCACCGGCATGTTGGGCTTGTTGCTGATGCTCAACCTGGAAAGCCCGTCACCGCTGCTGGTCTATGCCGCGCTGGCCTATCCGCTCTATCATCTCATTTCGTCGATCGCGCTGCATGTTCGCGATGAATTGCACGACAACGGTACGTTAAGGCAAACCATGATTCAGACGCTTCGGCGCAGCCCCAGCGCTGCAGTTGCTTGGCATGATGTTTCCGGGCGGGTTTTGGCTGATCTGTGTTTTTTCTTGTGCCGCTGCCATCGATGAGGTCGATCAGCTTCATGTCGCGCGACGCGCTGGGCAACCCGGCGCTGCCCGCCACGCTCGAAAACTACGCCACGATTTTCGAGGACATCCAGCTTAACCCGCGGTTGTTCAACGCCAGCGGCGAGTTCGAGCCGCGTCTGTTTGATGGACTGTATCTGGATCTGTTCTGGCGCTCGCTCTGGCTGTCGTTGACCAGCACAGTGATCACGCTGGCAATCGCCTTCCCAGTGGCGCTATTTATGGCGCGCCTGCCCAAACATCGCCGCAACCTGGCGCTGATCGCTGCTGATGATTCCGTTCTGGACCAACTTTCTGGTGCGCACCTACGCGCTGCATGTTCATGCTGCGCGGCAACGGGCCGATCAACACGCTTCTGAACGGTCTCGGACTGGCACCGCTCGATTTGCTGTTCACGCCGAGCGCGGTGATGCTCGGCCTGGTCTATGGCAACCTGCCCTTCATGATCCTGCCGCTCTATACATCGCTTGAAAAATTCGATTGGACAATGATCGAAGCGGCCAACGACCTGGGCGCGAACACCCTGCGCGCGTTTATGCGCGTGATGTTGCCGCTGGTCGCGCCGGGTCTGGTGGCCGGCTCAATTCTGACCTTTGTGCCATCGATTGGCTCATACATCACGGTCGATTTGATGGGCGGCGGGCGCATCAACATGATCGGCTATTCGATCGCACAACAGTTTGACAAGGCCGCGAACTGGCCGTTTGGTTCCGCCATGTCGATCGTGATGATGATCATCGTCACAATCGCGGCGGTCTTCTACTTCCGCTCCAGCCGTGGTGAACGCACCGCGGTGGCCTGATGGGTTAACGCACACTATGGCATCAGATTCATCCAGTCATCCTGCTTGGCGACCGCGACGAAGTCAAACGCCCCAAGGCCAACGAGCGCACATCGCCGGGCAAGCTTGTCCTGGCGGTTTTCGCGCTGGCGACGTTTGCATTTCTGTATGTGCCGATCATCGTGCTGATCACATTTTCGTTTAACAGTGCGCGCTCTGGCGCCACCTGGCAGGGATTCACGCTGAACTGGTATAGCCGCCTGCTTGGCAATGAGCGCATCATCGAAGCAGCCGGCACCAGCCTGCTGATTGCGGTGATCTCGACGCTCGGCGCCGTCGTCATCGGCACGCTGACGGCGCTTGCGATGGAACGCTATGCGTTTAAGTCAAAGGCGGTCTGGGATGGCGTTTTGTATATGCCGGTCATCATCCCGGAGATCGTGGCCGGCATCTCGCTGCTGCTGTTCTTCGCGCTTGTGCAAATTGAGCGCAGCCTGCTGACGCTGGTGATTTCGCATATCGCATTTTCCATGCCGTATGTTTATCTCACGGTGCGCGCGCGCCTGGCAGATTTCGACCGCTCGGTCGAAGAGGCGGCCAAAGACCTTGGCGCAAATGAGCTCACCACGTTCCGCCGCGTGACGCTGCCGCTGTTGATGCCGGGCGTGATCAGCGGCGCGCTGCTGGCATTCACGCTCTCGCTCGATGATTTTGTGATCTCGGCATTTGTCTGGGGCAAAGGCTGGCAGACGCTGCCGGTGTATATCGCCGGGCAGATCCGCAAGGGCATCACGCCCGAAATCAACGCCATTTCCACGCTGATGCTGATCTTTTCGATCAGCCTGGTCGTGATTTCGCAGCTGATGCAGCGGCGTGAAAAATAGCCAATTGGGCCCTGTTTTTGGCTCGCGTTGTGTCGCGGCAGATCAAATAGTCGCCAAAATCACAGGTCGCTCGCTGACGCCATTTATAGTTGTCTGCACGAATTCGGTTGAATCGCATGGCTGCGCAAGGTCTGCGATATCGTTCAGCCCCATTCGTGAAAGAGGAGAAGAATAAAGTTATGGAGATTAATCGTCGCAAGTTTTTGAAAATGAGTGTTGGGATCAGCGCTGCCGGCGGTTTGCTGGCAGCCTGCGGCAACAACGCGGCCGCGCCAAAAACCGACCCCAGCACACCCGCTGAGACCGCTCCCACCGCGGCGCCGAAAGCGGATGCAGGAACAGTCGACAAGTCCAAGCTCGCCAAAGAGGTGAGCTGGTACACCTGGGGCGGCTATGAATCGCCCGATGTGTTCAAGAAGTTTGAGGAAGAGTTTGGCGTGAAGGTCAAGGTCGACACCTACAGCTCAAACGAAGAACTCGAAGCAAAGTTCAAAGCCGGCGGCAACCCGGGCTATGACCTGATCACGCCTTCCGACTACATGGTCGCAAAGCTGGCCGCCAGCAGCTTGCTCGAAAAGATCGACTTCGCCAATATCCCCAACTTCAGCCAGATTGATCCCGGCCACAAAGGCCTGTATTTCGACACCGCAAACGAATACAGCATCGCCTACAACTGGGGTTGCACCGGCTTTGCCTACAACAAAGCCAAGGTGAAGGAACCGATCACATCCTGGAAGCAAGTCATGGCCTGGCCCGATGAGCTCAAGGGCAAGCTGGGTTTGCTGGACGACATGCGCGAACTGCTCGGCATGGCGCTGCGCCACGGCGGCGCATCGGGAAACACCAGCAAAGCCGAAGAGATCGAGACCGCAAAGAAAACGCTGATCGATCTGAAAAAGCGTGTCAACTTTACGCTGACGGACAGCCCGGGCGCAAAGACCAACATCATCGCTGGCGACACGATCGGCTCGATGATCTACACAAACGACGCCATCATCGGCAAAGCCGAAAGCGCGGATCTGGTCTATGTGATTCCAGGCGATGTCAGCACGGTTTGGCAGGACAACAACTGCATCCCGAAGGGCGCGCCCAGCAAATACACTGCGGAAGTGTTTTTGAACTTCTTGTGCCGTGCCGATATCTGCGGCCAGCTGTCAAATGAGCTGGGTCTCGGCACACCAAACATGGAGGCGGTCAAGCAGGGCTTGATCGACAAAGCGCTGATCAGCGACAAGATGGTGTATCCGGACCTGGTGGGTATGAAAGACAAGCTGGAATACCTGAAGAAGGGTGATCCGGCCGTTGATGAGCTTTTTCAACGTGCGTTCGATGAAATCAAGAGCGCCTAGCGGTCTGTTAAAGCAAAGTTTATCGTTGGCCGAATTCACCATCCCCGCGCGGAGCGCGGGGATGGTGAATTCGGCACCAAACTATTTGCCTTGATGCACTCCTAGGGCGCGTGATTTAGGCGGTGCGCAATACAATCCCGCAGGGTGTGGTTTACTACACCCTGCGGCTTGTTTTTCCATGACAGCAATCAATCGCAGAACTTTTTTGGGCTCCAGCCTTACCGCGCTTGCATCGCTCGGGTTGAGCGCCTGCGGCATCGGCGCAGCGACACCAGCACCGGTGGATCGAGGCCGCCTGGCGCGTTCTTTGAAGGTGCTGTTTTGGAGTGAACAGATATCAACCACGGTCATCCGAAAATTTGAGACCGAATACAGCCTGGGTTTGATCATCGACATCACCAGCACCAATGAGCAGATACAGACCACGCTGCAAGATGCATCCCATGGCTATGATGTTGTGATCGCCAGCGACTACATGATCGCCACGTTGATCGGCGAAGGCCGGCTCGAGAAGCTGGATGCGGCAAACATCCCAAATCTGCGCTACATCGCATCACGGCACCGGCAGCTGTATTACGATCCGGAAAACGCATATTCGATGCCTTATTTTTGGGGCACAACCGGCGTTCTATACAACCCGGAGCAACTTCCCACGCCGGTCACATCGTGGGAGCAACTGCTCACGCCGGCGCCAGCGTTGGTGGGCCGCATCGGCATGTTGAATGATGCGCGCGAAACCATTGCAGTGGCATTGCGAACGCTCAAGTATCGCGGCAACAGCACAGACAGCGCGCAGCTGGCGCAGGCGTTGCAGCTGTTGTTGCGCCAGCGCAAGTCTGTGGCGAACTACGACACGCCACAAACCAACAGCCAGCGCGTGGCATCGGGCGAGTTGATTGCTGCGATGACGCGCACGCACAACGCCATGGCTGCGATTCGCGAGCGGCCCGGGCTTGTCTACGCCCTTCCGGATCCGGTCACCACGGTTTGGCAACACAATCTCGCGGTGCCAGTCGGCGCCGCGAATCGCTACACAGCAGAAGTGCTGATCAACTTTCTATTGCGCCCAGACATCGCAGCTGAAAACGCCCGCGACGTCGGTGTTGCGACACCGAACGACGGCGCGATACGCTCCGGCACGCTGGGCGCAGCCGTGCTCAACAACCCGGTTGTCTATCCAAATCTGATCGACGGCGGCGCAAAGTTTGAGTGGCTTATTAATATCAATCCGGCCAGCGCCGGCATGATGCAGACAATGCTCACTGAACTTTCGCGCGGTGAATGACTAAGCAACGATACGTATTCTCGTGATGCGGTGGATGCCATACAATGCGACATAGCGTTTTTGCATACGCGGATGTCCAGGGCAATTGGCATCGGCTTATCAGACGGGAGAAAGGAGAATTTCCATGGCTGCAAAATTTCAGGTCAAGCTCGCAAAGAACAGCAAGTTTCATTTCAACCTGGTGGCTACCAATGGCCAGATCGTTTTGACCAGCGAGATGTATGACTCGCGCCCAAAGGCGCTCAACGGCATTGAATCGGTCAAGAAGAATGCCACTCGTGCTGGCGGCATCGAGTTGTTGCTCGGCACCACCGGCAAGCCCTACTTCGTGGTGAAGTCGCCAAATGGCCAAGTGGTGGGCAAGAGCCAGATGTATGCTTCGACCAGCACACGCTCACGCGGTGTGGCTTCGGTCAAGAAGAATGCACCGGCCGCTGCTGTCGAAGACACGACAAAGTAGCCGCGCCGAGTGGCAACCGCCTTGTTCGGAGAAGAGCAACACGCCTGCGCGATCGCGCAGGCGTGTTTGTTTTTCACTGTGGCGCAAGCAGCTGCGTTTGATCGATCGGCTGCCCAGACGCCGAGACATTCGTGAATCCAAGGCGTGCGCCAGTTACCAAGTTATTTGTCTCGATGCGATTGTCACCCTGGCTGTTGTCTTTGGTCTGCACATTAAAGCCATAGCCCGGCACACTGATGCCAAGCTGGTTGTTGCGCAGCTGATTGCGCAATCCCCAGCCGTCCAGCTTTTGATGAATTTGAATGCCATCCTGGAGCACCGTCGGCGCAGAGATGCTCGCGCGATTCCCGTTGATGATGTAGTCGTTGCCTTTCACGTCGAGCAGGCTGTCGGCAAAATTTTCACCGCTGACACCGGCGCCGTTTAGCACGTTGCCTTGAATCAGCCCGCCGGTTGTGCCCTCTTTGATGTCGATGAGCTCGGCGCTGACATCCGGCCCCAGCGTGCAATTCAACACACGCGTGCCATCGCTGCGATCCGGGATGCCGTCGGTCTCACCCGCCCAGTCGCCATCGGCTGTGCCGATATAAATGCCTTCGCCAAAGCCCGGGCGCAACAGTCCGGTGCGCGTGATTGAACAGTTTTCGACCGTGTTGCCGGAGCTAAAATTGCGCAGACGGATGGCTTCTTCGCCGATATCAGCCAGGTGCACGCCGCTCAAAATATTGTTTGATGCGCCGTGCAAAACGATGCCCTTTTTGGCATTGCGCAGCGTGATGTTCTCAATGTGCCAGTAGTCACCGCGCACAAGCAGCCCATAGTTGAGAAAATACGCGCCGCCGTCGAGAATTGTGCCGGGCTGGCCGCGCAGGGTAATTGGCGCGTCAGCGGTTCCTGATGTGGAGATCGCGAAGTTGCCGCGATAGGTGCCCTCGGCGATCTCGATGGTGTGACCGGGGCGCGCTGTAATCAGCGCCAGCTGCAGTTCGACCGAGTTCGTCACATAGCGCACATGACCAATATCAGGCGGCTTGGGGATAAGGTCGAGCAGCCACACGTCAAGCGCGTTGTCTGCACCAATCTTTAGTACGACCAGGATGCTCACCAAAAAAACCGAGAGGACGTTTGCGATTCGCGACACATCCGTCAGTGTGCATACATGACAGAATGCGGTCACGTGGCGCAAGTTTGGACTCCGGTTCTATCCAAAGCCACTTGGCCCGGCGAATGACGCGTTTGCAAACAAAAACGCGGAAGGTGGCGACATTCTGATGCAAGACGCGGCTATTCACGGGTATACACATTTGCACAAATCGTTGTGTCGATGAACATGTCGCAAAACAGCATTTGCAACGGGTTTGCAAAGCTGTCACTGAGCATGAAGTCCGTTCATTGCGGTTTGGCGAGCAACATGACGCTAAGAATGTCATGCCGCGATGCTGCAGCAAACATGGATCACAGCCGCGTGTCATTATTTTGAGATTGACACTACGGATGTGGCAGGCGCTGCGCTGGCAGCGTGACAGTCGCTGCAAAGTGCACTGGCGCGCGAAACGGCTGCCAGCGATGCCCGCCGCGCTTTTGATCAAACGACGCGCCGGGCGGCACCGCCAATCGCGCCAGCACCGGAATGCGAACCATGGCTTTCGCATCCAGGCGCAACTGATTGTTCACAAACACATTGCGATAGCCCCAGCCGCCCTGTTTGTGATGCACTTGCACATCTATGCCAAGCGGATTTGGCGCGGCAGCGGCCATGCGATTCTCGGACAACACATAGGCGTTGCCTTTGAGATCCACCACGCTGTCGGCGTAGTTCTCGCCGCTGATCGCGGATGCGTCAAATACGTTGCGGCTGAGCACGCCCTGGCTGGTGCCCTCTTTGACATCGATGTTTTCAGCCGTGATGCCTGGGCCAAATGTGCAGCGATCAATCTGGTTGCGATCGCTGCGATCAGGTTGCCCATCGGTCTCCTGCTGCCATTGCGATATCGCAGTGCCGATATACACGCCTTCGCCATACCCGGGCCGCAGCAAGCCAGTGCGCGCAATCGCGCACCCGGAAATGCGATTGTTGGCGCTGAAGCGCCGCAGCCGGATTCCTTCCTCGCCGACGGAATCCACCTGCACATCGAACAGCACATTGTCGGATGCGCCATCCAGCACAACGCCTTTTTTGGCATTGCGCACCCGCACATGCTCAATGCGCCAGTGATTCGCATGCAGCGTCAACCCGGCTCCAGAGGCAATCGTCATGCCGTCCAGCACCGCATCGACGTTGCCGCTCAGCACAATCGGGCGCTCTGCCAACCCGCTGCTGTTGATGGTGAAGTTGCCGTAGTATGTGCCTGGGGCGAGCTCAATGCGCATGCCAGGTGTGGCCTGCGCCAGCGCCAGTTTGAGCTCCAGCGCGCTGGAGACGCGCACCACGCTGGCGTCTTCGGTACGCCTCAGCCCGGCCAGCCAGCTCAAAACCGGCGGCACTGGCAGCGCCAGAACTGGCAGGCGCAGCAGCAATAGCACCCCTATGGCCAAACACGCGATGATATTAACAACTCTCACTGGTTGTCGAGTATGCATAGCCGCCGACCAGCCACAATGCGTAACGTACCCGATATGGCGCTCGGTCATTGACCGCACGCGGACATCCCGTCGCAACATTGCGTTGCCCAGCATTGCAAAACCGCAAGCTTCTAAGCCATCCACCAGTGTCGCAGCGCACAGGCTTGCCAAGGTTCTTGCAGCGCGCTATTCACGCGCCTGGCTGCGTTTGGTATCAGGCTGCTGCTGGCGAGCCGCGCGCTGCCGGTCAATTTGCGCTTTGATGCGCATCGACAATCCGTAGAGTTTGACGAAACCATCCGCATCTTTGTGGTTATACGCTTCGTCGTTGTTAAACGTGGCCAGATCCTCGCGATACAGCGAGTACGCGGCTTTGCGGCCGACGACGACGGCATGCCCGCGGTGCAGTCGCACGCGCACGCTGCCGGTCACATCGCGCTGTGTCACGGTCACAAATGCCTGCAACGCATCGCGCAATGGCGTAAACCATTGGCCGTTGTAAACCATGTCGGCGTATTTCAACGCGATCAGGCTTTTGAAATGCGTGGTCTCGCGGTCCAGCGTCACTTCTTCCAGCCCCTGATGGGCGGCGCGCAAGATGGTCGCGCCGGGCGCCTCATCGATCCCGCGCGACTTCATGCCGATCAGGCGGTTCTCAACGATGTCGATGCGCCCGATGCCGTGCTTGCTGCCGATCTGATTCAGCACGTCGATCAAAGCGGCGCTGCCAACCGTGGCGCCATTGAGCTTCTTGGCCATGCCACTGATAAACTCGATCTCGACATACTCTGGCTTCTCTGGCGTGTCGTTGAGCGCCTCTGTCCATTCAAACAACGCCTCACTGGGCTCCCAGTCCAGATCTTCCAGCTGGCCGCCTTCGTAGTGCGAGTGCCACAGGTTCTCATCTTGCGTGTAGAGCCCGCGCGCGCTGTCATCGATCGGGATACCGCGCGCGCGCGCGTAGTCAAACAGATCTTCGCGGCCGTCGAACGCCCACTCGCGCCATGGCGCGATCACGCGCAGCGCCGGGTTCATGGCCATGTAGGTCAGCTCGAAACGCACCTGGTCGTTGCCTTTCCCGGTCGCGCCATGCGCCAGCGCATCAGCGCCTTCGGCCAACGCGACATCGACCTGATGTTTGGCGATCAGCGGCCGTGAGATCGACGACCCGAGCAAATATTTGTTTTCGTAAATCGCGCCGCTTTGAATTAGCGGAAACAAATACTCATTGGCGAACTCCTCGCGCAGGTCTTTGATCACCACCTTGCTCGCGCCGCTGGCCAGCGCGTTGCGCTCCAGCGCGGAGAAATCGTCGTTCTGGCCGACATTGGCGATAAAGCACACCACCTCACAACCGTAGGTCTCGCGCAGCCACGGCACAATTGCCGATGAGTCCAGCCCGCCGTTGTAGGCCAGCACAGTCTTTTTGACATTCGGCCGGGCCTTGCGCGCGCGGGGTTTGGGCGCCTTCTTGCTCTTCTTTGCTTCGTTGGCCAGGCGCATCACGGTCTCGAGCGGGATCAGGTTTTCGGTGCTCACAGCGCGCTTGGCCAGCCGGCCAGCCTGCACTGCCTGCAACACGCGCGCGCGGTCCTCGTCGCTGATGCCGGCGGTGTCGCTCTCAGCGGGCTGCAGTGGCAGCATCACCGCGACTTCGTCGCAGTTCTCGAGCAACGGGCACGCCACGCAGTCGTTCCACACCTTTTCCGGGAAGAACTCTTTTGGTGCGACAGCAAAACCGCACTTTTCAAAAAACGCGACCGCGCGGGTCAGCGCAAAGAGCGTGCCAAATTTGCGTTTTCGCGCTTCGTCGATCAGCGCGGCCACGATCAATTTGCCGATGCCGCCGCCGCGCGCGTTTTCATCAACTGCGAGCGAACGCAGTTCAACCAGCGTGGTGTTCATTGGCAGCAGTGAACCGCAGCCGACCATGCTGTTGCTGTTTGCGGATTCGGCAATAAGAAAGTTATCGATGTGGGCGCGAATACTGGCTTCACCGCGCGGCAAAAGTCCACCGCGGCGGGCATTTTGCGCAATCAGCATGAGGATGGCCTGCACATCGTCAAGATTGGCAGGACGGATCTGGATGTCTGTCATGGTGTTACGTTGTGTGTTGAGTCTACGTGACTTCGTGCAACTACTAGCCTGTCAAAGCAAAGATAAACTTTGCTTTGACAGGCTAGTAGTTGCTTAGCGATCAATGTCATGTTGTATGAGCGCGACGGCACGGTCCACGCCGTCTTCAGCGCGCACATTGGCGCCGAGCGCCGCCGCGCGCGCGCGCATATCCGTGTCCGCGGCCATTTGCCGCAAGCCGGCAGCAAGCGCATCCGCGGTGAGTTTGTTTTTTGGAATTGGTTTGGGTGAAACGCCCAGATCAAACAACCGGCGCGCCCACTGGGGTTGTTCCGCGAAGTGCGGCACCAGCAGCGCCGGCAGCCCGGCGCGCGCGCCAGCCCCGGTGGTGCCACCGCCCCCGTGATGCACCAGTGCGCTCATGCGCGCAAACAGCCAGCTGTGAGGCATGCCGCCGATGAACAGCACGTTGTCGTCGTTGACAGTTCCACGCAGCCCGGCCCAGCCCCCTGAGATAAGCGCGCGCTGCCCGCTTTGCTTGACCGCGCTCAGAATCGCCTCGGTCGTCGCCCGCGCGTCGCGATCGGTTGCGCTCCCGAATCCGATATAGACCGGCGCCGGGCCTGCCGCGAGAAACTGCGCGACCTCCTGCGGCGGCTGCCATTTCGGTTCATCCAGAAACCAGTAGCCGGTGATGTGCCAATTTGCGCGGTAGTCAGCCGGGCGCGGCATGACGTACTCGGAGAAGCCCAGATACAACGGCGCGCCATAGGTCAGGCGTTTGTAGTCCGCAAACCCGCGCTGCGGCAAACCCAGTTTGCGCCGAAAAGTATTGTAGATGTCGCCAAAGGTCACCCACATCGCGATCTCGGTCATGGCGCTCATGCCGCGGTTCAACGCGCTATTGCGCGTGGGCAGCGGCGCCATAAACACAGCGTGGCCCGCGCGGGTCGGCCGCAGCGGTTGCAGGCCGACTGACAGCCAGCGGATGCCGCGCTTCTCCGCCGCCGACACAGCCAGGCCATCCGATGTAAAGCTGCTCACCAGCACGTCCACGGCGCCCGAAAACGCCCAGATGCTGTCCATCGTCAGGCCCGATGCGCGCGTGAAGAGCTTGCGCATATGCCACGGCTGCGACCAGCCCGGCGCTTCAACCCAGCGCACGCCATCCGGACTTTGCATGAGGGCCTGTATGTCCACGCCCATGTCGGCAAACGCCAGCCCATAGCCGCGAATCCAGGCCTCAAAGTTGCTGCCGGCCAGAACCGAAACGTCGTGACCGGCCAGCTGCAATCCACGCCCGAGCGCAAGCAGTGGCTGCACATCACCGCGGGTGCCGTAGGCGATCAGGCCGATGCGCATGGGGAAAAGAATACAGATCACAGACTACAGAGTACAGACAATCTGTATTCTGCGATCTGTGTTCTGTGATCTTCATTCTCCTCCTGCCAGCAACCCAAACGCATCCGCGCTGTCGCCGAGCTGGAGGGTGCCGGATTCGCGATAAACCTGCAGTTTTTCACGGCTGTCTGCAATGTCGAGATTGCGCATGGTCAGCTGCCCGATGCGATCAGTTGGGTCGAATTCAGCATCGCCGCTCTCCATGCTCAAGCGCTCCGGGTGATAGGTCAGATGCGGCCCAGTGGTGTTGAGCACGCTGTAATCGTCACCACGGCGCAGTTCAAGCGTCACTTCACCCGTGACCGCGCTGCCGATCCAGCGTTGCAGGCTTTCGCGCAGCATCAACGATTGCGGGTCGAACCAGCGGCCCTCATACAACAGGCGCCCAAGTTTGCGGCCAAGCGTGCGGTAGTTGTCGATGCTGCCCTCGTTGTGCATTGCAGTCACCAGGCGTTCATACGCAATGTGCAGCAATGCCAGCGCCGGCGCCTCGTAGATGCCGCGGCTCTTGGCTTCAATAATGCGGTTCTCGATCTGATCGCTCATCCCCAGGCCGTGCCGGCCGCCGATGGTGTTGGCTTCGAGCACCAGCGCCACGCGGTCTTCATACGTTTTGCCGTTGAGCGCAACCGGCCAGCCCTTGTCGAAGGTCACGGTCACGCGCTCGGTCTCGATCTTGGTCTCGGGTTTCCAGTGCGCCACGCCCATGATCGGGCTGACAATGTGCATGCCCTTGTCGAGAAACTCGAGGTCTTTTGCTTCGTGCGTGGCGCCCCAGATGTTGGCATCGGTCGAGTAGGCCTTTTCGACGCTGGCGCGATAGGCATAGCCGCGCGCGATCAGCCACTCGCTCATCTCTTTGCGGCCACCCAGCTCACCCACGAATTGCATGTCCAGCCAAGGTTTGTAAATCTTGAGCTGCGGATTCACCATCAAGCCGTAGCGGTAAAACCGCTCGATATCGTTGCCTTTGTGCGTGCTGCCGTCGCCCCAGATATTGACGCCGTCTTCCTTCATCGCAGTGACCAGCATCGTGCCGGTGACGGCGCGGCCGAGCGGTGTGGTGTTGAAATAGGTTTTTCCGCCGGTGCTGATGTGGAACGCGCCACACTGCAGCGCCACCAGCCCCTCATTCACCAGCTGCTCGCGGCAGTCGATCAGGCGCGCCTTCTCAGCTTTGTAGTCGAGCGCGCGTTTGGGGATGTCGTCGTAATTGCTCTCATCGTATTGCCCGAGATTGGCGGTGTAGCAATACGGCACCGCGCCTTTCTCGCGCATCCATGCGACGGCGCAACTGGTGTCAAGACCGCCCGAGAAGGCGATGCCGACTTTTTCGTTTTTGGGTAGGGATTGGAGGATTCGGGACATAGGGGGAGAGTAAAGAATACAGAATACAGATACAGAACACAGATCACAGGCTTTTAGTGTCTGTAATCTGTGTTCTGTGCTCGGTATTCTCTAGCCAAATATTGTTCCAGTATCGTTCAACATGCCGTCGAGGTTGGTGATGCGCACGCGGGTGACGCCGGCTTGCATGGCGTCGAGGCAGGTGCGGACTTTGGGGATCATGCCGCCGGAAATGACGCCGGAGGCGATCAGGGTTTCGGTGGCTGGGCCGGTCAGTGTCGGGATGAGTTGTTTTTGCGCGTCGAGCACACCCGGCACGTTGGTCACAAACGTAAGCAACTCGACGTCCAAACCGGCGGCAAGCGCGCCAGCGGCATGGTCAGCGTTGACGTTGTAGATCTCGCCGTCAACGCCGATCGCCATCGGGTTGATCACCGGGATCATGCCATCATCCAGCAAGCGGCGCAAAAACGCGGCATTGACGGCAATCGGTTTTCCGACAAACCCCAGGGCCGCGTCCAGCTGCTCAACGCGAATCAGTGCGGCGTCGACGCCGCTCAAGCCGATCGCATTGCCGCCAGCGTTGAGCACATGCGCGGTCATGCGTTTGTTTGCCAACCCACTCAGCACCATCAGCGCGATGTCGCGGGTCGGGCCATCGGTCACGCGCAGGCCTTCGACAAAGCGGCTCTCGATCTGCATCGCGCCGAGCAGCGTTGTGATCTCTTTGCCGCCGCCGTGCACCAGCACCGGCCGGCGGCCGGCCGCGTTCGCGCGCACCAACCACTCCGCCAGCCGCCGGCTAAACACTGCGTCATCAAGATCGGATCCGGAAACTTTGATTACGAGCATAGGAAGAGTTCAGAACACAGAACACAGAACACAGATAACAGACGCCAAGTCTGTGTTCTGTGCTCTGTATTCTGTATTCTCCTAAAGCGCCAACCCCAAATACATCAGATTGGTAAATGGCGAAGACTTGAACGGCACGATATCCACAAAGCCGAGTTTACGATACAGCGCGATCGCGGCGATGTTCTCATCCCAGGTGCTCAGCACAAGCTGGCTGTAGCCGGCAGCGCGCGCAGCTGTCACGACTGTGTCGGTCAGTTTGCGGGCAAAGCCGCGCCCGCGCGAGGACGCCACAATATAGACGCGTTTGATCTCGGCTTGCTGCTCGTTCACGCGCGTCCAGGCTGCTGTGCAAACCGGCAGGTCAGCCAGATAGCCAACAAACAGACCGCCTGTTGGCGCAGCGTAACGTCCAGGCAACTCCGCCAGATCCTCGTTGATGCGGTTTGAAAAACGGCCTGGAAACTCTTCGGAATAGCTGCGCAACAGGGTGCGGAAATGTTCGATGTTTGGCGCCTGTGTGACTTCTTGAATATCGAGACCAACTTGCATATGCCTCCAAAAGAACGTGTTCGTAAGGTGCCCAGCGACTTACGAACACGCGACAAAAAAACACCGGCAGCTCTTCAGCTTGCCGGTGTTGAATTCAAACGTGGATATCAGATACGTCAGAACGCGTCACGTCGACAAACTGTCGAGTGATTCGGACGACGGACGCGCGTTACCTGTTGCACGACTGAAATTATAGAGGAAGCGCCGGATTTGCCAAGACACCGTGAAGCGGGCATGGCAAAGGCTGAATTGGTGGCAAAAAGGCGCGGTGCCATGCTGCGCGCTCGACTAACTCTTTATGAACCACGCAACCACCTTCGGGCTGAAATTTCTCACGGCCATTGGCGCCGCCACAGTAGGGCTGTTATTGTCATCCGGGCAAACGCATGCCGCCGGGCCAGCGCATGACCTCGCTTTATCTAGCGGCGAGATGACAGCCACGATCACATCCACACTCACGGTTTCCGGGACGAGCGGGAACCCGGTTGCGATCGCGATTTCAACCCACTACACCGTCCCGGTGGCGCAAATCGATGCCTTGCATGACTCAGGCTGGGGGTACGGGAATATCGTCAAACTGCACGAATACGCGCTGGCTTCGGGGAAATCCGTGAGCGAAGTGCAGGCACTGCGCGAGTCCGGCATGGGCTGGGGCCAAATCGCCAAAACCCTAAACCTCCCGAAGGGCGCAAAAACTGCCAATCTGGGTTCGATTATGCGCAAAAACGCCAAAGCCGTTGCACCTGCCCCGGCACAGGCGACTGCGCCCAGAAAAGCGGTTAAGATCAAAAAGTCGACTGTTCAACGCACACAGAAGAAAACCGTTGTGCGCAAAACAACAAAATCGCGCGTAACGATCGCGCCGCGCAAAGCAGCGCCGGCCAAGAAGGTAAAAGCCACGCCGCCGAAAGCCAAACCTGTAAAAAAGGCGCCAAAAAGCGGCAAGAAATAGCCGCCTGCCAAGTGCGATCGCGTTAGCCGCCCACGGGCGGCTTCGCCATAGTGAGCCCGGGACCTCGGTCCCAGGCAGCCTGCGCGCTCCTTCCGCAGCCGCCGTCAGACAGCCTACAATCACCTCGTGATTCCGGAGGCCTATTTCCCGCTGCGCACCGAGACATTCGGCATGACGCTGGGCATCCGTCCGCTTGACCCGCACGAGCGCCTGATCCACAGGGATCCCGCATGCTTCGCGGCCGAACTCGCACTCAAAGCCGCCCAACTCGCCGCGGATCGTGACGAATACGTGCAGATGCTGGCCGGAACCCACGCGGCGCAACTCGAAGCCGTTGCGCTCCTGGCGCAGGATACCGGCATCTCCCTGCCCGCCGATCTGGAGGCAAATCCCAGCCCGTTGTTGTGGTTTGGCATGCAGGTGCAGGAAGATCTGTGCCTGCTTGATGCATCTTTGCCGGAAGTGCCGCTGGTGGCCGGCGCAGTTTTCTTTCCGGGTGACTGGTCAATGCGCGAAAAAATCGGCCGCTCGTTTATTGATGTGCACGCGCCGGTGCCGATGTTTGCCGATACCATCGGCGTGCCATCCGTCAATCTGCTTGAACGCATGAAGTTCGACCGGCCGGTCTGGCGGCCTAACTGGGGCGGCCTCAAACCCACGGATCAGCTCGACCTGACGCCAAAGCACAGCGCCTGGATCCATACGCGCAAATTCAACATCACGGCGGAGAACGCTGGCAGGGAGCTGTGCTTTCGCGTCGAGCGGCAAACTCTGAGCAAGCTGCCGCGCACAAACCATGTGCTCTTTACGATCCGAACTTATCAATCAACGCTCGCCGATGTGTGCGCGAACCCGCTGTGGCGCCGCAACCTGGTAGGTTGGTTCGACACGGCGCCAGCCGAGTGGATTGCCTACAAGGGCATGACGCCGTTTCTCGACGCAGTGCATAATTACTTGCGCGCTTTGCGCTAATTCGGTGAAATCTATTGGCCGGCAGGAACATTCAGAATAACGACTCAACCCATAGCAATCATTGGCATTCCATAATCTGTTGTCTGTGTTCTGGACTCTGGATTCTTTACTCTTCCCATGAAATCACTTCTCAAAAAGCTTTCTCTCAACGCTAAAAACAAAGGCAGCTGCGCCGGCCCGAATCGCTGGATCGACAGCGGCGGCGGCTGGATCGACAGTTTGAACCCGAGCACCGGCGACGTGATCGCTGCGGTGCAGGCGGCAACATCGGCAAGCTACGACGCCGTCGTCAGCGAGGCGGAAACCGCCTTCGCCAGCTGGCGCATGCTGCCTGCGCCAAAACGCGGTGAAGTGATCCGCGATCTGGGCAATGCGCTGCGCGACGCCAAAGAACCGCTCGGCGAACTGGTATCGCTTGAGATGGGCAAGATTCGCGCCGAAGGGCTCGGCGAAGTGCAGGAGATGATCGACATCTGCGACTTCGCGGTCGGCCTCTCACGCCAGCTCTACGGCCTGACGATGCACAGTGAACGGCCGGGCCATCGCATGTATGAGCAATGGCATCCGCTCGGACCCATCGGCATCATCTCGGCGTTTAACTTTCCGGTCGCGGTCTGGTCGTGGAACGCCGCGCTGGCCGCGGTGTGCGGCGACACGATGGTCTGGAAGCCGAGCGAACTCGCGCCGCTCACAGCCGTGGCGACGCAGCATATTGCCAACAGCGTCATGGCCGATCACGGCGTCAGTGGCGTGTTCACCCTGACGGCAGGGCGCGGCGAGATTGGCCAGCGCATGAGCGAAGACGCGCGGTTGCCGCTGGTGTCGTTCACCGGCAGCACCGCGACCGGCCGCAAAGTTGCGCAGACCGTGGCTGGCCGGCTTGGCCGCACCATCCTCGAGCTCGGTGGCAACAACGCCATCATCGTGACCGAAAGCGCCGATCTCGATCTGGCCGTGCGCGGCATCGTGTTTGGCGCGGTCGGCACCGCCGGCCAACGCTGCACCACCACGCGCCGCATTCTTGCGCAGCGCAGCATCGCGCCGACACTGATCGCGCGGCTGGTCAAGGCCTACAAGAGCGTGCCGATCGGCAACCCGCTCGACGCAAAAACGCTGGTCGGCCCGCTTGCCACACCGCAAGCCGTCGACAAGATGCTGGCTGCGATCGCCAAGGCCAAGGCTGCTGGCGGCAAGGTCTTGTGCGGCGGCAAACGTCGCACCGACATCGGGCCGAACTTTGTCGAACCGACCATCATCGCCATGCCGCAGCAGGTCGACATCGTGTGCGAGGAGACGTTCGCGCCGATCCTGTATGTCATGTCATACGAAACGCTCGAAGAGGCGATTGCGCTGCACAACAGCGTGTCGCAGGGCTTGAGCAGCGCGATCTTCACCGACAGCGTGCGCCAGGCCGAGGCTTTTCTCTCGCATGAAGGCAGCGATTGCGGCATTGCCAACATCAACATTGGCACCAGCGGTGCTGAAATCGGCGGCGCCTTTGGCGGCGAAAAAGATACCGGCGGCGGCCGCGAATCCGGCAGCGATGCCTGGAAGGGCTATATGCGCCGACAGACCAACACCATCAATTGGAGCAACTCCCTGCCGTTGGCGCAGGGGATTCAGTTCGGTTGATGGCAGACTATGACCTCCCTCGCCAAAATCCCCACGTTCTCGCCCGGCGCCGCAGCGGTGATCGCGCGGCAGTTGTTTGATATCGACGGTGTCGCCGAGTCGCTGCCGAGTGAACGCGATCAGAATTTCAAATACACAGAAACAAAGAGCGGCCGCCGGCATGTTTTGAAAATTGCGAACATTGCCGAAAAGCGCGCCATGCTCGAGGCCGAAAATGCCGCGCTGCTGCATCTGGCAGATAGCGGGCTGGTGCCGGGGCTGGCGAAAACCCTGGCCGGCGGCACCATCGGTGAGGCAGGTGGACATCTGGTGCGCCTGATCTCGTTTCTCGATGGCAAACCGTTTGGCGCCCATGCCGACCAGACCAGTGCACAGCGGCGCGACATTGGCGCGATGCTGGCAACCGTTGACCGCGCGCTGGCGTCGTTCGATCATCCGGCCATCCACCGCGACTTTCACTGGGATCTGGCGCACGCCGAACGCGAAATCGAATTGCATCTGCCAAAAGTGCACGATGTCGCGCTGCGCGCCCTTGTCACCCAGCTGCTCGGCATCTATCGCGCAAATACGAAGCCACGGCTCGGGGCGCTGCGCAAAAGCGCGATCCACAACGACGCAAACGATTACAACGTGATTGTGGGCAATACCTGCGGCCTGGTTGACTTTGGCGATATGGTGTATTCGCACACCATCAACGATCTGGCCATCGCCATGGCGTACATGGCCCTCGGCAAACAGGACCCGGTCGATGCCGCGCGCGATGTTGTGCGTGGCTATCACGCCGTCAACCCGCTGACCGAGGATGAGATGGCTGTCGCGTTCAACCTGATGTGCATGCGGCTTAGTGTCAGCGTGTGCCTGGCAGCCAAACAACAGGCCGAACGGCCGGGCGATGCCTATCTTGGCATCAGCCAGGGCCCGATTCGCGACACGCTGCCAAAACTGGCCGCAGTGCACCCACGGCTTGGCGAATACCTGATTCGCGATGCGTGCGGATTGGAGCCAGTCCCGCACACACCGCATGTGATCGACTGGCTGACGCGCAACCAGGCGGGGTGCGCGGCACTGACCGGCCACGATCTGCGCAGCGTGCCGCTATATGGCATCGATCTGAGCGCCGGCAGCACGCTGGTCAGCAGCCATACGCCAGACAACAGCGCTGAGCCGTTTACACGCCGAGTGTTTGAGCGCATGGCCGCAGCCGGCGCGCTCATCGGCATCGGTGGCTACGATGAGCCGCGCCTGATCTACACAACCGATGCCTATAAGACTGGCGCAATCACGGATGAACGGCGCACCGTGCACATGGCCATCGATTTGACGTTGCCGGCCGGCGCGCCGCTGTATGCGCCGCTGGACGGCGTGGTGCATGGCTATGAAGAAGCCACCGATCGGCTGGACTATGGCCCGGTCATTGTGCTGCGCCACGAAACCGATCACGGCGTGCCGTTTTTCACGCTCTACGGCCACCTCAACCGCGAATCGCTGGCCGGGCTGTTCGTCGGCAAACCCATCGCGAAGGGCGAACGCTTTGCCGCGTTAGGCGCGCCGCCGGTCAATGGCGATTGGTGGCCGCACGTGCATTTCCAGCTGATCACCGACATGCTGGACATCTCGGCCAACTTTAACGGCGCCTGTCTGGCCAGCCAGCGTGCTGTCTGGCGCAGCATCTCGCCGACGCCGAATCTGATCCTGCAGGCGCCGGAGCAAACCCTGCCAAAACAGCCTGAAAAGGCCGCGTTGCTGGCAAAGCGCAAGCAACGCATCGGCGGCAATCTAAGCGTGAGCTACAGCCGGAATCCGTTGAATATCGTGCGCGGATCGATGCAGTATCTGTATGACGAAACCGGGCGCGCCTTTATCGACGCCTACAACAACGTGCCGCATGTCGGCCATGCGCATCCGCGTGTGGTGCGCGCGGTCAGCGAACAGCTGGCGGTGCTCAACACCAACACGCGGTATCTGCAGGATCAGCTGTTTCGCTATGCCGATGCGCTCACAGCGCAGTTGCCGGCCGAGCTGAGCGTGTGCTATTTCGTGGCATCGGGCAGCGAAGCCAATGAGCTGGCGCTGCGGCTGGCGCGCGCCTACACCGGCGCGCGTGAACTGATTGTCATGGATGCGGCCTATCACGGCCACACCAGCACGCTGATCGATATCAGCCCGTACAAGCACAACGGCCCGGGCGGCCAAGGCGCGCCGGAATGGGTGCACACCTCGCCGATTCCGGATGTTTACCGCGGCGCGTTCAAAGCGGACGATCCGCTGGCTGGCCAGAAATATGCCGCGCAGGTCGGCGCGGTGATCGACGCGATCAGCGCAAATAACAAAAAGCTGTGCGGCTACATCGCCGAGACCTGCCCAAGCGTGGGCGGCCAGATGCTTCTGCCGCACGGATTTCTGCCCGAGGTGTATCGGCGCGTGCGAGCTGCTGGCGGCGTGTGCATCGCGGACGAGGTGCAGACCGGGTTTGGCCGCATCGGCACGCACTTTTGGGCGTTTGAACAGCACGGCGTGGTGCCGGATATCGTGGTGCTTGGCAAACCGATCGGCAATGGCTACCCGATCGGCGCGGTGATCTGCCGGCCTGAGATCGCGGCCGCGTTTGACAACGGCATGGAGTTCTTCTCGACATTTGGCGGCAGCACCGCGGCCTGCGCTGCCGGGTTGGCCACGTTGCAGGTGACGTTGGACGAGAACCTGCAGGCGCACGCGTTGGATGTCGGGCAGCATTTGCTGGCCGGGTTGCGCGCGTTGCAACCGCGCCACGCGCTCATCGGCGATGTGCGCGGGTCCGGGCTGTTCGTCGGCGTCGAACTCGTCCGCAATCGCGAGACGCTTGAACCCGCAGCCGAGGAGGCCGCACGCATCGCCAACCGCATGCGCGAACGCGGCGTGCTGCTCGGAACAGACGGGCCGCATCACAACGTCATCAAACTGCGCGGCCCAATGCCGCTGACCCGTGCAGACGCGGATTTGATTGTGGAGTGTTTGATTCGGTGGTTCCAGATACAACACATCGCAACAATGACGAAATCTAACGAAAGAATGAGGCCCGGGAACCGCCTCTCAGCTATAATCGCGCGCCTAAGCGAATCGTTTGTTCGTCATTAGAACGGCGATTTCGCCCAAAAACCCACCTCAACCCGAAAGGATTTCTTCCTCATATGCGTCAAGGCAATCTCGTTAGGCTCGCAATCATTATTGTTCTTGCGATGCTGTCGGCCTATATCGTTGCTCCTATCGCCAAACCAACGTTTATCTCAGATCTCGCCTTCTGGCAGGCCGAACGCGGCCGCGATTTGCAGATCAAGCAAGGTTTGGATCTGAAAGGCGGCCTGCAGATCTTCCTGGGCGCCAAGCTCCCAGACGGCCAGGCGCCCTCGGCCGAACAAATGGTCACCGTGCGCCGCATCATCGAGCAGCGCGTCAACGGCCTCGGCGTCGCTGAACCGCTGGTCCAAGTTCAGGGCGCGGATAAAGTTCTGGTTGAACTGCCGGGCATCACCGACCGCGCCACCGCGATCGACCTGATCAAACAGACAGGCCAGCTCGAATTCGTCGATGGCGGCCGCAACCCACCGCCGGAAGGCAGCACGATCTCAACCACGTTCTCGACCGCGCGCCAACTGCAATTCCCGGCGACCAGCGTCGGCGCACTGCCCATCAGCGGCGCTCCGGCGCTGGATGTGCTGCAAACCGCGTTTACAGGTGAAATCCTGCAGAGCGCCGAAGCTGCGCGCGACACCACCATCGGCCAGCCGATTGTGTCATTCCGCATCCGCCCGGGCTTTATCAGCGACTTTTCGTCGTTCACTGGAAGCCGCATCGGCCAGGCCCTGTGCATTGTGCTTGACCGCGTGGTGCTCTCCTGCCCGATTATTCAAAGCCAGCTCAACGGCGAAGGCCAGATCACCGGCAACTTCACGACCGCGGGCGCCGGCCAGCTGGCGCTAACGCTCAGCTACGGTTCATTGCCAGTGCCGCTGCAGCTTGAAACCACACGCGACGTTGGCGCAACGCTCGGCGCTGAATCGGTGCGCCGCAGCATCGTGGCCTTCGCGATCGCGCTCGTTGCGCTGGCGATCTTCATGATTGTGTATTACCGGCTGCCCGGCGTGTTATCCGTCATCTCGCTGGCGTTCTTCACACTCACATCGCTGGCCGTCTTTGTCATCGTGCCAGTTGTGCTCACCCTGCCCGGTATCGCAGGCTTTGTGCTCTCGGTGGCAACCGCAGTCGACGCCAATGTGCTGACGTTTGAGCGCTTCAAAGAAGAACTGCGCAACGGCCGCACCCTGCGCGCCGCGGTCGAAGCTGCGTTTACGCGCGCCTGGACGTCGATCCGCGACAGCAACATGGCCGCGCTGATCACCTGCGTGGTGTTGTGGTTCTTTGGCGGCGCATTTGGCGCCAGCGCGGTGCGCGGTTTTGCCATCACGCTCGGCCTGGGTATTCTGATGAGCTTGTTTAGCGCGATATTTGTCACGCGCACATTGATGCGCCTGACTTTCTCCGACCGCCCCGCCGGCTATGCCGAGGAAAACAAGGCTGCGCTCGGTCTTTAAATACTATGTTCAACATCATCAAAAATCGCAAGTGGTGGTTCCTGCTTTCGGCAATCATCATCATCCCGGGCCTGCTCGCGATGATCTACAACATGGCGACGGTCGGCGCGCCCTGGCGCCTGAGCGTCGATTTCCGCGAAGGCAACCGCTTTGAGCTGAAGTTCCAACAACCGATTACTGAAGACCAGCTGCGCGCGGTATTTGTCGCCAACGGCATCAGCGGGCCGCAAATCACGCAGCTCGGCGGCGCCGCGGACAACCTGTGGCAGGTTCGCACCGAATATGTCGACGGCGCCAAGGCCGAGGCGATTCGCGGCGCAATCAACGCGGTTGTGCCGCTCGATAGCGGTGCCACCTCGATCCAGGCGGTCAGCCAGACCGTTGCCAGCCAGGTTACGACATCGGCGATTTGGGCGGTGCTGGTGTCGTCGATTCTGATTCTGCTGTTTATCTGGATCACCTTTCGCGCGGCGAATCATTCGTTCCGCTACAGCGTGGCGGCGATCGTGGCCATGATCCACGACGTGCTGGTCGCCGCTGGCATGATGGCGATCTTCAGCGCGGTGTTTGGCTGGGAAATCGACGCACTGTTTCTAACCGCGATTCTGACCGTGATCGGCTTCTCGGTGCCGGACACCATCGTGGTTTACGACCGGATCCGTGAAAACCTGACGCGCTATCACGGCCAGGGCTTCGAGACCATCGTGTCGCGCAGCATTGTCGAGACGTTGCATCGGTCGCTGACGATCTCGCTCGTCAACATGCTGGTGATGTTCGCCATTTTGGTGTTTGGCGGCGCCAGCATTCGGCAGTTTGTCGGCGTGCTGCTGATCGGCCTGTTGAGCGGCACCTACTCGTCGATCTTTACAGCGGTCCCGCTGGTGGTGGCCTGGGAGCTCGGCGACTTTCTCGGCAACAAGCGCAATTCCGACGCGCGCACCGTGCCGGCAAAGTGAGGCGTTGCCTGCCCTAACCCTGCAGCACAAAAGCCCCGCGTTAAACGCGGGGCTTTTGCTTGTACTGGCAGCGTTTGCGGGCACTTCCACGCGACGCTTGGTTTAGAAAACTAGGGGCCTTACAACACCGACGTCATATACAGAACACCAGCCACGGCCGCAAACGCGACCATCAGGCCAATGGCGGTCGCCCAACCCATGTGTCGGGGTGATTCAACATCAGCCATGGCAACGGGGGCTGCCGGAGCCACAGGTTTCTCAGGCGCTGGTTTTGGCAGCACCACGCCACAGGCGGGCATCAACGCATCAATAAAGGCTGTGCATGTTGAATAGCGCGAGACCGGATCAATCGCCAGCGCGCGCGACATGACCACGCCGACCGAGGCCGAGAAGTTTTCGGCAAATGCCGTGCGAACTGCAAACCGATACAGACCGGAGCTGTCGGATGGCGGCAACGGACGCCCGCTCAACATTTCGAATGCGATTGCGGCCAGCGAGAACTGATCGCTGGCTGGCGTGGCTGCAATTGTGTCAACGCACTCCGGCGCGGCGTAATCTTGAAAAGCGATCTTTGCCGGCAGCAAACTGGCGTAGCCAAAATCGGTGATGTGCGTGTGTCCGGATGCATCGACGATGATGCGGTTGGGCGTCAGCGCTCCGTGCGCAAGGCCGGATCGGTGCAGGCTATCGAGTGACTCAGCAACCTGTCTGAGCCAGATCAACCCGTGCTGTTCGGCGTTGCGGCGTTGCGCAGCCAATATCCGCGCCAGAGGCTCGCCTGGCACCCAGTCGCGCACAATAAAATCACACCCGTCGTGCGTGCCATACTCGTGCACCCGCGTCACCCCGCCGTGCGCCACCTGAGACGCCGTCGCAAGCGCGGCCATCAACTGCGGGCGCATGATGCCCCAGGCGTTGCCCGCGATCGGCAACAGCCGCAAGGCCACCGGGCAGTCCTGATTCTGCGCCTGCGCGCGATACAGATTCCCATTGCCGTCTCCCTCGTGCGTTAGCTGCTCCAATAGCGCAAACTGCCGAAAAAAACGTTCATCACCCGAAGCGGCTCGGGGGCCAATCTCTGCAATCACCACAATAGGATTGCACGAAACGTGCCGACATATCTGACGAATGCCCTACGTTTAGTCAAAAATGCGTAGAAAAAACTTCGCGAAATACTTAGATTTTCGTGTGGGGTGCGGTGATCAATAGCCGCTTACTTTGAACAGTGTCTTGAGCAACGTGGCCCGGGCTTCCGGCGACATTGGGACGGGTTTGGAGATATCCTCTATCTTTGCCGTGCGCAGATCCACGCCCAGATACCGGCCGTTGTAAAACACGTGCCGATCGACCATGGTCTGTTGCGCGCCTTCGCTAAATGTCTGATCGCCAAAGAACAGGTTGCCGGTGCCATAGTGGCAAAAGCCGTTCTCGCTGACATCAAACCCCTGCACATGGTGGCCCTGGCTGCCGTTGACGACCAGAGCGCCGGCATCGCGCAGTGCGCGAAAGTCGATGTCCTGCTGGCGCGTGGCCGCATAGCTGTAAAACTCGGTGTATTGCAGCGTGGCGATGACCAGGTAGCCATCAGCTTTGAGCTGTTTGATCGTCGGAATAATCCAATCCAACGCCTGCGGGTCCGCTACGCCGCACGGTGTCGCGCCGGCGTAGCGCTCGGTTGCCCAGTTTGTGCCAAAGTAGCTGCACCCGACAAACGCGATCTTGTTGCCGTTGACCGTCATCAACGCAGGTCTGCGAGATTCGTCGACGTTGCGTCCGCCGCCGAAGACCTTCCAGCCTTCTTTTTCATACGCATCGATGGTCGGGATCAGTTTGTCCGCGCCGTAATCCCAGGTGTGGTTGCCGGTCAGCTCGATGAGGTCCGTGCCGACATCGCGCAACAGATCCATATATTTCGGATTCGAGCACATCACAACGCCATCGCTGCGGGACGGCGCGCGGCACTTGTCGTAGAAAGAGACCTCGTTGCTGATATGCGCGATATCAGCCGTGCGCAGCCAGTCGCGAATCGCTTCGCCAGGATACGTCACGCCCTTTTCTTCCATGCGCACCGCGGTGCCGCGCACCATGGCGGTCACCCCAGTCATCGCCACAACCGTCATGCGGTCAAGTGCGCGGTTGTCGGTCGGCAACAAAGTCCGGCGCAGGCCCGCCAGCGCCGCGGCATCGCCCGATACCTGCACACGCAGGCTGAGCGGGTATTTCGTCATGTCGGCCGCGCGTTCAAACAAATTGATCCCATCGATCGTGAGCAGCTTGTAGCGCACATCCAATCGCTCAAACGGCACGATGGCCAGGCTGGCGCCGCGCGTTTCCCAAGTTTTCGAAAGTATGTCACTCGGCGGCAACAACACAATTGGGGTGGCGTCACCCGGTTTGCCCAGCAACAGCGCCAGCGCCGCGCGCGTATCGGCATCGGTATACAGCACCGGCGCGGTGTTGCTCATCGTGGCGCCCGCAAGCGCGCTGGCATCGCCCGCCCAGAAGCGTTTGAAATCGTCAAATTGCACGCCATCTGGCACAGTCGGGAACGCGGCGGCAAGCGCCAGCGTGCGGGTCAGCACAATCAGGCCATCCGCCGTTGCGCCGGAAGTCACGCGAATGGCGGCATCCGACTGCGTGCCCAGCACAAGCTTGTCTGTACCGGCCGTGGTCTCCGCAATCGCAGCCAGTTGCTTGCTCATCGACGCATAGATATCGGCCGGCAGAAGCGGATCGATCCACACCGTTTTGCCGGCGATCTTTGTCGGTTCAGGGGTTGTCGTGGGTCCAATGGCTTCAACCACCTGCGCCACAGGCGGTTTTTCAGGTGAAAGTGTGGGCGGGATATCGGCTGTAGGCTCGGGTGGACGTGCGGTGGGCGGCGGTGTGCAGGCACTCAACAAAGCGATGACGCACGCCATCGCCAGACCTGATATCAGCTTCATGAAGGCTGATAATCGTAACATGCCAAGACTTAACGCCCTTTTGCCGGAAGAAACCACGCCAGCCATGCGCGGATTGCTTGAGACGTTCTACATACAGCGCGGCGCGGTGCCAAACATGTTCCGCACCGCAGCGATTCGCCCGGAAATCGCAATTGCCTGCAACGCGCTGATGAGCGCGGTGCTCAACACAGGAACAGTCGACGTCCGGCTCAAAGAGATGGTCATCGTGCGCACATCGGTGGTCAACGGCTGCGTCTACTGAACGCGCTCGCACACCGCTTTGTTGCGGAGCCTCGGCGTGTCCGAGGATGCTGTCAGCGCGCTCGACAACCCGAATGACGCCCGTTGGACCCCGCGCGAACGCGTCGCGCTGATCTATGCCGAACAGGTTACGCGCGACGCCAAAGCTGTCAGCGACGAACTCTTTGCAGAACTGCGCGCGCATTTCTCCGATGGCGAAATCATCGAGATCACCGCGGCCACGTCACTGTTCAACATGTTCAATCGCTTTAACGATGCGTTGCAGGTCGAAATCACCGCGAAGGGCTGGGTCGGTGAACTGCCTGCGCCGTCACATCCGCCCAAACCGGCGGCGTAGCAACAAAGCGAACGTCTGGTTGATGGTCTTGCGGACCGGCATTTTTGTTTCGCCGGGTTTGCGGTCGTAGCGCAAGACCATCGGCACCTCGGTCACGATCGCTCCCTGCATGTGCAGCTTCATCAAGATATCGACCATGCAGGCAAACCCGCGCTCGCTGACAAACTGTTCGCCCCAGCGCTCAATCGCATCGCGCAGCACCTGCGGCCGATAGGCGCGATAGCCGCATGAATAATCGCGCGCGCCTGGAATGGGATACACCACCTGAAACATCAGGCTCAGGCCTTTGCTGAGCATCTGGCGATGCCATGGAATTCCGACCATACGCGCGCCGAGCTGATAGCGCGAGGCGATCACCACATCGTTGCCTTCGTTGATCAACTGCAGCATGCGCGGAATCAGCCCTGGGATATGCGTGTCGTCCGAGTCCATCGTGACGATGATGTCGTCGTCCGTCGCGCGGTCCACCGCCGCGCGCAGACCAGTCTTGATCGCCTCACCCAGGCCTTTGTTGACGCCGTGCGGCAGCAGTGTCACCTGCAGCGCATTCGCTGCTGCAAACGCCTGCACCACAGCGGCAGTGTTGTCTTTGCTGCCATCATCGACCACCAAAACGTGCACGCTATTGTTGAATTGCCGCTCGGACAGCAGGGCAATCCGAGCCAATAGCTTGGGCAGCGCTTCTTCTTCGTTATAAGCTGGCAGGGCGAGATAAATCACGGGGAGGAGTATAAAGACAACTTCTTTATACTTCTCTCCATGCCAAACTCTCCCCTCGCAGGCAAACCGGCGCCAGCGGCGCTGCTGATGGATCCGGCCGCGCTGGAACGCGCGTATTACGAGCAACGCATTGATTTGGCGAACCCGGCCCAGCGCGTGGCGTTTGGCACCAGCGGGCACCGCGGATCGCCGTTTGCGGGCAGCTTCACCGAGGCGCATATTCTGGCCATCACGCAGGCCATCTGCGAATATCGCGCGGCGCAGGGCATTCATGGCCCGCTGTTTATGGGGGCAGATTCGCACGCGGCATCGGCGCCGGCGCAGCGCAGCGCACTCGAAGTTCTGGCCGCCAACGGCGTGCTCACGCACATCCAGCGCGACGGCGGTGTGACGCCCACGCCTGTCATTTCGCGCGCGATCCTGGTGCACAACCGCGAGAAGGTCAACGGCATCGCCGATGGCATCATCATCACGCCATCGCATAACCCGCCGGAAGATGGCGGCTTCAAATACAACCCGCCTGAGGGCGGTCCAGCGGATACCGGCATCACCCAGTGGGTGCAGGATCGCGCCAACGACCTGCTGCGTGATGGCAACCGCGGCGTCAAGCGCATTCCGTTTGAAAAGGCGCGCGCGGCTGCCACGACCCGGCAGGTCGATTTTATGACTGCCGTATGTGCACGATTTGGAGAACGTCATCGACATGGCCGCCATCAAGGCATCCGGGTTGCGCATCGGCGTAGATCCGCTTGGCGGCGCCTCGCTGGGCTACTGGGCGCCGATCGCCGATCACTACGGCTTGAACATCACGGTGGTCAACACACGGCTTGACCCAACCTTTGGCTTTATGAGCGTCGATCACGACGGCAAGATTCGCATGGACTGCTCCAGCCCATACGCCATGGCCAGCCTGATCACGCTCAAAGATCAGTTTGATATCGCCTGGGGCAATGACCCAGACGCCGACCGGCACGGCATCGTGACGCGCTCGCGCGGGTTGCTCAACCCCAATCACTACCTGGCTATGGCGATCCAATATTTGCTGACCCACCGACCGGCCTGGCCGGCAACCAGCGCGGTCGGCAAGACACTGGTCAGCAGCGGGTTGATCGACCGCGTCGTCAACGCCCTTGGCCGCACGCTGCATGAAACGCCGGTCGGGTTCAAATACTTTGCCGGGCTATTCGACGGCTCGCTGTGTTTTGGCGGCGAAGAGAGCGCCGGCGCCAGCTTTCTGCGCCGCGACAGCACGGTCTGGACCACCGACAAAGACGGGCCGCTGCTCGGGTTGCTTGCGGCTGAAATCACCGCGGTGACCGGCGCAGACCCGGGCGAGCATTTCAATGCGATGGCGGCGAAGTTTGGCATGCCGCACTACACGCGCATCGACGCGCCAGCATCACCCGAACAAAAAGCCGCGCTCGCGAAACTGTCGCCTGCCGCAGTCGCAGCCAGCACGCTGGCCGGCGACCCGATCATCGACAAGCTGACAAAGGCGCCTGGCAACGGCGCATCGATCGGCGGGCTCAAGGTTATTTCGGCGCAGGGCTGGTTTGCCGCGCGGCCCTCCGGCACCGAAAATATTTACAAACTCTATGCGGAGAGTTTTGTCAGCGAGCAGCACTTAAACGCCATCGTGACCGAAGCGCAGGATATCGTGACGCGCGCAGTGCAAGAATAATCACAGAGAGGAAGAGGCCACAGATTGCACAGATTTGTTTTTGTCACCTGCATGTTCTTGCAGCACAAAAACAAATCTGTGCAATCTGTGTAATCGGTGGCCTCTTCCCCCAGCGCCTCAAGATAGCCGTGGCTGGCGTCGGTAGAATGCCAAGCTATGTCCACACCTGACACGATCGCGATTCTCGATTTTGGCTCGCAATTCACCCAGCTCATCGCGCGCCGCGTTCGCGAAGCAAATGTCTACAGCGTGATTGTGCCGTGGGATGCGCCGGCAGAAAGCATCCTGGCGCTCAAACCGCGCGGCATCATCCTCTCGGGTTCGCACAACAGCGTTTACGACACTGGCGCGCCGACGCTGTCCAGCGCGGTACAGGCCAGCGGCGTGCCGGTGCTGGGCATTTGCTATGGCATGCAGCTGCTCGCGCATGCGCTCGGCGGCAGGGTGGAATCGTCGGAGCATCGCGAATATGGCCATGCCGAGGTGACCATTCAACCCAACGGCCTGATCACGCGCGCGCAGCTAGACGCCTGGACCAGCGGCGCGCAGGCCGATACCTTGCACGTCTGGATGAGCCACGGCGACCGCATCGAGACCGTGCCACCGGGGTTTGTGGCCGCCGCGCGCACCGCAAATTCCCCCATCGCTGCCATGGCGGACGAGACGCGCCGTTATTACGCGATCCAGTTTCACCCCGAGGTCAATCACACCGCGCACGGCAAAGACATCCTGGCCCGCTTTGTGCGCGATATTTGCGGCTGCGGCAACAGTTGGACGCCAGCCAACATCATCGATGAGAGCGTCGCAACGATTCGCGAGAAAGTTGGCAATCGCCCGGTGATCTGCGGCCTGAGCGGCGGCGTGGACTCGTCGGTGGCTGCCGCGCTGGTGCACAAGGCGGTCGGCGAACAACTGACCTGTGTGTTTGTCGACACCGGCATGCTGCGCAAAGACGAAGGCGCGCAGGTGATCGACACGTTTCAGCGCGAGCAAGGCATCAAGTTGATCGCGGTCAACGCCAGCGAGGATTTTCTCGATGCGCTGGCCGGCGTCACCGATCCGGAAGAAAAACGCAAACAAATCGGCGAGAAATTTATCCGCGTGTTTGAAAAGACCGTGCGCGATCTCGGGCTAAACACAAATTCCGTGCAGCATCCGTTTCTGGCGCAGGGCACGCTGTATCCGGACGTCATCGAATCGCGCGGTCCGGAGCGGCAAGCCGCAGCAAAGATCAAAACACATCACAACGTCGGCGGCCTGCCAAAGGACATGAAGTTTGAGCTGCTCGAGCCGCTGCGCTTTCTATTCAAAGATGAGGCGCGCGCGGTCGGCAGCGCGCTCGGTTTGCCAGACAGCATCGTCTGGCGGCAACCGTTTCCAGGCCCGGGGCTGGCGGTGCGCTGTCTGGGCGAGGTGACGTTTGAGCGGCTTGAACGCCTGCGGGCGGCCGATGCCGTGTTGCAAGAAGAGCTGCGCCGCGCTGATCTGATGCGCGCTACCTCGCAGACTTTCGCCGTGCTGCTGCCGGTGCGCACCGTCGGTGTGATGGGCGATGGCCGCACCTACAGCGAAGTCATCGCGATTCGCGCGGTCACGACGGACGACTTTATGACCGCCGATTGGGCGCGCATCCCATATGACGTCCTGGCGCGCATCAGCAACCGCATCGTCAACGAAGTGCCGGGCATCAACCGCGTCACCTATGACATCACCACAAAACCACCGGCCACGATTGAGTGGGAGTAGACCCTAAACATGAATATCGACATTGCAACCCTGTTTACAAAAGCATTTGAAATCACCTTCAAGCACCGCTCACTCTGGCTGCTCGGGCTGCTGATCGCGCTGGGCAACGGCGCCGGTCTCAATACCAGCATCAACAGCAATAACATCGTGGGCATGCCCGGGACAACCGGACCGGGCGGATTTACCCCGGGTTCTGCAGAGGGCACCGAAGTACTCGAGCAGCAGATGGGGCAAGTGCTGGCCTACCTGCAGGACAACGCGACCACGCTGATCACGATTGGCATCGCCTGGGCCTGTGTATCGTTGCTGGTCGCGCTGGTGCTCTGGGTTTTTGCTGAGATCGCCAACGGTGGCATCATCAGCTCGGTCAACAGCATTGAAGAAGGCCAGCCGGTCACAACCCGCGCCGGCTGGAATGCCGGCAAGCGCTTTGCCAGGCCGCTGATCGCGATGCGGCTTGTGCTGTCGTTGCCGGTGCTCGTGCTGAGCGTCCTGATGTTGACGGGCTTTGCCGTGGTGCTTGCGCCGATGTTTGGCGCGCTCGCAACAGGCGGCACCCCAGCGCCGGAGTCGGTCGGACCCTTGTTGTTTCTTGTTTACTGTTTGGTGTTGCCGTTGTATTGCGTGATTCTTATTTACACCATCGTCGCAGGCATTCTGACGACATTTGGTCGGCGTGCCATCGTGCTCGAAGGGTTGGGCGCGATGGATGGCCTGCGCTCCGGCTGGGCGCTCTTCCGCAAAAATGTGCTGTCATCGTTTGTGATTGCGGTGATCGCAATCATCTTTTCGTTCATCGTCGGCGCGGTGGTCGGGCTGCTTGGCCTGGCGCTGTTGTCGCCGGTGTTGGTCGGCTTGATCAATAACTGGATTCTTGGCAATACCCTGGAAGCACCCGCCATCGTGGCGGCTGTCGTTCTCGTGCTTGTGCTCTCTGTGGTCAGCCTGGCCGTGGGAACCCTGATTCGGACCTTTACTGAGACGCTGTGGACGCTGATGTATCGCGAGTTCCGCAAACGTGCGCTTACGCCCGCACAGCCAGCTTAACGACTTCGCTGCGATCCATGCGCTGCAGCCCGGCTTCGACGGCGTCGAGCGCGATCTCGCCGTCGATGAGCTGCGCACCGTCGATCTGACCGGCAGCCAGCATCTGCAGGGCCATCTCGACAAAACGCGGTGTGTGGTGAAAGATGCCTTTGATCGTGATCTGGCTGTAGTGCAGCTTGGTGGCATCGAAGTCAACAGTCGTGCCGCCCGGCAGTCCGCTAAACATGACGGCGGTGCCGCCCGGCCGCGTCATAGCGAACGCCTGACGCCAGGTTTGCGCGCTGCCGGCTGATTCCAGCACCACGTCGGCGCCGCGCCCGTCCGTCAGGTCGCGCACGGTTGCCAGCGGATCGCCATCGAGCACGCTCAACGTCACAGCGGCGCCCAAGGCCGCGGCACGCGTCAGGCGGCCCTTCGACCGACCGACAACGATCACGCGCGCTGCGCCGAGCGACCTGGCGATTTGTATCTGCATGAGGCTTTGCGCGCCGGCGCCAATGATCACCACGGTGTCACCCAACCGGATATCACCAATGACCGTGCCGTGGATGGCGCAGGCCAGGGGCTCGATCAATCCGGCATGCGCAACCGGCACAGACGCCGGCACGAGGTGCATGTTCTGCGCGACGATATGCGCCGGCACGCGGATGTATTCCGCAAACGCGCCCCAGTTAAAACGATTCTCAAGATCCGCGCACAGCTGTTGCTGGCCGCGCCGGCAATAAAAGCAGCTGTTGCAGGGCGCAGAGTTTGCCGCGGTGACCGTATCGCCTTCGCGCCAGCCGGTCACCCCGGCACCCACGGCGCTGATCACGCCGGCAAATTCATGCCCAAAAATCATGCCCGGGGCAAACAGGCGATGCCCGCGTTTGTAGCCCTTGAGATCGGTGCCGCACGTTAGCGCCGCTGAAACACGCACGATTACTTCGCCCGCAGCTGGCTCCGGCACAGGCACATCGCGCAGCGCAAGCTGCAGCGGCCCGTCGAAAATGACCGCCTTCATCTATTTCGCTAACTCGGCAATCGCCCGATCAAGTTGCGTGTCGTTATCTTCGTTGTAGTCCTCAAAAGACTGCTCGAAGGGAATCGTGGGCACGACGCCCTTGCCCAGCCATGTTGCACCGCTCTGACCGACAAATTCCCCCGCCGGGACCAGCATTTCAAGGCCAGAAATCGGCAGCCGCGCACGCGCAAGCAGGGTTGTGTGGCCGGATGTTTTTGCGCCGATCACCTTGGCGCGGCCGACATCCTGCAAGAGCGCGGCAAACGATTCGGCCGGCCCGGTCGTCAGCTCGCTCACAAGAATCGAGAGCCGCACATCCTGCGAGCCAGCCACGCCTTTGCCGCTGATCTCAATTTTTGATTTTGTGAGCCGCGTTTTTACGCTGCCAACTTTGTCCCCGGTCACAAACAACCCGAGCATCGCGTCGATCGGAAAGTTGAAATCACGCATCATGCGCAGGTCAAGCACAACACCATCCAGTTCGCCATCGGTATTGAGAGAACGCAATGCATCCGCGACGCTGTCACGCATGTTCTCCATGTCAACCGGGCTGGGCGCGATGTATCCGATGTTTCCTTCTGGCATGCGTTTCGCGACAATCGGCGTATTTTCCGGATCGCTTTTGATCACCTTGCGCGTAAGCGTGATCTCGCGCGGCTCTTTTCCAGGCGTCTTAACAATGACGGTCACGTTTGTGTCCGGAGCACCGCGCAGTCGCTGCATGATCGCCACCCCTTCTTCGCCCTTGACCGGCTCGCCTTCGACTTCAACGATCGCATCATGCGGGCGCAGACCGGCGCGTTCGGCCGGTGAATTGGGAAACACAGACAGAATCAAGACGCGATCTTTTCCGGGTTTTGGCACATCGATCAGCACGCCAAGGCCGCCAAACTGCGCTGTGGCTGTTGTTGCCTGCGTCGGCGCCTCGATCATGACGTCGGTCTCGCCCAATGCTGCGATCGCCTTCTGCAGACTGGGGACGAACAGCTCCGGGTCCTTTGCTTCGATGATCTTTTTGCGCTCGATTTCGGCGATATCGGCCCATGATTTGCCAACTACGGCGGCATCGTAGTAACCGGAGCGCAGCGTGCTGATTGCAAAATCGTAATCGCGCAATACCGCGCGAACGTCTTTTGGCAGATCGGCCGGAATCGTCGGCGCCGGCACCGCTCGCTGCGAGGGCAGCAACGATGCCGGATTACAAGCGGTCAGCACCAAAGTTGCTGCCGCACACATGATCAATAAGTCTTGCGCTTTCATACCGTTCACCTGTCAGGATTGACCCATTTCCCAATCAGCGTAAACACCAGCCAGATACCCCCGATTACAGCAACGCCACCCAGCAGGCACAGCACGCTTGCCAGGCCCGCGGCCGGGCCGTAGAACAGGGCGATCAACACGCCGCCGCCAACAACCAGCACGAGCAGCACCATCACCGCCAAACTGCGATTCAACGCGGCGCGCTGTTTTCTCAGATCGGTTGGAGGTCGCGAGGCCATAATCAGATATCTCTGACGATATTTTGCTTGATACGCAGCGCACTTTTCAACGCATTTGTTGCGATGGCGCCGCGCTTCGGCACTGTAGCACAAGCCGTTGTATCGAATATGAGAGCCCGCCGCCGGCCGTAGGACTTTGGATTGAACTGCGGTTACTTCACCCGCATCTTGTTTGTCAGCGTGCCAATTTTTTCGACCTCAATCGTGCACACATCGCCATTTTTGAGCCACAGCTTGGGGGTGCGCCCCATGCCGACACCGGGCGGCGTCCCGGTCGCAATCAGATCACCGGGCTGCAGCGTCATGAAATGACTCAGGTGCGAGATCAGGCGCGCGACGCCGAAGATCATCTCGCGCGTGTTTGAGTTTTGCACGGTCACGCCGTTCAAGATGCATTTGATTGCGAGATTTTGCGGGTCTTTGACTTCATCGGCCGTGAGCAACACCGGGCCGATTGGGCAGAAGCCATCAAACGTTTTGCCCAGCGTCCATTGGCCGCCGCTGTCTGTGCGTTGGATTTCGCGGGCGCTAATGTCGTTGACGCAGGTGTATCCGCCGACATAGCTGAGCGCCTTTGCTTCAGACACGCGATAGGCCTTTTTGCCGATGACCACGCCAAGTTCGGCTTCATAGTCCACCTCGGCCGACGCGTCTTGGTGCCAGGTAATGGTGTCACCCGGGTTGGCGAGCGTGTTGTTGAACTTGCCAAACACCACCGGGCGCTCCGGCACCTTGGCATTTGATTCGATCACATGGTCCATGTAATTCAACCCAATGCAGATCAGGGCTGGCGGCGCGATGGGCGCGCGCAGTTTGTAGCCTTTGACCGGCCGGGCATTTTTGGCCGCCGCAAGCTGGGCTGCTTTGGCGCGCGCGGCCCGATCGGAAAGCAACGTAAGGGCGTCGCCAGCCGCGCTGACATCGATAAGCGCGCCATCGGCGCGCAGCACGCCGGTTGATATCTTGCGTCCTGCCGAGAAAGTGACAATCTTCATGACGGAGGATTTAAGCACGAACGCCAACAATCGCAAAACGTGGCCTGGTTCAGGGGCAGGCCCTTAAGCGTTTCTTACAAATCGCCGAAAATCCGCGTCGCGTCGTACACTCCATGCCAGGTGAGGGTTTTGCGCCGACCGGGCACAGCTAACTTCGCCACAAACAGGCCCGTTTGCAGCACGCGGCGACAGTTCAATACACTCATGGCAAAAACACATATTCTGGTTGTCGACGACGAAAGCGGGGTTCGCGACGTGGTGAAACGCTATCTCGAACGCGAAGGCTATGCAGTCTCGCTGGCAGCCAGCGGACCGGAGGCATTGCGCATCATTGACACCGAGCGCGAGATCAAGCTGGTCGTGCTGGATGTCATGCTGCCCGGTCTCGACGGCATCGAGATTGTGCGGCGCGTGCGCATCAGCAATGCTGTGCCAATCATCATGCTCTCCGCCCGCACCGATGAGGCAGACCGCGTGATTGGCCTGGAAAGCGGTGCCGACGACTATGTGCCAAAACCATTTAGCCCGCGTGAGCTGATCTCGCGGGTCAAGGCTGTCTTGCGGCGCGCGCCAAAATCAGCCGATGACGAAGTCCTTAAAGAGCGCGTGCTTGAAGTCAATAGCATCAGGCTCGACCCTAACACGCGCGAAGTCACAATCAGCGTCGGCAAAATCGAACTGACGGCAAAAGAGTTTGATCTGCTGTGGTTCTTTATGCGCCATCCCAAACAGGTTTTCTCGCGTGAACAACTGCTCGAGCAAGTCTGGGGCTTTGCCGAATACATCGATATCAGCACGGTGACCGTGCACATTCACCGCCTACGCGACAAAATCGAGACCGACCCCAAAAAACCGCTCAAACTCACCACGGTGTGGGGCGTCGGGTATCGCCTGGGAGAAGGTTAACGATGCAACGCTCAATAAGCTTTGTGTTTGGCCTGGCGGCCATCGTGATTGCGGCGATCCTGCTGATCATCTTTGTCTGCGATGCGCAGCCTGCCGACGCACCGGCGTTTGGCGCGCTGATCGCAGTGCCCCTGGTCATCGCCATCGGCGCGGCATTGCTCGGCCAGCGGCTGGGATTGTGGCGCCGTTTCCGCAACATCGGCGTGTCGCTGTTTGTTGTCTATTCGATCGGCGCGCTGCTGGTGTTGATCACCATGATCGTCACCACGCGCATGATGTTTATCAGCCAGCACGACGCCGAAGTCGCTGTCGTCATCACGATTTACGCAACCGGGGTGACGCTGGTCTTCGGCAATTTTGTGGTGAATGGGCTCAGCGATGGCATCCACATTCTGACCCATGCCGCCAGTCGCGTGCAGAACGGCGATCTATCCGCGCGCGCTGATGATCGCGGCAATGATGAACTTTCCACGCTCGCCACCACCTTCAACAAAATGACCGCCCAGTTGCAACAGGCGCAGCAAACCGAGCAACAGGCCAATCAGGCGCGCCGCGAATGGATCGCCTGGGTTTCGCACGATCTGCGCACCCCGCTCACCAGCCTGCGCGTGCGCTCCGAGGCGCTGGCCGATGGCGTGGTATCGCAACCCGGAGAAATCAACGACTACCTGACCGCCATCCGCAAAGATGCCGACACGCTCAACCGCCTGATCGGCGATCTGGGGGAGCTGGCAAAATTGGATGCAGGCGGGCTCAAGCTGGAGCGCGAGTCGATCGATATGAACGACATGCTCTCGGACACGCTCACCGCGCTAAATGTGCTGGCGACTGAACGCGGCATTCGCCTCAGTGGCGCACCCGAATCCGGCCAGATCATGGCCCGCATCAGCCCACAACATATCCAGCGTGTGCTAAACAACCTGATCAGCAACGCCATCGCCCACACGCCGGCCGGCGGCCAGGTAACCGTGACACTGGCACGAAACCTGAGCAAGCAGGTATTGCGGATCGAGGTGCGGGACACGGGGCATGGCATCGCGCCACAAGATCTGCCGCGCGTCTTCGACCGGTTCTATCGCGGGGAACGCTCGCGCCAGCGCGACGACAAATCCGGAATGGGGCTTGGACTGGTGATTGCGCGCGAGCTCGTCGAGGCGCATGGCGGCGAGATCGGCATCGACAGCGTGCTTGGCCAAGGCACAACTGCCTGGTTCACACTGCCCTAAAAGGATATTGTTGGGTGAATTCGGCACCCAAACTGTCTGCCTTGACGCGGCATTAGACTGATCTGCGTATTGAAGGGAATTATTTCCGGAGAAAGCACAATCTCCCCGCGCGGAGCGCGGGGAGATTGTGCTTTCTCCGGTAGAGCCTCTGTGCGCTCGCGCGCGAAACGCCGCCAATCGGCGGGCTGGCAAAGATAGGACCTATCGTAAAGCGCACAATGACTGGAAAAGAGTTTACAGATTCGCTATTCAGCCAAGAGCTCTTCAATCCACGTGCGTGTTTCGCCATAGGCGCCTTCGCCAATGTGGGTAAAGCGAACAATGCCGCGCTTGTCGACCAGATAACGCGCCGGCCAATACCGGTTGCGATAGCGATCCCAGTTGTCCATGTCATTGTCGATCGCAACCGGGTACTCAATGCCAAGTTGCTTGACCGCCGCTTGAACATTCGCCAGTTTCTTTTCGTAGTCGAACTCCGGGGCGTGCACACCGATGATGGTCAACCCTTTGTCGCGATAGTCTGCATCCATACCCCTCAACGAGGGGATTACATTTTTGCAGTTTATTCACCCAAAGGTCCAAAACTCGATCATCACTACGCGCCCGCGCAGCGAGTCCCACGCCACTGGCGCGCTGTTGATCCACGATTCGGAACGAATCTCCGGCGCAAGCGGGCCTTCTGGAAGCACGCGGACAGCGGTCGGTTCGGGTGCTGCCGTCGGCGCCACGGTCGGAGCTGCGGCAGTCGCAGGCGCGCGGGTCGGCTCGGCCTGCGCCACGGTCGCCTGCGGTTTGGCTGGCGGCTGGTCGGTCGGTTTGACAGGCGCGGGTGCGGCGGTTGCCGGTTTGGGTTCAGCCGGCGGTGCTTCGGCCGGATCCGGCGTGCGCGCGCTGCGGCAGGCGGCCAAAGCAGCTGGCAACACGGTCATTGCACCTAAAAAGTGTCGTCTATTCATGTGACTCCGTTGCCCGGCAGATTTCGACTCAGTGAGCGGCCGTGGGGTGTTGCGGGAAATCGCCATCCAAAATCACCTATCCAACGCAGAGTGCGGGATGGGTGATTTTGGAGCATAGATACGTATTACACCGTGGTCCTAGATTCAACGCCTACCGGGAAATGCTGATTCGTTCTAAATGGTATTCCGAAATATTGCGCAGGCGTTACGAAAACAGCAGCATTTGGCGGGTTTTCCAAAGGTTAGGCGGGTAGAATGCGCGCCATGGTGCAAGAGATTTCACCGCAAGACTTTAGTCAGCTGCGCGCGCAAAACGCGCATGTCGCGCCAACCTTGATCGACGTCCGGGAAGCCTGGGAGTTTGCCACGGCGAAGATTGAAGGCGCGATGTTGTACCCGCTCGGCCAGATAGGCGAGTGGGCCGCTCAGTTGGATAAAGACCAGTCTTACGTTGTAATGTGTCATCATGGCGCGCGCAGCGCCATGGCATGTCAGATTTTGAATTCGCTCGGGATCAAGAATGCGGTAAACCTGAGCGGTGGAATCGATGCCTGGTCAGTGCTCGTTGACTCTGATATTCCGCGGTACTAGTGCAACAAAAATCAAGTTTGTAAAGCGGCGAAATTGCCATATCCCTCGCTCCGCGAGGGATATGGCAATTTCGCCAGATTTAGAAACCACCTTTTTGGTGCACCAGGTCGATGTGAGTGTGCGGCAGTTTTTACGGGAACGAACCCCTGCTTCAGCAGGGAGAGTGATTTCTCGGATAAGACTTTTGCACGCTGCATAAGGCCGTATCTGCGTAATAGCAAAATGAATACCCAGTCAGTAAGCGACTGTGCGCGTCCCACCCGTATGCGCAGCGCTTGAAGACAAAACGCCGAAGTGTCTCGTCACGATTCGTTCTATCTCAGCATGCCTGGCATGTTCGCCTTGCGAACAATGCTGGCATTGCTATTGCTGTTTGCCGGCATAACGCCGGTGCTTGCCCAAACCTCGACTCCGCCGCCTGATGCCGGATCGAATGCCAACGTCGTCGATGCGTTGCTCAAGACGATGACCAGTCAGCAAAAAATCGGGCAGGTTTTTCTTGTCAACTTTCCAGGAACGGATACCTCACCCGATTCCGATATCGCAAATCTCATCAACACCTATCACATCGGCGGCGTTCAGTTCAAGGCATCGTCGCAAAATGTGATCAACCGGGACGACGTGCCGGTTGTGATCCAGACATCAAACCTCGCAAACCAGCTGCAGCAGATCGCAATACGCGGTGAAACGCTGGTCGCCTGGGAGGCCACATCGACGCTGCCCATCACTGCCAGCCCAATACTGAAGGTAGAGTCGCGCTCGGTGCCCCTGTTTATTGGCATCGCGCAAGACAACGAGCTTGCCAGCGCGATCGAGCTGCCAGAACTCAGCAGTGGCGTCACGCAGGTGCCAAATCCATTGACCATTGGTGCGACCTGGAAACCGCAGCACGCCCGCACGGTTGGCGGCATCATCGGGAGCGAGCTGTCGCAGATGGGCGTCAATCTGTATTTTGGCCCGGCGCTCGATGTGATTGATCTGCCGCGCCCGGGATCACCTGGTGATCTTGGCCCCAAAGCATTTGGCGGCGATCCCTATTGGGTGGCCCAATTTGCCGCGGAGTATGTCGGCGGGCTGCACACCGGCAGCCAGGGGCGCATGGCCGTTGTCGCGCGAAACTTCCCGGGGTTGGGCGCCTCGGACCGCAACGTCGCCGAAGAAATTCCCACCGTGCTCAAAAACCTTGAGCAGCTAAAACAAAACGAGCTGCAGCCCTTTTTTGCAGTGACCCAGCGCCAGAGCATGACCGAATCCGTCGAAGGGCTGCAGGTCACGCATATCCGGTATCGCGGCCTGGAAGGCAGCCGGTCTAGCACGCGGCCCGTCAGTCTGGACCCGGGAGCTTACAGCCTGCTCATGTCGTTGCCAGAGTTCGCGGAGTGGCGGCAGAGCGGCGGCGTCACGTTCTCAGAAGCATTGGGGATGCGCTCTGTGCGCCGCTTTTACGACAACGCAGAGGGGAGCCCAAGCCTGCGCAATTTGCGCAGAATCGCGCGCGATGCGTTTTTTGCCGGCAACGATGTGCTGGTGCTGGGCGCATTTGGCGCTGGCAATACCTGGAACGAGCAACTGGCGGTCATCAAAGACACAATCAGCTACTTCCAAAACCAATATGTTGACGACGCGAACTTTGCTTCGCGCGTTGACGACTCAGTGCGCCGCATCCTGACGCTAAAGCTCAAGCTCTATGGCGGCAATCTGACATTGCAGAACGCCTTGAGCAAACCCGGCACGGGGCCGCTGTTTGAATCGGCGCAGGCAAACGCCGACGCCATCATCAACGACGCTGTGACGCTGCTGTCGCCCAGCGCGCGCGAACTGCCAAACGTGCTGCCCTCCAGCCCAACCCGGGAAGACAACATCGTGTTTATCACCGATGAGCGCACCGTGCAGGAGTGTTTAACCTGCGCGGCTTTCCCGGCCATCAAACGAGCCGCGCTGCGCGATGCTGCCGTGCGGCTCTATGGCCCGACCGCCACAGATCAGATCGATCAAAGCAGAACGGCCATTTATTCGCTGGATGAACTGGTCCAATACAACCTGCTCAACGTCGCAGCGATCACAGCAACAGCTGAAGTTCCGGCTACCGATGATCCGGCCGCCATCACACCCACCGTCACCTCAAGCGCCCCGACGTTTAACCAGCAACAGGCGCTGGAGATGCAGCGCACCATCAGCCAGGCAAACTGGATCATCTTCAGCCTGCTCGATCTCAAACCGACGCTGCCCTCAAGCCTGGCATTCAGGCGCTTTCTGGCCAATCAGGCGGATACGCTCAAAGACAAACGCGTGGTGGTGTTCGCTTTCGGCGCGCCGTATTATCTGGATGCGACCGAGGTGGGCAAGATTGACGCTTACTATGGCATCTACGGCCGCACCCAGGCTGCGCAGGACGCCGCGGCGCGCGTGCTCTTCCGCGAAATACAACCCACAGGGGCATCGCCCGTCACCGTTGACGCCACGCAGTATCTTTTGGCGGATCAGACGCGGCCGGACCCGCAGCAAACCATCCCGGTCACCTGGACGTCGTTGATCACGCCCAACGTGGATGCACCGCAGTCGCTCGAACTTAAGATTGGCGACAAACTGGAGGTGCAGGCCGGGCCTGTTTTGGATCGCAACGGTCATATTGTGCCGGATCGCACGCCAGCGCAATTTGTGTTTTCGTTTGGCAATGAAGATGTCGAACAACCGCGCAGCATCATCGCCGAGACAATCGATGGCGTCGCAAAGATCGTCTACACAGCGGATCGTCAAGGTGCGCTGGCGATCCGGGTTGAATCGGATGAAGCCAAGCGGTCCGATGTAATCCGCATCACGGCCGCCGGCATCGAGAAGATCGAACCAACGCCTGAACCAACTGCTTCGGTGGCGCCAACAGCGCTCCCGACGGCGACGGCAACACCGGCACCCGTCATTGCACTGCCGCCGCCAGCGCCGGTGATCCGCACAAGCCTGAGCGGCTTTTTGCTGACGATGCTGCTCCTGCTTGGCGTCGGCACCGCGACATTTATCGTGTTGAGCGGCTTCCGGAGCGTGCAGCCCTTCATCCGCATGCGCGGCGTGCTTGCAACATGGATCATCGGCTGGCTGAGCTACCTTCTATACGCATTCGAGCTCGGCTCTACAAAACAGCTGGCCACAGTGTTCTCGTGGGTTGGCGGTCCCATGCTGGCGGGTGTGTTCGCCCTGCTCGCCTTCGGCGTCATCACCATCATGATTCGGTTACAGCGTCATGAATCTACTTAAACGGCTATTTGGTTCCGGTCAGACCGGCAATCAATCCGATACACACGGGCTGCTCTATTACGTCAAAGGGAGTCAGTGCGGGGCGATTACCCGCGTGCGCATTGATAAGCGCAACGACCTCAGCCGCAACGAAGAAGATGTGCTGTACGTGCGCAAGGTCATTGTTGACAGCGAGTGCTACGGCAAGGTTGAGATCGAGCTCACATTTGATGATGCATACCGTGAACGATCGCGCGTGATAAGCGGCGGCAGCTTCGTGACGAGCGACGAGTGGCAGGCCTATCAGCAGAAAAGGGTTAACCTTAAATCAGATTAAAGTCAAACTTTAAGCAATCATGTGCGGTCAAACATTGACATTGAAATGCCGCGCCATACAATCACAATTTAATACACGCTATTGCAGCGCACCTCATGACACTTAATCATGCGGCGACTGGAAATGGGAAGGTAACGCGCACATCTGCGACAGCGGTCTCCGCAACCAATACCCTCCGAGTCGCTCTCCTCGCCAATCTGGCCAAGAACGCACCGCTTCTCGATGCCGACGCACCGCATGACGCGCTTGCCGAACTCGAAAGCGAAAAGAGCGTGGCAGCATACGAAGCCGCGCTTTCGACGTCGGGCATCAAGTCTATGTTCAGGAAGGCGACCGCACCCTGCCTGCCTGGCTTGCGCAGATTCAACCGGATATTTGTTTCAATGTGTGCGAAGGATTTCGCGGCGACAGCCGCGAGGCGCAGGTGCCTGCCCTGCTTGAAATGCTGGGTCACGCGCTATTCCGGGCCAACCCCGCTGGCCGCCGCAATCACCAACGACAAGCCGACCACCAAGCGCATCCTGCACTACTACGGCCTTCCCACGCCGCTGTTTCAAGTATTTGAATCACGCCGATGAGCCACTGCACCCGGGCCTGATCTTCCCGCTATTTGTCAAACCCGCGCATGAAGGCACTGGCATGGGCATCGGCAACCAGAGCCTAGTGCACAACGAAGCGCGAATTGCGCGACAGCGTGGCCTACAGAATCACAAACTACAAACAGCCGGCGCTGGTCGAAACATTTATCGAAGGCAAAGACATCACCTGTGGCCTGGTCGGCAACGGCGACGATGTGCACTTCTTCCCGATCACCGAAGTCGATTTCAGCGGTTACCCGGAAGATCTGCTGCCGGTCTATGGCTCGCTGCAAAAGGTCGACTACGATCATCTCTACAAAAACAAATGCCCGGCGCCGATCGGCGAGGCGCTACCACATGAAGTGCGCCGCCTGACCCATCAGACATTTCTGGTGACCGGCTGCCGCGATTTTGCGCGGGTCGACTTCCGCTTGCGCGACGACGGCATTTGTCCATTCTTGAAATCAATGGCCTGCCCGGCATCACCCCGCACAGTGATCTGACGCTCATGGCCAAGGCCGAAGGCTGGACGCACGGCGACTTGGTGCGATCTGTGCTTCGACGCCGCGCTGAAACGCTACAAGATGGCGTAACTCTGGAATTTTTGGCATGAGTCAGCAACGCCGTCGTCCTACTTTACGGCATAGACGAAACACAGCCAGCGGTTCGAAATCGATTCCACGCTTCAGCTGGTCCATGAGGCAGTCTGCGCATTGTCCGAGCGTGGCTGGCGCGTCATCGCCGCTGCAGATCGCGCATGATCTGCGCGCGCCGCTCAAGCACTACGAGCCCGGCCGAATTTGTGGTGCTCAATCTGTGCGAAGGCTCGCCGCATCAGACCTCATACTACGCAACATGTCACGCGGCGCTTGGGCGAATGGGATATACGTTTACCGGGTCGGATGCCTGGTCGCTTGAAGAAACGCAATACAAGTGGCGCATGAAGGCGCTGCTTGACATGCGCGGCGTGCCCACCCCGCGCTGGATCGCTGCGTGAAGACGACAGCGACTTTCAATTTCGACGCATTTCCGGCCATCGTCAAACCCGCCGCCGAACATTGCTCATACGGCATCACGCGCGATTCGGTGGTGCTGAACCTGGCCGAGGCGCGCGCGCAGGTCGCGCATTGCATCAAGTCGAATTCAAGCAGCCGGCGCTGATCGAAGAATTTCTCGACAGCGCTGAATACAACGTCTCGGTCTGGGGCTCGGAACAGCACAGCGCACGGGCTTCGAGGTGCTCGGCATCTCCACGATGACCTATGACTACTTCGAGGATATTCGCGACCGGCTGTGCACCTTCGAAGCCAAATGGGATCCCGGACTCGCGAGGCCTATCAAAAGATCCCGGCCATCTGCCCGGCGCCGTTGAACGCGCGGCAGGCGCAAGATCGAGCGCTGTGGCCATCGCGCCTACCGCGCCTCCAACTGCCGCGACTACGGGCGGGTCGACATCCGGCTGCGCAAAGACAAAGACGGCGTGCCTGCCCACCCCATGGCGCTGGATGTCAATGCCAATTGCGATGTCAGCGATGATGGCGGCTTTATGAACGCCGCACGCGCGCAAAACATTGAGCTATGGCCAGATGCTTGAGCGCCTGATCGAACTTGCGCAGGCGCGCGGCCGCGCAGATAACCGCCTGGCGACACCGAAGCTGGTGCCCGAGCGCGTGATCCAAGGCGCTGGAGACGGTTGCTAGCTGAACGCCAATTGCGCGCGGCAGCGCCGTCTTGTCAGCATCACGGTCAGAGATGCGAGCCTGGCACGATCGCGACGCGATCCGCGATGTGCTGCTGACCTCCGGAATTTTCGGCCAGACCGACGCCGACTGCGTCGATGAGATGTTTACCGAAACGTATGAGAAGCCGCGCCCCGACGGCTATCGCTGGCTGTGCTGTTGCGACCGATGACAAGGGCAGCGTGCTTGGGTTCGCCTGCTACGGCATCGAGTCTCTGACGCACGGCACCTGGGATTTGTTCTGGATCTGCGTGCGCCCGCAGGCGCGCGGCGCAGGCGTGGGCCGCGCGTTGATCAGCGAGGCAGTGCGATGCGCGCAGCAGGAAAACGGGCGCATGATGGTGATCTATACATCATCAACCGAACCCTATGCGCCCGCGCGCAAACTGTACATGGCGGCGGGCTTTGCACAAATTGCAACCATTCCCGACTATTACACTGATGGCGACAGTCTGCAGATCTATAGGAGACGGTTGAGATAGCACAAGTTCAAACGCGGCGCGGTTGCAAAGAAATCACACGGCATCCCGGCAGCGCAGATACAAGGATTTAGAAAATGACGAAGACAAAGATGGAATCACCGCCAATGTGGTGATCCTCTATAACTACTACAAGACATGGAGCACCAAGAGCGGCAGGACGCCGATCCGCTCACCGACGACGATGGTCGAGCGGCTCATCGCGCTCGGCCACGAGTCGAAGTTTGCGAATTCTGGAAGGACGTCAGCCCGCGATCCGCGAAGTTCAAACCCTCCGGAGTGGATCGTGTTCAACTGGTGCGAAGGGTGGAAGACGAAGTCGGCGGCGATGCCCGCGTTTGCGCCGAGCTCGATGCGCTGGGCTATACCTACACCGGCAATACCCCGTGGACGCTGAAGATCTCCGTCGAAAAGGGCCGCGCCAAGCGCATGCTGGAGCGCTGGAATATCCCGACGCCCGCCCGGGCCGCGAATTCAAGTCGCGCGGCCGACGTCAAAACATGGAGCACTTCCCGGCCATCGTCAAACCCGCCAGCCAGCACTGCTCCGTCGCTGTCACCCGCGATGCCGTGGTGCACACCTTCGAGCAACTGCGCGAACGCGTGGCCTATGTCAATGAAACGCTGGGCGAGGGTGCGCTGGTCGAAGCCTTTGTGGCCGGCCGCGAAATCAACGTCGGCGATCTGGGGCAATGGCCGGCCGCGGCTGCTGCCGTTGCGCGAGATCGATTTCTCCCGCATCGCGAACCCGCTGCATCAGATGGTGACCTGGGACAGCAAATGGGTGCCGGACAGTCCGGAGTGGAACGCCATGCCGGTCATCATGCAGCCTGTCGTCTCGGACGCGCTGCGCGCCAGCATCGAAGACGATCGCGCTTCAGCACCTACCGCGCCTTTGACTGCCGCGATTACGCGCGCATCGACCTGCGCATCGATGCAAACGAAAATGCCGTTTGTGGTGGATGTCAACCCAAACCCGGACATCTGCCCTGATGGCGGTTTTGCCGGCGCGTGCGCAGCGGCTGGATTTCCCTATGGCGAAGCGATCAGCAACATCATCAGCATGGCCGTCACCCGCCGCAACCGCCGCGAGTCGCTGCAGCGCACGCTCAAGCTGCGCGAAGAAGCTGATGGCGACCCCAACGCCTGTGCCGGCTTAATCGCCCAACCCAATCGGCACGCGGGGCGGGCAAGTCATCAGCGCCCCGCCAACGGCAGCCACACGCGTTCGGCAATCTGCTGGATCAGCAGCGGCTTGCCCGCACGATCGACCTGCGTCTGCGACACCTGTTCGCACAACGTGTCCGCCGCGTCGATCCCCTCCACTGTCACCAGCTGCTGGCTGGCTGGCGAAAGCAGGACCGTTGCGTGCCATGTAAACGGCGTTGACAGCGTTGCTGTGACAACGCTCGCGGGCAACCGAACCAGCACGCGATCGGTTGCGCCGGATTTCTCACCGCTGATGGTCTGCGTAAACGCGCGCGTCGTGGATACAACCGGGTTAACGCGCACCGGTTGCGCGGCGACAGCCGGACAAATGGCAGGACCGAGTGTGATGACAAGCGGATTGCCATTGATATCCTCTGACTTTGAAACCAGACGGTCATCAAAACCGCACTCGGGATCACCCACTGCGGGCGCATGCGCGGTGACCGTCAATGTGTATATGCCCGAAAGCGCGCCGCTTGCGCCAACCGGGCGCAAATTGACAGGTATGAACCAATCCCCAAGTTCGCGGTAACCCGCGAACAAAACCGTCTGCGTCGCACCCGCCACGCTTACCGTGACCGCATCGGCCGACGCCATCTGCGCGCGCACCACCTGGGTGTAGGCGATTGTCTGCGTGATCACTGGCTGCACCAGCAAGTCATAGATCGGCATGGCCGGACAAGCCAGAATGCGCTCGATTGCCGCGCTGGTCGAGACCGTATAGTCGCCACCTTTGCACCCTGAAATGTCGCTGGCAACGACATGCGCAAGCACCAGCAGCGTGTTGGTCCCAGGCTTGAGTGTCACCGTCACCGGGAAGTTGCCATTCACCCGTTCGGTTGCGGTAAATACCCCGCCCGGCCCGGATATCTGAACCCAATCAATGGGACCTGATGCATGGACGACGACAACTTGCGTGCGCATGTTTGTCGGCGTTGTGACTTGCGACACAGTCGGGTTGGCGACTGGCGTCGCCGTTGTGCAATTTATGGGTGTGAGCGTCAACTGGCGGCTGGCCGCCTGCGTCGGCACGGGCAATGATAGCAGCCCAACCGAGAGCACCATTACCGCAACCACCACCACGAGTGATATCGCCTTGCGTGATCCTGTTTTTGTTTGCATGTGCCACCCCAATGATTCGCCTCAGAGTTTACAGAGAGCATGCAGTTGAAACTATTCTCTTATCCTCCGTGCCCCCTTTGGCTAAAAACTCTTTATCCCGCATCACCCTTTCAAACCAGACGAGGAAAAAGAAACGGAGCGATGACAATGTCATCGCTCCGTTTTTGAAACCAGCTCGCCTGCGAGGGGGGGAGGGGAAGAGGCAAACTGGAAATCAACAGATTAGCGCGCAAACGCCGGCCGCAACTGTGGTTTAAACGGTTGTGGCGCAAAGGCTTTCGCACGACGCTCAGATCGTCGCTTTTGCGCGATTTTGCGTATGGCTCCGATAAACTTGGCAAGTCGTCCTTCTCGATTCATCATACTGATTACTGCCTATCGAAGCTATTGCAACTAAGTTACCGTACGTATTATCCGCATCGGCAACACTATCTCAACCTACCAAAGACCCAGGCTCGGACTTCTCAATATGCGCAATCGTTTACGCATAATTGCGTATTACGCCCATAGTGACGCAAAAAACACGCCCCCGGCCAAAAGCACGGGAGCGTGTTTTGAATCAGCGAATACCTGGCGTTAGGCGCTCAGCTGCTGGCGCATTGAGCCAACCTTGCTGGACACGCTTCCGTCAATGATCTTATCGCCCACGCGAACGACCAGCCCGCCCAAGATGCCTGGATCCACAGCAAACTCTACGTCGGTGGCCTTCAGTTCACTCTTGACCTTGGCTTGCTCGTCGGCCGAGAGCGGCAACGCGCTGGTCACAGTGACCTTTGCGCCATCGGTCGTGTTGATGCCCGCTGGCACCTTGGCGAAGAAATCGTTGATCAGCGCCTTCTGGCGATTGCCATCGAGCGACTCGCCAACCAGCTTGTTGGTCGCGGCCATCACGAGCGAAACGATCTGGCTGCGCGAATCCGCGAGCATCTGATTGCGCTCAGCGGTGGCGTCGATACGCGCCTGACCCTTCATGCGCTCGATCTCGGCGGCAGCTTCCGCGCGCAGACGCTGCGCTTCGGTCGCGGCCGATGCAAGCGTGTCCGCACGCTGTTTTTGCGCATCGGTCGATGCTTCAGACAGCTTGGCCTGATAATCTTTCTCGACATTTGCCAGGCGCTCGTCGGCTTTGCGAGCATTTTCCAGGCTGTCGTCGATCTTCTTGCGGCGCGCATCCAGGCTGGCCAGGATGGGTTTCACAACGAGCGTGTTTAGAAACACCCACAGGAAGATGAAGTTAACGATCTGCGCGATGATGAGCGCGGTGTTGATGCCAAGGTTGCCGAATGGGTTGCTTTCGCCGCCCTCCGCAAACACTCGGGCAATTGCCACAATATCCACGATATACCTCCGCAGAAACTAGATTGCAAACAAGAGCAAAAACGCGACGACGAGCGCGAAGATCGCGAGCGACTCTGCGAATGCGATAACGAGAATCATGAACGTCTGAAGTGTCGAAGTGACCTCCGGGTTGCGTCCGATCGAAATCAGCGCGCCAAGGCCCGCCAACCCGATACCGATGCCTGGGCCAATCATGCCCGTGCCGCCGGCGATACCTGCGCCAATCAACTTACCCAATTCCTTTGCTGCTTCTAGTTCCATTTTTTTCCTCAAACAATTGTGTATATGTATCACAGCCCGGCTTGCATGACGCATCGGGCATCATGCATTCGACTAATGGTGCGCACCCTCTTCGCTGCCATGGTGAGAGGTAACGGCGAGCGATGTAAACACCGTGATCAACATTAAGAACACGAACGACTGAATGATCGCAACGCCAAATTCCAGCGCGGTGAAGACCGTCGGCAGAAACAGCGGGATCAGATACGACATCACGAACACCAGCACAGTGCCGGCGAACATGTTGCCGAAGAGACGGAAGGCAAACGAGAGAATGCGGATAAATTCCGAAAGCAATTCGAGAAAGCCCACGACAAAGTTGATATAGCCGATAAAGCCCTTCATCATGCCGCCCTTGCGAATATTGCCGAAGTCCAAAAACTTCTGGAAGTAGTGCCCGCCGTTGGCCTTGATGCCTTGATATTCAATAAACAGGAAGGCAATCAGCGCCAGCGCAATGGCTGTGCTCAGATCCGATGTAGGACGGCGCAGGAACGGCACAACAACCACGCCATTCTTGGGGTCATAGCCTTCTTCCGCGCTGACCATATCGCCCAGCTTGGCATCGACCGTCGCGCCGGCCGTTTTGACCGGGCATTCGGCATCGCCCACGCGATAGCCTGTGATCCAGCTGACGGTGCCAGTATTGACGTGGCAATAGCCCTTGCCGGCGTGCGGTGCTTCAATCACCCCGATCGATTCATGGCCCGGCACCAGTTCAAAAAAGGCTGAGATCATGATGAACGTAAACGCCGTGATTGCGATTGGCAACACCGCCTTCGCGCGCGCGCCGAGCGTCGGCACCATGTAGTTCTTGTAGAGATACTCGACAAACGATTCCCAGGCGCGGCCGATAAAGCCGGTCGCATTCGAACCGTCGCGCTGGATCTGGTTGTACCCGATCAAGGCGAGAATCACGATCACGATATCGATGATGATCGTGGTAAACAGCGAGTTATACAAACCGAAGGGCTTGCCGCTCAGCGGATCGACGATGCCGAGATTATCCAACAACGGGAATGGAATCTTTTCGGCCGCCACCGAGATTACCGGGATAAACGTCTTGATCTTCGCGCCGAGCCCGATATCGACGCCGCTGCTCAAATATCCACCTGCGACAAACGCAAGAATAATCAGCGCGAGCCACACAATCTGCTTTGGTTTTGGTGCCATAGTGATAAAAATCGCCTGCTTTCTAAACCTTCAACACATTAAACGCCAATTCACCGCTAAACCATCGAGGCCTTCTGCACAGCCTCAGGGTGACCTGCCGTATCTATTACACTCTTTTCTTCGACCTTCTTCTCGGCGTAACTTAGATACGCCTTGCGTGCTTGCTTAACCGCCCGCATCGCCAACAGAAACGTCAGCACACCGGCAATAATCGCGCCAAGCACGCCCAACCCGACGGTAAACGCTGGCTTGCTGCCCAGTTGGCGATCCAAAAAGATCCCCAAAAAGACACCGCCCAGGATCAACCCGATATTGATGAGCCCAATCTGCAAAACCATCGGCGCGATCACAGTTGCCGGAAAGGCATTTGTAAAGATCACGATCGGATGATCCGGTTTCTTACTGCTCATAAAATCGCCAAATTCTAACACGCGCAATCTGCCAAAAAACGGTCTTTTTTGCTATTTTTGACCGCCCTGTCTGTTTCAATCTGACTAACGCAAGAGCAAGGCAACGGGCGTGGCAGCCGTCAGAAACGACCGCGCCGCGCTGAGCGCAATCTCGAACAACGGCCCGGTCAGCACCAGCGTCGCAATCACACCTAACCCTGTAACCAGCGCGGTCACACGGGTGCCAGCCGGCACATACATGGCACTTGTGTCGTCGACCGCACGATCGACAAACATCGCCTTGACGACAGCCAGGTAATACACCACAGACACGAGCACCATCACCACACCGACGATCACTAGCGCCAGCATCAACCCGTTCTGCTCCGGGTTGGCCTGATACACCGCGATCGCGCTGCGGAACAAAAAGAACTTGCCGACAAATCCGACCATCGGCGGCGCGCCAAGCAGGCTCAGGATCGCGGCCGTCATCGCACAGCGCCAGCACCGGCGATCGGCGGCCAAGCCCGGCAAAGTGTTTGAAATCGTCGCCGCCCAGCCGCTGCGACACCGCGCCGACCACGCTGAACGCGCCGATGTTTGTGATCATGTAGGTGGCGAGATAGAACAGCACCGAAGCCAGCGCCTGCTCGCGCAGATCCTGATCCGGCGCCGACGCAAACGCCGCCGCGCCCATCAACACATAACCGGCCTGCGCGACGCTGGAATAGGCCAGCATGCGCTTTGACGTTGGTCTGCACCAGCGCCGCCAGGCTGCCAACGACCAGCGTCAGCATCGCAAACGGCCGCAGCAAGCTCACCCAGGCCAACACGGCGGCGGCGCCAGATCTCACCGGGCGGTAAACACGTAGAACAAAAAGCGCATCAGGATGGCAAAACCGGCCGCCTTGGAGGCGGTGCTGATAAACCCGCCGATCGGCGTCGGCGCGCCTTGATACACATCCGGCGCCCAGAAGTGGAACGGCACCGCGCTGGTCTTGAACGCAAATCCAACCATCACCAGCAGCGTCGCAAACAGCGCGGCGTGTGCGCAACTCTGGCACAGCCAGTTGCGTTGGCCAGTTCGCGATAGCCGGTTGCCGCCGCTCATGCCGATACATCAGGCTCAAGCCAAACAGCATCACGGTGGACGCCACCGCGCCAAACACAAAATACTTGATGCCGGCCTCGGCGCTGAGTCTTGCTGTTGCGCATAAAGCCCGCCAGCAGATACAGCGCGATGCTGGCCGTTTCCGTGGCCAGATACAACATGATGATGTCGTTGGACGCGGCCATCAGAGCTCATCGCCATGCGCGGCGAAAATGATCAGCGCGTAATACTCGCCGGCTGCCTTGCGCCGCGCGGAAATCGATCGAGGCGATGCAGGTCAGCGCGCCGCCCACGATAAAGATCGAGCCGGAACGCCCAGGTCCAGGTGTCGTTGCGCATCATCCCGCCCAGCACTTTGTTGGCGCCCTCGACCGGGCGCAGAAACCAGGTCAGCGCCAGGATAAACAGCATGCCGCCGCCAGCCAGCCAGCCCAGCGTGCGCGCGCTTGATGCCGGTGCCTGCAAGATCGGCAGCCAAGACCACCAAGGCCCAGACGACCAGCAAAATTTCCGGCAAAATCGCGCCAAAGTTGCCCGTCATGACGCCAGATCTCCGATAGAATCCGCCGCCAGACTGGCGATCGGCCCATCGAGACCACTCATGATTGAGTTCCAGGCTCACTAACCCAACCCTCCGAACGCGCGCATGATGCCTTGCACGCCGGATTGCACCACGCCCATCACCGTGTTCGGCAGCACGCCGACCAGCAACAAAATCGCGCACATAAACAGAATCGCGAACGACTCAAGCCCATCCAGCCGCGGCAGCTTGAGCAGCTGCGGATGCGGCTGACTCGCTAAAGTAAATCTTGCCAGCCACCCGCAGCGTCCAGGCCGCGTTGATCACGATCGACAACACCGCAACGAATGGCCATCACGCGCATATTGCCAGTTCAGCATGCGCTGGGTAAACCGCGTTGGTGGTGCCGGCGGCCTGCCACAGACCCATAAAAATCTGGATCTCGGCCACAAAGCCGGGCAGCCCGGGCATGCCCATCAGCGTCAGCGCGCCGACCACCCAGCCCACAGCCGCCAGCGGCATGACTTTGGCCAGTCCGCTCAGTTCATTGATTTCGCGCATGTGCGAGCGCTCGTAGATCATGCCGACCAGCGAGAACATCAGGCCCGGTCATCACGCCGCCGGCGAAGAGCTCGATGCCGGCGCCGTTCAAGCCATACTGATTCATCGCGGCCAGGCCAATCAACACCAGCCCAAGATGGCTGACCGACGAGAAGCCAATGATGTATTTGAGATCGGTCTGGCGGAAGGCGATCGCCGCGGCATAGATCAGACCGGCCACGCAGAACAGCACCAGAATCGGCATCCAGATCTTGGCGCCGTCGGCAGCAGCTGCATGCCAAAGCGCAAAGCGGCATAGGCGCCGGTGGCTTTCAGCACGCCGCCGTGCAGCATCGAGACCGCGGTGGGCGCGGCGGCATAGCCATCCGGCGACCAGTTGTGCAACGGGAACAGGCTGGCCAGCACGGCAAAGCCGATAAAGACGACAGGGAACCAGGTCCGCTGAAATTCGGCCGTGTCTGGCCATGCTGGCCACATTGCTGCTGCAGTTCAGATCAAGATCAAACGTGCGGCCGGCGCTGAAATACACCACCATGAATGCCGACGATCGAGACCAGCGAGCCCGAGGAACAAAAAGATGGTCAGCTTCATCGCGGCGTATTCGCGATTCTTGCTGCCCCAGCCGGCCACCAGCACATAGACCGGAAACAGCACCAGCTCGTAAAAAATCAGCATCAGGAAGATGTCCAGCGACATAAACGCGCCAAACACGCCGGCGACCAGCGCCAGCAGAAACGCAAAATACTCGCGCGGCCGGTCGTTCTGACTCCACGAGACCAGCACCGCGCAAAAGCCCACCACGGCGGTCAGCAGCAGCTGCGGCGCCGAAAAGCCGTCGATCGCCCATGTAATACTGATGCCCAGCGATGGAATCCATGGGACTTTCTCGACAAATTGATAGCCGCCCAGCACGCGGTCATAGCCGAACATCACAAAGAACGACAGCAGCAGCGACATCGCCAGTGAACCGGCCGCCACCGCTTTGATCGCGTCGCCGCGCTCGCGCGGGACGAGCAGGATCACCGCCGCGCCGACGACCGGCGCAAGCATGATGAGGGTCAGAATTGGAAAGTTCATGTGCTTATTTGAGCAACGCCGTCGATGCCCGACGTTGATCAGGTTCAAGATCAGCGACGGGAGTATACCGAGCACCAGCATCACGACCATCAGCGGCGCGATGCCGAGCAGTTCGATCTTGTTGATGTCCGGCAGCGGATGCGCCTTCCATTCGTGGCCGATCGGGCCGTGCAACACTTTTTGAATGCTCTTCAGCACATAGATGCCGGTGACCAGCAGACCGACCATCGACAACACGGTGTAATAGGTGTAGATGGTCCAGCCGCCTTCCGCGCTGGCGTGAAAGCCGCCGCGCGCGACCATGAATTCGCTGACAAAGCCGGCCAGACCCGGCAGACCGAGCGACCCCATCGCGCAGAACAGCATGACCGCGCCGTATTTCGGCATGATCGTCCACAGACCCGCCATAGCGCGCAAGATCGCGCGTGTGCGCGCGCTCGTAGACGACGCCCACCACCGCGAACATGGCCGCGCTGGACAGGCCGTGCGTGATCATTTGCAGCAGCGCGCCATTGCCGGCGATTGCCGCATCAGTGTTGGTCATGAAATAGGGCTTGCCCATCGATCGCGGCCGCCACCGCGATGCCCAGGCCACAAAGCCCATGTGGTTGACTCGATGAGTAGGCCACCAGTCGTTTGAAATCGGTCTGGCCCCAGGCCGCAAACGCGCCGATCACGATGCTGAGCATCGCCAGACAGCGCCAGCACCGGCGCGCCGGCCGCGGCCGCATCCGGGAACGAGCGGAATGACCAGTCGCAAAAAGCCATAACCGCCCAGTTTGAGCAAGATGCCGGCCAGCATCATCGAGCCGCCGGTGGGCGCCTCGGTGTGGGCATCCGGCAGCCAGGTGTGCAAGCGGCCAGATCGGCACCTTGAGCGCAAACGCCACCGCAAACGACACGAAACGCCACGGTGCTGCCAAACGGCAGGGTCGGCAAACAAGATGTTGACCTGGTTCGCGCCGGTAAACGGCCGGCCCAGATCAGACAACAAATAAATCAGATCGAAGCTCTTCGAGGCCAGACCGATGATCTGGATCGCCAGCAACATGCCCAGGCTGACGCCATCGTGTAGAGCATGAACTTGAGTGAAGCATAGCGTCTGTTCGCGCCGCCCCACTGGTTGATCATGAAGAACATCGGCACCAGGCTGATCTCGTAGAACAGGAAGAACAGCAGCAGATCAAGCGACATGAACACGCCGAGCGTGGCCATTTCGAGCAAAAAGAACAGCGCAAAAAACGCCTTGCACGCCCTTTGTGACGTGGAACGAAATCAGCATCGCCAGCGGCGTCAGAAACGTGGTCAGCACGATCAACGGAATGCTGATGCCATCGACACCGAGCTGATACACCGCGTTGACCTGCGGGAACCACTCGGCCTTTTCAACGAACTGAAACCCGGCCTGAGCGCTGGTCGTAGCCCGCCCACATGACGACTGAAACGCCAAACACCAGCAGGCTAAACGCAACCGAGCCCCAGCGAATCACATTGACCAGGCGCGCCGGTGTCAACAACACCAGCACCAGCCCGACGAGCGGCAAAAAGGTGATGATCGAAAGAATGTTTGGAATCATGCTTAATACACCAATACGAACGCCGCCACAATGATCGCGATCATCGCCAGACCAGACAGCAGATAGTTTTGAATCTGCCCGGTTTGCAGCTCACGGCCAACCGAACCCGCGCTGCGAAACACCCGGCCAACCCAATCTGAAAATCCAGTGACAAATACTTTGTCGAATTTCTTGAAACCGCCGGCAATCTCGCTGCCAAAGTCATACACGCCCTGCGACCAGGCCATCGACCAACGTTTTGTCGACCAGCGAGGCATAGGTATCGGCGATCCACTGCATCGGAGTGATAAAGAGCGTGCGATAGAGCTCGTCCCACATCCATCGGCGCGCCAAAAAGCTGTGCAGGCCTGGGCCAAGCGTGGTTTCTACCGGGTCGGTATTGCCCGCGATCAGCGGCTTCCGGCCATAGACCAGCCAGCCCACCAGCATGCCCGCGCCGGCTACGCCGAGCGAGAACAGCACCGGCATCGGGTTAAACGCCAATGCCTCAGGCTTGACCAGCAATGCGCTCTTGAGGAAGTCTTTGAGCCAGTAGGCGTTTGCGCCCATCAGCAAGCCAAAGACACCGAAGTCGCTTGGGATGTTGATAAATCCGGCAAACACCGAGAAGAACGCCAGCACGATCAGCGGCAGCGTCATCGATGCCGGGTTTTCGCTTGCGTGCGCGGCTGCGTCCGTGCGCGGTTTGCCGCCAAACACCATAAACCACTGGCGCGTTGAATAAAACGCGGTCAGCAATGCCGAGGCGACCAGCACCACAAACACCAGCTGGCCCAGCCAATCGCCGAGCACAAAGCCGTGGTGCCAGGCATCGGCGAAGATTTCGTCCTTGCTCCAGAACCCGGCCGTGATAAACGGGAAGCCAGCCAGCGCGGCGCAACCGATCAGATACGTGACCGCGGTGATCGGCATGCGCTTGAGCAAGCCGCCCATGTTGCGGATGTCCTGCGGATCAAAGTCGTGACCGTGCGCGGCGTGATCATCGTGACCGGCATGCGCATCCGTGCACCGCTGTGCGACCGCGCCATGCGCGGCATGCCCGTGATCGTCGGCGCCGGCCAGCGGCTTGCCATAGACCTGCGCCGGATCACCGTGGTGGCCGTGGCCTGTGATGTGCGCATGACCGTGCTCCACACCGTGAATGACCGAACCGCTGCCCAAGAACAACAGCGCCTTGAAGAAGGCGTGCGTCAGCAGGTGAAACGCGGCGGCGACATATGCGCCGATGCCGATCGCAGCGACCATAAAGCCAAGCTGCGAGATCGTGCTGAAGGCCATCACGCGTTTGATGTCATATTGCGCCACGGCAATCGTCGCGCCCATAAATGCGGTTATCGCGCCAATCAACCCGACGACCATCAGGGCCGTGCTCGGTCCATGGTGCCCGCCCTCTTCAGCACCCATCATGCCGGCGGCGGCTTGAAAGAGCGGGAAGAAGCGCAGCGTCAGGAAGATGCCGGCCGAGACCATCGTTGCGGCGTGGATCATGGCCGACACCGGGGTCGGGCCTTCCATCGCGTCCGGCAGCCAGACATGCAGCGGGAACTGCGCGCTCTTGCCGACCGTGCCGCCGAAGATCAGCAGACCGATCAACCCGGCAGCCGACAAGCCCAGACCGGCGGCAGCCGTGCTGGCGGCGCCGTGCGCAGCTTCGACACCGTGCGCAACAGCTTCCGCACCCTGTGCGACCGCGCTGTGTGCGACCGCGCCAAACCCGGCACCAAAGCCGAGGATTGCCGGCGTCTCCGCCAGTTTCACCAAAACCTCTTTGTTGTGCAGGATCTCGTGAAAGTTCAGCGTGCCGGTCATCGCGTAGAGATAGACCATGCCCAAAATCAGCAACATGTCGCCGACACGGGTGGTCATAAACGCTTTGACAGCGGCTTTGTAGGCGCTTTCTTTGAAATAGAAGAAGCCGATCAGCGAATACGAGCAAAAGCCCATCAGCTCCCAGAACACAAATAGTGTCAGCAGGTTGTCGCTGACGACCAGGCCCATCATCGAGCCGGCGAACAAGCTCAGAAAGGCGAAGAAACGCGTGTAGCGCGTTTCGTGTGCCATGTAGCCGGTGCTGTACAAAAAGATCAGCGAGGCGGCCAGCGGCACCATAAACAAAAATGTGGCGCCGAGCGGATCAACCGCGACGCCGATTTTGAGCGTGGTCGAACCCGTCGCGAGCCAGTCAAACTGGCTGCCGATCGGATGCTTGCCCAACTCTTTGTCGGCGAATACGTTAAAAAACACGACCCACGACATGAGCCAGGAGAGCGCCATGCCGCCGAGCGCGACAATCGTCGTCGCGCTGCGGCTCTTGTGTGTAAAGAGCGCAATGATGCCGAAGGCCAGAATCGGCGGCACTGGAATCAGCCAGAGCAGCCATGCAATGAATGGTGGAGCGGTAGAAACAGCTTCTGCAAACATAGAGTTACAACTTCATTTGATCCAGCAGTTCCGGATCTACGCTCTTGGTGTTGCGATACACCGAGATAATCAAAGCCAGGCCAACGGCAGCTTCCGCCGCCGCGACCACAAAGACAAACGCCACAAACGCCAGACCCGCCGACGTGTCGGGTTTGATATAGCGCCAGAAAGCCAGCAAATTGATATTCACCGCGTTGAGCATCAACTCCACGCCCATCAACATGGCGATGGCATTTTTGCGGCCAAGCACGCCATACAGGCCAATGCAGAACAACGCTGCAGCCACCAGCAGATACCAGTGCAGCGGGATACCGTTCAAAACACCCTGTTCCATTTAGTGCGACTCCGCGGAACCGGCGGCGATCGCCGCGGCCACTTCAGGAATACCCTGCCCGGCGCCGCGCTCCTGCAGCGCCTCTTCGAGGGCTTTGTCCTCGGCGTCTTCCGCCGCAATCTGCGCGCGTTCGGCGAGGATCTCGGGCGAACGACGCTCGCGCGCCACCCAGATCGCGCCGATCATGGCGAGCAAAATCAGCACCGATGCCAGCTCAAATGGCAGCGCATAGCGCTGCGGGTCGGTCAGTGCGCGGCCAAATTCGCCGATCACTGAATCCGGCACAACCGGTTGCGTGGTGAACGCCCAAGGAATGCCGCCGATATCGCGCGGCTCAAACTTACAACAGCTGAACCGGAATGCATTGCCGGGCTCAGAATGGCAGCCATGGCGATAAACATCCCGATGCACAGAAATGCGGCGCCCTCAGCCTGCCCGTTGTTGCGGGGCATGCCCATCATGCCGCGCGTCAACATCACCGCGAAGATAAACAAAATTGAGATCGCGCCGATATAGACCAGCACCTGCGCGACGGCAAAAAAACCGATCTCGAGCAGCACGTAGTAACCGGCCACGCCAAAGAAGGTGAGCATCAGCATCAGCGCAGCGTGAAACAGGTTGCGCGTGATCACGACAAACAGCGCGCTGCCGATGATCGTGAGGCTCAAAACAATAAAGATGATCTGCGGAATCGGCATTTAGTGCGCTCCTCCAACCGTTGTTGCAACGCCCGTTGCTGCAACAGCGGCGCGGTTGGCTTCACGGCGCGCGGCTGCCAGCGCCTCAGTCTTATCGCGCGATGCGCGCGTGCGGCGGGCTACAAACATCAGCGCCGCGATAAACGGCACCAGCGTGGCGACCGCCATCACCAGCGCCTGCACGGCCGGCGCCACAATCATCAACGCATTGGTGCCTGGCCCGCCAAAGATCTTGCCAAGCAGCATGATCACAATCAGGTTGAATACCGACAACGGCACCAGAAACTTCCAGTTCATGTCATGCATCTGATCGACGCGAATGCGCGGCAGCGTGCCGCGCAGCCACATCAGGATCGTAAAGATCACCGCTGCTTTTGCGAGCAACCAGATAAAGCCCGGCGCAATTGGGCCGGCATAGCCACCCAGAAACAGCGTCGCAAAGATAAACGACACTGCCAGCGCATTGACGTATTCGCCAAGAAAGAACAGGGCGAACTTCATGCCGCTGTATTCCACGTGAAAACCCGCCACAATCTCGGATTCCGCTTCGAGCAGGTCGAACGGCGAGCGCGCGGTTTCAGCGATACCGCTGATCAAAAACACCAGCGCGGCAACCGGGAAGTAGAAGATAAACGGCAGCCCGGGGTTGCCGTTCAGACCGGATTGCTTTTCAACGATGTCGACCAGGCTCATCGAGCCGGCCAGCATGATCACCGGGATGATGTTCAACAGCATCGGCACTTCATACCCGATCAGCTGCGAGACCGTGCGAAACGCGCCGAGCAGCGCGTATTTGTTGTTGCTGCCCCAGCCGGCCATCAAAATTGCGACCACCGAGCCGGAGCCGATCGCGATCGTGTAGATGATGCCAACGTTGAGATTTGTGCCCACAACGTTGGGCGCAAGCGGCAACACCGCATAGGCCGCAAGCGCGGTGGTGGCGATGATCAGCGGCGCCAGGTTGTAGACCCAGCGGTCGGCGGCGGTCGGCGTCGTGTCCTCTTTCGTGAACATCTTGATGCCGTCGGCGATCGGCACCAGCAACCCGAAGGGGCCGGCCTGATTCGGACCGATGCGGTCCTGAATGCGCGCCACGATCTTGCGCTCGGCATAGGTCAGGCCCATGAATGACACGGCTGCAAAGGTGCACAGCAGAATCGCGGCGAGTCCCATCGTCAACAGGCTGGTGATGAGTTCACTGCCGGTCAAGCTAAAAATAAGCTTGGCGATTTCGTTGCCTGCCCATTCGATGAGGTTAAAGAGAATTTTTACAATGTCCATGCGTGTTTACCGGGACCGCGCGCTCTCAAACAGAATGCACGGCAGAGCAAGCAGTGCGTTAATTCCAGCGCAGCACGCCCTTGCGCATGGCGTAGAGCAACGCGCCGAGCAAGAGCAAAATGAAGACGACCGTTTCAACAATTGCGAACAGGCCCAGTTGCCCATATGCAATCGCAATCGGAAAGAGCAGCACGACTTCGACGTCGAACAACACAAAGACCAATGCAAAGATGTAGTACTGCGAACGAAATTGCACCCAGGTGTCACCCACCGTTTCCATGCCGCACTCGTAGGTGCTCAGCTTGTCTTTGTTGGGCTTCTTCGGGCGCAGCAAAGAGGCTGCATACAGCGTGACGCCCATCAGGAGGAATGCGGTTACCAGCATGACGCCGATAAACGCAAAGTCAGTTCTAACAACCGTCTCAGATCCCATAAAAACGACCTCAATTGACGATTCCATGCCATAAAGAAACCGCGCGGCATTATATCCCCCGCGATTTTAGAGCGTCAAGGATTACGTACAGCACGTATGCCGTAGTACAACTGTCATGCGCGCGTCATGCGCCGTTTTGCCAACGCCCCACCGATCATGCCAAAAATCCACCCCATAAACAGCGCGAACAACAGATAGCCAAAGACATAACTAATGTCCTGATTTCGAAAATACACGTCGTTTAGGGGGAAACCGGCTTTCGTTATGGTATCAATCTGGGCGGAGCTCATGTCAGCGATGCGCGCCCCAATCGTAGCCGCGCTGGTTGTGGCCCATCTATACAAATTCAAAGCAATAAATGGGAGTGCGAAGCCCAGTCCGGCATAGATTCCACCAATAGAACCCGCAGAGCGGACACTGGCGCCGTCAACCGGCAGCGCAACCGTCGCGGCGGCCAGCCCGCCCGCAACCGTGACCCCCAGCATCATGGCGCAGTGCAAACTCACAAAATCGCTTGTGAGCCAGGCCATCAGCGCGCCGACCAGTAGCGCCAGCGCACCCATCACCAACCCGCGCTTGCGGGCGACGGTGGCAGCCTCAATTTCGTGGGCAGTATGTGTTCTTTTCAAATTGTTCACCCGGCGATTACACCGATTGGTTTATACCTTAAAGAAAGCGCGTGAAGCACTTCAGGCACTTGTTCCAGCAATTCACAATCCAAAAGAAGGCGCCACAGATTTCACAGATTGCACAGAAAATCAACTCTTCCGGCGAAAGCGTGCTCAACGCGCCGGCTGTGCCCAAAATACCCTGAAAACCGAGAAACCATTGACTTACGCGCCAAGTCTCTGCAAACAGCACGCTTTCGCCGGAAGAGTTGATTTTCTGTGCAATCTGTGAAATCTGTGGCGCCTTCTTTTGGATTGTCAATTGCTGCGCTTGATCGCACGCGCTCAATTTATTTCGCGCATTTTCCCAGCCTCTGAGCGTCGCATGCTAAACTAGCGCTTCATGTCCGGTCTCGCAAAGCGGATCCGGCAGGCGCGTGAATCGAAAAACCTCAGCCTCGAGGATGTCGAACGCACCCTACGCATCCGTCGCCGCTATCTCATGGCCATTGAGGCCGGTGATTATGGCCGCCTACCCGATGGCCCGGCCAGCCGCGGTTTTGTCAAAAACTTCGCGCGCCACGTCGGCATCGACCCGGAGGAGGCGCTGAGTCTCTTTGAAGCGGAGTTTGGCATCCCCGAACTGCATCTCAAAGAGGATATCCCGCCGCCACCCGAGCGCGAACAAAAGGAATCCGAGTACACGCGCCTGGTCGCGCCGGATTTGCGCTGGACCGGCAACATCCCATCCGCCGATTCGGCCGCACTGGACAACGAAGAGGTGCTGGACGATTTCGAGATGGGCGTCGGCGTCACCGTTCCGGAAATCAGCCGGCTCGATGGCACAACCGGCCGCGCCGTGGTGATCCGCCCGCACCGTGAACCGCGCGCGGCGCGCTCATCATTTCGCATGCGTACGGGCAAGCGCGTGGTGGGTCTCGACACCGATTTTGACCCACCCAAACGCGCCGTCAACCGGCCCTCGATGAACAAACTCGGCGCGGGCATGCTCGATCAATCGGCCGATCTGCTGCGGCTGCTCGGTTATATTGCCGCCGGCTTGGCCGGTCTGGCCGTGTTGTTCTTTTTGGTTCTGCCATTTGCGCAAAATGTTGTGAGTTCAATCGGCGCCTGGTGGAACAACACACCGGCCACGCGCGTGACGACGGCGGCGGCAGCGACAGCGGTCATCCCGGGACAGAAAAAATTTGCGGTCACGATCATCCCGCAGGGCGGGCTGGTTGTGCCTGCCGCGACGCCGGCCGCACCGGGCGCAGCGCCTGCCGAGGCACCGGTCAGCGACGCGGTCTCGCCGCTCAACGAAACCACCATCACCGTGCCGCCTGCCACTGGCGGCGGCCTGCAATTGGCGATTGACGTGCGCGAACGCGCGCCGATTAAAGTCATCGTCGATGGCAACCTGGTCTTTAACAACGCGCCGCCGCTCGGTCCGTTGCCAGCCTGGGTCGCCACACGCAGCATCACGATCGAATCCGGCAACGCCGGCGCATTTGAATTGACCGTCAACGGCGAACGCAAAGGCTCGCCGGGCCAACGCAACGAACGCGTGCGCGTGACATACGCGTTGCCGTGACATACAATCGCGAGCGACATGTTCGCAAAAACCCAGCAACTCATCGATCGCTACATACACGAAGACGGATTTGAAGGCGCGGCTATCGCCGTGGTGCAACGCGGCAAATTTTTGCTTGAGTATTACGCCGGCCAGGCCGCGCCCAAGCTGCCCTCTGCCAGCGATGTGCTGTGGCCACTGGCGTCGATCTCAAAGCTGTATGCCGTTACCGCAATCGTGCGGTTGATCGAGCAAGGCGTCTTCACGGTTAACACCCCGGTGAGTCACGTCCTGCCCGAATTTGCCGGCGAAGGCCGCAACGACGTGCGCCTGCGGCATTTGCTCACGCACACGTCCGGGCTGCCTTACGAGTCAACCGAGATGGAAGCGCGCCTGATCGCCCAGACGCCGATGTCTGCGCTGCTCGACGAGTTGTATCGCACGCCGTTGCTGTCGAAACCCGGCACCCGGCACAACTATGCCGACTACAACACACTGCTGGCCGGCCGCATGGCCGAGGTCGCCACAGGCATGTCATTGGCATTGGTGGTGAAGTCGCTGGTGCTCGAACCAGCGCGGTTATTCGACACGCACTTTCCGCCAACAGAAGCGCTGTTCCCGCGTATTGCAAAAGTGCGCGGCGTGCTGGCGGAAGGTACCGACGGCGCAATGTACAACTCGCCCTATGCGCTTACACTGACGCACCCGGCCTTTGGCGTGGCGGCTTCAGTCACCGATTTGCTCAAGTTTGGACAGCTGTTTGCGCCGACCGGGCCGCGGCTGCTTTCGCGCGGCGCCATGCGCGCGATGACGACGGATCAGGCCGGGCACGCCATCGGCGAACATGTCGCGCTGCGCGGCCTGCCGGATGACCCCGTGGTGCCGTGGGGGCTGGGCTTTATGCTGCAGACATCGCGCTTCCCAGCGCTGGTCTCGGAATTCGCATCCAACACGGCCTTTGGACACGGCGGCGCGAGCGGCTGCTGGCTCGCAGTGGATCCGGAAATCGACCTGGTGCTCGCCTTCGTCTCAAACAGCCATGTGCGGCTCGGGCGCGATGTCTGGTCCCGTCGCATCCAGACAATTTTCAACACGATCTTCGCCACGGTTACCGCTTAGGTGATCCCTGTCCGTCAGTTGTTCGGCAACTGTGGCACAGTTGCCGAACAACTGACGGACAGGCACGTTGTGTTTTGCCGAGCAGCAAGGGAAATTTAACGCGCACCATGAACCCATCGCTGCAGCAAGCATTCAACCCCAAACACAACAGCTTTGATTTTCTACGCTTCTTTTTTGCAGCGGCTGTGCTGTTTACGCACAGTTTTGACCTTACGCAACTGGCCGCCGAGCCGTTTGGCGTGTTTAGCAACCATCAAGAGGATTTTGCGCGCATGGCCGTCAACGCCTTCTTTGCGCTGAGCGGTTTTTTGATTGCGCGCAGCAATGCCCGATCCAAAACGGTGCTTCAGTTTTTTGGGCACCGCGCGTTGCGCATCCTGCCCGGGTTCTGGCTGTGCCTTCTCATCACCGTGGTGATTTTTGTGCCGCTGATTTTCTTTCTCGAGCGCGGAACGCTGACCGGCCTGCTCAGCATGAGCGGACCCTCACTTTGGACTTATATCCCGGCAAACATCAGCACCCGCATCGGGCAGCATCAGATCGGCGATCTGCTCAAAACAGTTCCGATCGCCACCGTAATCAACGGTTCACTCTGGACGCTCTACAACGAGATGCGCTGTTACATCGCGATAGGCTTGCTTGGGTTGGTGGGCGCCACCCGCAACCGGCGCTGGCTGTTGCCGCTGGTGTGGGCGGGGTTCTATTGCGTGTATCTATTTTATGGCAGCGAAGCTGACACGCTGTCAAACAAGCTGCCCGGCTTGCAGCCCTCATTTGTGACGCACCTGTGCTATTTCTTCGGCGGCGCGACGGTTTGGGCTTACGCCGACAAGCTGCCAGCGCGCGCCTGGGTGGCAGCGCTGGCGGCGCTTGCGCTGCTCAGCACGCTGGCGCTTGGCAGCGGGTATCGCCCAATCGCAGCGTTGCTGTGGCCGTATCTGCTGATCTGGCTGGCGACGGCGCTGCCATTCGCGCGCTGGGGCCGCCATGGCGACTTTTCGTATGGCCTGTATGTCTACGGCTTTCCGGTGCAACAGACGCTGATCGTGGCCGGGCTGCCGGCGCTGGGCATCGTGCCGTTCTTTCTTGGCTCATTGCTGGTGACGCTGCTCCCAGCGGTGTTGAGCTTCAAGCTGATTGAAGCGCCGACGCTACGGTTGAAACAATCAACCCAGTAGTCTGTCAAAGCACAGTTTATCTTTGGCCGAATTCACCATCCCCGCGCGGAGCGCTTTCCATTGCCCACAAGTCGGTAACGCGCAGCGCGGCACCCAAATCATCATTTTGCCGCGGATCGAGGGGGATTTCCCCGAAAAAAGCAATATCTCCCGCGCTCCGCGCGGGAGATATTGCTTTTTTCGGAGTTAACTCTGTGCACTCGCGCGCGAAGTGCCGCCGACCGGCGCGAAAATTGTGGGAAAGGAATAGGTGCGAAGCGCGGGGGTGGTGAATTTGGCGCCAAAACTGTTTGCCTTGACGCACTACTTGATCAGTGCTCGCAGCAACCACGCCCCCAGCGGCGTGCTCGCCAACCCAACCGGCTGCGCGCCATGGCCGCCGGCATGCCGCAACGAGGTCACCGTGATCTGCCCGGCGCCAACAGGCATACGCGCGACGTAGGCCAATGCCGTCATCGCACGCGCATCGATGCGCTTCCAAAGCACGGTTGCCGGCGCGCTGGTGCTCAACGTATTGGCCAGCGCATCCACATCGATGGCCAGATCGCTGGCGATGCCAAACGCATGCGGCCACAGATCGATCCCGCTGGACAACGTCGTGTCGATCAGGTGAATCGCTTCGCGCACAAACGGGCAGGGCCGGCAAAACCGTTCGTCGATGTGCTCAAGCCACACCGTGATGCGTTCGCCCACCAATGCGCGCTCGATCACATCCTGTGTCAGCGCGCGCGCCAGCCGCGGCGAGCGCTGCAACGCCGCGACATTGATGCGCGGCACAAATAGCAGGGGCCAGGTGTTGTGCGCCTCTTCCAGCGCCGCGCTGATCATGCGCTGCTGCAGCGTCGTCGCGCCCGCGCACGGCTGCCCGAGCTGCACGCGCAACACCTGTTGAACCGCGCCAGACGGCACCGTCGCGCGCACCGCGCGCGTTGCGCCCTCGAACGTCAGCGCGGCCTGCGCATCGACCGGCGCGCCGCCATTGGCCAGCGCCACCGTCACATCGAGCGGCTCGTCGTTCCACCAGACCGAAGGATCGAGCGGCGCCGGGCGATCGCCCCCATGCGTCCAGAGCCGGCGTGCTGGCCGGTCGATCAGCAGCACGCGTTCGGCGTTAAAAGCCCGCCACGCCAGGGCGTCAAACTTGAGCGCGCCGGCATCATCGACGATGCCAGACGTGGCGATCGGTGTGTCACGCCAGCCTGTGACCACATAGCCGCCGCCGGCGAAATTTTTGCGCGTGATTTCCAGCATGGTCTTGCGTGTGTGCGTGGCCTGCGCGCGCGCCAGCTGCGTCAATGCGGCGCCACCATCGCGCACGCCGAGGGCACTCAGACGGTCGCGCCACTGCGACAGCCATTGCAACTCATCACGCTGCATCGTGAACGGGCCGCGCAGCCACCAGGCATCAGCATCGATGGCGTGAAAATCGCGCAGCGTGTCCGCATCGCAGAATTCGCCAAAGATCCACGGCTGCGCCGGCTGATGCGGCCGGTCGAACGCGTTGAGCAGCGGTTGAAAGTAGTGCGGATCGCAGTAGAAGTGATAGTCGCGAAAATCACCGGTGGCCGACTCGCTGCCGCCATACGCTTCGGATGAGCCGCTGTTGTCGCACAGCAGCACATTCGGCAACCAGCGCCGCACCAGCGCGCGCAAGGCATCGAGCAACGCCGCGTCCACCGTGCTGTCCAACTCGCAGCCCAGGCTGACCAGCACGATCGACGGGTGATGATGCACGCGCCGCAAGATCCCCTCGTACTCAGACAAAATGCGTTTGCGCGATTCGGCGGTCACCACTGGCAGCCACAGCGGCAGCTCCAGCCACAGCGGCATGCCGAGTTGATCGGCAGTCTCGAACGTGGTCGCATCGGGCACCACCAGGCATAGCTTGATCAGATTGAAACCCAGTGCGCGGGCCTGTTCGATCTGCCGACGCACGCGCTCGACACTCGGTGTCGGCCGCTGTAGGTCGGGCTGCCAACCCCAGTCCAACACACCGCGCAGATGCAGCGGCGCGCCATTGAGCAGCACAGAATGCCCGCGCGCATCAATCGTGCGTCGCGCCGTTGCGCGCGCGATCGACGCAAGCGTGCGGCCGGTTTCGTCGCGCATGACCAGGCTGATGCGCGTGAGCGGATTGGCCTGATTCGGCACCCACTGCGCGAGCACAGCCGGGCCGGCGGCAAGCGCCACACCCTGCCCGTGCGCGGCGGCGGTTTCCGCCACCCGGCGTCCATCGCACCAGAGCTCAATCGTTGCCCGGGCATGCGATGCAATCAAGCCGTGCGTGTTCACCCGCGCGCGCAGTGTTGCGGCGTTGGCATCGACCGCCACATCGGTGAACGACGCGCGCACAACACGCATGCGGCAGGCCTGCCAGATGCCGCCAAACGTATTCGCCACGTCCGGCAGAAAACCCGCCACGCATTCGCGCACGGGATATTTCTGCCCGGGCTTTCCAGACGATCAGCTCGAGCGTGTTGTCGCCCGGTTTCACAAACGCGGTCACATCGAGTTGAAAGCGCGACCACATGCCGACATGCGTGCCAGCCTTGCGTCCGTTGACGAGCAGTTCGCACGCACAGCTCACGGCATCGGCTTCAAACAGCACGCGCGCGCCGTCAAATGCGCTGAGCGTAACCGTGCGGCTGAAAGCGCGCCGGGCCGTCGGTAATGCGATCCACATCGCTGGCCTCCCAAGCCGAGGGCACCGTGATGTCACGCTCAGGTGCGCCGCCCAGCGCAAAGCGCCAGGCGCCATCAAGCGAAGTAACCGCGGCGAGGTTGTTTTCTATCATGTCGTTCAAAGTGTTCACGAATCCGGCGATGATTTACGGATAAGCTCTTATAATAGAACATGCGTTCATGAAGCTATTTGCACAAAAGCCCGCAGCGAAAACCAAGGGAGGTGGCGGCAAGCCAAAACCCGAGGTCAAGATGACCAAAGCCAAGAAAGAAAAGGCACAGTCATCTGAACCGATCACGCGCGTCATGCGCGGCATTGATCTGGATACCGCGCTGAACATCGTCGGCGGGCTTGATGATTCTGATCGCCGTTGTGACGATCGCCGTCGGGTTGTCGTCGAACCGCAGCGGGACAAGCGAATGGTGGCTGGGATCGCTCAAACGCTCGTTTGGCTGGGGCTACTATCTCGCGCCGATCGTGATCGGTTTGATCGGCTTTTATCTGGTCGCCAAGTCGTTTGGCGATCGCTTCCCGATTCTGCAGCCCAAAAAGCTTACCGGCGCGTTGATCGCCTATGTCAGCGCGCTGCATGACGATGCATCTTTACGGGCTGGTGGCTGGTGCCGCGCCCGATGGCGCAACGCTGGCCAACGCCGCACTCGGCGGCGGCCAATTTGGCTGGACGATGCTGCGCATGGTCGAAGGCATTGTCGGACCCGGCGGCGCGCCCGTGGTGCTGATCGTGCTGTGGCTGGTGTCATTTCTGCTGCTGTCTGGCAAAACCGTGGTCGATATCGTCGACAGCATCAAGATCTGGTTTGCCTATCGCGCCAAAGATGTTGAGGACCGCGTGGTCGAAGCGCGCCAGAATCGCCCGGTGACCGATATCGACCGCGGCGATGGCCTGGTCATCCGCGGGCTTGGTCAAAAGAAGAAGCAACGCGCGAAAGACCCGCTCGAAGACACCGATCCGGAGCTGGAGATCGAGCTGCCGCCGCCACCGCGCAAGGTAGCAGCCAACGCCAACGCGCAGCGCGCGCCGATAGAGGCGCCGCCCATCGTGGAGCGGGCGCCAATCAAGATCAACACGCCGCAGTCGCGCGCGAGCGAGCTCAACAAGGTGCCGCCGCCGCGCATTATTGGCGCACAACCCGTGGTCGCCGCAAAACCAACCGCGCAACAGCCTCTCACCCGTTCAACCCAAGCGCGCCGCCCGCCACTCAGGTCACCTCGCGCATTCAGGTGCAAGCGCGACTGGCAGCTGCCCAATATTGCGACTCTGCTCGATCCTGGCAACGACGCGTCACTCAAAGAAGTCGGACATCCGCGCGCGCGCGGCAGTGATCGAGGACACGCTGCGCGCCTTTGGCGTGCCCGGCCGCGTCACCGAGGTCAACCGCGGCCCGACCATCACCCAGTTTGGCGTGGAGCCCGGGCTTTATCGAGATGAAAGGCGGCAAGTCGCTCAAGGTCAAGGTCAGCCGGATCGCCGGGCTGGCCGACGATCTGGCGCTGGCGCTGGCCGCGCCGCGCATCCGCATCGAGGCGCCGGTGCCGGGACGCGCGATCGTGGGCATCGAAGTGCCCAACGGCGAGACCTCGCTGGTCTCGCTGCGCGATGTGATGGAGAGCGAGGAGTTCGAACAAGATCGAGCGCAAAGACCCGGCTTGCGGCTGGCGCTTGGGCCAGGATGTCAGCGGCCACCCGGTCGTGGCCGATCTGGCCGCGATGCCGCACCTGCTGATCGCCGGCACCACCGGCTCGGGCAAATCGGTGTGCGTCAACGGCATCATCATCGCGCTGCTGTGCAACAACACGCCGGAAGAGGTGCGCTTCCTGATGATCGATCCCAAGCGCGTGGAGCTGACCGGCTACAACGGCATCCCGCATTTGATCGCGCCGGTCGATCGTCGAAGTCGAGAAGACGCCGGCGGTGTCTGCATGGACCATGCGCGAGATGGACACGCGCTATCGCATCGTTCGCCAAACATGGCGTGCGCAATATTCTCGATTTCAACGTCAAGTGCGCGGCGGCGAAGCCCAGACCGCATGGCAGTGGACCCCGAGCTGCAAGAAGCTGCCCTATATCGTGGTGATCATCGACGAGCTGGCCGATCTGATGATGATGGCGCCGGACGAGACCGAGAAATCGATCATCCGTCTGGCGCAGATGGCGCGCGCGACCGGCATTCATCTGATCCTGGCCACGCAGCGCCCGAGCGTCGATGTGGTGACCGGTCTGATCAAAGCCAACTTCCCGGCGCGCATCGCCTTTACCGTGGCCACCGCGATCGATTCGCGCGTGATCCTGGACAGCCCGGGCGCGGAAAAGCTGCTAGGCCGCGGCGACATGCTGGTGGTCACGCCGGAGAGCTCATCGCCCATGCGCGCGCAGGGCTGCTTCCTGAGCGCCAAAGAGATCAACAAGATCGTGCGCCACTGGCGCGGCCAACTCGGCGGCATGCCGGACGAGGGCGTCGATCCGATCACCGCCGCCACCAGCGCGCCGGCGATGCCGCGTGCGCGGCTCGTTGGATGTGGTCGACCAGGAGATCGGTGATTGTGCCGACAACCGGCATGGCGATCCGTTCAGCCCGCCCCCCACCTGGGACGAGGCGCGGGCGCTCAACGACGGCGGCCGGGTCGAAGTGGCGGCGGCGGCAGCAAAGATGACAAGCTGTTTACCGACGCGGTCAACACCGTGCGCATGCACGGCAAGGCCTCGATCTCGCTGTTGCAGCGGCGTTTGCGTATCGGTTATACGCGTTCGGCGCGTTTGATCGAAGAGATGGAAGAGCGCGGCATCATTGGGCCGACGGTGGCCGGCCAGCAGCATCGCGAAGTGCTCAATACGCCGCTTGAATAACCCGGATTACGCATCTGTGACGCCGGCTCAGCCCTTAGAATGAGGAGCCATGGCGATAGAACTCGAACTCCACTGCCACACACGTTACAGCCCGGACAGCCTGGTCAGGCTGCACGATTTGATTGTGCCGCGCGCGCGAAGTCGGATTGCACAAACTGGCCATCACCGATCACAGCGAAATCGACGGCGCGTTGGTGGCCCAGCAGATGGCGCCGGATCTGATCATTGTGGGTGAGGAAGCCATGACCACGGCGGGCGAGATTCTGTGCTATTACATCACCGCGCTGGTTCCGGAGGATCTGTGCTGCCCGATGCGATCGCCCTGGTGCACGAACAAGGCGGCATCTGCGGGCCGTCGCATCCGCTTGATCCGCGCCGGCATGGCATCGGCGCGAAAAATCTACTGACGTATTACAGCCAATTCGACTTTATCGAGATCTTTAATGCCCGTATGCGCGACCACACAAAGAACGATGAAGCCGCATCAGTTGGCCGAGCGGCTGGATGTGCCCGGTATCGCTTGCAGCGATGCGCATACCCTGCAGGAAGTCGGGATCAGCCGGACCCGCTTCCAACACGATGTCCACAACCGCGCGATTTTCTGCGCGAGCTTAAGACCGTGGAGCGCGTGCCGTTCTACACCTCGCCGATCACCAGCGCCAGCTCGCTGTTCGCCTCGCTCGTGCACAAGACCGGTCTGCTGGAGCGCGCCAAATCCGGGCGCAAGCCCGCGCATCCGACCAATTTGCGGTGAACACACGCGCGCCGTCAGTTGACGATTGAAATCGTCGGCGGCGCGCTGCTGTCGTTGAAGTTGAGCACGCTGACCCGCGCGGCGACCTGTCTGGCGATCGCGGCGATGGCCACGGAGGCCGCGCAATCAGGGTCGGCCACCAGGATCGGGCGTGCCGCTGTCACCGCCCACGCGGATCATCGGGTCCAGCGGCACCGCTGCCCAGAACGGCACGTTGCGATGCGCAGCCAGCTTCTGCCCGCCGCCCTCGCCGAACAGCGCAATCTTTTGACCGGTGCGCGATCTGTATACGGCCCCATGTTCTCGATCACGCCGATGATCGGGATCTTGAGCTGCTCGAACGCGGCCAGGCCCTTGAGCGCGTCGCTCATCGCCACCATCTGCGGCTGGGTCACGATCACGCCCATCACGCCCGCGGCAACCTGGGCCAGCGAGAGCTGTGAATCACCGGTGCCGGGCGGCATGTCGATCACCAGATAGTCCAGATCGCCCCAGAGCACATCCTGCAGAAACTGGCGGATGGCGCTGTGCAGCATCGGGCCGCGCCAGACCAGCGGCGCCTCAGCCGGGTAAATAAAGCCGATGCTGAAGATCTTGAGGCCAAATTTCTCGGCCGGGATCAGCTTGCCGTTCTGCTGCGCGACCGAGGGCAGGCGCGGCCATTGGGCTGCATCTCGGCCGCCGGCAGCCCGACCATCATCGGCACGTTCGGGCCATAGACATCGTTGTCGAGCAGGCCGACTGTGGCGCCGCTCTGCGCCAGGGCGATCGCCAGATTGACCGCGATCGTGCTTTTGCCCACGCCGCCCTTGCCGCTGGCCACCGCGATGATATTTTTAATCGGCAGGTTGAGCGCGCTGCGCATGCGCGCGTTGGCGACCACATTGCTGGTCCAGTTGATGCCGATCACGCCGATCCCGGGATCTTGCCCAGTTCGGCGCGGCATCTCGCTCCATGACATCTTTGAGCGGGCAAGCCGGCGTCGTGAGTTCGATCGCGAAGAGATCACGTTGGTCGGCCCGCGATCTTTAAGTCCTTGATCATGTTCAAGGTCACCAGATCTTTGTGCAGCTCCGGTTCAATCACGCGCGAGAACGCGGCAAGCACTTCTTTTTCAGTCAGCATGATATTAATCACTATCGTACCTGATCGATCAACCGCGCAGTAGACCAGCCAGACGTGAACGTTTGATAAGCAGACCCGGCGCCATTTATTGCGCGACCGCGCGCATAACATTGGCCACCCCTTTGCGCAGCGCGCGATCCAGAAACAGGCGAAATACTGGCTTTACAACGGGCAGCCTCAGAAAGCGATTGACCGGTGTCTCAACAGAGCGCAGCGACAGCACCACAGCGCCATCGTCACGCCACTGCAGCTGCGCGGTGCAGGTGCCCTTCGCCAGGTGCCAGCGCGTCGTGCAATAGGTCATCCGCTTTTCGCGCGGCTGATCTACAGCATCGACCACGTGAACCAGCACCGGAAAGTTCACAAACGACACGCCAAACAGGTGCAGCAGGTGCAACCGCAGCAAGATGCGATCGCCCGTCGCGACTGTGCGGTTCGCCAGGCTGAAGTCGCTAACCGACGAAATCACGCTCTCCGGGTAGAACTCGTAGCGCAGAAGAATAGCGCCGGCCTGATCAAAGAGCGCGCCGGACACATCGGTGCCGATGACTTTTTCGAGCGTGTGCACCTTCATGCCGTCTTCCCCGTCGGACAGCGCGTAAGTCAGCGGTTCGTCGCGCAGTAGGGTCAACAACCCGGCGTCCGAATGCGCAACTGCGCGCGGGGTCGGCTTGAGGGCGAGCCAGCTCACGGTGCCAAGCACCCCAAAAAGCACAAAGTTCATGCGGCCGTGCGTGTCGATCATCTGTGGCAGGGTGATCCAAACGTTGCCGGTCAACTCGCCCACGCTGTAGGCGATCGCCAGCGGCATTGAAACAAAAAACACCAGCGCCGATACCGCCAGCCCGGCGCGCACGAGCGCGTTGCGCGCCTGGGGCAACACACCCGCCAGCGCCACTCCGGACAACCCCCACAGCCCGGCCGACAAGACCACGACGCTCAACGTCTCCAACACCTGCGAGAAAAGAATGCCCAGGCCGATTGCAGCTGAGCCAAATACGACGGCATAGGCCGATGCCGCATAGGCGCGCGCAAATCGGCCATCGAGCATGCGGCCGATCAGCCCGGCCACAACCGGCACAAGCAGCCCGGCATAGTGAAAGTGCATCGCGGTGAGCATCGGCCACGGCGCGTGGAACCCCAAGTAGGGCAACCCGGCGCAGCCCGGCACAAACGCGCTGACGGCGATCAGCGGGTACATCAGACCGGCGTCGATGGCAAATTCATCCGCTCTGAAACGCTGCGCGCGCCCAAAAAAGCGCAAGCCGCCTAGCGCGGCCATACCGAGTGCGAATAGCGCCCAAACGCTGCTGAACAGCGTGGCGAGCGCACCGGTCGGCAGCAGCATGGCGAGCGAGGCGAATGACGCCGCCGCCGGATGCACCTGCAACAGCCGCTGATGCAGCACCTGCGCTGACTTCCCGGCGCCTGCGCCAGCCAGGATCAGCGCACCAGGCACTATCAACCAGAACGCCGCCAGCAAGGCCAGCTCAAGCGTGCCAAACGGCAGCCACCCGCTCGCCGTGGCGCCGAGCGCCGCCAAAAACACCGCGCTGCCCAGGGCCAGCACGCGGTTTTCCTTCGACAATGCCAAAACTTTCCAGGAGTTGGGGGAGCGCAGAAGGTGTGCCATGCAACACACAGTACGGCCCGATTGTGCAGCGCAGTTTGAAGAATGTGAGAAAAAGTAATGCGCCATTACTTTGCAAACAAAGTTTGTTTGCTTTGGCGAGATTACGATTCGCCTCCCTTGGCGCGCTTCATCGCCGATGCGACGAGGCAGCTTCTACCGAAAACGCAACATCCGTCCGCGCAGGAGCGCGGACGGATGTTGCGTTTTTCGGACTCATCTCTGCGCGCTCCTGCGCGAAATGTCGTCACGCCTTGGCGTTCGCTTTTGGCTTGGCTTTGGGTTTGGTTTTGGCCGGCACCCTGTTCTCGATGCGCGGCAGCACAATGCCAACCTGTGATTGGTATTTGCCCTTTTTGTCTTTGTAGCTGGTCTCACACAGGCCATCGCCAGCCAAAAACAGCAACTGCGCGATGCCTTCATTGGCATAGACCTTGGCCGGCAACGGCGTGGTGTTGCTGATTTCGAGGGTCAGATAGCCCTCCCACTCAGGCTCCAACGGCGTGACGTTGACGATCAGCCCGCAGCGCGCATAGGTGCTCTTTCCGACGCAGACCACCAGCACATCGCGCGGGATGCGGAAGTACTCAACCGTGCGCGACAGCACAAACGAGTTGGGCGGGATGATGCAGACGCCGCCCTTGTAGTCGATAAACGACTCCGAGCACGAACTGCTTTGGGTCGACCACGGCCGAGTTCACATTTGTAAAAATCTTGAACTCGTTGCTAACGCGAATGTCGTAGCCGTATGATGAGACGCCGTAGCTGATCACGCCCTGTCGCATCGAATTCTCGACGAAGGGCTCGATCATCTTTTGATTGGTCGCCATGCGGCGGATCCAGTGGTCAGGTTTGATTCCCATAATTATTTTGGTTCAGGCGCAACGCGCTTTGGCGCACGCGAAAGACGGGCCAAAGTACACGTTGCAGCATTACATGCGTTCCGGTGTCTCCATGCCCATCAAGCGCAGCACGCGTGCCAGGGTGAGCTGCGCAGCGCGCGCCAGGCGCATGCGCGAATACATCACGGCCTCCGGCGGCCGCGGTTCCTTAAAGACCGGGCATTCGTCGTAAAACTTCGAGAAGGTCGAGCACAACGCGTAGGCGTAGGTCGTGTAGTGATGCGGCTGCAGTGTGGTCGCTACCAGTGTGACAACTTCGGGCAGCTCCAGCATCTTGCGCGCCAGCGCCAGCTCGCTGGCCTCCGCCAACTGCGCCGGTCGCGTTGCAATTTCGTGTTCGATCGCCTCTGGCGTCAGACCCAGCGCTTCCGGCGCCTTGCGCGCGATCGAGCAAATGCGCGCATGCCCGTATTGCACATAAAACACCGGGTTTTTGTCGCTCTGCTCTTTGAGCAGATCGAGATCGAATACGATCTTTGTGTCGATGCTGCGCGACAAATACGTGTAGCGCACAGCGTCTTTGCCGACCTCTTCGACCACATCGTCGACCAGAATGGCGTTGCCCGCGCGCTTGCCCATGCGCGCCTCTTTGCCGCCGCGCATCACGGTAATAAACCGATAGATCAGGATCTTGAGATCGCTCTCCGGCAGCCCAAGCACGCGCGCAATTGCGTACAGCCGCGGCACATCGGCCTGATGATCCTCACCCCAGACGTAGACCGCGGGCTTGAAATTGCGCCGGACAAGCTTGTCCCACAAATACGGCACGTCGCTAAAAAAGTACGTGGCGCGATCATCCGGGTCGGGTGAAATGCGCGGCGAACGAAAGATTACGGCCTGTACGGCTGTGCCCTTTTCCGCTTCACCTGAGTCCTCGTCACTTTCCAATACATCGTCGGCGGCCGCGTGCTCGCGATAGTCGTCGCGTTTGACGCCCTGTCCAGCGCGAATCGGGCTGCCGTCTTCGCTAAACCACACCGCGCCGTCATGCTCGAGCACGACCTCGCGTTCGCGCAGTTCACCCAGCATGCGTTCGGCCTCACCGCTGGTGTGCAGGCTGTTCTCGCTAAAGTAATTGTCAAAGCGCACACCCAACCTATGCATGGTGGCTTTGATGTTGGCCATGGTTAGCTCAACACCGGCGGTGCTGAGATAGCGGAGGGCCTCAGCTTTTGGCAGCTTGAGCAAGCGATCGCCCTCGCGCGCCGCGATCGCGCGCGCCACTTCGACGACGTCTTCGCCTGGATAGCCCTTCGGCGGCAACGGCTCATCGACGCCAAACTCCGCGCAGTAGTGCGTATACAAACTGGCGCCAAAGCGCGCGATTTGCGCGCCACGGTCGTTGACATACCACTCGCGGTGCACGTCGTAGCCGGCCGCTTCCAACGTGTTTGCGAGCGTGTCACCCACCGTCACATTGCGCCCGGTGCCGATCGTGGCATAGCCGGTCGGATTCGCGCTGCCGTGCTCGACCTGGGCCTTTTTGCCCGCGCCGATATCGACATTGCCCCAGGTCGGGCCCTGCGCCAAAACGTCAGCCAGGGCGCGATTGAGATAGTCCGGCGTCAGCCGAAAGTTGACATAGCCGGCCGCCACTTCAACTGCATAGTCATCCGACAGCGTTACATGCTTTGCGATTGCCGCGGCAATTTTGGGCGGCGCCAGTTTCGCCACGCGCGCCAACTGCATGGCGACGGACGCCGAGTAATCGCCCATTTCTGCCTGACGCGGATGATCGATCGCAAACGATGGAACATCAAAGGCGGGCAGATCGCCGGCAGTTTGGGCTGCGGCAATGGCGTGCGAGACGGCGGCGTGTAGGGAGTCGCGAATCATGGCGGTTTTGGGCCAACATTCTCGCATATGCGGAAGAAGGTGCTTAAAGTGCTTAAGGTTCAGGAGACGTTGCGCATCGCGGTGACGACACACGTATCGACTACAGGAACTTTAAGCACCTGAGGCACCTTAAGCACTTTGCGCCGCCGCCCCTTCCTCCCCGCCCCCAATCGCCGCGTTCTCCTCTTCTGCGTAATCGTCTGTGACGACGCCAAGGCCATCGGCCACACGATTGACATAGGCGAAATACGCGGTGACCTGGTTGACATCGAGAATATCCCGGTCGCTCAGGCCGTGCGCGCGCAGCGCAATCACATCGCTCTCGCGCATCTCGCCGGGCGTGCGCGTTAGTTTGACCGCGTAGTCCAGCATCGCGCGCTGGCGCGGTGTGACATCCGCCGTGGTGTAATCAGTTTTGAGCGCCTTTGCCAGTGCGGGATTTTTTGTGAGGCGGGCCAGACCGGCCGCATGATGGGCCGTTCAGTAGTGGCACTGGTTGATCGTGGAGATCACCACGCCGATCATCTCGCGCTCCGGCCGTGTGATGGCAGAACGCCCATACATGATCGTGCGATACAGGTCAACATGCGCGCGCAGCGTCTCCGGATGCAGGCTGTGCACTTTGAGCACGTTGTCGACAAGGTTGTGTTGCTTGTCCCACTCTTTTTCATACAGCTCGCGCAGCAAGCCCTCGGCTTCGTCTTCCGGAATCGTCTTGATCCACGCGGCACGTTTTGGCGTATTCATATCACGTAAGTATGGCAGAAGAAAGTGCTTAAGGTGCCTCAGGTGCTTAAAGTGCTTAACGTTGCGGCGTCCGAACGTTAAGCACTTTAAGCACCTGAGGCACCTTAAGCACTTTCTTCTGCCGCCCCGCTTTCAAACCCGTATAATCTCGCTTACTTGGAGAGGTCGCATAGTCTGGTCGAGTGCGCGCGCCTGGAAAGCGCGTATGGGGCAACTCATCGAAGGTTCAAATCCTTTCCTCTCCGCTGCAGGAAAACGAGACAGGCCCAGCGCATGCGCTGGGCCTGTCTCGTTTTCCTGCAGTGCGCTAGTGCAACAAAAACATGGTTGTTAAAGCGGCGAAATTGCTATATCCCCCACTTCGCGAGGGATATAGCAATTTCGCCAGATTTAGAAACCAACTTTTTGTTGCACTAGCGGCAACCGAGGATGCGAAACAACAGTGAGTTCGCGGCAAAGTTTGTCGGCCCGGTCACCGGTGTCATGCACGCTGCGCGCGCCACACCGGCCGCTTGAATGCGATAGGGCGCGGGCTTATCCCCTTCAAAGAAGGTGCGCACCCAGATTGACACTTTGGCGCCGGGTTTGAGCACCAGCGCGCCAGGCAGGCAGGCCGGAATGCGCGTGTTATTTTTGCCCAACACACTCAGCGCGCCGGACGCGATTCGAATGTCCTGGCGGGTCGAGTTGGTCAGCACCACCTGCGCATAGAACCGCCAGAGGCGTTCGCCGCCGGAATCGGTTGGGCTGTCGATAAATGCGCAGATATTGCGGTTGCCGGCGGCCCACTCCGGTGGACGACCCCAGCGTTCGGCGCCTGTTTTGACCACGGTCAGCTGCAGACCGTCCACGCTTGCGTCTGTCTGCACAGCGGGTGCTGGTTTTTCAAGGCCGGGTCTTTCGCCACCGGAGCCGGTTTGCGCACCACGCGCCGCACGCGCGCCGGCGGCTGCACGGCCGGGGCCGGCGTGGCAACAACGGGCTGTGCGGCCGGTTCGGGCAATGCTGCAATTTCAACGGCCGGGGTTGGCTGCAGGCTCGGGTTGACGAGAAAGTCGTCCACCACTGCGGCCTCCAGGGTCGGTTCAAGCGGCACTGCCTCCGAGGTCGGTTTTGGCAAGGCCGGGTTGCTCAGCGTGCGTTCGAACGCTGCTGTCGGTTGAACTGCAGGCTGCTGCGGCGTGGGTGGCGGCGCGGTCGGCGTGACGGGGTCTTCCGAAATGTCGATTGTGATGTAGGACGCCGATGTCACGGGTGGCGCCATTGTTTGCGGCGTGTTGTTAAAGAGCTGAGTCGCAGTCTCGCGTGCTGTTGTGATGGCAGTGCTGGCCTGCGCGCCGAAATTAGACAGCGTCTCAGCGGAGACATACGCGCGGCCATACACGATGCCAGCGCCGATCGCAGTCAGCACGGCCGCGCCAATCGCCGAGCGGCGCAATGCACCCAGCAGGCGTGTGTGATCAGTTTGACGGCCGATCGCGGCGATCGCGCGCTCAAAGTCAAACGGCGTCTCGTAGCGCTCGGCCGGGTCATCCGACAGCGCCTTGTTGATCACCTCGACCACGCGCTGCGGCAACATGCTGCCGCTGATTTTCTGCGCGCCAGAACCGTCGGCCTGCGCCGGGGCGCGCCCAAGCAACAGCTCGTGCAACAGCGCGCCAAGCGCGTAGACATCGCCGGCAGCGCTCAACGTTTTGCCTTTTGCGCGTTCGGGTGAGAGATATCCGCGGCGGCCCACGGCGGTCGTGTTCGATGGCACGCCGGCATTCACCAGCGCCTGCACCATGCCGACCTCGGCCAGCAGCGGGGTGCCGTCCTGCGCGAACATGATCGTTTCTGGCGCAAGATTGCCGAGCAAAAAGCCGTTGTCGTGCGCATATTGCATCGCGACCGCCAGCTGTTGCATCAACGCCAATGCCTGTTTCAGCTTGAACGGTTTGGTCTTTGCCGAGGCCAGCATTTGCTGCAATGTGCCCTTCGCGCCAAAACTGACCACCACATACGGCCGGTTGTTGATGACATCCACGGTGTGCAACGGCGCAATGTTCGAGTGGCGAATCATCTCGACCTGCGACATATCGTGCACAAACCGCGAGATGCGATCCGGCAGCTGCAGCGATGCGTCGATTGTCGTCAACATGACGTTCTCGTTCGAGATGACGTGACGCGCGAGATAGTGCGTGCGGTTGGACCCGCTGTGGAGCGTGTCAACCACTTCGTAGCTGCCAAAGCTGACGCGCTGCGATTGTTGCTTGATCCCGCTCAACCCGTAATTTGCAATCATGGAATGCCTCGGTGTGTCTATTCAGACGCTGCGCACCGCCTAGGGCACAGCTGTAAATGTTTTCGCGATTTCACCATCCCTGCGCGGAGCGCAGGGGTGATGAAATCGCCGAACACGTTTCAGATGTGCTCACAAGGACCGGCTACGCCATTGGTCTGAGCCTCTTAGTTTTGTGGCGAAATCAGAACAACAATTTCGTCACGCTTCGAGAGGATATAGACAACCCGCAGGCGCTTAATCAGCCTTTAGCGGGAGCACGGGTCAGCCCCTTAACCGAATCTTGCCGGAGTGTGACTACTTGATGGCGAAAACGCAGCAACAAACAGAAATTGCTGAAATTGGCAAAATCACAGGCCGAGCGTTTCGCGCATCGTCTTTGGCGAATCACCGATGATGCCGCTAACGCCCATGGCGGCCATGCGCCGGATGTCGGACGGTTCGTTGACAGTCCAGGCGTTGACACCGCGGCCGGCTTGCCGCATGGCACGCACAAAATCGAGCGTGACCATGCTGTGATGCGGGTGGCGAAACGCGTGTTTGACAAACGGCGACAACCAAACGTTGCGCAGCGGCAGCGGCATGTCGTTGGCATAGAGCAACCCGCGCGGCACCTCAGGCAACAGGCCGGCCAGCCGCCGAACCAGCAGATGATTAAACGATGAAAACAGCACGCGCTCGCCAATCGCATGGCGTTTGACCACGTCGACCACATCGCGCTCCAGCCCGTCGTTGCGCGTTTCGTAGTTTGTGACCTCGATATTGATCACAAACGACGGGTGCGTCTTGACCAGTTCGAGCACGTCGTCCAGCGTCGGCACCGGCTGGCCCTCGCCAGCATTGAGCGCGCGCAGCTGTGCGAGTGTGAGCTTATGCACCGCGCCGCTGCCGTTTGTGGTTCGATCGACGGTCGTGTCATGCATGACGACGACTTCGCCGCTGGCGCATTTTTTGACATCGAGTTCGATGCCGTCGGCCCCTTGCGCCATCGCCAGTTGAAACGCCAACATCGTGTTCTCAGGCGCGTGCGCGCTTGCGCCACGATGCGCGATGAGCAGCGGTTTGTTGCGGGTTTCCAGCCAGACGTTCATGGTTAGAGTCGTTTCAGTGAAAGCAGCATCCCCTCGTGCTGCGGCGGTTTGTCACATTTGCTGCACGAGCGTACGGAGGTTCTGCCGGAGAAAGCACGTACCTACGCCTCGACTTCACGAATCTTGACCGGGCCGGGAATCGCGCAGCCCACATCGTTCTCGTCAAAGATCACATACCCGTCGGACAGCGCGCGCAGCCACTGCACAGCCTGGCGCGCCTTGGCCGTCGGCATTTCGAGCGTGTAGTGACCGTTCTTGCGCGCTGCGATCACATCGACATAGGGCTTGCGGTTGCGTTTGAGCACGGCGTTGTTCATGCGCTCGTTGTCGTTGAGCGACGACACGCTGCCGCGCATAACCGTGTTCAAAAAGCCTTCGGCATTTGGCCCGCTGATCTCGATCGTGGCGTGCGGCGCCTTGCTCTTGAGCTTGGCCGTAGTCACATGCCAGCTGTGCGGATAGCTGGGCTTCTTGACCTTGGCGTCGCTGCCGGCCTTTTTGCACAGCGCCGCGACGCGCGTGGCGCCGTCGAGCAGTGCGTCAAAATCCACGCGCGCGCGCGGCAGTTTCTTCTCGCCAAGCGCATACGGCTTGGCCGTCTTGAGCACCGTGGTGACGATGTTGGCGATCTCAGTCATATCGGCCTCAACCAGCCCGCGCTGCGTGAGCCAGGTGGCGCCAAAGCGCAGCGCGCTTGGCCGGGTCGCATCGCGGTCGCCTGGGATCGTGTTGCGGTTGCACACGATATCGGCCATATCGAGAATGCGCGAAGCGATGTCGCCCATCAGCGGCTCGTCGTTGTGGCGAGCGATGCTCTTGCAGTCGATCAACACCATGTGCGTGTTCGTGCCGCCATGCACAACGCGCACGCCCTTTTCTTTGAAGCCCTGCGCCAACGCGATGGCATTGGCCTTGATCTGATGCTGCAGCGTCTGAAATTCTGGCGTCTTTGCGATCTTGAACATCGTCGCCATACCGGCGATCTTGTTCATATGCGGGCCGCCCTGCATGCCAGGAAATACCGCGCGATCAATCTTCTTCGCCATCTCCGGGTTGGTCGTGATGATGACCGCGCCGCGCGGGCCCATCATCGTCTTGTGCGTGGTGAAACTGGTCACATCGGCGATGCCGACCGGGTTGGGATATGCGCCGGCCGCGGCCATGCCGGCGGTGTGCGCAATATCGGCGAGCAGGTATGCGCCGACCGAATCCGCAATCGCGCGGAATTTCGCGAAATCTGGCGCAAACGGATACGATGTGAACCCGGCAATGATCATCTTCGGCTTCTCTTTTTGCGCCTGTTCCATGATCTCTTCGTAATCCAGCAGCTCGGTCTCTTCGTTGACCCGGTAGTGCACGATGCGCTGGCGATGTCCGGTGATGTTGACCGGCGAACCGTGCGACAGATGCCCGCCATGCAACAGATCGAGCGACATCACCGTGTCGCCCGGCTGCACCAGCGCCTCGTAAATCGCGGTGTTGGCAACGGCACCGGCGAGCGGCTGCACATTTAGAAATAGATCGTCGACCGTCAGATTGGCCGGGCAGAAGACTTCGGCGCCGCGCCGTTGCGCCAGCGCTTCGATCAGGTTGCAGTACTCCACACCCTTGTAGTAACGCCGATCCGCGCTGCGACGAAAGAACGGCAGCTGGCGTTCGTAATCGACAATCTCGGCTTCGCTTTGCGCATGCATGTCGGCATGCGGATAGCCCTCGGCATAAATATTTTGAAAGACCGACCCTTCGGCCTCACGGATCGCCTCGGGCACATAGCTCTCACTGGCAATCATGATGAGCTTGTTGACCTGGCGGGAATGCTCCTGTTGAACCAGCTCAGCAACCTCGGGATCGACATCGCTCAGATTTCCGCGAACAAGAAAGTCACTCATGGTGTAGTCGTGCTCCAACTGTTAACCCCCACCCGCAAAGTACTAGTAGCCTGTCAAAGCAAAGTTTATCGTTGGCCGAATTCACCATCCCCGCGCTCCGCGCGGGGATGGTGAATTCGGCTCCCAAACTGTTTGCCTTGACGTATTACTAGGCGAAATCACCGCCCGCTCGGAACGCGGGCGGTGATTTCGCCAAACTCGATGGATGAGGTCTTTTAAAACAACAAAAAAAGGCATTGAGCTTTCTGCTCATGCCTTGGCCCAGACGAACGGCGGTTTCGATTCACACTACGGCCACGTGGTTCATTCCACTCCGAAATGGCTTGCGCCGAATTCAGCATCGTCAGGCCGCTATGTGCGTTTTTTGTCTGCCTCAAAATTGTAGCACGCAGCCCTCGCGACGTAGAATCGCGAAGCTGCACCTTCAAAGGCCAGCAAGCAGGCAAAATGCGCGCATTCATAACCCTCCTCCTGTGCATCAGCATGTTCGGCATCAGCGCCTGGACGCCGGCTGCAACGCCGGAACCCCCGCGCAAGCTGACCGCGCGCGCATTTGCAGCCACCGCCGCTGGCAGCACCGATCTGCTGGTTCAGGCGCAGGGTTTCCCGGATTTGAGCCCGGCCCGCCGCATGAGCGACAAAGCCGGGCGCACGCGCTTTGTGTTTGACGCCCTCACCGCACACGCTGCCAACAGCCAACGCGCGCTGCGCACCGCGCTCAGCGGCCGCGGCGCCGACTACATGCCGCTTTGGATCAGCAATCAAATTTGGGTGCGCAACGCCACTCGCGCAGATGCGCTGTGGCTGGCCGCCCGCGCGGATGTGCAACAAGTCGACCTGGATGTCGCATTTCAGGGCATCCAAACGCAGCGCGCAAGCGCGCTGTCCAAACCGGCAGCGCGCAACCCGTTTGCCGCCACAACTGTGGAATGGGGTGTGCAGCGCGTGCGCGCGCCAGAGCTTTGGACGCTGGGCATCACCGGCACCGGCATTGTCGTGGCCGATCTGGACACCGGCGTGAAGTGGGACCACCCGGCGCTCAAAGCCGCATACCGCGGTTGGGATGGCATCACGGTCACGCATGACTTCAACTGGTTCGACGCGGCCGGCGCATCGATCGGCATGACCACGACCACGGCCTTCGACGACAACGGCCACGGCACGCACACCGTCGGCACGATCCTGGGTGACGATCAGGCCGGCAATCAAGTCGGCGTGGCGCCGGGCGCGCGCTGGATCGGCTGCCGCAACATGTTGTTCAACGTCGGCAGCGTGGCGCGCTACAGCGCCTGCTTTCAATTTGCAATGGCGCCAACCGATGTGTTTGGCAATAACCCGAACCCGGCCAAAGCTGCCGATATCACCAGCAACTCCTGGGGCTGCTTCCCACCCGAAACCGAGGTGGGTTGCGCCGATCCGACCGCGCTCATCACCGTCACACAAACATTGCGCGATGCCGGTATTTTTGTGATCGCGTCGGCCGGCAACAGCGGCCCGTCGTGCAGCTCGGTGTCGTCTGCACCGGCCATGCTCGATCAAGCCTTCACCGTTGGCGCAAGCAACAGCTTCAATACCATCGCCGGGTTTAGCAGCCGAGGCCCATCATCGCTCACTGGGCGCGTCAAACCCGATGTCGTTGCCCCGGGCGAAAACGTGCGCTCAAGCACATCCGATGGCGCATACGGGCTCAAGAGCGGCACCAGCATGGCCGGGCCGCACGTGGCCGGTGTCACCGCGCTACTGCTGAGCGCGGCGCCGGAGCTGCGCGGCCAGATCAGCGAGGTCGAACAGATCCTCCGCCGCACCGCACAGCCCATCAACCTGGGTGAAAACTGCGGCAGCGTGCCGGGCACGGCGCGACCGAACAACACCTATGGCTATGGCTTGATCGACGCCAAAGCTGCGGTCGATGAGGCCCTCCGCCTGCGCAATCCAGCCGTCGTGCAGACCCCAAATCCGCTGCCAAACACGACCGATCCGATCACCGTGACCTTCACGCTGACAAACGGCTATCAAACGCTGGGGCTTACAAACCGTTCGATTTCATTTACATTGCCGATCTCGACCGGCCTGCTCGCGGCGTCTGCCGGCGCTGTGACCACCACCGCGACAGTCTCCTGGACGATCTCGCTGCTGGCGCCAGCCGGTGTTGAGACACGCCAAATCGTCATCCAGCGCACCGCGCTCTCGCCGACATTCACCCTGCGCATGCCATTCATCACGCTGCAGTGCCCGGATGTCACAGGCTGTGCTGCGATTCAATACGCGCAATAGTTAAACGGGAAGAAGCCACAGATTTCACGAATTACACAGATTATTTTTTGTTCGAGGCATGCCTTTTGCCCAACAAGAAAAAATCTGTGTAATCCGTGAAATCTGTGGCTTCTTCCCATCCCGCACGTACTTTGGCGCGCGCAACTCCACAAATCCTTGCTACACTGCCGACATGGTTTCAGATAGCACGCTAACCGCGTTGCGCACCGCGGTGACCGATGCGGTCCACAACACCGCCGGCACGCTCAGTGGCGCAGAACGCGCCGCAATCTATGCCGCCGCGCAGGCCGGCGCTGTCGACCCGGATGTGCCCGAGGACCTGCGCGCGTTTGTGGACAAGGTCATTCACAGCGCATACAAGACAACCGACCGCGACGTCGCACTGCTGCTCGCAAACGGGCATAGTGAAGACGCGATCTACGAAGCCATTGTCACCGCTGCAGCCGGTGCGGGCATGCGCCGGATCGACGCCGGTCTGCGCGCCATGCGCCCAAAAACAACATCATGAGATTGCCAAAAGTCAGCCGCGACACGCTCGCGCCCCATGTGCCGCTCGATGTGGTCAAAGCCCTGGCGTATCGGCCAGAGTTGTTCGGCGGGCCGTATTCCGCCATGATCCACGAATTGCTGCGCGGCGATTCCGACTGGAGCGTCGGCGAGCGCGAGCTGTTCGCGGCGTTTACCGCGCATCTCAACAAGTGCCCATTCTGAACAGGCACACACGGCGCGATGGCGCGCGCAGCCCTCGGTGAGGCGCTGATCCAGGCAGTTTTTGACGATTGGCGCACCGCGCCGGTAAGCGCCGGGTTGCGCGCGATGCTCGGCGTGGTTGAAACGCTGACGTTGCGCCCCGACGAGCTTGCGTCAGCCGATATCGACGCGATCCGCGCCGCCGGCATCAACGATATGCAGATCGAACAGGCCATCCACATTTGCGGCGCGTTCAACATGATTGTGCGCATCGCCGACACGCTGGACTTCGAAGTGCCGGATGTTTCGCCAGAGTCCGGCTACGGCGTCGCCGCGCTGTCACGCGGCTATAGGTGACGCGCCGGTTATTTGGCGAGATCTTCCGGGACGATCGCGCCCATGCCACCCAATGCGCCGAGCAACACAGCCAGCGCCGGGAACCCGATGCCGCAGCAGGTGACAACCATCAGCAGCGATAGCTGCACGATCATGCGCGGCGTCCAGCCTTGTTGTTCGAGCGCCTGCAGCGTTTCTTTCGGGTTGGATGCCACGACTATGCGCTCGACATCGGCGATCATGGTCTGGTTTAGCGACATGGCAATCGTCGCCGCGACAAACACCAGCGTCAAAAGCACGCCGACCAGCAGGCCGGCCAGCGCGCCCGCCTTCGCGCCTTGCGCGCGTTTGTGCGCGTGGCTTTCACGCGCGGCATAGAACCCGACGATGCTCATGCCGCTTGTGATCAAAAACCAGCCAACGGTGGCGTTGTCCGGATCGGACTTGTACAGCGCAAAGAGTTGCGCGGCGAGTGCGATGGCGAGCACCAGCCCGCCGATGAGGCCGACGCGAAACGGCGCGGCGCGTGTGTTGGGTGCCGGCTCAGGCAGGCGCGAATTGGATCTCACGAGCGTGCATTATGACCTGCTATCGCCCCAGCACCGGCAAAAACTGGCGTTTGACGACATCAGCTTAAACCTTCACTGGCATCAAGCAATAAATACCACTTATCACCGACGTCCTTCGCTCTCGATTGAGGGAATGGTAGGCCAAGTCGTTCCCATTCACCTGGCGGAAAGTAAGCCCCGCCAATATAGGTTAAAGACATACCGATTACTCGCCACGTATCCGGGACAGATTCATCAATATTGGGAGATAACGCGCCGCAAGTCATCAAGTGTGACCGACATAACCGTTTCAATCTCGCCTTCTGACAGCAATCGACAAGCAGACATCACCTTCATGCATTCAAATGCGACTTGTTGTTCAGACGCGCTCAATAGCCTAAACAGACCATTATTTGTGGGATTGTCGGATGTCTCGCTCAACATAATCTAGTCCGTAATCATAAGCACCAACACCGACAATGTGCTTCTTTGCCTCGATAGTCTTCACGCTTAGATGAGGGGTCAGAAATCACACCAACTGCAATCCACCTGCTCAGAAACTAGGCCGTGCCGCACCACGAGCATTGTCATCCTGACGCGCAGCGGAAGGACCTCGTTGAGCGCTAGCCAGTTCGCCAAAAGCTAACGCACCATGAGATCCTTCCGCTGCGCTTCAGGATGACAACGCGCACCAGGTTTCTGCCGCGCTATTGGCCGCCACGGCTTTTCACAACTCAGAATTACGGAGCGAACGCGGTACGCCGTATCGACCGACGCACTCACGTAAACAAATCATCGATCGCATCCGCCAGCTGCTTCAGCGTGGCGACCTGATGCACCGCGTCGCTAATCGGCGCATATTGCAGCATGTCCGAATCGCCCTGACCCCACATCTGCGGCGGCTCCGGGTTAAACCAGACCAGGCGCTTGGCGCGCACTTTTAGCAATTGCATCAAATCGGCCCGCGGATCGTTGAAGTTGTTGCGCGCGTCGCCGACAAAAATCAGAATCGTGCGGCGATCGACCGCGTCCGCGTGCTCGCGCAGCAGCGAATTCAGGCTGTTGCCCAGATCGGTGTTGTAGTGACCGGGCGGCAGCGTGGTCAGCACTTCCTCAACCGCCTCGGCCGGGCGATTCTCCTCGAAGACCATGCTGACGTCGTTGAGATCGCTGATAAACGCAAACGAGCGCGCCTTGCTGATCTGATCCTGCAGCTCATACACCATACGCAGCATGAACTCGGCCACCGGCCGCATCGACGTGCTGACATCAACGATGATCGTGATCTTTGGCTTGAGCGCGCGCTTGCGATGGCGGATCTCGATCGGCACGCCCATGTAGCGCTGGTTGTGCCGAATCGTGGCCTTGACATCGATGTTCTGGCGTTTGCCGCGCCGCATGCGCAGGGCCGCACGCGAGCGCAGCCGGGCCACCAGCCGGCGCACGTGGTTGCGCAGCTCATCGGATTCGGCTTCGCTCAACGATGACAACGGCCGGTTCATCAAATCGTCGACGCGCTGCCGGCGCGGGTTGTCGTCGGGCTGGTTCAGCAGGCTTTGCCCGACAAAGCGCGAGACCTGTTCGCGCATCGATTCGGCGTTGCCCTGCACGGTTTCACGCACTTCCTGGCGCCCCTCGCCATTCATGCCCTGATTCTTGAGCTGCTTTAAAAGGGCTTCAAGCGCATCGCGCACTTGTTCAGGCGTCAGCCCCATCTGCCGCAGCATGCGCTGAGTGATCCAATCCTGCATGTGCTGGTTGCCGCGCATGCCCGGCCGGATGCCGGCTTGTTTGGCCGCGTCCTGCATCTGCTCTTTGCTCGGGCGCTCGCCGTTTGCGAGCTGGCGCATCAGGTCTTGGATCTGCTGCTTTAACGTCGTCAATTGCGCGCTGCAGCTGTTCCTGCTGCTCTTTGTTCAAGCCCTGCGGCGGTTGCAACTCCGCACCCTCACTGCTGAAATACATCGGAAAATACTGGTCAAACGACGGCACATCGGCCGGCTCTTTGATCAGCGTGGCGCGCAGCGCGCTCTTAAACGTGTCGCGGTCAAGCACACCGACGGCGTCGATCGCCCGCATGGCGTCGGCGCTCTCTGCCAGCGATACACGGACGCCCGCCGATCGCAACGCGGTGATGAATTCGACAATCCGGTGGTCCATAAAAAGAAGGTGCTTAAGGTGCTTAAAGTCCTTAAGGTGCTTAAGGTGCCCACGGTGAAATCACCTTAAGCACTTTAGGCACTTCAAGCACTTTAAGCACCTTCTTACCTGATCCCGACTTCGCGCCCGCCCCGGCCGCCAGTGAGCGCGCGGCGGGCGCGCTGAATGTCACTTTCGTGTTTGAGAATGACCGAGAGCGTGTCGTTGAGCGTCTTGTCGTCGAGGTGTTTGGCGTTGATGGCGACCAGGGCTTTGGCCCAATCGACCGTTTCGGCCACACTCGGGTTCTTTTTCAGGTCGATCTCGCGCAGCTTTTGCACAATCTCGACGCACTGCTTGGCCACGCTCGGCGCCAGATCGGGCGCGCGCATTTGCACGATTTGCAATTCGCTTTCAAACGACGGGTAATCAACATACAGATACAGCGCGCGGCGTTTGAGCGCCTCGCTGAGTTCGCGCGTGTTGTTGCTGGTCAGCACCACCATCGGTTGGTGCTCGGCTTTGATCGTGCCGAGCTCGGGCACGCTGATTTGGAAATCGCTCAGCACTTCGAGCAAAAACGCCTCGAATTCGGCGTCGGCGCGGTCGATTTCATCGATCAGGAGCACGACCGGCTTGGGGTTCATCAGCGCGCGCAACAGCGGCCGCGGCAGCAAAAAGCGTTTGCTAAAGAAGACGTTTTCCTGTTCGCCCAGACGGTCCGCGGCTTCACTCAGCGAGGTGGCGTCGCCCATCACCTGCCCAAGTTTGTCGCGCAGCAGCTGCGTATACAGCATCTGCTTTGAGTATTCCCACTCATACAGCGCCTTTGATTCGTCCAATCCCTCGTAACACTGCAGTCGAATAAGCTCGCGCCCGCTGGCTGCGGCCCAGGCTTTCGCCAGCTCGGTTTTGCCGACGCCGGCCGGACCCTCTGCCAGCACCGGTTTTCCCATCTGCTGCGCCAGATAAACCACGGTCGAAATCTCGTCGTTGGCGATATAGCTTTGCCCACGCAACCCGCTTGTTACATCAGAGATCGATTTGAACATGGGGAAAGAATACACCCGAAGAATAAAGAGTACAGACAACAGAACACAGATTACAGACGGAAGAAACTACAGGCCGGCTCAGGTCTGTAATCTGTGTTCTGTTGTCTGTACTCTGTTAGAATATCCGCCGCTCAAGCGATTGGGCAATCACACATATGCGCCGATGCGCAGCGTCCTGTTGTGGCAAAACGCCGCAATTCGCTGGCAAATGAGGCGTGTAGAGGCTTTTCAAAGGAGAACTAAATATGTCAGTAGTACCAATGAAGTCATTGCTCGAAACGGGCGTGCACTTCGGCCATCGCACGAAGCGGTGGAACCCCAAGATGAAGCCGTATATCTTCACGGAGCGAAACGGCGTTCACATCATCGACCTGCAGCAGACCATCGTCGCCATCGATCACGCGTACAACTATGTGCGTGACATCGTGTCGAAGGGCGGCACAGTGATGTTTGTCGGCACCAAGCGCCAGGCGCAGGAACCGATCATCACGCAGGCCTCGCGCGCCGGCCAGCCTTACATCACCGAGCGCTTTATGGGCGGCACGCTCAGCAACTGGCGCACGATCAAGAGCCGTCTCGAGCGGATGGCCGAACTCGAAGCCATGAAAGAGCGCGGCGAGCTTGAGCGCTTCACCAAGAAAGAAGCCCTCGGCAAAACACGCGAAATTGACCGCCTGAACCGCAAGATGGGCGGCATCAAGACGATGCGGCGCCTGCCCGAGGCCCTGTTTATCGTCGATGTCAGCCGTGAATTCAACGCCATCAAGGAAGCCAACGCGCTTGGCATCCCGGTCATCGCAATGGTCGATACCAACTGCGACCCGGACGGCGTGGACTACATCATTCCGTCGAACGATGACGCCATCCGCGCGATCAAACTGATCGTCGAGGCCATGTCCAACGCCGCGCTCGAGGGCCTGGCCCTGCGCAAAGGCAGCGATATCGCCACCGAAACCGCGGTGAACAGCGGTGAAGCCGGCGCTGCCGGTGAAGGCACCACCCTGGTGGACGAGAGCCTGTTGCGCTCGTTTGAACCGGATGCAGAAGAGCCCGCGGCTTAGTGCTTCAAAAAGGCAGTTTGTAATTCTGGCAAAATTGCTATATCCCTCGATCCGCGAGGGATATAGCAATTTTGCCGCTTTACATCCTTAGTTTTTAGTGCACTGGTTAGTGCGCCACAGAGCAACGTCAGAGTCATAAAGGATTGGTTGAAATGGCAGTTACAGCAGAACAAGTCAAAACGCTGCGCGAAGAGACCGGCGCGGGCATGATGGATTGCAAAAAGGCGCTCGATGCATCGGGCGGCGATTACACAAAAGCCGTGGCGTGGCTAACCGAGAAGGGGTTGGCTGCCGCAGCCAAGAAGTCCAGCCGCGAAGCCAATGACGGCATGGTTGAGGTGTATTCACACGGCGGCGGCCGTTTGGCCGTGATGGTCGAGGTCAATTGCGAAACCGACTTTGTCGCACGCAGCCCGGAATTCACCGAACTGGCGCATAACATCGCCATTCACATCGCATCGTCCGCGCCGCAGTACGTGAAGCGCGAGGACATCCCGGCAGCGGTGATCGCCACGCAGACCCAGACGTTCAAAGACGAGCTGGTCAAACAGGGCAAGCCGGAAAACATCGCGGAGAAAGCCGCCGTCGGCAAGATGGAAGCGTTCTACGCAGATACCTGTCTGCTCGATCAGGTGTATGTGAAAGACCCTGATGGCAAGCTTAAAGTCAAGGACGTGGTTACCGCGGCGGTGGCCAAGATCGGCGAAAACATTGTGATTCGCAGGTTCAGCCGGTTCCAACTCGGCGAGACCGGAACTGAATAAGCAAAAGGGCATCCTCAAAGATGCCCTTTTTATTTGTAACGAAGCGTATGAACGCGCGCGTTCGACGCCATGCGCCACGGAGTGACAAACGACTATGAGCCAACTATCCCAACCTAAATACAAACGCATCCTGTTGAAACTGGGCGGCGAGGCCTTCGCTGGGCCTGGCGGCATGGGGATCCAGGCATCCCTGGCGGAGGATCTGGCGCAAAAGGTAAAAGCTGTGCGCGAGATGGGCGTGCAGGTCGCGCTGGTGTTGGGTGCGGGCAACTGGTGGCGCGGCAAGGACGGCATCGCGCACGGGATGGATCGCACCACAGCCGACCATATCGGCATGCTGGCGACCGTGATGAACTCACTCGCACTGCGCGATGCGTTTGAGCGAATCGGCCTGGCCGCGCGCGTGCAAACCGCGCTGGAGATCCGCTCTGTGGCCGAGCCATATATTCGCTTGCGCGCGATCCGTCATCTTGAAAAAGACCGCGTGCTCATTCTTGGCGCCGGCACCGGCAACCCTTATTTCACGACGGACACCGCAGGCGCATTGCGGGCGGCCGAAATTGGCGCTGAAGTGTTTATCAAGGCCACAAAGGTCGATGGCGTCTATGACTCCGATCCGCGCAAAAACGCCAATGCGCAGCGTTATGAACGCCTGACCTATCTGGATGCGCTCAATCAGAAAGTCGGGGTGATGGACAGCACGGCCATCACGCTGTGCATGGAAAACAATCTGCCGATCCTGGTGCTAGACCTGTGGCAGGAAGGCAGTCTGGTCCGAGCGCTCCAGGGCGAGACCGTCGGAACGATGATTTCGAACAAATAGCGGCTTTGCTCATGGGTTGGATTGTCCAGATCACGGCATAATTGCATGTCAACGATGCCACGCAGAAATTGCTGCAAAAAGGGCTGTCTCGTTACGATTATCGTAACAATTTTTGCAACAAAGGCTCTCAAAACCTCTTTTTGAGGGCGTGATAGCATTTTGGAGTTGGCCTGCTGCTATCGGCAGGCACGAATCTGTAGGTTAACGAGGTCTGAAATGGCTGACGAGATAAAAAGTTTGATAAAAGATCTTGAAGCAGGGATGGAGAAGACGATCGACTCAATGGAATCGGATTTTCAATCGCTGCGAACGGGCCGGGCGTCGTCCGGTTTAGTGGAAAAGCTCCAGGTGGAGTATTTCGGCGCCGATGTCCCGCTGCTGCAGTTGGCGTCGATCACGGTACCGGAAGCCCAGGTCATCATGATCAAACCCTTTGATCCGACGACATTGAAGACGATAGAAAAGGCCATTTTGATCTCGGACTTGAAGCTGACGCCGAACAACGACGGCAAAGTGATTCGACTGAACATCCCGCCTCTGACGACTGAGCGCCGCCGCGATATCGTCAAGCTTGTCCACAAACGGATGGAGGAAGCGCGGGTCGCCCTGCGCAACCAACGCCGCGACGGCATGGACATGCTCAAAGAAATGGAAGAAGAGGACATGATCAGCGAAGACGATCACAAGCGCGGCAAGGAAGAGGTCGAAGCAGTAACCAAACGCTTCGGCGGGCGCATCGATGAAACGGGCGCGCGCAAGGAGCGCGAGGTGATGGATATCTGACCCGAATGACGCTTACAGCTTCTGACAAACTCGATTCACAACGCATGCCAAACTCAGCGGCTCCCGCACACGGCATCAACCACCTTGCCATCATCATGGATGGCAACGGTCGGTGGGCCAAGTCGCGCAACCTGCCGCGCCTGGCCGGCCACAAGGCTGGCACGGACAACCTGCATCGCGTGTTGAACGAATGCGATCGCCAGGGCATCAAAGTTGTGACGCTCTATGCGTTCTCAACTGAGAACTGGCGCCGTCCGGAAGAAGAAGTCGGCGGGCTGATGAAGCTGCTCGAGATGGTTATCGACCGCGAGCTGGCCGAATTGCATCGCAAGGGCGTGCAAATCCGTCACATCGGCCGGGTCGACCGTATTCCGCCGCAGCTATACAAGAAAGTCCAGGCCGCCATCGAACACACCCGGAACAATACGCGGCTGATTTTGAACATCGCGCTAAACTACGGCGGTCGCGCCGAAATCGTTGACGCGGTCAAACAAATGCTGGCCGACGGGCTCGATCCCAACTACATCGACGAGAAGACCATCACCGGCTATCTCTACACCGGAGATCTGCCGGATCCGGAGCTGATCGTGCGCACCAGCGGCGAGTATCGCGTCAGCAATTTCTTGATCTGGCAGGGCGCTTATTCCGAGTACTACATCACGGATGTACACTGGCCCGATTTCAACGAAGAAGAGCTGCAAAAGGCCATTGCCAGCTATGGCCGGCGCGAACGCCGCTTTGGCGGCATCAAAGCGTAGCCAAACCAGGAGTGAACCTGGAACGAACCAGGTTCACTCCTGGTTCACTCCGGATTTCACGCACACTGGCGTGGACAAGCGGACTAAACGGCAAGCACCGCATCCTTCGCCAGCCCCTGCAAAGTCGGTGCCTGTGTCGCACCGCCGCGCTCGATCAGCCGCGCCAGCGCCGCTTCCGCCTCGGCTTTCTTCCAGCCAAATGTCTTGACGATCTCTTTTGGCGATGTGTACACCACATTGCACAAATAGGTGCGCAAAATCGCATCGCGTGCCTCGTTGCGGCCGATCTTCTCGGCCTGTTTGGGGATATCGGGCAGCCAGCGTGACACGATCTGATACACAAACGCATAGCGCCAGGCGCCGGCTTCGGCGATGCCGACCGGCAATACCTTGAGCCCGACTTGCAGCTCGGTCAGCGCCTTGTCAAAACGCCCCTTCGATTCATCGCCATACAGATTGGCTTTGCGTTTGAGCTCGATCGCGTGCAGCGCGCCGTGCTTTAGCAACGCCTCGTAGATGTTTTTTGCATCGGCGCTCAGCGCGCCAGCGTTGTACTCCTCCAGATAGTCCTCTTCGTCATTGCCGAAGTTCTCGGAGAGTGCATAAAACTGCGGCAGCATCGCAATCGAAATAAGCGTGGCCTTGCCGCGCAGCAACTTGCCGTAATACCACCAGCGCTTGTCGAGTGCTGTGTCTTTTGTGCCCCAGGTCAGCGAGAGAACGGGGTCGTCATGCTTGGCCGTCATGTCTTTTGCAAAGCCTGCGACAGCCTGATAGACGTTTGGCAACACGATGCCCTGGATCGGGAAAAGCATGCAGAACCCGGCCTCATCAACAAAGGCGCGAATTGCTGTTGCGCTTTTGAGCCGGAGCTTGTCGCTCATGTGAAAGCGCCGTGCGCGCTGTTGGTTCAAGGCTTCGAGGGTGAGTTTCGCCGGCATGCGCGGATTCTAGTGCCGGCAGAAATCCCCCACGCTATCCCACACGGTGTGTGGGATAGCGCAAACAAACCCGACACAGGGGTGTCATTTTTGCGCAATATCACAACCCCCTGTGCTTTCGTTGCGGCGCGTGGTCTATCGTCGGCCCGATGCCGCCACCGTTGTTTTACGCATACTCATCCTAAGCACGCTGAAATGATTAGGACGCGCGTGCGCGGAGTCTTAGGCATTATGAAACGACAACGGCAATCTTTTGTACGGCTATCAGCAGTCGCGATTGCGCTGGCAGCCAGTCTCGGGACAGTGGCGGCTTGGCCGGCCTATGCCGATGATCCGGTGCCTGCCGCCGTCGATTCAGGCAAACCTGCGCAAACGGCGCAGCCCACCGCCGCCGAGTCGGCCGTGACGACATTGCTGGCGTCCATTAGTGCAAATATGCCGCTGACGATGGCTGGCGCAACTGTGCTGGTCGGCGCGCTTTTCGGCTCAGCCGGCGCACTGGCATTTAACCGCCGCGAAGCACGCCGGATGGAATAAGGGCGCGTGGTCGAACCTCGCAGATTCAAAAGCGCGGCAGTTCCTGCCGCGCTTTTTTTGCATGCGGCTGCGTCGCACGGATCAACGACAATACCGGCATGCCGCCGCACACCCTGCGCTCCATGACACCAAACGTACATTGGCTGTCGCCCGATGCATCAACAGATCGGCCCATCCTCGGTATCGCCCACGGCACACGACACTGCTTGCTGATCGACACGGGCAACTCCCCCGCGCACGCGCAAACGCTCAAACAGCAGCTCGCAGCCGCGCAGTTGCCCACGCCCACGCTGGCGATGCTGACGCACTGGCACTGGGACCATGTCTTTGGCAGCGCGGCATGGAACGCGCCCACATTTGCCTCGCGCGAAACTGCGCGCATCATGCGCGTTCTGGCGGGTTTGAACTGGGACGATCCCGCACTCGACGCGCGCGTCGCGGATGGGCGTGAAATCGTCTTCTGCCGCGACATGCTGCGGCTGGAAATGCCTGATCGCAGTGCACTTGTCATTCGCGCGCCTGACGTGGTATTTGAGACGCAGGTCACGCTCGATCTCGGCGGCATCTCGTGTGAATTGATCCACGTCGGCGGCGATCACGCGCACGACTCAGCGATCGCCTTTCTGCCGGATGAACGCGTTGTTTTTATCGGCGACTGCATCTACGACGACCTGTATCACGGCCCGCGCCGCCTGACAACTGCCCTGCTCTTTCCCCTGCTCGACCGATTGCTGGCGCTGGATGCCGATTTCTACGTCGCATCGCATCACAACGCGCCGCTCACGCGCGCTGAGTTTGTGGCCGAAGCTGCGCTCTACAGGCGCCTGGGCAGGTTGGTTGAAACACATCGCGCGCGCGACATCGTGCTTGGCGCGTTGGGCGAAACATCGACCGAAGACGAGCGCGATATCGTCGATGCCTTTCTGGCCGGTCTGGCGTTGCCCGAGGTTACACCCGTGTACTAACGTTGCTTTGACAGACTACCCGGCGGAAAAATGACACATGCCCGCATTTAGTGCGGGCATGTGTCATTTTTCCGGTATTCCCGGCATCGTCAGTCGAGGTGCAGAGATTTGAACTCTGGGCCTCTTGCACCCCATGCAAGCGCGCTACCAAGCTGCGCCACACCTCGAGACTTGACAAATTTTATCACGTGGTGGTATTGTGTTGCGATACATGGACGCAGATTTCAACGTTCGACTCTCGATGCGCATGCCCGGCGTGACCTACCGCGCGGGCTGATTCGACTTGCACCTGCAACCCGAACCCAGACGTTTACAACCGCCCGCGCACACGCCGGGCGGTTTTTGTTTGCCCTAACAATCGTATTCTTGTCACAGCGGCCGCAGACGCTGCGGAGAAACATGTTTCTCCGCAGGCCCCGTGTTCTTTGTGACTGACATGCTTCGCTCAAATTTCATCATGACAAACCCTGAAAACATTTTGGTGTGCCTGGCCTGGCCCTATGCCAATGGCACACTGCACGTCGGCCACATTGCCGGGTGCTATTTACCGGCAGATATCTTTGCGCGCTATCAGCGCTTGAAGGGCAACCGCGTCGTCACGGTCAGCGGCAGCGACAGCCACGGGACGCCCATTGTGGTTCGCGCCGAGAAAGAGGGCAAAACCCCGCGCGCGGTGTTTGAAGAATTCCATGAGCGCTTTCTGCACACCTGGAAGATTCTCGGCATCACGTATGACCTGTATACGCACACCGACACAGAAAGCCATCACGCCTTGAGCCAGCAGATGTTTCGCCGCCTGCAACAAAACGAGTTTTTGTATCAGGCTAAACAGAAGCAGCTGTACTCACCGGCGCAGAATAAATTTCTGCCGGACCGCCTGGTCGAAGGAACTTGCCCGATCTGCAACTACGACAAGGCGCGCGGCGATCAGTGCGACAACTGCGGCAACCTGCTGGATGGCACACAACTCATCAACCCGCACAACCGCGCCAATGCCGAAGACAAGATCGAGATTCGTGAAAGCGAGCATTACTTTCTTGATCTGCCTGCGCTCAAAGAAAAGGTCGTAGCCTATCTGGCGGACAAAGACAGTTACTGGCGAAACACCGTCACCGGATTTTCACGAGAGTTTGCGCGCAACATCGAGCCGCGTGCCTTTACCCGCGATCTGACCTGGGGCATTCCGATCCCGGTGCCGGACAGCGAGGGCAAAGCCATCTATGTCTGGTGGGAAGCCGTGCTCGGATATCTGACTGCGACGATCGAATGGGCGCAGATCACCGGCCAGCCCGATGCCTGGAAAGACTTCTGGTATGGCGATGGGAAAGAAACGCCGGTCAAGATCTACAACTTCATCGGCAAAGACAACATTCTTTTTCATACCGTGCTGTGGCAATCAATTCTGCTTGGCATGGGCAATGTCGGCGCGCCCTGGGATGCCGGCGACGCTGAGCCGCGCAAGCTCAACCTGCCCTACGATGTGCCGGCCAACCAATATCTCAACTTTGGCGGGCAGAAGTTCAGCAAGAGCCAGGGCGTCTCTGTCGACGCGATCGAGCTGACCGAAAAGTTTGGCCCAGACCCGCTGCGCTTTTATCTGGCGTCGGTGATGCCTGAAAACAAAGACACCGACTGGAACTGGACCGACTTTGCCACCTTCAATAACAGTGTGTTGCTGGCCAAGTGGGGCAACCTGATTCAGCGCACACTGTCGCAGATCTGGAAGAACTTCGAAGAGAAAGTCCCGACGCCGGGCGAGCTGACGGACGCCGACCGTGCGCTGCTGGCCACGGTCGACGCCGGTTTCAACAGCGTCGGCGCAAAGCTCGATGCCTGCAAGTTTCGCGAAGCGCTGACCGAGGTCATCGAACTCACAACCGAGGCCAACGTTTATCTCGATCGCGAGGCGCCCTGGAAGACGATCAAAAACGAAGCGCTGGGCGGCCGCGCGCGGGCCGCCACACAGTTGTATGTCGCGGCTAAAGCGATCGATTCGCTGAGCGTGTTGTGGTCGCCGTTTACGCCGCATCTGTGCGAAGCCGCGCACACCCTGCTTGGCTTTGACACACCGCTGTTTGGCGAGGTCTACACCGAAACCGTGCATGAAAGCACGCGTGATCACGACGTGCTGCGCTACCGCCCGCTCAACGCCGCAGGCCGCTGGCAACCCAGCAGCCTGCAAGCCGGGCAGGCGCTGGCAGGAGAACCAAAGGGCTTGGTGGCGAGGATCGAAATCTAGCGATCAGTCGATGTCAAAGCGCCAATCAACGCGGCATCATCCAGCACCGTGCGCAAATCCAGCAGCACGCGGTCGTCATGAACGCGGGCGATGATGCCGCGGGCGCGCAGCGCATCCTGCAGCGCGTCCGGCGACGCCGACTGCAGTGCAATCGCGCGCGTCGGCAGCATTTCGCCCGGCAGTGTGCCGCCACCGACCGTCGATTGCGCATCGATGATCTCCGCGGTGATGCCGCGCGCTGCCCAGTGCGCGGCAAGCTGCGTCACCACGTTGCGCGCCCGCTGGTCGATCTCACCAGGTGTCAACGCCATCATGCGGATCACCGGGATCTCACGCTCGGCCTCGCCGCGCGCGTAGTGCAGCAACGTCGCGCCGAGCGCGGCCTGCGTGTATTTGTCGGCGCGAAAGGCGCGTGCGAGCGGGTGCCGGCGGCATTGCTCAATTGCGTCGCGCGTGCCAACCAGAATGCCAGCCTGCGGGCCGCCCAGCAGCTTGTCGCCGGAGAACGCCGTCACATGCACACCCGCTTTGACGCTGTCGTGCGGCATCGGTTCGCGCGGCAGGCCAAAGCGCGCGGTGTCGATCAGCGCGCCCGAGCCGAGATCATCCAGGACGACGACCAGGGCGCCTGAGTTGCGCTTCTCGGCGCTGCCCGCCGCAATCTTGACCAGCATGGCGACATCGACATCTTCGACAAACCCGACCATTTTGAAATTAGAGGAGTGCACGCGCAGAAAGGCAGCCAGATCGGCGTTGTCGCGCACGACCCGCTCATAGTCGGCTGGTTTGACGCGATTTGTGGTGCCGATCTCGACCAACCGCGCGCCACTCTGCTTCATGATGTCCGGTACGCGAAAACCACCTCCGATCTCGACCAGCTGGCCGCGCGCGATCGCCACGCCCGCGCCGGCCGCGTGCGCGGCCAGCATCAGCACGGTCGCCGCCGCGCAGTTATTCACCACCAGCGCGGCCTCGGCGCCGGTCAGTTCGCTCAGCAAGTCTTCGACCTCCGCGCCGCGCCGGCCACGTTCGCCGGTGGCCATGTCAAATTCGAGCGGCGAATACCCCTGCGCAATCGTCAACATGGCCTGTTGCGCAGACACGCTCAGTGGCGCGCGGCCCAAATTTGTGTGGATGATCACGCCGGTCGCGTTGATCAGCGGCTCGGACTTCGCAACCGGCGCCGCAAATATTGCATCCGCCGCCGCCAGCAATGCGGCGCTATCGGGCGCAGGCGCACCCGCTTTGACAGCCGCGCGCGCGTCGCTGAGTGCCTGCCGCACCGCAACCACCGCGCGTTCGCGCCCTTCGCGCTGCTTCAATGCGATAGCTTGTGCCAGCAACTGATCGACGCTGGGCAGTTGACGTAACTCGTCCTGGATGGTCATCTGTTGGATTGTACGGCGCGCCAAGCCTCCGGGTAGCGCCCGGGGCGCTACCCGGAGGCTGCCCGGGGGTACAAATCTGAGAGCGACCCCGCCGATTCTGAGTGGTGCCCCGCCGCATCTGTGGCTACACTGCTAGGACAGTCGTCAAAAGCTTCGCCGGGAGCTCACCCGTGCGAACTCGATAACCACCAACTTAGTCGGGAAAGCCAATGAAAACACCCCTGCCCCTATTTATCCTGTCCGCGCTCGCGCTTCTGTCACTGCCTTTCGCGGCGCGCGCTGCGGGCGACCGCTTTGCGACGCCGACGGGCAGCGGCGCAGCGTGCACGCAGGCTGATCCGTGCAGTCTGCAAACCGCGATCACCGACGCCGCAATCGGCGATACCGTACATCTGGCGGGCGGGACGTATACCGGCAGCGGCAGCTCAATTGTGACCATCACGGTCAGCATGACGGTGATCGGCGGCTGGAACGCTGTGCCAACTGGCGCGCTCGTGCATGACCTTGTGGCGAACCCAACCATCATCGACGGGCAGGGCGCGCGCCGCGCCATCGCCATTCGCGCTTTCGCCGACCCGCCGCTTGAAGTGGCGATCAAGGATACGACGATCAGAAATGGCCGGGTCACGTTTGCGAGCGGCGATATTGGCTACGGCGCGGCGCTTTTAGCGCCCAACGCATGCGTGATCACGCTTGAGAACATGCTGTTCGAGACAAACTACGCCGATTCCGGTGGCGCGGTGTCGATCGCCGGCCGCGGTTCAATCAGCAATAGCCGTTTTATCAGCAACACCGCGGACAACGGCGGCGGGGCCTTGCTTATCCTTAGAAGCGGCAGTGTGCAAATCAGCAACTCGCGCTTCGAACGCAACGCCGCCAGCTACGGCAGCGTGATGCACACCGACCGAGCCACAACCACGCTGTCGGCAAACACGATGATCGGCAACGGGGCATCTGGCAACGCGCTGAGCATAAACAGCGGGGAACTCACGCTTCAAAATTCTGTTGTGGCAAAAACGCCAGGAGCCGCAGTTAGGCTGCTCAATAATGCGAGCGGAACACTGCTGCACAACACGCTGGTCGACAACGCCACCAGCGTGGAGGCAATCTACACCGCAACGGTTGTCATGACCAACAATATCGTCGCCTTCAACACGCTGGATGCCGTCTACGCCTCGCTCGGCGCCACCATCACCGGAGACACAAATCTGTTCTGGCAAAACGGGCAAACGTTTGGGAGCGCCATCACCGGCACCAACGCCATCTCAGCGAATCCAAATTTCGTCTCCCCGGCGCTCGGCGACTTTCGCCTCGGCACCGGCTCGGCGGCCATCGATGCGGCCATTGCCAGCCCACTCACCACCGACATCAGCGGCGCGGCGCGCCCGCTTGGCCCCATGCCCGATCTCGGCGCATATGAAGGCGCAACCGCGCCGCTGCCGAATCGGATCGTGTATTTGCCGGTTATGGGCAGGGGAGAGTAGAGATTACAGAGCACAGACAACAGAACACAGACAATCTCGTCTGTGTTCTGTTGTCTGTGCTCTGTAATCTCCCCTTAAAATCTTCCCCGTGACCCTCATCGACGACAACTTCACCCGCAATGGCGTCCGCGCGCTGCTTAAGCTCTGGCAGGAATCCGGCAAACTCGGCGAACATGCGTTGGCACAGACCGGGCTGGTGGCACAGCTGCGCGCAGCCAACAACTACGCGGACAGCACAACCGGCCGCGGGGTGGCGTTGCGCGATCTGTTGCGCGCCAGCATGGAGAGCCTCCGGCCTGAGGGCGAAGCCGACTACGGCGACAAACGTTGGCGGCCATTTCTGATTCTGACCGAGCAGTACGTCAATGGCCGCAAACCGGAATATCTGGCAGAACTGTTCGGATTGGTGCGCGGAAGCTTTCATCAGGAGCAGGCCCGCGCGCTTGAGCTGCTCGGCGACAAGCTGCGCGAACGCCTGACATCAACCGATCGCGCTGCCGATGAAGCATCGGTCGATGCCTCATCGGCAGCGCCCCGCATCCCGTTTCTTGCGCCGACGCGCCCGGCCACGCCGCTGATTGGCCGTGAGTCTCTGTTGTCTGATATCAGGGCGATTATTTTTGGCCGCGACGAGGCGCTCGTGGCAGTGCATGGCCTGCCGGGTGCCGGCAAGACCGCGCTGGCGGTCGAACTGGCAAACGACCGCGATGTGCTCGATGTCTACAACGAAGGCGTATTGTGGGCCGGTCTGGGGCCACAGCCGGACATCCAGGGCGCGCTCGGCAGCTGGGCCACCGCGTTGGGTCTGTCGCGCGACGACATCGCCAGGCTTAGCAGTGTCGAAGCGCGCGCGGCGGCGATCCACAGCGTGATCGGCTTTCGCCGCATGCTGTTGATCATCGACGACGTCTGGCAGATCGAACACGGCGATCTGTTTCAACTCGGCGGTCCAAACTGCGCGCATGTGTTCACCACACGCCAGCCCGCGCTTGCGCTGGCACTGGCCGGACGGAACACGCTGAGCGTGCCCGAGCTCGACACCATTACCGGCACCGCGCTGGTCGCCAGCCATGCACCGGAGATCGTCGCGGCGCATGGCGATGAGATCGCCGCGCTGGTCGAGGCCGTCGGCGGTCTGCCGCTCGCGCTCTCGCTGATGGGCCGGCGCCTGCGCAATGCCTCGATCGGCAATCAAACGCGCCGCGCAGCGCAAACGCTCACGGCGCTCAACGCCGAGTTTGGCGGGCACGACGGCAAAGCCCTGTCCGGCGTGATCGCGTCCAGCGAGGCGTTGCTTGAACCAGATGCGCAGCGGGCGCTCTATGCGCTGGCGCCCTTCCCCCCCAAGCCGGCCTCGTTTAGCGAAGACGCCGCCGTCGCCGCGGCCGATTGCGACATCGAGGTGCTCGACACGCTGGTGGACGCCGGGCTGGTCGAGAGCATCGGCGCCCGGCTGACGCTGCACCAGACCATCCATGATCACGCGCGCAGCGTGTTATTGCAGGCCAATGGCGGCGCCGTGCTGCAGCGCATCGCTGCGCACTATGTCGAATTGCTCACGACCCAGGCACCAGACAACACGCCGATCGATCCAGAGCTCGGCAACATGTTTAGCGTGGCCGAACAACTGCTTACACACGGTCTGCAGCAATCGGGCGCCAAACTCGCAGTCGCGCTCGCGCCGCAGCTCACGCAACGTGGTCAGCTCGACCCGGCCAGCGACATTCTCAATCGCGCAGTGGATGCGACAGCGCTTGAACCGACGACGCGGGCGCAGCTGGACATCGCACTTGGCCGCATCGCGCAGCGGCGCGGTGATTTTGCGGCTGCGCAGACGCATTTTGAACACGCCGAAACCTGCGATGCCGCGCCATACGCACGCGTCGATCTGTTGCTGGCGCAGGCCACGCTGGCCAACGACCGCGGCGAGCGCGAACACGCCGATGTACTCGGTAAACAGGCGCTGGCGCTGGCCCGGACGCTCGACGATCCGCGCGCACTCAGCGCAATCCTGACCCAGCTTGCCGCCGCGGCTGGCTTTCGCGCCCAGTTTGAGGAGTCAGAAGCGTATTTGATCGAAGCGCGCGGCTACGCTCAGCGCAGCGGCGATGCGCGCGCCGAGGCATTGCTATCGCTCGGGCTGGGCCTGATCGACTCCTGGCTCGGCAATGTCGCCGCCGGCGACGCCGATTTCGAGCGCAGCTACGCGCTGGCAAAAAAAGCAGGCGCGCGCGAGACCGCCAGCATCGTGCGCAGCATGCAGGGCTGGGTCAATGCCAATCTGGGCAACTACGAGCAGGCCATCGCGCAATCACAGGAATCGCTGGCGCTGATCCGCGAGGGCAGCTTTTGCGAGAGCGCCGGGCTGGCGTATACCAACCTTGGGTTTATCGCGATGAACCGCGGCGCGCTCGACGAAGCTGAGGGCTTTGTCGACAGGGGCAGCGCCATCGTGCAACAGATCGGGCATAAAGAGGGCGAGTGCATGATGTTCAACTCACGCGCGCGCATGGCGGCCGAGCGCAACGACTATATCGAAGCCGAGCGGCTGGCGCGCGAGGGAATTCAACGCTGCGACGCGCTCGCGTACTGGGAGCTCATGCCCGCGCTGATGACCACACTGGGCGAAGTGCTCAACGCGCAGGGCCGCTACGACGACGCAGACGGCTTTTTGTTTACTGCACTGTTGCTGGCGCAGAACATGCAACGGCCTTGGCTGCTGGCGTATGGCCACTCGGTTTGGGGGGGCTGCTATCTCGAACGCGAGGAGCTGGACAAAGCCACCGAGTCGTTTGACGAAACGCTGCGCATCGCCGAAGCGCTCGGCGCCAAACCGTATAGCGCGGTGGCCCTCTTTGGCCTGGCGCGTATCGCTGCCAGCCGCGGTGATGTGACTACCGCCCGCGGCTATGGCGAACGCAGCCTGGCGATCTTCGAAGCCATCGGGCATGCGCGCGCGAAGCGCGTGCGGGCGTGGTTGGCAGGCTCGGAGGTGTAGTCCGGTGTAGTCCACCTCGAAGGTGGACTACACCGGACTACACCGCGTCGCTTAAAATTCCACACATGTTCAAACGCGCTAGCGGTGTGCTGCTCCACCCAACTTCCCTGCCAGGCCCGTATGGCATCGGTGAACTCAACGACAACGCATACAAGTTTGTCGACTTCCTAGTCGAAACCGGCCAAAAACTATGGCAGGTGCTGCCGCTCGGCCCGACCGGCTACGGCGACTCGCCGTATCAGTGCTTCTCGGCGTTTGCCGGCAACCCGCTGCTGATTAGCCCGGAACATCTGGTGCGCGACAATGCGCTGGCGCGCACCGATCTTGACGATGCGCCGCAGTTCCCAGACGACCGCGTCAACTACGGTGATGTGATCGATTTCAAATTTGCGCTGCTGGCAAAGTCGTTTGTCTATTTCACAAACTACGCCAAGGCCGACGAGCAAAAGGCGTTTGAGCAGTTCTGCGCCGACAACGCCGCCTGGCTCGACGACTATGCGCTGTTTATGGCGCTGAAAGACGCGCACGAAGGCGCGGCCTGGGTCACCTGGCAGGACGATATCGCACGCCGCACCCCGCGCGCCCTCACGAAGGCCCGCAAAGATCTGCGCCAGGAAATCCTCATGCAGCAGTATTTCCAGTTTCAGTTTTTTAAGCAGTGGGGCCACGTGCGCGACTACGCCACCAGCAAGGGCGTGCAGATCATCGGCGACATCCCGATCTTTGTCGCCTATGACAGCGCCGATGCCTGGGCCAACCGCGAGCTGTTCTATTTTGATGAGCGCGGCAACCCGACCGTGATCGCTGGTGTGCCGCCGGATTACTTCAGCCCGACCGGTCAGCGCTGGGGAAACCCGCTCTATCGCTGGGACGTGATGGACGCGCAGGGCTACAGCTGGTGGATCGATCGCATCCGCGCGGCGCTGCGGCTGTATGACTTTGTGCGCATCGATCACTTCCGCGGCTTCGAAGCGTACTGGGAAGTGCAGGCCAGCGAACCGACCGCGATGAACGGCCAATGGGTCAAGGGCCCGAACATCGCGTTGTTCAACGCGATTCGCGGCGCGCTTGGCAACGATCTGCCGATCATCGCCGAAGACCTCGGCGTCATCACGCCGGAAGTGGAGGCGCTGCGCGACAACAGCGGTCTGCCCGGCATGCGCGTGCTGCAGTTTGCATTTGTGGCCGACACCGCGTCAGCATTTTTGCCGCACAACTACATCCCGCACACCGTGGCCTACGTGGGCACGCACGACAACGACACGACTGTGGGCTGGTGGAACCAGCTTGATGAGCCCACGCGCGACCAGGTCCGTGCCTATGTTGCGCTGGCAAACCCGGACGGTTCCCAGATCCACTGGGACATGATTCGCGCGCTGCTGGCGTCAGTCGCCAACACCACGATTGTGACGCTGCAGGATGTGCTCGGCCTCGACAGCAACGCGCGCATGAACTTCCCGGGCCGCGGCGACGGCAACTGGTACTGGCGCTTCGGCTGGGAGCAGCTGACACCCGAAATCCGCCAGCGGCTGGCTCAGCTGACGCACATCTACGGGCGCTAAGGCGCACCTGACGGGTGTAGGCCACCTGACAGGTGGACTACACCCGTCAGGTGCGAAGCAGGTGTAGCCCACCTTGGAGGTGGGCTACACCTTAGTGAAATATCCATCGATTGGCGCACTTTTGCGATATTCTCTCAACCTTAACAAAACGCCGGCGAACCTTAAATCGCCGGGCCGAGAAAATTTAAACCTTCAGGTGTTGATTTGACACCAAAAGTTCGTACTATTCATCAGGTTGTGTGTTTGGTTTTTCATGCGGTACAGCGCCGAACCGTCGTGGTTTGGTTAGCCGTGGCTGCGCAGGAGGAATAGTTTCTTAAATAGATGGACGATGTTATTGAGTCACAGCGTACGCGCCGAGCCGCGCAATCGTCTCGCATTAACCGCCTACCGCTCCCCCAGGTCTTCGCCTCACCGATAGAGTATCCGGCCACCCCTTCAGACAATCCGATCTGGCGTGTGCCCACCCCCTCACTGATCATGTCCCCCAAGCGGGCTGCCGATAATTTCAAGGCAATCCAGCGCGCATTCGAATTTTGCAACGCGCACGTGGGCTACGCGATCAAATCGAACCCGCACCCCTGGCTGCTCTCAGCCATCTCGGAAGTAAAGGGCTCCATGTTCGAGGTCGCATCGCAGGCAGAAATTCAAACGCTACTCGATCTGGGCATCGATGGCTCGCGCATCTTCTTCAGCAACCCGATCAAACAACCGGCGCACATCAAGTTCGCGGTTGAGAATGGCATTCGGCTGTTTGTGTATGACAGCCCGGTCGAAGTCGAAAAGCTGGCTCAGTTTAACGACCCGAGCAATCCGCTCGAAGTCTATGTCCGCATGACCGTGCCGCACGAGGGCGCCCTCTGGCCGCTCACGCACAAGTTTGGCGTTGAGCCGCTCAAAGCGGTCGAACTGCTCAAACTCGCCAAAGCCCGCGGCCTTAAGCCAGTCGGCATGGCGTTTCACGTCGGTTCGCAGTGCACCCGCCCGCAAACCTGGATCGACGCGCTGCAGGCCGTTGCGCCCGCTTGGAAGATGGCGCGCGAAGCCGGCATCGAGCTCGACATGATCGACCTCGGCGGTGGCTTCCCCGCGCCATATACCAACCCGGTGCCACAAGCCCTACGAGATTGCTGAAGCCATTCAGACCGCGCTGGACGCCTGCGTCCCCGGTTACAAGCGCGTCTATCTTGAACCCGGCCGCGGCGTCTGCGGCGATGCCGGCGACATGGTGCTGCAGGTGACTGGCGTGGCCGAACGGCCGGACGGCCAGACTTGGCTGTATCTCGACGGCGGCTACTTCAGCGGTTTGTATGAAATCCCAGACGGCATCCGTCCATCCGTGCATCCCATCGTCGCCGAATCGCGCCCGCTCGGGATGCGCACGTATCGCCTGGCCGGCCCAACCTGCGACTCGCTCGACACGCTGTTCGAAGTGCGCTCGCCCGTCGAGCTCAAACTCGGCGACCGCCTGATCCTCAAAACATCCGGCGCGTATGTCTACTCGATCAGCTCGTCGTTCAACGGCTTTGCCCAGCCGGAAGTGCTGCGCGAAGAAGAGTGGATGATCAACATCAACAGCTTTAAGGGCATCTGTTAGGCACAGCGGATGTCGCTGAAACGCGTGTTTGCACAATCACAAACGCCTTCGCAATGCGAAGGCGTTTGTGATTTTCCGGTATCCCACGCGATATCCCACACGGCGTGTGGGATATCCAGGCTACTGCTCGCGCACGGTCACATTGACCGCCAGCGTCTCCTGCGCGGCGCCTTTGAAGGTGCCGCGGGTCGGCGGTGTGTCGGCGTAATCGCGCCCAACCCCCAGCCGCACGTAATGCGCGCCCTGCGCGCAGTTGTGCGTCGGATCAAGCGCCAGCCAACCCTGCCCGGGCACATACACATCGACCCAGGCGTGGCTGGCCGCGTCGTCCCGCGTGCTGGCGGTTGGGCTGTAAAGATAGCCGCTCACATAGCGCGCAGGCATGCCGTGGCTGCGACACACGCCAATCATGACGTGCGCAAAATCCTGGCATACGCCGCGTTTGAGCGCGATCGCGTCTTCAGCCGAGGTCTGCACCGTCGTGGCGCCGGGTTCATATTTGAACTCACCGAAGATCGTGTTCATGACCTGATACGCCATCTCCTGGACGCCTACGCCTGGCGTACTCGGCGCCAACGCAGCCAGCGCCGGCCCCGGCGTGACATAGCGCGAACCTTCGCAGATAGTCATATGCATCCAGCGGCGACAGCTCGGGCTCAAGCAGCAGGCTTATTTGTGTCGTCGTCACCTCGCTGTTCGAGATCACACTCAGGCGCCGATACGGCGTGATCACGTTAAAGTGCTGCACAGCATTGCCGAAACGATCGACATAGGTCATCACTTCGCCGCCTGGATCGGTGTTCAGGCGAAAGGCATGCACGATTTGGTTGTTGCCGGACACCGGGCGCAGACGCATCTCGGTGTAGGTCTCGCTGACCAGATCGGAGTAGGTAAACACCGTGCGATGCTCGATTTGAAATTTCATGGTGTGCCTAATCAAGCCGTTTGTAGGCGATTCCTTGTTGCTGTTGCTGTTGCTGCACTTGCTGCATATAGGTGCGCCAGCCGGGCAACACCACCTGCGCGCTAAAAAATGTGCGCGTGATGTCGTCGCCCAAGGCGTGCATGCCTTCAAGCTTCCGCGCCAGAAACGGGTGCAGTCCGCGCTGCAGCGTGTCGCTCAGATCCAGATAGGTCAATTCGGACGAGAGCCGGCCGGCCGAGCGCATCGCGGCGTTGTCGAGCTGACCCGCCGCGGCCTTCAATGACTTCAGCCCCGCTGATGCGGCGCAGGCCGTCCAGCACGCTGTTCAAGCAAAACACGACCGAGCGCGGAAACGCGTTGTTCAGCAGCAGAAATTCGGCCGCGCCGACCGGCAGCAGCGTTTTGGTCTGTTTGCGATAGGCCTCCATCGCGCTGCACGAGCGCAACATCACCGAGAGCAAAATCGTCTGCAACGGCGAGCCCTCTTCGACGCTGATCAGCTCACCGTATTCGCACATCCAGAATGCGCGCGGTGGTCTCGGCGCGCTCGAGGTGTTTGCCGATCTGGATAAAATGAAAGCCGTCGCCGTGCGTCATCGTGGCATGCGTCACGCCCTGAAATGCGTGTGAGCCATCGCGCACATTGGCAAACAACTCGGTCGGCCCGCGCAAGGCGACGTCGCGATCAACATCCTTGATTCGATAGTAAAAGCTGTTGATCTGTTCCCACATCTCGCTGCTGATCTGTTCGCGCACGGTGCGCGCGTTCTCGCGCGCCAGGTTGATGCAGGCCATCACCGAACTCGGAGTTGCGCTCATCCCACAGCAAAAATGACATGGCATCTTTCGGCCGTATAGCGTGTAAACAACGCTCGGCATACTGCGATGCCCGGCGCCGGTCATCTGCACCAGCGCGCGCCATGAGGCCGCGCTGTCTTGCAGCCGGCATATCCAGCAGCGCGTTGAAATTGACGGTCAACACGCGCGTGATGTCTTCCGCGCGCTCCATATAGCGCGACATCCAGTACAGCGAATCGGCGACCCGGCTAAGCATCCAGCACCCATGTATCTTTTGAACCGCCGCCTTGCGACGAATTCACCACCAGCGAGCCTCGCTGAGCGCCACCCGGGTCAACCCGCCCGGCACGATCGTGACCTCGTCCAGCCCGCGCACAGCACATATGGCCGCAAATCGATATGGCAACCCTCCAGCTCGCCGTCCTGATAGGTGGGATGCCGGCTCAGCGCCAGCGTGGGCTGGGCAATGAAATTGCGCGGATCATGGCGGATCTTCGTCGGCAAACGCCGCGCGTTCGGCGCTGCGTGGCATGCGGACCGATCAGCATGCCATAGCCGCCGCTTTCATTGACACTTTTGACCACCAGATTGTCCAGATTTGCCAGGATGTAAGCGCGATCGCTGTTCACGCGAACCCAGAAAGGTGGGCACGTTGGGCAGCACCGGCTCCTGTTTGCAGATAAAAGCTGGATCATGTCCGGCACGTAGGCATACATGGCTTTGTCATCGGCCACACCGGTGCCGACCGCGTTGGCCAGCGCCACATTGCCTGCGCGATACGCATTCATCAGCCCGGGCACGCCGAGCATGGTGTCGGGATGGAAGGCCAGTGGATCAAGATACTCGTCATCGATGCGCCGATAGATCACATCGACGTGTTTAAGGCCGTGTGTGGTGCGCGTGTACACGTAATTTTCATGCGCGATCAAATCGCTGCCTTCGACGATCTCGATGCCCATCATGCGCGCCAGAAATGAATGTTCGAAATACGCGGAATTAAACACACCCGGGTGTCAGCAGCGCGACGACCGGCTCGCGATCACGCTGTTTGATTTGCGGCGCGACCGCGCGCAGCATGTTCAGCAATTCCACCGGGTAATTTTCGATCGGCAGCACGCCGTGCCGTTCAAACAGCTCTGGAAATACGCGCTTCATCGCCTGCCGGTTTTCGAGCATATAGCTGACCCCCGACGGCGAGCGGCCGTTGTCCTCCAGCACATAGTAGGTCCCGTCACAGTCGCGCACCAAATCGGTGCCGATGATGTGCATATAGACCGAGTTGGCCACGTTCACGCCCATCATCTCGCGGCGGAAGTGCTTCGCGCCGTAGACCAACTCACCGGGCACAATGCCGGCCTTGATGATGTGCCTGCGCATGATAGACATCGTGCAGGAACATGTTGAGCGCGATGACCCTCTGCTCAAGCCCACGCTCGATATGGCGCCATTCGGATTGCGGAATCACGCGCGGCACCAGATCAAACGGAAAGATACGCTCGATGTTGTCGCGTTCACTATAGATGGTGAACGTGATGCCCTGGCTCAGAAATACGGCGTCCGCGGCGCAGGCGGCGTTCCTCAAACTCGGGCGCGGACAATGTGGCAAATGCTCCGCGAGATCATGATAGTGCGGGCGCACGGAGCCATCCGGCGCATACATTTCGTCAAAAAATTGACGTGGCGGGCCCAGATCATAGGTGTCCAAAAGCGTCGTGGCGATGGACGAACCCTCCGGCAAAGAAGCGTGTTCGACCATGCTGTATGTCTCGTCTTGCGTAGCGAGTTATCCGCATATTATCAGGCGGTTTAATAGTCCGCGCGCTTCGTGCACGAATCGTCAGTTCAGCCAATGGTCACATCGACCATCAGCCCGCTGCTGACGACGGCCGCCCGCACAGCCCGCAAGTCGCGGGCGCGGATGGCCGCGCAGGTCGGCGATAACCGCTCGACCAGCGCGCGCTTGACAGTCTCCAGCTTGAGCATCGCGTCGAGCGTGGCGGCATCTTTTGTGCGCAACAGCACCGCGCTTTCAATCCGCGCCTCGCCGCCACGCTCGGCCCAGCGCTCGATCGCTGCGATCAGTTTGACTGGCACGCTGGCGCCGCACTTTTCTTCGAGAAACTCGATCACACGCTGTGGTTTGATGCCTTGCTCGCTGGCGCGTTTGAGCGAACGCGGCGTGATCGCGTAGGCAAATCCATCCGGCTGGGTTTCCAGCCAATCTGCCACACGGCTGAGCTGAAAACGCTCAAACGCCAGATGCCGGGCGATGGCAATCGCGCCATCCGCACTCACCGCAAATGCTGCTGCGCGCGCCTCGCCCGTGCTGCTCGCAGGCGGGTCGCCACGCGCGTGTCTTCGAGCCAGGTAAGTGGTTTGCCGATCACTGTGCGAATCAACGCGCCTTCAATCGCGATCCCATGCCTCGAAACCCTGCAAAAATGCGCCATCGTGCACATCGCGGATATGCCAGGTGTCGTAGCGGCCGTCGATGCGCGCAAAGTCCGGGTTGTGCTGTTTGACATGCGCGACAAAAGCGTCGGCCGTCGTCAGCGCCGCGTGATCGGCCACCCACGGTCGAGCATGTCTAAAATCGCCTGCCGCTCGCGCAGCGGATCATTTGTCCATGAGTGCTGCATCTCCAGCTCGATCGACTCGACATGCGCCAGGTCGTTCCAGTCCGGGTCATCGTGCCAGGCGTTGAACAGCGCGGCGCGGCGCTGTTCGGGGATTGCTGCAGCCAGCTGCTGACGGGTTGCGGCACCAGCCGCAACCGGCCGTCCTGCTGGCGCAACCAGCCCAGGCGATAACCAGGTTCAGCAGAAATGCGAAGCGCCGGTCAGGGTGCGCGTCTTCGACCCCGGAGGGATCGCGCAGCATGCGCATCACCGCCTGGCGCGAGGCGAGGTCCCACAGGCCATCCACGCGCACGCGCACATCATTGTTCTGCGCAAAACACAACAGCGTGGCGACATCGTCGAGCAATGCGCTGTTGGGCGCCGCCGCAGGTTGCGCCGGCTGCACGCGCGAGGGGCGCCGCGGTCTCCTGCGTGATTGCTGAGCCAATCAGCTCGAGCATGTCGGTCGGCACGTAAATGGATTCAACCGGCGTGCCGCGTGCCTTGTCAAACGCGCGAAAGACCAACCCGCGATACCAGAGCGTCTCCGCTGCGCTGACCGGCGACTTCCCATGGCCGCTCGCGTTCGAGGCGGCCCGGGCCCATCGCCCGGATCACACCAAAACGCCGTTCAAATCCGGCCACGGGCATCTTGCCGCCAGCGCCCAGCAACGTCTCGAGCGCGGTCTGCGCCTGCGTCGGCAGGCCGGCACGAATTTCACCCAGCACGCCGGCATTTAGCACATGCACGGCCAGTGAGTCCGCGATTTCTTTTGGCGAGGTGGCTTGAACAGGTGCGTCCCACACATCCGCAATCGCCAATAACTTGGCCAGCGGTTCGTCGATGAGTGCGGAACGGAGGGAACGCAAGGGAGAGATCCAGACAATCCAGAGTCCAGACAGTCTGGATTCTGGATTCTTCATTCTTTTAGAACTTCAACGCACTCATCGTGCCTCGCACCAGCTCGGCGCTCTTGTTCATCATCGCGGCTTCTTCGGGATTCAGAGCCACTTCGACGATCTTCTCGACGCCGTTGCGGCCAAGCACAACCGGCACGCCGAAATACATGTCTTTCATGCCGTATTCGCCGTCGAGATAGGCCGCGCACGGGCGGATCAGCTTCTTGTCCTTCAGGATCGCCTCAACCATCTCGGCCACGCTGGCGCCGGGCGCGTAGTAGGCGCTGCCGGTCTTGAGCAGGTTGACGATCTCGGCGCCGCCCTGGCGGGTGCGCTGCACGATCGCGTCCACCCGCTCCTTCGGCATCAACTCGGTCATTGGGATGCCGGCGATGGTGCAGTAGCGGGTCAGCGGCACCATCTCGTCGCCGTGGCCGCCCAGCACAAATGCGTGGGTGTTCTCGACGCTGACGCCCATCTCCATGGCCATGAAGGTGCGCATGCGCGCGCCGTCGAGGATGCCGGCCTGGCCCATCACGCGGTTCTTGGGAAAGCCGCGCTGCGCTGAGAACTTTGTAAGCCAGGAAGGTCATCGTGTCGAGCGGGTTGGTCACCACGATCACGATCGCGTTGGGCGAACTGTCCGCGATGTTGTTCGCCACATCGGTGATGATCTTCTGGTTGATGCCGACCAGGTCCTCGCGCGTCATGCCAGGCTTGCGTGGCACGCCGGCGGTGACGACGACGATGTCCGAGCCCGCAGTGTCGGCATAGTCGGTCGTGCCGGTGACTTTGGTGTCGTAGCCCAGCACTGGGCCGGCCTCCATCAAGTCGAGCGCCTTGCCCTTTGGCATGCTTTCGGTTTGCGGGATATCCAGCAGAACGATGTCGCCAAGCTCGCGCTCGGCCAGCCAATGGGCGGTTGTGGCGCCGACAAAGCCGGCGCCGACGATGGTGATTTTGTTTCGCATGATTAAGATTGTAAAGACTCATTCAGATCGCCGTCGCGCGTCGGTTTGAGATGCCGCGCCAGCGCCCTGTCAGTTGCATTGCGTATTATCACATCCTGATAGGCCTGCGCCCAGGCAGCCGATGTATCGCGGATATCAAACCGCCGCGAAAGCAGTTGGGCGGCCCGGCTTGCCACGCGCCGAGCCTCAGGCTGCGCGGCGATGTCCCGCATCATGGCAGACAGCTGCGCGGTCGAATCGGCCAGCCAGCCAGCAGCGGGCATGTGCGCAAATTCACACCACCACGGCGCGTTAAGTCCGAGATACGGCCGGCCGGCCGCCAGCGCCTCAATTACCGTCACCGGGTTAACCTCGCTCAACGACGCGGTCACAAACACATCGGCCAGCATCAGTATCGATGGAATACGTTGCCGCGCGACATCACCCAGAAACCGCACGTGGCGGGTGAGGCTTAATGCGGCTGCGGCCTGCGCAAGCGCCTGACGCTGCGGGCCATCGCCCACAAACAACAGCACCGCTGGCGCGCCATCGCGCAATGCGCCCGCAAACGCCTCCAGCAGCACGCGCAGATTCTTTTCGCGCGAGAGTCGGCCGACATAGGCAAATACGCAGTGATCGGCTGGAATCGCCAGCGCGCGCCGCAGGTCAGCATCCGGTATTGCCGCGGCATACGGCGCAAGGTTGATTCCGTTGTGCCGCACGACAATTTTGTCGGCGCACTGTGGCGCGATGCCGCGCAGCCACTGCGCAGCATCTTCGGATGGCGCGCTGGTCAGCACGCTGGCGCGGATAAAGCCAGCCACCGTGCGACGCGCCTGCCACTGCATCCACCGCTGCATCGCGCGCGGCCAATTCTGGATATACAGGTCATGCCGGGTGTGCACCGTAAAGATATACGGCTTGCCATGCGCGCGCGCAATCGCGCGGCCAGCCACCCAGCCAATGCCAAACGGCTCATGAATGTGCAACAGATCCATCGAGGCGGCTATGCGCGCTGAAGCCGCGTTTAGGCGCACATTGGCAAAAAAAGGGGATTTGCCGAGCCGCACACCGGAGGTGCGCAACACATTCGGCTGCTGTTCGCGGTGATGGCCAAACGTAAACACATGCGCCGGATGGCCTGCGCGACAACAGCTCGGTGTGATGCTCATGCACAAATGTGCTCACGCCATTGATGATAGGGGGATAGCTATCCGCAAACTGGCCGATTCGAGCAAGTTCCATAGGTGCGTTTGGGGTGAATTACCCGCCGGGAAACGCGGTCAAGATTACTGCATGTTCGTGATGCGTTAAACGACGCACGCCATTGTGCGCGTCCAGATCAACCGCGATGACATCAATGCGCCAGTCGGCATCGTCAAGCGCATGATGTTGCAGATAGCGTTCACCGGTCTGGATAAGTTTGGCGCGCTTGGCGGGCGTGATAGATTCTTCGGGCGCGCCAAACGCCTCGCCATGCCGTGTGCGCACTTCAACAATCACGATCGTGTTCTCGCGCCGCGCAACAATGTCAAGTTCGCCGCGGCCGGTCTCCGGCCGCCAGTTGCGCGCAAGCACGGTGTAGCCTTGCGCGAGCAAATGCGCGGCTGCAAGCGCTTCGCCAAGCGCGCCTGTGGCTGAACGTCGCGTCGGCATGGGCGCGGCTACGCCTCCGCTTCCTCGGGCGGTTGCGCGGATTCGCGGCCAGCGATGGTCGCGGAGATCAGTGCAACCGCCAAACTGATTACTCCAAAAAGGATCACCAGGCCCGGCCGGGCTGCCGCATTATTTGCTGCGAACCAAGATCAGCGCGGCAATCGCATTGCCCGCAAACGCGCCGACGCCGACCCAAAACCCCATCCCGATACCTGCCACGCGCCCAAGCCGCGGGTCGATCAGCTCCTGCGTCGCTTTGCGCGCGCCGGAAATCGCCACGGCGAAGGCTGTGACCAGGTTGCCCCACCAGCCCGCAATAAAAGCCGCGCCGGTCATGCTGCCCTGTTTCTCCGGGATCAAAATGGTCGCGACAAACGACTGGGCGATTAAGCGCCGTCAGACCTGTCACAACAACCGCGATCAACAGATATCGAACATGCAGTTTACTCATCACACACCCTCACGCTGCGATTTTGCCACGAATTGCCGGGATGCGTGCAGCACCTTTTCAGTTTCTGAATGCCACAGCCTTGGATACGGTCTAATACGCGCATGTCGCTGTATTTGGGTTGCCCGATGTGGGGTCTCAAAAGCTGGGTTGGGCCGTTCTTCCCGCCGAAGACAAAACAGGCCGCGTTTTTGTCCGCATACAGCCGTCGTTTAAGCACGGTTGAAGGCAACACCACGTTTTACGCGCTGCCGGACATTGCCACGCTTGAACGCTGGCGCGATGAGGCTGCGCCTGGTTTCAAGTTCTGCTTGAAAGTGCCGCAATCGATCAGCCACATGCGCAAACTCATCGGCGCCGAGGCGACACCGATGCATTTGCCGACCGTCTGGCGCGATTGGGCGAACGTTGCGGGCCATCGTTTTTGCAGTTGCCGCCATCGTTTAGCGCGCGACAGCTGCCCGCGCTTGCGCGCTATCTCGAACGCTGGCCGCGTCAGTTTCCGCTGGCGGTCGAACCGCGCCACGCCGATTTTTTTGGCGCGGCCGAAACCGAATTCATCGCCATGCTAACGGCGCACGATGCCGCGCGCTGTATCTTTGACACGACCGCCCTGTTTGCGCTGCCGTCAACCCACAGCGCCGCTGTCAGCGACGCTCAACAGCGCAAACCGCGTTTTGCATTCCGTGACACGCGCACAGCCGGGTTTGCATTTGTGCGGTTTGTCGGCCAGCCAGATTTTCGCGCAAATGAGCCCTGGCTGGAAGCCTGGGCCGAGCGCGTCGCGCGCTGGCTTGGCGCCGGCGACGATGTTTTCTTTTTTGTGCACTGTCCGGATGACACCGATGCACCGGCATTAATTCGCGACTTTCATACCCGTGTCTCAGCACGAGTGCCGCTCCCGCCGCTGCCCGCATGGGGCGAGCCAGATGCGCCGCAACAGGGTTCCCTTTTTGATTAGCCGAGAGGGGTAAGCCACAGAGAACACAGAGGTCACCGAGCAAGAAAAAGGTCGGTGACCTCTGTGTTCTCTCTGTGGCTTACCCGGTCTTATCTTGCGCTCACGAACCGTCTTATCATTGCACGCATGTCAAAGACCGAACCCATAGTGCTGGTTGGCGGATTTGGTTCACACTGGACCGATTACAAACCGGTCGCAAAGCTGCTGAGTCAAATTAGCGGACGCCGCGTGTTTATTACCGGCATAAACCGGCTGTCCTGGCTGGTGGGCGGTTTTGTCGATTACAACCTGATGATTGATCGCGTCCACAACGCTGTGCAGCACGCGCTTCAGGAGACGCAGGCCGAAAAAGTGATGCTGGTCGGTCACAGTGCTGGCGGCGTAGTCGGGCGCGCCTACCTTGGCGAAAAGGCCTTCAAAGCGCATCACAACGCCTATAACGGTCACGAACGTGTGACGCGGTTGATCACCCTCGGATCGCCGCTTCGGGCGGCGCCCGGCGCAAAACGGCCGGGCATGTATCAAGCGTCGTGGGTGGATGAGGTCTATCCCGGCGCGTTTTACGCGCAGGTCCAGTATCTAACTGTGTGCGGCAAGCTGATTGAGGGCCGGATAGACGGCAGCCTCCGCCAGCGCCAGGCGCATACCAGTTACAAGTGGGTCAGCGAACTGGGTGAACAGTGGGGCGATGGCACAATTCCGCTTTCACAGAGCACGCTCGATGGTGTTCCATCGTTGACACTCGACGGCATCGGGCATTCCCCCAACTGGGGACGCTGGTATTTCAGCACGCCAGACATCATCCGTTCATGGTGGCACTACTTCGACATCGGCGATGCTCCGAGCGACCGTCGCGCCGAGATGTTTGCATAGGGACGGGTTATTTTTTGTCGCTGTTCTGGAGCTGCGGCAAAAAGCTGCGATTTGGCAGCACTTCAAACACATAGTTCTCGTTGCGACTTTCCTGGCCGGTTGACCCCCCGAACACATAGAACTCGGTTGGCAGCGATGCCACAGCCGTGTTTTTCCAGATGCCGGCGCGGTTGATCGGGATCTCAAACGGCGTCCAGCGATCTTTGGCAACATCGTAACGCTCGTTAAACGGCACATATTTGTTCGCCACGCCGCCGCCAATGGCATACAAACCACCCGCGACGCTGGCGAGCCCAAGCCCGCCGCGGCCGATGATCATTGGTTTGCACGCACCCCAGCGGTTCTCATCGACGATGTAATACTCGCACGTGGTGAACTCGCTCTGGCCATCGGTGCCGCCGACCACATAAATGCGATCGTTCACCAGCGCCGCCGCGGCCTGGCTGCGCGCGGTCGGCAGCCCGCCGATCCGCGACCAGGAACCGGTGGCAAGCGCGTAGACATAGCCATCCTGGTTAAAGCTGTCACTGGCTGTTTTGCCGCCAAAGACATAGATGTTGTCAAACGTTGCCACGACCACGTGCCCGGACAATGCGCGTGGCAGCTTGGGCAGCACATCCCAGGTCTCGCTGGCAATGTCAAACCGCTCGAAACGATCGGTCGCCGCGCCTGCCGCATCCAGGCCGCCAGGCATATAAATCACGTCGGATAGCACCGCGCCAGCAGCCAGACGCAGGGGCGTGGGCTTCTCAGCCGCCGCGCGCCAGGCATTGTCGCGGATGGTGTATACCAGCGTTTCGCCAGTCACCGCGCGTTCCACTGCGCCGCCAATCACATAGATTTTGCTGCTACTGGCGAACGCCACGCTGCGTGTGCGCGCCGCCGGCATCGGCACACGCTCATGCCACCGTGACGACTCACTCACACCGCCCGGGTTGTTTGGGCCTGCCAACACGTCATCGTCGATCACTGGTACAACGCTCACGCGGTTGGCTTGCACGCTAAAAGCGCTGCCAAACACAATGCCAAGCGCCACAAAGACCACGGCGATGCGCCGCCAAAGCGCAAGCGTCGGTTGTGGCGATGGGTTGGGCGCAACCGGAACAGCGATGCGCGCCGAACGAACAGGCTGAATCGGCGCGGCCGGGGCAGGCTCAGCCGGCACCGCCTCCAGCGGCTTGATGTCACCAATAACAACAGGCGGCATTGACGCGCGTATCGGTTCGTCAACATCCGGCTTGCTTGCGGCCTGTGGCGCAGGCACAACACTGGCCTCGGATTCTTCCGAACCATCCACCCAACCGTTGCGTTGCGCGATGGCCGCGACGCGTGCGCGGCTCTCCACTTCAAGCTTTACAAAAATGTTCTTGAGGTGGGCTTTGACCGTGTTCTCGGAAACGAACAATCCGGCCGCAATTTGTTTGTTGCTCGCGCCCTGCGCCACAAACTTGACAACTTCAAGCTCGCGCTCAGTGAGCGGCTCATTCGGTTCAGCCACGCACAGAAATTCTAACGGGCGAGGCTGTGTAAGTTCTAAGACTAAAGATGGGCCACGGATTTACAGCCCGCGAATCTGCCCGTCACTTTGCCGAAATCGGCAGCGCCGGGCAACAGAACATACGTGCTATCATCAGGCGTTTACACCTTGCTGGTACAGTCGCAGCCGGATTTTGGTTGTGTAATTGGATTTTTAGGCATATGACACAGGAAATAGATCGTGGTGCGCGGCGCGCGCGTTCACAACTTGAAGAACGTCAACGTCGAGATCCCGCGTGACAAGATGGTGGTGATCACCGGTCTGAGCGGCAGCGGCAAAAGTTCGCTCGCGTTCGACACGATCTTTGCCGAAGGCCAACGCCGCTATGTCGAAAGCCTCTCGGCCTATGCGCGCCAATTTCTGGGCCAGATGGAAAAGCCCGATGTCGATCAGATCGAAGGGCTGTCGCCAGCTGTCTCGATCGACCAGAAGGGCACCAGCCACAACCCGCGCTCGACCGTCGGCACGGTCACCGAGATCTACGACTACCTGCGCTTGATGTTTGCGCGCATCGGTATTCAGTATTCGCCCGTCACTGGCCAGCCGCTGCAATCGCAGAGCGCCGAGATGATCGTCGATCAGGTCGCGGCATTGCCGCCCGGCACGCGCGTGCAAATTCTCGCGCCGCTCGATCAAGGATAAAAAGGGCCACCATCAGGGTATTTTTGAGGACGTGCGCAAACAAGGCTTTGTGCGCGCGCGTGTGAACGGCGAGGTCGCGCGATATCAACGAGGACATCGAGCTCGATCGCTACAAACTGCACAATATCGAAGCCGTGGTCGACCGGCTCGTGCTGCCCGATGCGGCCACCAACGCCGAAGAACGCGCGCAGTTTACCACACGCCTGACCGACTCGACCGAAACTGCGCTCAAGCTCGGCGACGGCTTCATGATCGCGATGGTGCAGGTAGATGACGGACAGCAGTCGGCCGACGCAGGCAAAAACGGCGAGGGCCGTGTGCCTTCCACGGTCCGCCGCAGCTTCCGCGATATTTTGTTCTCGGAGAAGAAGGTTGATCCGGCGACCGGCATCAGCTACCCGGATCTTGAACCCAAGCTGTTCTCGTTTAACGCCCCGCAGGGCGCCTGCCCGGAGTGTCAGGGTCTGGGCAGCAAACGCGAAATTGATGCCGCGCGCGTGGTGCCGAACACCGATTAACACTAAACGACAACGCCATAAACGCCAGCGGCTGGAACAACGACGACGACGAAAGCTGGGGCAAACAGATGCTGCTGGCCGTCTGCACCGCATTCAAAATCCCGATGGACAAGCCGTGGAAGCAGCTGACGCAGGCGCAAAGGGCGATCATCTTGCACGGCACCAGCGGCGAGCGCGTCAAGATGAATTACGTCAACCGCATGGGCGAACGGCGCCAGTACGACATCGCAGTTCGAAGGTGTCATAAATAACCTGACGCGTCGTTACCGGGAGACGTCGAGCGAGTACATGCGCCAGGTCATCGAGGAGATGATGACGTTGCGGCCCTGCGACACGTGCAGCGGCAAACGACTCAAGCCGGAGGTGTTGGCCGTGCGCATCGCCGAGCGCAACATCGCCGAGGTCGCCGATCTCGGCATCGGCGATGCCCTGAACTGGATCGATAGCCTCGGTATTCATGCGGACGATGGCCGGCGGCCGGCGGCAGATGGCGGAAATCGCCGCGGTCCGCCGCCCCGCATCCACTGTCGTTCTCAGCGATCGCGACAAAAAGATCGCCAATCAGATTGTCAAGGAGATCCGCGCGCGGCTGGGTTTTCTGGTCGATGTCGGTCTGGACTATCTGACTCTCAGCCGCAGCGCAACTACGCTGTCCGGCGGCGAGAGCCAGCGCATCAGGTTGGCCACGCAGGTCGGCTCGCAACTGATGGGCGTGCTGTATGTGCTGGATGAACCCAGCATCGGCCTGCATCAGCGCGACCAGGAACGTCTGATCGTCACGCTCACGCGCATGCGCGATTTGGGCAACACCGTGCTGGTCGTCGAACACGATGACGACACAATGAAAGCAGCCGACTACATCATCGACATGGGGCTTGGGCGCGGGCGAGCACGGCGGCAATGTCATCGCCACCGGCACGCCGGCCGAGATTATGAAGCACAAGGTGTCGCTCACCGGCGCATATTTGAGCGGCCGCAAGCGCATCCCGGTGCCAGACAAACGGCGTGAGGGCAACGGCAAATCGATCACGCTCAAAAACGCGCGTGAGAACAATCTGAAGGGGCTCGATGTCGACCATCCCGCTTGGGAAACTGGTGGTCATTACCGGTGTCAGCGGCAGCGGCAAAAGCTCGCTGGTTGTGGAGTGTCTCTACAAATCGCTGGCGCAACAGCTCAACGGCGCAATGGAGGTGCCGGGTGAGTTCGACGACCTGACCGGGCTGGACGCGCTCGACAAGGTCATCAACATCGACCAGCAGCCGATCGGGCGCACGCCGCGCTCAAACCCGGCTACGTATACGCAGCTGTGGAATCCTCTGCGCGATCTGCTGGCCGAGCTGCCTGAGAGCAAAGCGCGCGGTTACAAGAGCGGGCGCTTCTCGTTCAACGTCAAGGGCGGGCGCTGCGAGGCCTGCGAAGGCCAGGGCATGCTGCAAATTCAAATGCAGTTTATGCCGGATATTTATGTGACCTGCGATGTTTGCGCCGGCACGCGCTACAACCGCGAGACGCTGCAGGTGCGCTACAAGGGCAAAAACGTCGCAGAGATCCTCGATCTGACGGTGACCGAAGGCCTGGCGTTTTTCAAAGACATCACGCCGATCTCACGCAAGCTGGAGACACTGCTGGAAGTCGGGCTGGGCTATGTCAAACTCGGCCAATCTGCCACCACATTGTCCGGCGGCGAGGCGCAGCGCGTCAAACTAAGCAAAGAGCTGAGCAAACGCGCAACCGGCCGCACCATCTATGTGCTGGACGAGCCTTCGGTCGGGTTGCATGCGGCCGATGTGCACAAGCTGATTCACGTGCTCGACAAGCTGGTAGACGACGGCAATACGGTCGTCGTGATCGAGCATCATCTGGACATCATCAAGGTCGCGGATTGGATCATCGACCTCGGCCCAGAAGGCGGCGCAAAGGGCGGCTATCTGGTCGCGCAGGGCACACCGGAAGATATTGCCGCGCACAAGACTTCGCACACCGCCCGTTTCTTGCGTCCGGTGTTGGAAGGCGATCAGGTGCTGCGAAAGGTCGAAATCGCGGCGTCAAAGACCGCGGCGACCAAGCGCAAGAAGAGCGCCTGAGCATCTGCAATCTCACATACATTTTCAGCTGGTTTCTACACTTGTGTAGAACTGCCAAAAGCCATGCGTGAAGGCATTGATCCTCGATGCGGCCGTGTGCTTGTTCATAGCGCGTGGGGGCTGGCGGTGGTCAAACTTGAGCACACCGCGGCAGCCGTAAAAATGCGCCATGCGCCGCTTTACTACTATGCCCTAGCGGCAAGGAAGCCTCGTATGCCACGGTGCTGGAATAGGCGTCGCAGCGACATAAGGCAGGCATTGCAGTTGCAGGTGCATTGACTGATCTGCGGTCGCAGATACACAGCCACCCAGTACATTGAGCGCATCAGTCTTAAACAGTTCACTACCTTCGCTTAATCAGCATTCAATAGCCTAGAGTGCCCGTCAGAACAGCTTCTCGGCGCATAGGATTCGCCGCCCTGCGGCGGCTATGTCAAAGCGTCACGCAAGCGATGTTGACCGGCGCTTTTTGGAACAGAAGGAGAACTTGAATGACTACCAAACCATCGACCAGCCTCTGGCATCGCCTGCTTGATACCAAAATAAACCGCCGCGATGCCATGAAAGGCGCGCTTATCGCTGGCACCGCATCGCTAGCGCCAATTCAGCTTAAGACGGCTGAGGCTGCCGCCGTTGACAGCTTAATCAGCCGTGGTCCGGGCCTGCCTGGCGCGCCACGCGATCCATCGCTGCCCTTTGCGCCAATCAAACCCGTCGCAGATGACGGTGTTGTTCTGCCGCGCGGCTTCAAATACGACCTGGTCGCAGCCTGGGGCGACGACATTGGCAATGGCAAAGTTGGCTTCAATCATGACTGGATTGGCTACTATCCGGTTGACGGTCTTGAAAAGGGCTTTGATATCAACGCTATCAGCTACGGCTTTCTCAACAAGTCAGCGAGCAGCACCGATGGCATCCTGGTGATCAACCATGAATACGTCAACCCACTGTTCGTCAGCCTGTATACGACCGGTGATAAGACCAAAGAACAGATCGCGGCCGAACAGGACAATGTCGGCATGTCCGTAATTCGCGTGAAACGCGATGCCAAAACAGGCAATTGGACCACTGTCGTTGGCGACCCGCTCAACCGCCGTATCACCGCAACAACTGAAATGATGCTGACCGGTCCCGCCAAAGACCTTGATGCCGGCCCAAAGTGCATCGGCACGATGGGCAATTGCTCCGGCGGCACCACGCCTTGGGGCACAGCTCTGAGCTGCGAGGAAAACGTGCAGGAATACGCTGCACCTGCGCCCGATGGATTGGGTTGGGATGCGGCAATCTATGGCAAACGCCATCATGGCTGGGTGGTCGAGGTCGACCCGTATGACCCCAAAGCAATTATTCGCAAACATACTGCAATGGGCCGCTTTCGCCATGAAAACGTCGCGATTCGCATCGGAGACAACGGCAGCGTTGTGGCTTACATGGGTGACGACCGCGCAGACTCCTGCGTGTATAAGTTTGTCGCCGATCGTGTGTTTGACCCGGATGATCGCACTGCCAACATGTCGCTGCTCGAAGCGGGTGGCTTGTATGCGGCTGACTTCAGTCGCGGCGCTTGGGTACTGCTCGACTATGACTCCCAGCCCGCGTTAAAAGACGCCAAAGACAAAGATGGAAAACCCGTTTTCACGTCACAGGCTGACGTGCTGGCGAATGCGCCAGCTGCCGCGCTTGCACTGCGCGCAACGCCCGTCGACCGCCCGGAAGACATCGAAATTCATCCGACAGATGGTAGCGTTTATATCGCGCTGACAAACAACACCGGCCACGGCAACTTTCACGGTCAAATCATCCGACTCGCTGAAACTGACAACGACCCGATCAGCGAGTCGTTTGAGTGGAGCGTCTTTGCCACCGGTGGCCCGCAAAGCGGTTTTTCATCGCCAGACAACCTGGTTTTCGACGGTGAGGGAAACCTGTGGATGGTCACCGACATCTCCAGCTCGCGCGTCAACAAAGGCATCTACAAGTTTCAAGGCAACAACGGCCTGTTCTTCTTTCGCACAAGCGGTCCGTATGCTGGCATTGCGTATCAATTCGCCTCGGGTCCAAACGATAGTGAGCTGACCGGGCCTTGCTGGACGCCCGATGGCCGCACCCTGTTCTTAGCCGTGCAACATCCTGGCGAGGAGTCAGAGGGACCTGACAAGCTCACCAGCAACTGGCCGAAGGGGAATGGCGCAGTGCCGCAACCAGCTGCAATCGCGATTACCGGTCCCTTCCGCGCTCGCCGATAGACGGCCAAGCGCAAACGACGCGCACAGCTTATGACTGTGCGCGTCGTTTGTCCATCACACATCATGATTCCAACCGATACACGCTTTAATGAACGCACGCTATTGGGCGCAATCGACTCGTTTATGAGCACTGTCGTCCATACACGGCCTTTTTTGGCATCCAGATATCGTCAGGCATTAGAGGGTTTTGCTGAACACTGGCTCGGCACGTGCGCAGGCGCAAATGTGATTGATGCGATTGATCCCAAATCGCTCGCAGCATATGTGCATGAAAAAGACCACCCGGCAAAGCCCCCCGAAGCGTTTGCTGCCTTTATCGCCTGGGCGCGCAATGAACAATTGCTCACTGGGTCGCAATGGCAATAGGTTTTGCACCCAAAATCACTGCTTCTGGACGTAGTGCAGAAGCAGTGATTTTGGGCGATCTTACTTGCGTTTTGCAGCCGGCATCAGCGCGGCCTTCAGCACCTGCTCCACGCGATCCACCAGCACAAACTTGAGCGCTTTGCGCACTTCTTTTGGCAGATCGTCCAGATCCGGTTCGTTGCGCTTGGGCAAAATGATCGTTTTGAGACCGGCCCGATGCGCGGCCAGCACTTTCTCTTTGATCCCGCCGACCGGCAACACCGAGCCGCGCAGCGTGATCTCACCCGTCATCGCAATATCGGGACGCACGGTGCGCCCGGTTAACAGCGACGCAATGGCCGTGGCCATGGTCACGCCGGCGCTTGGCCCATCTTTGGGTTGCGCGCCTGTCGGCACATGCAGATGAATGTCGCTCTTCTCAAAGATTTCGTCTTTGATCTTGAGTTCATCGGAATGGCTGCGGATATACGAGAACGCGGCCTGCGCGCTCTCGCGCATCACATCGCCGAGCTGACCGGTCAGTTGAAAGCCTTTGCCGCCCGGCATGCGCGTTGCTTCGATAAACAGAATATCGCCGCCCACCGGTGTCCAGCTCATGCCGGTCGCCACGCCAGGCATGACCGTGCGTTCCGCCACCTCACTGTAAAACCGTGCCTTGCCGCGCAGCGCTGGCAAGTCTTTGTCCTGCACCTTGAAGGGCAGTTTGACCTTGCCTTCCTGCATGCGTGTGACCAGCTTGCGACAGATGCTGCCGATCTCGCGCTCCAGGTTGCGCACACCGGCCTCGCGCGTGTAGTCACGCATCAGCTTGAGAATGGCGCTGTCTGTAAACAGCACCTCGCCCGTGCGCAGGCCATTTTCTTTGAGCTGCCGCGGCACCAGATAGCCTTTGGCAATTGCGAGCTTCTCCTGTTCGGTATAGCCGCTGAGCTGCAAAATTTCCATGCGGTCGCGCAACGGGCCGGGAATCGTCTCGAGCGAGTTGGCGGTGCAGATAAAGATGGCCTGCGACAGGTCAAACGGCACATCCAGATAGTGATCGCGAAACGAGCGGTTCTGCTCCGGATCGAGCACCTCAAGCAACGCCGATGACGGGTCGCCGCGGTGATCATTGCCGAGCTTGTCGACTTCGTCGAGCATAAAGATTGGGTTGCGGCTCTCAGCGCGGCGCATGCTTTGCACCACGCGGCCCGGCATTGAGCCGATATACGTGCGGCGAAAACCGCGAATCTCGGCTTCGTCGCGCACGCCACCCACCGCCATGCGAATAAACTTGCGCCCCATCGCGCGCGCGATGCTGGCGCCCAACGATGTCTTGCCAACACCCGGCGGCCCGGCAAAACACAGAATCACACCCTCGCGTTCCGGGCGAATGTGATCGACGACAGTCTTTACGCCGCCTTTCTTGCTCTTGCCGTTGGCGGCCTTGGCCTTTGCAGCCTGTTCGTCCGAGAGTTCAAGCCGGCGCTTGCGCACCGCGAGAAACTCAAGAATGCGCTCTTTGATGTCGTTCAGGCCAAAATGGTCTTCATCGAGCACGTCGCGCGCATGCTTGATGTTGAGATCATCCGGCGTGGTTTTGTTCCAGGGCAACGATGTCATCCAATCCAGATAGGTGCGAATGACGCCATACTCGGCTGCCTGCGTCGGCAGCTTCGAGAGCCGGTCCACCTCGCGCTCCGCTTCTTTGCGCGCCTCTTCGTTCATGCCGCTGGCCGCGATCTTTTCGCGAAAAGTGTTGAGCTCAATTTGCTGCTCGTCAGCTTCGCCCAGTTCTTTCTGGATCGCCTTCATCTGCTCGCGCAAGTAGTAATCGCGCTGCATCTTTTCCATCTCGGTGCGGGCTTGCGTCTGAATCTTCTGGCCAAGCTGCAGCACATCGAGTTCTTTGTTCAACAGCTGCAGGAGAAACAGCATCTTGTTCGACAACCCATCCATCGCAAGCAGCTGCTGGGCGTCGTTCATCTCCATGCGCATATAGGTCGCGGCTGCATACGTCAGCTGACGCGGGTCGTCGATGTTCTGGACCATCTGCGCAAGCTCTTCGGGCATGTCCTGGCGCAACTCGGAAATCTTGCCAAAAACATCCTTGATGTTGCGGCGCATCGCTTCAATATCAACCGCCATCTCCCACGGCTCGGGCAGCGGCTCGATTTTTGCCACAATGTAGGGCTCGGTCGAGATGATCTCAACAATGCGAAAACGCTCATTGCCCTGCACAATCATGTTTAGCACGCCATCCGGGCCTTTGAAATGCCGCGCGATCGTGCCGATCGTGCCGATCCGATAAAGATCATCAGGCGTGGGTTCTTCTTTATCGGCATGCTGGCTTGCAATCAAGCCGATTTGCGCCTTGCTCGAAACCGCGTCATCGATCAGCCGCAGCGAGCGTGGCTGCGCAACGCGCAGGGGCAGCGCGGCCATCGGGTAGACCAGCATGCCGCGCAGGGGCAAAATCGCAATTGTGGCCGGAAATTCAGCTGCGGCTTCACCTTCTTTTGGGGCGGCATGGCTGGCGGTCGCATCGGCGAGCACATCGCTCAATGACTCAAAGAGATCATCCGTATTGTCTTGCATGTGTTTAACTAATAATCAACAGTGCTCGAGTGGCCTTCGTCAAAGCGACTAGCTTAAAAATTCAGCATATCCCCGCGCTCCGCGCGGGGATATGCTGAATTTTTGAACAACGTATTTTGACGTGAGCCTGTATGCCAATGATAAGGCCTAGCACGCTACACCAGCAGTATCAGCGCAATGTTAGAAGGCGCTGCGCTGCAAATCGATGATTTAGCGCTCACGTTTCATACGTGTGATGTCATCGGTAGAAAGTTGGGGACCTTCGCGCCCGGCGATACCCAGCGCTTGCCGTTGCGCCTCACGCCAGCGCGCCAGCCTGTCGCGCACCACATTTTCGTAGCCTTCGCCGCTCGGGCTGTAGAACATCATGCCGGCTATCTCTTTTGGCAAATAGTTCTGTGGCGCAAAGTGGCCGTCATGATCGTGCGGATACACATAGTCTTTGCCGTGTCCGAGCGCCTTGGCATCGCGGTTGCCATCCTTCAAATGATCGGGCACTTCGCCAGCGCCTTCGCGCTCGATTTGCGCTTTTGCACGAAAAAAGTTGGTCGCGCTGTTGCTCTTTGGCGCGGTCGCAAGATACAGCGTGGCGGTCACAATCGGGAACATGCCTTCCGGAAGCCCCATCCATTCAAACGCCTGCGCCGCAGCCGACACCACCACCAGCGCGTTTGGATCCGCCATGCCGATATCCTCACCCGCCAAAATCAGCAACCGGCGCACCACAAACCGCGGATCCTCGCCGGCATACATCATTTTGGCCAGCCAGTACAACGCGGCATCCGGATCGCTGCCACGCACGCTTTTGATAAACGCGCTGATCGTGTCGTAGTGCGCGTCGCCTTCTTTGTCGTACAGAACAGCGCGGCGTTGGATCGAATCCTGCGCGACTTCGAGCGAAATATGCACCACGCCATCTGCGCCAGGCGGCGTGGATTCAACCGCCAGTTCGAGCGCATTCAGCGCATTGCGCGCGTCGCCGCCCGCAATATGCGCCATGTGCGCCAACGCGACCGGGTCAGCGGCTGTGCGACGCGCGCCGTATCCGCGCTCCGCATCGTCCAGCGCGCGCTGCAGCAACGCCGCGACATGGGCCTCCGTCAGTTGTTTGAGCTGGAACAGGCGCGAGCGCGAAATCAACGCCTGGTTGACCTCAAAATACGGGTTCTCCGTGGTCGCGCCAATCAGGATCAGGGTGCCATCTTCGACATGCGGCAGCAACGCATCCTGCTGGCTTTTGTTAAAACGGTGAATCTCGTCCACAAGCAAGATCGTGCGCTGGCGGTAGTGCTTGCGGCGCTCACGCGCATCCGCCACGACACGACGGATGTCCGCGATGCCGGCCATCACCGCATTGAGCGTTTCAAAGTGGCTCTGGGTGCGATTGGCAATGATGCGCGCCAGCGTGGTTTTGCCGGTGCCGGGCGGCCCCCACAGAAGCACTGACGAGAACAACCGGTCGGCCTCAATTGCGCGGCGCAGCAACTTGCCTGGCCCCAGAATTTCTTCCTGCCCGATAAACTCGTCCAGCGTGCGGGGGCGCATGCGCGCGGCCAGCGGCGCTTCCGTCGCGTCGGATGCTTCACGCGCTGCGTCAAACAGATCAGCCATGCGCCTATCTTACCGACTCTACAGCAGCGCGCCCGGCGGGCGCGCTGCTGTAGAGTCGGTGCCATGCAACCTTGGAAGATTCTCAACCGGCGCACGCAATTGCATCAGCCCAAATGGCTCACCGTCGAGTTTCACGATGTCGAACTGCCGAACGGCACGGTCATCAACGATTGGGCATGGGTGATCACCCCGAACTTTGTCAATGTCGCCGTGCTCACGGTCGATGGTGAGTTCTTGTGCTTTCGACAAAACAAATATGCGATCAAAGGTGAATCTCTGGCGCCCTGCGGCGGCTATCTCGAGCCGGGTGAAGACCCGCTGGCGGCCGCGCAACGTGAATTGATCGAGGAGACCGGTTACGTCGCCCCTGAATGGGTTCGGCTCGGGGAATACGCCGTCGATGGTAACCGCGGTTGCGGCAATGCCCATCTCTTTCTCGCGATTGGCGCACACAAGACCACCGAAATCAACCGCGACGATCTGGAAGAGATGCACATGGTCACGCTATCGCGCAGCGCGATTCGCGACGCCGTGCTTTCGGCACAGTTCAAGCTGGTGTCGTGGTCGCAGGTGCATGCGCAGGCACTCTTGTGGCTGGCCGAGAACAACCGCTGATCAGGGCGGCGGCGGCGGCAAGGGCGGTTGACCGCCACCCGAGGGCACGCGCGCAACTGGGCGACGCGTCGCCACTGGTTTGCGGACCACGATCGGTTTGCGAACCACAACAGGTTTGCGGGCTACCGGCCGTGACGGAGCGCGCGCCACCGGGGCGGGGGTTGGCGTGGCAACCGGCGTCCCGGCTGGATCGATAGCGCCGCTAATTTCGACAGTCGCTGTGACCGCCGGCGTCGCAGCGGGTTTCGGTGCGCGCGTTGCAACAATCCTGAGAGTCGGTGTCGGTGTTGGCAATACGAGCTCGACCGGCATGCGGCCGAGCGGCTCGGCTTTGCCGCAAATCACATTGACCAAGGCCTCAAGCGTTACCGGCACATCGCTGTAACCCGTCAGAAATGTGACGCTGTCGGCCATAACCAGCGCATCATATGGATTGCGCAACGCCAGCACGATCGGTTGCTTTAAAGCGCGCACCAGCCGGGCTTGATCCGCATAAAACCGCGCGTTTAGCGTGGCGACCACGACCTTGTCAGCATTTGCCGCGGCATCTGTGGCGCGCCGGATCTCGGCTGCGTTGGGTTGCACATTCACAAGCTGCACGGTGACATTTGGCGCGCAGGCCTTGAGCGGCCCAATCAACGCATCAGACGTGTAGAACCCGACGCGGTCACGTTCTTTTGGCGCAATCAGCAAAACCCGGTCGGTCGGCTGCAAAGGCAGCTGCCCAGCGGTATCGCGCACAAGCGTAATGCTCCCGCGCGCCACATCGCGCGCGGCGGCAAGTTGGGACTCGCTGGCGAGGATGTCCTCGGCCGCGGCCTCGTCCACCGGCTTCCAGTCGAGCACGCCGTAGCGCGCCTTGGTTGTCAAGATGCGGCGCACCGATTCTTCAAGCCGCGCCTGTAGCGCTGGCTCGGCCTTAACCGCGCGCAAAAACGCCTGATAGTCGCGCCGGTTGGCGATCGGTATCGTGCCGACATCGGCGCCGAGCGCGAGCACATCCACGCCGGCTCGAAATGCCATCACCAGCGCCTTGTCCACGCTGAATTTAGAGTCGATGGCATCCATCGTCATTGAGTCGCTCACAATCAGACCGCGAAACCCCAGCTTCTCGCGCAGCACGCCCTGCAATACTTTTGACGATAGCGTCGCGGGCAAACCGCTGTTGTCGAGTGCAGGCAACACCACATGCGCCGTCATCATGGCATCGGTGTTGCCAGCATCGATGGCTTGTTTGAAGGGGGCGAGCTCGGTGGCTTCAACCTGTGCCAGCGTCTTTTGAATCACGGGCAGGCCGTCGTGCGAATCGATCACCGCGCTGCCGTGGCCCGGAAAGTGTTTGGGCACAGCAATGATGTTCTTGGCCCGGTAGGCGCGGATCATCGCCAGGCCAAACTGGCTGACGGTGTCCGAGCGGCCGGAAAATGAGCGCGTGCCAATGATCGGGTTGTTTGCGTTGTCGTTGACATCCAACACTGGCGCAAAATTCATGTTGAAGCCGAGTGCGTGGAGCTGTTCGGCGTGCGCCTCCGCCATGCGTGTCGCCAGCTTCAGATCGCCAGTCGCGCCCAAAGCCATCTGTGATGGAAACGTTGGCGCGGGTGCTGGCAGGCGCGTAATCAAACCGCCTTCTTGATCCACGCTAATAAACAGCGGGATTTTTGCGCCATTAGCAATCGATTCGCGCTGCGCGGCATTGTTTAGCGCCGCAGTTTGCTTTGCGCTCACAATATTGGGCTGAAAAAGCACGATCCCGCCGACGTGATAGTCCTTTATCGAGCGCAGCAACGAAGGTGAAACATCCTGGCCGTTAAAAAAGACCAAAAACAGCTGGCCGACCTTTTCTTCCAGCGTCATCTTGTCCATCAGCGCGGTGACACGCTGGTCAACCTCGTCGCTAGAACGGTTCTGGACGGTGCTGCCGCGCGCGATTGCGGGTGCATGCGCGATAGTCAGCAGGCAAACAACGATCAGGCGGACAATATGAATAGCAGCTCGATGCATAACGTTCCGAGGCAATAAAAGTGCAACTATACCCGTTGGGCACGAAGAGCTTACGCCAATAGGAGGACGCCGCTCTGCTTAAATACCCGGAATCACTGTGAAAAATCAGTGCACGCGCACGATGATAACCGTGATGTTGTCTTCGCCGCCATTGACATTGGCCATCGACACCAGCGTGTCGCAGGCAGTCTGCGCCGTCGTCGAGCCGCTCAGCACATCCAAAATCGCATCGTCGCGGACCATCTCCCACAGGCCATCTGAACAGAGCATCAACCAGTCGCCTGAGCGAAGCGGCAGCGTCGGGTTGTCGTCTGTGACGCCGGTGTCCGCATCGCCGAGTGAACGCGTGATGTAGTTGCGGCGCGGGTGCGCGTACCGGTCGTTGTCCGCAATGATGCCTTCATCAACGAGCAACTGCACCAGTGAATGGTCTTTTACAAGCCGCTCGAGTTCCTCGGTGCCGCGCCGCCAGCGGTATATCCGGCTGTCACCGACGTTGGCGAGATAGGCCTTGCTGTCATAGATCAACGCGGAGACCAGCGTGGTGCCCATGACATGTCCGCGCCGTTTGGCCTCAGCGGTGACAACGGTGTTGAGCTGCTCAACGGTCTGTTTTAGCCAGCCAGTATCGGGTTTTTTGCGCGCACTAAGCAGATCTTTGACCTGATCGACCAATTTGTGAATCGCCAGGCTGCTGGCAACTTCACCTGCTTCCTCGCCGCCCATGCCATCTGCAACAGCCACCAAAATAGGCTTGTGGGGCTGGTTTGCGCCAGACGCATTGAGCTGTAGGGCGCAAAAGCTGTCTTCGTTCTGAAATCGCAGCTGTCCCGTGTGCGTGGCGTGTCCAATATCAAATTTCAGCGCAGTTGACGACGATGTTCCGCCCATGACGCGCCTAGTTTAACAGCACATTCTGCGTGTTTTGCGCGAAACCTGGTGCACTTTTTTGTGTGCCAGACCCCGGCTTTGTGTGGTTGGATCAGCGCGTCACTCCTCAGCACTGGCTCAGCGATGTGCGTAAAATAGACTGGTTGGGAGTCGCGCGCGAACCGCGTTTGAGGAGTGTGCTGGATGACGATTGCTGTGTTAAAACCCACCCCGCTGGTCAAAAGCGGTGAATTCACGAAAGAGACCGTTGAAGCCTATAGCGCTGCTATGAACGAACCGGCCTGGATGACGGAACGTCGCGTGGAAGCCTGGCGTCTGTTTAAAGAAACCCCGGCTCCAAATCGTCACGATGAACTCTGGCGCCGCGTCGATCTCAGCCAATTCAAGCTGGATCAGCTATTGCAGGCCGTCGCCATCGACAAGAAAATTCCCGCCCCGCCAACGGAGTGGGCTGCGCTGCATACCGCGGCTAACGCGCCAGGTTGGATGCTGCACGTCGATGGTTACGCGCTGCAACACCGCGTCGACAAGTCGCTGGCCGAAAAGGGTGTCCTGTTTATCGACATGGCAACTGCCATTCAGTATCGTCAAGATATTGTGGCGGCCCATCTGATGAGCGCGGTAAAAGTCACCGAGTCTTATTTCGCAGCAATGCATGCCATGCTGATGCGCGGCGGCGTGGTGTTGTACGTGCCAAAGGGTGTGGAAGTCAGCGAGCCGCTGCGCGCGGCAACCTGGCTTACTGCCAAACAGCGTTTTGGGTTCAACCACACGCTGATCGTGCTTGAAGAGGGCGCAAAAGCGACGCTGATCGAAGAATTTGCCAGTGCCACCGGTGAGCTGCAGGCGCTTTATAACGGCAGCGTCGAGATCATTCTGGGCAAGGGCGCCCAACTCGATTATGTGAACATCCAGGATTTTGCGCGCAACGTTTACAACTTCAGCACCGAGCGCGCCAAGGTCGGCGAGTCGTCCACCCTGCACTGGGTGACGGGTGGCATTGGCGGCAAGTTCAACAAGAATCTGATCGAAGCCGACATGATGGGTCCAAACGGACTCGCACTGCTCAGTGGTGTGTATTACGCCGACTCAAAACAGCAGTTTCACTACGACACCCAGCAAAATCACCACGCGCCAAACTGCAAAAGCGATTTGCTCTACAAGTCTGCGCTGCGTGACGACGCGCGCACGGTCTGGCGCGGAAACATCCGCGTGTTCCCGCTGGCCCAGAAGACCGACGCCTATCAGGCCAACCGCAATTTGCAGCTCAGCGAGAAAAGCCGGGCAGATTCAATTCCAGGCCTGGAGATCGAAGCCGACGACGTGCGCTGCACGCATGGCGCGACGGTTGGAAAGATTGAGCGGGAGCCAATGTTCTATCTAGCCTCGCGCGGCGTACCTGAGCCTGAAGCGCGGCGCTTGATCGTCGAAGGCTTTTTTGCGCCCGTCATAGAGCGCATCCCGCTCGAAGAAACACGCGAGCGACTGCTGGCCGAAATCGGCAGAAAGATCGGTGACTAGCGCAAGACCTTTTGGAGAAATGCCAGCAGCAGCCTGTTGAACACTTCAGGCTTTTCCATCGAGGGCACATGCGCAGTGCCTGGCATGATCTCAAGCTGCGCGCCGGCAATTGACGCTGCGAGGGTTTTGGCAGCCAGCTCGGTCGAGCGTTCATCCAGATCACCCAGCACGATCAGTGTTGGCGCCTTTACGTCGGCCAAGCGGTCGGCTGCGGGTGGCGCCAGCGGGAGCGAAGTGCCACGCGACCAATCCGCTTTGTAGTTGGAGAGGCACATCTCGCGCATTTTTTCGCGCACATCCGCGCGACAGCGGCCAGCGGGTTGCGCCAGACCATCTGCCCAGATTTGCACTTCAAGCGCAGCAAGCCGTTGCCAGTCTCGTTGCGCTTCAAGCGCCTCTGCTTCGGCAAACAGTGCTTCCGCAACTGCATCACGCGGATCAGTCGGATCCGGCGTATATGATCCACCGCTCAACCCGCCGCAGACCCAAACCAACCCGCGCACGCGGCCTGGAAACTCAATCGTCGTGTCCAGCACGATTGTGCCAGCGCGCGAACACCCAACCAACACCGCCTCGGGTATTTCAAAATAGTCCAGCACCGCGATCAGATCCTGGCGATTGCTAAACACGGTGTCTGTTGTCTCCGTTTTGCCAAACCCGCGCGTGTCGTAACGGATCACGAAATAATCGGTGGCAAAAACGTCGATTTGCGGGTCCCACATGGTGCGATCGGCTACACCGGCGTGGACAAAGACCAGTGTGGGATTTTGCGGGTCGCCATAGGACTCACAAAAAAGGCTGGCACCGGGTACGGCAATCGTCGTTGTGTATGGCTGGCTAAACATGCATCCTCGATCAGGGGCAAATCTCAGAACAAAGCGGCGATTTCACTGGCCCTTCGCTCTTGAGACATACCCAAACAATGACGGCTCACCTGCTTGAAATTTGAAATGGGTTACCTTCCGGGTCAACACCATCGCAAAACGACAGATGAGGTGATTCAAAAAACTGCCCGGTCTTGGCGCCGCGCGCGATGAGCTCGGCCCGGGCCGCAGCAACATCGGCAACATGAAAGACGATCTGCACCGCAGTTCCGCCGCTGCGCTTGTGGCGGGTTTGCTTGTGTAGGGAGATGAAATTGCCGCCACCGGCGCTATACGTCACCCAGCCGGCATCGGCGTATCCTACGTGTGTCAAACCCAGCACGCGCTCGTAAAACGTCCGCATCTTGCGCATGTCTTTTACAAACACGGTGACGCGGTTAAAGGCGCCAATCGGCGGCACAAGGTGTTCTGCAAGTGCGACATGTCCGGCATCACGCGCCAGCTTCTGGGGAGTCGCACCTGTCGCTGTCATGGCAGCCTTAGTCGCGCCGGCTGCGAGCAACGCGGCGACCAGTTCCGGATTGCCATTTTGCGCCGCAGCGTGCAAAGGCGTAAAACCGCCTTGCTGCACCGCGTTTGCGTCTGCGCCATGTTTAATCAATGCCAGGCAAATATCCGTGTCGTTCCCGGCGCAGGCCGAGTGCAGTGGCTGAACCTGGGTCGGGTTATGCGCAACCGCATTAACATCGCCATCCTGTTTGAGCAGGGAAATCAACGGCTGCACGCTGCCGCAAAAACGCAGCCAGATGCAGCGCAGTAAAGCCATCATGTGAATAGGCGCGTGCCAATGCTGGATCGCGCTTAATATGCGCGCGGAGCTCAGACAGCTTGCCCACAGCAGCAGCTTCAAAAATTGTGAGCGCCGGTATCTTGCGCAACAAATACGACTGTATCTCGTGCCTGCCCGAATACGTCGCAATGAGCAGCGCCGAAGTGCCCTGCGCATCTTTTGCGGTAATGCATGGCGGACGCTGTTTTACCAGCGCCTTAACCATGGCCAGATCACCGGCTTTAATCGCGTCAAACAACGCATCCGTCTTCATGTGCATCAATTATGCAGCCGCTGGCGATGCGCGGCGGCGCGCGTGATAGGTCAACGTCAACGCAATGCAATCACGCAACTCGGCTGTGGGCAGCACACCATCCAGATCGAACAGCAGCGCGCGGTCACCCTCATAGGTAAACACATCGCGATACATCGAGCGAAATGTGTCGACCAAATTTGTATGACAGATAAAGTAGATCGCCACGCGTTCGGGCTGTGCAGATTTCCAGTCGATTCGAATCGTGCTGCCGCTCTTGGATTGCGTCGTCACATACGCCGGCTCGCCCCACTTCAGCGTTTCCTCAAGCGGGCCAACACCCGGCGTCGCAGCGGCCACCTCAAAAATCAGGGCGCGCAGTGCCAGCAGTTTTCTTTTTGCCTGCGCCGGATAGCGCTCAAATAGTTGCGCCACCCCGGCATGTTGAATCGCACTCATAAAACAAAAGCGCAGCTTTACGCTGCGCTCGTTGCCATTCATGTCTTGCGAATCACACACATGACCCGCCCCTGTATCTGCGCGTGCCGCGCTTCAACATAAAAGGGCTTCATTGTCGGATTTTCCGGCTTCAGTTTGAGACGCTTGCCCTCATGAAACACACGTTTGAGCGTGGATTCGTTGCGATCCAGCAAAAAGACCGCGGCCAGGTCGCCGTTCTTGACTTCGGTGACCCGCTTCATGACGACGATGTCGCCGTCGTTGATCAGCGCATCAATCATCGAGTTGCCTTTCACTTCCAGCGCATACAGACCATCGGCATTGCCCACCATGCTGCGCGCAATCTGCACCGTGTTTTCGGTGTCCAGCAGCGCATCCGCATCGGGCGTCGGCACCGGCTCGCTGGCGACAATGCGGCCAACAATCGGGATATTCATCATGTCCCGGTAGCCGACGCGGGTCGGGTCCCTGACCACCACGCCGCGCGAGCTGCGTTCGCGACGGTTCAGCAAATTGGCGCGCTCAAGCGCCTTGAGGTGATAGCTGACCATCGAGGTCGAGCTGATGACAGCACCCTTCTGGATCTCGCGGATTGTCGGCGGGACATCGTGCTGCTCGACGTATGTGTTGATAAAGCTCAAGATCCGCTGTTGCGGTTCTGTGAGCGATTCCGTTGAAACTCCTGACATCGGTCACCTGCCTATGCAAAACGCGAATATCGTGTGTTTGCCTATGCTGAAAGCCCAGAATTAGGCTTTGAACAGTTGTTCTATACCGATAATAGGCGAACACTTGTTCTGTGTCAAGTGGCCGACCGGGTATTTCGCATAAGCGAGCTACGCCGTCAGTGCGCGCGCAATCGCTTCCCACTCTTCTGTCAACGGGTTGTTCTGTGCGGGTTTGCCGGCGCGCCGATACCAGTACCCGGCATTGCCAATGTCGCCTTCTTTGCGATGCAGATAGGCATGCACCCAGGAACCCGCGCTGTCGTGCTGCTCTTGGGCTAACGTGTGGGCACGCTCCCAGTTGCCGCGCGCATCCCACCACAACGCTTGAACAGCCAGTGTGAGCTCTGCGGGCGCGTGGTCCTGCGTCAGTGTCTGTTTGAATTCGTCGTATGTCATACCGCGATATTACTGCGCGCTCTGATATAGCGCTAACACAGCGTCTACGTTTCTCCAATTCGGCGGTCCTATCCTGTAACGCATAACTTGGATGTGGTTCTGGCGAAACGTCAGTGCACATCCGCCTTTTACACTCAAACGGAGATCCAAATCATGAATACACTTCTTGTTCGCCGCAATGTCAACCCGCTTGCGCAGTCGTTCGCCATTAATAAAGCAATGGACCGCATGGTGCGCGATGCCTTTGGCAGCGGCTTGCGCAGCCCAGCCTATGCGCCTGCCCTGGATATTGTCGAAACCGAATCGGCCTACACCATCAAGGCCGCGTTGCCGGGCTGGCAGCCGGAACAGGTTGACATCGCCTTCGAAGACGGTGTTGTGACGCTCAAGGGCGAGATCGCGGCCGAAGTCGAGTCTGCCGAAAAGGTCGAAACTGAAAAGCTGCATCTGCGCGAGATTCACCAGGAAAACTTTGTGCGCCGCATCTCGCTGCCACTTGATGTCGATGCCGACAATGCCAGCGCTGCGTTCGCCAATGGCCTCCTCACGCTCACGATCCCCAAAGCCGAGGTGGTAAAGCCGAAGCAGATCAAGATTGTTGCGAAGTAGGCACACAGAATAAAGAGCCCGGCATCCAGACAGTCCTGTCTGGATGCCGGGCTCTTTATTCTGTACTCTGCTTCAGCACCCGCGCATCCCCAACTCGCTTCGTAACGCCGATGGCATCGAACTGCTCGAGCAGGGCCAGCGCGTATTTGCGCGTCGTTGAAAATAGGTCGCGCGCCTGAGCCGCGGTGAGCGATCCTTCGCGCGCGATAAATGCACGCACGCTTTCAAGCGCATGTTCATAGGTGGCGCGCAGCAGAAACACGTCATCGTTGAGTTGCACAAATTGTCGGCGCTGCACAAGCACCGCGTAGACCGCATCACCGAGCGCTGCCTTGGCGTCTTTCACCAGTGGTGTGTTCCACGGCTGATCGGCGCATTGTTTCAGCAACATGTCGACTGCACGCTGTTGTTGCTGCGAAAAAATCACTTCATGCGTAACCAGCCGCGCGATTTCACCTTCTACACGCATCATGCTCTGCGCCGGCACACTGGACAACAACGCATCAAACACACGCGGCGTCAGTTTCATCTGGCTGCGCAGCGACTCTTTTGACATCCCGAGCGTCAATGGCGCCTTGGCATGAAATGCGGCCAACATCAGCGCGGCCCGATCCAGATCAAGTTGCCAACGACTGCGCAACCCAAGCAAGCCGTTGCTTTCAAGCGCGGTCTGCTGGGCAATCACTGTTTGCAGCGCGCTCTCAAAGGCGGCTGTTTCGAGCTGCGCCTTTTGGCGCGCATCGGCATGCGTGGCAAAGCCAAGCGCATCAAGCGCACTGATCAGGCGATCCTCCGGCGTGCCCTGACTTAATGCTTCCAGGCGCGCCAACACCGCGTCGTCCGCTTTGCCGCTGCGCCGCCGATAGCGCAGCGCCGGATGCGCGTCCAATACGGTGCCGCCGCCCAGCGTGATCGATGGAGACGGCAGCCGAATTATTAAGCGGTCGCCGTTGGTCAGCGGCATCGGTGTGACACACTGCAACTGCGCGCGCCCAGTCTGGCCAGGCTGAATGGCCGTGCCCGCCAGCAGCCACACGCGCGCCACGCACATCGCCGCGCCAGAAAATACTTTGACCTCCGCGTTGTGTTTGAGCGGCAGCTCGACGCCGGCAAGCAGCTCAATTTCGACATCAGCCAGCGTCGTCGCTTGCAGCGTCCCGGGACGCGCGACGACGCTGCCGCGTGCAGCATCTTCAACCGACACGCCGGTGAGGTTGATTGCCACGCGGCTGCCAGGCAGTGCGCGCTCGAGCTTTTGTTTGTGCGTCTGCAGGCCGCGCACATGCGATTGCAGCACCGTGCCGCGCTGGGTGATCACTTCGACCGCATCACCGACTGATAGCGCGCCTTCGACCAGCGTGCCAGTCACGACAGTGCCGAACCCCTGCATCGTAAAGACCCGATCGACCGGCAACCGCGGCTTGCCGAGATCGCGCCGCGGCGGCGCGCCGCCCAGCACACCCGTCATCGCCGCAACCAGCGCTTTGAGGCCTTGGTTTGCGCGCGCGCTGACAGGCACGATCGGCGCGGCATGCAACGGTGTGTCTTTTAGCAGCGCGCCGATATCCGCGCGCATCAGCTCGATCCACTCGGCATCAACCATGTCGCATTTGGTGAGCGCAACGACCGCGCGCTCGGCGCGCAACAGCTGCAATATTGCCAGGTGCTCGCGCGTCTGCGGCATCGCGCCCTCATCGGCCGCGATCACCAGCAACGCCATGTCGATGCCACCCACGCCCGCCAGCATGTTGTCGATGAAATCGATATGCCCGGGCACATCGATGATGCCAACCGGCTCGCCTGTCGCCAGGTTCATCCATGCGAACCCGAGATCCAGCGTCATCTCACGCTGCTGTTCTTCGCGCAGCCGATCCGGATTGATGCCGGTCAACGCCTTCACCAGCGTTGATTTGCCATGATCGACGTGCCCGGCCGTTGCTATCACGCGCATGCTATTTGATTAGATCGGCATCCATATCGATGTCGTCGATAGGATCGCCGCGCGTGGTGCGCACATCGGGTTGGCCAGGCTCAAGCGCCGCCACCTGTTGCTTGCGGCGTTGCCGGCGCGAAAGCTTTGTGTCGCTTGGAATATTCAATTTGGCCTGGTCGAGCAGCTGATTCGAGCGGTTCAACCAGTCGCGGCCAGCCTGCGCATAGACTTTTGCGAATTCCTCAAAGATTTCATACAGGGGAGGAATCTGTACGGCAATTTTTGGAAGTTCATCTTCAACATCGGTTATTCGACCGTCATATTCTGAAATACGCCGATCCCGATCATGCCACTTCTCGTCCTGCGAAACTGCAAAGCTTTTCCAGTTTTTTTCGATCTCGTCACGAAACGCAGCTGCGACTTTTTTCGCACGGTCTTCAGCTTCTCGTTGAATTTCTGAGACCTCATTTACTCGCACTTCGATTTGTTCTTTGAAATCAGGCAGCCCGCTTAGCTCACGTTTGACCTCGTCGCGCATCTGATAGTAGCCGGTAACCTGCGTCTGAATTTCGTCTGCGCGTTCTTTGAGACGCTCAATCAATTCCGCGTACTCCGCAAACTGTCGCTCGCGCCGCAAATCTGCGATGCGCTGGCTTTCGATCACCTGTTTCTGCGCTTCAAGCTGTTTGACCGCCTCTTCGATTTCTGTGTGTTTCTTGCGAATGGCCTCATCAAGCAATAACAGGCGCGGCGGAAATTGATCGATGCGTTTTGCAACGTCCGGCAGTTTTTGTTCGAGCGCAACCAGCCGTTTTGTGTCCTGACGCCGCTGCTCTTCGAGATAGTTCAGCGTAGCGGCGGGTTGATCAAAGCGGCGTTCAAACTCCATCAGCTGCACCTGCACGCGACCGATCATGTCGGCCAGGCGCGATTCTTCAAGCTGGCGGGCCGCGATATCTTCAGCGTAGCGCCCGTAGGGCTTGACTTCTTTTTTGATTTCGTTGAGCTGGCGAATGATCGTTTCTATTTCGATCTGGCGTGTCCGCACCAGCTCGCGCTCGCTTTTGGTGCGCTGATCGACCTCGCGCTCAATCGTCATGTTCAACTCGGCGCGCAGTTGCTCAATCGGCGTGCTCCAACCGCTGGCCCGCGTCAGCTGAAGTTTCATCTCATTGATCGTCGCTTCGAGGGATTGGGCGTAGCGCGAGCGCGACTCGATCTCGCGCGACAAGCTGTCGACGCGTTCCTGCAGCTGCACCACCTGCGCCTTGTCTTTGCGCCGTTCGGCATCCAGGTAGTTCACAATTTGCGAAAGCTGATTTACATCCATCTTGACGCACCCTTGCTAAGCACCGATCCAAAACGTGTTCGGCAATTTTGGACGGCTTTGATTCAACGCTTCCACATCCGCCCGCCATCGAGCATGATGCAATCTCCATTGATAAATTCCGGCCCGGTCAAAAGAAACAGGACGGTCTCCGCGACCTGTTCGGCCGTGCCGAGCGCATTGAGCGGATTTGTCTTGCGCGACGCCTGCCATTGCGACTCAGAATACTCCGGCGGCTTCAGAATCGGGCCTGGGCAAATCGCATTTGCGCGCACTTTTGGCCCCAGGTTCAGCGCCTGTGCGCGGGTCAACGCCAGAAGCGCGGCTTTTGACGCGCCATGCGCGACATAGCGCGTCCATGGGAAGAACGCCCCTTCATCGACGATGTTGATGATATTGCTGGTGCCCTCGTAATTCAGCATAGCCGCGCCGATGACCTGGCTAAGTGCAAATGGGCCTTTGATATTCACATCAAACGCCTGGTCAAAATCGGCCTCGGTCGTATTCAGCAGCCCTTTGATGTTGAACGACGCCGCGCTGTTGATCAAGATGTCGACGCGCCCAAAATGCGCAAGCGCCGCATTGCCAAGCGCCTCCGCTGCCGCCCAGCTGCTCATATCGGCCTGGTGCAACAGCACACGCCGGCCTTTTGCTTCAATCTCGCGGGCTGTTTCACGGGCAGCATCAGCGCTGCCGCCGTAGTGCACCACGATGTCCGCGCCCGCATCCGCCAGCGCCAGCGCGATCGCCTTGCCGACGCGATGCGCCGAACCCGTTACCAAGGCTACTTTGTTCTGCAATGTCGCCGTCATGCGAACACTATACCTGCACACGCGTAAAGCTTTCCGCTGGCTTCGGCATCACACCTTGTTGCTGTCTTCGTCGAGTTTTGACTGCAGTCGCGCAATCAGCGATTTGGCATCGGCGTCGTTTGGGTTGACTTTGAGCGCGCGCTCAAAGGCGTTGATCGCCAGCTGCAATTCGCCACGGTCGCGGTGGATCAGGCCAATGTTGTATTCGACGTTTGGCGTATACGGATCGAGCGCCACCGCGCGGTTAAACGCATCCAGCGCCTTGCGCTGTTTTTCATCGTCAGCCAGGATCGGATTGCCGAGATACGCCGCCCCGAGGTTGACCCACAGCTGCGGCTGATCGCCATGCTTTTCAGTCGCGGCTTCGAGGATCGGAACGGCATACTTAAAGCGCCCGGCCATGATGTAGGCTCCGCCGAAGTTCAGCGCGGCATCGTAGTTGTCCGGTTTGAGCTTGTAGCGCACGCTCCAGCAAAGGCAATGCCTCGGCAGGTTTGCCGCGGTTGAGCAGGCGCGTGCCCCGCACGAGCTGGTCGCGAAACTGCTTTTCCAGTTTTTCCTCCAGCCAGCGATCAAGCCGATTTTCTTCCTGCCCGTCCACTTAAAACCCTTCCAACTTGCTGATATCGGCGATGCCATCAGCCAGCCCAACGATACGGCCAAGCAAAGCCAGTCGTGCCTGTTTGAGATCGGGGTCTTCTGCCATGACCATGGTTTTGTCGAAAACGCGGTAATCGGCGCTTCCAGCATATCGAGCGCGCCAATCAAACCGGTCACGTCAGCCGGTTTTTCGACGCCAGCCCACACCGCAGCCAGCGCCTGCGCTTCGGCCGACGGATCAACCACCACAGCCTTTGGCGCGCTGATATCGGCCTTGGCAGTGATGCGAGCGCAGCGTGAGAACGCGGCCAGCAATTTGGGCCAGCGCTCGCTTCGGACCGCAGCCCCGAGCTGCTCGATCAACGCATTGGCGCGAAACGGGTTTTCACCCTGCACCGCCAGCACCGCATCAATCACATCGTATTTGTGCCCGGCATCGCCGAAGATCACGCGCGCGCGATCGACGATAAAGTCTGTTGCGGCCGCGCGCGCGACATCATCCATTTTGACCGGCAAGCGCGCAGCTGCGCTCTTGATGCCCTCGGCAACCGAAAACGATCGCTTGGCGCTGATCAGATTTGTCACAATGCCGATCGCCGCGCGACGCAGCGCAAACGGATCGGCGGAGCCCTTTGGCCCAAGCCCGACCGCGAACAGCCCGGCGATGCTGTCCAGCTTGTCCGCCAGGCCGACGATTAAGCCGGCCGTGCTGACCGGTGACTTGTCGCCAGAATAACGCGGCAGATAGTGCTCGAAAATCGCCTGCGCAACCGGCGCTTTGTCGGCATCCGTGCTGGTCAACAGGTGATAGTCGCGGCCCATGCTGCCCTGCAGCGCGGTGATTTCGACCACCATGTTCGTGGCCAGATCCGCTTTGCACAGATGCGCGGCTTTTTGCGCGACACCAGCAGTCGCAGCATCCGCTTGCAGCGCCGCGGCGATCGGCTCGATCAATGATTCAATGCGTTTGCTCTTGTCGAGCATCGAGCCAAGTTTGCCCTGAAATATGATCGTATCCAGCCGCGTCAGATAGGTCTCAAGCGGCCTCTGCACATCTGCTTTGAAGAAGTAGTTTGCGTCGGCGAAGCGCGCGCGCACCACATCTTCATTGCCATGCCGCACCAGATCTAGATGCTGAGCATTGCCGTTGCGCACAGTGATGAATTTGTTGATCAGCGCGCCATCGGTGTCCAGCACCGTGAAATAACGCTGTTTCTTGCTCATCACCGAGGTCAGCACCTGCGCCGGGATCTTCAAGAACTCCGCTTCAAAATCACACAACAGCGCGGTTGGCTGTTCGACCAGATTGGCGACCTCCTCAAGCAAGTCGTCGTCGTCAGCCACCCGCGCGCCGATGCTGGCCGCGACCGCGTCAATCTGGCGCTTGACCTCGGCTTTGCGCGCTGTCACATCCCCGAGCACATTGTGTTGCGCGAGCAGCGCCGAGTAGTCAGCGGCATGCGCAATGGCAAACGGCTGGCTGCCTTCGCCGCGCGGCCCCAGGCTGGTGTTGCTGCTGCGCACGCCGGCAAACTCAAATGGGATGACGGCGTTGTCCAGCAGTGCAACCAGCCAGTTGACCGGGCGTGAGAACGACACATTGCTGGCGTTCCAGCGCATGGTCTTTTCAAACGTGATCTTTGCGAGCAGCCCGGGCAGCAACTCGGTCAATACGGCGCCAGAGGGCCGGCCAGCTTCCTGTTTGCGGCCATACACGTATGACGCGTTGCCCTCGCTTTTGACGACGAGGTCTTTTGCGTCCATGCCAAAGCGTTTGGCAAATCCGATTGCAGCCTGCGTCGGGTTGCCAGCCGCGTCGAACGCTGCTTTGGCGCCTGGGCCCTTCACCCACTCATCCAACGCGCGCTGCGCCGGTGCGACATCGGCAACGACCGCGGCGATGCGACGCGGTGTCGCAAACAGGCTGACGGCGCCATGTGCGATCCGCGCGGCGTCGAGCGCGTCTGTCAGCAGTTTGCCGAGCTGTTCAGACGTGGGCACCACCACATCGGCCGGCAGCTCTTCGACGCCGATCTCGATCAGCAACGGCGCAGGCGTTGTCGTGAGAACCGGCGCGGCAACGGGCGTGCTGAGCGCAGGGGCATCGACGGGCGCAACCAGCCACGGGTGCCCAAGGGCCACGCGCTGCTCGACGTATTTTGTGGCGGTCTCGCGCGCCAGATCGCGCATGCGGCCGAGAAAGCGCGCCCGTTCAGTCACACCGATCGCGCCACGTGTGTCGAGCATGTTGAAGACGTTTGAGCACTGCAGCACGTAGTCGTGCGACGGCAACACCAGGCCCTTGTCCAGCGTGCGGCGGCATTCGCGCTCGTATTTCTCAAACAACTCGTGCAGCTCTTCGACATCAGCCTGGTTAAACGCATACTCGCTGCGCTCTTTTTCTTCCTGCAGCTTAACATCGCCGTAGGTGCGCACGTTGTCCCATTTCAGATCGAACACGCTGCGCACGTTTTGGAGCGCCATGGCAATCCGCTCCAAGCCATACGTGATTTCGAGACAGGTCGGATCCAGCGTCAGGCCGCCCACCTGTTGAAAATGCGTTACTGCGTAATCTCCAACCCGTTCAGCCAGACTTCCCAACCGAGGCCCCACGCGCCAATCGCCGGCTGCGCCCAGTTGTCTTCGACAAAACGAATGTCGTTTTTGGCCGGGTCAATGCCAATTGCGCGCAGGCTTTCCAAATACAAATCCTGCGACAACTCAGGCGCCGGTTTGACGATCACCTGAAACTGCGTGTGCGTATACAACCGGTTTGGATTTTCGCCAAAGCGCCCGTCGTCCGGCCGCGTGCTCGGTTCGACATATGCCACACGCCACGGCTCCGGACCCAACACGCGCAAAAATGTGGCCGGGTTCATTGTGCCGGCGCCGACATTTTGGTTATAGGGCTGCCAGATCAGGCAACCTTTTGAAGCCCAAAACTGCTGAAGTGTGAAGATGAGGTCCTGGAATGTGAGCATAAGAGGGGTGAATTGTACAGAGTTGCGAAAGTTACTGCCTTTTTCTAGCGTTGGCGGCAAAGATCGCGTGTGGCAAGAAATACAAACGCCTCTTCTCGGCGCGATCTCTGGCTTTCAATGGGGCTTGCCTGCATAAAACTAACGATTTCCGACTAGAATCAAATCTCGTTGGCCAAGATGTCAACCGCCAGAGTGCTTATGCTGGTTTGGATCTCTCGCCACCGAAGCTTTCATGAACGAACGTAGCGACTGCTCAGTCAAGTCGTTGCACGACCTCCTAACCCTCGTAAAACCGCGGGCTTCTGAATCGGAGTTGTCGTTGATTCGGCGCGCCTACGAGGTGGCCGAAGCCGCCCACCACGATCAAATCCGGCGTTCGGGCGATCCCTACATCACACACCCGCTGGCGGTCGCCGGAATATTGGCCGATCTCAAGCTTGATCACTACACGATCTGCGCCGCGCTCTTGCACGATGTGGTCGAAGACACGCTGGTCACGCTGGATGAACTCAGCACGATGTTTGGCATCGAAGTCGCCAACATGGTCGATGGGGTGACCAAACTAAGCCAGCGCGAGGGGATCAAAACCGCGATTGCGCCAGAAGGCAATGAAACCCGCGCCAAAAGCGAGACATTTTCATATCGCACCGAACGCGAAGCGGAATCGTTGCGCAAAATGATGCTCAGCGTGGTCAAGGACATCCGGGTGGTGCTGATCAAGCTGGCCGACCGGCTGCACAACATGCGCACGCTCGGTGCGATGAAGCCGGAAAAGCAAAAAAAGATCGCCCAGGAGACGCTGGATATTTATGCGCCGCTCGCCAACCGTCTGGGCATCTGGGAGTGGAAGCAAGAGCTTGAAGACCTTGGGTTGCGCTATGCCGACCCGCTGTCCCACGCACATCTGAGCCGTTTGCTTGAAATGGGCGCCGCCGATCGCCAGGCCGCGATTACCGCCTATATCGAGGCGGTGCGCGAAGGGCTGCAGGATCAAGGCATCGATGATGTTGAAATCACCGGCCGCGCCAAAATGATTTACAGCCTGTGGCGCAAGATGCAGCGCAAAAACACTGCGTTTGACGGCATCCGCGATACGCAGGCCATCCGCATCATCATTGAAGACGACCCGGAAGCCGATGAAACGCCGATCGACGACTTCATCGACGAAGCCACCAGCCCAAGCCAGCGTGATCGGAAACTCGCCGCGCAAAAGCGCTTGATGGGCGATCCGGCTGTGCAAGCCTGCTATGCCGCCCTCGGCATCATCCATCGGCTGTGGCCGCCCATCCCAGGTGAATTCGACGATTACATCGCGGTGCCAAAGGACAATCACTATCAAAGTTTGCACACCGCCGTGCAAACCGCCTCCGGCATGCTCGAGGTGCAAATCCGCACACGCTCGATGCATCGTTCGGCCGAATTTGGCGTGGCCGCGCACTGGCTCTATAAAGATGCCGCCAATCTGGATGCGAACTATCAGAAACAGATCGAAGATCTTCGCAACGCCATCTCGTCGATCGGCAGCCAAACCGACGACGCTGAATCGTTTGTCAATGCGCTGCAAGACCGATCAGCTGACCGAGCTCGTTTTTGCTTTTACGCCAAAGGGCAAAGTCGTCGAGCTGCCGATGGGCGCAACCGTGCTCGACTTTGCCTATCGCATCCACAGCGATATCGGCGATCGTTGCCGTGGCGGGCGCATCAACAACATGATGCAGCCGGTCAGCTACAAGATCAAAAACGGCGCTGTCGTCGAAATCCTGACGCGCAAAGACCCGCTGCCAAGCCGCGACTGGCTGATCGACGATTCATACTGCGTCACCGCCAACGCCAAACACAAGATTCGCGCCTTCTTCCGCAAACAGGACCGCGAGCACAATATCGTCGCCGGCCGTGAAGTTGTCGAACGCGAGATCAAACGCATGGGCGTCAGCAACTGGATGAAGGTCGACGACATCTTCCGGCTGTTCAAGGTCGAAACCGGCAAAGAAGACGACTTCCTTGAACGCATCGGCTTTGGCAACATCAGCTCGGTCAGCCTGAGCAACCGGATCATGGAGGAGGACCGGCGCCGCGATCAGGAGCGCCAGGATCGCATCTCCGGGATCGCCGGGCTGGGCGGCCTGGTCGACCTAATTCGACAGCGCACACCCGGTTCCAACGGAAAAGGCTCCGGCGCAAAAAAGGGTCAGTTTATTGTGGCGGGTGTGCCAGGCCTGCAGGTCCAAATCGCGCAATGCTGCCAGCCCGTTGCGGGCGATCAGGTTGTCGGCTATATCACGCGCGGCCAGGGCATCCGCGTGCACGAGCGCAACTGCAAAAACATCCAAAACGCCGAACAGGAGCGCCTGATCGACGTAATTTATGAGGGTGACGCCACACACGAAGTCTTCAACGTGCAGTTCATGGTCTTCGCGGCAGAGCGACCTGGGTTGTTGGGCGAACTGGCGACATCGCTCGGCGAGCATAAGATCAACATCGTCGATTGCAGCATCAACCGGCGCGATCTCTCCAACGGTGAGGTGCAAGTCTGGATCAAGGCCGAGGTCACGCACATCAACGACATCTCGGTCTCGATGAACCGGCTCAAGGGCGTGCGCAACGTATTTGACGTACAACGCGTCACACATGGCCGACGATAGCTTTTTAGCCACAGCGGATACAGAGATCAAAGAGTTTCCTATTTATTTGCAAACTCCGTGACTTCTGTGGCCTCTGTGGCTAAAAAATCTTCCCGTCCAAAAGGTTGGTGATATGACAGAGTCTTCTCGCATTGAGTCATTGCATGCCAGCGGTCTGGTTGATATGCATTACGACCTGCTGATGGATTTGTATGAAAAGCGCCGCCGCGCGCACATCATCCGCGATGACTACCTGGCCGACTTTCGCGCTGGCGGCATGGGGGTGATCGCGGCGGCGATTTACATCGAGGACAAGTATTTGCCTGAAATGGCCCTGCGTGTGGCGCTCGGGCAGATTGCGCGGCTGTATGCCGAAGCCGATAACACGCCGGAAATCGCGATCTGCCGAAACGCGCGTGAGATTGAGGCCGCCCGCGCGCAGGATCGCATCGCATTTGTCATTACGATGGAAGGCGTCGAACCGCTCGGCAACGATCTAAATATGTTGCGGGTGTTTTACGAGCTCGGCGTGCGCGCGATCGGGCTCACGCATGTGCGCCGGACTATGGCCGCCGATGGCGGCGTCTTCGCGCCGAGCGGCTCGTCGTCGCAGGGTCTGACCGCCTTTGGCCGCGCGATCATCCAGGGCTGCGAGGCGCTGGGCATTCTGATCGACCTTGCGCACATCAACCCTGCCGGCTTCGACGATGTGCTGGCCATCACGCGCGCGCCGCTGATCGTCTCGCACTCCAATGCCCGGCGCTTTCTGGATATTGAGCGCAATATCAGCGATGATCAGATCCGCGCGATCGGCGCGCGCGGCGGCGTCATCGGCGTAAACTCGCTGCTACTTAGCCCGAACCCGGGCGAAATCACGCTCGATCACTACATCGATCACATCGAATACATGGTCGAATTGGCCGGCATCGACTCGGTTGCGATTGGCTTTGACTTTTTTGAGCGCATCTACAAGACGATGGCGGCGGAAGATCTGATTGGCCTGCCAGACATTCACTTTCCCGCCGAACTGCTGCACCACGGCCATGCCCGCAACGTCACCCAGCGACTGATCGCGCGCGGCTGGCGCGATGAAGACCTCCAGAAGTTTCTGCATGCCAACTGGATGCGCGTGCTGGCATCCGTGTTGAAGTAGCATCGTGCAAGTGACCGATGAAGCGCCAGACTACCGCCGGTTTGATTTCAATGGCAGCCACGCCATGGCTGGTTACGACCTGGGTCGCGCCGACCCGCCGTTTCGCATGCAGTCATGGTGGTCCCCGCCGCCGCCAATAACTTTTGCGCAGGCGTGCGCCAGCGTCGTGCGCGACCTGCACCCGCATCTGCTCGATGAGTTTTATGCCTACGCCGACGCGCAAATGCTGAACGCGCACACGCTCTGGCAACAATGCTGCCGCGTCAACTTAAAGGCGCGCATTCAAGCGCAGGTTTCGGCTGAAGGCTGCTCCACGTTTGCCTGGCATGTGCCAGACAACACCGGCCGCACCGTGATCGGCCGCAACTACGATTACTGGCCGATGCAGACGCGTCGTCAGCGTATTCGCTTTGTGCCGGATTGTTGCGCGCTACCAACGCTCGGCACCCGCGGCGGCGTGCCCTGCGGTCGCTACGACGGCATCAACACCCATGGCCTGTTTGTCTCGCTACATGTGGTCATGACCGACACACCTGCCCAGGAAGACGTTCGACCTGGCGTCCCATTTCATCTGGTGGCTCGTTTGGCGCTTGAGCTATGTCACAGCGCGCGCGAAGCGCGTGACCTGCTGCTCACGATTCCGCACATCAGCTCACTCAATTATCTGCTGGCGGACGCGCGCGAAGCGTTTGTCGTCGAGGCCGACCCGCGGGCCGTGCGCTGCGTCGAAGCACACAGCCCGGTCCTCGCAGCCACAAATCACTACCGGCATCCAGAGATGCGTCGATTGCAAGGACTGCGCGCAAACGCAAACTCGGAATGCCGGCTCGACTTTATGCTGCGCGCGGCGCCTGTGGCGCATGCCAGCACAGACGCGCTTCTGGCACACGCCGAAACCATCATGGCCGACCGCTCGACGCCCCTCTGCGGCGAACGCGGCGCGCTCACCACGCTCTGGTCCTGTGTGGCCGAGCTGGCGTCCCGCCACATCCGCTATGCGCCGGGAGCGCCGGGCAGCGTGCCATTTGAGGTTTGCGTGCTCTAAGGAAGTTGCACCAGCGCATCGCCTGCGTCTAGCGCGGGCCATCCACCCAGGTCACTTCCAGATACCCGACACCCGACACCGGTTTGCCGGCTTTTGTGCCGCGCGCAGTCATTGCGCCTTCGTAGTAGACCGAGCTGAGCTGCGCCTCCTGGTCGTCAAATCGCGGCTCGACGTCGAGTTCGAGCTGTTCGCCCGGCACGCTAATCTTCCAGCGCGTTTGGTAGGTAAGTTTTGAGCGCGGGCTGCTCCAGCCACCCGCGCCGGTCATCGAGAAGACCTCGCGCGGCAACGGTTTGCCAACCCCATCTTTGCCAATAAACGTGCCAAACACGGCCGAAGGCGCGGCGCCAGCTTTGCCACGCACCTGCGCCACCATCAGCTCAGTGCCGTCATCCAACTGCAGAGACAACCAATCCCACCCAGCGGCGTCTTCGTCGAGCAGCGACGTCGACCACTCGTGATCCATCCAGCTCGAGCCACTAACGTCAAATTTTTCGCCGCCGATCGAGATGCTGCCCTCGGTCGCCATGCGCGAAAACGAATAATAGTGCGAGGCGTTGTCGGCGCGTTTGCCTTTGACGCTATAACCGGCATCGCCGTGCAGGGTCGGCGGTTTTTGCGTGGCGAGTGACAACTCAAGCGAGACAGCACCGTCGCTGGCCGCGAGTGTCACGTCACCGGCTGCGTCGCGCGCAGCGTTCACAGATGATTTTTGCGATGCGAAATCCTGACGCTGTGCCATTTTCCAGTTGTCGATCCAAACGTGGAACGGTTGTGTCTCGGCGTTGGCCAACCCGGCAGCGCCGCGCGCATAGCGTTCAAACGCGTGATGCTTTTTTGCCTGCACGTCGGAAATCGCAAAGTGCGCGAAATACAGCTGATTGAAGGCAAAGCTCGAACCGGGTGTGGCAGGCACCGCCGACGCCGACGGCGGCGTCAGCGCGCGGCGAAAGATCGTGAGTTGATAGCCAAATGGCCGGCCGTTTTTATCAGTGACGTTGCCGGTGTAGTACCACCACTCCAGCAAATAGTCGTTGTGCGCGCCATGATCAGCCGGCCACACAAAATCGCGACTGCCTGTCACCCGGGCATAGCCTGACACATCAGAGCCTGCCACCGGCAAACTGACGCCGCTTCGAATCTCATTTCCGGCAGAGATGCCGGAGCATCCGGCCAGCAGGCTCGCAGCAAGCAAACATAACCACACCCGTCGCATGTTGGAGAAACGCATACGTTCACGATACTTCAGACGGCACAGTGCAAGTCTGCAAAAACTGAGCAGGTTATCGGCCGGGCCGGCGCAGTGCAAAAACCGCCTCCAGCACGCCGCCTGCGACTGAAAGCGCCTTGTCCGACACAGTAAAGCAGTGCCGTACATCGCCGCGCGGGTCGATATCTGCAACTTTGAGGCCCTGGGGCACGGTCATGCCATCGTGCAACAAACCGCGCAAAATACCGCCAATTTCCGAAATAACCGGGGTTTTGTCGACCTGCGCGATCACTTCATTTGGCTTGATCTTGTCGCCAATCGCACGGCGGCCGTAAAACACGCCGTCGCATGGCGCACGCAAGACACGCTTTTCATCCTGGCCGCCGATCGTGCCGGGAACGCCAGTGTTGGGCGCCGCGCTGCCCTGCCAGATCACCCGGCCCAGATCGTGGCCGCGCTGTGTCTCGATCACAGCGTGACAATCCACACCCGCGCTGAACCCCGGCCCCAGCGCAACCACGCACGGCGCCTGGCCAATTTTCGTGCCGACGTTGCGTTTGGCCATAACCGCGTCGATCAGCACTTCAGGCTGCAGCACCTCAATGATGCGCGCATCAGCGTCGGCCAACACCGGCAGCGTGTTGCGCGACCACAAAAAGATCGCTTCGTCGGCCACAGAGATGCGCTCACACTGCACACCCTCAACCGTCACGCGGCCGTCGTACAACGCCGAGGCAAAGGCTACCGAGCGGCGAATCACCAAGGGTTGGGGTAAGTCGATGCAGATGACGCGAAACCCGGTGCGCCACAGCCGCAGCGCCACACCGGTGCCGAGATCGCCCGCACCGCGCACCACCGCCACTGGGATATCACGTGTCATTCGCAGTATTGTATGAGGCGGCTGCGCTGCTTCTATCTATTCTGAGTCCTGCGCGGCAACAGCCGCTCGAGCGCAATTCCGTAACACACGCAACAGAACACGAATAGCACGGCATAACCGCCGATATCGACGACCACGCCGACCAGGCTGGTCAGCAGCATGATGAACCCGAGCACGGTGCTGTTTAGCCCGAAATACAACGGCCGCTCGTCAGGCGGTGCGATATCGATCAGCATCGGCAACATCGCCACGTTTAGCCCTGTTGAACCCATGCTTGCGCACACCACGCTGACCGCAACCAAGATCGGCGCAAGTGGTGTCGGCACAAGCGTCATCATCAGCGCGACGATAAAGGCCAGCATGCCGAGCGCAACCGCGCACACGAGAACGGTCCGGCTGCCGCGCCGATCATTGAGCCGGCCCCAACCCAGCCCGGCAATCAGCGCGAAAATCAACGTGACGGAGACAAGCGACGCCAGGAAGGCATCACTTACGTGCAATGTGCGTTTTGCAAACACCGTCACAAACGGCGCACCCGCGCGGGCAAACAAGAGCGCGATGCGCGCAGTAAGAAAGCGTCGATAGGGCGCATTGTTGATGTACGCCACGCGTGCGCGAGTCAGTTGTTCGCGCAGCGTTGGCGGCGCGGCGGGCACCTCGTCGGCCGGTTCTCGAATAGCGCCAAACAGCAGCAGCCCGACGCTAAAAAAGACGCCCGAAACCGCAAAAAGCATGCCGTAATTGCTTGGGAAAGGCAGCGCAACCCCGAGCAGACGGCCGCTCAAAATCAGGGCGCCAACGCCACCCATGAGCACGCTTAACCCACCGCCCAGAAATTCGCGCCAGCCAAACAATGTGCCGCGTCGTTCAGCCGGGATGACTTTGGCGGTCACAGTCAGATAGCTAAGCCCGCCGATGCCACCGGAGATCGAGATCAAGATGGTGCAGATGAAAAACATGACCAGCAGCGTGTTTGCGTCGGTGAATATAAACAGTCCAGCCGAAATTAGCGCCGAGCCAATGATGCGTATCAGTGTGGTGGTGCGATAAAAGACGATCTTTTGCGGCACCCGTTGCACCAGATGCGATACAAATAGCTGCGGCAGAAACCAGCCCGTGTCGCGCAGCGAGGCCAGTAATCCGATCAAAATGTTGGATGTGGTCAGCTGGCTGATCAGCGCGGTCATGATCAACGTCGGATCGTTGAGCGCGTCACTAACGGCGATGACAGTGCCATTTAACAGATGCAGGATGAAATTGCGGCGCGCGTTCGGCATGCGCTACTTATAATAGATAAGATGGCTAATGAAGACCCAAAGCTAGTGCTCGTGGTGGATGACGAACCGCGCATCATCAATTTCATCCGGATGAACCTGGAACTGGAGAATTTTCGCGTGACCAGCGCCGAAAATGGATTTGACGCGGTCAAAAAGACGCGCGAGATGCTGCCCGACTGCGTGCTGCTGGATGTCATGATGCCAGATATGGATGGCTTCGAGGCGCTTAAGGCCATCCGCGAAGAGAGCACGGTGCCCGTGATCATGCTCACAGCGAAGAGCGAAGAAGAAGACAAGGTCAAGGGCCTGAGCTTGGGCGCGGACGATTATGTGACTAAGCCATTTAGCCCGCGCGAACTCGTCACACGCGTAAAAGCGGTCATTCGTCGCGCCGAGCTGCCATCACAAGTGGACAAGGCGCCGATCAAAGTCGACGACAGCTTGCAAGTCGATTTCAATCGCCGCGAGGTCATCGTCGACGGCAATGCCATCAAGTTGCGCCCAACAGAGTGGCGGCTGCTGTATCACCTGATGCAAAACGCTGGCTGGGTGGTGCCGCATGAAACATTGTTGTCAAAAGTGTGGGGTTGGGAATATCGAGATGAAACGCAATATTTGCGTCTTTATATCACCTACCTGCGACAGAAAATCGAGCAAGACCTCAATCGGCCGCAATATATTTTGACTGAACGTGGCACCGGCTATCGATTTGTCGACTATAAAAAACGAGACAAATAGCGATCACAAAAACCCGGATATTTCGCAATGTTTTAGGCGCTTTTGGCGTAGTTTGCCTCTGTGTTGCTGACTGCGTAACACGTGATGCAATACTCTAATTATTTATCTTTCGTCCGTCGTGCTTATGATCTTCCCAATAGGTGGACTCTACCTTTCTCTTTGTCATATACAATCAATTTGCGTCTACGTCATGCGGAGTTTCGTTTGAACATGTCAGTGTCTAGTTGTTCTCTTTTTTGAACGGTGACTTATCGTCATCGACAAAGAGAAAATACAATTCTTGGTAACAGCTGAAGCTAATTATGATACACTGCATGAACGCGCTAACATGCGGAACCATTACACGCATGGATATCATTGAAAAAGATATCATCAGTGAACATCAATGCCATGATATTGCTAAACTGTGGCTATCACTGAGATCAACTATTGACAAGCTGCACGTCTAGCTATTTTTTGGTAGAGTAATGAGTTCTTTCGGCATTAGAGTTGTCGTCATCGTGTTTATCATCCGACTTAAGCAGCGATCGTTGGGCTGCAAGTTGCGTGGGAGACAGTAGCAATCATTCGAAGCAAACAAAAATCAGAGGCAAGTATGAACAATCAAAGGACAGGCGAACCGATCCAGGCGGGGTTACTGCTCATCGTTGGCAACAGCGCATTGAGCGAGAGCGTCGGGCAACGCATCATCTCGCGCGGCTACAACATTGAGCAGGCCGCAAGCTCACGCGACGCAGTTGCGCGCGTAAGCAATGGCGAAGTGACAGTTATTTTGCTGGATCTAAGCAATGGACCAGGCGTCGCTTGGACCTTGCGGACACGTTGCAAGGCCTGCCGGTTTGCCCGCCAATCGTGATTCTGGACGCAGCGCCCGCGATTGAACGTGTCGTCGACGCCCTTCGCATCGGTGTGACTGATTATCTTGTCCACAGCCGATGGCGAGACAGAGATCCTGGACCGCCTGACCAGCCAGCTTGCCAAAGCACAGGCTGCTTGATCAAACCCGCCGCCATCCGCCCCCGCGAGCACCCGCGCGCAAAGAAGGCGTGGTCCTCGGCGCATTGCCAGGCCTGGATCTGAACTCCGCCCGCCGCATGCTGGTCATCGAAGATGTGCCGATTTTGCTGTCATCGATCGAGCTCAACTTGATTGAAGCGCTGATTCAGCGCGCCCCCAATCTTGTGACCTATGTTGAGATGGCGCGCATCGCATTTCCGAACACGCAGGATGTCGAGCACGCGCTGCGGCTGCTGCGCCCGCATATTGCGCGTCTGCGCCGCAAATTTGAAAGCGTCCACAACACCCGCTGGCGTATTTCAAACTTCCGCGGCCAGGGCTATGTTCTTCAGCGCATTGGCGCCCCAATCGGCATGAGCGGTGGACGCCCGGCCGAAATGGTGGACATCGACGAAGAAGAGCAATAGACCTCGCCGCGAATAGCCCGTAAACCGTAGGGGTCGAGCATGCTCGACCCTTTTTTTTGCCCCAAGCATGCCGCACAGGGTCGAGCTCGCCCCCTACTCTAATGCCGCGCCGATGGGTTCGCCGCAGCGCACAATGCGCACGATCGCGCCGGACTCGGACAACGCAGTTTGCACCTTGCCGCCATCACCCTGCGCGCCAAACGTAGTGCTTTCGACAAAAATTGCGACCACGCGCAATCCGCTGCGCATCATGCTCTGCACCGCCAGCGCCCACTCAGGATCAAGCGACGCCGATATCGCCACGATCGTGATGCCGCGCGAGAGTGACATGGTCTCAGCAGCCAGCACATGCCCAAACGGCAACTGGCCGTCCGCGCGCACAACCGCCAGTGTTTCCATCAACTTGCTGAACTGCCGCTCGCCGCGTTCCGCCCCCAGCGTATGCCGGTGATCGCCCTGCGCGATCAGGCCCAGCACGCGGTCCTGATTGAGAAAATAGCGCGCGCATGACGCTGCAATTGACACGGCATATTCCTCCGTGCTATCGGGCAACGAAAATGATGACTCGGTGCTTTCCAACTGTTCGATCGTTTCCGCTGTGATCTTGCCATAGTGCGCGGCGCGCTGCAGATCGATGGCAATCCAGACATCGGAGGTCGGATCCAGCTCAAACTCTTTCACCATCAGCCGTTGTCGCCGCGCGCTGCTTGGCCAATGAATGCGGTTGATGCTGTCACCCGTGACATAATCGCGCACGCCAGCCGCGTTTGTGGTGATGTAATGCGTGCGCCGCCGCATCGAATCGCCATCCGGCAGATGCGTGGAAGGCAGCGGGAATGCTGCGCATGTCGGACGTGGCCGGATAGACCAGCAACGTGTTCATGATGTTGATCGTGCGGCGCATTTGATAAATGCCGAGCGGGTCCCCCGAACGCACTTCAACCGGGCCCAGGTGAAATCGCCCGCGCAGCAAACAACGCGTCTTTGTGCGCCAGCCGCGCCACTGCGCGCCACGCACCAACCCAACCACGCGGCTGGCAAAGTGCCCGGGCAATGTGGACAGATCGCGCACTTCCACCCATAACTTGGGGATCATGCTCAGGTTGGTCAGGCGAAACTCTTCCTCCAAAACCTGCCCGGCCTGCGCCACGCGAATATTCGATCGGCGTGCTAGGCGCAGCCAGTTCACGCCAGTCCAGGCCCAGGCGATGCCGATCAGAATCAGCGCAAAAATTGCGCCTGCAAAGCCCCACCAGATCGGGCGGCCGCTCTGCAACGCACCCGTCATTGCGACGACGAACAGCAGCAGCAATACGCGATATCGGGACATGGTTTAGCGAACTCTGGCGCCCGGGAACGGGGATTTTGCTGAGCAAATCTTCCACCACATCAACGGCATTGATGCCCTTGATGCGCGCCGCCGGTGAAATAATCACGCGGTGCGCAAGCGCATATTGCGCCAAAGCCTTGATGTCATCCGGGATCACATAGTCGCGATTGTCGAGCGCGGCGCGGGCTTGTGACGCGCGATACAGCGTCAATGCGCCGCGCGGGCTGGCGCCCAGATACACATCCGGATGCGAGCGGGTGCCATCGACGATGTTTACGATGTATTCTTTTACGAGCGGGTCCGCGTAAACGGCTTTGAGCTGCTCCTGCTCACGCAACAATTCGTCCGCATCCGTGACTTGCGAAAGCGCGTCGATCGGGTGCGTGTATTGTTGGGCATCAAGGATGGCGATCTGTTGTTCGCGCGACGGGTAGCCAAGCGAGATGCGCATCAAAAACCGGTCGAGCTGTGCTTCGGGCAGCGGGAAGGTGCCCTCGTATTCGATCGGGTTTTGCGTGGCAAGCACCAAAAACGGCTGCCCGAGCATGCGCGTGACGCCATCAACCGTAACCTGGCGCTCTTCCATCGCTTCAAGCAGGGCCGCCTGCGTTTTTGGCGTGGCGCGGTTGATTTCATCGGCCAGCACAATCTGCGCCATGATCGGCCCGGGCCGAAATTCGAAATCGCCGGTTTTTTGGTTGTAGATCGAGGTGCCGGTGACATCCGACGGCAGCATGTCCGGCGTGAACTGAATCCGTTTGAACTGGCCCCCGATCGATTTTGCCAAGGCTTTGGCCAGCATTGTTTTGCCAACACCGGGCACGTCCTCGATCAACAGATGGCCCTGGCACAGCAAACAGATGGCGGTTAACTCGACCGTGTCGCGTTTCCCGACGATCACTTTTTCGACGTTGTTAATGAGCTTTGTCGCAAGTGCGCTAACTGTCTTCATAGGTTGTAGCAATGAGTGCGGAGCTTCGCGCGCGAAGCTCCGCGTGATCCAAGTGTCGGCTATGCAGCCTGCGGGGGTTGGTCTAGAGCGGTTCGATCACTAGTAGTCTGTCAAAGCAAAGTCTATGTTTGGCCGAATTCAGCATCCCCGCGCTCCGCGCGGGGATGCTGAATTCGGCGCCAAAACTGTTTGCCTTGACACACTACCAGCGGTCTGCCAGGGCAGAACCTACGCGTTTACAGGCTATTGAGTGAGTTTTTTGACGGCGTCGATTGCGGCATCGTAGTCCGGATGCTGGCCAAAGATCGGCACATATTCGGCATACCGCACCACATTGTCCCGATCAATCACAAACACGCTGCGCTGCTCAAGCCGCATTTCCTTGATGTGCGTGCCTGCCGCGTTGCCAAAGGCCATATCCATGTGATCGGAGAGCACGGTGATGTTTTTGACTTCAGAGTCGTTTGCCCAGCGTCTTTGCGTGAACGGCGGATCCGCGCTGACGGTGATGACTTTTGCGCTATCCCCCAGCTTGGCTGCCTCTTCGTTGAAACGCTTGGTTTGCGCGTCGCAAACACCAGTGTCGAGTGAGGGCACAACACTGATCAAACGGACGGATCCTTTTAGCGCGCCCAAATCCACAGTCGTCCAATCCGTCGCTTGCAGCGAGACCGAAGGAAACACATCGCCCACAGACAGCGCCTTGCCTGCCAGCGTCATCGCCTGCCCTTTAAACTCAATTGTTCGATTTGTCATGGTGTTGATCCTACCCAACACCAAGGTTTTAGCGCGCCTGCATGAGGAGCGGGTAAATACCAGCGCGCGCCCGTGCTACGACTGGCATACGCCGCCGTTCAACGCAACGCCCGTTCGACGTCCTGCAGGCTCTGCACAAACACGATCGCGCGCACAAACGCATACAGCGATGGCGCGCGCTTGCGCAGGGCCTGCACAGCCGGGCCAACCGGATCGTTGCCCGCGCTGGGTGAACCACCCGGGTCGGCGTTATAGGCGCCATAGAACGCAAAATAGGCCTGGTTAAGTTTGCGGATCGCATAGCCATTCTCGACAAACAAGACGCGCCGGGATTCCATGTATCGTTCGGCTTCTTCGATCGCGCCCCTGGCGAGCAACGCGTCGGCGGTCAGCCGCGTTGTGCGCATCTCTGAGCGAAAATCAAACGCTTGGGACGCGCCAGTTTGAACGGTCTTGCCCGCGCCGCCCAGCAGGGTGGCTTCCTCGGGGTAAAACGTCTGGAGCACTTTGTCACCGACCTCCTGCTGCACAATCACGGCGGCGGTTTCGTTGATTGTGCGCGAATCCGGGTTGTTGTTGTAGGTCATGCCCACATAGCTGAACAAGGCATAATTGTGCGTCCATTCGTGCACGGCGGTGTCGATCACAAAGCGCAGCGAGCTGGTCTCCGGCAGCATCGACGGATAAGTGCCATAACCTCCGATACGGGTGACCAGCGAGGACACATTGAAGCGCGTATCAACCGTCGTTTCCAACTGATCCTGGATATCAACCGGCAACCCGGTCCGCAATTCGCGCTGATCGATGCGCTCGATACGATCGCGGCGCGAGATGATCATGATGTAAGGCAGCTGCGTCATATTGAAGCGCACAGGCGGGATCACCTGGCCGCCAATGCCAAATCCCTCGGCGCGCAGCGCGTGCTCAATTTGCTCCTGCAGGATGGCTTCAACCAGCAACTGGCGATCCGACAGTGACTGGCGTAGTGCATCGCGCTGGGCGCGCAGTTGTTCTGTGGCGGCAATCGGGTTGGTAACGGCCGGGTCGATATAAACGGCGGCGATTTTGGCGTCCAAATCACGCGCCCGACGCACATCGCCTATATACGTCCGAACAGTTGCCGGGCGATCAGCATCAGGCAGCTGGTTTTGGGGCAGCAACAGTTCATGGGCGATCTTGGCCGTTCCGATGTAAGCCACCCAACCGGCCAAGTTAAATTGCTGCCCGGCGAGCACCCGATCCAGGTTCGCGCTGCGGTCACCTTTGGGCGGCACGTCGTAGGTCAGCGCAACAATTAGAAGCGCGACAAAAAACGGACGGCTCAGACCTAGCCTGTGGATTATTCTTGGGACAAACCGTTTCCCAGATATTTTTTCTCGTCCCGGTAACATTTCGTAGTCAGCCTTTCGTAGCCAGATATGGGGGGCAATTCTTGCAGACACCCAACAGCTTGGCATTCGGGATCTGGCACTTTTGCATGAGTCAGTCCTTAGGACTTTAGTTGTATGACATAAAAACAAGCTGAATGTGGACAAAGCCCTATCCAACTGGGGATAAGGGGAGGTGTTTGGGGATAAGTCGCCATCCCTGCGTTCAGCAATATACTTTAAACATTCAATATTTTTGTTTCTTTGCGATATTTTTGTTGCGTTACAAAGTCTCGGTCTAAGTGTTGACGAAGCGCCCAGATCGCCTGGTAGGCCGCCTGCTAGGACGCCAACTGCATGTGGATAACATGCGGTTTACAGATTGGCAAAGGCCGTTTACGATCTAAGCGTTCATGTTATATCAAGCTGCTTTGGATACACCGATTGGGCGAATTCTGATCGAGGGGACACAAGCGGCAATCACCGGTGTGCGGTTTATCACGCCAAGCGCGCCAGTCGGACGTTCGACATCGGTCGTGACGCAGGCGCGCAAACAATTGCGCGAGTATTTTGCCGGCAAACGCCAGTCATTTGACGTGCCGTTATCGCTCGATGAGCGCACGCCATTTCAGCGTATTGTGCTGTCGCACGTTGCGTCTATTGAGCACGGCCAAACCAGCACGTATGCTGAGATCGCACGACGCATGAAGAAGCTAACCGGACCGCGCGCCGTCGGCCAGGCCAATGCGCGCAACCCCATCGCCATCATCATCCCGTGCCATCGGGTGATCGGCACAAACGGCAAACTAACCGGCTATGCCGGCGGCATCAAAGCAAAGGAGTGGTTGCTCAAGCACGAAAAGGCGATCATGTTATGACGTTGCACGCGGCAATCGATTGCCGGTTGATGTTCTATCGCAAAGCCGGCATCGCGCAATACACACGTCATCTCATGCGCGCGCTCGCAACCCATATCGGTCAAAACTTTAAATTGAGCGCGCTACTGGATGCGCGAGATCGGGATACAGGCTGGTTGCCCTCGGCCGTCAAACCGCTCCGCGTCAATACGCCTGCGCACCATCGGCTTGAGTCGATCATATTTCCCGTAGAACTGGGCATGGCTGCTGCGCGACACGGCATTACGCTCACACACTTTCCGGATTTCATTGCAGCACCCGGCAATTTTCGGAAAGTCATCACAATCCATGATGTTTACTTTCTGAAACACCCAGAGGTGCTTACCGCCGATGCCGCGCGTTATTACAACGGCATCGCCGCCAGCATGCGACGGGCAGACCGCGTCATTACCGTGTCGGCCGCCACGCGCAACGATGTTGTTCAACTGCTGGCGCCAGATCCGGCGAAAATATCTGTCGTGCATTCGGCGGGCGATATCGAACCCGCAGCCGCGCGCGAACCGGAACGTGTTCCACCCTATGCGCTGTTTATCGGCACATTTGAACCACGCAAAAATCTGGTGACGTTGTTGCGCGCGCTTGCCTTGACCGGCCCAGAGATCACATTGACCATCGTCGGCGAGGCGGGTTGGGGTGCGGATGAGCCGTCGCAGCTCGCGCAGTCTCTCGGGCTTGCACAGCGAGTGACATTCGCCGGTCGTGTCAGTGATGCTGAACGCGACCGACTGTTGGCGCAAGCCCGCGTGCTGGTGCTGCCCTCGCTCGACGAAGGCTTTGGATTGCCGGTGCTCGAAGCGATGAGCCGCGGCACGCCCGTCATCTGCAGCAATGCGGCGGCGCTGGTCGAAATCGCCGCCGCCGCGGCCCTGTATCACATGCCGCTCGATGCCGATGCGCTGGCCGGCCTATTGACGCGCATGTGGCAGGAGCCGACGCTGCGGGACACCTTGAGCAAACAGTGCCTGCAGCGGGCAGCCGCTTTTAGCTGGGCGCGCACGGCGCGCGAAACGCTGCTGGTGTATCGTCAGGTCGTCCAGTGAAGCTGCTCTTTTTAACCCCCCAGCTGCCGCACCCGCCACGGCAGGGCACCGCCCTGCGTAACTGGGGGTTGTTGTCGCATCTCGCAGCGCGCGGTCATACGATCACATTGCTGTCGTTTGACGAGGCCCCCGGCACCGCACTCTCGCCCGAGTTGCGCGCAGCCTGCGCAAAGCTCGTGCGCGTGCCGGTGCCGCGCCGTTCGACGCAACAGCGCCTCAAGACACTGGCGACCTCGGCGTTGCCGGATATGGCCTGGCGGTTGTGGTCGGCCGAATTTGCCGGCCAATTGCACGCGCTGCTGCGCACCGATCCCCCCGATATTCTGCAGATCGAGGGCATTGAGCTTGCGCGCTATGCATTTGATCCGGCTGCGCGCGCGGCACACACCCGCCTGGTGTTTGATGATCACAACTGCGAATACGTGCTGCAACGGCGCGCTTTCGAAACGGACGCGCGCCGGCCGCGTCGCTGGCACGCAGCCGCATACTCACTGGCTCAGTGGCGCCGTTTGCGACAGTTTGAGTCCGATATCCTCAAGCGCGCAGATGCCACGTTGTGTGTTTCTGAGCAGGACCGCGACGCGTTGCGGACGCTTGTGCCGGACGCGCGGCCGCACGTGATTTACAACGGCATCGATGTGGCGGCGATGCGCTCGCCCGAGGCCGCAAGCGATGAACCGACACTGGTGTTCACCGGCAAGATGGATTTCAGGCCAAATATTGATGCTGCGCTCTGGTTCGCCGATGCGATTTTCCCCGCCGTGCGCGCCGCGCACCCGCAAGCAAAACTCATGATCGTCGGGCAGAAGCCGGCGGCACGACTCGACCGGCTGCGCACGGACCCAGCGATTACGCTGACCGGCGCGGTCGACGACATTCGGTCCTACATCGCAGGCGCAACAGTCTATGTTGCGCCGTTGCTGGCAGGCGGCGGCACGCGCTTCAAGCTGCTCGAAGCAATGGCGATGCGCAAGGCAATCGTGAGCACGCGATTGGGCGCTGAAGGGTTTGCCGTGCACTCCGGCCGCGAAATGATGCTGGCCGATGACGCCGCCGGTTTCGCATCCGCAATCAATGCGCTGATTGCTGACGATGCGCAACGCAGTGCGATGGGCGCGGCCGCGCATGCGTTTGTATCGGCAACTTATGACTGGCGCGCGATCGTGCCAAAACTCGAAACCGTGTATCACAACCTATGCCGCGCATAAACGATCTACCTGAGCTGGTGGCCGCGCTGCCGGCGCCGGCGCGCGAACGCATGCTGCGGTTGTTTTACATCGCGCGGGTCGATGGCCAGTGTGTTGTGCCGGACAGCATGCGCGACTGGGTGACGGCACGCATGGGCGCACTGGAAGACATCGAACAACAAACCGTAGTGCGCGTCACCAACCTGCACACGTGGGAGGGCGCGCTTTTCAATCCGCTGCGCGGTAAGCGCCCGCTGCAAATGCGCTCTGGGGCGACGCAAGAAGCCGGCGCGCCGGACATCTTTGCGGAGCCGCTGATGACGACGGCAGCCGATGTGTTCGGCCGTGTGCGCGGCAGGCACTGCATCACCACCAGCAACATTTCGCGCTGGGAGGGCCAGTGCGCGGTTGAGATCTTCGATGAAGCCGACCCTTTGGCGATCACGCGCGAACATCTGCGCGACTATTTTCACACCGCGCGCGCCTGGGCTGAGCTGGCGCATGCGACAGACCCGGAGGCGCGCTACTTTATCTGGATGTGGAATGGCGGCATCAAGGCCGGCGCGTCGATCGTGCATGCGCACGCCCAGATGGGTCTCGGCCGCGGGCAGCACTATGCGCGCGTGGAGAGCCTGCGCCGAGCCGGTCTGGCCTATCGCGCACAATTTGGCGCCAATCTTTTCGACGACCTGCTGTGCGCCCACGACGACCTCGGGCTCGGGTTTCAAGCCGTGGCGCTGGACGGGTTCGTCAACATCGCGCCAACGCGCACAAAAGATACGCTGATTTTTGGCGAGGCGCTCAACAACGATCTCGCCGACGCCACGCACGCCGTGCTGCGCGCGCTGATCGAAAAGACCGGCACTGGCGCGTTCAACGTCGCTTTACTCATGCCGCCGCTGTTTGGCGCGGCGTGCGGCGGCGAAGACTGGTCCGGGTTTCCTGTCATCGCGCGCATCTGCGACCGCGGGTCGCCGGCCATGTTGTCGTCAGACATTGGCGCGCTGGACGTTTATGCGCATAACACCATTTCCGCCGATCCGTTTGTTGTACGCGAGATGCTGGGATTTCCCCATGCGCGCGTATAGGCCGCGCCAAGGTGAACATACGCCACAAACTTCCGGCGCAGGAGCATGCACATGTCACCAAGTCTGCTAAAGACCCTTGACGTCGCCTTCTTTGTCTTTCACACACTGGTAATCGTTGTCAATCTGACCGGTTGGATCTGGCCGCGCACACGCAAGCTGCACATGATTGTGCTGGGTTTGACCGCGTTCTCATGGTTCGCGCTGGGGCCGCTGCTCGGATTCCCGCTTGGCTACTGTCTATGCACCGATTGGCACTGGCAGATCCGGCGCCAACTCGGCATCAACGACAGCGGCGGCTATATCGAGCTGCTGTTTTCGATGGCCGGGCTGCCCATTTCAACCGCGACGGCCGCAATAGTCGCGTATGGCGCGTTCACTGGCGCGCTGATTGCGACTGTGGCGGTCAATTTGGCCATATTTCTTCGCAAACGCGCGGCAAACAGGCGCTGATTGGCTGCAAATGGCAATCGCTGGCCGCATCTGCGAGGTGCCGTCAGGCGCACCTCACAGGCGCTTGATAGACTGACGCAATGCAGCGCCACCGCTTTCGCGCGATTTCACTGACGCTCTCGATCGCAATTTTTGCATTGACCGGGTGTCGCGACGCCGCGCCACCGCCAACAGCGCAGCCAGCGACGGCCCGGCCGACGATTCTGATCGTCGCGCCCACGGTGCCGCCGACGGCCACGCTGGCGCCCAGCCCAACGCCAAACCCGGTTGTGATCAAGGCGCAGGCGGAACGCGCACGATTTGAGGGCGATGTCGACAGAGCTGCGCAACTGCTCGCGCAAGCCGAGGGGCTGCAACCGCTCGCCAGCGCCGGGCAAATCGATACGCGCTATCAACGCGCCCGGCTGCAATTCGAGACTGACGACGTGACAGGCGCGATCGGCACGTTGCAGGTCTTGATCAGCGACACGCGCGCAATCAGCCCAGCGCACCCGTTGCTAGGCACGTATTTCACGCTGCTTGGGCGCTCGTTCGAGAGTGCAGCCAATCCACCCGAAGCAGCAACCCATTATTACAATGCGATCGCCGCTGGCAGCGTGATCTCGCCCTATCTCAATTTGTGGCTGGGTAATTACTATCTTGCGCTCAACACGCCGATAAGCGCCGTGGTGCCCTATCAGGCGGCGGTGGCGCTGTCGCCAAACGCATCGACGGAGTTTGAACGCCGCGAGAAACTCGCCCTGGCGTTGATGTTGTCCAAACAGCCCACCGCCGCGCTGGCGCAGTACGACGAGATTCTGGCACGTGCCAGATTTCCGACCTACCGGGCACAGATATTGTGGGAGTCGGCGCAGGCGCTGCTGGGATCCGGTCAGGGGAAATCGGCCTACGCCAGGCTGCAGGATCTGGTTGCGAACTACGAGCGCACGCCGCAGGCGCATCTTGCGCTGGTTGCGCTGCTCGACGCGGATCAGCCCGTCGACGAGCTGCAGCGTGGCCGGGTCAACTACCACGCCAAGTCCTATCAGGCGGCGCGCGATGCGTTCCGGCGCGCCATTCAAACCGACATCGCGCGCGCCGATGAGATCCGTTTGTGGGCGGCGCGCAACTACGACGCACTTGGCAATCCAGCCGACGCGATCCGCAATTTGGATCAGATCATCGCGACAAACGCAGCGGGTTCGGAAAAGCGACCGAGGCACTTATTACCAAGGCCGAAATCCTGCTAAACGCGGATAACGTGCCCGGCGCGCTCAAACTGGCGCCTCAGATCACAGGCGGCGCCGCCGGTGCTTCGGCGTTGTTCCGCCTGGCATTGGGGTTCGAACGCGCCGGGCAAGCAGAAACGGCAGTGGGCCTCTACGCACTTGGGAACACCCGCGCAGATCCAACTTTGGCGCCGCTCGCGCGCGCGCGCGAGGCCACCCTGCTTAGCCAGCTCAACAAACACGGCGATGCCGAAACCGCCTTGTTGCGGCTGCTGGCGTTGCCGGGCAATGATGCCGCGTCCACCAGCCGCATGCGTTTCTGGTTGAGCAAGACGCAGATCGCAGCGGGGAAAAAGATTACCGGCGAGAACACATTGCGCGCGTTGGCAACAGATTTTCCGGACACCTATGAAGGCGTGCGCGCAGCTCAGATCATCAGCGCAAGCGCGTTTTCACCGGGCGAACGCCCCATCGTCATACCACCCGACGACGATGGCCAGCCAGAAGCCGATGCCTGGTTGCGCAGCTGGAACAACATCAGCGAGACCGTGGATGTGCGCGCTGCCGGCATAGACCTATTGAGCGATGCGCGGTTTCTACGCGGCAATGAGCTGTGGCTGCTCGGGTTCGAGCCTGAATCAGGGGATGAATACAGCGCGTTGATCAACGCGCTGTCAGACAAACCGATCGCGTTGTATCAACTCGCGCTGCACCTGCGCGCGATTGGCGCCTACCGTATGTCGATACAAGCTGCCGACACGCTGATGCGCATATCACCCGCCAAGGGGGCGCCATCGCGGTTGCCGGTGTTTCTGGCACGTTTGGTCTACCCGATCTACTACGCCGATCTTGTGCAGGCTGCGGCGCAGGAGTTCAAGATTGATCCGATGCTGGTGTTCTCGGTCATTCGGCAGGAAAGCCTGTTTGAGCCGTTTGCCGAATCCAGCGCGGCGGCTTCTGGGCTGATGCAGGTCATCCCGACGACTGGTGCGGAAATCCATCGCGAACTCGGCTGGCCCGAAAATTACACGCAACGCGATCTGCCCAAGCCGTTTGTCAGCGTGCGGTTTGGCACCTATTACCTGGCCAAGCAACGCCGCCTGTTCGACGCCGATGTCATCGCCATGCTGGCCGCCTGACAACGGCGGACCGGGCAACGCACTAAAGTGGAAGGAACGCGCGGGCAGCGATCCTGACGCGTTTGTTGAAACCGTGACGTTCGAAGAAACGCGCCGATACATCGTCAACATCACGGTCAACATCGCAATCTATCAGCGCTTATACCCACAAAGCGGCGCCTAGCGAACGGTTTACTGACACTCGCAACTTCTCTTCGCAGCAACGGGATACCGCGAAACAAAAACCTCCCGCGCAGAACGATATCCCTTACCCACAATTTTCGCGCCAGTTGGCGGCACTTCGCGTGCGAGTGCACAGAGCAAACTCCGAAAAAAGCAATATCTCCCGCGCTCCGCGCGGGAGATATTGCTTTTTTCGGAAAACCCCCTTCGATTCGCGGCAAAACGATGATTTGGGTGCCGCGCTGCGCGTTACCGACTTGTGGGTAATGGAAAGCGCAGAACGCGGGGCGCTGTATTCCGTTCTACATTGCCGTGCAAAGTGCCATCGATGCCGCATGCACGTCACGCCGGCAACCAGTTGCATGGGTTACACCTCCTACAAGTTTATGAGGGGGTCTCCCCAATTTCTAAAAATTCTAATTGTTTGCTATTTATAGCTTTTTAAATATCAAATTGATGTAAACAGTAAGTCCTACTAAACTCCTGCTTCGGTCGGAGGGTCATGCGCACAAAACATGGCTCAAGCGACAGTCTTTTTACCTAAGTCAGTTGTCGCACGGTTTGCCTGGAGATCCCCGCATCTCGCGGATAGGGTGATTTCTCGCAAGAACCTGTGACCGAGCACTTAGGTCTGCTCAAAAGCGGGAGTTTGCGAGAGTAGGCATGCGGGGGATTTCACAAAAATGCTGCACCACGCTGGTGCTGGTTGTCCTGTTTTGTTTGACAACAACAGGCGCGCTTATGCGTCCGGCACGGGCTGACAGCATCCGTATCGTGGGCGGGTCTGTTGTCACCGAAGGCGCGGCACCCTGGCAGGTAATCGTGATGCAGAACGGCGGATTTCACTGCGGAGGCACACTGCTCAGCCCGTTGTGGGTGATCACCGCCGCGCATTGCGTTTATGGCGCCGATGGGCAGCCATTGCCACAGTCAGACATCAGCATCACAGTGGGTGAATATGATCGCTCCCGCACGGATTCACCCGATCGGCAAACCCGCGCTATTGCCGCCATAATCGCGCATCCGAGTTTCAACGGGATGTGCTGCGATTTTGATATCGCGATGCTCCAACTCAGCGCCCCGGTGACCATCAACGCGATGGCTCAGATCATGCGCCCGCTTAGCACCGAACAAGCGTTGGATGTCGGCACGCAAGTCTTCGCAACCGGCTGGGGCAAGACCGACAAGAATGGCGCCACAAGCACAGTATTGCGCCAGGCCGTGCTCACGGTCAGCAGCAACGATCCGGCTTACCCGTACTTCATCACATCCTCAACCGGCGACGCAGTTTGTTATGGCGACTCGGGTGGCCCGCTGATCGTCGAGACCGCGCTTGGCCCTCGGTTGGCGGGCATCACCAGTTTTGGCGGCTGCAACCCCGGCGGCGGTTTTGCCCGCGTCAGCGATTCTTTTGATTGGATTGAAGAGACGCTGGTATCGATCGAAGTGAGCGGCCCACCGGAGCGCCGCATTTCGCACCTTTTGTGGCAAACGCGCGCTAATGCGCCAAAAACCACGTTTGTAAAGCGGCGAAATTGCTATATCCCTCGCTCCGCGAGGGATATAGCAATTTCGCCATATTTAGAAACCACTTTTTAGGTGCGCAAGGCGCGGGTTACACTTGCCGCATGCCCCTGTCGCGATTTGAAGTGTATCCATTTGCGCGTGTGCCTGCGCGCTGGCGCAAGCGCGCATTGGTTGTGCTGCTTGGCGCCGCGATTGCCATCAGCTTAATACTGGCGCAACTTGGCGCTGCGCTGGTCACACCGCTAACGCCAACGGGCATCGTCGACTACGAGTTTGCAAAAACGGCTGCACAGGCTGCCCGCATCCAAAGCGCATGGGGACCAACTGGCATTGCGGCTGCGCGCGCGCAAACGCTCTTTGATTTTGCATATCTGGCGGTGTATGGACCACTGTTGTCGATTGTGACCGGGTTGGCAGTCTGGGTTTGGGCAAGGCGCAGCACGCTGTTTGGCTGGATCGGCGTGATTTTGAGCTGGGGTGGATTGCTGGCCTCGGCGCTTGATGCGATCGAAAATGGCGCCATGCTCAGCCAATTTAGCGGCACGATCACCGAGACGCTGACACAAATCGCCTACTACTGCGCCGGGGTGAAATTTGCGATCATTCTTGCGGGCATGTGCTACGCCCTGATGGGCGCAGCTCTGTTAACCACCGATCGCATCATCGCAATTGGCAAACTCTGGTATCGCAGCGTCGTGGATGAACCGCCGCCTGCTGAGTAACCGATGCCGCAATCGCTAAGCCTGGCCGGCATGCAATTCAACATCCTGACGGTGCTGTTCAGCGTTGCCTTGGTGTCTGGCATCGCGCTGGCGCACCGCGCTGGTGCGCCATTGCATCAGGTTCTGGCGACGCACGCTGCTGCCGGGCTCATGGCGCTGCTGTTCGGGCGCGCGATTTTTGTCGCGCAGAATTGGGTCTTTTTTGCGGCACAGCCCGCACAGAGCGTTGCGCTTGCCGCAATACCGGGCATCGCAGGGCAAGGTGCGCTAATCGGCTGGCTGCTTGCTGTGGTCGGGTTCCGCAAAATGCGTCCAGTTTCGACGCCGGCGCTGTGGGCAGGTCTACCGTTGCTGATTGGCGCCGCTGTTGCGCTGGGCTGTATTCCAAATGGGTGTCTGTTTGGCCGAGAACTCGCCTGGACGGACCGGTTCTGGTTTCTGCGCGTGGACTGGCCGGACACGTATTTGATCCGCAACCCGCGTTGGCCAGCACAGCTGATCCTGGCGTGTTGGTTTGGTTTCATGATGATTGTGCTGTTTATGTCACGAACACGCACAGATCGGGATCGCTATTTAGCGACGGCAGCCACTATTGCAGGCATTTTGCTCATTCGGCCGGTTCAGGGAGAAAACGGCGGAGATTTGTCCAGCTTTCGATTTGATGTCTGGCTTGACGTTGCTATACTCTGCGCCTCACTGGCCTTGGCTTTTTTCGCAGCTGGCGGCCGGGACGGGGAGCAGAAAAATGCGGCGCACGCGAGAGCTTCTGTATCAAACCGAAACGCTCAAGCTGGAACTGCTGGCAACACCGATCCATGAGCTTGACTCTGAAGATCGAAGGCACGATCTTTGGGCAGGCCATCCCTGTTGTGCGCGAAGAGTTGCGCCGCTCCGGCATCACCAAACTCGAACCGGTGTTTTACATCTCGACCGGCTATGGCTGCATCGCCGGCCAGCCTCTGATTGCGCTGGGGTTCTATGACTTTCACCCGCTTGTTAAAAGAACTCAACCAGGAGTTTCGCGGCTGGCGCTACAGCGACGCCGATATCTTTGACTTGCTGCGCCACGAATGCGGGCACGCGTTTTGCTACTCCTACAAGCTCTATCGCCGGCGGCGACTTTCGCGAGATGTTTGATGTGCACGGCAACTTCTTCAACACCTATCCGGAAAAAGACAAGTTCACCTACAACCCGTGGAGCCGCGATTACGTCAACCCAAACGGCGATCACTATGCGCAAAAGCATCCCGACGAAGACTTCGCGGAGACGTTTACCGTCTGGCTGACGCCGCGCTCGGGCTGGCGCAGCAGCTATCAAGCGCTACCCACTCGCGCTGCGCAAATTGCGCTATGCCGACAAAATGGTCAAAGAGCTCGGGCGCGAACCGCCGCCTGTCGAAGTCAACACAGACTGGATGCTCGAACCATTACGAATCATGAAGATGACGGTGGCGCAGTTTATGGGGCCAAACCCAATCGATATTATTCAAAGTCCACCGGGTATGTCGACCCCGATCTCAAGGACATCTTTCGCAAACAGCCGCGATCGGCCAACCGCCGCGCGCTGTTTCGCGATTACGCGCGTGCCGATGTGTTTTTGAAGGAACAGAAGCAAAGCCTGTTGACGCGTGTTGCATATTGGGTTGGCGTAGACACAACCGTGGTCGCCGATCTGCTCGACAAACTCATCAACCGCACCCGCGCGCTAAATCTATGGCTGGATCGAACGCGGCACAAGAAAAAAGCTGGTCGAGATCACCAGCTATATCAGTGTGTTGTGCACAAATTACAAGACGCTCGGCACATATCTGCGATAGACCGCAGCCGAGCGCTCCTGTTACGGCGCAGGCTGCGGAGAACGGCTAACTCACGTGAGGTACTGTACAATTTGGGCATGTGCGCCGTATCTCATCGTATCCTGGGTTTGTCACCGCGTTTGCATTGCTCGCGGGATGTGTTCCCGCGCGTCTGCCGTCGCAGGCTGCCATGCAACCGCTGCAGCGTTTTCGCAGTGCCACAGCCGCGTTTGAGTTTGACTATCCGGCAGGAACGCTGATTCAGGAAAGCACGGACGCCGGTCTGGCGTATCCGCTGATCTTCGTGCAGTTTCCGGTCACCGACACAGCCAGCTATCAAGGCGCATCGATCATGGTGCTCGAAAACGACAGCGCGTTGCCGCTCGACGCGCTGTTGCAGGCGCGCGCGATGGCCGCTGGCGACGCGGTTGCGCTTCCGGCGGGCGCGGCGCGGCGCTGGGTGACGGCAGGCGAGGCCAGCCAGCGGACGCCGCCGCGTATGACTTTGCGGCACAAAGCGTCGCTGGTCCAGGGCGCAGGGCGTGGTGTATCGCATCAACCTGTTTGGCGGCGGCGTGGGCGGAGACAATCAGCCATCGCCACAAGCGCTGGCGCAATTCGAGGCGCTGCTCCAATCATTTCGCGTGCTTGAGCAGCGCGCTGCAACCCCGGGCGACGCGTGCGACGGCGCAGTCCATCCGCTCAGTCAACGCCGATGTCTTTTCGTATCCGCTGCGCGATGCCGGCGGCATCAACTATGGCGTGCCGGTCGGGCGCGTGCTCAACAACACGCGCATGGAGTGGCTCGATTACGCCATTCGCAATCTGGATCAGTGGAAGATCAAGTGCTACAACGTGGATTGGTCGCGCATGATGCACACCGGCGAAGACTGGTATCGGCTGGACTATCTGACCGCCAATACCGCCGGCACGCCGGTCTATGCAGTCGCCGATGGCGTGGTGGTGCGGCACAGCCCGGGTTTGAGCTACCCCGGCAATGTGGTCGTCATCCGGCACACGCTGCCCGAAGGCCGTGACGATCTTTTCGATGTATGGGCATGTGGCCAACGTGAGCGTCATCGTCGGCGACAGCGTGGCGCGCGGGCAGCAGATCGCCACAGTGCTCAATCAGGGCTATGTCGGCCGCACGCCGGGCCTGCACCCATCCTGGGACTCGCATTTGCATTTTGAGATGCGCTGGATGCAGGATGCAGGCAACATCTACGAGCCGGGCACCAATGCGTATAACTACAACTATCCGGCTTGCACCTGGGCCTATCCCGGTCGCGGCTATACCTATCGCATCAGCCCGGATGCGTATCCGTATCCAGATGCCGGGTATGTCGACCCGACCGACTTCATCACAGCGCGCCTGCCGCCCGGTGAACAGGCATTGCACACGATCAGCGGAATTGGCGGGCACCACGCAAGTGACGCCGCACGTTGCCGCTGACCTATGTCTTGCAGCTCCCCCTGCTCTACAAACCGGAGGAGCCGCGTGTGCGAAAATGTCTTGGCAAATGGCGGGTTTGAGGCGAGCACGGCGTGGTCGGGCATCGCCAATACCTCCGGCGTGATCTACAGCGAAGGGGTGTATTCGGCAGTTCGCGCTCGCAACGGCGCGCGCAGCGGTCGTGTGGGCTCGTCCACGGTCAATGGCTACTGGAATGAAATTCTGCAGACCGCGGTGCTGCCAACCAGCACGATCAGCGCTACGCTCACGGTGTGGCGCTATCTGGAGACGTCCGAAATCTCCACCGCAACCGTATATGACAGATTTCAGTTCGGGCTTGAGACGGATGCCGGCATTGAAGCTGGTGCCGCCCAGGCGCATCGATAACACCAGCGCCGGGCGCAACGCCTGGGTGCAAGACTCTGTCACGCTCTCGATCAGCAACACACTGACGCCGACACAATCCATCGTATGGATCACGATAAAGGGCAACACCGATGCCAACCAGCCGAGCAGCCTGTATGTTGATGATGTCGAGCTGATCGCGTGCCGTTAGTGCACCAAAAACCAAGTTTATAAATCTGGCGAAATTGCTCTATCCCTCGCTCCGCGAGGGATAGAGCAATTTCGCCAGATTTATAAGACTTGGGTTTTGGTGCACTGCGTTATGGAAACAGCCGCCGCGTCTTCACTTCCGACACCGCAGATGGCACATAGCGATAGAGTTTGGCCGGACGGCCATCGCCGCTGTGCATTTGCCCGGTCTCTTCGATGACATCCGCCTGCAAAATGCGCCGGCGAAAATTGCGCTTGTCGAGCGATTCGCCCAGCACAATTTCATATGCGTGCTGCAGCTCGCTGAGAGTGAAATCCGGCGGCATCAGCTGGAATCCGACAGCGGTGTATTCGAGCTTGTAACGCAGTCGCTGCAGCGCGTATTTGACAATATCCGCGTGATCGAAGGCCATCTGCGGCAAATCGTAAACCGACTTCCACTGCGCGTCTGTGGCGTCTGAGCCAGCTTGCACAGCCAGCGGTTTGGGGACCAGCGCGAAATAGGCCACGGTAATCATGCGGCCGCGCGGGTCGCGATCGACGGTGCCAAATGTATACAGTTGCTCGATATGCACGCCGCGCACGCCTGTTTCTTCAAAGAGTTCGCGCGCAGCCGCATCTTCAAGCGATTCTTTGCCCTGCACAAACCCGCCTGGAATCGCCCAGGTGTTTTCAAACGGCGCATATTTGCGCTTGACGAGCAGCACCTGCAGATCGTCATCACGCAACGCAAAAATCACGATATCGACAGTTACAAAAGTCTCAGACGCTCGTGCCATATTTCCACATCCAATTAACGCGCCAATTGTAAGTGAGGCGACATGCGACTTTTTGGCCCGGCCAAGCGGTAAATACCGGCCTACGCCCAGACCGTGAACATGTTGAGGGCAATGGTCGCGCATAAAGTCGGCACTATGGGGCAAGCATGCATGAGCGTCATTCCATATCATCCAAACGATCATGCGCATGTCGTAGGGCGCAGTCGGATATGAAGCACAGCAAATGACTCTGCACCGGTCCGCAAACAGATGACGACTAACTATGCGGTCGGTCACAGTGATGAGATTGGGTCGCCGACATTACCAAATTTCGCCAGATTTAGAAACCAACTTATTGCTGCACGAGTTTCAACACAGGAGGCGAGTAAATTCAGTGGCCAAGCGCGGCGCGCGCATGTTGAACAGCATCGAGCAGTTCAAGCGGTGAGGCGCGTTTCTCAATGCACGCGGTGGCGCCGATACTCAATATGTGGGATTGAAACTGACCGCTGGTTTGCATCGTAAGTGCGATCAGCTGGCACTTTGGGAGTGCGCGAATGATAAATCGAATGGCCTGCGTCGATGCCTGGCATGTCAGCGTCAAACACAACGACGTGCGGCTGGGTTTCAAATGCCTGGTTCTGCAATTCGTCGGCCGAGGCAGCTTCGGCAGAGATCTCAATCGAGCTGTCCAAACCAAAAATCATGCGCAGCCCTATCCGTAATGCGGTGGACGCATCCGCAATAAGCAGCCGTGTGGTGTCGCCATCTCCCTGCATCATCGTTCTAGGGCCAGACGAGGTCACATCCGTGTGAAATAACATCATTTTGGTTTGCAAAAGCCGATCTTCACAGGCTAATTAGCAACCTCACTGGAGTATACGAACAAAGTCTCAAATCGTGTCTAACTTAACCGAAAATACATCCAAAGTCGCATCATTTTTTTATTATCCGCCTACAATTAAGATACAATCTGTAATAGTAGTCACATCACCGATACATTGCAGCACATGGAGGCTCCAAAATGCTTGATTCTCTCAATTCAACCACAGTAGACACCGCCGTAGAAGCACACCAGCCGATTCGGGTTCTTTTGGTGGACGATCACGCGGTCGTTCGACAAGGGCTCAAGATGTTTTTGAGTCTCGACAAGGACATCGTCGTCATTGGCGAAGCCCAAAACGGCCAGGAAGCGTGCGACCTTACCGCCGCGCTCAAACCCGACATCGTTCTGATGGACATCATTATGCCGATCATGGATGGCTTGACCGCTATTCAGAAGATCAAGATGGCCCAGCCCGAAGTCGAAATCATCGCCCTGACCAGCATCCTTGAAGACGACAAAGTGTTCAAGGCCATTCACGCTGGCGCGATGGGTTACCTGATGAAGGACACCAAAGCCGATGCCCTGGCCAAAGCCATCAAGGGTGCATCGCGCGGTGAAGTTCAGCTCGATCCAGAAGCCGCCAAGCGCCTGATCCGCGAAGTCCGCACTCCGGAATCCCCTGAGAAGCTGACCGAGCGCGAGACCGAAGTGCTGCGCTTGATCGCGAAGGGTCTTTCGAACAAGGCCATTGCCGCCGCGCTCGTTGTGAGCGAGAAGACGGTCAAGACACACGTCAGCAACGTGCTTTCAAAGCTGCGCTTGCCCAGCCGCACACAAGCCGCGCTGTATGCGCTCAAAGAAGGCCTCGTCACGCTCGACGAGACCAACATGGGTGGCGTTTCAGGCCGCGGTTAATTTCGCAAATCGGATTGACTCAAAAAGACCGCCAGCAATGCTGGCGGTTTTTTTGTTTTCCAATCGACTTACGGCGTTTCGCGCTACAGCTCACAGAGGTTAGTCCGAGGAGGACACATCGCCCGCGCTCCGCGCGGGCGATGTCCTCCTCGGCGATATTCCCATGTCGCGGCGAAATCGTCGTATCGGCGGTGCGCAGAGCGTCACAAACGTGCATGCACTACACGCGGGGCACATCACTGCGCGCGCCTGGCCCGCAGATAGGCTTCAACAGACGCAGCTATGCCAAGCTCACCGGCCAGCACGCGCGCCTCATAGTCGCGCGTCCATTCAAACAGCAGTCCGTAGGAACCGCGCAATTCCTCCAGCATGATGCGTGTCAGCGGTCCGGCCTGGTCGATAAATCCGCTGACCACAAAATCGCGTTCGGCCTGATCATGGTCATAGCGCAGGCGGATGATCTCGGCGTGCCAGGCGCCAGCGCGCCAGGTCAGCTGCGCGTAACTGACGCGCTGATCGCCGTCAAATGGCATGCCCGCCGCGCCAACATTGACAATCAGCGTGCCGCCAAATCGCCGCATCAGAGGGATATGCGTATGCCCAACACACAGCAATGCTGGTGCAGGCGCGCCGATTTTCTCAGGCAGCTCGTCGTCCCGAGTCTGTGGAAAGATGCCATCACGGGTGTGCCGCATCGATGCATGCGTGATGCGGACGCTGCCAGAATCAAGCGGGATCTCTTCCAGCTCAATGCACAGCGGCCATTGCGCGATTGTCTCGACCAAGGCTGCGATCTTTTCAGCCGTCCAGCGCGATGGCAGAAACAGCTCGCGCTCGAGCGCACTCTGCTCGCGTGCCTGATGCTGATGAATGACATATTGCTCGTGGTTGCCGAGCACAATCTGCCAGCCCTGCGCGCGCTTGCGCTCAAGCACCGCCGTCAGGCATTCAAGCGGGCGCGGGCCGCGGTTGATGACGTCGCCAGCCACCACAACCTGGTCCGGCCCCCAGCGATCGATGTGATCAAACACGGCCTGCATGCCATACAGATTGGCGTGAATATCGGCCAGAACCGCGAGTTTCATGCGCGTGCGCCCGCTCGCTTTTCGGCCTGTTTGACCAGGCGCCAGGCCGTTAGAAGCTCGGCCTCGCTCATCTGACGCATATCGCCGCCCTGCGCGGCAATGCGTTTTTCAAGCGCTTTGAAGCGCCGCGCGAATTTTTGATTGCCTTCGCGCGCGGCGGTTTCAAGGTCAATGCCGAGCCCGTCCGCCCAGTAGGCGATGGTAAATATCAAATCGCCAAACTCTTCCTGCCGATGCCCTGCGCCGCGCGCGGTGCGCACCTCATTGAGTTCTTCAAGCACTTTGTCATAGCGTTTGGCCTGATCGTCCCAGCGAAACCCGGCCCGGTCCGCGCGATGCGCGATCTTCTGGGCCTGCGCCAGCGCAGGCAGCGATGGCGCGATGCCATCCAGCACAGACGCGTCGGCCTGGCCTTTGGCGCGCTTTTCCTGGCGCTTGATGGCATTCCAGGCCGCGTTCACCTCGGCCGCCGTCGTTGCGATTTGATCGCCAAAGACATGCGGGTGACGTCGTTTGAGCTTGGCGTCAATCGTGGCGACAACATCGGCCATGCGAAAGGACTCGGCCTCGGTGGCGATCTGCGCCTGCAGGATCACGTTGAGCAGCAAATCGCCGAGCTCTTCCTGGAGCGCCGGCATATCCTCCTCGTCAATGGCGGTCAGCACTTCATAAGCCTCTTCAAGCAACGTTGTGCGCAGCGATTGGTGCGTCTGTTCGCGATCCCATGGGCAGCCTTCCGGCGCGCGCAGATAAGCGATAGTCTCCTGCAAGCCTTCGAACGACGCGATGGCCGGCATGGCGGGGACAAAAAGCGTGCTGAGGTGGTCGAAGCGCTCGCTATGGTCAAGCTCGGCCAGCGGCATGGATTCGATGCGCGCGCCATCAGTGCGGCCCTGAATCACGCTGACCGTGTGGAGCGGCGGGTACTGGTTCAGCAGTGTGAGCTTTAGATCGGACGCGACATGCCGGGCGTAGACCTGGGCGATGACCGCGGGTTTGTCCGGGTTGAGAGGCGGGTGGTGCTGCCGAGCAAGATCAAGCGCGTCGCACACTTGCACACCATCGAGCGCGTCGACAGGCGCGCCCGCGCGGGCCAGCGCCTCAAGCACAGGCTCGATAAAGCTCACGCCGGAGATGATGCGCACCGGAAGGCCGGCGGCACTGGCGGCCTTCAGAATGAGCGGAACGGAGCGTTCGCCGACCAGAGGATGCCCGGGCACTGCATAGAAAACATCTGCAGACTCCGACTTTTGGCTTTTGCCCTGCTTGACCGCTGCCGCAACAATGGTGTCAGCGATATGCGCATAAATGTCGTCGAATCGCGCTGCCTTGTTGTAGACAGCGTCAAAACTACGTAGTGCGAGGTGCTTGGGCAAACCACGCACCGCTGGGTGTTTGCGGGTGCGCAAAAAGACCGTGGACGCCGCATTTAGCGTATCCCAAGCCTCGCGGGTCAACAGCATTGGATTTCCTGGGCCGAGGCCGATAATAAAAATCACAGCGTTCTCACGAATCTCTTAAATGAATCGACTTGTTAACCCCCCACGCGGGGCTAAAATCCCGGATACGTCGAAAGATTATAGGTTACAGGAGCGTCCAAACTATGGCCAGCTTGCCCAGCGCGAACTCTAAAATCCCCAAGATAAAGATCGATATTCCTTACAATCGACCTGCCGCAAGATTGCGGCGCGCGATCGCAAGCTTCATCAAGATCTTTCTTCTGATCAGCATCGTCATCACGGTTTACATGTTCGTGAGCAATGACGAAGTGATTTCAGGCTTATTTGCAAGCAGCTTAACGCTTGGCATGCAGATTTTGCAGAATCTGATTGTGGCTGTGTTCTTCATCGGCTTCCAGTTCGGCATGATGTTCTGGTTCATGGGCCGGGCGAAGATGGACGTGATTTTGCCGGGGGACGATAACTCGGTTACGTTCCGCGACTATTACGGTCAGCCCAAACTGGTCGGCCTGGTCAAGCAATGGATGAGCTTGCTGCGCGACCGCAAGGCCTACGAGAAGATGGGCGGCAAATACATCAGCGGATTGCTGCTGTATGGCCCGCCAGGCACCGGCAAGACCATGCTGGCAAAAGCTGTCGCAGGCGAATCCGGCATGCCGTTTGTGGCCATTGAAGGCACCGGGCTGCTCGGCGTGTTTATGGGCATGGACATTTTGAAAGTCCTGCAGTTCTCGCGCAAAGTCAAGAAATTGGCGAAGAAGTATGGGGCTTGCGTGGCCTATATTGATGAAATCGATGCTATTGGCACCTCGCGTGGCGCGGTCATGACCGGCGGCGGCGGCCGTGGTGCGGAAGAAGCCACCGGCATCAAGAAAGTTATCGCCGGCATGGGCATGGGCGGCGGCATGGGCAGCATGGCGCTCAGCACGCTGCTGAGCCAAATGGACGGCATCAACGAAATGTCGCGCGGCGAAAAAATGCGCAAGCGCTTTATGAAATCATTCGGCATCGACTGGAAGCCACAGCGGAACTGGCATGTGATGTGGATGGGCAGCACCAACCGCCCTGACGTGCTCGACCCGGCGCTGGTCCGCTCCGGCCGCATGGACACTCATATTGCAGTCCTGCCGCCTGACAAGGCCAGCCGACGCCTCGTCATCGAAGGCTATCTCAAAAAGATCAAGACTGACGACACCATCGATATCGAGTCGATCGTCGCCGACACGATCAGCACCACCCCGGCCGATATCATGACCGCGATTACGAAGAACTCAGTGCGTATCGCGTTCTTTGATGGCCGCCAGCTGGTCTCACAAAAAGACATCGACAAGGCGTTTCTCGAATTGATGCATGGCATGGAAATGCCGATCGAGGAGTTCTCGGAAAACCAGCGCCGTGTGTTGGCGTATCACGAAGCCGGCCACGCTGTGGCGCAGTACTACATGATGCCCGAGCAAAAGATCGTGCGCGTCACGATTGTGCGCTTGTCAAACGGCGCGTTTGGCCACATGGCGATGGCGGACACAGTGGAGCAGCACATCAAGCCAATCATGCACTACGCCTATGACATCATCGTTGGCCTGGCGGGTCGCGGATCGGAAAAAATCTACACCGGCGAAATGTTTGCCAGCGTTGGCGGCGACTATCCGTTTGTTGCCGCAATGATCCAGCGGCTCACGTTCTACGGCTTTTTTGGCCCGTCCAGCGTCATTGACGGCGCGATGAAGCAGCACACCGACAACAAAGTATTTATCAACTACTTCACCGCGATGGAGCAGGCGACCGAAGCCTTGCTGCGCCGGCACTGGAAGGAAGTCTCGGCCGTGGCCGAGGCAGTTCTTATCCACAACACGTTGAGCGGCAAGGAAGTTGTCGAGCTGATCGAGACCAATCAGTCACCGGGCCTGATCGACGAGGAAGAGATCATTCCAAACACGCTGGCTTCGATTCGCGCGCGCGCCATTGCAGAGTCACGCCGGCTTCAGCCAAGCGCAACGCTTGAACTGGACTCAAATGGCGTCAGCACAAATGGCCACGCCTCGGGCAACGACACGGTCGTGATCATCAACGGCGCGGCAAACGGCGCAGCGGCACCGCCGCAGCCCAAACCCGCGACACCGGTCTCCGATTCGACCAAAGACGCCAGCGAACCCAGGCTGGTCAACCGGAATCCGGATGGCTTCCAGCCACCGATTGTGAACGACAACAACCCGCCACCGCCTGAGCCTAAGCCGAAGTGATTCAACAGAACTCCAGAAATTCTCAGTCTAGAAAGAACTGCGCCACAGATTTCACCGATTAACAGAAAATTCGTTCTGTGTAATCGGTGAAATCTGTGGCGCCTTAATGGCGTATTGGCGCGGCTAATTTGGCCATGCGAGAGCTGGTAGTGGTCAGACTGAAAATCGCTACAGAACCCCGGTCTAGAAACCGGGGTTCTTTTTTGCTACATAATTGCCAGTTGATCGTAGAGACACCATCATGCGAGCACTTGTACTGTCCGGCGGCGGCAACCGCGGCCCCCTTGAACTTGGCGCGGTCCGCGTTCTCCTGGAGTCTGGCTTCAAGCCGGACCTGATCGTCGGCACCAGCGCGGGCGCGATCAACGGCGCGCTGCTGGCGGCCGATCCCACTGCGGCGCAGGCCGAACTGGGCGCAACCCTGTGGCGCGAGGCTGGCGCACGCAAGTTGTTTAGCACGTCACGCTCAAGCGCAGTGATGCGGCTGTTGCGCGGTTCAGACTATCTGGCCGATAACACACGGCTGCTGGCCTATATGCGCACGGCGCTGCCGCCGCACGCGCGCACATTTGGCGGACTCAAGCTGCCATTTTATGTAGTGGTGGCGCATCTGGCCACGCAGCAAATGTACTACTACGGCGACGATCCAGACGCCGATGTGGCCGATGCCGTGATCCTGAGCGCGTCGGTGCCGGGGTTCTTTCCGCCGCGCGTATACAAGGGCCAGAAATATACGGACGGCGGCACAGTCAGCAATATCCCGGTGACGCTTGCGCTGGCAAAGGGTGCGACCGAGATTTATGCGCTCGATCTGGCATTTCAGCCAAATCCAGAGCGGCAACCGCAGGGCGCGTTGAGTATCAGCAGCTATTGCGGTTCGTTTCTGCTCTACAACAGCATGCTGCGCGAACTCGATGCCGCCTGCCAGATTCCGGGCGTGCAGATTCACCACATCCCGATCCGGGCCTTCCAAAACGTGCCGTTGGGCGACTTTACGCATGTCGACGAGATGATCCGGGCTGGCGCCGCTGTTATGAGCGCCTATCTCGAAAACCCAGTGCCGAATGTTGTGCGCCGCGCGCCCGTCGCCGGCCCGGAATTCCTGCCGGATGGCCCGCCTGGGACGCGCATGTTTGATGTCGAAAGCGCGCTTGCGGAAATCGCTGCGCAGCGTGTGAAGTCGGTGTAGTCCACCTTCGAGGTGGACTACACCGACTTCACACGCCAGAGGATCGCGGCAAGCAGCCCAAGCACTGACAGCGCAATGACAACGAAATCCACCGGGCGATAGCACAGCGTCTGGATCCAGCTGCGGCGTGCCGCGCCAAACGCGCGCATATCCATCGCATTGGCGCGATCTTCCGCGTCGAGCACTGAGCGCACAATCACCGGCACAAATAGCGGAATCACGCGCCGTCCGGCGGTGATATAGGCCTTCAAGCTGCGGTCTTTTGACTCAAGCTCATACCCCCGCGCGCGCTGCGCATCGCGCGTGATGCGAAAGTCCTGTGACAGCGTCGGAACAAAGCGCGCGGTCAGATCGAGCAAAAAGGCAAAGCGATCCGGAAAGCCCAGCCTGCGAAAGGTTACGCCAAGCTGCGCGATATCAAATGTCAGCGCGATGGCCAACGCCGATGCCGCCATCGACACCGCTCGCAGCGCTTGTTGGATTGCCTCAAGCCGCGTGCGAAAGAGAAAGTTCAGCACCGAGATAAACACAACAAAAACCAACGTGCCGATCATGACGCCCTTGACCCGCGCCCATGGCAACCGCGCCGCCAGCAAGATGAGCAGCGCCAGCATAGCCAGGCCGGCCAAGCCACGCACATCCGACACCAGCAATACGGCGGTGGTGAAGCAGGCATAAAAAATGACCCGCGCGCGCGGATCAAGCCGTTGAATCATGCCAGTCCTCCGCGGCGCAATGCGACCGGGTTTGCCAGGATGTCACCCGGTGCGCCATCGGCGACGATTTCACCGTCGTTTAGCAACAACACCCGGTTAGCGTAGCGCCGCGCCAGGCGCAGGTCGTGCGTGACCATGACGATGGCCTCAGGCCGCCCCTCGGCGATGAAAAGACGCCGCATCAGCTGCTCAGCGGTTTTTTCATCGAGCCCGGCAGTCGGTTCATCCATCAACAGCACGCGTGGGCGCATCGCCAGGACGCCGGCCAGCGCGACACGCTTTTGCTGGCCGTAACTCAATCCAAACGGCGAACCCTCCAGGTTGAGATCGGCCAACCCGACGATTGCCAGCGCCTGCTGAACGTTGCGCAGGGCCGTCTCGCTGTCCAGGCCAATATTGCGCGGGCCAAACAGCAATTCACCCCGCAGCGTGTTGGCAAACAGCGTCATCGCCGGGTTTTGAAAGACATAGCCAACCGTGCGCACGATCTCAGCCGTGGTCATGTCAACGTGATCGCGTCCCTCAATTGAAATACTGCCAGACTGTGGCCGATTTAGCCCAATCGCAAGCCGGCACCAGGTCGATTTACCCGCGCCATTCGGGCCCATCAACGCCACCACGTCACCCGGGTAAAGCGAGGTGGTGACACCGCGCGTTTGCTCGCGTCCGCTGTCTTGATAACCAAATCGCACATTGCGAAACGATAGCAACGGGGTGGCATGTTCAACGCTTGCGCGCGCGGGCGCAAGTGAGACAACTTCGGGCGCAGGGCCAATGTGCTCGGCGTATGCCTGGGCAGTGCCGCGAAACGCTATGGCGCCATCGGCCAGCGCCACGCACTGTGCGGGCGCGGCGCGCAACACATCGCGCACACGATGCTCGATCAACACGACAATGTTTCCGCTGGCGGCAAGCCGCGCAAACAGATCCAAAGCCGCGCGCGCGGACGGCGGGTCAAGCGCGGCCAGCGGCTCATCCAGCAGGACAGCCTGCGGGCGCACCGCCAACACGCCAGCGATCACAACACGCTGACGCTCACCCCCGCTCAGCGTGTGCGTGTCGCGCTCCAGCAGGTGTTCGATCCGAAGCTCCTGCGCAACTTCGGCAATTCGGGCGCGAATTTCATCCGGCGCAAGGCCAAGGTTCTCCATGCCGAAGGCCAAATCACCGAGGACCTTTGACGAAACGATCTGCTTTTCCGGATCCTGCATCACGGTTGCGACACGCCGGCCGATTTGCGCCAATGTCATGCCCCGCGTAGACTCACTGAAGCAACGAATTGTGCCGGTCAGTGTTCCTTCTTTATATGCGAGCGGAATAAGGCCGTTGATGCAGCGAATCAGCGTGGTTTTGCCTGAGCCACTGCTTCCCGCAACCAGTGAGAGCACACCGGGTTCAAACGTTATGGACACGCCGCTCAGTGCCGGTGTGGCACGTTTTGCGTAGGTATAGGTGATGGCGTCAAGTTCGAGAGTCACAGGGTTTCCAGCGAGCGGGTGCTCGTTATTGTAATCAAGCACCACACTCGCTTAACAAACACTTTTAAGTTTAAGAAGGAGACAGATATTATGACCGTATCAACCTCAGATTCCTCAAGCCCGTGGAGCATCAGCACACGCACCATCGTAATGGCAGCGATCTTTGCTGCGATGGTGGTGGCACTGCAGTTGACGGGGCTTGGCTCGATTCCGATGCCAAACCTGAGCGGCGCGATGACGACACTGATCGTACCCGTAATCGTGGGGGCCATTCTGGGCGGGCCGTTGGTCGGCATGTTTGCCGGCTTAGTAATGGGCGTCGTGTATCTTCTGACGCCAGCGACGGCAGGCTTTGGCCCGATCACGCTGATCGTGCCGCGTTTGGTGATGGCCTTGGTGGCCTGGCTTGTCTATAACGCGCTAAAGGGCGGCAACAAGATCGTCGCGGCTGCTGTCGCTGGCGCCGTGGGCGCGATCACCAATACCGTGGTGGCCGTTGGTCTGGCTATTGTGCTTGGGCAGGTGCCAGCCAGCGTAATTCCGACATTGATCCCGCAGATCCTGATCGAACTGGTGATCTCGGCGATTGTGGTGCCCATCATCGTCGTCGCTGTTGATTCGGCATTAAACGCGCGGCGGGCGTAGCGCGAACGATATAGAGTCACAGACGCCACGCTCATTCACCCCCGCATGCTATAACCTTCTCCGCAATGCGGAGGAAGACACTGTTTGCTGTGGCTGGCCTCGCCGCTTTGCTGCTTTTGGGCGGCGGCGCGGTCAGTCTGCTCGCGCGCGCGCCGGCGCGGGTGCCGGTGGGTGCGGCCTTTGCCGTCACGCTGCTGCCACAGCCGCGTGTCCCGGTGGCGATAGAACCAACGCCCGCCGTCGTCGCAACGGCACAGCCAGCCACAGCCACAGCGACTGCGGTCGTCGCTGCAGCCACAGTGCCACCCGAGCCCACGCCGCCGCCCGCCAGCCCAACGCTCGCGCTGATCCCATTGATCGCACCCGCCACGTCGACCGCTGCGCCACCTGTCATTTCCAGCGCGCCTGCGCTTCAAGTTGCACCAACGGTCACGCCCATCCCGATCGTGCCAGCTAGCGGCTGTCCGGTTGCATCCACTGCCGGGTACGGTCTGATCAGTTCGGACGGCGCCTACAAAAGCAATCGTCTGACCGATTACAACGCCGATTTGCGACTTTCGGTGCTCGGCTATGGCCCGCCCGATCCGCAGGCCGCTTTTGGATTGATCGATTACAACGGCGAGACCGATCCAAATGCACCTCGCCTGCACGGCCTGTTTGAACCCAATCGCGTGCCAAGCGTCAGCGCGGCATACCAACGCTACAACTGGGGCTGGGATGAAAACAGCACAGCCCCGTATGGCAACCGCAGCGGCCTGAACGCCGAGTGGTCGGCTTCGGTGGTCGCCTTTAGCACTTCGCCGGGCGAAGGCATCTATCCTCCTGAGCGCAACCCGGAAATTGGCGGCGGTTATATCGCCATGCTGCTTTATGCAGGCGAAACAGAACTGACGCTGGCCTACCACCGGCAGGACAGCGTGACAGACGGCTATGTCGTGCATGTACTCGGCGTGTGTGTCGATGCCAATTTGCTGGCGCTGTATCGCGCGCAGACAGCCGGCGGGCTGCGCAGCAGCGGCCAGTTGCCGGCCGTCAGCAACAACCAACGCCTCGGGACGGCTCAGGGGGCTTCGATCACTGTTGCAATCCGGGATCGTGGCGTGTTTCTGGACCCGCGCTCACGCAAGGATTGGTGGCAATAAAGCTATGAAACACTTGTATACATTTTTTGTGAGTGGAGTGCTGATTGCGCTGGCAGGCGCGCCTGCTGCAGCCGCCAGCGGCGACGCTGGCAAGACGCTGTATTTGCCGCTGCTGACGCGGGGCGGCAGCGCAAGCGGCTGCCCGGATGTCTCTGTAAATGCCTACGGCACGATCGCCGTCGACGGCGCCTATTACAAAGACAATCGGCTGACCGATCAGAACGCTGATCTGCGCCTCTCGGTGATCGGATATGCGCCGACAAGTGCGCCGCTCGAATTGGTAAATTACAACGGCGACACCGATCCAAACGCGCCCAAACTCAGCGGCGTGCTGCGACCGGAACGCGTGCCGGCATTTCCCAATGCCTACAAGCGCTACGACTGGACCTGGGACGAAAAGGCCGCCCCGCCGTATGGCGCGCGCGGCAATGTCAACAACGACTGGCCGGTCTCAGTGATCGATTTTGCGACCACGGTGGGCGAGGCGGTGCACATCCCGCGCCGCAGCCCGCAGATCGGCGGCGGGTTTAATGCGATGGTGCTGTATGCCAGCGAAGAAGAACTCACGATCGCATATTACCGGCAGGATAGCGTGGGCACCGGCTACGTCATTCATATGCTGAATTTCTGCGTGGATCCAAATCTGGTGGCAACCTACCGCGCACAACTCACAAATGGAAAACGCGCGACGGGCAATTTGCCAGGCGTCACAAACGACCAGCCAGTCGGCACCGCGAAATCAGCCGCGCTCACGGTCGCGGTGCGTGATCGGGGCGGATTTCTGGATCCGCGCTCGCGGAAGGATTGGTGGCCGTAACGGGCGGACGGTCGCGGTGCGTGATCGGGGTGGATTTCTGGATCCGCGCTCGCGCAAGGATTGATGGCCGTAACGGGCGGACGGTCGCGCCGCTGCGCGACCCTACGGCGGCGGGCGGATTCCCACGCGAAGAATCCGCGCGCGTGCACGGTGAGATCGGCAATGACCAGCGCAGCGGCATAACGCGCGGTTGAATTGGGTTCCCCGACAAACTGCGCGACGGCGGCGGCGAGCGCCGGGTTGACGCGCGCCAGCACCAGCAGCATATCTTTGTGCCGGGGCACATTGCGACCGGCCGCCAGAAATGAATACGCCAGGGCTTCGGGCACGGCCTCGCCAAGCAACAACAGCGCGGTGTTCGGATCGCGTTCGACCACATCGCGCGCATCTTCAAAAGCAGTGGCGATCATATAGCGGCGCAGGGTCAGCGCTTCATCAGAGATGTGCGGCGGTGTGTCCAGCCACACCCGAGCATACGCAATGACGTCGGTCAACCGGTCATCGTCGGCGCCAAGCATGATCGCGCCGGTTGCCAGCATATGCGCGGTGATCGGGCGGCCAGCCTCGTTTTCCTCTTGAAAGTAGCCAGCTCACATGCGTGAGCGCGTTGATAAAGATCTCGCACGGCACGCCGTTGAAGCAGCGTTGCACGCGCTGGCGCCAGGGGTGCGCATGCAATACATAGATATCCAGATCGCTATTGGCATCGCCCGTGCCGCGCACAATCGACCCGCTGGCGACGATGCCAAACGGGTCGGTGCGTTCATGACAAAACGCCAGCGCCTGTTGCAGCGCCAGCGCATACGGCTCGGCCAGCGCGAGACTCATCGGATGACATCGGTTCCGACCAGCGCGCGCAGCGTTTCCGGAATCACAATCGTGCCATCGGCCTGCTGGTAGTTCTCCAGAATCGCGATCATCGTGCGCGGCAATGCCAGGCCGGACCCGTTGAGCGTGTGCATCGGCTCTGCTTTGCCGCCGCGTTCACGGCGGAATTTCGCCGATGCGCGACGGGCCTGATAGTCACCCACATTTGAAATCGAGCTCACTTCGAGCCACTCTTTGCAGCCTGGCGCCCAGACCTCGAGATCGTAGGTCAGGCGCGCAAAGTGACCGAGATCGCCGGTCGAGAGCAACTTGACGCGATAGGTTAAACCGAGTTGCGCAAGCGTGTCTTCGGCATCGGCCAGCATCTTTAGGTGTGTGGCTTCCGAATCTTCCGGACGGGTAAAGGCGTACATCTCGACCTTGTCGAACTGATGCCCGCGCTTGATGCCGCGCACATCTTTGCCAGCGCTCATCTTTTCGCGCCGGAAGCAGGGCGTGTAGGCGCAATACAGACGCGGCAAGTCCTCGTTGGCGAGAATTTCATCGCCATGCAGATTCGTAAGCGGCACCTCGGCGGTCGGCACCAGCCAGAAGTCTTCCTCGGCATCGTGATACAGGGCATCTTTGAATTTTGGCAGCTGGCCGGACGCATACAGCGTTTGCGACTTGACCATAAACGGCAGATACCGTTCTTCATAGCCCTGCGCCATGCGCAGATTGAGCATCCAAGCGATCAATGCGCGCTGCAGGCGGGCGCCCCAGCCGTTCAGCACGTAAAAGCGCGACCCGCTCAATTTGACGCCGCGCTCAAAATCGATGATGTTGAGGGCCGGGCCAAGTTCCCAGTGCTCTTTTGGCGTGAACTCGAATTCGCGCGGCGTCCCAACGGTGCGCAGGATTTCAAAAGCCTCTTCCGGCCCGACCGGCACGCGCACGTCTGGAATGTTCGGCAGACCGGCGATCAGCTCGTCCAGTTGCGTTTCGATTTTCGCCAGCGCGGTTTCAAGCGTGCTGATCTGATCGCCAACCTGGCGCATCTCGGCTTTTTTTGCGTCACGCTCGGCCGCGTCCTTCATCTGGCCAATCTGTTTGCTGACAGTGTTGCGGGTAGCGCGCAGGGTTTCGCTCTGCGTCAAAATATCGCGACGCTGAATATCCAATGCGAGGATCTCGTCGAGTGCCGAGGTCTCCAACATGCGGTCGGTCAACGCCTTGCGGACCGTTTCGGGTTCTTTGCGGATTAGGTTAATGTCAAGCATGGTGCACTCACAGCCTGCGCGATACGAGTAAACCGGCTCGCGGCAGGAAAAGAAAACGCCCTTCGTCGAATCAGGACGAAGGGCGATCGTGGTGCCACCTGAATTTGCGATGCTGGCTAACGCATCGCCTCAACCTGTTCGATAACGGGAACACCCGGTCTGCTCGTCGCAGACAGCTCGGCAGGGGGAATGGTCCACGTTGCGCTGCCGGTTCACACCAACCACCGGCTCTCTGAATGCGTGTTGCGCGGGCGTCTCCTGCGTTATTGCTTGTGTGGGGGATTATAGCCACAGAGGTCACAGAGCTCACGGAGTTTTCTTTCTCCGTGAGCTCTGTGACCTCTGTGGCTAAAAATTGAATTTGGGACGCGCGCAACGCGTCCCTACTCTTCGCGCAGGACGTACCCGACGCTGCGGACGGTGTGGATCAGGCGCGGTTCGGCGTTGGCTTCGGTCTTCTGGCGCAGATATCGGATATAGACCTCGAGCACGTTGCTCTCCCCGCCAAAGTCGTAGCCCCAGACGCGGTCAAGAATTTGCTCGCGGGTGAGCACCTGGCGCGGGTTGCGCATGAGGTACTCGATCAGGTCGTACTCTTTTGCGGTCAGCTCAAACTGACGCTCGGCGCGTTTGGCCAGCCGCGTGCCGGTATCGAGCTGCAGATCCGAATACTTTAGGATCTCCGGTTTTGTGCTGGGTTGCGTGCGGCGCAAGAGCGCATGAATGCGGGCGAGCAGTTCCGGAAAGGCAAACGGCTTGACCAGATAGTCGTCGGCGCCGCTTTCGAGGCCCAGCACGCGATCCGGGACGCTGTCTTTTGCGGTCAGCATCAGGATCGGGACGCTGCTGGCGGCGCGCAGGCGGCCGCAGACTTCAAGACCGTCGAGCCCGGGCATCATCCAATCCAGAATGACGAGGTCGGGCGGGGTGTCGCGCGCTGCGGACAGGCCACTGATGCCGTCGTTCGCCACCGTAACTTTGTAATTTTCGTAAGTCAGCCCGCGGCGCAGCAAATCGCGGATCGCGGGATCGTCTTCAATGACCAGAATATGTTCCATAGATGAGGTACTCCGAGAATTTGTGACTTCTTCGCTCCTAAGAGTCGCACTGAGTTAGCAGTTTATCGTTGTTATGTTCTCTCAGAATTTAGTACGCATTAAAACCTTAGAGCGCAAACGTAATAATTCCCTGAGATATTGGATGAGGCAGGCTGAGAATGGGCAGAGCGTAGGTTTTCCGTCGCATCGCCGTCAGCATTGACGGCATATCCCTGCACAGGCGGTCGCCAGCGGCGATTGTGGGTAGCATGCGGGTATGGCAGCGCAGGAGCCCACCCGCGAAGAACTGCGCGTTGGCGCCGACACGATCCACTATGTGATCCGCACCTCGGCGCGCGCTCAGCGCATGCGGATCCGTGTGGGACCGGCAGGTGTGGAACTGGTTGTGCCGGCTGGGTTGGATCCGACGATTGCGCGCACGTTTTTACGCGAGCAGAGCGAATGGGTGATCGCGCAACTTAAACCGACGGCCGCCTTCCGCGATGGGCAGGCAGGCGATGCGCACACGCCCGCAACGCAGTCTTTACAGTTTGAACATGCGGGTCGCATCATGCCGTATGTGCTGAAACGCTCGGCGCGCGCCAGGCAGGTGCGCATCACCATCAACGAGAACGGCGTCACGCTGACGATGCCGGCACTGGGCAGCGCGGCGCATGCGCACGCGTTTTTGAAGGCGCGCGGGGCGTGGGTGCTCGGTCATGTCGATCGAATCGCGACGCTCAAGGCGGCGCAGCCCAACAACCGCACAGAGCTGCTGCTGCGCGGAGAACGGTATGCGGTGCGCGTGGAGCACGATCGGCAACGCAAAACGGCAACAGGCACCCTCGACTCTGGCACATTTGTTTTGCGGTTGCCAGACACGCACGCGGCCACAGACTGGCTGGTCGCCTGGTTAAAAGCAGAAGCCCGGCGCGACGTGGCCGCCCGTGTTCGCGCGCGCAGCGAGGAAATGGCATTGCGTCCGGCCCGGTTGTTTTTGCGTGATCAACGCACACGCTGGGGCACTTGCTCTAGCCGCAAAAACATTTCGCTGAACTGGCGGCTGATTCACGCACCGCCGGCCGTGTTGGACTATGTGGTGGTGCATGAGCTGGCGCATTTGCGAGAGCTCAACCATTCCAAGCGGTTTTGGGCCATCGTCGAACAACACTGCCCGGACTATAAATTGCACGCAGCCTGGCTGAAAAAGAATGGCGGCCAATTGCGCCAGTTGCCAGTGCTCTAGAAACGAGCCCAACGGGGGCGCTTGTTGCGTGCATTTCCGGCAAACATGCAACGCTGAGTCCGCCAATCAGAGCGGGCTCATGGCGCGCACCTGCCGGGCTCAGGAATGGCGGCGGGGCATGCAACACCCAAGCACTCAACAGATTGTCAGGCCGATATCAACCCCGCTACAGCTTTTTTTGGCACGCTTATCCGCGTGAAGATGCACGCACCCACATCGTTCCACACCACGCTTCGGGCCATCGCCGCCACCAGTGACACCTTGCGGCTGGGGTTTGTGCGCGGCTTTGAATGCGGCGAGCTATTTGACCGGATCTATGCGCAACGCGCGGGCGGGCGTTTTGGCATCGGACGTTTGATCGATGCCTATGTGCTTGGGCTGCCAGCCTGCGATGCGTTGCGCCAGCGCCGCAACCTCGTGCGCATGGCGCTGCGCGCGGCGATTGCGCGCGAACCTGGCGCGCACGTGCTGGATCTCGGCAGCGGCGCAGGCCGCTACGTGGTTGAGTCGCTGCGCGCAAACGACGCGGCAAAGAGCACTCGCGCAACCTGCATCGATCTGGACGGCTCCAGTCTGCGCGTCGGGCGCGCGCTGGCCAAGAAACACAACGTCGCGGGCATTACCTACGAGCAACGCGACGCGCTCAACATCGCTCAGATTGCGTTAGCGCATATGGGTCAAATCGTGCTGGTATCCGGGCTTTTCGACTATGTCAGCGATGCGCAATTGCGCGACACCCTGGCGCGCATTCATAATCACTTGGACCCGCGCACACTTATTTTCACAGCCCGCAGCACCCCTGCGCGACCCAGCCATACGTTGGAAGCACTCTTTACGCCATCGGAAAGCCGGGTGCGGCCGATCGCCACGCTGGAAGCATGGGCACGGGCTGCCGGATACACATATCTGCAGAGCAGTCAGACCACTGATGGCGCACATACAGTGATCACAGCGCGTAAAATCGCCGCGTGAAGTTTGAGCTCATCGCATCCACGCCATTTCAGTTTGACACAGCTGTCCAATCGCATGGCTGGTATCAGCTTGCACCGAATATCTGGGACGACGCCACGGCAACATTGTTGCGGACGGAACGCCTGACAAGCGGACAGATTGTGCCGGTGATGCTGAGCGGCATTGCCAATGGGGTGCGCGTCAGCACGCCGGCAACGCTTGGCGCCGCAGACACGGCGGATCTGCGCGACCGGCTGACATGGATGTTTGCGCTGGACGCGGATTTCAGCGCATTTTATGCACGGGCTGATCTGGAGCCCAGATTGCGTCATTGCCGTGAGAAAGCGCAGGGGCGCCTGCTGCGGTCCACATCACTTTTTGAAGACATTGTGAAGATGCTGCTCACCACAAATATTCAGTGGACAGGCACGCGCAGACTGGCGCGGGCGCTGGTCGAGCGATATGGAGATACTGGGGTGGTTACTGGCGCGAATACGCAATTTCTTCCAGCTTTCCCCACGCCTGAACGCATTGCGCGCAGCCGAGAGAGCGCATTGCGCAACATCGGGCTGGGCTATCGCGCGCCCTATTTGCTCAAGTTTTCGCGCGATGTCGCCTCGGGCGCGGTAGATCTTGCGCGATTCAAAGATCCGAGCCTGCCTACGCTTGCACTGCGCAAGCAGCTGATGGCGCTGCCGGGCATCGGCCCCTACGCCGCGGCGGCATTGCTGGCAATTCTCGGGCGGCACGACTTTATCCCGATCGACACCGAGGCAGTCAGCGCGGTTTCAGATTTTTTCTTTGCCGGTAAAAAAGTCGGCGAGAAAGAGATCAATGCGGTTTTTGAGCAATGGGGGCCGCACAAAGCGCTCGCCTACTGGTTTTGGGATTACACCAGCAATTAGCGAAGTGATTGGCTGCGAATTCACAAAACCGGTGTGCGCAGCAATGTGATTTTTGACTGAGTCGCTGGCGTCAAAATACGCACGCCTTCGTCGCGCAAATTGTGTATGTACTCAACCGTTTGGAAAACCTATACTTCTTTACGTAGCGCAGAACACACAGCGAAGTAGCATTTTGTTTCGATCTCAGAGTATGCATGATCGAGTGTTCTCAAGAGCTTCCTGTGACGTGTGATCGTTTATGCACTTTTCGACTGGTTCGGCGGAAGGATGATGGAACGGAAGATTGTTGGAATATTGCCCAAAGCCGCGAAGCTTTGGCTAGTGACATTTGTGGCTGTCAGCGCAACCAGCCTGGTGTATGCCCATGCAGCATCTCAAAACGCCCTGCGCAATAATCCGCGCCCAGGGACGCTGCGCCACGAGGCGCCGTCGCGCGAATACCCGCCAACGCCAACAAGCGACCACACAGAGAAAGGCCCAGGGCTTATCTGGTACTTCTCAGTTCTTAACAATGCAGGATCGCGAGAATGACCTTGAAAACGTCGCGCTGTCAAACGGCCTGGTGCTTGCAACGATTACGCTGATTATTGGCGGCATCACAGTGGCAAGCGCGGCTGCGCGAAACTGGCGCAAGTAATCCAAACAAGACCAAACAAAAAAACCGGCGCTCACAAGTGAGCGCCGGTTTTTTTGTTTGGTCTTGTTTCAACGCCGTCGGCGGACGTAGACCCATGCGGCACCGGTCAGCACAAATAGCACGATGACCCAGACACCCGCCACACGGTCAGCACGTCGTTCGATGGCAACCTGCGTGGGCAGCGATACAACTACTGCATCAGGCCCGGATGACGCGGCGGTTTGGCCAGGCGCACCCGCGTCGACAGTATCTGAAGCGCGCGCTGCTTTACCCTTTGATGAGTCGGTGCCGGCTTGCGAGCCGGGCGACTGCGCAACCGGCGCTACCGCACGCTTGGATACCAGCACGGCATCCACCTGGCCGGCAGAGGGTTTCGCCATGTCTGGTGATGGCGCTTGCGCAATGCCATCACCAGGCATGGCAACGATTGCGTGACCGGGCATCATGCTCTGCCCAACCGCAGTGTTCGCATTTTCAGTGATCTGCGCCTCAGTGAGCCGCAGGCGCACCATGCCTATCGCAATTGATTGCCCATCGTCTGACACAACAATGGGCTGCGCGACCGAGATAGGCCCGTACTCCGTTCTCGCGCCGCTCAGTTCAATTTCCTCAAGCCAGTAGCGCGCGCCTGAAATTGGTGCCGCGTCTTCGAATGCATAGCTGGCGCCGGCAGTGTTGCGCGCCGCGATCAACGCGGCATTGAGCTTGACGCCGTCGGCGCGATCACCTGCGCTGCGCCACAGATTGAAGCCAAGCGTGTTGAGTTCAAGCGCAGTGCGCCAGGCGATGGTGACCGACGATGGATCGCCAATAGCAGTGAATGCGTCCAGCGCGATCGCAGTCGGCGCAAAGGCATTTTGCACCTCGTTGCTGGCCGCCACCGCCTCGCCAACGGGCCCATCACCAGAAACACTGGCGACGTTGCGGATTGATGTCGCCGAACGCGTGGCCGTCACACGCACCACGAGAGTCACTGCGCGCATCGCGTTCGGAGCCAGCGTTCCAATTTGCCAGCGCGCGACACCGTTGCCTACAGCGCCGCCATCGCTTGCGCTGGCAAATATCGTGCCGTCCGGCACAGCGTCAACAATGATCACGTTCGTAGCCGGGCCGCTGCCGAGGTTTTCAACCATGAGCGTGTAGGTGATCAGATTGCCGGTGCGCACCACGCCGTTATTTGCATTGTGCTTGGTCAGCGCGAGCACCGGCACACCCAAACCAACCAGGCTGGCATCGGCCTGATCGTCTTCGCCGCGCACATGGTTGCCTGGCGTGGCATTTGGATCGAACTGATCCATGTTGATCACTTCGGCTGTGTTGGTCAGCACCTTGGCTGCGGTCACACGCGCGACGATGCGCAGCGTGGCGACGACATCGTCGTTCAGACGACCAACGGCCCAGTCACTGGCAATCGGGTCATAGACGCCCTGCGACGCATCGGCACGCACATACACCACGCCGGAAGGCAATTCGTCGCGCACGATCACATTGGTTGCCGCGTCACGGCCATTATTCGTAAGCACGATGGTGTAGGTGATCTCCTGGCCAATTGCGGCGCTCAATGGCGCCACACGTTTGCTGAGCTTGAGATCGGACTGTTGGGCAGGTGTGATCTGCGTGTCCAAATTGTTTGCAACATTCGGATCCGCTACCGGGCTTAAAACGCGCACCGAGTTTGTCGTGACACCGGTTGCGTTCATGCGCACGGTCATTGTGAGCACGGCACTGCCGTCGTTCCCCAGCGTGCCCACGGTCCAGAGGCCATTCGCTGCGGCAAACGCGCCCTGTGATGTCGCATGCGATAGATACGTCACCGCAGCCGGCAGCGCTTCGGTCAGCACGATGCCCGTCGCCAGGCTCGGGCCAGCGTTGTCGATGCGCACGACATAGCTAAACACATCGCCGATATTTGGGCGCGGCACGCTTACGGTCTTGACCACGCGCAGATCAGCAATCGGCAGCGTGATCGTCGTTGGCGCATCACCCGGCGACGGCGTATCGCCGCTGTTGGACAAATCGGTCGTGCTTGTGCCGCCCGGACCGCTGCCCGACACCGCGGCGGTATTGGCATAGGTCTCGGTCAACGCCGGCGTGACGCGCGCGGTGAACGACATAGTCATCGCAGCGCCTACCGGCAGCGTGTCACTGCCGGTGAGCAACTGCGCGTTGGCGGCCCCGTCAAAGGCCGGATTCGGCGCAATGCCGGCCGATGCACTCGGACCTGCGATGACGCCAAAGCGCGCCGGCGACGCAAACGTATTCGAAAGTGTATCGGTCAGCCGCAGACCGGATACCGGCACATCGCCGGTATTGCTGACGACCAACACATACGTGACGTTGTACGTTGCATCGCCGTTATCGACAACGATGGCGCGCTTGGCGAGCAACAGCGCCGGCGTTTCGGTCACGATCAGCGTTGCACTGGCCTGATCATCCTCGCCAGGCACGCTATTGCCGGCGGTGGCGTCTGGATCAAGTTGATCGCTGCGCGCTACCTGCGCCATATTCGCAATCGCGCCGAGTTGTTCGACGCGCGCAATCAGCGTCAATGTGACAACATCGCCGTTGCGGATGCCGCCGACGGTCCACAAACCCGCCGCATCGTCGTACGTGCCGCGCGTTGCCGTTGACGCGACATAGGTCAAGCCGGCCGGCAAAGTTTCGCTCACTGCGACGCCGGTTGCAGCGCTGGGGCCGTAGTTTGTCAGCACGATGCTGAAGGTGACTTCGTGACCGTAAATCAGCGCGGGTGAGCCGACAATCGATTTGCTCAGCGCCAGATCGGCGACCGCGAACAACGGCGTGCTGAATGAAGCCGGGTTTGGCCAGGTCGGATCGGCCGTGCTGCTCGCGACGGTGGCTGTATTGGTGATCGGCGCGTTGTTGTGGATCACACCGTAATTCGTATCCACGTCGTAGACGCTGACAATCGTGATGGCGGCTCCGGAAGCCAGCGTGCCAATGTCGCATGGGAATGCCGTGCAGGCGCCGCTCGCACCCACAAACGTCAGGCCGTCCGGCAACGGATCGGCGATGACGACATTTTGCGCATCGCTGGCGCCGAGGTTGCGCACGGTGATGGTGTAGGTCGTGCGCGTGCCGGGCACAGCAATCGGATCACCACTCTTGGCGATGACCAGATCGGCGCTGGTTGTCAACGGCACGCCAGCCGAGACTGTGTTCGGGCCGGCCGGATCGAACGTCGCGCTCGCAATGCTGGCGGTGTTTGTGATCGTTGCCGGGCTGAGATACCCGGCGGGCACGCTAAACGTGCTGACGATCGTGACCAGCGCACCGGGCGCCAGATCACCCAATGCACAGGGGAAGGCGTCGCTGCACGCGCCGCTTGACCCGCTGAATGTCAGTCCGGGCGGTGTCGGATCGGTCACGGTAACCGCGCGCGCGATCGATGGGCCGGCGTTGTAAACCGTGATGGTGAACGCGGTGCTCGTGCCGGCGATAGCGGCACCTGCGCCAAGTTTGTTGATTTGCAGATCGGCGGTGGGCACAACCGGCACAGTGACCGCCGCGCTGTTTGGCCCGTTCGGATCGGCTGTGGTGCTGGTAACCGTCGCGTTGTTCGCGATCGGATCGGGCGCAAGATACTCGACCGGCACGCGATAGGTGCTCACGATCGTGATCGCCTGTCCTGCAGTTACCGTGCCGAGGCCGCAGGGGAATGCCGTGGCGCAAGCGCCGCTGTTGGCGATAAAGACCAGCCCGGCCGGCGTCGGATCGCTCACAGTGACTGCGCGCGCGTCGGATGGGCCAAAATTGCGCACAGTGACGGTGAATGTGGTCTCGGTGCCTGGAATGGCAGTCGCTTCACCCAGCTTGGCGATCACAAGATCGGCCGTGGTCGTGAGCGTCTCGGTTACAACGGCAGTATTTGGACCATTTGGATCAGTCGTGGTGCTGGTGACCGTCGCGCTGTTCGAAATCGGATTGGGTGCGAGATAACCGGCTGGCACGGTGTAGGCGCTGGTGATCGTGACGATTTGACCCACCGTCAGATCGCCAATAGCACACGGGAGCGCGAGGCAGCCGCCGCCTGCACCGGCAAACTGCAAGCCCGGTGGTGTCGGATCGTCAACCATCACCGCGCGCGCCACAGCAGGGCCGTCATTGCGCACGGTAATCGTAAAGACCATGGGCAACCCAGCGGTGGGCTGCGGGCTGGCGATCTTGTTGATCACCAGATCGGCACGTGACGCGAGCGGGATCGTGGCGGAGATTACATTTGGGCCGCTCGGATCCGGCGTGGTGCTGGTGACCGTTGCGCTGTTCGCGATCGGATCGGGCGCGAGATAGTCGGCCGGCACGTCATACGTGCTGACAATCGTGATGAGCTGCCCGGCGGCCAGCGTGCCGATGACGCACGGATAGGCCGTGGCGCAATCGCCGCTGTTGGCGACAAACGTCAAGCCGGGCGGCGTCGGATCGGTTACCGTCACGTTCAACGCGTCAGACGCGCCAGCGTTGCGCACGGTGATCGTAAACGTTGCTGCGGTGCCGGGCGAAGCCGATGCGTCACCCCTCTTGGCGATGATCAGATCGGCGCTCGGCGCGACGGGCACGGTCGTCGACACCACGTTCGGCCCGATTGGATCGGGCGTGGTGCTACTGATCGTCGCGCTGTTCGCGATCGGATCGGGCGCGACATAGCTGGATGGCACCGCGTAGGTGCTCACGATCGTGATCGCCTGGCCGGCGATCAGCGTGCCGAATTCGCACGGATACGAGGCGCATGCGCCGCTGGCCCCAACAAAAGTCAAGCCGGGCGGTGTCGGATCGCTAATGACCACGTCACGCGCGTCCGACGGACCGTCGTTGCGCAACGTCACCGTAAACACAGTTTCGGTGCCGGGCATCGCCGCACTCGCGCCGAATTTGGCAAGCACGAGGTTTGCGCTGGTTGTGAGTGGCACGGTGGCCGTGATGACGTTCGAACTGCTTGGGTCGGCCGTGGTGCTCGTGACCGTCGCGCTGTTCGCGATCGGATCGGGCGCGAGATAGCCGGCTGGCACGTCGTAGGTGTTCGCAATCGTGATGACCTGACCGGGCGTCAACGTGCCAAGGCTGCACGGGAAGCTGGCGCAGGCGCCGCTTGCACTGACAAACGTCAACCCGGCTGGCACCGGATCGCTGACTGTGACATTGCGCGCATACGACGGACCGTCATTGCGGACAGTGATCGTAAAGACGGTCTGCTGACCGGCTACAGCCTGCGGGCTGGCGAGCTTGGCGATGACGAGGTCGGCGCTCGGCGCGACAGGCAGCGTTGTGGTAACCACATTCGGGCCGCCGGCATCCGGCGTGGTGCTAGTCACGCTGGCGGTGTTCGCCAACGGATCGGGCAGCAAGTAGTTTGCCAGCACCAGATAGGTGCTGGTGATCGTCACGAGCTGGCCTGGCGCAAGCGTGCCGAGGCTGCACGGATACGCTGTGGCGCAGGCCCCGCCGTTCGACACAAATAGTGTGCCAACAGGAGCAGGGTCGCTCACGGTGACATCGCGCGCGTCCGATGGCCCGGCGTTGCGCACAGTGATCGTGAAGACCGTATTCGTGCCCGGCACGGCCTGTGTGTCGCTAACCTTGGCAATCACCAGATCGGCGTTGAATGCAAGCAGCACCGTCGCAGTGACGACGTTCGGGCCGGTGGGATCCGCTGTGGTGCTGGTGACCGTGGCGGTGTTTGCGATTGGATCAGGTGACTGATAGCCAGCAGGAACGTCATAGGTGCCGACGATCGTAATCATTTGGCCGACTGCCAGGTCACCCAGTGCGCATGGGTATGAGGCGCACGGACCGCTTGCGTCAACAAACGTCAAACCGAACGGCGTTGGATCGCTGATGATCACATCACGCGCAACCGATGGGCCGCTATTGGAGACGGTGATCGTAAAGACGGTGGGCAAACCAGCCGCAGCTTGCGGGCTGCCAGTTTTGTTGATGACAAGATCGGCGCTGGTGGACAGCGCCGCCGTGACCGTGATTACATTCGGACCACTCGGATCCACTGTGGTGCTGGTGACCATCGCGCTGTTCGTGATCGGGTCGGGCGACAGATACGTTGCCGGCACATCGTAGGTGCTGACGATGGTGATGACATCGCCCGCGCTCAGCGTGCCGATTGCGCAGGGATACGCTGTGCAAGCGCCGCTTGCGCCAACAAAGCTCAACCCGGCCGGTATTGGATCACTGACGATGACGTCACGCGCATCCGATGGACCGTCGTTGCGCACGGTCACTGTAAAGACGGTCGACTGGCCGGCGATCGGCTGCGGGCTGGCGAACTTGTTAATCACAAGGTTGGCCGATGTTGTGAGTGGCACGGTCGCGGTAACGTCGTTCGGGCCATTCGGATCAGCCGTGGTGCTGGTAACCGTCGCGCTGTTTGCGATCGGATCGGGCGATTGATAGCTGGCTGGCACGGCATAGGTGTTCACCACCGTGATCGAAGTGCCGGCGGCCAACGTTCCGATGCTGCACGGGTAGGCGGCGCAGGCGCCGCTTGCCCCGACGAACGTCAGACCGGCCGGTGTTGGGTCGTTCAGCGTGACATCGCGTGCATCCGATGGGCCGTCATTGCGCACCGTGATCGTAAAGACGGCGTTCGTGCCAGGCGTTGCCAGCGCATCACCAAACTTCGCAATGACAAGGTCGGCGCTGGTCGTCAGCGGCGACGTGGTCGTTGCTTCGTTCGGGCCGTTCGGATCCGGCGTGGTGCTGGATACGCGGGCGGTATTTGCGATCGGATCCGGCGCGAGATAGCTGGCCGGCACGGTATAGACGCTGACGATCGTGATAACGGCGCCGGCGTTGAGCGTGCCGATGGCGCACGAATACGCCGTGGTGCAATCTCCGCTATTGCCGCTAAAAATCAACCCGGGCGGCGGCGGATCACTGATGACGACATTGCGCGCATCGCTGCTGCCGAGGTTGCGCACGGTGATCGTAAAGACTGTCGGGAGCCCGGCCATGGATTGCGGGCTGGCGATCTTTGTGATGAAGAGATCGGCGCTCGTGGTCAAGGGCACGGTCACGGTGATGGCGTTCGCGCCGGTGGGGTCCGGTGTAGTGCTGGTGACGGTCGCGCTGTTGCTGATGGGATCCGGCGCCTCGTAGCTAGCCGGGACGGTGTAGAGGCTCGTGATTGTGATCGCCTGGCCTACAGCCAGATCGCCCAGCACGCACGGATACGCTGTAGCGCAATCGCCGCTGTTTGACGCGAAGATCAAATCGGCCGGCGTGGGGTCGCTGATCGTGACATCGCGCGCGACCGACGGTCCATCGTTGCGCACGGTGATCGTAAAGAGCGTGGGCTGGCCGGCAACCAGCTGTGTTGAACCGAGTTTGTCGATGACCAGATCGGCCGCAGTTATCAGCGGCACGGTTGCAGTGATGCTGTTCGGGCCAGTCGGGTCAATCGTTGTGCTGGTGACCGTCGCGCTATTGGCAATCGGGTCGGGTGCGGTGTATGAGGCGGGCACCGCATACGTGCTCACAATCGTGATCGCCTGGCCAATGGCCAGCGTGCCCACGCTGCATGGATAGGCCGTGCCGCATGAACCGGTGTTGCTTTGCCAAATCAGACCGGATGGCAACGGATCACTGATGGTGACACCGCGCGCGTCAGACGGGCCATCATTGCGCACAGTGATGGTGAACGCGGTGGACTGACCAGCAAGCGCGCTCGGGCTGGCCAGTTTGTTGATGACTAGGTCGGCCGTTGTGGTCAACGGCACGGCCGCAACCGCACGATTCGGGCCAGTCGGGTCGGCAGTCGTGCTGGTCACCGTCGCTGTGTTCGCAATCGGGTCGGGCGTGAGATAGCTGGCCGGCACGTCGTAGGTGCTCGCAATCGTCATGACCTGACCGGGTGCCAGCGTGCCGAGGCTGCACGGAAATGCAGCGCAGGCGCCGCTCGCGCTGGCAAACGTCAGTCCGGCCGGTGTTGGGTCGCTGATGGTGACATCGCGCGCATAGGACGGGCCATCGTTGCGCACGGTGACTGTAAAGACAGTTGGTTGACCGGCAACAGCCTGTGAGCTGCCAAGCTTGCTGATGACAAGATCGGCGCTTGGCGCGACCGGCAGCGTGGTCGTGACCACATTCGGGCCGTTGGCATCCGGCGTGGTGCTGGTGACGCTAGCGGTGTTCGCCAACGGATCCGGCGTCAGATAGTTCGCCAGCACCAGATAGCTGCTGGTGATGGTCATGAGCTGGCCAGGCGCGAGCGTGCCGAGGCCGCAGGGATACGCCGTGGCACAGGCGCCTTTGTTCGACACGAAGAGCGTGCCGACTGGCGCTGGATCGCTCACGGTGACATTGCGCGCGTCCGACGGACCAGCGTTGCGCACCGTGATGGTGAAGACGGTGTTCGTGCCCGGCACGGCCTGTGTCTCACCAAGCTTGGCGATCACCAAATCAGCGTTGAGCGCAAGGGGGGTTGTCGCAGTAACCACATTCAGGCCCTGCGGGTCCGCCGTGGTGCTCGTAACCTGAGCAGTGTTGGCGATCGGATCCGGCAATTGGTAATCAGCCGGCACATCATAGGTGCTCACAATCGTGATCGTTTGGCCGACGGCCAAATCACCCGCACTGCAAACAAATGCGATGCAGGCGCCGCTCGCGCGGACGAACGTCAGCCCGCTTGGCGTTGAATCGTTGACAGTGACATTGCGCGCGACCGAGGGACCTTCGTTGCGCACGGTGATGGTATAGACCGTGGCCTGGCCAGCCGTGGCATGCGCATCGCCGATCTTGTCGATGACCAAGTTGGCGAACGTTGTGAGCGGCACCGTCGCCGTAACGACGTTGGGGCTGCCCGGGTCCGCGGTCGTGCTCGTGACGGTGGCCGCATTCGCGATCGGATTGGGTGACAGATAGGTTGCCGGCACATCGTATGTGCTGACGATGGTGATGGTCTCACCGGCGCTGACCGTGCCAATTTCGCACGGATATGCGGTGCAAGCGCCACTCGCCTCGACAAACGACAGACCGGGCGGCGTCGGGTCGCTCACAGTCACAGCGCGCGCATCAGACGGGCCGGCGTTGTGCACGGTGACCGTAAAGACGGTCGATTCCCCGGCGATTGCCTGCGCACTTGCAACCTTGCTGATCACAAGATCGGCGCTGGTTGTGAGCGGGACCGTCGTCGTAACCCCATTGGGTCCAGTCGGATCCATTGTGGTGCTGCTTACCGTCGCGCTGTTGCTGATCGGATCCGGCGCTTGATAGTTGGCTGGCACAGCATAGGTGTTCACCACGGTGATTGTGGCGCCAGCAACCAGCGTGCCGATGCCGCATGGATAGGCGGTGCACGCGCCGCTTGCTCCAATGAACGTCAGACCGTTTGGCGTGGGGTCGTCCAGTGTGACATCGCGCGCGTCCGACGGGCCGTCGTTGCGCACGGTCAGCGTAAACACGGTGTTGGTGCCCGGCGTCGCAAGCGCGTCGCCCAGTTTGTTGATGACAAGATCGGCCGTTGTGGTAAGCGGCAATGTTGCGATAGCTTCGTTTGGACCATTCGGATCCGGTGTGCTGCTCGTCACTGTGGCCTGGTTGCTGATTAGGTCCGGCGCAAGATAGCCAGATGGCACTGCATAGGTGCTCACCATCGTGATAACCGCGCCGGAAGCCAGCGTGCCAACGCTGCATGGGAATGCGGCGCAAGAACCGGTTGCGCCGACAAACGTCAGCCCGGCTGGCGCCGGGTCGCTGACAATCACATTGCGGGCATCACTCACACCGAGATTGCGCACGGTCACCGTAAACACGGTGGGCAGACCGGCCGTGGCGAACGGACTGGCGGTTTTGTCGATCTCCAGATCGGCGCTCGTCGTGAGCGGCACCGTAATCGACACCTCGTTCGAGCCGCCCAAATCCGGCGTAGTGCTGGTGACGGCTGCGCTGTTCGTGATGGGATCCGGCGCCTGATAGCTGGCCGGCACATCATAGGTGCTCACGATCGTGACAGCCTGGCCAACGGCCAGATTACCGAGCGCGCAGGGATAGGCCGTTGCGCACGCGCCGCCGTTGCTGGCAAAGGTCAAACCGGCCGGCGTCGGGTCGCTCACCGTCACATCGCGCGCGACCGAGGGGCCATCGTTGCGCACGGTGATCGTAAAGAGCGTGGGCTGACCGGCCACCAGCAACGTGGCGCCCAGCTTGTTGATGACGAGATCGGCATGTGGCGCCAATGGCACAGTGGTGGTGACCCCATTCGGACCCACCGGATCAGTCGTCGTGCTGGTGACTGTCGCGCTGTTTGCAATCGGATCCGGCGCGGTATACGCGGCCGGCACTGCATATGTGCTGGCAATCGTGATCACCTGGCCGACAGCCAGGTCGCCGATGCTGCACGGAAAGACCGCGCACGCGCCGCTGGCGCTGACAAATGTCAAGCCCGGCGGCGTGGGGTCGCTCACAGTCACATCGCGCGCGACCGACGGGCCGTCGTTGCGCACCGTCACTGTAAACGTCGTGGCCGTGCCGGGCACCGCGTTTGGCGCGCCGGTTTTGGCGATCACCAGGTTGGCGCTGGTCGCCAATGGCACGGCTGCGGTATCGCTGTTGAGCGGCGTCGGATCAAGCGTCGTGCTCGTCACAGTCGCGCTATTGCTGATTGGATCCGGCGCAGTGTAGCCAGCCGGGATCGCATAGGTGTTCACCACCACGATCGTCTGGCCAGCCGCGATCTGCGCGAGCGTGCACGGATATGCATTGCAGCCGCCGCTTGCGCTGAGAAATGTCAAACCCGGCGGTATGGCATCGCTGATGACCGCGCCAAACGCCATGCTCGGGCCGGCGTTGTGGATCGTGATCGTAAAGACCGTGTTTGTGCCAGCAGTCGCGCTAAACGCCGCGGTCTTGGAGATCTGCAAATCGGCGCTCTGCACCAGCGGCACAGTCGCAGTTGCCGCATTGTTCTGGCCGTCGGGGTCGGGCACGCTGCCGCTCACACGCGCAGTGTTTACCAGCGGGCCGGTGCCGCCTGTTGAATCAACATAGTTGGACGGAACCAGATAGTACTGGTAATCACGCGCGATTGCCCGGCCGGAATGACAGCAAAATCGCACGGGAAGGCTGTGCGGCAATCGCCATCATTGCCTTGGAAGCTGGTATCGGGCGGGCCAAAATCCGACACGACGACATCACGCGCATCACTGCGGCCAATATTTGTGACAGTAACGGTATAGACCACCAACTGCCCAGGCGTGGCGTTTGGCGGGCCGGTCTTGACAATCGTGAGATCGGCTTCCGGCGCCAGCGGCACCGTCGCAACGGCCGCATTCGGGCCATTTGGATCGGGCGTATCACTGGTGACATCGGCTTGATTTACAACCGGATCGGGCACGGTGTAGCCCGATGGTGCGTTGTAGCGGCTGACAATGGTGATCGCGCCGCCGGCGGCCAGCGTCGCGACGCTGCACGGATAGGCGTCAGCGCAGGCGCCGCTGTTGCTGTCGAACACCAAGCCGACAGGCGCAGTGTCGTTGATCAAAAGATTCTGCGCGTCGGAAGGCCCCGCATTCCGCACCGTGATCGTAAAGACGGCCACAGCACCGGGCACTACAGCGCCGTCGGCAACCTTCGCAATTTGCAGATCGGCCGCAGGCTTGACTGGCGTCTCAGCGTTAGCCACATCGTTTTCGTTGTCAGGGTCGTTCGTTGAGGAACTGATCTCTGCCGTATTTGCAATCGGCGATGCGCCGGTGTAAGCAGCTGGCAATGCATAGGTGGCGATCACCTGCACACCATCACCTGCGGCGAGATCGCTGATCGTACATGGGAATCCAGCTTCGCACGGCGCAGTGGCGAAAACCAGCGTCATGCCAGGCGGTGTCGGATCGCTGATGACGATGTCGCGCGCTGTGCTGGGACCGGCATTCTTGATCGTCAGGATGTAATCGGCATGGGTGCCCGGCACCAGCACAGCAGGCGCTTCTTTGCCGACACTGACATCCGCCAGCACAATCGTCAATGGTGTCGGCACGCTATTGTTGTCGGGATTGCCATCACCATCGGGGTCGGGGTTGGCGCCATCCTGCGATTCATCGGTCCTCGCCGATGTTCGACACGCCGCCGGTTGCTCCGGCGTAGGCTTTGTTGTCAAACGGGCCGGTTTCTGTGCCGGGTTTGAAATCGACCTCGAGCGTGATGATGCCGCTCGCGCCGATGTCGAGATAATCGCTATTGGCATCGTTCAGCACATAATCCGAAACGCTGTCATAGTTCGGATTCGGCGTCAAGTTAAATCCAGCCGCCGACGCCACCACAAACGGCACAGCGCCAAATGTCGCGGCCATGTCATCCTTGATGTAGACATTTTTGAGCACTTCGGTGCCGGTGTTTGTCAGCGTAAACACATAGGTTGCGCGAAACTGTCCGCCGCCCAGATGCACCACATTGCCAACCGATTTCGCCATGCCCAGGCGCGGATAAACGATCGCCGCCGGATTCGAGGGGCCATTGGCGGGTGTGCCGGCCGGACCCGTGCCCGACGCAATCGCGATGTTGTCGATCAGGCTCACGTTTGTGCCCTGCGAAAATCGAACCGCGACATTCACGGTGGCCGAAGCGCCATGCGCCAGCGTATCGGTGCCAGCCAACAGATTCTTGTTGGCGGCGCCGGTAAAGGCGGAATTTGCGGTTGCGCCGCTTGCCGCGGGTGGGCCGACCAGCGCCCAACTCGTCGCGGCAAATACGCTTTGCAGATCATCGGTGATTTGCACGCCTGCCAGCGGCACATCACCGGTGTTGGTGATCTGAATCGCATAAAAAGCGGTGTATGTGCCATCCTGATTGTTGTTGAGCGCAGTGACACGTTTTGCCGAAACGACAGCCGGTGCTTCGGTAAATGTCACGGGGGTGGGCTCGCTGTTGTTGTTTGGATCGCCGTCGCCATCCGGGTCCGGGGTAGCACCATCAGTCGAGGTATCGCTGAGCGCGCCGCCGCCAACGCTGCTGATGCCCGAACCGCTTGCGCTGTTGCTATGCGGGCCAAGCGCGGTGCCCGGTGTGACGCGCACGGTCAACGTTGCGATCGCAGACTGCCCAACAGGCAGCGACGTGCCGGTTTTGAACAACGCGGTGTCGCTCACGCCGTTAAATCCGGCGTTCGCCGTTGCGTTTACAGCCGACACGGCAACGCTGTTGATCGTAACCGGAGCCAGAAACGTCTCGGACAACACATCGTTGAGCTGCACGTTGTTTAGCGGCACGTCGCCCAGGTTCGCTGCGGTGATCACGTAGGTCACGTCATACGTGCCGTCGTGGTTGTTGACGGCTGCCACAGCCGACTTCGACACACCCAGCTTGGGGCTCGCCGTAAAAATCACGCTGGTGCCGTCGCTCTCACCCAGCCCGCCGGCATCGCCGTCGCCATCCGGATCGGGTGGCGAAGAGTCATCCGACAGATCTTTGACTGTTGTAACTGCTGGGCTGACACCGCTGCCGACCGCCTGGTTGACATACGGGCCAGGGTTTGCGCCAGGCACGGTGCGCATCGCGAAGGTCACCGTCGTGAGTTGCCCAACGGCAAGCGACTGCCCGGCGGCAAGCAATTTTGTGTCGCTGGTGCCATCGAACGCCAGGTTGACCGCAAGCGGCGCACCGACGGGCGCAGTTTGCACGTTGTAGCTCACCGAACCGGCAAATGTCGCAACCATATCGTCGGTCGCCTGCACGTTGCTGAGCACGACATTGCCGATGTTCTTGACAACCACTGTGTAGACCGTTGTGTAGCTGCCATCGCCGTTGTTGACCGGGCGCGCGGCGATCTTGCTTACGCCGATCGCGGGCGCCTCTGTAAATAGAACGGGTGTGGGCGCGCTGTTGTTGTTGGCGTTGTTGTCGTTGTCTGAATCGGGATCCGCACCGTCGACCGAGTCGTCGCTCACGCGCGCGCCGGCCGGGCTGGTGCCGCTGGCTGTCGCCGAATTCGTATACGGGCCGAGGTTCGTGCGGGGAGTCACGCGCACGACAAACTGCAGTGTGCGCGAGACACCGGCGTTGAGCGAGTCGATGCCGGCCAGCACCTTCTGATCGGTGTCACCGTTAAATGTTGGATTGCCAGTTAATCCGGCGCCACTCGGCGCGCTAATGACAGCGTACACCGCGGGCGCGCCAAACGTGGTGGTCAACGCATCGCGCACCTGCACGTTGCGCAACACAATGTTGCCAAGATTTTCGAGCGTCAACGCATAGGTCACGTCGTAGGTGCCATCACCGTTGTTGACTGTTGAGACCACCCGTTTAGCGGCGCCAATGCGCGGGTCTTCTGCAAACACAATGGGCGTAACGACGTTGTTATTGCCGGGGTTGCCATCGCTGTCTGGATCCGGGTTGGCTCCGTTTTGGGACTGATCTGTGACGCCATTGCCGATCGGATCGATCGCCGTCGCTATGACTGTGTTGCTATACGGGCCCAGGTTCGTGCCGGGTGTCACCACCACGCTGAATGTCAGCGTCAGCGCTGAACCCAGCGCCAGCGTATCGCCGCCGCTAAGCAATGTGTCATTCGGCGCGATTCCGGTGAACCCAGTGTTAATTGTGCCGTTTGTGGCAGAAATCGACGCCGGCACAACTGCAAAGGCAGCAGGGCCTGGGAACGTCGTCCCAAGCGCATCGGCCAGCTGCACGTTTGACAGCGCCGTTTCGCCCATATTGCGCACAACCAAGGTGAACGGCGCGGTATACGTGCCGTCGCCGTTGTTTGTGATCGCGCCCACGCTCTTGGCTGCGCCGATGCGAGGCACGAGCACATCACTGGCTGCGCCGGCGCTGTTGTTGCCTGCAACCGGATCGATCGATGCTGTGCCAATTGCGACGGTGTTGTTGATCGCACCATCGGCAACGGCCGTTGCGACCAGCGTGACGCTGGCGGTGCCGCCAACTGGCAGTGAGACAAAACTCACCGTGCGCGTCAGGCCGCTGCCGCCGCACGCGCCGCCGCCTGTGCTGCTGCACGCGAAATAGGCCATATTGGCCGGCAACACATCCGTCACGACCACATTGGCCGCGACGCTTGGGCCACTGTTTGTGATCTGCAGCGTAAACGTGATTTTGTCGCCGACAACCACCTGCGCGGCCGAGGCGCTCTTGCTGATCGCCATATCGGCAACTGATTGCACCGTCGTCGTGATTTGCGCGGAGTTATTTGTTGCGACGGGATCAGGCGTGCGCGCGGAGACGTTGACGGTGTTCGGCAGCAAGCTGCCGCTGGCGGCGTTATCGGCCAGCGTGGTCACGAGCGTGATCATCGCGCTTGCGCCAACGGCCAGCTGCGTGAATGTGATCACGCGGCTGCTCCCGATGCCGCCGCAGGCGCCACCGGCATCGCTCGCGCATGAGACAAACGTCAACCCGGCGGGCAGGTTGTCCGTCACGGTCACTGTGTTGGCTGCCTGCGGGCCACTATTTTGCACAGTTAGCGTGTAGGTGACTTGCTGACCAGCCGTGGCCGGGCTGGGTGACGCGGACTTGGAGATCGCCAGGTTCGCCGACGCAACGATTGCCTGAACCGTATTGCCCGTGCCGGTGTAAATTGCACCCGGCGCGCTGACGGATCCATAGCTAAAGTCGGCCTTGTTTGTAATGACCCGGCCAGCAGTCAATCCATCATTGACGCGCACTGCAAAACTGACCGAGGCGCTGTTCGAATACGAATTGGTGTTGCTGACACCGTTGCCGGCGATATAACCAAGTTGGCCACCCGTTGTGTTGCCGGAGCCCTGTCCCACACGCCACAGCACCGTTGTCCCGTTGTACTCGGCGCGGTCATCGGTAACAGCATCGCTATAGGCCCCGGTCGTGCCGGCCTGTCCTGAGTCTATGCGCAAACTTCCCGGCACATAGGTTGTTCCGGACGGAATCGCATCGCTCATGATGGTTTTCACGGTGTTGGTCGTGCCGATGTTTGAAATTGAGATGTTGTAGGTAATGATGTCGCCCGGTTGCACCACACCTGACACCGGCCCGACTTGCGATTTCACCGCCGACGGAATCACCGGCTTGAAGATCTTGATCGCCGATGTCACCAGACCCAGGTAATACACCTCGCTGTTGCTGGCCATTCGGATCGTGGTGCTTGTCTGGTTGTTGGCAAGAATGCCGTCGGCGCTAAACAGATCGGCGTCAAACCCAAACGAGTTGGTATACGGGTTGCTGCGCGAGATCACATTTCTGCCATCAGTTGAGACGGTGCTGTTAAAACCGTCATTTGACGGATTCAGCGCATTCGAAAGCGTTTGCCCGTTGAAGCCGACGCCAGAGTCAGCGCTGGTGCGGTCGCCGTCATATGCCACTACGCCCACTTCGGCATTGACGACGCCGGCCTGCGGCGTCAAAAAGCCGTTGATCGGCACGTTGATGGCGCCGGCGCTGTCAACATATGCGAAACCGTCAAAGACCGACAAATTTTGCAGGATGCCGTTGGGATCGCGATACACGACCGCCATGGCCCAGCCGCCATAGGCGCCGCTTGCGTTCGGATACAACTGCGCGTTGGCCAGCGTGTAGGTGCCGGTGGCGCTGACAGGCACCAGCGCGGTCACATCCAGAAAGGCGTGATACGCGTTCGTGCCGGCGCCCGCGCTATACACCGTGGTGGCGGTCAGTGTGGCGTAGGTGCTGGTGCCCGGAACGGAAAATTTGACCGTGCTGCGCGGCGCCTTGTTGGTTGGATTGCTGTTGTCGCCGCCAAAGCCGCCCCAGTACAAACCGGCAAACAAAACCGTACTGCCCGGCGGCAAATTAAGTTGTGCGCTGCTTGAGTTGTCGGTTGCGGGATCGGCGTCGATATCCAGGCCCACCATGTTGTAGTTGTTGTTTGTCAGCGAGACGGCGGCCGACCCGGCACGCGCAGCCGCACAGTTCGCGGCATTGAGTGCGCCCGTCGCCGTGCTGCACGTCATCAGCGAGTTTGCCACAAATGTGATGTCGCCAAAATCTTCGGTGCGGAAGCGTGCATTGAACGGGTTATAAATCGTCGACGCCTCGACAATGCGCGGCGGCGTCATCAGCGTCGGCGCAAGCGCGCTGGCCAACAACATCAGGCTAAGCATTCCACGAAGAGCGTGATGTGCACGACGAACTGCAACGTTGCGATGATTCATTTCTACGTATCCCGGCCTGTATGCCGCACGCCTAAAGGCTAAGCGCACGGCATGCATATAAAACGTTCAGGTTTGCAACACTCAGAATATGCGCAAGGGGGCGGGAGTGCATGCGGCAAAAGAACGTGCGTGGCCTATGCGGCGGTCACAAGCCCTAAGTAGCACAGGGCGCGCATCCGCTAGGCACAACTGCCGACCTCTAGGGCCAAGCCGCCGGATCATGTGCCGGGATTGCGCGAATGCGATCGCGTGCATACACTCGTTGTCAGCGGGGTCCAACATGGCAAAATCGATGTCGCTTTCCGAATTGATCGAACACGTCAAGCATGAGTTGATGCGCGAACACGACGCCACGCAGCCGATCTTCGCGATCAGCGAGGTCGAAATCAACGTGACGTTTACCGCGCAACGCAACGCCAGCGGCGGCATCGACCTGCAAGTGGTTCAGCTCGGCGGCGAACGCGGCTCCAGCGAGACACACTCGATCAGCGTCAAACTTGAGCCGTTGGCAAAACCAGATGCAGTGCGCGCCAGGCTCAACCTGCAGCAGCAGGCTACCGCCGAGGATGCCATCACCCGCAGCTACAGCGATTTAACTTCTCCGTGAGAGACATAGAAAATAGGAGGTTCGGCATGGGAATTCGAAGGGCGCTATTGGTCGGCATTAACGCATACACGCACTCAAATCCGTTGCGCGGGTGCATCAACGATGTTAAACAGATGCAGGCGACGCTCGGCAAATACTACGGGTTCGGCGCGGACAGTTTCAAGATCCTGCTGGATCAAGACGCCACGTTGGCGAATATCAAGGCGGGCATCACCTGGCTGGCCGAGGGGGGCGACGACGCCGACGCCGTGCGCGTGTTTCACTACTCCGGGCACGGCTATTTTGTGCCGGATGACAACGGCGATGAACCGGATGGCCGCGACGAGGTGTTAGTGCCCATCGATCACGACAGCGCCGGCTTTCTCACCGACGACACACTCAAAAGCCTCTATGGCGCATTTCCCAAAAAGGGCAACCTGACGCTGGTGATGGATTCGTGCCACTCCGGCACCGTGCAACGTGATGACCGCGATATCCGCTATCGCTTTCTGCCCGCGTCACAAGAACACATTGACGCATGCGATGCGGTGAAAGAAAAGTTTGCGCGCGCGCAGGAAGACCATGTCGTCATGCAGCTCGACAAGATGCGTCACGCCGGGGCCCTGCCCGAGGGCGACGCGCTGCGCGACACTGTGCGTGATTTGATGAAGGGCTTCGAGAAAGTGCGCTTTGGCGACGTGCGCGTGCGCGAATCCAACGTGCTGATTGCCGGTTGCCGCTCCGATCAACAGTCAGCCGACGCGCACATTGCCGGCGACTATCATGGCGCGCTGACGTACTACCTGGTCGACGCGATCGAAAAAGCCAACGGCGCCATTAGCTACCGCGACATGCTGACCCAGGCCGTCGGCAGCCTCAAACAGGGCAACTACGGCCAGACGCCGCAGCTCGAAACCCGGCGCGGCCGCGATTTGCTCAAAGCATTTACGCCGTTTTAGCCTCTCCGTGAGGCCTCCGTGTTTTCGTGTCTCCGTGGTGACACGCAGGCAGGGTCTGCCGTCGCCTGCGACGGGTGTCACCACAGAGACACGAAAACACGGAGGCCTCACGGAGCCGGATAATAAAAACCTTATGCCAGCAGAACTCACCCACGAGCAACGCATTGATTTGCGCAAGCGCATCTGCGAGACGTTTGATCTCAATGGCATCCGCGAACTCTGCGAAGCCATCAACATCGACTTTGAAAACCTCGGCGGCGACACACGCGACCGCAAGGCACTTGAGCTGATCGGCTACTGCCAGCGTCGCGGCATGTTCAGACAGTTGATTGATGCCTGCATCGCGCTGCGCCCGCAGGTGGCATGGCCGCTGCCAGGGGGCGGGCAAAGCGTGCCAGCGAAGACACCGGCAGCTTCCAACCCAATCTCTTCCGCCAAACTCACGACGATCCTATTCATGGCGGCGACCCCGCTTGATCAGGAACAGCTACGCATTGGCGTCGAGGTCAATGCAGTTGACGCCGCTTTGCGCGAAGCTTCACATCGCGATCAGTTTGATCTAGTTCAGCACCATGCCACGCGCGTAACTGACATTCAAAAGCTATTGCTCCGTCACAAACCAGACATTGTTCATTTTGCAGGTCATGGCAGCGCCACACGCGGCCTGATCTTTGAAGACATCCGCTGGAAAGTCACAGCCCCTCGATCCCGCTAAACTTGCCGAGTTGTTCGCGATACTCAAGTCAACACGCTGCGTCGTGCTGAATGCCTGTTGGACAAGCCTTCAGGCGCTATCGATTCGTGATGCAGTCGGCTGTGTCATCGGCATGTCTGCCGCCGTCGGTGATACGGCTGCGCGCACGTTTGCCGAGAGTTTCTACAGTGCAATCGGCTATGGTCAAAGCTGCGACGCCGCATTTGCGTTGGGGCGCAACAGCATGAACCTTGCCAACATCAGCGACGCCGACAAACCAAAGCTCTTGACGCGAAACGATGTCGATCCGTCAAAGCTCACTTTTGTATAGCGTCACGCCGTCCGCTCGCGCTTTCGAATTACCAGCTTCAACCCGGACCACACCGCGCTTACCGCGCACACCTTGATATCGACAAATCCCAGCGGCAGCGCGATTTCGCGGATCGTATCTTCGGTGATGTCGGTTGCGACTTTTGACGCCTTTTTGGGCCAAGACACCCAGACAAACCCGGACTGCGCCAGCTGACCACGCAACACGGTCAGCCGATGTTCGAGTTGCGCGCGCTCGGTTAAGAACAGATGCGCGGCCTCGATCATCTTCGGCGCGCGCACAACCAGCGTCACGCCCTCGTCCAGTTCACCTAGCCAGTCCGCGTAGTCTTCAGGCGCATTCACAACAAAGAACGTCAACGGTGCCTTCAGCCCGAGCTTTTTTGCCAGCGGTGTGCCGGAGTAACCCAATGGTTGCGTTGATTTTTTCATTAATCCGTCCGCAGCGCCGCGATCGGATCCAGCTGCGTTGTGCGCAGCGCCGGATACAACCCGGCCACCACACCGACCACAACCGAAAATCCGATTCCCAGCGCGATCAACCAGGCCGGCGTCACCGCTTGAAATGCCGGGGAGCCGTCCGGGTTGGGCGGCGCGCCCGCCGCCAGCGTCTGCGTCAGAATGCCGCTCACGACCGCGCTGACGGCCAGCGCCAGCAGATTGCCAATCACACCGCCGAGCAAGCCGATCGCGCCGGCTTCGGCCAGAAACAGATACATCACATCGCGGTTGGTCGCGCCAACCGCCTTCATCAGGCCAATCTCGCGCGAGCGCTCGTAGATCGCCATCACCATGGTGTTGGCGATGCCAAATCCCGCCACCAGCAGCGCCACGGCGCCAATCGCGCCGAGCACAGCCTGGATCACGCGAAACGACTGCGAAATCTGCCGAATAATCGCAAACGGTGATTGCACCTGATATTTTTCGCTCAGCCTGGTCTCCAGATTTTGCGCATCCTGCGGCTTGGCCACTTTGAGCAACACCTGAAAATAACCCTCGCGTTGCGGGTTGGGCCGCACACCAGACGCCCAGGTGTTCATGTCCAGCACATCTTTGAGCGGCAAATAGATCGAATAGTCGCGTTGCCCGCCGGTGTTTTTCAGCACGCCGGACACCGCGAAGCTATACGATTGCGTGATGGGTTTGCCTTCGCTGTCGTATTTGGTCAGCACGATCTGCACGCGCTGGCCTTGCAGCTTTAGCTTGGTCGGATCAAACCGCGATGACGCTGTCGCGCGCGGGTCATAGAACGACTCGTTGATCTTGCCGCCGACCACCATCTGGCCGTTCATCAGGCGCGGCACCCCGCTCTGTGTTTCGTAGCCAAGCTTGCCAAACGCGTCTGGCAGCACGCCCATCAGCTGCGGGGCAAAGCCTTCCAGCCGGTTGAGCTGCATCCGGCTTTCGCCGTTATACGACACCATCGGCATCACCGCGATCACGCCTTCCAACGCGGCCAGCGTTTTGAGATCTTCCGCATTAATCGTCGGCGGCTTGGGTGGCCCGGCCACCGGCGCCCCGGGCTGCGCGTCGAATTTTGGAAAGAGTTGAATCTCAGTCAGCTCGCCCAGATTGCCCATGCTCTTGATCGCAGACTCCTGCAGTCCCATGCCCAAAGACACCAGCACCACCACCGACGCCGTGCCGATCATCACGCCGGCGGCAGTCATCAGCGCGCGCACTTTCATGCGCAGCAGGTTAAAGATCACCATGCGGACCAGTTCGAACAGGCTCATGGCTTAGCTTCCCAGGCCAAACAGGCCTTTGATAAATCGCACGATCGGGCCATCGCGCTCTTCCGTGCCGCCTCCCGGCGCCGGCGGCGCGTTTGGATCCGGAGTCGGAACGGGCTGGGTTTCGAGAACTTCGACATCCAGGATCTCGTCAATCGTCTGCGGCTGGCTGAACTCATCAAGATAGTTCACGCGCGTGCTGAGCTTGAGCATGCCTGGTTTGCGTGGAATCAACGTGGTCTCGAACGAGCCGATCGTGCCGCCGTTGATCGGCCCAACATACAGCGTGCGCACCGGCAACTCAAAATCGTCACCGTTGATCTCAATTGTGCTGACATTGACGCTGCGATTGCCCAAATTCAACGCATCAATCACCACGGTAAGCGGCACGTTCACCGTGGCCTCGCCCACCGGCCGCGAAAACGCGATCTTGAATACCGGTTTGCGGCGCAGCTGCAGGCTGACGATCTGCGACTCTTTGAGCTTGACGCCGCGCTCGTCTTCATAGCCAAACACCACTTCCATGTTGTGTGACTGCGCTTCGGCGTTGCCATCGGAAATCACTTGCTGCACGATCTGCACGCTTTTGCCAGCGGCGATTGTTGGGAAGAACCGCACATTGCTCGCGCCGACCGGTGCAAACGGCTTGAGCGACGCGCCCGTTTCCCCGCCCAGCGTCACCGTGGCGCGATTCGCATCGGTCGTGCCGACGTTTTGAACGTCCAGCGTCAGCGTCACAATCTGGCCGATATAGACCTGCTGCGGCTCTACTTTGAATCCAGTCATCAGCAGCTGCGGCCGCTCGGTCCCGGTCACGCCGCCCGCCACGCTGATGCCAACCGACTGCGTTGAGTTATAAGCGGTGCCAGTTGAATCAAAATAGTCGATCTTGACCTCAAGATTCTTGCGGCCGCCATCGACTTTGTTCAGCAGCGTCAACGGCTGATACACCTCGACCGTGCCACCGACGTTGAGCCCGCGCACGGGCGTGACATTGCTGCCGTCGGCCGGCGCCACAATATCCAGCGACCCCACCTGCACCAAAATGCCCGTCGCCGCGCGGCTGCCGCGGTTTGCAATCTGCATCGTCACCGTAAACGTGTCGCCGGGCTTGAGCGCGGCGTTGGGCGGGTCGATTTGCGACGTTTCGATCACCACCTGGGGTTTGCCCGGCGGAGGCACAACCGTCGGTTTTGGCCCGATGATCTCAAACGGCACCGCGCCGGCAAACGTGTAATTCTTGCCCTCGAAGTCGTTTGCGCTCATCGCGACTTTGATCTCTGTGATGCCCCCCGGCGCGGCTTCAGGCACGCGAAAGCGCTGCCGGACCGAAACCGTGCCGTTGATATGCACCAGCCCGAGCAAATAACCGTTAGACGGGCCGATCGGCACGACGATGCCGCCTGGAAATGTCACCAGCGAATTCTCGGCGCCACGGCTGCCTGTGTTGTAGACGTCGATTGCCAGCTCGAATTCTTCGCCGGGTTTGACGCTGATCGGGTTTAGCGCGTAGTTCCGGATCACCAACACAGGCTGCCCGGGCGTCGGCGGGCTGGTTGGCACCGGCACTGTTGGCGCAGCCGGCGGAAATGTCACTGTCACGCGTTCAAAGATGTTTGAGCAATCGCCCGTCGCCGGTTCACGCACCACGATGCGATAGTCGCCCGGTGTGCGGCTGGAGGGCACCGTCGCGCGCAGCAGACGGTCAGACAAATATTCAGTCGGCAAAATGCCGACGCCGACCATATCGACCTTGCTTGTCGCAATAAATCCGCTGCCGTAGACCGTAATTACGGTGTCAAAAGCCTGCGCGACCTGGCGCGGCTGCACATCGTCCACACGGATCATGCTGCCCGGCACCGGGCAACCCACCTGTGCGCCAGGCCGGGCCTGCGCGGTCAGCGGCAGGCCCAACACCAGCGCGACCAAAACGACACCCATCTTTTTCAACATCAAGCAATCCTTCCGTCGTGAATCCGAATCACCCGATTGGCCGACGCAACCACATCAGCGTCGTGCGAAATCAACACAATTGTGCGACCCTCGGCGTTGATTTCATGCAGCATGTTCATCACTTCAGTGCCCGAGCGGCTGTCGAGGTTGCCCGTCGGCTCATCGGCAAAGACAATTGCCGGATCGTTCACGAGTGCGCGCGCAATCGCCACACGCTGCTGCTGGCCGCCCGACATCTGGTTCGGACGATGCGCCAATCGCGCGCCTAAACCGACGCGATCCAGCAGCACTTTCGCGCGCGCATTGCGTTTCGACGCAGGCACATTGGCGAACACCATCGGCAATGCCACGTTTTGCTGGGCCGTCATTGTGCTGATCAGGTTGAAACCTTGAAACACAAATCCGACATCGACACGCCGGTATTTTGCAAGTTCATTTTCATCGAGTGCCGCGATGTCCTTGTTCTGCACCCAGATGCTACCCGACGTCGGTCGATCCATGCCACTCAACACATACAACAGCGTGCTCTTGCCGGACCCCGACGGCCCGGTAATGCCGACAAATTCGCCGCGCCGAATCTCCAGGCTGACGCCATCCAGCGCGCGCACCAGCTCGTCGCCCATCACATAGTGCCGGGTGACGTCCTGCGCGCGGATGATGACATCGTCGCTGGCCATGGAATTACGTTGTTGCAAGCGCGCCGAACACCAGGGCTGGAAGCGTGCCGATCAATGTCAAAATCAGCAACACAACGATCACCAACGCCAGTGCCCGCCCAACGCCCATGCGCGCCAGAGTCGCCAGCCCAATCACAATCAGCAGGTAGTTCCACAACTGAAACAGATCGATCGCGCCCAGCAACGCGCCCAAATACGTCGTCGTAAACCCGGGCGACCCGACCGCCGTCGCGAGATCGGCCGGCGGCGGCAGCGCCAGGCCCGACAGCCCGGGCATTCCCAGCGGCCGCGCGGTTATAAGCAGATACACAAGCTGCACGATGCCGCGCAATGCCAACGGCAACGCCGCCGTCAACGCAAGCTTGAAGAGCTGGCCAAACGACGTGCGACCGCCGCCGATCGCCACGCCAAACATCAACAGCAGACTCCAGACCGCCCACCACGCCAGCATCCCAACCATGCCGATCGCGCTTGGAATCAACGCCGCTGTGAGTGCTGGCGGTTGTGGCGGCGGAATCCCACCGGGTTGCCCAAATTCGCCCGGCGGCGGTGCTTTAGGGCCGACGACCACCTGGCCGCCGCCCCGAGCCACCCACCTGGCTGCCTAAAATGCCGGTGGAATTCAACTGCGCAAGCATGCGCTCATAGCCCAGCACATTCTGGCGGTTTACACTGATCGTTGTTGGAATCACAATCAATAGCGTGAGCAACAACAACAGCACCCACCATGTGGCTGGTTTTTGCACCGGCAGGTGCCAGAACGAAACACGCGGCTGCACAAATGTTTTTGCCAAATACGCGCCAACGCTCAGCCCTTCAACGGGCAACGCATTTTCCGCCATGCGAACATCATACGCGCCGTATTGCGCTGGCGCCTGGTGGGGTGCATCCGGCGTTAGGGATATACAGCGCGGGCAGATGCGGTTCGCATTTTTTGAGCGAAGCAACTCGATACGCGGGTCATCTCGACGCGAAGCGGAGAGATCTCGTGTGCGGAAGCATGCAGACGCTTTCGCGCTACGAGATTTCTCCGCTTCGCGTCGAAATGACCCGCGTTTGGCAATACGTCGAGCGTGTCACGCGTCGATCCAGCGTCACCCCAATCGGCGGATGCACCCTGGGAGCGCTGTCGTGTAGCGCGCGGCAATTCATCGCGGCAGGGTCTGCGCAATGCGCCATCGACTAAATTTACGCCGTGAGCGCATCGCGCAACTGTGCAAGTCCGGCTTCATGCGCAAAGTAATGGATGTGATCGCAAGGTACCGCCGGCGGCAAGATCGGTGGCGGGGTGCGATTGGCTGGCACCGCGCGAATGCTATCCACGCTGATCACCATATCGTTGGGTTTATTGCCAAACGCCAGCGTCGTTAGCCTGTAGGCAAGTGCAAGTTTGTGCAACTGCTTCTGCGCTGTCATCTGCGCCTCCGATTTGATCAGCGTCACATCACCCGCGATCAGCGTATACGGCACATGCGGATCGACGGCCGGATCGTTCAACGCGGTGTAAAACGGCGCACCGGGTTTTATCTGATCCAACGTTTTGATGGCTTGTTTTGCCGCCACCGTGCCACTCGCAGCTGCACCGAGCAATTTGGGAATAAACGCCCAGGGGAAGGTCAGCGTGAGCAATCCATTTACCGCCGCGCCAATCAGAAACGCGAGCAAGTCTTCGGCGTGCGCGGCCGGCGTGCCGGCATTCGGGCCGCCCACCAACACCACACGCTGCACTAGACCCTGCGTGCCCGGTGTCTGTTCAACCAGCCAGCGCGTCACCATCGTCCCCAGCGAATGCGCGATCACGGCCACATTCTTGCCGTGGCCGGGTGCCAGACCAACCGCCGCCAGTTGGTTGCGCAAATCCTGCGCGGTGACCTGGATCTCTGTCAGCAGATTTTCATAGTCATATGCCAACACGGCTGTGACCGGATCACCTGGCTGCATCGCGTGCAACGCCGACAGCGGCATGGAATCGTTGTCGCCGGTAAAGCCATGCACATACACCCACACACGCTGCGCGGCTGCGACAGCCTGCGCAATGGCCACGCGGTCGCTGACCGGCGTCATCGCCTGCTGTGCATCGAATTGCATCAGCCGCAGTTGATTGGGTTGCACGCCAGTCTTAAACGTGTCGCTAAAGACTTTGGTAAATGCCATTCGAATTGCGCCGCCGATGCTGCGTGCGCCGTCCGAGTTCCCCGGCAGCCGCGTGATCGCGATCTCGGTCGTGTCGTTGTCAGCGGGCGCGCCAAAACCAACCGGCATATGCAGCCCGCTCTCTGAATCGAACGCGGTCACCAGCACACGCTCATCAGCGGCGAGCGGCTGTTGCAATGTCATGCGCAAGGGTGCATCCGGCGTCACGCTGGCATGTGTCCCAATATCGGCAGCGTCGATCGTCAATGTCACCACCGATCCGCCGGGCTGCCCGCTGCGCTCACCCGTCAACGCCAGCGGACGCACCGGTGCGCGTGGATCGCGCAGCAACGGCGGCGCCAGGGTATTGCCGGCGTCGCGGGCGCCGTCTTCTGCGAACGCCACGCCAATCTGCGCCCTAAGCGCCAGATGCGGGTGCACGTGAATCAGCGCGTTCAGCACCAGCGCGCCGCCCGAATTCGGCACCGGCGCGGCATCGACCGGCGCATGCGTGGTCACCATCACCTGCGACACGCACCAATCCGCGGCATCCGCGAACGTGTCCGGCGCATCACCGGCGGCGCGCGTCCGCACGCGGTTGAACAGCCGCTCAAGCGCGCTCAGCGATCCGCCACGGTGGACGCTTTTTGGCGCGGCAAGAACGGCATTCACCAAATCGCCCTGCTCAAGCAGGGTGGCGTCAAACGCATCCGTCGCCGCGAGCACTTTGAACACATCGCGCACCGCGCCGCAGCCTTGTTTCAGCAACTCGGCCGGCACAAATAGTGAAATTCGGTCGCTGCCGCTCGGCGTGCGAGCCCACACCGAGGCGCCCGGATCCAGCATGCTGCCGCGCAACAGATCGGCGCTGATCAGATAGGTATCGGTCATGTCAAACAGCGTCACGTGCAACCGTTGCGCGCTGTTGTTCGTCACCTTGATGCCGATGCGGGGCCAGACGATCTTGCCATCGTGCTTCTCGGCGGTCAGATGCACATCCGCATCGGCCAACGGCTGCGGCTCAAACGCGTTTGCCGCCGCATCCCAGCGATGCAGCGCTATTTCAATCGGCTGGCGTCCGGCACGATCCAGGCTGGCAACCAGCTGTGTGCGGTTCGTCAGCGCCAGCGCCGTGTTCCAGCGCGCGATGTGCGCCAAGCGCTGCAACATGACCTCGGCATCCGGCGCGACAACATCCAGCGCCGCAATCGCCGCGGCCCGCCGCAACCGGTAGCCGTGCGTATCCGCGCTCACGATGATGTCGGCCGCCTGCCGGTCGGTGCTCTCGCGCACCAGCAACCGCAACGCATCGGCCGGCGACTTCGCGGCCAGCGTCGCCCGCGCCGTATCGATCTGCCCAGCCGCGCCCTCAAAAAAGATGCGCACCGGCGGGAATGGCACGCTGTCGATCACGGCTTTAAAACGCTGTTTCGAATCCGGCCGGGCAGCCAGCTTGAGTTCAACCACGCTGCGGCCCGGCAACACGCGCAGCACGCGCGCAGTGCCGAGTGCTTTTGCGCCCGCCGGCGCATCATCGGCGTACACCAGCAGCGCGGTACTTTCGTCGCCGTTCTCCGCGGTTGGGCCAGCGATGCCGTGGATTTCGCCGGCATCGATCGTCCATTCACCCAGGGCGTTGTCAAATGCCACGCGCAGATACGCCTGTGCGGGCGCCACGCCACCGTTCAAAAACAGCCCGGCTAAATCGCGGCCGTCCGGCGCCTCCAGTTGCGGCGACTGCGCATCAACCGTGTTTGGCACAATCGTGTTCAAACTGCGCGCGATATCGTGATATGTCAGCGGCGCGGTGCTTTGCCGCAACAGCGTGATCAGATGATGTGTAAACAACCCGCGCGTGGCGCCCTCAACCTGGCGCTCTTTGGCTGTCTGGTCCGGCCGACACGCCGCCATCAGCACATGCCTGGCGGTCGGGCTATCGATCCAGTCGCCGGCCATCGCAGTCGCGGCAACCGCGCGCTCAATACTGATGTAATCAGCCAGCGTGCGTTCGCGCGCATCGGCCCGCAGCAAGCGTGCAGTTGCATCGCCAACATCGCGCGAGATCGAACCGGAGTGGCAGGCGTCGATGATCAGTGCAATATGCGGCGGCTGCGCTTTGGCGGCGCCGGCAGCGTCGGTCGTGGCGACTTCGTGAATGAGCTGGCTCAGCTCTTTGTCGGCCAAATCCCATTTGCCCGGCATGCGACTGTCGTAGCAGACCAGCGTTTCGTTCAGGCGATCCGGCTCAAACTTCCAAAATGCCTCAGGCGCGCGCTCTTGCGAGCCATGGCCGCTGTAATAAAACAGCGCCACGTCACCCGGCCCGGCCTGCCGTAAGTGCGCGCGAAATGCGGCAATCACCGCCTCGCGCGTGGGTTTTGTCTCCGCCGCGTGCAGACCGGAGGTCAATAACGCGATCTGCGCCGTCCAGCCGCCTGCGGCAGCGCGTTCTTCCAGCAGCCCGCGCATTGCTTGTACATCGTTGATGCAGCCATTCAGGCTGTTGACATTGCCGGCGTAATCGTTGATGCCAACCAGCAGCGCATAGAGTGTTTTTGCCATCAGCTATCCCCCCTCTTTTGCAGTTGCGCGCGCATCCAGAAATGCCTGCACAGTCGCCACCTCGCCTAGCGGCGCGCCCTTGTCCAGATAGATCTGCAGCACCTCTTCGGCGCGCACCAGCCGGTTGCGCTCAACTTGCGCGCGAATTGCCTGCCCCAGATGGAAATACGCTTCGATCAACTCCGGCGCCTCAAAAACCGCGTCCTCAAGCTCGGTCACCGCGCGATCAAGATCAGTCGGCGGAATGACGCCCCAGGTCACACCCAGATAACGCACGCGACCGAGATGGTATTTGGTCTCCGCCTGCAACGCCTGTAATTCGGCTGGTTGGAATTCTTTTTGCATCATCTCGTACACACCTCCGCCTGCTCACGCCGCCATCTGTGCTTCTGCGCCGCGCGCCACGTCGCGGCCGCTTAAGACGTCATCGGCTTCCTGCAACCACTTCATCGCGGCTTTCATATCACGCAATTCGGCATACGCGATGCCAATCGCCAACCGGCCGACCGGCCAATAGTCGTTGCTGGCCTCACGCGCTTTTGCAATGCGTTCGAGCGTTGCGATGCACGCTTTGAGATCGGCGGCCTGCGGCGCCAGCTTGCCCGCGAGCAGTGCCAGCGCTTTGTTCAGACCGGCCTCAGCCTGCGGCAGGGATTGTTTGCCCAGATTCGCAAAGCGGATCGCCGCGCGATATTCACGCGCCGCACCCTCAAAGCGCCCGCGTTGCGCAGTGTGTTCGCCCACGGCAAACAGCGCATCGCCAGCCGCCAGGCATTCGCGCGCCTTGGCGCGGTTATAGGTTTCGCCGCGCAGCGAAATCACCAGCTCGCCGCGCTCATCCAAGGCGCTAAATGCGCCAAAGTCTGGCGTTTGTTTTGAACCCGACCAGCTGCCGACCGTTAGCTGCACATACAGCGCCAGCTCGGAGCTGGTCACAAACCCCTTGACCTGTTCGTCAGCCCGGCCTGGGTCGAGCGCTTCGATCAACGTGCCGGTAAACAATGAGTGATTCGGCACCGGCCCGTTGTCCTGCGCCGGTTGATCGGCCATGGCCGAGGTCATAATTCGCCGGCTGACACGCCGGCTGAGGTCTTCGGTGTAGCGTGGCGTGCCGTCGCGCAGAATCTCGATGTTTTCGTCGAGCGCAAACCCGCTGTAACAGGCGTCAAGAATTAACAGCACATGCCGCGCCGGCAGTTTGCTGACATCGTCGAGAAACGCGCCCAGCTTGATATACGAGCTGAATTTGCCGTCCACCGGCGCCTTTGCATCGACCGGGATCAAGTAGCCGGTATTGATGGTGCGACCGGCCGCCGTTCGTTTTTCGGTATGACCATGTCCGGCGAAGAAGATCACCAGGCTGTCATCGTCTTTAAGCACTGCCGGCAGCGTGTCCTGAATCAAAGCCGCGATGTTGTCCTGTGTGGCATCGGCGTTGATCAGCGGCTTGATCGGTTCGGTATAGCTCAGCCGATCGACAAACAGATCGCGCACGCCTCTTGCATCGGCAACCGCGTTGTGGAGTTTGCGCCAGCCTGTGTAATCATCGATGCCGATCGTCACGATCAGGTTGCGCCCAGTCGCGAGCGGCGGAATTGCCTCCGTTTCTTCCTCCGAACCCGCGTGCCTGAATTCTTCGGGCATAGTACGCTCCTACGCGCGGTTGCGCGGCAACGGCCCGGCCGGCGCGACCTCACGGCTGCCATCCGGCGCGGTCAGCAGTGCCAGCCAGTCCAATTTTTGTGCGGCCGCCATGCCGATCTCCACCAATCGTGGGATCGCTGCGGCCTGGTCCATCGGGATGTTCTCGCCCATGTCAACATCCAGCCGCACCAGATGCACGCCCTTCGGCACGTAGTGCCGGCGAATCAGCTCGGTCTGTTGATCAATCGGCTCCTCCAGCAGTTGATCGACGATCCACTTCACCCACGCCAGCAGATTGCCCGGATCAAATTCGTGCTTGAAGTAGCCGGTGCCGAGCGAGACCACCGTGGTCTCAGACGGGCGATAGGTGCCGGCTGGCGTGTACTCAAATGCCTCGACACAGGCTTGATACGATGGATTGCCGGCGATACCCACGCCGCCATCAACACACACGCCGACACCGGGCACCATCCACGGCTCAAAAAACGTCGGCGCGGCGGACGATGCGGTGATGCAATCGACCAGTCGCAGCGCGCCGGTATTGATCCGATCGGGCAACGCCAGCGTCAGTGCGTTGTCGTTCACAAAATAGAACGGCCGGCCATCGCGCACGCGCATCGCGGTCAGCATGATGTCGGTTTTGAGTTCGTTGAGCGTGGGGTCGCCCAGAAATTCGCGCAACAACTTGGCCAACGGCTCGCTTTGATATTTGTATGACCCGAGCGTGCCGACAAACCCTGGCAGATCGAATTCAAACACCCGCGCGCCGAGTTCGCGATAGATCTCAAGGCAGCGCGCTGCGCTCAGCCCCAGGCTCAAGCCGCCGGAAATAATCGAGCCGGTCGATGTGCCGGCCATAAACGAAAAGAACTCGCGCGCAGGCTGGCCCAGCTGCCGTTCCAGTTCAACAAGCGCGCACAGCGGAAGAATGCCCCGAATGCCACCACCGTCAATCGCCAAAATCCGTTTGCGTGCCATCGCCTCACCTCCGGGAAGAGTAAAAAATCAAGAATCCAGAGTCCAGATAGGATATGCCAGATCGCAAGTAATTGCCCGCGGAAGGGGCGGCGGCGAGGCGGTAGTTACCCATCGCGATGGTGTCGAGTTGCGAACCGAACCGGTCCGACACGAAAGCGATGGTCCCGCCGTCCTTCGACCACGCGGGCTGGAGGTCGGCGTAGTGGTCCTCGGTGATCCGCTTCAGAGTGCTGGCGTTGAGGTCGTAGACGAAGATATCGCTGTAAGCCGTTCACGATGGCGGAGAAGGCCACCCGCACTCCATCGGGCGCGAACGCCGGCGTCATGATTTCGCCGAAGGGGGCGGGGAAGGGGATCTCGCGCTTGCGGCGGCCCGTCTTCACGTCGACGATCACCAGCAGGGGTCGCCCCTTGGCGACGGCACCGATGACCACCCGCTCTCCCTTGGGATCGAACGATCCCGAGGACTGTATGAACTGGATGCTCTCGAGGTGGGGATCCTTCGCGGTGTGGGAAAGTGCCCGCACCACCCGGCCCGAGTTGGCGTCGGCCAGGAACAGATCGATCGAGAAGAGGTCGCGCTCCGACAGGAACGCCAGTTGCGCGCCGTCTGGAGACAGGGCCGGAGCCACGTTCAACCCGCCGCCTTCTCCCTTCTTCGTGACCAGGGCCGCGCCATAGTCGCCGGGGAGCTTGCGGCCCGTGGCCGCGATGGTGGTCGCAGCGCGGACGGCGGCATGCCAGTCCTTCGAGAGTTGCTCCTCGGTGATGCCGAGCTTCTCCTGGATGATGACCTCCGGGTCGTTCGAGCGCGGGCCGACGGCGCGAAGCATGTCCGCCACCGCGGCATCCCCGTACTTGCCGGCGATGAAGGACCAGAGTGCCTGTCCCCAGCGGTAGGGGAAGAACTTCGCGCTGTTGAGGTCCTTGACCCGGGGCAGCTTCTCCTTCCGCGCCGCGTCCCGGATCCAC
>CAVXUI010000018.1:0-31821 GCA_963764985.1 uncultured Chloroflexia bacterium | reverse complement strand
GACTTTGTCGGGCGCATCGCCACGTTTGCCGCTGCGAACATAAAACGACTGCATGATGTAGTGGAAGATGTCGGGGTTGGTCAACACCACGTCGTCGTTGCTAAAGACAAACGACAACACATCTTGCCGCGATAGATCATGCTTGAACATCAGGTCATCTATGGCTGCGGCATCCAGGCTCCCAATGCGCTGCGGCTGGGTTGTCCATTCAGCCATGTCCCGCATCACCTGCGCCTGCTGGTCGCGGATCAATTCATTGGTGGGATACGCCGTCAACAGCTTGTTATGGCGCTGTCGCCCGCGCCACTGCGCCAGAAAAATAGCAGACTCTTGCCATCCCCTGTCAGCGCAGTGTTAAACACCACCTGGCCTGGTTGGCTTAGCGCTGTTGCCTCATACGTCGCTACCTGATGTTCCGAAAGGCGTTTGCCTTCGGGCGGGTCTAGCCGCAACGCGGTAACCCTGGCTGGGTCAGCTAATTTGGAATGGGCAGCGCGAAAGAAATGGTCATAGGCTTTGTTTGTCGGTATCCTTAGTCATCGTAGCGAACCTACCCCCCGGGAAAACTCTTCCTCAGCCCAACTCACCCCATCAACCCATAAAGCCTCGCCATACCCCTTCTGCATGGTGCCGCATCTCATCTACCAGCGAGGGCGGTGCCAACGCCATGCAGTTCTGACCATACTTCAGCAAAATCTTGGCGGCCCAAAACAGTTGGCGTTCCTCAATCTGGGCACTCACAATGCTGCCCGTCTCGCAGCGCGTCACCTCAAAATCTATGGGAAAGTGTTGGATGGGTTCAGGCCAGGGCCAGCCAATACTGATGGGAACAAGCATGCTGTTCGGGATGCGTTGCGCGCGTTTGTTTGGCGACACTTGTGCGCTGCCCGGCACCACTCGGTCCAACCGCAACAACTTCTCCGCATCCGAAAGCAGCGACCATGCTTCAAAATACGCATGCCCATCGCGTAGTTCCAACGGGTTCAGCACCTGGACCCGCATGGGGTACACCTTCGGTCTTGCCCGGTATCTGATAGTGAAGCGCCAGTTCGCGTTGGGTCTGGAAATACTTGTTTTCAACTACTTCTGCCGTTACCAAATGCAGAGTTAGCTCTTCTAACGCCGGCACCTTCAGTTTGATGAAGCGGTCGCTTCTTCAACACATCGCGCTGTTTCGCAGAGGTGGCGTTGATCAGCTTCTCGATCACCCGCTCCGCCGCTTCACGAAACGGCGTAAAGCGATGAACCTCGCGCAACTGCGCCAGCACCGCCAACTCGTCATCGCTAAACGGAAGTAGCATGCCTGCACCAGCTTCCTCAACATAATGCTTCTTTTGCCGGTCGTAGCGAAAAACAATGCCACTATCTTTCAGCCGACCCAAATCCGATAGCAGCGCTTTCTCAGGAGCCTTGCCATAGGCCCCCAACGTGGTTCCTGATTAATTGCTGCAATAATCTGTGGTGGCGTGTTAACCCCGGCACGGATAAGCCGAGCAACCTCGTTCGCCCGTTTGGGGCTTTAATTCGCTAAGGTTCATCAATCAAGCTGCTTTATCCAATTTGTCTGATCAGCCCAGCCAAACGAGTTAGTGGCATTGTTCAAGCCAAACAAACTCGTGCAAACCAGCCTTAAGGATACAGGTGTGCGCGATACTGAAAATTGGACTTGCCCGCTTTCGCGGACACATTAATTGGTTACAGCATGCCAATACTTGGCTTCAAATTATTATGGACTCAGGTAGCTAAAGGTTGACCGCAACCAGGTTCGATTGTAGACCGCTTCAATCTAGTAAAACACCTCCGTCTTGGCTTGGATTGCAACAAACAGCACGGCGCGCTTGCACAAAAACACATACAGTCAGCGCCACGCGGGGAGCGAGGATCAGAAACTTGTCGTTCTCCTGAAAAAACGAGCGAGGGCGCGCGCAGTCAAGTGCGCACCCTCGCGTCAGATTGAGAATTGGGAGCCGCTAAATACAGAACGCATGCGCGTCACAGGCTACCCCTGCACGCCTGCTTGCGTTCGGGCGACTACAGCAAGTAATGCTCTGGCCGCAATCGCGTCGTTTGCATTAGCCATCGCCGAAGCCCTCCATGGCGTCATCAGGAGCCAGCGCGTCAAGGTCCTGAGTTCGGCCGGCGCGCCATCTTCGTCAGTCGGATCGCAGATCAAGCCATACAGCCGCGCGCGGCCGGATGGCGACTCAGCCACTGCGGCCTCAGCAGCGCAGTGCGCGCGGCGCGCGTCGAGCGCGGCCCTGGCTTCGCGTTTGCCGATCACGACCGGCGTGTGCTGCCAGGGTGATGACTCGTGCCAGCGCCATTCGTCGACCAGCCAGCGCTCACGCGCGTCGTGATAGCCCAGACCCCAGAACGTGACCTGGCGGCGCTGTGGCTCGTCGCGCTGCCAGCTATGCAGACGTGGCAGATCGGCTTCGAGCGTGATAAACAGCCACTCGCCGTAGTGATTGGTATCGGTATACATGCGAATTAAAAGCGTAGCAGGTTGCTCGAAGAGCGCCAGGAAGCGCGCGTCGATAGCGCAGAGCGGCGAGCTCGTAGTGTGAAAGCACAAACGGCAATTGGTAATATTCAGACATTGGGTTCCTTGTGGAAGAACCGACGCGCCCGACGGCGCATCTAATAGAAAGCCGCGACATGCGGCCGAACATGGTCAAAAGAAACGCGTGCGCTGATGCGCAGGCGGCGGCCGCGCCAGCTGCGCGACGCCGCTCAGATAACGGGATACAGACATCGCGTACCCCACAGAGTTGCGGATTGCGGTTGGGCAACCGACTATTTACAAAATCACATGCGAGAGGGCGAACATGCGGCTGAGCTAATCCCGGCGTTGATCGAGCGCCTTGGTCTTGTGCTGCTCGTCGGCCAAGCAGGACTTGGCGCACTGGATGACTTGCTCGAAGCCATGGCGTTGCTGGGCGAGCCGCAGCTCACCGACGAACAAGACAAGGTATTACGCGGGTTGTGCGACAGGATCGCCGAGCTTGATGGCAGCGCGCGTGAGCTGGGGCTGGCGCAGTTGCGCATCGAAGAGCGCGTGTTGCTTGTCACACTGATGGACTGGCTCAGACGCGCATGATGGTCGTTGCTACTCGAACGGCTTGTGCGCCGTCCTGTATGCCGCGACGCCACGCGCACGGCAACGTGTTTCGCGCCGGTCCCCATCCAGCCAGCTATACCGCCGCCACGTCAAGCGCATGCCGCGCGGCGGCGGATGCGTGCACCGAAACCCGGCAGGACATTTGTGCCTTACGGCGCGTTTGAGCGCACCTGGCAGAATGCCCTGCCTGAGCACAAGCAAGTGCATCCGGTCCAGATTGCGCTCGGCTAACTGCAGAATCTCAAACACATCGTCGCACAAGATAACTGCGGTCCGCGCTGACCCACGCACCACGGAGCCGGGTCATAGCCCTGTGTGACCAGTCCCGCGTAACTCGCGTTGTCAGCAGCGCAAACGCCCAGCGCCCTGCCCCACAGCCAGACCGGACTGGCCAGCGCATCGGTCACCGGCAAAGTTAGCCGCCCGATCAGCGTCTCACGCCGCGCGGTATACAGACCGGCCGCCAGCGCGCACTTGCGTGCGATACCGGCCCGCACCAGCGCGTCGCCCAATGTGCCATCGGCGTAACCCAGACGCAGACGCGCAACCGTTTCGACACGCACGCCATGCGCAGCCAGATGCGCAAGCACGCGCGGCGTGCGCTGCAGTGTGTCGGCGTAGTGGGCGGCAGCCAGCGCCAGACAGACACGCGCCTCAACCGGAACCGCACGCTGCGGACGCGCATACAGCCGCCGCGCGCGCAGCTTGGCCAGCGCGCCCTTGCGCGTGACCCCCTCGGCCAACATGACCAGGTTGGCCGTGTCGCCACAGCGCCCGCAGCGCGCACAGCTATATGCGCCGCGCGCATGATCCAACTCAAGCGCCATATTTATCACCCCCAGCGTCACGCGCCCGCACAGACAGGCGCAACGATGCAGGGCACCATACGGATAGACCAGGCGCATAAGCTGCGGCGACGGCGCTGATCGGCTGGCGCTCCGAGCGCGCACAGCCAGTGTTTGGTAATTGTGTTGAGAGCGAACAATGGATTGACATGAGTTCCTCGTGGAAAACGGCCAGCGGCGGCTTGCGATCGCAAGCCGCCGCTGATGAATGAGCTAGTTGGTAGAAAGACAGAGAAAGTAAAGCGCGTTACTCGAAACCGAGCCGGCGCTCCTTGAGGCTGCAAAAGCTATTGGGCGACAGAATCAGGTGATCGAGCACATCGATCTCAAGTAACTTGCCGGCCTTGATCAACTCACGGGTCACGTGTATGTCGTTGCTCGAAGCGCTCACATCAAAACTGGGATGGTTGTGCGCCACGATGACACCGGCCGCGTTGCAGCGAATTGCCTGCTTGAACAGCTCGGACACGCGCAGACTGGCGCTGTTCAAACTGCCGCGATAGAGCATTTGGGGCGAGCCTTGCAGGACTCGGTTGCGCGTATCCAGACACAACACCCAGACTTCCTCCTGTTCGCTGGCGCCACACAGCGGCATCAGCAACGCGGCGGCATCGGCCGGTGTCTTGATCTGCGTGCGCAGTTCAGGTTGCGCCAGCGCCGCGCGTTTGCCCAGCTCAAGTGCGGCCTTGATTTCGATCGCCTTGATCAGACCGATCCCGGCCACCGCGCGCAGGTCAAACAGGCTGGCGCACGCCAACCCGGTCAGATCGCCAAAGCGCTCAAACAGACTGTCGGCCAGCGCCAGCGCGTCGTGCTCGCGTGTGCCGGTGCGTAGCAGAATCGCCAGCAGCTCGCGCTGCGACGCCCCACCCGCACCCAGCTGCACAAAGCGCTCGCGTGGTTGTTCGCTTGGCGGCAAATCGCGCAGCTTCATATGCGCACCTCGCCGCCAAAACAGGCCAATAGCGCATCCGGCGCCGCCTGCGGACAGACCGTCGCGAGCCAGGTCAAAAACGACGCGCGCGCAAACCCGCGCCGTCTCAGACAGTCGGACTGCCACGGCGCAATATTCGACGCGATCCGCCAGTAGTTGCGCCGGGTATCAAGCCGCAACGCGGTGTGAAACCCGGCCGCCAGCAGCTGCTCGACCCGCCACTGCGCGGCCAGCAGCAACGGCGTCTCAAAGCGGCGCACCAGCCGCAGCGATTCCGGTTCAAACACGACCTGCGCGGCCAGCGCGTCAAACCGCGGCCCGGCCAGGCTGTGCCGGACCAGACAATCGGCGCACCAGTCAAACAGTGTGCTGTAGGCCAGCGCCGCCGGCAGCGCGTCGATCGCGGGCCAGCCTGTCGAAGAATATTCGGAAGTCATTTACTGTCTCCTGTGGAAAACGGCCCGAGGGCGGTCTGAAGAGTTCAGACCGCCCTCGGGTTGCAAAAGATTGGCTTTATCGGGTTGGCGAATTTGGCGCATGCGCCGGTGGGTTAAGCATTAGGGTGACATGGTTATCTCTTTGTTTGTTTATCTGGCTGGGGGATAAAAACCGACAGCGGCCACAGGGGGGAGATTCCTGCGCTCTCCTGGGCTCTGTCGCTTATCAACACGGATCAGGGATAGCAAACATCGGCGGCGCAGCCGAAAGTGTGTAGCGTGACAAACCCGGCCAGGTGTCCGAGGCGTGTCTAGCAACTGTTTGCTGGCGCGTTCTGGCAGACAAGCTGCGGCAGACGCATGCAAAAACGCAACGGAGTTCAAACTAAGTTAGTTTGAACTCCGTTACATGCGCAACGTCGACCGCGTTGTCGACCGCGTCATGAACGCACGGTGCTAGACCGATTTGTGAAGCGTGATGGCGCCGGCGCATCGGCAGACCGGCCTCCGCGATCAGTCGCTGGAAACGCGCGAGGTGTCGCTCAGTATGGGAATTAGAGCGGCCACCACCAGCGGCGACGCTTTGGCGGTGGCGGCGTATATGGCTGCGGCAGCGGCATCGCGCGACCGGTGATCTGGTTAAACGACTTGATCGACTTGGCCTTGTCGTCCATGCTTTTTGCGCCTGTGATCAGCCGCTCGATCAGCTCGCAATCAAGATGGCCCTCGGCGAGCATCCACTTGAGATCGGCGATGTCGTCTGCGCCGGCGCGGTCGAGTTTGCCGACCGCGGTTAGATTTGGGTCGACGACCATCACCGTCAGCCTATCAAAGACCCGATACAGCACAGGCGGTTTTGCTAGCTGCGACGGCGTCTCGCTGATTTCGCTGACATCAAGATCGTCGACCTTCCAGGCATAGCGCTCGGCCATCGTCTGCAAGGTCGCCTTGAGCACCGTGTCTGTGGCGGAGTAGGCATCGACATCATCGGTCAGCCGGCCTGGCATAGCCAGACAGATCAAGCTGGTGCCGCCGAATACATACACAACAGCAGGCTGCGCAAGCTGCCGGCCAAGATCGGCAAAAAACAGGTCCTGGGACTCTTTGTTGATTTTCATAATGCGCATGTTGCGTGACGCGGCACGGCATCACGACTCAGAGTAGTGGATACAGGCAAAGGCACATCACGCAGGCTGCGGAAGCGACAGTTTGAACAGATGTAGCGGGATCTGCTTTCGATATGTGTTGCGCCAGTTGGTCAGATCGGCATACTCAAGTGGCAACCGCGCATGCGATTCAGCCAGCTTGTCCAGCGCCTTGTTTGTCTTGTCGACGCTCGCGCCAAAGACCGGTTGGGCGCGCGATAGCGTTTCGAATACAGATCGGGCAGCGCCGGTTTGTCGCGCGCGCCAAGCTCGCGCTGCAGATAGACGGCCGCCTGGTAATACAACCGCAGCGCCTCGGCATACGGCGATGGCGCGATCAGGCTGGCGGCCGCTTCAACGTGTGCGCTTAGCATCGGCTGTTCGATAAACAGCACGACCAGCGCCATGCGCAGCCGCACCTCGTCGATCTGACCGCCATGCTGGCCAGCAACTGTGCCGGGTGGATTTCGCGCGGTTCAACATCTGTGGGATGAAAGAACCGTACGTTCAGCCGGCGCAACTCGGACACAATCGTGTCGCCATCGAGCGCTTCGAACACGCTGGGGATGATATACCGGGCGGGTGTGCGCGGGCGCGCGCGCTGAGAGGTTGAGCATTTGTTTGGCATAGGGTATGAGCTGTGTGCTCTGGGTTTTTAGCCACAGAGCGCACAGAGATCACAGAGATGGGTGTTATTCACGAGGACGCGCGTATGCGAAAAGCGAGGCGCGCGCTAAGATCAACTGCAGCGATGCGTGAGATCAAACGATTGGAGCACATCCGCCGGCGCCGGCGACAGGTCTTTGGCGTGCTGGCCGGGATCGGCGTTGCGCTGGCCAGCGCCATGGGTTTGGCCTGGGTACTTTTGAATTGAACGTGCGCGGTGGCACTTGGGAAACGCGACAGGCGGGCTATTCAGACAGCCCGCCTGCTCTTCGGGGGGAAGACGCGGCCAACGCAGTACACGTTGGTAAAGAAATCCTACACAAACGTCATGAACTCGGCCGGTGCGAATACGTTGCGTTTCCTGAGCGGCTCCGGTGCCTCGCGCCGCCAGCGCGCGGCCGACTTCGGAAAGCGCTTTTCATAGCCGCCCATCAGATAGATCGGTTCGGGCCAGGCGCCCACCGCGTGCACCCAATCAGGCGCTGCTTCCCCGCGACGCGCCGCGAACAGCTCGACCAGTGCGGCACAAACCACGAGCTCGCGCTCGGTGACATCGTCAGGTTTTGGGATCAGACCAAACGCCGGCAGCTCAAGCAGGTTCATCGCCAGCTGTCCGGAAGTCGCGCCGTGGTGCGCCAGAAGCGCCCGCGCAAGATCTGCTAGTGTCTTATCAATCAGCGTCGTCATCCCAAAGCTCCTCTAGCTTTTCCAGCGCAATCTGTTCACGGCCAGTTGGCACATAGCGCTCAATCCATTGCCAAAGTTCACGTGCTGTGCGTGGAGCCAAATCACGCTTTACTTTACGACGAACGCGGTAAAGCCCCGTCTCTTTAGAGCGGGGATATAAGGCGTCGGCGATAGCCGATCTACTGCTTGACAACTTTAAGATCATTAGATATTGTATATTATATCTAATGGCCGAAAACGATACGACAAGACGCGGTCAGCTACGTTTAACATCGGATATCACATCATCTGGTGCACAAAGTACCGCCGCAAGGTGCTGAACAATGCGATGCAGTTGCGCGCAAAAGAAGTGCTGCAAGTAAAAGCGGCCGAGTTGCATTTGAGAATCGAGCGCATGGAAGTGATGGAAGATCACATTCATGTTTTTGTGAAAGCAAACCCAATCGACAGTCCGCACAAGATCGTAAAGCACTTCAAGGGAATAACATCGTTCACGCTTCGCAAAGAGTTTCCAGAGTTAAAGAGCAGGCTTCCTACGCTGTGGACGCGAAGCTACTACTGCGAGTCGGTCAGACACATCAGCGAAGCTGTGGTTAAGAAATACATCGAGGAACAAAAAAGCAAGTAGGCAAAACGACATGGTTAAAGCGTTTCAGTTCAAGATATATCGCAAGCCGAAAGTCGCAAGACTGCATCGGCTCGTGAACTTGCATGGAATGTTGCACAACCACTGTATCGCGCTACACAAGAAATACTACAAGCTGACCGGCAAGCACTTGAATCAGTTTGCACTGATGAAGCACGTCACAAAGCTAAAAACACGCAACGGATTTGAGTGGATTGGACTGATGGGATCGCAGTCGGTGCAAGACGCGATTCAGCGAATTGAGAAAGGCTATACGTTGTTTTTCTCCGAGCGCAAGAAAGGCAATACGAAGATACGCCCGCCGGGTTTCAAGAAGATCAGCAAGGCGCGTTCGTTCACACTCAAGCAGGCCGGGTGGAAGCTGGTGCGGGACAACATCATCCGAGTGGATGGTGTGACGTTTAAGTTTGCGTTGTCGCGCCCGATCGAAGGCAAGATCAAGACAGTGACAATCAGGCGCGACACGGTAGGCGACTTTTGGGTTGTGTTTGCGTGTGAGATTGAGAATTCAGACAAACAGAGCTTGCCAATGACGGGTGAAACCGCAGGGCTGGACTTTGGTTTGAAAACATTTCTCACAGTGAGCGATGGCACAGAGGTTGTATCCCCGCAGTTTTTCAAGCAGGGTAGTCGAGAGGTTGCAAAGGCAAATCGAACACTCTCCCGCGCAAAGAAAGGCTCGAAGAACCGGTCGAAGGCAGTCAAGGCGTTGGCGCGAACGCACCGAACCATTGCGCACAAGCGCGCGGACTGGCAGTGGAAGGAAGGGCGCAAGTTGGCGACACGGTTCGATACCGTGTGGATCGAGGACTTGAACTTGGCTGGAATGAAAGCCTTGTGGGGACGCAAAGTGTCAGACCTGTCTTTCTATTCCTTCACGCTCAAGTTGAAGTATCTGTTCGAATCGAACGGCAAAGAGTTCGGCAAGCGCGACCGCTTTCTAGCTTCGAGCAAAACGCACCATGCTTGCGGCTGGAAGAACGACGCGCTAACGCTGAACGACAGGCTATGGCTTTGTGACTGCGGCGAATGGGTTGAACGCGACCTAAACGCCGCACTCATGATTAAAGACGGGCGGGCAAGCTCGTCGAGCGTAGAGGTCTGTAAGCCGGGACTTGTTCCCGCCGCCTTGTTTGATGCTCAAGAATCCCCGCGCCTTTAGGCCGGGGAGTTGTCAAACATCAGGATTTGGTCATCCAAATCTGTCTGTCTACGCTCAAGGCCAATCTTGGAACCCAACAACTGCAAATCGGTCGCACGGCGAACACGAATACCGCGCGACTCGAAAATAATGGGGCCATCCGATCGTCTTCGAACAAATTTAGCGACCGAGTCGATTCATCCAACCTGCGGCGAGACCAAGGTCCTGCTGAACTCGGCCAATGATCTGACGCACCTGCGACAGGTGCCGATCACTTGGCTCAACAAACACAACATCGATGTCATGTGTCGTGCCCCCGCGCTTTTCCTCGGCTTCTGGATAGGCGAACATGATTGCCGCCCCACCCAACACAAACAGTTCAACGAATAGGTGTTCGCGATCGGCGAGTTCGCCAAGCATCTTGAACGCCCGAATCATTTCTTGTTTAGTGATCTTATCTTTCATGACTGACTCCAATTATGGGTGATCGCAGTTCGAAAACATGAATGCGCCTGCCACAGCTCATATTCTGCCCGGTAACGCGCGCTAAACCGCCCGAGCAACGTCTTGACGGCCAGCATGTGAGATATGCACGGCGGCGGACAAACCTGCGCCTGTTGGCCAGACCCGCCAGCGCCGCGCACACAAACGCCTCATTGACACTGAGGACAATGCGCCGGCGCGTCAATGGCGAATAGCCGAGTAACCCGCGTCGCTCTAGCGCCTGCGCGCAGGCGATCCAAAACGCGCCGTTGTCGTCAAGCGGGAACACCCCGCGCAGCACGCCAAACCCCTCCTGCCCGGGGTCCAGTACTCGGTCAGCAAAACGCGCGGCCAGCGTCGCCACCAGCGTGGCGGCCAGCGCATACGGACAGTCAACAAAGATATCGAAGTTGGTTTTGGTATTCATTGCACTCCTGAAAAACGCAAGACCGCGCAACCGGCGTAAGCGCCAGTTGTCACGGTCTTGCACAATCGAATTCACCATGCCGCCTGATACAGGCAGCACAGCGAGTTACAAAAGCGCCGCCAGAGCGGCCGTGCCGTTCGTCAGGCGCCTGTCTCAGCAAACAGCTGCTCAAAGCGCGCCCGCCCCTGCCCGCCCTGCGGCAGCAACGCGCCGAGGTCTTTTGCACCGGCCCAGTTGACACCGCGCGCCACGCCTCGCGCGATCACGTCTTTGACCAGCGCGACATGCCGGTGTGCCTGTGTCAGGTGTGCGCAGTCGTTGTCACCGGTCAGCGGCTGGTTGGCAATCGCCAGCGCCCGCGCGTAGCGATCGCGGTCGACGATCAGCGCAATCTGTGTGTGGCCCTGCCCGCGCAGGACGTTTTCAAGTCGCAGGGCAGCCTGTTTGCCGGCGTTGTCCTGATCCAGACACAGCACGATGGGCAGATCGCGCGGCAGACGTGTTTACGTGCGCGGCCACGGCCCGGTGCCCGACACCCAATAGCGCGATCACCTGCCAGCCGCCACTCTGGCATAGACCCCACTGCAGCGCGGTCGCCGCGTCAAACGGTCCCTCGACGATCAGCACGCCCTGGTGCGGCTGGCCGAGCACGAGCGGTTGGCGGCGCAAAAAGTCTGTATTCGGCAGGCTCAGATAGCGTGGGGCGCTTTGCGCGTTGAGCGCGCGTCCGATCAGAAAGACCGGCGCGCCCGTCGCGTCCGGAATCGGGCAGACGATGCGGCGGCGCAAGAATTCGGTCGCGCCGTCTGGTTTGAGCAGACCGATCTGCGCGGCCTGCGCTCGTGCGTCCGGGCTATGACCGCGCAGGATCGGCAACAGATCGCGGCCGGTCGCGTAGCCCAAGCGCAGCGTCTGGATCGTCGTGTTGCTCAGCCCACGCGTCTGGCACAGATAGGCCAGCGCGTTGGGTGCGCGCCACAGCGCCTGTGTGTAGTGGGCACTGGCCAGCGCGAGCAGTTCGGTCGCCCAGGGCGACGGGGCGCTGGGAGTGGGTCGCGGGCAGACGGCGGCTTGCGACGCACAGGTGCGTGCATCGCGTGATCCGGCCCGCACGCCAAATAGGTCGGCCAGATCGCGACAGGCGGCCACGCGCGCCTGGGTATCTGTCGCGCGCTGCGTAGCGAAGGCGTGCAGCGCGATACAGTCGCCAAAATAGGTGTCGCAGGCGAAACAGTGGCCGGAGCCATCGGGATACAGCATGACGCTGGGCTGGCGGTCTTCGTGCGCGTTGCACACGCAGCGGCAGCTGGCGCGGCCGTTGCAGCCTGGGCGCAGCTCGCGGGTGTGGCGCGCGGCGACGTCGGTGATCGGCACGCGCTGGCGCACGGCTTCAAATAGATCGGGCAGACGGGTCTTATCTAGCATGGGATACCTCCGAGAAAAATGGCGCGACGCGGGGACGCGGCGCAGGTCAGACGGCCACTTGGACGTCTGCAAAACACGGTGTGAAAAGTGGGGAAACCAGCGGCGCGGGGCGCGGTGGTGAGGCGCGGTGATTGACTCAGCGGGCTTGAGCGTGTCCCGGTGGGTTTTGCGCGCTTAGGTTGTTGAGTGGAAGGCGGGCGCCTTCAGAAGCCTTAGTGTTCAGGCAAGTATTACGAAAGAGTGCATTCAGGATACGCGCTCTGCGCACGCGGTCAATCCGGTTTTGCGAGAAATGCTCTAACCAGATACAGCAGCCATAGGTGCGCCGGATACAGCGCGTAAATCAGTTGCGACGTGGCGGGCGGGCGCCGGGCTGTGTCTGTCGTCCGCGCGATCAGCGGCAGCGCCAGCAGCATGGCCGGCTGCAGCGCGCTGTGCCGATCGGGTAGAAACAATGCCTGCAGACAGGTCAGTAGCCACACACCGACAAACGCTGCAATGCGTGTTTTTGGGGTGCGCGCGAAATAGCCCGTCAGGGTCAGCAGCGGCACGAGATAGGCGCCTTCGAGCAACAGACCTGTGCAGAAGAAGGCCAGCGCGCTGATGCCGGCCAGGAGCCGCAGGCTGGGCGCGCCAGGCGCGAGCGCGCGTTCAAGTGTCAGCGCGCACAGGGCGGCGCTGGTCAGGCTAAACAAGATATTTTGTGGCAGCACGCCCCACCCGGTCAGGCGCATCAGCAGCTGGCTGCCAAACAGCGTGATCAGCGCCGTGATGCATAGCCGCAGCAGATAGCGGCGCGGGTTGCGTGTGCGGCGCAGACCGCGCGCGAGCAGTTCGCAAAAGATGGGGATTGCGCTGCGTCCGAGCAGGTGTGCTGCTGTGACCAGGCTTGGATCAAGCCAGGCGGCGAAATACGCGGCTGTGTGCTCGATCAGCATCACGCCCAGCCCGATCAGCCTGAGCTGCGCGCTGGTGAATTGCACAGGCTTATTCGCGGCGTTGGGCGGCATACAGCGCGGCCATCGAGATCAGCTGGCTGGCGCAGGCGCAGAGCGCGAGCGGCCAGCGCAGGGCCGGGTCGGGTAGCGCAGTCGCTCCGAGCGCGCAGATCACGGTGAGCAGCGCCAGTGTCACGCCGCGCTGGGTGAGGGTTGTGCGGGTGTGCATGGGGTTAGATCTGACGTGCGGCCAGGAGCAGTGCGCCAAATGCACCCAGCCAGAGAAAGGGGCCGAGCGGCAGGCGCAGCGTTTGCGCGCGCTGTAGCGCGGTGCGCAGCGTGCGGCGCTGGGCGAGTTGCAGCAGAGCGGTCAGCAAGACGGCGGCGGCCATCGCGATGCCGGCGAGATACGCTGCGTTGCCGAGCACGCTGAAAGTGCCGCACAGGGCGCCAAACTGCATCGCGAGCTTTATATCGCCGCCGGCGAAGATGCCGGTATAGCGCACGGCCAGCACGCACAGACCGTAGCAGATGGCCTGTGCGGCAAACGCGGTTAGCGCGCCGGTCGGGCCGTCTGTCAGACCGGCCAGCACGACGCAGATCGCCGTGGCGGCGTAGAGATAGGCATCGGGCGGCACCCGGCGCGATTCGAGATCTTGTCCGGCGCTGACGGCGAAGAGTGCAAGGCCGACGCGCGTGGCGAGCGCAAATTCTGGAATCAGCAGCGCCGCGATGACCACCAGCCAGCGCGCGGCGCGCAGCAGCGTTTCGGCGCGGCTGAGCTGGGCGAACGGCTTGCGCGCATCATAAATCAGCAGAAGTTCGATTGCGCTGTTTGCCAAGAGTGCCAACGCCGGCGGGGCAAGTACAAGCGGGTTCACTGAGAGTCTCCCGAAAGTTCATCGCTTTGTTTCGCGATAAACCCAGCCCCAACGCGATATTTCTTGTGCAGCCGTTTGACGTGGTCGCGCAGCTGCTCGTGGGCATCCACGATACGGGTTAGCGCGACAGAAATGCGTTCGGCGGGCAAGCGCTCAAGCGCCTTGTCGTTGAGCCTTTCAAAGGCTTCAACAGTTTGCTCGATGGCGTTGCCGCAACGTTCAATCGCATTTGGGCGTCCACCCTTTGCGTCCCCGTGCGGATTGGTCTCAAGCCCAAGATGCACACGCAACGTCCGGACCTGTCGATCCGATCCTTTGACGCGCGCAACATGAATCAGCATATTGAGGCTTGCCGAGTGGGCGCTGGCCAGTCGTTTGGTTTGCAACGCCAGATCACGTGACAGCCCGCGATACAGTCGCAGCGTGCGCGGGGTCAGCCGGCGGCCGGACAGCGTGTAAAGCTGATCAGAAACCATCTGGAGCACTGCGTTCTCCGGTGCCTGCGCGAGCATCTCTTCCGAGACAGATGTGCTGGCCAAATGAGTGCCCTCGGTCACGGCCCGTTGCATCTTTTCAAACGCCGCCGCCACCCAGTCCGCGATATCCGCAACACTAAAATCTCTGCGCTGTGTATTGGCCGACCACTGGGTCACATCGATGCGCTCAAGCGGCATATCGTGAGGGTGAATCGCACACATGACAGCGTATGTCGGTGGGAGCAAATCACGGTGGATCAGCCATTGAAATGCCCAGTAGCGGCGCTCGCCATCGATGATGGTGAATGCGTTGTGCGCCGGATTTGCGCGCACATGTAGCCAGTAATTCAGACCGTGTTTGAAGATACTGTCCGCGAGTTCACAGATATCGGCCAGCACCCCCTGCCCTTCCGCGTCACCGGCCTCTGCGGCGGCGCGCAAATCAGCGATAGTCTGGCGCGGATCGGTCGTCGCCCGAGAAGTGCGCAATCTACCCAGAAACTGGCGGGGTTGATCCAGGTCGATGCGAAGCTGTGTGACTGGTATGGCCTGGAATGTAAACGGTGCATTTCTGGCTATCTCTGGTTCCTGCTGCGTTCCCTCGCCGGCATCTTGCGGCAGGGTCAACGACTCCCAGACATCGTGCTGATCCATTCTTGTGGGCTCCCGCACCGCATGGTTAGTTATCAATGTGTCCGGTGCGGATAGACCATATCCGTGCGCGAAAAGTATGCGCACGCGGGACGTGACAAAATAAACGGCGCGGGTTTTGCGCGTAATTCGGGAGGGATGGCTTCACCACTCAGGTGGTAAACGGCGGTGTCTGAAGAAATGCGCAGTGTTTGGCAGCGCGAGACAGATACCGATTTCGACTGGCAACGCCTTGCCAGCCATAGACTATGTGCGATGGTTTTTTAGCAGATGGCAGTCAAGGCTCAATTCGCTCGACGCCATCGAACACGTCAAAGTCCCTGTCAGTACGGTTACAAACTTGGCGTAGCCGACAGCAATACGCCAGAGGCAATCAGCGCATCTCCAAAGTCCACACGCGTACCTGCATAGATATCCAGTGCGCTTAATACGGCCGCCTTGTCCCCAACATCGAATCCAGGCAGCATGATCAGGAACTTAAGCATATCTACGAGTGCGGTGCGCGGCACCTTGTACAGCCTCGGCGATGACAGAACGTAGACCACATCAGCAATGGTTGTTACCGGGGTGCGTAAGGACAATGAGCCTTTTTCCACTTTCTCAAACAAGGCGGCGGCACGCGCCTGCTTGACGGGATCATCGCCAGTCAACAATCGCACAATAACATCGGCATCGACAAAGGCAACGCTCAAAACTTCGTTCCACCATTTGCTGGCTTGACTCGATCCGCATATGCGATGGCAATCATGTCTTGCCAGGACAGTGGTTTGTCAAGCTTTCCGGCTGCACCTCGCAGATCCGTCACCGAGCCAAACCGCGGCGCGCGCAAGCGCACGCTACCATCTGGCTCAAGCACCAATGCAAGTTTCTGATGCTTGCGAAGTTTTAGATGCCTGCGAACCGCTGCAGGTATAGTGACTTGACCCTTGCTGGTGACTGTCATATAAATTTCTGCCATCGCTCCTCATCATTAGCACTATGCGAAAAATGCATTGCTCAAAATGTAAGACGATCATATCATACGCCTTACCTCCAATTTCTGGGCCTCAGCTCAGGTGTACACAAAAATTGACCTGTCGTCCCAATTTGTGCCCTGGTTATTTCGAAGTGTTTACACGGACACTGAGTCCACTTGCTTACGTGTCCGGCGTGCATAGCCAACTTCGAACTTAAGCCGTTGCCCGGAGCTTAATCCCGCTTAAAGTCAGGCAATGCAACCTCACATACACTAAATTGTGCACCCAATCGTCACTGTCGCAACGACTCTGACAACTCAGTCGACCGGTCATACTGATCGCGTATTACCGTTCGTTGGTCAGAGATACCCACAGTTGTGTGTATGCTGATTCGCACCAATGGGATCATGATGCAGTCGACGGGGACTGTCGACGTTATGTCTTATTTCCGCCAGACGCCAATCAATCGAAACGCAGGGGCTGCTATTGATCGTTTCTGATGTGAATGGTGTTGAACGCCGCGTTGACATCTACAGGCTTGAAGCATTCAATCCGATGTGCGGAATGTGCCCAACTACTTCGTCAAGAGCCTCTGTTGCACCTTCAATGAGTATCCGTCCATCAGGCTCCACGACGTGAAATGGTCGTGCCGTAAAGTCCAGCCAGCGCACGTCCAGGCGCGTGTTGAGCAGCCTGCGCAATTGAGATATCCGTAAGCGAAGATCCTGACGCACAGATGTCGACAAACCAAAGTCGTCACGACGACTTATCCCGCTGCCGCGTGGAATAAATGGAAGGATGCTCATTCGACGAACACCATTTTCAAGGCAAAACCGACTAACCCAATCCACGACCCATTCATGTCCAGCAACCACCGTTGTTTGGATAGATACGGGCACACCGTCCTTTACAAGATCACGTGCATGCTGTGTTGTCAAATCAAATGCATCGCGACCAACCATCATATTGTGATGGTCTCGATCTCCATGCAAACTGATTTTCACTTGAGTACGCATTTTCCGCAACATCGCGCGAAGAGCATCAGAAATGTTGATACCGTTTGTCGTGATTTTTGACTTTCCACCGAGCATATGTACATGCCCTATAAGTCCGGGCAATTCAGGATGGATACTCGGCTCACCACCACAAAAATGGACAGTCGACACGCCGTGTGCCATTAGCCAGTTCACTCGCTCTTTCAGCACACCGACCGGCGTGTTGATCCCGTCTGGAGGCGCGAGACAAAAACTACAACGGGCATTGCAGTGCCGGGTTACGCGAAAGCAAATAACCGGAGGCAGCTTGATCGTCATTTTATGTTCCATTAGCGTGACCAGACTTTAGAGCAATTTTTGAATCCGTGTGCTGGTCCAACCACCTGGTCAGTGTGCCACGCCCAACTTTACGAATTGCCGTATTCCAATCCTTGCAGCGATTTGGCGGCATTAGTCTCGCGGTAAGTGACTGCTCTAACAGCGCAGCGTAAGCTGATGCTTCGGCATCACCGGAACGGCTCGCATCAAACGCTAGCAGCACTTTCCGCCCAGCAGCAACCTCTGGTAGCCATGGTGCCCACCGACCGATTGTTGCTACGCAAGACCAACCACACATGGCCAATGACAAGCCATCGAACAATCCTTCCACCAAGACAAGTGGATCAACTCGCCAGCCGCCGAGAAAATTGATTACACCACCACCTTGTCCGATCGTAAGCATCTTGTTCTCGTTGCGCGTATTGTGAAGATATCTTCCATGCACAGAGACGATGGCGGCGTCTTTGTTTCTAAGTGGCACGAGTACAGCTGGCCGACCACAAAAATCAGCATCGAAACGAACACCGGCGCACTCAGCTACTGATATTGAAACACCGCGGCGTTCGACGTACGTTCCCCCTGTTGTGCCTGAAACACGTGTGCTTTTGCCCAATCGGTCGCTGGGCAATTCGCCTGAATCTGGCATTCGCAGTAGGTCATTGAAATGATTGGGCATGATGCGTGATCATGCAATTAGAACTCACTAAAGTGTCTGCCAGGGCGCGAACTCCATTCATTTCCCAGATTACAAATGTGCCCGTAAACGAACCGACCCGCTAAAGCGGGTGGCTTTGTCCCTGCGGCTGAAAGCCGCCTAAACTGCCCAAAGACCTTGCGTTCAAAGGCGATGCGCGACGCGTAGTCGCAGGCGGCATTCGCCTGCTGCATGGTGAGTCACAGCGCGTTGGCCTGCTCTGGCGTCAACAGCAACTTGACTTGCGCGCTCAATTTCACGAAACAAAGTATGCCATTAACCCCGGCTTCGCAATAGTTTTGGCTATTGGAGAGGCTAAAGCCCCGTCCTCCTGAAGGCGGACGTGTCAACCTTTTAGGATTGAATATGAAGCGCAGCGCAGTTCGCGCGACAAGTCAAGCGTCCCTTGAAGAATTGGGTGACCGCTTCGTAATTCCACACTAAATCTGCGGGGTATCGGGAAGCTGGCCCGCACGCGCATTCTTTTCACGCTTCGACGGCCGCCCTAGCGCACCACGAATTTGCAACTGCGCGACCAAGGCAGTGCCGCAGTTGGAACACACAAAACGGTTGTGCGCAGCGTCGTAATCGAGCCGCTCAGGCATCTGGCTACACACCGGGCAGACGTTGGCACGCCGGTCGCGCGTGTCCGCCCTACCCTGTCTATTTGTTTGCGCGCGCACGACCTGGTCGACGATCACGGCACGCTGATCGGTCCGCGCCTGAGTCAACCGGTCGATCAGTTCACGGGCCTGCTCAGACGGCAGGTCCTTTAGGTGCGTGATCTTGCTCGTCGGGACCAGCCAGTTGTGCACGGCCTGCTGCAGCCATTCCGGCGCGCGCGCCACGCAGATATAGCGCGAAATCATTTGCTGGCTCAACCCCGAGATCGCCATCAGGTCGCTTTGTGTCAGGTCACCTTGCTGTTGCATTTTTAAGAGCCAGACGCCGCGTTCCAGCGGCGACATGCGGCGTTGTTCGTTGCCCATCCACATCGTGCGAAAGAACTCTTTGTCGCCAAAGTCGACGATCTTGACCGGCATCACGCCCCACCCTTCAGTGGGATGGCGTTCATGCAAACACTTGAATGCGTAAAACCGATGGACGCCATCGGCCAATTCGATCAGGTTAGGGTTTGCCTCCATGCGGCGCCCGATCGGCTCTTTGAGCAGAAAGCCCAGCTCGCGAATCTCGTCAACAAGCTGATTGATCACGCTTTGGTTCAAAAGTTGTGGGGTTTGGATCGCGTTAACCCGAATCGCCCGCAGGTCGACATATTTTGTCAGATCTCCCAGGCTCTTTGTAATATTTTGCGCTGGCACACGCACCTCCGATCCAAAACAAAGGCGTAGCAGTGTCCATGTCGACATAGCTGCGGCCAGACCAGATGCACGCAGTGTGGCAAGCATGTCGACGTTCTTGCGAGCAGATAGTAGGGCACGCGGGCCTGATTTGGTTTTTGAATTTGTCAACTGAGTTATGAGCACGATGCTCTCTACGATTTAGATGGCGCATCCAAACACTCTCTTGGCAACCAACGCACTTCGCAACGTTACTGCCTTGTGCGGATAAATTAGTGCGCCAGATCGCTGATCAGATCAAGTGCCGGGCTGCGCCAGCCCGATCTGATCAGCGCATAGATCGCATTAGGATCGCTGTTAGGCGCGGTGCCACCGTCGTAGTTCAGATTCCAGACAATCACGAGACGCACAGTGCTGGATGCGCGCGCCCAAGTCAGCCCCGTGCGCAGCGCGGCCGACTGTGTCTCGACCGTATGCGCCAGCGCCCACTCAAACCCGGCTGGTACCTGTCCGTTGACCGGCAGCGCATGGCCAAACTCAGTGACGCAGATCGGCAGTGCGCCCTGCGCCAAATCGGCGTAGCGCGTCACGACGGCGTCGAGATCGCCCACCCCATCCGGACCATTGGCATGCGCGCCAATACAGTCGGCGTTTTGCGCCAGCCCGGCGGCCAGCGCCTGCTGCAGAAACACTCGATCATCGACATGCGTCCAGCGTGAATTGAATCCGCTTGGCGCGATCCCGGCCGATATGACAAGCAAAAATGGATCGATCGCTTTCGCCGCGGCAAAGCCGATCTTGAGCAACGTGACATAGTTGACTCGCGTCGAGCGTGTCGCCCCACTCGATGATCAGATTGGGTTCATTCCAGACTTCGAGCGCATGCATCCGGCCGCGATACCTGGCGACAAGCTGGCTAATAAAGCCGCCAAAGTCTTCAAAGCGTTCCGGCCGACCGCTGGTGGCGTGCTGCCCCAATACGACAAAGGCTGCACGGCGAAACGCCGGCGCGCTGGTCACGCTGAGCAACACGCGCAAGTCATGCTGCGCGGCGGCCGCGATTACGCGGTCGAGACAGCGCCAGTCATAGACACCGGGCGCTTGTTCGATATCGGCCCAACGCGCCTGTTGTTTGATCCAGCGTCAACGCGCAGCGCGCGCACCTCGCCGAAAGTTTCCTGAACTGGTTTGTCGCAGCCGTTGATCTGGATGCCAAACGCGACCGGCTCGGCAGAGACTGTTAAATCCGCTGGCACAAGTTCGTGCGCATCGCCGCCGGCCGGCGGCGTGCGTACTACCGGCTCAGTCGGCAACGCGATCGGCGTGACCGTCTGCACTGGCGCCGGTTCGATCGTGTTGGTCGCGGTTGGCGCAGCTATGGGAACGCTGACAGCCGCAGCCTGCCATGTGTCATAGACTGGCGCTGGCGTCACCGACACGCCTGTGCAGGCAGCCAAACATAGCCAAGCGCAAGTCGCCAAAAGCACCCGCTTAGTCATGACTAGCACCCGTGGTGCACGCAAGCGTCTCGGCCGGGTCCAGATAGGCCCAGGCTTGCGGCGCAAAGTCGACCGCGCGAATCGTCCAGGACAAGACACGTTTATCCGGCAGCAGCATGTATGCCGTAACAAAACCGTTTTGCTCGGTGTCACCGGCGCAGGCCTGCCAGCGCTGGGGCTCGCGTTTTGGCGGACCGAGCTGGAACGCATCCGCGACGGTTTGCAGATCGCCCGCGCGATTGCTCCAGACTCGCCCGGCCACATCGCCCATGCCCGGCGCGCCGAACACCCAGGTCTGTCGTTTCTCATGCAGATACAGCGCGATGCCGCGCTCAAAGACCTGCATCTCGACCGTATAGCGAAACGGGTTGCGCAGCGGCAAGGGCGGGTGCGGTTCAAAAAACCACGCGCTGTTTGGCACGACCGGCGTGCGCTTAATCACCGGCCGTGGCTTGAGGCTTTTGCGCGGCGCAGCCGTAGCTGTCACAACCACGGTCACGATTTGGGGCGGCTGCGCAGTCGCGCGGGCAACCGGTGTCCAGGTCGGCTGCGCGGTCCAGGTGGGCCGCACGGTCCAGGTCGGCTGCGGTGTGCGCGTCGGTATGGCCGTGGCCGTTGCCTGTGGCGTTGCGGTGGCGACCGGTTCAAAGGGCCAGCCACTGCACGCGCTTGTCAGCCCGAGCCATCCAAAGGCGCAGAGCCCCAGCAGCCTGCGTGGCGTCAATCGTTTTGTCGTATACATAGCTGTGTGTTATTTCCCAACTGTGACGCTTACCGATCGCACGGCAATCGGCTTTGCGCCGTCAAAGGCATACACACGCGTGGCAGCGTGCGCATCGTCAGCCGCGCAGTCAAACCAGATCTGACCGAGCGGTCCGTGGCGCGCCAGCGCGTCTGCGCCGCAGTAGCTCAGATCGAGTGGTGCACAACCGCGCTCGCGCGCGATGCCGCGGTTTATCCGGCGCAGCTGCGCGCACGCGCCTGGGTTGGTCGTCACGATCAACCAGCGCGGCTGTGTTTCATAGCGCAGCGCCCAGCGGCGCGTCTCGACATAGGCAAAATACCGTTTGAGCTTGGCAGCCCAGTTTGTGACCGATGCGCCACGCGGCGCATCAGGTGTGCCATCGATCTCGAGCCAGAAGCGTGTGATCGCCAGCCCGCAGCGCAGCGCGCCAAACGCATCCGGCCGAAACAGACAGCGTTCGCCGTTTTGGCGATAGGCGTCGCAGGCCACGAACTCGGACTCATGCGCAGCCAGCGCATAAAACGGCAGGCGGCCCTGGTTTGGCGCGCCGGGCGGCGAGTCGAGACAGCGCAGCGCAGCACTGCGCTCCGCGCAGGCTTTGGCCAGCCCGCAAAAAAAGCGCGCAGCCAGAAACGTGTGCTCGGCGCGCAGGCAGTGATCGGCGCAAAAGAAACGCTGTCGTCTGAGCCAGCCCTCGCTTTGCAGGGTGCGTTTTTGAAAGACCTGTGCGCCAGCCGCTGTGGCCAGATAAAGCGCTTGCGGCTGTCTGAGAAAACGCGCGCGCAGCGTGTGCGTCTGGATCAGGCCCTGTGACGTGAGTGCGTCCAGCGCCGATTGCAGCGCAGGGCGGTCCAATCCGCTCAAGACCGCCAGCAGCGTCGCCGGGACAACCGGGTTGCGACAGACCAGCTCAAAGATACGCAGCGTCTGCGCGCTGAGCTGTTCGAATGCGGCCAGGGTCTGTTGCTCGGTAGCCGATATCTCACGGGTCGCGGGTGCCGTCGCGGCGCGCAGCGGTTTGGCCAGCACGGCCGGGGTCGCCTCTGTAGCGGGCGCAACAAACACAAATGGATCGGCCGCATAGACACGCGCCGGACAGCCGTCATTGCTATTTTCAGTCAGGGCCATAAATTGGCCGCACTGCGCGACACTGGCCAGACCCTGCGTGCGAGCCAGCCCGCGCGCAGCCGTGGTCGCGGCCAGAAGCGCTGGTGCGCACATGCGCGCAAGCAGCAGGTGACCGAGCGCGCGCTGACGGCGCGTCGTGACAACCAGCACGGCCGGAAGCATCTCTGCCGTTACACGTGCGGATAAACGCTGCTGCAGCCGGTGCAAATGCTGATAGGCGCGCCGCCAAGACCAAATCGCATCGGCGCCATGATCGACATAGAGCAGATAGCGCCCATGCGACGGTAGACAGAGTTCAGCATGCAGCCATACGGGCGCATTACGAAACCGCTGCGCGCAAAAGACGCGCAGTTGCGCCAAATGTCGCACGTCAGACGCGCAGGCGATCTGATAGATCTCGCACACAAGCGGCAATGCCCAGCGAGCCGCGCTTAGCCTCACCGCATCAAAGTCAAGCGCGCGTGCCAACTTTGTGGCCGAGAGCTTCAGGGTCTCGGCATAGGCCTGCAGACCGGCAGTTGTCGCAACAAAGCGTCGGCCAAAGACCGCACTTTCGATGGCAGCCACATGCTTGCGTTCAAGCAGCGCCGCAAGCGTGCCGGCGTGTTCGGGGCAAAAGACCGCAAACTCGCTTTCAGATAAATAGGGCAATCGCGCCAGCGTTGCAGACCGGGCCTGTGAGCAGCGGCGCATCAGAAATCGAACGACGCATAGTCCTCCTGCGTTTCTATTGTTTCTGCAAATGTGTCATAACCTGCATCGTATCACGATCACGCACGGCTGAGTGCGGCGTTGTGTCCGACTCTGTAGCGACCGGCGGCACGCTGCGCGACTGGCCAAACCACGCGCCGGCGGTGCGGCTGCGACGCTGTCACGCGGGTCAAGCGCATGAAACTGATAGGCGCACGCAAGCCAGCGATCGACCACCTGCGCGTCGACGCCATGCTTTTCGCGCGAAGCGATCGACGATGCGCGCCCGCATCTGCGGATCGCCAGCGTCGGCTTTGCGTGTTTCGAGCGAAAGACGGTCGGTGCGCCGTTTTTTGCGCGCGTGCGCACAAAACAAGCGTGGTCGGGCAAACCGTTGATATCGGCCGCCTCGATCGTGTGGCCATCGCGCGCGCCGATCGAGAGCTCGCCGGCCAGCACCTCGGCGTCCTCGGCGCCGCAGCGAAAGACAAACAGCGTGGAGACATTGGCCAGCCACGACAGCCGGGTCTCGCGGCTGGCTTCGTTGAGCACCCCGAGCGACTGCGTGCCCAGCACCAGCTGCACGCCATACTTGGCGAGCTCGGAGAGCATCAGCGCATAGTTCGCGCCGGGGATCGACTGAAATTCATCGACCACCAGAAAGACCCTGCGGTGCGGCGCCGGTGTCTGCGCCGGTTCGCCGGCGCCGACTGGCGGCTATAGACGCTGATACGCGATCAGGTTGAGCAGCATCGAGCCGATCAGCGCCGCGATGTCACGCCCGACTCTCGCCCGCCGGCCAGATCGACCAGCAGGATGCCGCCGTCGCGCAACAGCGCGCCCAGATCAATCGTCGACTCGGGCTGGCCAAAGATGCGCCGCGCCACATCGGACATCGCAAACTCGTTGATCTTGCTGTTGACCGGCCCGATCATCTCGATATACAGCCGTTGGTTGTCGGCCTGCACCTGGTCGACATGATGCGGCCACCAGGAGCACAGATGCGCGTCGTTGCTGCGGTCGAGCCCGCAGAGCGCGATGCGCGCATGCGCGTTGTTGACCAGCATGGCGCTGACATCCAGCAGCGAGTATTGCAGCGGCCAGCGCGCGCCCTGCGGCGCGTTCGCCCGGCAGACGGTCGACAAAGCGCGCTCGCGTGGGAGACAGGTGCAGCCAGCCGCATCCGCTATCGCCGGACGCAGTGCCGTCTGCAGACGGCGCTTGGCCGCGCCCAGCTGCGCGCAGTGCGTCGCATCAGCGTGCGCGCCGGCCGCATGGGCGGCGCAGGCCGCGCGCCAGGCAGGCAGCGCCTCGGCGATCGGGCTGACAGCCGCGTCCTCGCGCAAGACCGGCGGCACGATCTTGGCAAAGGCATCGGCTGCGGCGCTGATGCGCGCGATCAGCCCGGCATTCGCATCGAGCCGCGGCGTCTGGCGCATCGGGTTCAGCGGCACAGCGACCGGCGCACTCCGCGCGCGCGCCAGCCAGCCAGCGCGTCCACTCCGCGCGGCGCAGCAGCGCCTCGTTGGCCCGCGCGAGCGTGAGCAGCGGCACATGGAAATATGACTCCATCCGGTCGCCCCATGACTTGGGCCAGATCAGCTCCATCGAGCGCACCAGATCGGAGATCAGCTTGTCGGTATGGCCCGCCCGCGGTGTCGTTCGGCCGCCGCGCTCGCGTCCACGGGCACCCGTTCCTCGGCCGATCACATTAAAACCAAACGGGCGCTCGCGATCGGCCAGCGACCAATAGATGGTCTGGCCGGCGCGCTCGGCCGGCACCATCCGCGCGCATCTGTTCGCCAGCGATGCGGTGCGGGTCGATCACGATCACGACCGCCTCCGGGTCCTGCTCGATCACCTCGGCGGTCAACAACGCCATCATGTTGGATTTGCCCGACTGGGTCTTTGCGACCAGCCCGATATTGCCGCGCAGCGCGGCGCGCGACAGCCGCACATCTAAGATCCTGTTGGGCGCGCAGCGCCTGGCCGACATGCAGCCCGTGGCCACATCCTCGGGCAGCGGCAACAGCCGGCGCGAGGCGGTGTAGGCCACCGATTGCAGCGCGGCCTCGCCATGCGGCAGATGCCACAGCGCGGCCAGTTCATCGACGGCAACACGGCCATAGCGGCCGCCCGGCGCGGCGCGGTAGGCCAGCGCCGCGACAGGACCGGACCGCGCGGGCTGCGCACAGTCAGAGCCTGGATCGGTCGGGGCGGCGCGGTCGTGCTGTTTGGCGCGCGCGCAGCTTGAGCGCTGTTGCCCCCCGGCAGGCTATAGCCCCCCAGCGCCACCGCACACTCGCGCCAGCGTGCGCGGCGTATGCGGCTCGCCGCTGCGCGACAAAGACCCGGGCGCGCACCGCCAGCGCCGGCCGGCCGCACTTGCGCAGGATCAGCGCCGGGTCCAGATCGCGCCGGCCGCGCAGCCCCATTGGGACGCAGATTCCAGCCCGAGACCCAGCAGCCCCGCGCCCAGAATCACAGGCAACCCGATCACCCAAACGCGTACGCCAGCCACAAGAACAGCGCGCCAAAACCGCCAAACAGCAGCGCCACGGCCAGAAAGCGGGTCGAGCCCGCCCAGCGGTCCGCGGTCGAGCATCTGCGCGGCTGCTCCGCTTCAAGCCGGCGCGCGGCCGCGTAAAATGGGCCGGCCAGCTCTCGCGCAGCGGGGCCAGCGCAAACTGGATCAAGAGACGCAATCTTCGGCCGCGTGCGGCACGCCGCCGACTTCCAGCGCCTGCGCCAGCGGGATCATCGGATCGACCGCGGTCTCAAACGCCTCGTGCGCGCGCTGGTGCGTTCTTCGCGGGTGCGGTGGGTTAACAGCGGCAGAGCCATGGGCGGGTCTGCCGGATCTCGCATACCGTGCGATCCCGCGCTTGCGCAAGCAGCGCGACGTGCGATCGGCCCCGCCGGCGAGCGGTTCAAACGCGCACTGCGGATAGGCGCCGGCCAGCTGCGCGCAGGCCTGCGCGATCAGCGACCGGTTCGCCGCGCACGACGAACATCAGCTCGCCAGCCACCCGGCGATCTCCAGCGCGACGTCCATTTTGGCCAGCCAGCGCGGCCTTTTGGCCACGGCCAAGCGAGGCCAGCACGGTTTCGACCGCGGCCGCGTCGCGCAAGTTGGCGCGCGGCACACGACTTTGAGCGCGCCCAGTGTTTTGTGTATTTGCATTGTTGCACACTCACGCGCTGCACCCTCTCGATCAGCCAGATATCCGCGCCCAGCGGCGCCAGCTCGCGCAGCAGCCAGCGCAACCCGGAGCGTTTGCGCAACCAGGTGCTGGGCCGGCAGCGTTCAATTACAAATCGGTGATAGCGCGCCAGACCTGCTCGGTGATCGCATCCGGGTCAGCTTCGTCGCCATATGTCTGGCGCATACCAGCGGCACAGGCTGCGGCCATCGGACAGATACATGGCGCTCGGTGCGCGAGCGCGGCCGGCGCGGCAGCCAGCCAGTCGCTGACAAACAGAGGCGGCGCAGCGCCGGCCGCGCTCGCTGAGATTCGCCGCCACTCATGGCACACCCCCCAGCGGATCGACCGGCACGCCATTGACACGCACGTCTCGTAGTGCACATGCGGCCCGGTGCTGTTGCCGGTGCTGCCCGAGAGCGCCAGCGCCTGGCCGCGCTCGACCTGTCTGGCCCGGCCGACGAGCAGCTGGCTGTTGTGCGCGTAATAGGTCGCGATACGGGCCCATTTGCAAGGATGACCAGATCGCCATAGCTGGGCTTGTAGCTGCCGTCGGGCGCGTCTCGGCAGAAGAACGCCGGCATAGACCACCGTGCCGCACATCGTGGCGGCGACCGGGCGCCCGCGTCACCGCCGATATCGACACCGGTGTGCGCCGGGTTGGCCGGCGGGCGAAAGCCCTGGGTCAGCGCGCCGGCGACCGGCAAACCAGCTGGAAGCCAGCACGCCTTCGGACGGGCTGACGGTGCCGGTGTAGACCTCGCCGCCGCTGATCGAACGCCGTTGATCTCCCAGACGGGTTCGTGGCGCGACCGGCTGGCGCCGCGCCATCTCAGCCAGGCCACGACCGCATCGGCAAAGATCGGCCCGACCACCGGGATGCCGCGCAGCTGGTTGGCGATCGCAAACGCCGACCAGCACAAACAGCGCGATCACGACAGACATGACGGCGGCCAGCGTCGCAGCCAGCGCGCATCCGAGCGACATACGCAGATGATCTTCACGGTTGCTGCGCCTCCGCAGAAACGACTGCACCGGCACGGGCGCCAGCGAATCCGGCCGCGTGTCATACAGCGCCAGCCGGCTGGGCGGCACGCGTCTTGACCAGGATCGAGCGATAGCCACCCGCGATCATCATGAACTGGCCAACCTGCAACATCCGCAGCGCGTCCTTTTCCTCCTGCGCAAGATCGTGCAGCGTCGGCGATCGCGTCGAATGCTGGATTCGCGCTGTTTGAGAAACAGCTGCACCGCGGCCTGCCCGATCATGCGCCGGGCCTCTCGTTTTGCGAAAAAATCCTCCACCTGCTGCGTGGCCAGCACCGCCGCGCCGTTGTATTTGCGCAGCCGCACCACGCGGTCGGCCAGATCCTTGCGCGCTTTCGGGCTGGCCCAGCAGATGCCAGGCCTCGTCGATAAACTCGATGGTGCGCACGGTCTTGTCCAGATGCTGCGACCAGATGTATTGCTGGATCTGGCGCAGCCGCACCCGCTTCAAATCCTGCGGCACCTTGACTAGCCAAACACCACCAGCGGCGCGCTGCGGTGGCTAAATGTGGTCTGCCGGCTAAAGGCGTTGGCCAACCCGCCCATTGCAAAGCGGTGCAACGCGGCCATCAGATGCTGCGCGCGTCCGGATCGGGCACGCTCGATCGGGCAGCTCCTCGATCGCGGCATACATATCGGCCAGCACCGGCGGCACGTTGCGAAAGTGTCTCCGGGCGGCGCTCGTCAAAACCGCTTTCTTTGTAAATGCGCGCGGTGCGCGGCGGCCAGCGTCATGTCCTCTTCGGCGCGAAGTCGCCCGGCCGATCGCGCTGACCAGCCAGCCCTTGAACGTTGCTAATACCCGCCTTCAAGGCCGTCTTCGTCGTCTGGGTCGATATCCAGCACATTGATCGTCTCGCGCGAGTTGATCGACAGATCGAGATACACTCCCGCCCAGGTCGTCGCACAGCCATTTGTATTCGCCCTCGATATCGGTGACAAAACAGCGCGCGCCATCGAGCACATACTGCTCGATCAGGTCTTTCATCAGCACGCTTTTGCCCGCGCCGGAGGTGCCCGACGATCACGATGTGCGGCGACGGCAGCCGAAACGGGTCAAAACAGACCGGCGAGCAGTGAGTTGGTGTCCGATGCCAAAAAACATGCCATTTGGCATCACCAGCTCGCCACCCACAAACGGGAAGAAATTGCGCAGCGCGAGTTTGCGGATGTTGCGGCGGTAGTCGCGCATCGAGATCGCCGTTGAGCGGCAGCATTGCCTCCAGCGCGCGATCCTGAATATCGCGGGCGCGGCGGATCTCAAGCCCGGCGCCGCGGCACAGTTCTTCGAGATTCAGCGCGTGTTTGTCGAGCTCGGGCTTTGAATGGGCGAATATCGTCAGGGTCAGGGTGACTTCAAAAAACGGGTCGTTGTGGACCTCAAGCAGGCGCCGCTCGGTTTCAAGCTGTGACAGCCGGGCTCCGTCAAGCGGAGACAGGTCGAGCTTGCGGCTGGCGCGCAGCCATCTGTTTGGCGCGGATGCCGGTGGCCTGGTTTGCCAACTGCCGCGAAATTGCGCGGCCGCTCTTGGGCTCGATGCTGTAGGCGATGTGCAGATCGCAGTCGAGCTTCTGGCCGGTGTACAAGTCAAACAGCAGCTGCGGGCTGATGTGATCGGGCCACGCGCCGACATACCAACTGCGCGCCCACTCTGTTTCAGACAATTGCACCGTGTCGGCATGCGTGTAGTCCAATAGGGCGGGCGCAATGCTGTCGCGCAGGCGTTCAATTTGATCGCGCCGCCGTTGCAGCGCTCCACGCCTGAGTGCACTTCGCTGACGCAAGGTATCGAGATCGATCAGCACTCGCTTGCGGCTGAGTTGTGGGTTGGCTGCCATGTCAGACACCAGCGTAGTGGCATCGTGCATGGCTGCATGGCGACTATGTTGCAGTTTTTATTGGCAGCGTTTTACTACTCCAGTTGTAGCCCAGGAGCAGAAACGATCGTCGCTTCGTCCGACTTCAAAAGTTTGGGGACTCACTGCCTGCACAACAAAAGCCAACCTCTTGCAGACTCTTCTCCATTTATGACTAATTTGTGCATAAATACTTGGGTGGTGACAGCTTTCCAGAAGCGCTAAACGCGACATATCCACAACGCGGATGCAGAGTTGCGTGGTGCATCGGATGCGCGACAGCTTAATATCTGTAGCTTGCAAAAGAGTTTCCAGCCTGGGCGCACAAGCACCTGACAAAACGCGACGCCGTCGTCCTTGAGATGACGACCAACGCGTATTTTGTCTACGAATTGCTCCTGCCTCTGGCCGGCCAGGTCAAGATTGCGCACCCACCGTCGATCCACGCCAAGATGGACGATGGCGCCAAGACCGATCTGCGCGATGGTGAGTCGCTGGCCCGCCTGCCGTTGCAGGGCGAGTTCGAGAAGGACAAGGGCCACGTCTGGGTGCCGCCGCTGTCTGTGCGCGAGATTCGCACGCTCGTTGCCATTCGGTACGACTTGGTCGGGATTCGGACCGAGTCCAAGAACCGTCTGCACTCGGTGCTGCACCGGCATCTGCTGGATCGCCCTGAAGGCAGCCTGCCATTCACCGAGAAGCAGGCCGAGTTTGGGCCACGCTGCCGGGTCTCTCGCCGTGCCAGCGCGTCGAGGTGCGCACGCACTGGAACACGTTGCGATTCACCGAGAGCGAGATCGAACGCGTTGAAGAGGACATCGCCAAGATCGCCGCCCGCGAACCCGCCGTGCACCTGCTCGCTCAGCTGGTCGGTTTCGGCATGATCAACGCTGTCACGGTGATCGCGGCCATCGGCGATATCGCGCGGTTTCCAAAGCCAGGCAAGCTCGTGCGCTACGCCGGGCTCGATTCGATCGTCAAACAGTCCAGCGACAACCTGTGGACCGGCCGCATCAGCAAAGCCGGCCGCGCCGATCTGCGCAGCGCGATGGTCGATGTCGCCACGCACGCCGCGCAACACCATCCGTATTGGAATGCCTCGCCCGGCCAAACGCCTGTTGGCGATGTGCGTAGACGTGTGCCTGTGCGTGTTAACGGTGTGGATAGTGTTGTGCCTGCGGCATGAGACCTGGGTCACCATTCAAGGGTACCAATGGCTTGCCGTGATCGTATCGCCGCTCTTGGCCATTCCCCTGTTTATCGCATTTGGTCTCTACCGAGCCATTTTTAGATTCGCAGGGCGCGAAGCCCTGGTAGCCGTTGCCAGGGCCGTTGGCATCTACGCACTGATGTACCAGCGCCATTTTTACTACGACAAGTTTCCAGGATGTCCCCCGAACAATAGGCCTGCTCCAGCCAGCCTTGCTACTTCTTAGCGTGGGTGCGGTGCGTTTGGCGGCGCGTTATCTTCTGGGCGTATGTACTCCGTGGCCAAGCCACAAAACGGCCGGTTCCAAGATGACGGATCTAACAAAAGATTTAAGAGATTTGCCAACCCATCGCTCTTTACATTCAGTTGCGGCGCTTTTTCTTCGGTTGCTCGCTGCTGCTGTTGCCGCGCTTCTTCGGTTGCTCGCTGTTGTTGCCACGACGAGGCTTTCTCGCCGAGTGCTCTTCGTCGTCCCCCATGGCTCGTTTCTTCTTGTCCGAAATGGCTGCTTCTTCCTCCATGTCGTCCCAATCCATACCCTGCTCCTCCAGTTCTTCGTCGCCATCAAAGTCATCGTCATCATCTTCCGACTCCAGATCGTCGACTTCCGATTCATCATCCGAGGGTTCCTCCTCGTGGCCCTTGGCGTCACTGAATTCAGAGTCGTCTTCATCGATATCGTCTTCGTCGTCATCGTCCTTGCCGAACATTGCACAGAAACTCCCAGCCGGCGTCCTTTTCCGTGACCTCGTCTTCTTCCGTGTCCAAATAGAATCGGTCGTCGTCGTTTACCGTGTTCATGATTTGCTTCCAGTTGAGGTTCATCGGCCCTTCCGTATAGGTCAGCTCCATGTCGGTCAACCATTCCTGCACCGTGTCCTTGTCCGCGTTGGGGATCATGTCGACCCGCCAAGGTTGCTTGGAGAAATCCCGGTTCACGAGCACCATATCAAAGGCCTTGCTGGTATAATTCACACGCTCGAAATGCACATGATCTACTTCCCCGAGATCGACCACAAAGAAGGGAGTTTCCGTCAAGTTGACCAAACAGTTCAACGTTGGAAAGATCTGGACCATCTCTCGGTGTGGGTTGCCCGTAAAGCCAAGATCTCGGTAGGGCATGTCAAACTCCACATCGTGTCCATTTTTCTTGGCCACGGCAATAACTTTCTTGCAAAAGTCCTTGAAGGCGCTGTTGAGCTTCTTTCTGAGCTGACGTTCTCTCTGCTCGTCGTCCATTTCGTCCGGATCAAAATGACTGCGGCGCGCATTCTC
>CAVXUI010000017.1:0-16673 GCA_963764985.1 uncultured Chloroflexia bacterium | reverse complement strand
AAGCTCGGTCACCGCGCGATCAAGATCAGTCGGCGGAATGACGCCCCAGGTCACACCCAGATAGCGCACGCGACCGAGATGGTATTTGGTCTCCGCCTGCAACGCCTGTAATTCGGCTGGTTGGAATTCTTTTTGCATCATCTCGTACACACCTCCGCCTGCTCACGCCGCCATCTGTGCTTCTGCGCCGCGCGCCACGTCGCGGCCGCTTAAGACGTCATCGGCTTCCTGCAACCACTTCATCGCGGCTTTCATATCACGCAATTCGGCATACGCGATGCCAATCGCCAACCGGCCGACCGGCCAATAGTCGTTGCTGGCCTCACGCGCTTTTGCAATGCGTTCAAGCGTTGCGATGCACGCTTTGAGATCGGCGGCCTGCGGCGCCAGCTTGCCCGCGAGCAGTGCCAGCGCTTTGTTCAGACCGGCCTCAGCCTGCGGCAGAGATTGTTTGCCCAGATTCGCAAAGCGGATCGCCGCGCGATATTCACGCGCCGCACCCTCAAAGCGCCCGCGTTGCGCAGTGTGTTCGCCCACGGCAAACAGCGCATCGCCAGCCGCCAGGCATTCGCGCGCCTTGGCGCGGTTATAGGTTCGCCGCGCAGCGAAATCACCAGCTCGCCGCGCTCATCCAAGGCGCTAAATGCGCCAAAGTCCGGCGTCTGTTTTGAACCCGACCAGCTGCCGACCGTTAGCTGCACATACAGCGCCAGCTCGGAGCTGGTCACAAACCCCTTGACCTGTTCGTCAGCCCGGCCTGGGTCGAGCGCTTCGATCAACGTGCCGGTAAACAACGAGTGATTCGGCACCGGCCCGTTGTCCTGCGCCGGTTGATCAGCCATGGCCGAGGTCATAATCCGCCGGCTGACGCGCCGGCTGAGGTCTTCGGTGTAGCGTGGCGTGCCGTCGCGCAGAATCTCGATGTTTTCGTCGAGCGCAAACCCACTGTAACAGGCGTCAAGAATTAACAGCACATGCCGCGCCGGCAGTTTGCTGACATCGTCGAGAAACGCGCCCAGCTTGATATACGAGCTGAATTTGCCGTCCACCGGCGCCTTCGCATCGACCGGGATCGAGTAGCCGGTATTGATCGTGCGACCGGCTCCGTTCGTTTTTCGGTATGACCGTGTCCGGCGAAGAAGATCACCAGGCTGTCATCGTCTTTCAGTGCGGCTGGCAGCGTGTCCTGAATCAACGCCGCGATGTTGTCCTGTGTGGCATCGGCGTTGATCAGCGGCTTGATCGGTTCGGCATAGCTCAGCCGATCGACAAACAGATCGCGCACGCCTCTTGCATCGGCAACCGCGTTGTGGAGTTTGCGCCAGCCTGTGTAATCATCGATGCCGATCGTCACGATCAGGTTGCGCCCAGTCGCGAGCGGCGGAATTGCCTCCGCTTCTTCCTCCGAACCCGCGTGCCTGAATTCTTCGGGCATAGTACGCTCCTACGCGCGGTTGCGCGGCAACGGCCCGGCCGGCGCGACCATGCGGCTGCCATCTGGCGCGGTCAGCAGTGCCAGCCAGTCCAATTTTTGTGCGGCCGCCATGCCGATCTCCACCAATCGTGGGATCGCCGCGGCCTGGTCCATCGGGATGTTCTCGCCCATGTCAACATCCAGCCGCACCAGATGCACGCCCATCGGCACGTATGCCGGCGAATCAGATCGGTCTGTTGATCAATCGGCTCCTCCAGCAGTTGATCGACGATCCACTTCACCCACGCCAGCAGATTGCCCGGATCAAATTCGTGCTTAAAGTAGCCGGTGCCAAGCGAGACCACCGTGGTCTCCGACGGGCGATAGGTGCCGGCTGGCGTGTACTCAAATGCCTCGACACAGGCTTGATACGATGGATTGCCGGCGATACCCACGCCGCCATCAACACACACGCCGACACCGGGCACCATCCACGGCTCAAAAAACGTCGGCGCGGCGGACGATGCGGTGATGCAATCGACCAGTCGCAGCGCGCCGGTATTGATCCGATCGGGCAACGCCAGCGTCAGTGCGTTGTTGTTCACAAAATAGAACGGCCGGCCGTCGCGCACGCGCATCGCGGTCAGCATGATGTCGGTTTTGAGTTCGTTGAGCGTGGGGTCGCCCAGAAATTCGCGCAACAACTCGGCCAACGGCTCGCTTTGATATTTGTATGACCCGAGCGTGCCGACAAACCCCGGCAGATCGAATTCAAACACGCGCGCGCCGAGTTCGCGATAGATCTCAAGGCAGCGCGCTGCACTTCAGCCCCAGGCTCAAGCCGCCGGAAATAATCGAGCCAGTCGATGTGCCGGCCATAAACGAAAAGAACTCGCGCGCAGGCTGGCCCAGCTGCCGTTCCAGTTCAACAAGCGCGCACAGCGGAAGAATGCCCCGAATGCCACCACCGTCAATCGCCAAAATGCGTTTGCGTGCCATCGCCTCACCTCCGGGAAGAGTAAAGAATCACAGAATCCAGAGTCCAGATAGGATATGCCAGATCGCAAGTACTCGCCATTCGAGCGCTTGATCTGGACTCTGGATTCTTTACTCTTTTAGAACTGCCGCTATCCCCTCCAAACCGGCGTCGATGTAGTCGTTACCCAGCCGCCTTCCCCATATGCCCAACGCGAATCACCTTGCCATCCATCGCGCCAAATCCGCCCGAACACAATAGCCCGTGCTCGGTTCGCAGCCGTGTAATCAGCCCGCGTTGATCCGCGCCTGCGGGCAACGCCACCAATGTCAGCATCGGCGCCGCGGCCGCGCCGGTCACATACATGGCCAGGCCGCGCTCCGCCAGCCCGGCGCGAAACCGGGCCGCAGCGCTTGCGTGCCGCGCAATATAGGCATCCAGACCCATCGCCAGAATTTTGCGAACCTGGACATGCAGCGCGCGCACGTTACCCGGAGGCATCGTGACCGGATGCGGGTGAAATGCCGGAACCTCATTGGCGTACTCCTGCCAGTGCTTGAAGTCCGAATACCAGCCGATGCGAACCGGGCCATGCGATTTCACGCGCGCGTTGATGCGCGCCCAGCCGCGATCGCTGACGGCGACCAGCGACAGCCCGGCCGGTGCGGCGATCGATTTTTGTGTCGCCGAAATACAGATGTCGATGCCCCAGTCGTCTACGGCCAGCTCGGCACCGCCCAACCCGGTAATCGCATCGACCAGCACGGCCGCGCCATGTGCCTGCGCAACAGCAGCAATCTCGCGCACCGGGTTAATAACGCCGGTGGAGGTTTCCACATGCACAATCGCCAGCGCATCAATGTGTCCGGAACGTTCAAAGGCCGCGCGCACATCGTCCACGGCAATGGCTGTGCCCCAAACCGCATCCACGCGCACCACCTCAAGCTGGTAGCCTTCGGCAATCTCGACCAAGCGATCGCCGAAATAACCGTTTGCGCACACCAGCACCCGCTGACCAGGCGCCAGCAGGTTCCCGACAGCTGCGTCGGTGCCCACGCTGCCCGAACCTGGGATCATGTACACCGCGCCAGCCGTGCGAAAAATCTTGCGCAGACCAGCCACGGTTTCCGTGTGCATTACCCCCCATTCCAAGCCATAGTGCGGCGTCACCGCGCCGCCCAACGCTTGCAATACATCGTCGTCAATATCGACCGGGCCGGGGATAAGAAGTTTGTAGGACATAGAAGAGAATACAGATTACAGATTACAGATTACAGATTACAGATAGGATATGCTAAACAGAAATTGTGTGCCACACACAACTTGTCTGTACTCTGTGTTCTGTAATCTGTATTCTCTCCCATGTCCTACTGGCTCCTCAAATCCGAACCCGATGTCTTCGGCATCGACACGCTAAAGAAACAACGCACCGCTGTCTGGGATGGCGTTCGCAACTATCAGGCCCGCAACTACCTGCGCACAGCGGCGGTTGACGATCTGGCGTTTTTCTATCACTCAAACACCGCGGTCATGGGCGTGGCCGGGTTGTGCAAGATTGTTGAGACCGGCGTGGTGGATCCGACCCAGTTTGACTCAAAGTCGCAGTATTTTGACCCCAAAAGCACGCCGGCCGCGCCACGCTGGCAGACGGTTAAGGTTCAATATGTCGAGACATTTCCCGCTGTCTATACGCTCGACATGTTGGAAAAATACATTTACGCCCGAAGAGCTCATCGTGGTGCGCAAGGGCAATCGGCTGTCCGTGATGCCGGTATCGGATACCGCCGCAAAAAAGCTGCTTACGCTCGCGCGTGGATGAGTGACGCCGGCGCAAGCCCCTGAAAATCTTCGACCACGCGAATCACGTTTGGAAACGCCCGGAATTCGGCGTCGCTCAGCATGCCGCGAATCGCCACAGCGCGCATACCAGCGCGGCGCGCGGCTTCAAACCCCATCGGCGCGTCTTCAAACACAATGGCATGTTCGGGTGAACTTCCCAATCGGGCTGCGGCAGTCAGAAAGATCTCCGGTTCCGGCTTGCCGCGCTTCACATCGTCGGCGCCGACGATCGCGCCAAACGCGTCCAACAGCCCTAGCGCACCGAGGTTGAAGGCGATATTCTCCGGCCCGGCGCCGGTCGCTACGCCGCACAGCACACCCGCCGCGCGCGACGCGGCGATAAACGCAATCGCGCCGGCCACTTCCGCTACATGGCCGCCGGCCTTCTCGCGATACAGCGCTTCTTTGCGCAACACCCAGTGCGCAATCGCCGCGTCGTCCAGACCGATCTTTAGCTGTTGCAGAATCTCACGGTTTGGCACACCACTGGTCCTGCGCTCCCAGACATCCGGCGCCTGCGTCGGCAACCCCAACTCATCCAACACCTGCAGCCATGCCTGCGTGTGAAAACGCATGTTGTTGATCAGGGTGCCATCCATGTCGAAAATAAACGCGTGCGGTGTCGTGTCGTGTGTCATAACCGGGCGATTCTACGTGTGCGGTGAAGTTGAGAGCCTCCGGGAAGCGGCCGGGCCGCTTCCCGGAGGCTCTCAACTTCACCGATACTTCCGCTACATGCAACCTGCGCTCACGCCCGACTCGCTCGTCCGCGCTGCCCACGCGCTCGCTCGCAAAGATCCCGATCTCGCGCTTATTCTCAAACGCTTCGGCCCGCCACCGCTGTGGGAGCGCGAAGCTGGGTTTGGCACGCTCGTCCACATCATTCTTGAACAACAGGTCTCGCTGGCATCGGCACTGGCCGCTTTTAACAAACTTAAGGCCAGGCTCGACGGAATCGTCATGCCGGCGCCCTTTCTCGAACTCGACGACGATGTGCTCAAAGTCGCCGGCTTTAGCCGCCAAAAGGCGCACTATTCACGCGAGCTGGCCCGCGCCCTGCTTTCTGGCACACTCGATCTGGCGCGCTTGCCGCAGCTGGATGACGACGGCGTGCGCACCGAGTTGACACAGATTAAGGGCATCGGCCGCTGGTCCGCCGATGTCTATCTGCTCATGGTGCTGCGCCGGCCCGACATCATGCCAAGCGGCGATCTGGCGCTGTATATCTCCGCGCAGCGCGTCAAACAGCTGCCAGCCCGCGCAACACAGACCCAGCTCGAGTCCATGGCCGAAGCATGGCGGCCCTACCGCGCCGTCGCCGCGCGCATGCTGTGGCATGCGTATCTGAGTGAGCGCCGGGTGGGCCAGGTGTAGTCCACCTTGAAGGTGGACTACACCTACGCGTATGATTCCAGCCATGCTAAAACAGACCGCCCTGCACGCCACACACAAAGCTCTCGGCGCCAAAATGGTGCCCTTTGGCGGCTGGGACATGCCGGTTTGGTATAGCGCCGCCCGCGAAGAACACCTCGCGGTGCGCCAGGCAGCCGGCCTGTTCGACGTCAGCCACATGGGCGTGCTGGATGCGCGCGGGCCACACGCCGAAGCTTTCCTCGATCGCATCGGCACAAACGATGTCAGCGCACTCGCGGTCGGCAAAAGCCACTATGCCTACATGCTCGACGCGGCCGGCGCCGTCATCGACGACATCATGATCTACCGCGTCGAGCCACAGCGCTATCTCGTCGTCGTCAACGCCTCAAACAACGATGCCGACATCGCCTGGCTGCGCGCGCAAAATGCGGCCATGCCCGCGCCGTGCGAGCTACGCGATCTGCGCGATCCTGCCGCTGGCGCCGATATGCGCGTCGATATCGCGCTGCAGGGTAAAGCCGCGTTGCCGATTCTGAGCGCGTTGCTGTCAGCCGAACACGGCGCTGCACTCGCAGCGCTGCCCTACGCCGGCGTCATGCGCGCGGTTCTCGGCGGCCGCGATGTCTTTGTCTCGCGCACCGGCTACACCGGCGAGCGCGTCGCCTACGAGCTATTTGTGCATCCGGAGCAGTCCGTCGCGCTGTGGACGCAGTTGCTCGAAACCGGCCGTGAGCATGGTTTGAAACCCTGCGGGCTGGCCGCGCGCGACTCGCTGCGCATCGAGGCCGGCCTGCCGCTCTATGGTCACGAGCTGGGGGGTCCGCTAAATCTGGCGCCATATCACATCGGCTTCGACAACTTTGTCAAACAGGCCAAAACCGCCGACTTTATCGGCAAAGCCGGTTACGCTGATGCAGCGGCGAAAGCAGCCATGCGGCTGGTCCGGTTCCGCATGAACGACAAGAACGTGCGCCCAAGCAAACTTGGCGATCCGCTGCTGGACAAGCGCGGCCGCGTCATCGGCACCGTGCTCTCCTGCGCCCAGGACACAAGCGGTCTGCTTGTCGGCATGGCCATGGTCGAAGGCGCGACCGCCCCGGCGGAAGGCGCTGCGCTCGGCGTGGTCGCGCTCCCCGAACGCATGCCTGAGCCGCTCAAACCGTTCGCCCCCTTCGGCGCCCGCGCCCTGGTGCCAGACGCAGCTGCAGTCATCTCGCGATTCCCGAAGAGAGAGTAAAGAATCCAGACCCCAGAATCCAGACGCGTCAGCCCGGATAGCCGCAGGCACCACCTGCGAGTCAATCACGCACGGACCTCGGGCGGTGCCCGCGGCCAGCCGTTTCAATTCATGATTCATCGACGCCACCCTGTTCGGTGTTATCCTGCGCAAAACAAGTCTGGATTCTGGATTCTTTACTCTCTCCATGTCCCTCGTAACCCGCATCAACCGCGCTCGCCTGCGCTTTGACAACACACGGCGCGTCAAGCGCGCATTGCCGCCCTATGTCATCGTCACGCTGAGCGGCGAGATCACCGAGCTGCCGCACCCGATGCCACAGATTCCGTTTGGCAAGCTGGTGGCGCGCGTGGTGCCGCTTCCGAGTGGCCCGCAAAGCGCGCACTGGTTTCGCAACCTGCTTGAACGGCTGTCTGGTGATGCGCGCGTGGAAGGCATTGTGCTCAAGATCGCCTGCGAGGCAAACGCTGCGGTCTATCAGAGCCTGCGCGAGGCCATTTTTAAATTTCGTGCTGCCGGCAAACGCGTTGTGGCCTACGCCGAGTCCTTCGGGCCGTTTCAATACTATCTGGCGTGCGCCTGCGATCAAATTGTGATGCCGCCGCCGGCAGAGTTTCGCGTGGTCGGATTTAGCAACGAGTACGTCTTCTTCAAAGACGCGCTGGATCGCGTTGGCATCGGCGTCGACGTCGTCAACGTCTCGCCATTCAAAAGCGCGTTCGATCAATATCAGCGCACCGATTTCAGCGAACAGTCGCGCGCGCAGGCCGAATGGCTGCTGGATGCGCGCTATCAGACGCTGATCGACGGCATCGCGACCGGCCGCAACATGATCCCGGAACAGGCGCGCGCCCGCATCGACAGCGCGCCGCACGGCGCGCGCGATTGCGTCGGACTCGGCCTGATCGACGCTGCGCTCTACGAAGACGAGATCGAGCACTGGCTCAAACCGGCCAGCGCAACACCGCCGGCGCCTGATCCGGTCTCGCCCGTTGTCGCGCTGGCCACCAGGCTGGCGCCGGCGCTGGCCAAACGCATGGGCGATGCGCAGAAAGCCGAGAAAGCAACATCACGCGTGTGGTGCACGCTCAGTGACGCCGAAAAAACGCTGAAGCGGGTCGAACGGAACTGGTTCGAAAAGCAAATCGGCATCGTCGGCATCGAAGGGCTGATCATCAGCGGCACCAGTCGCCGTTCGCCGTTGCCGATCCCGCTGTTTGGCGGCAGCGCCGTCGCTGGATCGGAAAGCGTGGCCCAGGCCCTGCGCAACGCCGAGCGCGATGACACCATCGCCGGCGTTGTGATCTTTATCGACTCGCAGGGCGGCGATGCGCTGGCCTCCGATCTGATGGCGCGCGAGATCAAGCGCCTGATGCGCAAAAAACCCGTCGTGGCCTATATGAGCGGCGTGGCGGCCTCCGGCGGGTATTACGTGGCTGCGCCCGTGCAACACATTGTGGCCCGGCCGCTGACGATCACCGGCAGCATCGGCGTCATCACAGCCAAGCCCCACACCGCCGGCCTGTACGATCGCCTGAGCCTGCACCGAACCGCCCTTACGCGCGGCGCGAACGCCCAGATCTTTAGCGACATGCAGCCGCTCGACGAGCGCGCGCGAAATGCCCTGGCCCAATCGATCGGCCGCATCTACGGCGATTTCAAGGACATCGTGGCGGCCGGCCGCCACAAACCGAACGACGATGCCCTCGAAGCGCTATGCGGCGGGCGCGTCTGGACGGGTGCCCAGGCGCTTGACCACGGCCTGGTCGATCAGCTCGGCAGCTTTGGCGATGCGGTTGAAAAAGTGACCGCGCTGGCCAAGCTCGCACCCGGCGGAAAACGCGTCGGCTGGCGTTGGATCACGCCGCCGCGCACGTCGCTGTTGCCGCCGGCGTTCGCCGCGCAATCGCCGGTCGCATGGTTGGAGCACTTGGAATGGCTGCGCCGCTTTCTCGCCAACGCCTCGGCACTCGCGCTCGGCCCGTGGGGCTCCGATCTCACGCGCTAACACGCTGCTCAGCGAGGAGATTGTGATCCGCGAAATGGCTATCCGTCCTGGCTTCGCCAGGACGGATAGCCATTTCGCGGGCAACCTCTGTGCACTCACTGTGCATGTGCGCGTGGGTGAGCGCTTATCCCATCCAGTGCGAACAGCGCCTCGAGCGTCACATGCACGTCGCATGCTTCGCCATCGGCCGAAACCCAGCGGCCATCGGGTTGCTGCAACGCGCACAACCTCGCGGCGGCGGCCTGCACCAGCGCGTGCTGGCGCGGCACACCAGCGCGCAGCAAGGCTGCCATCAGCCAGGCCAGATTGGCGCCATCCTGCTCGTCCAGATGCGCACTCAGATAGCCGGTCATATAGTCAAACGGCTTGAGCCAGCCCAACTGATGCCACAGGCCGGCCGCCAGCCAGTTGGCGTGCATATACGATGCCAGCGCATCACCCTTCTGAATCTGGTTGTGCAGAAAACGCCCGGCGGCGTTTGCGGCGTCGGCCAGGCGATCACCGATCGCCAGCCAGAACCCGCAGTTTGCAGTGAGATACACCTGGGCAGCCGGATCACCGGGCATCACCCAGGGCGGCGCCTGGCCGGCCACACTGGCGTCTTCTTCAAAGCTGCCATCGCGCGCCTGCCGCAGCGCGATGAAATCTATCGCGCGCGCCACCGCCACAATCGGTTGCGCAGAGATCAATCCCAGCTGATCCGCCTGCGCCAGACGGTGACACGTGGCATCCAGACTGCTGTAATCAGGCGCCCAGAATGGCTCAAATCCGCCATCGTCGCGCTGTCCATCAAACAGCCGCGCGATTTCCTGCGCTGTGGGGCGCAACCCGGAAACGCCAAAACGCAGCCGAGCATGCTCGGCTGCGTTTCCGTTTTTTTCAACAAAAGCAATGGCGGCGGCGCGATTTACTTCGTGCGCCATTCACCGTCGATGGTGTCTTTATCCGCGCTGCCGGCCGCGCCGGTGTATGGCGCGCTGCCATCCAGATCCGCGCGGTGCTCGGCGACCACTTCCTGCGGGCACAACTTGATAAACGTCTCTACGCCGATCAACACGGCCGCGAAGTCATCCAGCAAACCAACCACTGGAATGGCGATCTCCGGGATAAAGTCGACCGGCGACAGGAGATACATCAGCGACGCTACCGGCAATACTTTCAAATATTTCGGCACCCGCTTGTCGCGCAACAGCCGCAGGACCAATCGACCGTGATCGAACAGGCCTTTGAGCATCACCAACTGACCCTGGACATTTTTATTTGAATTCATTGCACTGCCTCCGGCCAATTCGCCGCCCACACTAATGCAACGAAAACATGGTTTCTAAATCTGGCGGAATTGCCATATCCCTCGCTCCGCGAGGGATATGGCAATTCCGCCGCAATCTGAAAACCAGGTTTTGCGGCACTATGGATGACGAAGTCACCGCGCTTAATACGAACAACTGCCAAGCAAGTTGCTCAGCACGACCGTTTGAATAATAACAAGAATTCGTGAGGAGCCTGACGTGTGGCCGCCCAAAAGCTGACAACGCGCGGGCTCGGAAACAAACTATCCCCCGCTGAGCGGGGGATAGTCTGTTTTGACAGTCAAGGCGGCACTTGCCGCAAGTGCTACCGGCCGCCAGTCTCAGGCAACAGTGGCGTGAAGTTCACTTCAACCGCATTGCCTTCCACCACGGTCTTGTCGCCGTCGGCGACAGACACTTTGAGTGTTTGCTTGTCAACAGCAAGATCGGCGGGCAGGGCGCAGGCCCATTTGCCATTGGCATCTGGCGTTACGGTGCAGACCGCTTTGCCATCAGCCGTGCTGACAACCACGCTGCCGCAGGTATTGCTGGCCGTGCCGCTGAGCGGAAGCTCAGTGGCGATGCGCGCGTTGCGCGGCTGCGCGATGACCGGCGCCACAACGGCGCAAACCTTCGCAGGCTCGCTTGCACCCGCATCTGACTTGACGGTGATGGAACGATCGCCGTTCGGCAGACACTTGGTCAACGCCAGCGTCCACTTGCCATCCGCATCGGTCGTGGACTTGCCCAGCGAGACTTCGCCGTCGAAGATCTCAACTTCGGCGCTGGCCGCGGCCGTGCCCACGAGTTCCTTCACGTCGCAGGCTGCGACAACAGCGCCACTCAGGCTGGTGATCGCTGGAACTGCTGGAGCAGGCACTTCAGTCGCCTGCGGCGGTTCCGGTGTGGCCGTTGGGGCCGCAGGCGCGTCCGTCGGTTTTGGCGTCGCTGTGGGCTGCGGGACATCTGTTGGCACAGTTGTGGCCGTAGCCGCAGGCGCGTCCGTCGGTTTTGGCACATCGGTCGGAGCAGGCGCCGCTGTCGGCGCAGCTGCAACCGCTGCCGCTTCAACATTCACCGCCAATGGCAGCGGGTCAGACGTCACAAATGCATCGCTTGTCGCTGCAGAGATGATGCTGTAGTTCACAGCACCCGCCGCATCGGACTTCGGCACGTCAAGCGTAAAACTGCCATCCGGGCCAGCAATGACGCTACTAAGCTCTTTGCCAGCGCCATCGGTGATGCACACCCAATGCCCAGGTTGAGTCTTGCCAGTGATCTGAGCCGCTTCTCCAACCTTGAGGCTGGAGAGCGCCGTTGTCAACGACGGTGTTGGCGGGCGTGTAAAGAAGTTGCCAGCCGGTCCCAGCAGAAACCACGCAATCGCGGCAATGATGCCGAGGATCAACGGAATGATGCTCAGCGGGTTTGCCCAGTGCGTGCGTTTATTTAGTGTAAGCCAATCCATTTATATTTCTCCTCTAAGTTCGTCGTCAAAAGTCCTGGCGGGAAACCAACATCGCCGCGAAGCGCGGAGGCTGGTTTTCCGGGCAACTCTTTTGCGCACTCACATTAGAAACAACAAGGAGATCAACATTTTCAAAGGCGCGCGCGACTTGCGCCGCGCGCGCGTTCGCAAATGCCAATCTACTTCTTGCCCTGCTTGGCTTCGAGGAGTTTCTTCGTCTGGCCAATCCAATATGGAATGTTCGGCGGCGTCACCATCTTCTTGCCGTTCGAGATGATGTCCTGAATCTTTTCTTCAGGGGTCGCAAGCAACGCCTCGTAGGTGCAGATGCCGGCGTCATACAAGCGCTTCTCGAAAACATGCCCGATGCCGTCGATCGGCTCGAAGTCATCCGGCTCCTGGCCCGACCATGTGCGGCCGACCGTCTTCGTCTCTTCAGCAAGTTTCATGGCGTCCATGCGGATGCCATCGAAGTTCACGCTGCGGAGCATATCGGTGGTGATTTCAAGGATCTTCGTCAGATCTTCGTTTGTCAGATGCGCAACTTCAAAGAAGGTGCCAATGCCGTGCGCAAACAAGCGGCTCTCGAAGACCGTGCCAATGCCGTGGATGTCCGACAAGTGCTGCGGGCACGACGACACAACCGACTTGATGCCTAGTTTGGCGGCTGCGGCTTGGATGGTGTCGCGCGTCTTCTCGGCATCAACAAGCTGAGAGCGAGTTTGAGCCAATTGCGACGTGCTGGCTTCCAGCTGCGCCTTCCACTCCGACTCGCGCGCCAGGTAGCGGGCTTCCCAGTCGGCGAGGCTTTTGGTAGAGCTGGCGCGCAGCGCGGCGATCTCCGCCTGCGCGTCGGCCAACGCCTTATCCTTTCCACGTGCAGCGTTCAGATCGGCTTCGGTTGCGACCAGGCGCTTCTCGAGATCGGTGATGCGCGTGTCGCGACCATTGATGGTGGCGGCCGCAGTTGCGGCGCCGGCGGTCAATGCGGCAAGCTCGGCGGCTGCGGCGGCTTTGGCCTTGTCGGCTTCACCCTGCAACGCAGTCACACGCTTGCGCAAATCTTCAAGCTCACGAGCGCGCAGGTCGCGATCGCTCTCAGCCTTCGACTTGGCGTCCATGCCAGTCTTGAGATCAGCCTCAAGTTTGGCGATGCGGGCGCGCAGGTCGGCAAGATCCTTGTCTTTTGTAGACACAGAGGCAAAGCTTGCTTTGAGATCTGTATCGGCCTTCTCGAGACGCACCTTGTACTCGCCCATCTCTTTGATGCGCGCTTCGAGTTCGGCGATCTTGCCATCGCGGCTCTTGATGGTCGCTGCGGCGGCGGCGCCACCAGCGGTCAATGCGGCAAGCTCTGCAGCCGCGGCAAGTTTGGCCTTGTCGAGGTCGCCCTTTGTTGCGGCGAGCTGCGCGCGCAGGTCGGCGAGCTCCTTGTCTTTGCTGGCGCCGCCAGACTTCCAGTCGCCCTCGAGTTTGGCATAGCGAGCCTTCCAGTCGGCAAGCTCTTTGTCTTTGGTGTCAGAGCCGGACTTCCAGTCACCTTCGAGTTTGGCGAAGCGTGTCTTCCAGTCAGCGAGTTCCTTGTCTTTGGTCGAAACGCTGGCTTTCAAATCAGTGTCGGCCTTTTCAAAGCGCAACTTGAAATCGCCCAGTTCTTTGTTTCGTGTGGCGACATCGGTGTCGAGCGCCTTGATGCGCGCTTCGAGTTCGGCAATCTTGCCATCGCGGCTCTTAATGGTCGCTGCGGCGGCGGCGCCACCGGCGGTCAATGCGGCAAGCTCTGCAGCCGCGGCAAGTTTGGCCTTGTCGAGATCGCCCTTTGTTGCGGCGAGCTGCGCGCGCAGGTCAGCGAGCTCCTTGTCTTTGGTGTCTGCGCCAGACTTCCAGTCACCTTCGAGTTTGGCGAAGCGCGTCTTCCAGTCAGCGAGTTCCTTGTCTTTGGTCGAAACGCTGGCTTTCAAATCAGTATCGGCCTTTTCAAAGCGCAACTTGAAATCGCCCAGTTCTTTGTTGCGTGTGGCGACATCGGTGTCGAGCGCCTTGATGCGCGCTTCGAGTTCGGCAATCTTGCCATCGCGGCCCTTGATGGTCGCTGCGGCGGCAGCACCACCGGCGGTCAATGCGGCAAGCTCTGCAGCCGCGGCAAGTTTAGCCTTGTCGAGATCGCTCTTGCTTGCGGTGAGTTGCGCGCGCAGGTCGGCAAGCTCTTTGTCATATTTGACTTTGACATCGCCGCCTTCTTTGACTGCGCCTTCAAGTTTGCCCAGGCGCAACTTGTAGTCTTCGAGTTCTTTGTCTTTGGCGCCGAGCTTGGCAGTCCAGTCGCCTTCACCGGTCTTGAGCTTGGTTTCGAGCTCAGTGATTTTTGTATCGCGTCCCTTGATGACAGCGGCAGCTGTGGCGGCGCCGGCAGTCAATGCGGCAACCTGTGCTGCCGTAGCAAGCTTGGCTTTGTCAAAATCACCTAGAGCGCCGGTGAGTTTTGCGCCAACTGCGGAGAGCTCGCCATCTTTGCGTTTGAGATCATCCTCAAATTTGAGTTTGGAGGTGTTGGCCAGTTTGAGATCGTTCTCAACGGACACCAATCGTGAGCTCGCATCAGCAGCGCGTTTATCCGCGGCTTTGAGGTCGAGCTCGAGCTTTTCACGACCCGATTTCAGGCTGGTAAATTCGCCCTCCATGTTCTTCATCTGCCCGCGCAGATTACCCAGCTCGGTTTCACGGTCGCGCAATTCGCGATCACGTCCGCTGAGTAGACTCTGCACGTTTTCTAATTCGGCAGATCGGTCAGTCACGCCTCGGCCGAGCAAACGTAAAAGCACCCATGATCCGATCAAGCCAAGTGCCAATGGCAACAAACACCATGGCCAAAAGTTGACTGACGGAACGCCAGCCTCCAATGGACTAAATTGCATAATGATCTCCTCTTCGATACAAAATTACGGTCAAGGTTATTTCAAACAGCAGCATGAACAATGATGAAATTATGATGAGCAGTACGTAGCTTCTGCTGCGAGCATGACAGATTATAGGGGGCTGAGCGACGAGTGCAAGTTTTGCAGGCGTTAAATTTTCGATAAATCGACGGTGTTTAGCGTTATGTTCGACAACTTAGCCAAAAGTCTTGCTCGGAATTTAGGTCGATAAATCGATGGGGATCGTGCTGGATCGCAAAAATCCAAGGTTCTTGCAATTCGGCGTGCGCAAACACACGCTGAATTGCTAAGTGCAAGCTGAGCTACGCATTCAGGATGGTTTTTCCTAGATCCCACCCAGATAGACGGCGGAATACGCGCGAAAGCCACAAATGCAGACAAAAAGCAGCATCATTGCGTAAATCAGCAACATTCCGCGGTCATCGCGGCCGCGCGTAAACGCAAACGTGGCTGGGATGCCGAGCACAACCAGCACGCCATACAGATAATGCACGGCGCGCGGCTGGCCTCCGAGACCCATCGCGATCATCACCAACCCGGTCAGCAGTTGCACCGCGCCCAAAATCGGGCTAAGCGCAAGCGCGCCCGCAAAGTTGCCGTCGATGCCGCGCTCACCACGTAGAAATTTGATCAGTGCCCAGCCGCTCAGCAGCGCATTGAACAACATCACCGCAGTGGCCAACCCGGCGTGCAGCGCAATCACCGTGCTCATCGCGGGTTGATCAGCGCGCCAGCGGCGATCTCAACCGTGCCGGTTAGATCGTATTCCATCGCGCCGGTGATTTTGACCGGGACAATCTCACCCACAGGCACGGTGCCTTCGATGATGACCAGGCCATCCACCTCAGGCGCATCGCGGTATGTGCGGCCCACACTGACGCCCTTCTTCTTGTCGACACCCTCAATAAGCGTCATCAGGGTTTTGCCCACCAGTTTTTGGTTGCGGCGCAGTGAAATCTGTTGTTGCCGGAGCATCAACGCGTCGCGGCGGGCGTCTGCAACCTCAGCCGGCACCTGCCCGGGCATGGCGCCACTTGGCGTGTCTGCCTCATACGAATAGGTAAACACGCCAACCCGGTCAAACTGCATGTCGTCGACAAATTTGACCAGGCCCTCAAACTCTTCATCGGTTTCGCCAGGAAACCCGACGATGAATGTTGTGCGCACGCTCAAATCCGGGATCGCAGCGCGCATTTTGGCCAGCGTCTTGTAAACCCAGTCGATATTGCTCGGGCGGCGCATGCGGCGCAGCACTGCCGGATGGCCATGTTGCAGCGGAATGTCCAGATACTTGACGACCTTGGGTTCGCGTGCCATGACCTCAATCAGCCGGTCGGTCACTGCGCCCGGATACGCATACATCAGCCGCACCCAATCAAGGCCATCGATGGCACACAGGTCTTCAATCAGATATGACAGACCGTCTTTCATGCCAAGGTCACTGCCGTAGTCGGTCAGATCCTGCGCGATCAGCACGAGCTCGCGCACGCCTTCCGTCACAAGCGCCTTTGCCTCGTTCAAGATCAGCTCGCGCGGCCGGCTCTTCATGGTGCCTTTGATTGCTGGAATCGTGCAAAAGGCGCACGGGCGCCGGCAACCATCGGCGATTTTGATATAGGCGCTAACACCTTGCACAGCCGTGCGCCATGCGCCTTTCTCGTCGTCACCCACGGTGACGGCGTCCGCTGGCAGGTGATACATCGGCTCAGGTTTTGAACGCCCGCGCACGCGATCGATGAAATCGACAATGTCCATCCAGCGTCGTGTGCCGATCACGCCGTCCAGCCCAGGCACTTCATCGGCCAGCTTCGGCCCCCACAACTGCGACAGGCAACCGGCCGCGATCAATTGCTGGTTGCGTTTCTTGCCGACAGCCAATTCACGCAAATTGGCGATGCTCTCGTCGCGGGCCGGGCCGATGAAGCCGCAGGTGTTGACGATCAGCACATCCGCCTGCGCGGGCTTCTCGACACCGCGATACCCGGATTCATCCATCAGTTGCGCGATGCTCTCAGAGTCAACTGTGTTTTTTGAGCAACCGAGGGACAGCAGGTAGTACTTCTTTTGCGGCATGGGACATAGATTGTAGTGGACGGTGGTTATCGACGTCGTCAATCGCCAGCCGCCCGCCA
>CAVXUI010000016.1:0-107086 GCA_963764985.1 uncultured Chloroflexia bacterium | reverse complement strand
CTCAATCCGTGCGGTGCGCCGATGCATCGGAAAGTGCGGCGGCGAGCGACGCGACCAGATCGGAACGCACCGTGGCCCAGGCCGCGCCACCCTGCGCCACCAGTCTCTGGTTGACTTCGAGTTCGATGCCGACATAGGCCGCACCGGAAAAACGTTTGCGCAGCAGCGCCGCGAGGCCGTCGCCGCGGCCCCGGTAGGGGTAGTTGCGGCGCAACCGCATGTCCGGCCCGCGTCGGGCAAATTCCATCATCCAGCGGCGCGACAGCGCCGACTCGCCTGCGCGCCGCGGGTCGTACAGCCAGGCGACGTCGGCGCGTCGGGCGACGCCGTCCAGTTCCGGGGTGAAACTGTGTGAGGCGATGTGGATCACCTGCCCGCCCGCGGCAATGCGGCGGCTGATTTCGCCTTCGACCGCATCGCGGTGCGGCCGGTAGTGCCGCAGGGTGATCTCCTGCCGCTGCGCGCGCGACAGCCCGCGGGTGGCCTCGGAGAACAGGTCCCGGTGGCCCAGCGAACGGTTCAGGTCGATCAGCAGCCGGGTTGTGGTCGAGGCGTACAGCGGCGCGCCGAACGCGTCCGCGATCTGGCGGCCCAGTTGAATCGCACCAGGGTCCCAACCCCGGTGGCTGTCCAACAATCGTTCATGGCCGGCGAATGATGCGGCGTAGGCGGCAGGCACCTCGCGTCCACCGTGCTCGCAGCTCACCACGATCGAGCGTCCGTTCACCGCTGCGCCGCCTGCCATCTCGATACCCCGGCGCCCATCACTCGGCAGCGTGCCACCGGGCCGCGCGGTGGGAGCCGCTGCTGCCGCCCACGATGAACAGCCACCCGACCCGCTGGACACGACACCGCCTGGTATCGAAGCAGGAAACCATGACTGCGATTGTGTATGCCACCGCACGCCGCGCCGCGCCACGACGCCGGCGCACCGACAAGCTTCGGTGCGCTGCCGCACGCTTGCGGTCCTACACGCAGGCTGTGCCCCGTCCGATGGCGCTTGGCCGGACGGCCACCTATGCTTGTTTCTGAGCATGCCGAAGCGCATCCAGCCGAAACGCAGCACGCCGCCGGGTTGACTTGGCGCGGCGTTGCGTGGGCATGCCTTTGGGGGCCTGCATCATGCGTTGGCTGGTGGCGATATCGATGGCCTTGGCGTGCGGCGCGGCGCGCTGTGACGACGCCGCAGACGCGCCCGATATCGTCATGATGATGCACCGATCGCATCAGCTGCGGCTCGATGCGATGCCGCTTGCCGATCTCGCCGGCCCGCGCGAGCATCGGGTGCGCGAAAGCTTCGACACCCTGGTGCGCCGGCTTCGAACTGCCACCACGATCGAATTGCGCGTCGTGCGCGGCGCCACCGTGGCGGAAACGCTGCAGGGCCGCATCGTCGTCGCGAACGAATCGCTCGGCGATCTGACCGAGGGCGAGCGGCTCTTCATCCTCGCGCACGAGATCGGCCACGTGATGCTCGGCCACTGGTCTGAGGTGGGTCTGCTGTATCGCCGATGGTTCCCGGGCCGCGTGACCGCCGAGCTGACCGCTGGTGTGGCCGAGCCGCTCGGCCGCGATGCGTCAACGCTGGCACACCGACAGGAATTCGAAGCCGATGCATTTGGTCTGCGTGCTGTGCGCGCGCTCGGCGGTGCAACACAGGAGGTCGAGGCCGCCCTCATGACCTTGGGGGTGCGCGAGAGAACACCCACCCACCCGGGCACGAATCAACGCCTGGCGGCGTTGCGCCGACTCGAACCCGAGCACCTGCAAGCCACACGCTGCTGGGGGCCGAGCGCTGATACGACTTCGCGTTCAATCTCAGAAGAATTGGAATCTGCGGTCGGCCCTTTGCGGCCGTTCGCTGCTGCGCGCATGCCAGCCTGCGCGCGAGGGCAGGTGGCCCGGGGCTTCGAGCGAAACCCGTCTGTCCGCGCAAGGCCAGCCCCCCAGCGACTGCGCCCCAGGGCGGTGGCGGCGCCCCCGTTCTCCGGCCCACGCTCGCGGGGCGCCACCAAGGCCCGCGCCGGCCAGCTGCGTCATCACGATCCAAGCGCGCGAAGAGCCAGGACGGCGTTGATGGCGCGGCGCACCGTGGACCACAACGGGTGCCCCGCGAGCGTGGGCCGGAGAACGTACCCCGGGCCACCTGCCCACGCGCGGAGCTTGGAGTGCGCGCAGCGGCGAAGGGCCGCAAAGGGCCGAACGCGATGCCCATTCTTGGACGATTGAACGCAAGTTGGTATGAGACGCGCTGCCCGCGCGCGCTCCGACTGCGCCAATGTGCCCTACGGGACCAGATTCTTCGGCAGCAGTCGTGTGTATTCCTTTTTCACGACCGCATAACACTCGCAGCTGCGCTTCTCCAGGCCAGGGCGGTCGAGCACGCGGATGTGGCCGCGCGAATACTCGATCAGCCCGGCGCGCTCGAGCCGGTAGGCGCTCTCGGTGATCGAGTCGCGGCGCACGCCGAGCATGCTGGCGATCAACTCCTGCGTCATCCGCAGGTGGCTGCCGGGCAACCGGTCCAGCGTCAGCAGCAGCCAGCGGCACAGTTGTTTGTCCAGCGCATGGTGCCGGTTGCACACGGCGGTCTGCGCCATCTGCGTGATGAGTGCCTGCGTGTAGCGCAGCAGCAGGTGCATCACCGGGCCAGCGCGGCTGAACTCGTCGCGAAGGGTCTGTGCATCGATCCGCACGGCCGCGCCGGCGCTTTGAACCACGGCATTGCTGATCGTCGATTCGCCCCCCATGAACAGCGAGATGCCGACCACGCCCTCGAGGCCGACCAGGGCAATCTCGGCCGACGCACCGTTCTCCAGCACGTAAAGCAGCGAGACGACGGCCGTGGTCGGAAAGTACAGGTGGCTGAGCTTGTTGCCTGATTCATGCAGCACCTGGCCCATCTGCAGTTCCACCGGTTCGACGTGCGCCAGCCAACGCTGGTAGTCGGCCTGCGGCAGCGCGGCGAGCAGGTGGTTCCTGCGGGGGTCGAGAACATCAGCCATCGAGGCGCTCCCGGGCCGTCTCGCGCGGACATTTCGCCGGCGCTTGGGCGCCCTGGCGCGGGCGCCTCAACTGAGCGGCGCTGGCGCGCCCCGGCCCGATGCCTGAAGATGCCCAGCCGCACGGCGCGGTGCCACCCAGCTCAGCAGGCATTCGTGCAGTGCCTGCCGCGTGCATGGTTTTTCCAGCACGGCATCGATGCCGAAGCCGAGCAGGAAAGGTTCGTTGCTGCCGAACGCGCACGACGTGTAGGCCACCACCGGCACACGCGTGCGGCCGCGCTCCTGTTCATGGCGTCGAATCTTCATGGTGGCAGCCAGGCCATCCAGCACGGGCATCTGCAGATCCATCAGGATCAGGTCGAACTCATGGGCGATGGCGAGGGCAACCGCCTGCTCGCCGTCGGACGCGAGCCGCGGCGTGATGTCCAGCGCAGCGAGGGTTTCGCAGGTCAGCAACTGGAGCGCCGGATCGTCTTCCGCCACCAGGACCTGAAGGCGGCCGGGGTCAGTGCGGGCCAGGCCGGCCGGCAACAAGGATTTCGCACCGTTGGACGCGGAGGCCCTGGCAAGCGTGGTGGCAAAAAAACACTCAAGCCGAGTCCAGGCGCTGCCGAACCAACTCGCGTTGTCGAGCTTTCCACTGCCAGTTGGCTCCATCACAACGCTCGTCAAAGAGCCCCAGATGCTTAATTTTCGGAGAATCAACCGGCTTTTTCTGTACGGTATCCAACATAGGGACGCCACATCGTTTGGCTACTCGTGCCGCAGGGCCTCGATCGGGTCCATCTGCGCGGCGCGGCGCGCCGGAAAGTAGCCGAACAGCACGCCGATGCCGGCCGAGAACACGAACGACAGCAGGTTGATGGCCGGGTCGAACAGGTAGGGCACCTGCATCACGGCCGCCAGGCCGATCGACGCGCCGGTGGCGATGACGATGCCCACCAGCCCGCCCAGCGCCGCGAGCGCCACCGCCTCGATCAGGAACTGCAGCAGCACCTCGCGCTCAAGTGCGCCGATCGCGAGCCGCAGGCCGATTTCGCGCGTTCGTTCGGTGACGCTGACGAGCATGATGTTCATGATGCCGATGCCGCCCACCAGCAGGCTCACCGCCGCGACCGCGCCGAGCAGCGTCGTCATCACCTGGGTTGTGCCCGACAGCGTTTCGGCGAGTTGCTGCGTGTCGAGGATGTTGAAGTTGTCGTCGTCGCCGTCGGCGAGCTTGCGGCGTTCGCGCAGCAACTCGCGCAGGCTCGCCTTCAACGAGGCGCTGTCGCTGCCGTCGTGCATCGACACCAGCAACGTGTTGACGCGCTGGTTGCCGGTGACGCGGCGCTGCAGCGTGCGCAGCGGCAGCAGCACCGTGTCGTCCTGGTCGTTGCCCATCGCGGCCTGGCCCTTGGAAGCGAGCACGCCGACCACGGTGCAGGAAAACTGCTTGACGCGCAGTTGTTCACCCAGGCCCGGCTCAATCGACCCCGTGTCGCCCGGTCCACGGCCGCCCGCCTGGCCGCCGTAGAGCTCGCGCCGCACCGTTTCGCCGATGATGCACACGGCCGCGCCGGCACGCAGTTCGTCGTCGGAGAACGCCCGCCCGGACTTGAGCTTCCAGTTGCCGGTGTCGAACCAGGCGTTGGTGCTGCCGATCACGCTGGTGGACCAGTTGCGGCCGTTGGCGACCACGGTGGCGCCGCTGCGCGCCTCGGGCGCCACCGCCGCCACGCCGCCGATCTGCACCAGCACGGCCTGCGCGTCGGCTTCCTTGAACGCCGGCGCACCGCCGCCGCCGCCGGGCCCGAGGCGCTGGCCGGGGCGCACCTGCAGCAGATTGGTGCCCAGGCCCCCCAGGCCTCCTCAGTCGTGACAAGCTTCATACGCGCGAGCCAGCTGTCCGGCACAACCGGGCGGCCGTATTCGTCGCGCGGCCAGGGGTTGAGCGGGGTCATGGCGATCAGGGTTTCTTTTGACGGGGCGATATGCATAGTGCAGGGAGCATAGCAGCAGATAGGCAGGCTTGCACGCAATCAAGGCACCACAGATTGCACAAATTACACAGAAAATCTGTGCAATCCGTGTAATCTATTGCGCCTTTGCGCACAACGCCATGTGAGCGAGAATAGACGCCAAGATTAACGAAAGCATTCGCGACGAATACATGCTCACGCGCGAGTGGCGCCTGTTGAATAACGGTTCATTTGGCGCTTGCCCAAAACCCGTTTTCGAGGCCTATCAACGCTGGCAAGCCGAGCTTGAGTTTCATCCCGGTCACTTTGTTGGCCGCTGGCGCGAGCTGTTTACCCAGGCGCGCGCGCCCTTGGGCGAATATTTGCACTGCGACCCCGAAGACCTGGCGTTTGTGACCAACGCCACGATGGGAGTAAACGTCGCCACGCACTCATTGCGCTCCTGGCTCAAACCGGGTGACGAGGTGCTGACGACCAATCACGAGTACGGCGCCTGCAACCACGCCTGGCAGTTCAACTGCATAAAGGCCGGCGCGCACTACATCAATCATCCGATTGATTTGCCGATTGCGTCGGACAGGATTTTCTGGACAAACTGTGGAGCGGCGTCACGCCGCGCACCCGCGTGATCTATCTCAGCCACACCACCTCGCCGACCGCGCTGACTTTTCCGCTTGAAAGAGTTGTGCAGCCGCGCGCGCGAGCTGCGGATCCTCACAGTGATCGACGGCGCGCACGTGCCCGGCCAGCGCGAGCTGTTTCTCGACGATCTCGGCGCCGATATCTACACCGGCAACTGTCACAAATGGATGTGCGCGCCAAAGGCGTCGCGTTTGTGCACGTGCGCAAGGAGAAGCAGGATCTGATCGAGCCGTTGATCGTCGGTCATGGCTGGGCGCCCGAGCAGAAGGCTCGAAGAGCCGCTCTACAGCTATATCGAAATGTTCGGCACGCGCGATATTGCTGGTTTTCTGGCGGTGCCGGCGGCAATCGACTATATGAAAAGCCATGATTGGGCGCAGGTGCGGGCGCGCTGTTTTGCCATGGCATTGGACACCAAACGCACCATCGAACAATTCTTTGGCGTCGCGCCGATCTGCCCGGAGTCCTTCGAATGGTTCAGCCAGCTTGTCCCATTCGCCTGCCCGACAACACTGACATGGCCAAGCTTGGCCAGATCATGCGTGACAACTACAAGATCGAAATGCCGCTGATCACTTGGAATGGATTCAAGATCGCGCGCTTGTCCGTGCAGATCTATACCACCCAAGATGAGCTCGATGCGTTTGTCGAAGGCGTCACTACGCATGTTCTGGCGTGAAGGAATCGGCGCCAGGCGCCGCGGGTTAGCCGAACAGCATCCTGCGCAGGCGAGATGTGGCGGCCGGGTCGGATGTGCCAGCATCAAACACACACTCGACGGTCGCTCGCGCGAGGCGCGGCTGCTGAATGGCCGCAGCACTCCGGAGGGCGCGAAGAAAAAGAGGTCCTTGGTTGGCAGACGGCTCGACGGGCGAGGCACCAACGCCCGTAATGCGATGACTACGAACACTTCAATACACCATGCCATTCATCGATGCGATTTCATTGGGAACAATCCCGCAGCGTTCCCATCCGGAGTTCCTGCCAATCGACGCAAATCCATAGCTTCATTTGAAAGCAGATCGAGCGACTCAGACACAGACGCAGGTCACCGCGGGATTCGCTGCAGGCGTAGTTGTGCTGGCAACCATCGCTTCTCGGAAGGAGAACTGCCGACAGCGGTGACGCCAAAATCTCTGAGAGCCGCCTCTCGAAGTTTTAACCTGTACAGTGTTTCAATGAGCCCGGGCTCATAGAGCAGCAATGTGCTCCCAACTGCCATGTACGCACAACATGAGCGTCTTGCGCATAAAGTGTGTATTTATTGCGAAATTCATCGTCATGAGGAGTGACTTGAAGGATCTGTTCCAAAAGTCGATGCGGCAATGCGGGCGCTTCACCAAATGCGAAACTTAAAGCGCCATGAATCGCTCGCCACAATACCAGCATCTCCCAACCTGTTTCGTGCGCGAATTTCTCATAACCGGACATCAATTGCCTGCGAAGATCACGGCGAATAAGGCTTGCTTTGGAGCCGGGAGTAATGACCAGCGCAGTTCCAATTCGCGTCGAATTTCATCAATCATTATTCGCCTCGAATGGATACGTGCAAGTCTGTGTCTCCGCTGGTGAGAAGGTGTGGCGTCCTAAGAAAGTGTTTCTCAAAAAGCTTTGAGTCGTCATCTCGACCGAAGGCGGACCTTATTCTCGCTGGCCGATAGAGCATATGTGCCGCCGAAGTGGAGAGATCCTGCCCGGGATTAATAGCGACACCATGAAACCAGTAACAGAATTAGCAAAAATGCACTAAGGATTCGGACATGACTTCCAGAATGAATACGCCCCCGCTTATCTCTACACATCCAGTTATCATGACTACCAGTCCAACAACAAATAGCACAATCGAAGAAATAAGTTGAAAGACGAATTTAGTTGCTTCAATTTCGTTGTTCATCGAACAGTTACAGAGTGTCACTCACTGCGACATTAAACTGAATCTATGAACCGCAAATGAGGCGGTGCTACATGAGCTGGAAGCATTGAGTCGAGCGGTAAAAATTCGCCTGCCAGACCACGCTCCCAGAGAAAAGTCGCAACTTCCAAGTAAGCACTTACAAATCTTGTTGCTTCATCAGTGTCACCTTTTTTATTGTGATATCGAAACTTTTCAGCGAGCGCACTTAGTGCAATCTCTAGCCCATACACCAGTGGATCAGTGGGATCGTTTGGATTTAGTCTCATATTATTTCCAACGCTTGTTGATTCCAACAGACGCCTCCATAAACTTTCTCGTCCAGCCGGAACTTCAGTTAGCATTACTCACTTTATTGTGCTTACGACGTGTGCCGAAACTAGAGACTTGCGCACAACACGTCTGTGTGTCTGACCGCCCTGCTCGATCTTAACCCGCTTGCTGGCGCGTGAGTTTCTCTTGCGCGACCGCGCATCCGTGTGTGAACTCGTTGACCCATTGGGTTGACATTCAGCCTTCTTTCTGGCCTGACACAGTGTTTGCTGGCTCACGCCGGCAAACCATCAGGAAGGCTGACATGCCAGATAACTCGCCTCCGTTCGTCGCGGCCATTGCTCAAGCCGCAAACCCAGCGTTCTCGCGCTGGTTTGGTCTCGATATTCACAAGGAATATCTCACGTCCGTCGCCATCAACGCCCAGATGGCCATCGTTGCAACGTCCAATCGCATCGCGTGGAAAGCAGCTTTCGCGAGTGGGCCACCAAGACGTTTACAAAGTCCGACTCGGTCGTCATCGAAATGACGACCAACACCTGGGAAGTCTACGACTTTCTAGTCGGCATCTGCGGCCGCGTCGTCATCGTGCACCCGCCCGCCGTGCACGCCATGATGCCGCACACCGCCAAGACCGACAAGCGCGACGCCCATGCGCTTGCCGTGCTTTTAATTGGCGGACAGCTTGAAGACAAACTGGTCTGGGTCCCCGATCAGGCCACGCGCGAACTGCGCACGCTGATCGCCCAGCGCTACAAGTCCGTCCGCATGGCCGCCGTCGCCAAGAACCGTTTGCATAACGTGTTGCATCGCCATCACATTGTGCTGCCGACCACTGCCGACGAACCCGGCTGGTCGACACCCTTTCACGTCAAACACCATGATTGGTGGTTTAACTTGACAGGGTTGTCCAACACAGAAAAGCTCGAAATTGAGCTGAACTGGGAGACGATTCGCTTTGGCGAGTCGCAGCGCGAGCGCATCGAGGCGCTGCTGGCGACCATGGCTGCCAAAGACGAGGCCGCGATCCTGTTGCAGCAGCTGCCTGGGTTTGGCATCATCACCGCCATGACGGTGCTCGGCGCGGTCGGCGATATCGCGCGGTTCTCCAACGCCGACAAGCTCACCGGCTACGCTGGCCTAGGTTCGCGCGTGTCAAGTTCCGGCGGCAAGACGCACTACGGGCCCGATCACCAAGTCCGGCCGCAAGGACCTGCGCCATGTCATGGTCGAAGCCGCGTCGCACGCGATCCGCTGCCACCCGCGTTGGAAGGCCGAGTTCGAGCGCCTAGAGAAACGCATGCACAAGAACAAGGCCAAGGTCGCCATCGCGCGCAAGCTCTTGATCGTGGTCTGGCATCTGCTCAGCAAAGCCGAGACCGACGATCACGCCGATCCGCAACAGTCGCCGACAGTCTCTACAAATTTGCAAACGCGATGTCGGCGTCGACAACCTGGGCGGGTTGTCGGCGCTTGAGTTCGTGCGCCATCAGCTGGACGAACTGGGCATCGGCAGCGAAGTCACGCAGCTCACGAAGAACGCGGCAGGCAAACGCGTGATTCTGCCGCCGAGCCGGCATGATCCTAACGCGGTGATCGAGCGCAAGGGCAAACGGCGGTGGTGTGACCGAATATCCGCCGTTTGGCTGCGCCAGCATGCGGGCCGCGCCGGACCCGCGCACGCGCGAAGCCGGCTGCTGAACGGCCGCAGCAAACCTGAGGGTGCCAAGAAGAAACGCCCACTGGTAGGGCCGCGCAAGAAAGTCGCCGTACCGAATCCGACTGGCTGAGCTGCGCACAGAAGTGCGCTTCAACGACCGGCTTCCCAGCATCGAACGGTCGCGGGCGGAGGCTCCGCAGTGAGTCGGTCGTTGCTGACGGGTTCGCGTTTCAGCCGACGCTCATGACGAGCGCGCGGCCGGCGGAGCCGCGCCAGTTGCGTTTTTGCACTACCTGATTACACTTTCAGGCAGCTGTGCGAACCTACTGTTTGTGCCGCGTTCGAAAGAGCGCACCTCCCGTCGGAGTAAGCACGTTGTGTCTTCGGACCCGCGCAGTTAGCGCCCGGTATCCGGGATGGCGCGCGGCGGGCGACGGCCCGCCGTTTTAATGGAATACATCTAGCGATTCCATTGAATATTTGGCGACCTCCTTCCTGTCTCAAGATAATATCGCAACGCCGTAAGAGATTCTTCTAGGGAGATCCAGTATTTTCGTTCGATTTGCGAATACTCCCCCATAAAATCGAACTCTACTAATTGGCCGTTTTCACTACCATCTACACTGGTTGAAATTGGTGGCCGGTTTTTTTCATTGTAGAACTGCGTGTAACTAATTTCAGTGCCAACCACAAGTCCAAATGATGTTCCACTCCCATTGGAAACATCCACGGCTATTGGTAAATCTGATTCTTTTGCCCGTAAACCTAAAGATTTAACGAACTCCATGACATCACTTGTATATTAAGTTCAACTGGTGGCTCGGTCTGCCAATGCACTCGATAAATCATTATCTGCTCCACTCAGAGTCGGGCAAGCCTCTGTAAGTTTTCTGACTCCACCCGCCATTCCCGTCTGGATAGTGAACCGTCAGAGTTGAATTTTCCGGAAGCATGTGTGCCAAATTTGAATCGCAACCACGTGGCCCCCCACATGGGCCTGTTGCGTTGTTAATCCACAAATCTGCTGACGTCGCTCCCCTTAAACGCATCTCAGCAGCCGCATGTGCTTCAACATGATCGCGAATTGCCATATCTGATGTCATACCTGGTGAATCAACGGGCATTTTTGAAGAAGCTCCACTTCTACCACTCGTCAATTCTATTTCGCTTCCATTGACAAGCAACAATCCATTTGTCTTCTTCCCTGAACGTTTTGGCAATCTGTCGCCTGGCCCATTGCTCGGACCAAGGCTATCCGATGAATCACCCATCTCCGCACCTGCCCCCATAATGGCTGCTGTGAAGAGAACAATCTTTCGACTGGTTGAAACTCCACTTGATCGTTGCATGGATGTCCATTTGCCGACAATCCAAAGACGCTCATATGGTCGCGCGTCGTTAAGGTATTCATCACGATACGGATCGTAGCCTGGGTGCGCCTTTAACCACAAATACAATGACCGCATTGAGCCATCAGCTCCGAAACCTGGCGATTGAACCAGACCTACTGGTGTTAAATTGCAGTAGTTGTCTGGGCATGGCTCATGTCCCGTAGGATCTGTATACTTCAGGGGGTTCGAGAATCCGTGTTAACGCCTCAGCGCGGGGCACGCCGCGCGGCCACGCGGTGCGTTCAAGGCTTGACGGCGCTACGCTGATTTCTGCCCTACACTTGCGTTAGCAATTGAACAGGCTGTCATTGGCGCAGGTCGCGATGATTGGGGCTTAACCGGCATATAGCATGACGCCGCCAGCGCGGTTTACCGCGTGGGTGAGCTCGATTCACGTGTGTGGTTCCCCTGTTCGAGTCGTTGCTTGGTCCGTGCGAATGCTTGCATTCGCCCGAGGCCGTGAGAATGTGTGAAGTCGAAGCCCGTTTGGGCTTGTGCTCTTGACTTTTAAGAGTGTTCGACCAGTCAACGCGCCGTCCGGCCTTCGTTCAGTTGACATCATTCCAGCGCTGTCGCGCTAAGGAGTTCGCATGTCGCAACGAAAGTCTGTTCCTCCGCCATTTCTGTCTCGTTTGAAGCCTGGTCTCGCGCCACCCTGGCGCCGCTTCATCGGCCTCGATATCCATAAGTTTTTCATCACCGTCGTCGCCATTGATCATTCGCTTGAGTCGCTGCTGACGCTCAACAAACTCACCTGGGATGCTTTTGCCAACTGGGCTCGACAAAACATCACAAAAAACGATGCAGTCGTCCTCGAAATGACTACCAACACCTGGATGGCTTACGATCTGCTCAAGCCTCTGGCCGGTGAAGTCAAGATTGTCCATCCGCTCAATATCGCCAAAATGATGCGCAGGTTGGTCAAAACCGACAAGCGCGACGCTTACAACTTGGCCAGGCTGTATGCCTCCGGCTGGCTCAACGACGAAGGGGTCTGGGTGCCGCCGCAGCCTGTCCGCGATATCCGCATGCTCGTCGCACAGCGCGAACGCCTGGTTCGTTTGCAGACGCGCGCCAAGAACGTCTTGCACGCCGTGCTGCACCGCAATCACTTGGCGCTGCCCGATGGCGCAGGCAGCAGTGTGCCTTTCATCGATCAAGCACGCCGCGTTCTGGCTGAACCTGCCCGGCATCTCGCGGCCTGAGCAGATCGAGGTGCGTCTGCAATGGGATCTGCTGCAAGTCTGTCGAAAACGACATCGCCGTCGTCGAGCAGCACATGGCCGAGGTCGCAGGCAAAGACAGCGCCGTCACACTGCTCGTCCAACTGCCAGGCATCGCCCTGATCAATGCCATCACGATCATGGCCGCGATCGGTGATATCTCACGCTTCCCAAAAGCGCGCCAACTGGTCGGTTACGCCGGTCTCGGCGGCATTGTCCATCAGTCGTCCGACAATCTGTGGCAAGGTCCGACCAGCTGCGACGGCCGCGCGATCTGCGCGGCACAATGTTCGACGTCGCCACGCACGCCGTCGAGTGTCATCCCCACTGGAAACGGCTGTATACGACATCTGAATCACAAGGGCAACGGCAAGGCCTTGATCGCTATCGCGCGCCAGATGCTGATTCTGGTCTGGCACTTGCTGACACAAGTCGAAGCCGACAAAAACGCCAATCCGGTGCAGGTCGCCAACAGCTATTTGCAGCTTTCTACTACCAGGTCGGCCGCGAGAACATCCCGGGCCAGCCATCCGCCGGCGAGTTTGTGCGCGAGGCGCTGGACGATCTGGGCATCGGCGTCAAGGTCAAGCAACTCACACGCAACAAAGAGACCGGCAAACGCATGATCCTGCCGCCCAGCCGGCATGACCCGGACGCCATCATCGAGCGCAAAGGCAACGGCGGCGGCAAGTCGACTACCCGCCGTTCGGCTGCGCCAGTATCAAGCAAAAACCCGACCCGCGCACACGCGAGGCGCGGCTGCTGACCGGCCGCAGCAAGCCCGAAGGCGCGAAGAAGAAGACGGCCGTTGGTGGGGCCGCGAAAGAAGGTCACCGAACCAAACCCTACCGGGTAAGCCGCAACAACCGCCTCCCGATCATCGGACAGTCGGGGCATGAGTCAAGGGATCGTTTCACTCCGCGCCAAAGCGCGCGGCCCGTGACTCACGCCCCGAGACTGACCAGACGCTCCGCAAGCGGTCGTTTGCTGACGGGCTGTGTTTTAGCAGATGTTTGTTATGAGCGTGCGATCGATAGGAGACCCTGACTGTAGAACTTCTCTTGCATAGTCAATTAATGATCTTTTCCATGCAACTTACTTAGTGCTTTTTCCGCCTGTCGACTTACTTTCGTACCCTCACGATCTAGATCATGATCACTCTGTGCAATTTTGCTCAACACATGCTCCGATTCAGGGCTTACTATTGATCCAAGTGCCCAACACGCTTCAGCCCTAATTGTTGGATCCGGGTCAGATTGCGCCCATAACTTCAGTAGCGAAAAAGCCTCTGGTCTGGGGATTTCTTGCAAGACTAAACATAGGTTATGCCGAGTGTGCTTCGAGAATTCCTGTGCTCGCGTCAAGACGTACTCCGTATTCGAACTTTGATTCGCAATCAATAGCGTCTCAAATACAATCCCTTTGGATATCTCGCCAGCGTCTTCTAAACCTAGTACAGCCTCACGCAATAGGTCAGGGGGAATCTCCTGCAAAAGCATTTTCCCGCCGTCATAAAGATCGGCATCTCCCGAAGTAAGCATCGTTCGAGCACGGCGAACTATTTCGATTGAGGTTTCCATATTTGTAACTGCCTACTTGTATTTGACGACCGTCACGTTTGGTAGCTCCTTAAAAAACGAAGTGCATGAATCACACATGCCTGCCTTTCGCGAGATCCCAATCACGAGGTCAGCCTCATTGCGTAGATTATTGTATAGAACCCGCTCTGCGTGACCAGCAGCTGATTCAATCCCTTGATCCACATAAAACTTGCCTCCCTTCGAACGCACAAAGTCGCCGAGAAGCTTTATTGCTGTTGGATCCGCCGTGCCGTTTATGGCAACATGCTCAATGCGATTGATTTCAGTTACTGCAATGGTCACCTCGCGAAGTTCCTCAGGAAGCCATTTTAGATATGCATTAGCCTTTCGTGCAAAAGCATTTCCGTTTGGAACAAGACGCGCAGCACCACCTGCTGATGATTCAAAGACAGCTGTCCCTGAGGCTGAGACAGAGGGATTAATTAATGTCTTGCCTAACCATCCAAAAAACTTTCCAACAACGAATCCGCCTAGCTCAACTTGTGCAGCTTCTAAGAGAAGCGTTGGCAGTCCCTTCTGGCGCCCATTCATGTGGTCATAGAAAGCTTCTTCGATTACTGGATTCGCAGTTTCTTGCCCGTGACGCCCCGAATATGCGTATGTGTTCCAAACCTGGTCTTGGTTACAGCTTGTATTGGTGAGGCAGCCGACTCCACCCTCGTCGGGGGACTCTTGCGCATGTCCTGAAGGATCGATATACTTCGTTGGCGCGTTGAGAGAATAACTATATCTATAAGCCAATCCCTGCACATAGCACAGTCGCAAGAAACAGCCGGACACAAGGGTTTGCAAGCGGCCAAATTAGACTAATTCCCGCATCGCCAACGCGGCGGCATCGACGAGCGTTAGCGGCGCGGCTGTGTCTGCGCGCTGATGTGTTTCGACTGCGCGGCGCGCGAAGCGCAACTCAAACGGCAGCGCGTCGGCGAACACGCGCTGAGGCAGTGTTTCGTCAGCGAGCTTCTTCACCACGGTCGCGAACAGCCGTTGCGCGGTCGCATGCTTGCCGCGCTGCGCGAGCGCAGTTGCGAGACCGGACAGCACAGCCAGGCTGGCGACACTTGTTTCACTGAGCACCATGCGGTCGATCACTGTGCGCAACAACGCCAGCCCACCTGTGGTGTCACCGTTCGCGAGCAGCAGCAATGCGTGCACGCGATCAGCTTGCACGCGCGCAGGCAGGCCAGCCTCGAGCGCGGCAAGTATCTGCCCCGCCCGCGTGGCATCCTGCAGCGCCGCGGCCAGATCGCCGCCTGCATACGCCAAACCGGCTCGCGCCAGCACCAGCCCGCCGTGGATATCCACCAGATCGGCGTTTTCGGTCAGCGCGATGCCGCGCGCCAGCGATGCCTGCGCGGATGCGTATTGTTCGAGCATCTGCTGCGTCAGCGTGCGCAACAGCGACAACACCGCCTGGTTTTCATCCTTTTCCGGCAACAGCGCAACGGCGTCGGCAAACGCGGCTTCGGCGTCGGCAAAACGCCCAAGCATGGCGCAGGCTCGCCCGATGTGCAGTGCGGCACGCGCGGTAAAAAGCGGATCGTTCAGCGACTTTGTCAACGCCAGCGCTTCCTGATGCAGGGCGAGTGACTCCGCAAGGTCGCCGCGCCGCTGGGCCAACAGGCCCTGCAGGTCGCGCACGCGCCAGAGCAACGGCGCATTCGGCAACGCGGCCAGACAGTCGCCGGCGGCGAGCAGGTGCGCCTGCGCCTCGTCGATGCGTTCGAGCGCGATACAGGCGCTGCCGGCCTGCATGTGCAATTCGCCCATATTCTCCGGCTCGCGCACAAAGGCCAGCCCCTCGCGCGCGACCGCGAGCTGGTCGGCAAATCGCATGCGCGCGCGCCAAAATTTGATTAGCCCGCGGAAGATGCGCATGGCCGCCGCGGTGTCGTTGCGCCAGCCGTAGGCCAGCGCGCTGTAAAAGTTTGGTGCCTCGCGTTCCTGCGCCTGCACGCGCGCGTTAAACGGCGTCAGATGCTGATTGGCCGCCGCCAGTCCATCGAAATAACGCAGGTGCGCTGCCTGCAGCGCAGACCAGGCGCCGCTCTTTTGGGCAGCCTGCCGGGCAAATGCACGGAGCGTCTCCAGCAACACAAAACGCGGCGACGCATCGTCGCGCGTGCGTGTGAGCAGGTTTTTTTGCAGCAACGATGTCAGTGCGTTCCAGGTGCTCGTAGGCGTTTCGGCACCAACCACGGCTTCGGCGGCAGCCAGATCGCAGCCGCCCGAGAAAACGGCCAGCGCTTGAAATGCGCGCTGTTCGCCAGCGTCCAGCATGGCATAGCTCCAGCGGATGGTGTCCTCAAGCGAATGGTGCCGCAACGGCAGGTCGGACAGTCCATCGGCCGCGAGCTCAAGACGCGGATAGCCCTGCTCCGTCAGCAATCGCCGCAGCATCGCGGCCGGTGGCATCACGGCGACGCGCGCGGCGCACAGCTGAATCGCGAGCGGCAGGCGGTCGAACGACTGACACAGCGCATCGATGGCCGGGCCGTCTTGTTGCGTTTCGCGCCAACGCGGATCCGCAAGTTGGGCGTGCCGCAGAAAGAGCGCGCGGGCATCACTTGGCGCCAGCGGGCGCACGGCGATGCAGTGTTCGCCGGGCAAGCCGAGCGGTTCGCGGCTGGTGACCAGCACGGTCGCGCGCGGCGCGGCCTGCGTGATCTGCGTCACGATAGTGGCGGCCGCGAGCACATGCTCAAAATTGTCGAACACCAAGAGTTGCTCGCGTTCGCGCAGCAACGCCAGTAGCGCGGACAGATCGGCCACGCGCGCATCAGGTGCGAGCACGGCAATCGCGGCGTTGGGCACCAGCGCCGGCGATTGCACTTCAGCCAGCGAGACAAACCGCGCGCCACTGTCAAACTGGCGCTGGCTGGCGTGCATCAGCGCCAGCGCCAGCGCGGTTTTGCCCACGCCGCCTGGCCCAGTCAGCGTGACGATGCGGTGTGCGCGGGCGGTGATGAGCGCGGCCAGCGCATCGAGCTGTCTGTCGCGCCCGATCAGATCGTCGACACGCGTCAGGATTGGCACGGGTGCGTTAAAAGAAGGCGCCACGCCACTTCGCGCGCCGGCAACGACGGCCGGGATATTCGTCGCTGCGATCGCCAGCGCCTCCGCCAGCAACCCTGCCATCTGTTCGGATGGCGTGCGCGCGCCCTGCTCTATTTTTTGCAGGGTCGCGACTGCGCAGCCGATTCGCGCCGCGAGCGCCGCCTGCGTCAGGGCCAGCGTCTGACGCCGCTGTTTGGCCCATTCGCCAAATGAAACGACGCCCTCAGTCTGCCTGCCCATGCCAAACACACCTCATGGCGGATTTTGTACCACAGATGCATGGCCGCTACGCCTTCCGTTGGACCGAGATCCGGATCGCAACAACGCAAAAAAGAGCCACAGATTTCACGGATTACACAGACCATCTGTGTAATCCGTGAAATCTGTGGCTCTTTTTGGCTTGAGCAGTGTTGTCTCAGGCTAGACGCCCAAGATCGCCAGGGGTTTCTGCTTTATCCTTGCGCGCATGGGTTACGACACGTATGCCGCACGGCAGATCAAAAAACAACGCGCGCTGTTTACGTTCAAACGCTTGCGCGAATTGGATTTCGCGCCGTTTGACGCCGAACTGCGCGCGTTCAAACCGCGCGCGGGCCGCGTCGCAAAGCTGGTGACCGGCAAGCCCGTCGTCAGGTTGCGGGCGCTGATCGACGCAGGCGCCTTGACATCGGTCGATCTGACGCTGCATTATTTGCGGCGTATTGCGGCCAAGGCCGAACTCAACGCGGTGCTGGAGCTCAACCCGGATGCGCTCACATTGGCGCGCGCAGCGGATAAATCCCGCAAACCGCGCGGCCTGTTGCACGGCATCCCCGTGCTGATCAAGGACAACATTGCAACAGGAGACGCCATGCACACCAGCGCGGGCGCCGCAGTACTGCGCGATGCGCGCGCCGATCGGGACGCGTTTCTCGTCACACGGTTGCGGCAGGCGGGCGCGGTCATCCTGGGCAAATCGAACCTGAGCGAGTGGGCGAACTTTTTTGCCGATGAACCGCCACCCAATGGCTTCAGCGCGGTCGGCGGGCAAACGCGCAACCCGCATGGCCTGTTTGATGTGGGCGGCAGCAGCGCGGGATCCGGCTCAGCGGTGGCAGCTGGTCTGTGCGCGTGCGCTGTCGGCACCGAGACGCACGGCAGCATCGTCTACCCGAGCCTGTGCAATGGCGTGTTTGGGCTCAAGCCCAGCCTCGGGCTGATCAGCCGCGATCGCATCGTGCCGATTACCGATGCGACCGACACAGCCGGACCGATGGCGCGCTCAACCGGCGATCTCGCGCTGCTGCTGAACGCGCTGGCCGGCATCGACTTGCGCGACGCAGCCTGTGCTGAGCTTGCGGGCAGCGCACAGGCGCGCGCGCTGGCCGACGCAGACTTCACGCGCTTCTTAACTCCAGATGGCCTGCGCGGCAAACGGGTCGGGGTGCTGGTCGACGACGAGAAAGCCGCGGCGATCCTCAAATCGTATCGCGTGATGCGCGCCAGATTCGCGCGCGCCGGCGCAACGCTCGTCAACGTGCTCGCGCCACCGCTCAGGCTGCCGGTGACCGGCATTTTGGGCTATGGGTTTGTGCACGGTGTGGCGAGCTACTTTAACGAGACAAAGGCGCCCGTGCGCAGCATCGCCGAAGTTGTATCGTTCAATGCACAAGACCTGGCAGCGCGCGCGCCAAACGGCATGGGGCGCATGCAACACGCGTTGCGCAACACATGGTCGAACGAGCGCTATGTCGAAACAGTTTTGCAATCGCGCGCAAAAGCCCGGCGCTATATCGACCGATTGATGCGCAAACACGCGCTGGACTTGTTGGTGTCGTTTGATCCGAGCGGCCACGAAGCCGCGTTTGTGATGGCCGGCGCGCCGCTGCTCGCCGTGCCCGCCGGCACATTGCCCAGCGGCCGACCGTACGGTTTCACCCTCGCCGGTCGCTGGCTTGACGATGGCGCCCTCATCGCCGCCGCGCACGCCTACATAGCTGCACGCACATAACCTCACCGTGAAGATTCCGTGTCTTCACAGTGAACGAAATCTTTGCATGGGCAGCCCCGGTGATGTAAGCTGATGGGACAACCGCACTCGTGAAACACCAGCGAAGTTTGTAAAATGGCGAAATCACCATATCCCTCGCTCCGCGAGGGATATGGTGATTTCGCCAAACATAGAAACGACATTTTTAGTGCACGAGAACAGTCAGGAGACAACGTGAAAAATTGGACCTCGCATTTCGTCAAGGCAAACGGCATTCAGCTGCATTACACGCGCACGGGCGGCGCAGACAAACCAAAGTTATTGCTTGCGCATGGCTTTTCGGACGCCGGGCTCTGTTGGACGCCGGTCGCCGCGAAATTGGCGGCGCAATATGACATCGTCATGCTGGACGCGCGCGGCCACGGCCGCTCCGAAGCACCGGAGCGTGGCTATGGCAGCGGCGACCATGCAGCGGACATCGCCGCCGTGATCAAGGCGCTTAAGTGGCGCAAACCGCTGCTGCTGGGCCACTCGATGGGCGCGCTATCGGCGATGGCAACGGCCGGCACCTACCCAGGTCTGCTCGGCGGCATCTTGCTGGAGGACCCGCCGCCGTGGTGGATCGCGCTGCCAAAGCCAAACCCGGTCATGCGCGATCGGATCCGAATGATCAAGCGCTCCACGCGCGAGGAAATTGTGGCGTTGCTGGCCCGCGACAACCCACACTGGCAGGTCGCCGAGCGCGCGCCCTGGATCGATGCCAAACAACGCATGAGCTTTGAGGCCATCGCGGCGCTTAGCGCAAAGCCGCTCAACTGGAATAAGACGATCCGGGCGATCACCTGCCCGATACTGCTCATCCACGGCGACGGCCCGCGCGGCAGCCTGGTCACCGCGCAGACCGCGGCGGCCTTCAGCTCGTTGCAGCCCAGCGCGCAGGTGGCTTATGTGCCAGACGCCAGCCACAACATCCGACGCGATCAGTTTGCAGCGTATATGCGCGCGGTCAGCGGCTTTCTGAAGTCTCTGTAGACGAATAGTGCGTCAAGGCAAACAGTTTTGGTGCCGAATTCACGGTGCGTAAGTAAACGACTTCTTCATCAGTTGCTTAGTCTGACCTCATCAAGTAATGTAAGACTGTGGGTCGGTCAGTGCCGAGCTTTTGAGTACCTAAAATCTCGGTCCCCGCGCAGTGCGCGGGGACCGAGATTTTGACGCTCGTACACTCAACATCGACGGACCGCCGATCTCCTGTCCGACAAGTCAACACCTGCTCGCCGCGGCGCATGCACAAGATGGTAGACCAAACACCGGCAGTCCGACCTTTTCGACAGGCACTCGAACGAGTGCGAACGCGCCTGCGTGCCGCAAAGCCATTTCTCGGCGGCGCCATGGGCGCGTTGTTTGTTTTATTGCTCTATTCATTGCTCTTCCCAGGCCCGCAGCCGCTCACGCCAAAAGATGTCAATGGCATCGTTGCAAGCGCGATGGCGTCGGCCACACCGCCGCCACCGCGCGCAATGCTGATCAATGAGATGATCCGGCCGTCGATCGTCGCGGTCCAGACAAAGCGGCCCTCCACCGGGGCCGATGACGATACGGGAAACGGACTTGGCACCGGTGTCATCATCAACGATGACGGCGCGGTGATCACAAGCCTGCATGTGGTTGATCAGGCCGAAGAGATCAAATTGCTCTTCGCCGACGGTTCGGAATCACTCGCGCAAATCGTCAATCAAACGCCAGAAAACGACATCGCCATCTTGATGCCGGATACACCGCCCGCAAAAATCATTCCAGCCTTGCTCGGCGGCGGCGCGAGCATCGGCGACGACGCGTATGTCGTCGGGCACCCGATCGGCCTGTATGGCTCGCTCAGCGCCGGCGTGATCTCCGGGCTGGATCGCTCATTTGAACCCAGCGACGGTCGGCCATCAATGTCCGGCCTGATCCAGTTTGACGCCGCGGTCAACCCGGGTAACTCCGGCGGGCCACTGCTGAATCGCAACGGCGAAGTCATCGCGATCGTGACCGCGTTGCTGAACCCGAGCAAACAAGAATCGTTTGCCGGCATCGGGTTGGCGGTGCCCATTGGCGTCGCCGGCGCTGGGGCCGGTCTACCGCCGTATTAACAAACTGTAAGCGTAAACGGCGTCCCAGCACACGTGTGGGATGGCCGATTGCGCCAAATTCGCAAGCAAAACTTAGTCTTTCAAAACATGGATACAAAACCTGGCCTGCCGATGGAACGCGTGCTCTACGAGGTGAAAAAAGTCATCGTTGGGCAGGATCATTTGCTCGAGCGCATGATCGTCGCGCTGTTGGCGCGCGGACACATTCTGGTCGAAGGCGTGCCCGGCCTGGCAAAGACCATGGCCGTCAAGACGATGGCCGAATCGATCGGCGGTGATTTCAAGCGCATTCAGTTCACGCCGGATCTGGTGCCGGCCGACCTGGTCGGCACGCGCATCTACAACCAGAAGACGGGCGAGTTCAACACATCGCTCGGCCCGGTGTTTACCAACCTGCTGCTGGCCGACGAGATCAACCGCGCGCCGGCGAAGGTGCAGAGCGCGCTGCTTGAAGTCATGCAGGAGCGCCAGGTCACCATCGGCGGCAACACGTATCCGGTGCCAAACCCATTTCTGGTGATGGCCACGCAGAACCCCATTGAGACAGAGGGCACCTACGCGCTGCCAGAAGCGCAGGTCGATCGCTTTATGCTGAAGGTGCTGGTCGGCTATCCGAGCACAACCGAAGAGTTCGTCATCGTCGAGCGCATGACGAGCACGCTCGAAGCTGTGCAGAAAGTCATCACCACCGATCAGCTCGTGGGTCTGCAAAAAATGGCCGCTAAAGTGTATGTCGATCCAAAGCTGATTGAATATGCGATCGCGATGGTCACCGCCACGCGCGAGCCCAAGACCGCCGGGCTGGACGATCTGCGCAAATACATCACGTTTGGCGCCAGCCCGCGCGCTTCGATCAACCTGATTCTGGCCGGCCGCGCGCTGGCGTTTGTGCGCGGCCGAGGCTATGCCTTGCCGCAGGACGTGCTGGACATGGCGCTGGATGTGATGCGACACCGCCTTGTGCCATCGTATGAAGCGCTGTCGGATGGCATCAGCAGCGACGACCTGCTCAAGAAAATCTTGTCAAGAATCCCGGTGCCGGTGGTGCCGCTGCATGAACATGCAAACAGCATCCTCAACGCCTGACCGCATCCTGCAACGGCTGGACTGGAAGGTGATGCGCCGGCTGGATGGCCTGTTGCAGGGCGATTACCGCAGCCTGTTTTATGGCTACGGTGTGGACTTTGCCGATCTGCGCGAATATCAGCCGGAGGACGATATCCGCTATATCGATTGGAATGTCACCGCGCGGATGGACACGCCGTATGTGCGGCAGTATGTCGAAGATCGCGAGATCACCGCCTGGTTTTTGCTGGATCTGAGCCCGTCGGTCGATTTCGGGCCTGCCAGCGGTCACAAACGCGCGGTGTTGATCGACTTCGTCGCCACGCTGGCGCGGCTGCTCACCCGGCATGGCAATCGTATCGGCGCGATGTTTTTCAGCAGCCGCATCGATCAAACCATTCCCGCCGGCGGCGGCCGCCAGCAGGTCTTGCGGCTGATCAACGATCTGCTCAAACAAAAGCCGCTCGATAAAGCGCCATTTACCAATCTCGCAGTGATGCTCAACGCCGCGCTCGGCACAATCAAACGGCGCTCGCTGGTGTTTGTGGTGTCGGACTTCATCAGCGAGCCCGGTTGGGAGAAGCCGCTGCGGCATGCTGACGCGCAAACACGATGTGCTGGCGATCCGCCTGATCGACCCGCGCGAGCAGGCTTTGCCGGACGCCGGGTTGATCGTGATGGAAGATGCCGAGACTGGCGAGCAACTCTATGTGGACACGCACGACGCAGGGTTTCGCAAGCGTTTTGCCGAAGCCGGGCAAGCGCGCGAACAGGCGCTGGCAACGGCGTTTAAGCAGTCCGGGATCGAGGCGCTCACACTTTCAACTGAGGAAGACCTTGTGCGCGCAATCGTGCGCTTCTCGGCCATTCGCAAAAAACGGCGGGGGATCCGCTAAACGACATGACGTTTATCTGGCCTGTGATGCTTGCCCTGTTCGCGGTGCTGCCGCTATTGGTGCTGCTGTATTTGCGCATCCAGCGACGCCGCAGCGCGTTGCTTGAAAAGCAGAGCGCGCTCGGGCTTGGCTTGAATGCAAAGCGCGCCATCGGCCGGCGCCGGCATATTCCACCGCTCTTGATGTTGTTTGCGCTGGCCATGCTGGTGCTCGCAGTGGCGCGGCCGCAGTCTGTCGTCAGCTTGCCGCGCGTCGGCGGCACCGTTCTGCTGACGTTTGACGTTTCGGGCAGCATGGCGGCCAAAGACATCGAACCGTCGCGCATGGAAGCGGCCAAGGCCGCGGCGATTGCATTTGTCGAGAGTCAGCCCTCGACGGTTGAGATCGGCGTTGTGGCGTTTAGCGAGGGCGGTCTGTCGGTGCAATCGCCAACCTACGACCGCCAGCAAATCATCGCGGCGATCCGCCGGCTTGCACCTACGCGCGGCACATCGCTTGCAAACGGCATTCTTGTGTCGCTCAAAGCGCTCGAGACGGCCGACCAGAAACTACAGGGCGACCGCATCTATACAAATCGCACGCCCGGCCCAACGGCGGAGCCGACGCCGGTGCCGGCGGGATACACCGCGCCGGCTGTGATCGTGCTATTGTCGGATGGCGAAAACAACGTCAATCCTGAACCGCTCGAAGCCGCGCAGGTTGCGCGCGATCGCGGTGTGCGCGTGCACACGGTCGGTGTGGGCAGCCCGGAAGGCGCCACGCTCAAAGTTGACGGGTTTAACATTCGAACGCAGTTAGACGAGACGGCGTTGCGGCAGGTGGCCGAAGCGACTGGCGGCGAGTATTACAACGCGCGCTCAGCCGAAGAGCTGCAGCAGGTGTATGACAGCGTTGGCACGCGCCTGACCGTGCGGCCACAAGAGACCGAGTTAACCGCGCTGTTTGCAGGAGCGGCGATCGCCGCATTGCTGATCGGCGCAGTATTGTCGCTGATTTGGTTTAACAGAATGCCATGAATATTTCATTTCTCTGGCCGTGGGCGCTCGGGCTACTGGGCATTGTTGCGCTGTTGACCGGCGCATATCTGCTGATGCTGCGCCGCAAGCGCAAAAACGTGGTGCGCTATTCCAGCCTGTCGCTGGTGCGCTCAGCCCTGCCAAAGTACTCGCGGCTCAAACGCTTCCTGCCCGTTGTGTTATTCCTGCTTGGGCTGAGCACATTGACCGGCGCCGCCGCCCGGCCAGTCTCGATTGTCAACATTCCGTCGGACCAAACGACGATTGTGCTGGCGATGGATGTTTCGCGCAGCATGTGTGCAACCGACATTGCGCCAAATCGCCTGCTGGCGGCGGAAGCAGCGGCAATTCAGTTTATCGAAGGCCAAAAACCAGGCACGCAGATCGGTCTGGTGGCATTTTCTGGGTTTGCCGAAGTGGTGCAGGCGCCCACGCGTGATCGGGCCGAATTGCGCGCCGCGATCGAAGGCCTGGCGACTGGCCGGCGCACCGCGATCGGCAGCGGCATCATGAAATCGTTGCAGCTGCTTTCGGAGATTGACGAAAGTGTTGCGCCTGTCGCGTTCGACGGGTCACCTGAAGTAAGTTTTTCGCCGATGCCGAAGGGGGCGTTCGCACCGCATATTATTGTGTTGCTGACTGACGGCGCAAGTAACTACGGGCCGATGCCAATCGATGCGGCTAAAGAAGCCGCTGACCGCGGCATTCGCGTCTATACGATTGGATTTGGCACAGCTGCGGGCTCCGCAATTCCCCCGTGCGGCCAGCAGCTCACCGGCCGCGAGCCCGGTCGTGACCGTGGGAACGGCGGCTTGCTGACGGGCAACTTTCGGCGCGGCATCGACGAGGACACCCTCAAGAAAGTTTCGGCAATGACCGACGCGGCCTACTACTCCGCCGAAAGCACGGACGAGTTGATCACCGCATTTCGGAATCTGCCGACGCACCTGGTCTCACGCAGCGAAGTCACTGAAATTGGTTTTATCTTTGCAACAATCGGCGCGGCGCTTCTGCTGCTCGCCATAGTGCTCGCGCTGCTCTGGCAGCCCTTGTTGATGTAGTGCGCGGCTCAGGCGGATCCGCACAACGCCTCCGACGCGGCCCACAGCGCATCTTGAAGCGCTTCGTCGCGCGTCGCGGTGACGCCAATACGCTCGCGCAGCACATCGAAGTATTTGCCGGTCACGCCATCGAGCTCGGCTGACGTGGCGAGGTGGACAATCGGTCGGGCGCCTTCGTCCACTGGCGCGCCGGTCATGTTGAAACCTGCCATCAATACTTTCGTGGTGATGACGCCCGGGTGAAGCGCGTTGGCGGTCACGCCCGCCGCTGCCAACCTGCGCGCCAAGGCTTTTGTGAACAACACATTGGCCAGTTTCGAGCGCCGATAGGCCGTCACGCCGTCGTAGGCCTGTTCGAATTGCAGGTCCGACGGATCAAGTTTCGCACTGAGATGGCCGTTCGATGCCACGTTTACGATGCGCGTCTGGCCGACGTGCGCAGCCGTGGACTGCAGGACAGGCAACAGCGCGCATGTCAACAGAAACGGCGCCAGATGATTGACGGCCAGCGTCAGCTCGTTGCCCTCCGCGCTGACGCGACGCTCGGTCTGCAGCGTCGCGGCGTTGTTGATCAGCACATCAATGCGGTCGTAGTTGTCCGCCACGAATGCCGCCATACGGCGTGTTTGCGCGAGCGATGAGAAGTCCGCCAGCAGCCAATCAATGTTGCTGTTGCCGGAGCGTTGACCCAGCTCACGCTGGGTCGCCCGCAACCGCGCTTCATCGCGCCCGTGAATCAGAAGATGCCAGCCGGCCTGCGCAAGCTGCAGTGCCACGGCCTTTCCGATGCCATCCGTGGCGCCTGTAATCAAGACAACCTGTTCCTGAGCCATGCGGGCTAGTGTAGTCGGCGCGGGGTCTGGAGACCTTTCACGTCTGGAGACCCGGCGGGTCTCCAGACGTGAAAGGTCTCCAGACCCCGCGCCGACTACACTAAACAGAAACAAATCGTAATCTTCCCCTACCAAGATGGTCTGTCTCGGATTTTTTGCGCTTCCGCAACAAACACAAATTTGCACGCGCAGCGCTTTCTGTGAATGGTTGGGTGCAGTCAGCAGCCACGCGTCAAGCCGCGCGAGCCACCGAATTTTTACCGGTTAAGATCAACGCACAACCATGCAACTTGCTTCAACAATTCTTTCAGATGCTCTTGCGCCGCTAAAAAACAAAAATTTCAGAACTTATATCGGCGGCCAGGGGGTCTCGTTGATCGGCACGTTTATGCAAACTGCGGCCCTGCAGTGGTTTGTATGGACGCTTACAAAAGACTCGCGCATGATCGGATTGGTCGGGGCGCTTGCGTTTCTCCCGGTGTTCTTTCTGGCGCCGTTCACTGGCAACTTCTCGGACCGCACGGATCGCCGCAGGCTGCTGATGGTCGTCGTCATTAGCGAGATGCTTCTGGCGTTTGGCCTGGCCGCGCTGGCCTACTTGTCGACCCAAAATGTGCCCGTTATTGTTCCCGTGCTGCTCATCACGCTCGCGCTCGGCGTCTGCTCCGCCTTCAACTTTCCAACGCAGAGCGCATTTATTGGCGATCTGAGCGGCATGGGCAACATCCGCGCATCGTTTGCATTCAACGTCACCATGATCGAGATCGGCCGCGTGATCGGCCCGGCACTCGGCGGCTTGATCATTGCGCGCGTCGGGCCAAGCCTGGCCTTCCTGCTCAACGGCCTGAGCTTTGTCGCCGTGCTTTTCAGCTTGTATGCCGTGCGCGCCGAACAACACATCCGACCGCCCTCCGGCAACGTGCTTGAGTCGCTGGCCGAAGCGGTGCGCTTTATCCGTTCCGAACCGCGCATCGTGGATCTGCTGCTGTGCAGCCTGACCATTACGTTATTTGTGTTTTCTAGTTTGCAACTTGTCGCGCCGATCGCCGATCTCGTGCTCGGCGGCGGCCCGGAACTGGCTGGCACGCTGTTGGCGATGTCTGGTGCCGGCGCGCTGATCGGCTCGTTTTTACTTGCGCCACAGATTCAAAAGATCCCGCGGGCAGGCAGCGCGTTGACCATCGCGCTGCTGTGGGCGGGCGCCTGGGTGGTCTTTATGTCTTTTGCAACAACGGTGCCGGTGACAATGCTCGGCATCGCCATGTTTAGCATCAGCATTCCGATCGTGCTGGGTTCGGTCACATCGTTGACGCAGCTGATCACGCCAGACACGTTGCGCGGGCGCGTGCTGAGCTTTTCGCAGATGATTTCGTTTGGGGCAAATCCAATCGCGCTGCTGCTCGTTGGGGCGCTCGGAGAAGCCGTTGGCCCGCAACTCGCGGTGCGCATCAACGGCAGCGCCATGCTGGTGTGCGCGGTGGCCATCTTGCTGTTGCGCCGCAAGTTCCAGCGCTGGGTGCCGCAGGCGCATGCCGCTGTTGCGGTGCGCTAGTTCCGCGTAATGGCAAACAGTTTGGGGCCGGATTCGCCATCCCCGCTGCGCGCTATCCCCTTACCCACAAATAGGTGAAGGGTTGCTGATCCCTATACGATGTTTTCGCGCACGAGCTCACAGAGATTAACCTGGAGAAAGCACCTTACCCCTGCGCTCCGCGCGGGGATAGGGTGCTTTCTTCAAGCTAATCTCTGTGAGCTCGTGCGCGAAACGCTATCAATCGGCAGGAAATGTGTGGGCAAGGAGTAGCACTGCGCGGGGATCGCCAGATTTGCAGACGAAGTAAAAAGTCCAGCGGGGCGGTCACCTGCGGTTCATCAACGGCAGATGCACTTTGAAACCCGCTGCAACCACGCGATACGTTGCGGTCGCCGCGTCAGCCGACAAGAGCGCATTCGCCGGTGCGCTCAATGGGGCAACAAGATTTAGCGTCACTGTGGCGTTGGGCGTTGCCGGCGCTGTAAAGTAAAACGCAGCCGTCAAAACGCCGGGCGGAAAGGTCAGCGCCTGCGTGTCGCCGTTGTGCTGAACCAGCACTGTTGCGAGCAGTGTCGAGGCGCGGTCGAGTTGAACGGTCACTGTTACCCGCTTGCCCGTCGTCACGGTGCCCTGCGTGGTCTGGAACCGCACAATGGGCGGCGACTCGTCATCGAGCAGCGTCAAGCGGGCCACGCTGATTGCGCCGAGTGCGCCATTGCCCGGCGCGCTTAGCGTCGCGAAAACTTCTGTATCGCTTTCAATCAGTGCGTCATCGAGCACGGTGATCGGGATCTCCAGGCGTACCTGGCCCGGGTCAAAACGCAACACGCCACTCGAGGCTTCGCTGGCCGGACCGGCCGGCACTGCATACGAAACTGTGGTCGGCAATGCGCTTGGCGCGCTCAAAAGGACATACATCGTGGCAGCGCCGGCATGTTCGGTGGCCGTGTAGTAGCCGCTTTCAAACGAAATCGCCGGCGGCGGATCGTCGTCGGTGATGGTGACTTTGGCGGCATCGGGTATGCCGAGCTGCGCATTCTGGGCTGACACCAGCGTGATGCTGAAGGTCTCGGTTGCCTCGTGCAGCGCATCGTTTGTCAGCGGCACCGTCATCGTGGTGCTGATCTGACCGGCTGGGATCACGCGCTGCGCGTTCTGCCCGGCATAGTCCGCTGGCGAGCCGGCCGTCTCCTGCGCTGGCGCGATCGTTACAGTGATCGGGTTCGTCGAAACACGGTCGAGTTCAACAGTTACCGCAACGCCGCTATCGCTTTCGCGAACCGCATGCGTGGCCGCAGAGAGGCGTGCAATGGGTATCGGCCAAACCGTGACGGACATGGTCGCAGTCATCGAATTTGTGGCGTTGTCGGCGGTCAGCGTGACGGTATACACGCCGGGCGCCGTATACAGGTGTGTGGTTGTGATGCCAGACCCGCCAGTCCCGTCGCCAAACGTCCAGCCATAGCGCACGTTTGTGCCTCCGGTGACAGAGCCGGTCATCGCCACTGCGGTGCCGATCGTTTTTGGCGCGTCACTGGCGACAGCGAGCCCGGTAATGGGCAGATCGCCGACGAAGATCAGAATCACATCCGGCGATGCGTTTCGCAGACCACGCGCATCAGTCACATTGAGTGAGAAGCCCAGCAATGCCGGCGTGATTGGGGCAAGAAACGTGGTTGACGACAGCGAGGCGTTTGCCAGCACGACCGGTGTGCCGCTGGTTTGCGTCCAGCGATACTGCAACGGTTTGTGATTGTCCGGGTCGTAAGAGGCAGCGCCGTTCAGCGTCACAGTGCTGCCAACTGGCACCGATTGGTCCGTTCCAGCGTTTGGGATTGGCATGGCGTTTGTGACGGTCACTGGAAAGTTAATGCGCACAATATTTGTGCCGTTATAGGCGTTGAGCGTGACCGTGTAGACGCCGATGGCGTTATACGTGGTGGAGATCGTGGTGCCCTGCCCGCCTGCACCATTGCCGAAGTCCCAGTTAAAGAGCGTATTTGTGCCGCTGCCGATGCTGGCCGTGAAATACGTGCGTTCGCCGAGCACGGTCGGGCTACTGCTGCGTCCAATGACGTTGGTGATCGGCACGTCTGCGACATTTATGACGATGTCGTCCGGTCCTATCGTCACCAGGCCGCGTGAATCGGTAACTGTGAGCGTAAATGTGAGCACAGTTGGCAACGCCGGTGTTGAAAAACTTGCGATCGCGCTGTTCGGGTTGGTCAGGGGCCGCGTTGCGCCCGCGGTTTGTTTCCAGGAGTAGGTTAAAGGATTGTGTCCATCCGGGTCATAGCTGGCGCTGCCGTTAAGCGTGGCCAGTGAATTCACATAAACCGTTTGATCCGCGCCAGCAAAGGCGTAGGGCGTGCCGTTTGTGATCGAGATGCGCGTCGTGGCGGTAACCGAGCCTTCGCTATTGGTGGCGGTCAGCACGGCGTCGTAAAAGCCGGTGCTTGCATACACATGCGATGGCAAGGCGCCTGTGCCAGTCATGCCGTCGCCAAAGTTCCATGCATAGGCGACATTGGTTCCGGCAACGACCGAACCGGTAAAAAGCGTCGTGATGCCCACGATATTCGGGCTGTTGTTAACCGCGCTCAGGCCGTTGATTTCAATATCGCGAAAACGTACCGTCATCAAGTCAGGCGCCACGCTGCCAAGGCCGCGCGCATCCGTGACAATCAGCGAAAATGTGACGGTCGCGGGCGCCGACAACGCCGGAAACGTCGGTGGGACCACATTGTTGTAGTCCAGCGCTACCGGGGGTCCGCCAGTTTGCCGCCACAGATACTCGAGCGGATAGTGTGCATCTGGGTCGGTGCTCAGCGAGGCATTGAGCGTCACTGTGCCGGTGACCTGACGCGTCTGATCAAAGCCAGCATTCGCGAGCGGGCGTTGGTTGGTGACAACGACGCTGCGTGACACCGATTGACTACCTGAGCCGTTTGTGGCGGTCAGGATCGTCGTAAAGGTGCCTGTTTGCGCGTAGACATGCGTTGTGGTTGCGCCGGCGCCAAGGCCGCCGTCGCCAAAATTCCAGGCATAGGTGATGTTGTCACCCGTGCTCTGCGTGGCGGTGTAGTACGTGGTTCGGCCAAGCACCGTTGGGCTGCTGGTCGCGGCGGAGAGGCCTGAAATAGGAACGGCCAGGCCGCGTGCGTGTGCGAGGTGCGCCGGCCAAATTGATGCGCAGAGGCATGCGATCATTAGCGCGACAAGCCCGCGCGAAACCATGCGATGCTGCGATGTCGTATTCATGCAAGGCCATAAGTAGCAGGTCTAAGTGACATTCTCTTCGACCCAAAGCACGAGGTGCGGGTGCGTTTTGCATGAATCTTCGGGCATTTGATCGATTTCGCAGTCCTGTCTATCCGCTCTTTGTGCACCGATGAATCTGACAACGTCGATTTTATTTTTATGTAAACTACATCATGTTTGCGGATTATCGACGTGCGCGCATACTATCGAGAGTTCTGACAGCGTTGACAGCAGTTTGTCGATGCACCCATTTCGAATCGAATGGCAACCACCATAACAATGCGGGACGTAGCCCGGCACGCCGGCGTCTCTATCAAAACGGTTTCACGCGTCGTCAACGAGGAGTGTGAGATTTCCGTTGACACGCGTCAGCGCGTCAAGAGCGCGATCGATTTGCTCGGCTATCGTCCGAATCTCGTCGCGCGCAGCCTGGTGACGCGGCGAACCGGCATCATTGGCTTGATCATTCCCGATATTACCAACCCATTTTTCGCAGGTGTCACCTGTGGCGTTCAAACGGTTGCGCGCGAATTCGGCTTAAATGTCATGATTTGCAGCGCGGCTGAGTCAGGCGAACTTGAGTCGCAGGCCTTGCGCGCAATGGTTGCGCAGTCTGTGGACGGCATCGTGCTATATAGCGCGTTTGCATCAAGTTTGACGACGCCGGTCATCCTGGAAACGCTCGCCGGACACACGCCCGTGGTTGCGATCAACGTGCAGGCGGACCTGCCTGGCCTGACGCGTGTCCTGACCGACAACTACGATGGCGGCGTGCAGGCTGTCGAATATTTAATCAGCCGCGGCCATACGTGTTTGGGCATGCTGGCGCCGGATGTCCGCAGCGAGCCCACCCCGCGCCGGGTGCACGCCTATCGGGATGTGATGGCAAAGCATGGATTAACGGTCAATCCGGGCTGGGTTACCACCAGCCGCGCCAGCATCGACTCAGGTTATAGTTGCGCCACCAAATTGCTCACAACCCACCCCGAACTCACTGCTTTGTACTGCTATAACGATTTGCTGGCGATCGGCGCGTTGCGCGCTTGTCAGGATCTCGGCAAGCAGGTGCCTGGCGATGTTGCCATCATCGGTTTCGATGACATCGAGATGGCACGCGCAGTGTCACCCGCACTGACCACGATCCGCATCGATAGTACTGCGCTTGGCGAACGCGCCATGCGCTTGTTGCTCAATTTACGCGCGGACCCGGCCCACGCGCCTACCTGCGAGTTTCAAAACGTGACGTTGATCCAACGCCAAAGCGCCTGACCCTGACGCACTGCTTATGAATCCAACTCAAGCTACCGCCCCGCATGCACCTGTGACAGATTCCCAACCCATTCTGCAGATCAACGATCTCAAGACGCACTTTTTTCTTGAGCGCGCGACCGTGCGTGCGCTGGATGGCGTCACGCTCTCACTGTCAGCCGGAAAGACAATTGGCCTGGTCGGCGAGAGCGGGTGCGGCAAGAGCCAGATGGCCATGTCCATCATGCGCCTGACGCCGGCGCCTGGCCGCATCGTTGGCGGCGAAATCAACCTGCGCAAGCGCGATGGGACGGTCGTCGATATCGCAAAACTCGAGGCCACGGGTCCGCAGATGCGCAGCATCCGCGGCGCTGAGATTGCTATCGTGTTTCAAGAGCCGATGACGTCGCTCAACCCGCTGAGGCGCATCGGCGACCAGATCGCAGAATCGGTCATCCTGCATCAAAAGGTCGGCAAAAAAGCCGGGTTGGACCGCGCGCTTGAGATGCTGACACGCGTTCAAATCAGCGCGCCAAAGCAGCGCCTGATGGAATATCCGCATCAGCTGTCGGGCGGCATGCGCCAGCGCGTCATGATCGCGCTCGCGCTTTCGTGCAACCCGGCCGTGTTGATCGCGGATGAACCGACGACCGCGCTCGATGTGACCGTGCAGGCCCAGATTCTCGATCTGATGCGCGAGCTGCAGAGCGATTTCAACTCGGCCATTGTGCTCATCACGCACAACCTGGGTGTCGTTTCGCAGATGGCCAAAAGGTTGCCGTCATGTATCTTGGCCGTATCGTCGAATACGGCACGACCTATGATCTCTTCAAGCACCCGCTGCACCCGTATACCGTAGGCCTGCTGAACTCGGTGCCGGTGCTGGGCAAAAAAGGCACGCAAGTGTTGGTGCCGATCAAGGGCATGGTGCCTTCACCCACCGAGAGTATAAAAGGCTGTCCTTTTGCCGACCGATGCCCGCATGTCATGGATAAATGCCGCGAGAAACGCCCGGCACTCACACAAATTGCGCCCGGCCACACCGCGGCTTGTTCCTGCACAGCGACGCAAGTGCATAAGTCGCTGGCACACGTATAACAACATACTTCTGCATTCAAATTAACTTTAGGAGGTGATGGTTATCGGATAGTCACACATCTGACTGGCCGCCGAAGCGGCAACGCAACGCCGATGCGCAACGCAGTGAATATGCTTGCTGCATCGCGAACTGGTTATCAATACAGGAGATTATCGTAATGAAGAATAATCTGACTCGCCGCCAATTGCTGCAGATTGCAGCCGTCGGCGGCACAAGTGCACTCGTCGCCGCGTGCACGCACCCGCGCCGACAGCCGCGCCGGAAGCACCAAAGGCCGAGGCTCCTAAAGCCGAAGCGCCAAAAGCCGAGGCACCAGCTGCACCCACCGCTGCGCCCGAGAAGCCCGCTGAGCCGGCACCGGCCGCGATGGGCAAAGTCATAGACCCAATTCCGTTCCCGGATGCGCCACCGCTCGATCTGGGTGGCGCGGCTGCCAAGCGCCAGCCAATCAGCGAGATCGTGACCTACAAGGCGCTGGCCGAATACAAGCAGCCGGCCTGGATGGACAAGGCCGTGGCCGATGGCAAGTTGCCAGCGGTCAAGGATCGCCTGCCCAAAGAGCCGCAAGTCATGCTCAGCTCGGGCATGAAAGACGGCCCCGGCGAATATGGCGATCTGTGGCGCGGTTTCTCAGCCTGCCCGACCGCCGGCTGGAACAACTATGCCGGCGTCAGCGCTGGCTGGTTCGGCATTGAAAGCTATAGCACGCAACAACAACTCGCTGTTCAAGACCGGCCCGCTCTTCCGCGCCGATCAGGACATTGAGCCGTTCCCCAACACAGCCAAGAGCTGGAAGTGGGTGGACGACGACTTCGCGCTTGAGATCAAGCTGATCGAAGGCGCCAAGTGGTCGGATGGCGCGCCATTCACGGCCGACGATGTGATCTTCACGTGGGAAGCCTATGTGCTCGACGATCAGGTCAACTCGGGCCGCAAGCTGGCGCGCTTACAAGTATGGCGACAAAGACGCCAAGCTTGAAAAGATCGACGACTACACGATCAAATTCACGTTTGGCGCGAAGAAGCCGCTGAACGTGTTCTATCAGTTGGGTGAAGATGCGTTTCGTGTCGAACCCGCAAGCATGCGCTGGCGGAATTCCACCCGAAATTCAGCACCAAAGACCCGAAGCCCAGCTACAAAGACTTTGAGAACGCGATGCCGCCGGACAAGCTCCCAATCCCGACCATGGGCCCATGGGTGCCGACCGAGTACAAGACCGACGAGCTCATGATCCTGCGCCGCAACCCCTACTACTGGAAGGTTGACGAGAAGGGCCAGCAATTGCCCTACTTCGATGAGATCCAGTACAAGAAGGGCCCCAGCGGCATCGGCCGCGACCTGTGCACGATGGCCGGTGATTGCGATCACACGAACCTGGAAAACCCAAGCTCGTATGTCAACACGATGACCAAGGCGCAGGAAGCCGACGCCAAGTTCTCAATCAACTGGGGACCGGAGCTGCTCGGCTACGGCGTCGAGTTCAACTTCGCCGAAGAAACCGGCGCGAAGGACGATCGCGACAAGGCCGTGCGCCAGCTCAACCGCAACCTCAAGTTCCGCCAGGCGCTCAGCTATGCGACCGATCGCGACGGCATCGCCCAGGCGATCATGCGCGGACCGTTCTTGCGCGGCTATGCCGGCGGCATCTACCCCGGTTCGCCCGCGTTTGACAAGAACGTGGTTGTTTACTATCCGAACGATGTCGAGTCGGCCAAGACCTTGCTCGAAGAGATCGGCTTGAAGGACACAAACGGCGATGGCGTGCGCGAGTGGACCGATGGCCCGCAGAAGGGCAAAGATGTCGATCCTGCAGCTGTTATCGTCGGAAGACGCGGCAGAGACGCAGTCGGTGGCCGAAGCGCTGGTCAACCAGTGGGCGGCCGTTGGGCATCAAGTTCAACACACGCGTGATCAACAGCACCACCGGCACCGAGATCGACACACATCGGCACTGGGATCTGCGCATCTATCGCGGAGGCCAGAACTTCGCGTCTGCCGTTCACCGAACCCAACAGCGCTTGGCGCCGATCGACCAAGACCTTCGGCATCCATCGCCAGGACGGCGACAAGCCGCGCAAGCTGATGGACTTCGAGAAGGAGCTGGTCGCGATCATCAAGAAGTATCCGTTGACCTTCGATCGGTCTCGAGCGCAAGAAGCTGATGACCGAGTACAACGCGATCCTCACGAAGAACGTCTATCACATGGGCGTCTTCAGTGGTCGCTACGGCCTCGGCCTGGCGAAGCGTGTGAAGAACATCCCGGTGGCGACACCGACGTTCCTCTACACGTGGGTCGAAGATGCCATTCTTCTGGACACGCTGTGGACCCCCGCAGGCCGACCAGTTGAAGCAGAACCGGCCGGAGACCTATCCCGTGTTCACCAACTAAAGCCGCGTCGAATAACCTGCCTGACTTCATGCGCCTCGCTTCGTGCATCAATGCGAAGGTGTGCGCACAAGCTCTTTTGTGCGCACATTCGTGAACGTTCGTGCTCACAGGTTTGCCATCTTGCGATAACCGTTGTATTCGGCTGACAGTGCATCAATTGCCGGGTGCCTCGTGAATTCAACTATGGTCAACTATCTGGTTCGTCGACTTGTCATTAGCGTTGTGATGCTGCTCGGCGTGGCGCTGGTCTCGTTTATCGTGATCCAGTTGCCGCCAGGCGATGTTGCGTCCAACTACAAGGCATTTTTGTTGCAACAGCCGGGCGTGAGCGAAGAAGATGCCGAACGCCAGGCAAATCTGCTACGAGCACGATATGGCTTGGATCAGCCGATGCCGGTGCAGTTTTTCAACTGGATCAAAGGCATCGTCACTGAAGGCAAATTTGGCTTTTCGTTTGCCTACCGGCGCGATGTGGGCGAGTTGATCGCCGAACGGCTGCCCAAAACGCTGCGCTCGCCTTGCTGTCGCACTTCATTTCGACCTTTGTTGGCTTGGCCTTAGGCATATTTGTGGCCACACGCAAGTATGGCCTGATCGACAACGTTACCGGGATTTTGGCGTTTATTTTGACATCGATGCCGCGCTTTGTGTTGGCGCTGGTGATCTTGTATCTGATGGTGTTTATATTCAAGACTGCCACAGCATTACCGGGTTTTTCTCGCCAGAATATGTGATCGCGCCGTGGAGTTTTGCGCGCGTTGGCGACATGTTCAAAAACATCTGGCCGGTGCTGGTCATCGCCGGATCTGGGCGGAGTGGCGCAATAACATGCGCGTGATGCGCGGCAACCTGCTGGATGTGCTCGGCGCGCAATTTGTGACCACCGCGCGCTCAAAAGGCCTGAAAGAATCAATCGTCATGCTGCGGCACGCAGTGCCAAATGCCCTGCACCCGATCGTCGCCTATCAAGGCTCGGTGCTGCCCTATATGCTTGCTGGCGAACTTGAAGCGGCGATGGTGCTTGAACTTGCCGACGCTTGCGCCGATGTTTGTGAGCGCGCTGGTCGAACAAGACATTTTTATTTCTGGCAGCCTGGTGCTGATTTACAGCGTGCTGACCGTTGTCGGCAACCTGTTGTCAGATCTCTTTCTTGCACTGCTCGATCCGCGCATCCGCTTCAGCTAGATGTGTCGAAACTCTTTACAACATACCACTTATGAGCGCCAACCCTCCACCCCGATCACTCCCGATTGGCTGCGCACCCTCGCCGGATCCAGTCAATGAAAGCTACTTTCAGCTCTGTCTCGCGGCGATTTATGCGCAGCCGGATTTCGATCGTCGGCGGCTTGATCGTGCATCATGCTGGCGTTTCTTTCGATCTTCGCCGATTTCTTCTCGCCCACGCCGATCGACGGCGACAATTCTGAAAGATGCGTTTGTGCCGCCAAATCAGATTCGCTTTGTCGATGCCGAAGGCAACTTCAGCGTTCGGCCGTTTGTCTATGCGACTGTGCATCGCACTTGATCCCAAAACCTTTCAGCCAACCTGGACTGAAGACACCAAGAAGAAATACTACCTTCAGTTTTTTGTGAGCAGCTGGCCCTACAAAGTTGTTCGGGCATCATCCCACAGCATCCGCATCTGGTCGGCGTTGAAAAGGGCGGTAAGCTGTATATGCTCGGCACCGACAAGCTTGGCCGCGATTTGTGGGGCAAAGCGTGTCAAGCCGGGCGCATTTCGCTGAGTCTGGGTTTGTTCGCCACCCTGATCACCGTTGTGCTCGGCTCGATGATTGGTGCGACTTCCGGGTATTACGGCGGCCGCACCGATGATATCATCCAGCGTTTTGTCGAGTTTGTCAGCGCATTTCCGAGTTTGCCATTGCTGATGTCGCTGGCCTCGCTGGTGCCAAAGACAGCCGATTCGTTGATCGTGTTTTTGATCATGGCGCTGATCCTTGCGCTACTGTAACTGGACTGGGCTGGCGCGCGAAGTGCGCGGCAAAGTACTGTCGCTGCGCTCAACCGATTTTGTGCTGGCGACAAAAGAAATGGGCGCCTCCGACTCGCGCATTATCTTCAGACATTTGCTGCCAAACACGCTCAGCCACATCATCGTTGTGCTGACCCTGAGCATTCCCGGCACAATTCTTGTCCGAGTCGTTTTTGAGCTTTCTCGGCATCGGCATTCAGGAACCGCTCACGAGCTGGGGCCTGTTGATGCGCAATGCGCAAAACCTGCAGACGCTTGGCCAGCAACAGTGGATCATGACGCCGGCGCTCTTTATGATCTTCGCAGTGCTGGGTTTCAACTTTCTCGGCGATGGCCTGCGTGATGCTGCCGATCCGTATGCCGCGGCGCTAGTCGTTCGACCGTAAATGAAATGGCGATTGCGGAAACCAAACTCAGACAGCAATGCGAGCTGCGGCCGACGCGGCATCGCAGCGTCTGTTGCCAGTCGGTGCCGCGCGCTGGTTCACGATTACGCCTGTGTTGCTCGTGCTGGCATGCGTGTTGGCGGCCTGCGTGCAGGATGCAAATGATGGCACTGCGCGCATGCCATACACGGTTCGCGGTCGCGTGCTTGGACCGGAGGGCCCGGTGAGCAACGCCATCGTGCAGATCCAGAGCACACCAACCGCGCCACAACCGCGGCAGATGGCGCTTTGTGCTGCATGGCGAGAGCCTGGGCGGCCGCAACGCCATTACCGTCACCGCTTGGGCGCGAAGACCATTTCATCGGCATGAGCGCGCTTGACCCGAAAGCCGCGGCGCAGCCGGTTGATGTCACTTTGCAGCCGCTTTTTGACCGCGACAACCACGATACACCTGGTTTGAATTCGGCGGCAAAACGCGGCGCCGAAAGCTGCGGCATCTGTCATCGCGAATACGCGGAGTGGAAGGCCGATTCCCATTCGCAATCGGCAACCAACCCGCGCTTTTTGAACCTGTATCGCGGCACCGACATCACGGAAAAAAAGGCCAGCCCACGCGCCTTGATCAGCGAAGGCAAGGCCATGCCGCCCGATCCCGCCCTGCCCGACTTTGGCCCGGGGTTCAAATTGGACAACGGCGATCGCGCCGGCAACTGCGCGACCTGCCACACGCCCATGGCCGCAAAGATCGACACCCAGAATGGCTGCGCCTGGTCCGGGTGTCACTCCACCACAAACAGCAGACCGCGCCGAAGCTGCAAAAGCCGTCAGCCATACCATCCGCGGCGCGGCGCCCATTGGCATGGCCGGGGTCGCTGAAGAAGGCGTGGGGTGCGAGTTTTGCCACGTGATCAAAAACGTGCGGCTGGACCCCAACACGCAGCTGCCGTTTGCCGATGCGCCCGGCTTGCTTTCGATGGAACTGCGCCGGCCGCCGGAAGGCAAGAAAGTCTTTTTTGGCACCATCCCGGATGCGAACCGCCTCGAGGTGACCTATTCGCCGTTTATGGCAGAGCAGCCAGTTTTGCAGCGCCTGCCACTACGGCGTGATGGGCGGCGTGGTCTCGAACATGAAGATGACGGGTGGCGAAGTCATTTACAACTCGTATGGCGAGTGGTTGAGCAGCCCCTACAGCGACCCGCAGACCGGCAAGACGTGCCAGCAGTGCCACATGCCTGCCATGGATGCCGCATACAGCGTGCCCCCCGAGCAAGGCGGCGTCGAACGACCCGGCTACAAGTATCACAACCACACGATGACGGGCACCAGCAGCCGCGCGTTGATGCTGAGCGCGCTAACGCTCACCGGCACCGCAGACACGCGAAGGCGACACAGTGCGCGTTGAACGGTGACGGTGGCAAACGACAACACCGGCCACGCCGTGCCAACCGATGCGCCGATTCGCTCGGTCATGCTGGTGGTCGAGGCGCGAGACGCCGCTGGAAACCTGCTCAGCCTGCGCGACCGGACCAACCTTGCCGGATTGGACCGGTGACTTCGCCGGGCGCGCTGGACGCGGCTATGCCAAAATACTCAAAGACAAGTGGACGGGCGAAGCGCCCACGGCCGCCTATTGGCGGCAAATCGAGCTGGTGGAAGACACGCGCATTCTGCCGCTCAAGCGTGACGTCTCAGACTATGCGTTTGCAGCGCCGGCCGGCGCCGCGTCGATAAAGCTCAAATTGATCTACCGGCCGGCGTTCTATAAACTTGCGCAACAAAAGAACTGGCCAAATGAAGACCTCGTGATGAGCGAGACCGCGCTCACGGTGAAGTAGTTGGAAATCTGCGGACCTAAATGAACATGGCTGAAAATTCAAACAATACGATCCTCGAGGTCAACGACCTCAAGATGCACTTCCCAATCCAGCGCGGATTGCTGCAGCGCACCGTCGGCCACGTCAAGGCAGTCGACGGCGTGAGCTTCAATCTCCGCGAGCGCGAAGTCTTGGGGCTTGTCGGAGAGAGCGGCTGCGGCAAGACTACGGTCGGTCGCACCATTCTGCGGCTATATGAGCCGACATCCGGCGAGATTCGTTTTCGCGCCAAGAGCGGTGACTGGATCGACATCGCCAAGATCAAGCAATCTGAAATGAAGCCGTTGCGGCAGGAAATGCGCATGATCTTTCAGGATCCCTTTAGCTCGCTCAACCCGCGCATGACGGTGCGCGATCTGATTGGCGAGCCGCTGGTGATCCATCGCATCGCCTCGGGCAAAGAAATGGAACAGCGCGTGGCAGACCTGATGACATCGGTAGGGTTGAACCCAAGCCTCATGCAACGCTATCCGCATGAGTTCTCCGGCGGTCAGCGCCAACGCATTGGTTTGGCGCGCACGCTGTCGCTCAACCCGCGCTTGGTCATCGCAGACGAGCCAGTTTCGGCGCTCGACGTGTCGGTGCAGGCGCAGGTGCTAAACCTGCTGCAGGAGCTCAAAGAGCGGCTCAATTTGACGCTTATTTTTGTCGCGCACGACCTGTCTGTCGTTGAGCACATTTCGGACCGCATTGCCGTGATGTATGTCGGCAAAATCATGGAGATGGCGGAAACCGAGGAGCTGCTCAATCACCCCATGCATCCGTATACCGAAGCGCTCCTCTCGGCGATCCCGCCGGCGGATCCGACGATTGAGCAGCATCGCATCAAGCTTGAGGGTGAGGTGCCCAGCCCGGCCAACCCGCCGAGCGGATGCATCTTCCACACGCGCTGCAACTACGCAAAACCCGAGTGCAAGACCACTGTGCCCATTTTGCAGGAAATAAAGCCTGGTCACTCGGTGGCGTGTCACTTGGCCAAAGAACTATCGCTCAAGGGAATCGGAGGCTAAACCAGTATGAATTCTTCACAACGCTTGCCAGCTGCGCTGGCGTATGTGCCAATCCTTGGCTGGTTGTTCGTTTTGTTTACCCAACAAAACAACAAGCTTGCGATCTTTCACGTCCGGCAGGCCATCGGTCTGGTTGCGTTTCTGATGCTGATCTTTTTTGGCTGGGCGCTGTTTACATGGCTCGTGTCCTTCATCCCATTTGGATTTCTCGTCGGCAATGCGCTCTTCGCGCTCGTGCTGGCGGCATTTATATACGGAGTGTTTGCGCTCATTGTCGGCATCAGCCATGCCAGCCGCGGCAAGCCCGTCTATTTGCCAATATTCGGACGTCGCGCGGCGCGATTGCCAGTCGGTTCGCTATAGGTGAAACCCTTTCGCCCACATCGCATAGCCGGGTTCATACTGGCTGCGGGCGCTGCGTTTCTGCTCGCCGGGATTGGCTTCGCCGCTGCAACGCAGTTTGAAAACCGCGACGCAAACTGCGCCTCCTGCCACACGCAGCCCGAGGTTGCCTATGTGGCGCGGGCTACGGCGGCGGGTGCAGTTGATCTGGCCTCGTCACATGCCAGGCGGACGAGCGCAACACGCTGCATTGATTGCCATGCCGGCCCAGGCGTGCGGGGCCGCGTGGGCTCGGTGTCTGAGGGCGCGGGCAATGCCGCGGCGTGGATCTTTGGCACGGCACGCCAGCCCTCCGTCAGCACGCATGCGCTGCCCGATGCAAATTGCGCGCAGTGCCACGCCGATTTTGAAAAGACTTCGGACTTTGACCTGCACGCTCATCGCTATTTGAAAGATTGGCAGGCAAAAGATCCGCAGGCGGCAACGTGTGCGGGATGCCACACGTCACACACGACAGACGGCAACGCTGCGATCGGGTATCTCGAGCAGCAGCGCACGCTCAAGCAGTGCCAGCAGTGCCATGTCGCACTGGGCGTAAAGCAGTAACGGGAGCGAAGCTACCGTTATTTCCAACATCTGCTATAAAGCTTCGAAGAGAAATCATCTGCGCAAAACCAACTTGGGTCGGAACGCGCTGAGTAATTGACCATGACAACGACAATCGCACTCTTTGGCGCCGGCGGGAAAATGGGATTCCGCTGCGCACAACGCCTTTCGCAACACCCAGAATTTGCAGTCCGCTGCATCGAAGTTGGACAGGCAGGCATTGCGCGCTTGCAGACAATCGGGCTTGCGACGATGCCGCAGGCTGATGCCGTGCGCGACGCCGATGTGGCCCTGCTCGCCCTGCCCGATCGCGTGCTTGGCGCTGTTAGCGCAGCGATTGTGCCGCTGATGAAACCCGGCGCCATGGTCATGACCCTCGACCCGGCCGCCGCCCGTGCAGGCACGTTGGCGCTGCGCGCTGACCTGAGCTACACGATTGGCCATCCGTGCCATCCGCCGCTGGTCAACGATGAAGTCGGCGAAGCGCGCCGTGATTTCTTTGGTTTTGGCGGGTTGGCGAAGCAACACATCGTGACTGCGTTAATGCAGGGTAGCGAGGCAGACTACGCGGTCTGCGAGGCTATTTCGCGCATCATTTTTGGACCGGTGATGAACGCTTACCGCGTCTCAATGGAACAGATGGCGATTCTGGAACCCGCGCTGGTTGAAACCACCATCATGACCTGCCTGACGGCGATCCGCGAGGCGATCGACGAGGCGGTCCGCGCCGGCGTGCCAAAAGAAGCGGCCTGGGAGTTTGCGATGGGCCATGTCAACGTCGGCGTCGGCGTCATCTTTGGCTATGCCGACGGCGTCTTTTCGGACGGCGCCATTCTCGCAATCGAGCGTGGCAAAAAAGCGATTCTGAAGGACGATTGGAAACGCGTCTTCGAACCGGACAACGTGCTTGAGCAAGTCAAAGCCATCACAGACGGTTAACAACTAACGCATGCGACTTGGACTTTCTTCGTACACCTATCCCTGGGCCGCCGGCGTTGGCAACCTGCAACCCAAAGCTCGCCTCAATGCATTTCAACTCATCGAGCGCTGCGTCGCGCTGCGCGTGCGTGTGCTGCAACTGGCCGACGGCCTATCGCTGAACACACTGAACGCGCGCGAGCTCGATTCGATCGCAGAAACTGCTGCGCGGCACGGCATTACGCTGGAGGTTGGCACGCGCGCGACTGACCGCGACAGCCTGTTGCCGTATGTGCGCATCGCGCAGACGCTGGGATCGTCACTGTTGCGCGTGGTCATGCGCACGGCGGAGACTCAGCTGTCGATCACGGAAACACAAGCGCTGTGTGCGGAAATGATCCCGGATCTCGAACGCCACCGCGTCTGTCTCGGCATTGAAACACACGAGAGTGCGACAGCGGCGCAGATGCTTTGCCTGATGAATGCGATCGATAGCCCGTATCTCGGCGTGGTGTTTGACACCGCAAACTCGCTCGGGTGTTATGAACCAGCCGAATACGTGCTCGAGACGCTGCAATCGCACATCGTCAACTATCACGTCAAAGACGTTCGCACGCGACGGCTGCCGAGCGGTTTTGGATTTACAGTCGAAGGCACACAGGCAGGCGCTGGCGAGCTCAACATCCCGGCGCTCACCGAGAGGATCCGCGCCCTGGCGCCGCGCAAGGCTGTGACCGAAATCAACGCCATCCTCGAACACTGGCCGCCGTTTGAGGACACGATCGAGAACACGCTGTTGCTCGAAGAGCGTTGGACCGCCGAGAGCGTGCGTTATCTCCGGCGCTTGATTCCAGAATAGCCAGCGCCGCGTTAATTCCCCAACCACGGCGCAAACACTTCATACATTGTGGTGCTGCGCGCAGCCGGGGGCGGTGGCGCGCCACCATCTGGCGGATCAAAAATGATCTCGTCAAAATTTCCAAGCAGGCGCTTGGCAGCAGGCACGGGTGAGCCGCCAATCCAGAATTTGCCGCCGTTCGTCCAGAAGGTTACCGGCGCGCGTGGGCCAAATACGGCGACTGCGGTGTCGCTCAGGTAGTGCGTATTCGTCAGCACGCCGGCCGGCCCATCGTAGGCGTTGGCGATGGTATAGACAATGCCTGGCGCCAACTGGTTGGCGGGCAGAAATCTGCCTGTGTCTGTAATGTTGTTCGCCACTGACGTAAGCTGGCCGCCGTTGGCCGACAGTGAGACGAACAGCGCGGCGGGCGGGTACCCGGCGTTGCCCGGCTCGTAGTAGCCAATCGGGTTGGGACTGACGGGGGTACCTGCCGGAGCACTGAATGCGCCCACGCCGATGATGGTGAAGTAGGTGTACTGCTCGCCATCGGAAACCGCGATCGGAATCGGCAATGCAGCGAGGGCAGTCTTGATATTGAAGTCGCACGCGACATAGCCGCCGTTAAAGCGTGCATTGCCGAGCGAGTACGAAATCTCGGACGTTGAGCCGATCGAGGCGCAATCGCTGACGACATAGTCGGTCGGCCTGAAGCGTGGCAGCCGCCAGACCACCAGACATCCGCGCGGGGCGCCGCTGGCCGAGAACGACTCAAAGTTCATGACGTAGGCCCAGCCAGCCTCTTTCGGCTCGATCACGGTTTTTGTGACACAGGCGGCTGGCGCTGCGGGGCCAGCTAGATCCGCCGCCAGCGCTCGACCGGCCAACCCAGCGCCTACCAGCGCACCCACCAGGACCAACCGCATCGCAAGCCGCGTGTAGCGCGCATCTATTGCATTCATTTGTCACATTATGGCTGCGCGCGTGCACTTTGCCTCTCATTTTCCGCGCGGGTGCTCTCAGTGCCAGCAAAACCCCGCCCCAACGGCCGGGAGGCCCCCGGGAAGCGGCCGGGTCGCGACCCGGCCGCTTCCCGGGGGCCTCCCGGCCGCGTACAATTCCAGCATGGCGCGAAGTGGCACTGGGGCAAAACATCGCAAAATGCCGCAAATGGGTGACGCATTTGTACAAACCGTCGAAAAATCGCTTGAGCTGGTCAACGAGGCCGAGCGTTTGGCAGAAGAGTCGCCGCTCGCTGCGCCCTACTATCTCGGCGCTTCCCTGTCGCCGCAAAACACGCTGGAGACGCCCGCCGCGCGGGGCGACGCGCTGCGAACGTTGCTCAAAGATGCCGCCACCGCACTGCCTGACGAACAGCAGCGCCTGCTCAACATTTCGTTTTTTGAGCGCGACCGCGCGATCAACAACACCGGCGTGGTGCGGCAACTCAGCATGTCCGAGGCCACCTATTACCGGCACCGCAGCGCCGCAATTGCCGCGCTGTCGCAGGCCCTCACCGAACGCGTCGCCCCGCCACTGCGCAGCGAATTGCCGCGCGCGCGCCCGATCATCGACCGCACGGAGACATTCGATCGTAGTATGACCGCGCTACGCGCGTCGCACTGTGTGGCGCTTACAGGCCAGAGCGGCGCCGGCAAGACCGCGCTGGCAGCCAAGATCGCGGACGCCTGGGATGCGCGCAGCACATTTTGGTTCACCGTGCGCCCCGGCCTGAACGACCAGTTCGACAGCCTGGCGTTCTCGCTGGCATATTTTTTGCGCAGGCTGGGCAGCGGAAATCTGTGGCAGCAGCTCATGGCAGACCGCGGCCGCACGCCACCGCATCATGCGCTCGGGTTGATGCGGCACGATCTTGAACGTGTCGGCAAAAGAGCACTTTTGTGCATCGATGAAACTGATCTTCTCAGACACGAGACTGCAAATGGCGCGCAGCTGCTGCATGTGCTTGAAGAGCTGCGCGAACTATCACCGTTGTTGCTGGTTGGACAACAGCTCGTCATCGAGCCGACCGAGACGCACACACTGTTTGGGCTGACGAGCGGCGATATCGGTCAGTGGCTGGCGCAGGAGTCGATCTCGGTCAGCGCCGGCGACAACGCGCGCATCGCATCGGCTACGCGCGGCAACCCCGCCATGCTGCGCCTGCTCATCAGCCTCTTGCGCGACGGCGACGCCTTGCCGGATGCGTTGCAGGCGCTAACAAACGGCGCCTCATCCGAAACGTTGTTGCAGCGCCTGTGGCGGCGCCTGAGCCAGCACGAACAACAGCTGCTTGCCCAGCTGTCAGTCTACGACGGCCCCTGCCCGGCCGATGCGCTTGCGCAGCAAATGCCGCTGGTGGCTGCGTTGGTCGCGCGCGGGCTGGCGTTTGACGACGGTCGCGGCGCAATTACAGTCAGCACTCCCGCGCGCGCCTTCACCCTGGGCAGGGTGCCAGCCGAGCTGCTGTCAGATCTGCATATGGCCGCCGCAAAAGTGCGCGAGGCTCATGGCGAGTTTACCGCCGCGGCGCGACATTATCTGGAGGCCGGCCAGACTGAAATGGCGGTATGGCTGTTGTATTCGCGCCGGGAAATCGAAGCGGCGCGCGGCAACGCGCTGACAACACGCGCGCTGTTGCACAAGGTCCGGCTTGACGATTTGGCGCACGACGATGATCGGCGCGCGCTCGCATTGTTGCGCGCCGAGCACGCGCTCATCGTCGGCGATCCGGATGCGGCCGACGCCGCGCTCGAAAGCAGCAGCTGGCCGGACTCGCACGCCGCCACGCGCTACGCAAAGGAGTTTCATGGCTACGCGCTCGAACAGCGCGGCCAGATCGAACAGGCGCTCACGTTGTATCGCACGGAACTCGCGCGGGTGTCGGACAGTCAGCATCGGCTGGTTGAACGCCTGCATGTCAAAAGCGGCTATGTCTATCTGTATCGGCTGCGCGATCTGACGCACGCCGCGCGCGAGGCAAATCTGGCGCTGCACCAGGCGCAGGACTTTATGGGGCTGGTGGCGGAGGAAGAGGGCCGCTACGGGGATGCGCTCGAGCACTACACAACGGCGCTAGAAACCGCGCAGCAATTGCAGCATGGCGAATCGGCCGAGGCAGCCACGCACTCGCATCTTGGCCACCTGCACATGCGACGCGGTGCGGCAGACCAGGCCATCGCCCATCTGCAGATTGCGCTGGGACACGCGCAGCGCACCGGCCAGACCGTGCAGGCGGTTTATCATCAGTTGAACTTGGCCTCGGCATTGATCGTGGCGGGCCGGCACCACGACGCGCTTGATGTTGCGGCTCAGGCGCTAGCGGTCGCGACCGCGCTCAACAACCCATTTGTGATCGCCGGGTTGCAAGCCGCGCAGGCTGAAGCCCACCTTGCACTGGGGGATCTCGATGCGGCCGAAACCTGCGCAACGCTGTCGTTGCGGCAAGAAGAGGAAGTCCATCGCAGTTACGCCCTCGCCGTACTTGGGCAGATCCAGGCGCGGCGCGGCGATGCGCAGGCCACAAGCACGCTGCGCCTGGCGATTGCCAGCGCAGTCGAAACGAAAGACCGCTATGCCGAAGCCCACGGCTGGCGGGCGCTTGCTGCAATTAGCAGCGGCAAAGAGCAGCAGCAGGCGCAGACGCGCGCGGAGGTGCTCTTCAAGTCGCTTGAAGTCGAAGCGCAGTGAATTACCTCGCACAGCACAGAATGGCACACGGTGTCAAGCGGCCGGGAGGCCCCCGGGTCGCGACTCGGGGGCCTCCCGGCCGCTTGACACCGTGTGCCCCGCGGTTTCCACTCCCCGGCCCGTCGGGTAAAATTGCCAAAACACGCGCACGGGAAGAGTTCGGCATCTGCCGGCACCGAAGGAGCAACCGCCCCGGAATCTCTCAGGTAAAAGGACCCGCGCGCAGGAAAATCTGGAAAGACGTGTTCGCGCGCGTCGCCGACGGGATAACGCTCTCAGGCAAACCGACAGATGGGGCACAAGTCCGGCCACGTTGGTGGTCGGGGAGTGCGCATCGTGTCATCAATCGTTTCGCCCGATATCAAATCTCAACCCCCCGTCGCTCAAAACGCCGCGACAACGTTTGCCCGCCGTCACATCGGCCCCTCACCCGCAGATATCGAACGCATGCTCGCGACCGTCGGCGTCGACAGCGTCGAAACGCTGATCGCGCAGACGATTCCGGCTAGCATCCGGCAAACCAAGCCGCTCGACATTGGCCCGGCCCTCTCCGAAACGGAGGCGCTTGCCAGGATCCGCGCCATCGCGGACGAGAACGTCATTTACACTTCGCTGATCGGCATGGGCTACTACGACACGATTGTGCCCGGTGTGATTCAACGTAATATTCTCGAAAACCCAGCCTGGTATACCGCCTACACGCCTTATCAACCCGAAATCAGCCAGGGCCGGCTCGAAGCACTGTTGAACTATCAGACCATGATCTGCGATCTGACGGGTCTGGATATCGCCAACGCATCGTTGCTCGATGAAGCGACGGCCGCAGCCGAAGCGATGGCGCTGGCCAAACGCAGCGCATCTAACAAATCGCGACGCTTTTGGGTCGACCCACACATTCACCCGCAGACGCGTGCCGTGCTCGCCACGCGCGCCGAGCCGCTCGATTGGGTGTTGACCAGCGAAGGCGCAATCGACGATGTATTCGGAGCGGTCTTCCAGTATCCAGGCACCTATGGCGACATTAAAGATCTGCGCGCGGACATCGCCGCCGTCAAGGCGCAGGGCGGCATTGTTGTTGTCGCAGCTGATCCGCTGGCGCTGACGTTGTTAACGCCGCCGGGCGAGCTCGGCGCGGATATTGCAATCGGCACGACGCAGCGCTTTGGCGTGCCGATGGGTTTCGGCGGCCCGCATGCCGCATACATGGCAGTGCGCGACGTGCTCAAGCGCAACATGCCCGGCCGGCTGGTGGGTATCTCGATCGATTCGCGCGGCAACAAGGCTTTTCGCCTGACGCTGCAAACCCGCGAACAACACATCCGGCGCGAAAAGGCGACCTCGAATATCTGCACCGCGCAGGTGCTGCTGGCTGTGATGGCATCGATGTATGGCGTCTATCACGGCCCGGAAGGGTTGACGCACATCGCGCGCGAGTTGCACCGCAAGACCAGCGTGCTCGCAGCCGGTCTGCGCAAGCTGGGCTATCGGCTGCTCAACGAGCATTTTTTTGACACGCTCACGGTCGCGGTCGGCAGCGAACAGGCGGTGATCGTCGCGCGCGCCGATGGCGAGAAGCTGAACTTTCGCATCCTTGCGGCGGGCCAACATGGCGAATCGGCAGCGCTGGGCATGTCGCTCGACGAAACCAGCACACCGGCTGTGATCGAGGCGATCTGGCGCGCGTTTGGCGGGGCGCTGAACTTTGAAGACATCGCCGCATCGATCACGACTAAGCTGCCGGCTGCGCTGGAACGCACCACGGCATTTATGACGCACCCGGTCTTTCACAACCATCGCACCGAAACCGAGATGCTGCGCTACCTGCGAAGGCTGAGCGATCGCGATCTGGCGCTGGACCGCGCCATGATCCCGCTGGGTTCCTGCACCATGAAATTGAACGCCACCGCAGAGATGACGCCAGTCAGCTGGCCGGAGTTTGGCGCGCTGCACCCGTTTGCTCCGGCGCATCAAACGCGCGGCTATCAGCGTCTGTTTGAGGAACTCAAAGCGCATCTGTGCCAGATCACCGGCTACGACGCGGTGTCGTTGCAGCCAAACTCCGGCGCACAGGGCGAATACGCCGGGTTGCTGGCGATCCGAGGTTATTACCAAGCGCGCAACGAGGGGCAGCGCGACATCTGTCTCATCCCGTCGTCGGCGCACGGCACAAATCCGGCGTCGGCAAACATGGCCGGGATGGATGTGATCGTGGTTGCCTGCGACGCGCAGGGCAATGTCGATCTGGCCGATCTGACGGCCAAGGCCGAACAGCACGCAGATAGGCTCGCTGCGGTCATGGTGACCTACCCGTCCACGCACGGCGTGTTTGAAACGCATATTCGCGAGATCTGCGCAGTCATTCACAAACACGGCGGACAGGTCTATCTTGACGGCGCAAACATGAACGCACAGGTCGGCCTGTCGCGCCCGGGCGACTACGGCGCGGATGTGTCGCACCTAAATTTGCACAAGACGTTTTGCATTCCACACGGCGGCGGCGGCCCAGGCATGGGGCCAATCGGTGTGAAGGCGCATCTCGCCCCGTTTTTGCCTGGGCACCCGCTGCTTGATGGCGGCGCGACACCGGTTGGGCCAGTGTCGGCCGCGCCGTTTGGATCGGCCTCGATTCTGCCGATCTCGTATGTCTACATGCTCATGATGGGCGGTGACGGGCTGAAACACGCCACCGAAATTGCGATTCTGTCGGCCAACTACGTTGCAGCGCGGCTGGACGCGCACTTCCCGGTGCTCTACAAAAATGCGCACGGCCGCGTGGCGCATGAGTGCATCGTCGACCCGCGCGCACTCAAAGAGCACTGCGGCGTCACCGTCGACGATATCGCGAAGCGCCTGATCGACTATGGCTTTCATGCGCCGACGATGAGCTTTCCCGTGGCCGGCACGCTGATGATCGAGCCAACCGAATCCGAATCCAAGCACGAGCTTGATCGCTTCTGCGATGCGATGGCCGCCATCCGGCACGAGATCGAGGATGTTGAAAACGGCCGCTTTGCGATCGAACAATCGCCGCTGCGCCATGCGCCGCACACCGTGCATGATCTTGCCGACGAGGCATGGGCGCGCGCCTACACGCGAGCAGAGGGTGTCTTTCCAGCCAGCAGCTCGCGCACGGACAAGTACTGGGCGCCCGTCGGCCGGATCGACAACGTCTACGGCGATCGCAACCTGATTTGCACGTGCGAGCCGGTGGCGGCATACAGTACACTCCCCACCCCATGAGCGTCACTGAAACATCTACTGACTTTGTCCGGACCGCTGTGTCTGAAGATCTCACAAGCGGGCGGTTTACGCACGTTCGCACGCGATTTCCGCCCGAGCCCAATGGCTATCTGCACATTGGTCACGCCAAGGCGCTGGCAATCGATTTTGGCATTGCGCGCGAGTTTGGCGGCACCTGCAACTTGCGCTTTGACGACACAAACCCGGTCAAAGAGGACCAGGAGTACGTCGACGGCATCAAAGCCGACATCGCCTGGCTGGGCTACAAATGGGACGGTCTGTACTTCGCGTCGGACTACTTTGAAGCGCTCTACGGCATGGCCGTGCAACTAATCAAGTCTGGCAAAGCCTATGTGTGTGATCTCAACGCCGAGCAGATGCGGGAATATCGCGGCACGTTGACCGAGCCCGGCAAAAATAGCCCGTATCGCGAGCGCAGTGTGGACGAAAACCTGGACCTGTTCGCGCGCATGCGCGCAGGTGAGTTTCCGGATGGCGCGCGCACGCTGCGCGCCAAGATCGATATGAGCGCGGGCAATATCAACCTGCGCGACCCGGCGCTCTACCGCATCATTCATGCGCATCATCACCGCACCGGCGACGCCTGGCGCATCTACCCGATGTATGACTTTGCGCACGGCCAGAGCGATTCGATCGAGGAGGTCACGCACTCGCTCTGCTCGCTCGAGTATGAGGACCACCGCCCGCTGTATGACTGGTTCCTGCGTGAGCTCGGCATCTTCGCGCCGCGCCAGATCGAGTTCGCCCGCCTGGCGCTTAACTACACCATCACGAGCAAACGCAAGCTGCTGCAGCTGGTGCGTGAGGGCCACGTGGCAGGTTGGGACGATCCACGCATGCCGACACTGGTTGGTCTGCGCCGGCGCGGCTACACGCCCGAGGCGATCCGCAACTTTATCGCCGCAACCGGCGTGTCCAAAGCGAACAGCACAGCCGACATTGGCATGCTTGAACACGCCATTCGAGATGATCTGAACAAACGCGCACCACGCGTGATGGCGGTGCTCAAGCCGATCAAGGTCGTGATCGAGAACTATCCGGAAGGCCAGAGCGAAGAACTCGACGCGGTCAACAATCCGGAAGACCCGGCTGCAGGTACCCGCAAGGTGCCGTTCGGCCGCGAGTTGTATATCGAGCAGGACGACTTTCGCGAAGTGCCGCCGCCGAAGTATTTCCGGCTTTCGCCTGGCAAAGAGGTGCGGCTGCGCTATGCGTTCTTCTTGAAGTGCGAGTCTGTCGTCAAAGATGCTGCCGGAAACGTGGTCGAGCTGCGCTGCACCTACGACCCGGCCACACGCGGCGGAGACGCACCGGATGGCCGCAAGGTCAAGGCCACAATCCACTGGGTCAGCGCCGCGCACGCGGTGCCGGCCGAGGTGCGCGCCTATGACACGCTCTTCAGCACGCCCAATCCAGACAGTGCGCCGGATGGCAAAACATTTCTGGACAACCTCAATCCGAATTCGCTTGAGGTGATCGACTCTGCGTTTGTCGAACCTAGCGTGCGCGACGCCGCGCCCGGTGCGACGTTTCAGTTTGAACGCACCGGTTACTTCTGCGTAGACCCGGATTCCAGCGCATCAAAACGCGTCTTCAACCGCACTGTCGGGTTGAAGGACACCTGGGCCAAGGTGTCAAACGCCTGAGGCGCTCTGCACTGTCACTCGCGTCAGCCGCACAGCGCTGTGCGGCTGACGGTGCTGTGCGGCTGACAGGCGCTGTTTACTCCTCCAGCGTGCTGATATCGCCTTCCGGGCAGACCCTGCGCGCGCGCCTTGAGCAACCGCCGCATGATCTTGCCCGAGCGCGTCTTCGGCAGCTTGTCGACCACTTCGACCTTCTCCGGTTTCGCGATCGGCCCGACCATCTTCGCCACATGCGCGCGCAATTCTTCGCGCAGCTCGGGCGAGTCCTGCTTGCCGGCGCGCAACAGCACGTAGCCATAAATCGCGTTGCCGCGCACCTCGTGCGGCAGGCCGATGACGGCGGCTTCGGCCACAGCCGGGTGCGCCACCAGCGCGCTCTCAAGCTCGGCTGTGCCAAACCGATAGCCGCTGACCTTGAGCACATCGTCGACGCGGCCGATGATCCAGAAGTAGCCATCGCTGTCCATGCGCGCGGAATCGCCGGTAAAGTAGCGGCCTGGGAAGCGCGACCAATACGTGTCCTTGTAGCGATCGGGGTCGCCGTAGATCGTGCGGGCCATGCCCGGCCACGGGTTGAGGATCGTCAGATAGCCCTCGTTGCCAGGCCTCGACGGCATTGCCTTGATCGTCGACGATCTCAGCGCGGATCGTAAAGAACGGCCGCGTGCCGCTGCCGGGTTTGAGCGGGCACCACCGGCGTCGGCGTGATCATGAAGCCGCCGGTTTCGGTCTGCCACCAGGTGTCCATGATCGGGCAACGTGCAGCCGCCGATGTTTTCGTAGAACCAGCGCCAGGCTTCCGGGTTGATCGGCTCGCCGACCGAACCCAGCAGCCGCAACGACGACAGATCATGTTTTCGCGGCCAATCCGATCCAAAGCGCATCAAGCCCGCGGATGGCGGTCGGCGCGGTATACAAGATGGTGACGCTCATATTTGGCGACGATGCTCCACCACCGATCCGGCGCCGGATAACTTGGCCCACCCTCGTAGATGATGCTGGTGACGCCATTCATCAGCGGCGCATACACGATGTAGCTGTGGCCGGTGATCCAGCCCGGATCGGCCGCGCACCAGTAGCGATCGTCCTCGCTGCACATCAAACACATTGCGAAACGTGGTGTAGGTATAGACGCTGTAGCCACCGTGTGTGTGCAGCAACGCTTTGGGTTTGCCGGTGCTGCCCGAGGTGTACAGAATAAACAGCGGGTCCTCGGCATCCATCACCTCGGTCGCGCAGACTTCGGCAGCATCCTGCGACCAGATCGTGCCACCAGTGGTCGCGCCGGTCGGCCTCGTTATACATTTTGACGTCGCGTCCTGTGCGCTTGAAAGACAACCACATCTTTCACCAGCGTGGGCGGATCGGTGTACAGGGCGGTGTCGACGATGTCTTTTAGGTCGATGTGCTTGCCACTGACAAACGCGCCATCACAGGTGACCACCACTTTGCTCTGCGAATCGTTGATGCGGCCGCGCAGTGCCTCGACCGAGAAGCCGCCGTAGACGACCGAGTGAATTGCGCCGATCTTCGCGCAGGCCAGCATCGCGATTGGCAACTCGAGCACGCGTCCCATGTAAATCGTGACGCGGTCGCCGCTTGGTCACGCCGAGTTTCTTGAGCCCGTTCGCGAACTTACTGACCTCGCGATGTCAAGTTCGCCATAGGTCAGCGTGCGCTCGCTGCCATCTTCGCCCTGCCAGATGTAGGCCAGCTTGTTGCGGCGCTCGGAGTTTGCATGGCGGTCGACCGCGTTGTGGACGATGTTGGTCTTGCCACCGACAAACCACTTAAAAAATGGCTTATTGCTGTCGTCGAGGACTTTTGTCCACGGCGCGGTCCACTCGAGTTCCTTTGCGCAATTGGCCCAATAGGCTTGCGGATCGGCCAGCGCACGTTTGGATTCGGCATCCCAATCTTTGATGCGCGCATTTTTGATAACGTCGGCCGACGGCGGATAGAGCAACTTCGGCTCACTGGCCTGGTTCTGATCGGTCATGAAACAGATCTCCTTTCATTAATCGTCACGAACCCGCATTTTTGCGGGTTATTTTTGCAATTTTGGCCACGCTGTGTGCTTAGCGTGCGCGGCCGTGGGTCTCGATTTTAGGCCAGACGGCGAAATAGTGCGTAGGCGATTGTGCAGCGGTATTGCGTCGGTTTACGCGGCGCGAGAAGACGAGGCATGCCTCGCCGCTGCTACGATTCCATCGTGCTGGTGTCGCCTTCGGGTTCGCCCAAGGCCCGGGCCTTCAAGACACGGCGCATGATTTTGCCGCTGCGGGTCTTTGGCAGCGCGGGCACGATCGTCACGGTCTCGGGTTTGGCAATCGGGCCCATGACTTTGCCAACATGCAGTCGCAACGCCTCGGCCAGGCCAGCGTCGGCCGCCACACCGTTGCGTACGATCACAAAGGCGTGAATCGCGGTCCCGCGTATCTCATGCGGCAGGCCGATCACGGCGGCTTCAGCTACAGCCGGATGGCTGACCAGCGCGCTCTCGACTTCGGCAGTGCCGAGGCGATACCCACTCACTTTCATCACATCATCCGTGCGGCCGATCACCCACAGATAGCCGTCTTTGTCGAACTTGGCCGCATCGCCGGTCAGATACCAGCCTTGCTTGGCATAGGTCGACCAGGTACTGGCTGACATAGCGCTCCGGGTCTTTGAAGATGGTGCGCAGCATGCCCGGCCACGGCCGCTTGATCACCAATGCGCCTTCGACTTCAGCGCCCACGCTGTTGCCTGCTTCGTCGACGATGTCGATTTCAACACCGGGCATCGGCACCGCGCACGAGCCAGGCTTCATCTTGAGCGTGGACAGCGCGCTGACCATCGGGCGCGCCGTTTCGGTCTGCCACCAGTTGTCGATGACCGGGCAACGCGCGCGGCCGATCACCTCATAGAACCAGTTCCAGGCTTCCGGGTTGAGTGGTTCACCGGCGCAGGCCAGCAGCCGCAGCGACGAGAGATTGGCCTTGTTGGGCCAGTCGTCGCCAAAGCGCATTAGACCGCGCACGCCGGTCGGCGAGGTAAAAAAGAGCGTCACGCCGTGACGTTCGATGATGTCCCACCAGCGGCCAGGGTTTGGCACCGCCGGCGCGCCCTCATACATGATCGTGGTGATGCCGTGCAGCAGCGGGCCATACAACACGATCGAATGCCCAACGATCCAGCCGGCGTCGCTGGTGCAAAACAGTGTGTCGGTGTCTTTGACATCCAGCGTGGTCTGCCAGGCGTGGTGCACATCAACCATGTAGCCGCCGAGCGTATGCACCACGCCCTTTGGCCGTCCGGTGCTGCCGCTGGTGTAGATGATGAAGAAGGGATCCTCGGCGTCGAGCGGCACCGTCGCGCAGACTGTACTGGCATCGCGCATGGCATCGTGCCACCAAATCTGCGCCGCAGCGCCAGGCTGCGAGAGCTCGGCAATATGGCCGGTGCGTTGAATCACGATCACGCTGGTTACGCTTGGACAGCGCGCCACGGCGTCGTCGGCGATCTGTTTGAGTTCGACGATCTTATTGTTGAGAAAGCAACCATCCGCAGTCACCAGTAACTTCGCTTCGGAATCCTCGATTCGGCTTTGCAGCGCTTCTACCGAAAGCCCGCCATAAACCACGTTGTGCACCGCGCCGATCTTTGCGCAGGCCAGCATCGCAATCGCTTGCTCCGGGCAACGGCCGGTATAGACTGCGACACGATCGCCTTTTACAACGCCCTGCCCCAGCAGCACGTTGGCGAATTTGTTGACCTCGCGCTGCAGTTGGAAGTAGGTGAACTGGCGCGATTCGCCCTTCTCACCCTCCCAGATCAGCGCCACGCGGTTCTTGCGCGGCGAATTGACATGGCGGTCGATGGCATTGGTCACCATGTTGGTCTTGCCGCCGACAAACCACTTAAAGAACGGCGCCTTTGAGCTATCCAGGACCTTGCGCCATCGCTTGTGCCAGTGCAGCGCCTCAGCCGCCTGCGCCCAGTATTTGTCTGTATCGCGCATCGCTGCGCGATAGACCTTGGCGTAGTCCTGCAAATTGGCATCACGCGCGGCAGCTTTTAGTGGTTTACGAAACTTGGCGGAGACGTATTGGTCACTCATGGATTCTTTTCCTCATGCAGGTTGCTGCGGGTGTGGCGTCATCATGCACAGGCTAGCGCAGTACGGTGATTGCAAGCGCGGTTTCGCGGACTTTCGCGCCGCGCCCGGCGACGCGGTAGCCGCGAGCCTCCGGCCGCGCGGAGACGATCGTCTGGAGCGCACCGTCGATGTAGTGCGCGGCGGCAAAATCGTCGCAGGCGACGCCGGCGGTCATTTCGCCTGAACCGACAAGGCGCTGAAACGTCGGGCGGCGGCCGGGTTCACTGTCGTAGTGCGGGCAAAACGAGCCCTTCAAAAAACCGAGGCAGCCGCCCATGCCGGCCAGCTCGACACTGATTGAATCGGTCACGCAGGCTTCGAACCAGCAGTTCGCGCCGGCGCTGACGCCAGCCAGCACGGTGCCGTTCTGATACGCGCGCTTGAGCAGCGCGTCCAACCCCCAGGCGCGCCAAAGCGCCAGCATGCTTTTTGTATTGCCGCCGCCGACGATGATGACGTCCTGACCCATCACCAACGCCTCAATATTGGCAGCCGGCGGCGTGGCAAACAGCGAGAGCGTGCTCATCTCGCACGCTAACGTGCGAAATGTCTCGTAGAAATTTGAGCGCTGCAGCGGACCGTTGTCACCGGCGTGCGGGAAAAAGCACACGCGTGGGCGACGCTTGCGCGACTGTTTGAGCACATAGCGTTCGAGGCGCCGCTCCGGATCCTGAAACAGCCCGCCACCGATCGCGATGATGTTTTTGACTGCCATGGGGAGAGTATAGGGGGGAAGGTGCTTAAGGTGCTTAAAGTGCTTTAGGTGCTTAAGGTATGCACACGACTTCATACACTTTAAGCACTTTAAGCACCTTCCCCCTTCCCCACAACCTGACAAAATTGTCAGCTACTGTCAGGTACACGGGGCGTCGACTGTGTCAGAGTCACACTCACGATGACAAAGCCACTTGCCGCAACGCTCAATCTGCTGACGGATCAGTCAGCCGGGTTTGCCCGCGACGCTGAAATTTCAGCGCAGTTGCGCGATACACTCAAAACACACTGGACGCGCCTGGATACGGGCTGGATCTCGTATGCGCGCGGCGGGATCGATGCGGCTTTTGATGCGGCCGTGTTTGAGTTGTATCGCAAGCACACACTCTTGCTCGAGCTCAGCCAGGCACTGGATGCCTGCGCGGCTACGTTGGTCGACGCTGATCAGCGTGCGGGTGCGCTGTTTCGCAACACCCAGGCAAATGCGGGTAGTGGCAAGGTCAACGCGCCGGTCAAGCCCGCGCCGGCGTTCAGCCTGCCAGCCACAGGCCGGGTTGGCACGGGACCGGCGCCCATGGATACACCGCCTGGCGTAAAGCTCTCCTCAAAAGAGGCTGTTGTGATCCCCGAACTATGCGGAGAAGGCGCGTGCATGCTCGTAACCGCGAGCGCGTCATACAGTTTGTCGCCAAAAGACATGCCGGTGACGCTTGCTTTTAGCGGCGACATCAAGGATGCGCGGCTGGAGCTAAATCTTGGACAGATCGGCTCGGTGCCGCTTGGCACGCTGCAGGTTGGAATGAACGGATTCGAATACGCGGCAACGGCCTATACAGTGACGCTCTCCGGCTACGGCGATGCGATCATGAAGGTGACGCCCATTGCCGGTAGAAAGACACCGCCAGCGCCGCATGGCAACGGCCAGCAAGCGCAATTTGGCGGCGCAAAAGTCGAGGTCATTGTGACAGATCGCCTGACCGGCGCTGTGCAAAAAGTCGCTGTGACGATACGTGGCTATGTGTATGACGAGACGCAGACAAAACCAGGCAAGCCATCGTATCAACCCGGCGTCTTGCCGCAACAGCCAAAGCGGCGCCCGCTGCCGATACCCGGTGGCAGCAACGGCGGCTCAGGCGGCACATCCGGAGGCGGCATTATTGTTGTGCCGGGCGGCCCGGTCATCGTTGATCGTGGACCCAGCGGACCGCAACCGCTGCCACCGGGCATTGCGCCGCGTTAGCGCAACAAAAACCAGGGTTTTGTTGCGGCAAGGCCTACGCGAGCGTCTGTGGCGTCAACGTGGTCTCAAGCGTATCGCCGCCGATGTTGAGAAAGATCTGATTTTCGGTCACAGACAGTTCGAACTCCGTGCGCCGATCGATCTTGGCGCACAGGTAGCGCATAAACTGCTGATCCAGCCCGTAGACCAGCACTTCCTCTCCGCGATGCACGGTTTTGCCGGTCAGATTGCGCTTCAGAATGCCCGGGTCCCGGTGCGTGTAAACCACCAGCCGCTGCGATGCCTTGCTGGCGCGATGCAGCGAGTCATAGTCCGGCAGGCCGACTTCGACCCACAGCTTGATCTGGCCGGTCAGGTCTTTCGACCAGACCGGCGGCTCCGCATCCTGCCCGATGCCTTTGCCAAAGGCGATGCCCTCTTCGTATTCCAGGCAATAGGCGAGCACGCGCGACATCATGTAGTCCATCGTCTCGGTTGGGTGCTGCGCAACCTTGAACGACAGCGTCTCATAGACGCTTTTGTCGACGTTTGAGAGATTGACTTCGAAGTTGTAGATCGTCGCGGTGAGTGCCATGTTAGTACGCCAATGCCTCGGCGATCCGGCGCACGCCTTCCTGGATTTTGTCCAGCGCCAGGGCATAGCTCAACCGTGCGCACCCGGGCGCGCCAAACGCTTCGCCATGCACCACACCAACTTTGACAGTGTCCAGCAAATACATCGTCATCTCCTCGCTGCTCGCCAGCGTCTTGCCGGATTTGAGTGGCCGGTTTAGCACGCCGCTGAAATCCGGGAACGCGTAAAACGCGCCCTCCGGGTTGACGCAGTGCACGCCGGGGATGGCGTTCAACGCGGGCACGATCCAATCGCGGCGGCGTTGAAACTCTTTGCGCATGACTTCGATCTCGGCATCCAGGTTCATCGTGTAGGCGCGCAATGCGGCCGACTGCGTGATCGAGGACGGGTGCGAGGTGCTGTGGCCCTGAATCTTGAGCATGCCCTTGATATAGGCCTCGGGACCTGCCGCATATCCGAGCCGCCAGCCGGTCATCGAGTAGGCCTTTGAGAGCCCGTTGACCACGATCGTGCGTTCAGCAAGATCGGGCGCAATGCGCAACCAGCGCGCATATGTCGGCGTAAACACAATCCGGTCGTAGAGTTCGTCGGTCAGGATCACCACGTCGTTTGTGCGTGCCCACGCTGCGATCTCCTGCATTTCAGCTTCGGTGTACACCATGCCGGTCGGGTTCGATGGCGAGTTGAGCAGAAACAGCTTCGTGCGCGGTGTGGTGTGCGCATCGAGCATCGCACGCGTGACCTTGAAATTGTCTTTCGCGGTCGTGCTGATCATGACCGGCACGGCTTCCGCCAGCCGCACCATCTCGAGATAGCTGACCCAGAACGGGCCTGGGATCAGGCATTCATCACCTTTATCAAGAATCGCCTGCGTGGCGAGATAAATGCTCTCTTTGCCGCCGTTGTGCACACAGACCTGGCTTGGTTTGTAGGGCAGGCCCTGCTCAGCAGTGGCGCGCACGGCGATGGCTTCTTTGAGCTGCGGCATGCCGCCGGTCGCAGTGTATTTGGTGAAATTGCTCGAGATTGCCTCGATACCGGCGTCTTTGATCGCATCGGGTGTCGGGAAATCCGGCTCACCCGCGCCAAAGCCAATTACGTTTTCACCTGCGCGCCGCAGTTCCTGCACGCGCCCTTCAACCGCCATCGTCGCAGACGGCTGGACGGCCATCGTGCGAGCGCTCAAACGAACTTTGTGTGCCATGTTATTTGGGCCGCTGGAATGAGCGGCGGCTTATTGTAAGGGATAGCCGACGAGCGTTTGGATGAGATCGAGCGCGTCATCGAGCGTGGCGACGGCGTAGTGCGTGTCCGCATCAAGGGCATGGTCGATGACGATGGTCGTAATGCCCATGGCCTTGGCCGGGCCGGTGTTGTGGGTGTTGTCTTCGACAAAGATGGTCTCATCGGCGCGCGCATCAAGCATCGCAAGCGTCAACTCATAGGCGCGCGGGTCTGGCTTGTTGACAAAGTTAAGCGCGCGAATATCGACGATGCGTTCGAAGCAATCGGCGATGCCCATGGTGTTGACGATGCGGCTGGCATGCTCGATGTTGCTGTTTGTCAGGATGGCGCGCCGCATTGGCAACGCTAGCAAACGCGCGCGCAGGGCCGGCGCCGGGCCGATCGTATCGAGTGGGATGTCATGCACAAACTCGAAATAGTCATCGAGATTGACCGGATAGCCCTCCTCCATCAGTCCGCGCAGCGCAGTGCCATACGTGCCGCGAAAATAGCGGCGCTTTTCTTTTGCTTCAGACAACGGCACGCCCATTTTTACCGTCAAGTAATCGGTAATGCGGCCGCCGATGGCTTCCATTAGCCCGGCGCTGCGCGGATACAGTGTGTCGTCGAGGTCGAAGAGTGCGAGGCGATACATGGCGCCTATTCTCTCTCGCCAGTGCTCACCCAGCGCGTCAACTCGCTGACGCTCATGCGATCGATGCCGAGACGCTCGGGCGTGCGGCCGCGCCGCCAGTAGTCGGTGCGATGGATGATGCAGGCCAGATGGATGATGCTGGCAATCGCCGCGCACCGACACGCCATAGCGTTGCCCAAGCGCGGCAATCGGCACCAGGCTCATCGGCATGTCCTCAAAGAGATAGCGGTGGTTGAGCGTGGGCGGGGCCTTGATGCCGTAGTAGCCGGGCTGGTTGTGGATCGCCTCGTTGAGATCGTCACCGGTGGCGTTGTAGGCCATCTTCAGCCATTCCAGGCGGTGCGCGCGCGGATGCCCAGCGCTGCGGCCACGGTCACGCGCTCGCGATCCAGCACCTCAAGCACGCGCGCCACCGACGGCGTCACACCCTCGATGTAGAACTGAAAGTCGCCGTTGGTCGATTCGATGCGCCCGGCGTTGAGCAGCGTCAGCGCCGGGTGGAAGATCGCGCCCATGTTGTCCAGCCCGGTGTGCAGCACGTTCACACCGTCGATGAACTGCGGATAGGCCGGCCGCAGCGCTTCGAGCACCTGCGCGGTGCGGGTGGCCGGAGCGCAGCCAGCGGCACCGCCTCTTTGATGCTAAAGATGCGCGCCTGGGCCGGGCCGTCCGAGCGGCTGGCGTAAATAAAGGTCTCGGCTTCGGCAATCGTAATATCGTGCGGTGCAGCCTTGCGTCGCGCAGCACTTTGTCGAACTCGATCGCGCCGCAGGTGCGGCCCGGATGCAGCACGACGATCTGGCCATCGCGAAGATGCGGCGCAGCTTCGGCCGCAATCTCGGCGTGCGCCGACGACGGCACCACCACCATGATGATCGTCGGCATCGCCAATCGCCTCGCCGATATCCGATGTCACGCGCGCCAGCTTGCCAAAGCCGTCCGGGCCGCGTCACCGCTTTCCAGATCGATACCGCCGCGCGCCGTGATGACGCTGACGCGGTCGGGCGTGCGGTTGTAGAGCGTGACGGGAAATCCCATCAGCGCCAGATGGGCCGCCATGGCCTTGCCGCCATGCCCGGCGCCGATCACGGTGTAGTGCGTCATGGTGTTTTCCTGGTTTCAGCATGCCTTCTGCGCGTCCGGTTGATTTCGTTGAGCGGGTTGGCCGTTGTGCATCGACTAGCCACGCAGGCGCCATCGCACCGGATGCGGGTCTTCATCGCGCCGGGCGCAAACGCGGTTATTGCGCAATTGCGGCGCGTCCAGCAGGCCGACAGCGACGGCCCGCGCCAGCGTGGCCGGATCGGTCAACGGATCGTCAACGCCGGGAGCGGCCAGCGTGCGGATGGCGTCCAGGGTAATCTGCGCCTCGGCTTCGAGCGCAGCGCAGCGGCGCTGCACGCGCCGGTCGGCGGTCATATCCGGCGCGCCCTGCAGCGCATTCTCGATGGCGCGGCGCGCCATCGCGCAGCTCTCGATCACATCGTCGGCGGTGGCGGCATGGTCGGCTTCGGTATGCCCCACCACATGCACGATATGCGGCTTGAGCGCCATTTGCAGATAGACGCTGGCGGCCAGATGCGCGCGAGCGGCGGCTGGATCGAGCGGATAGCTGAGCAGGCCGGTGCGTGTTTGCCGCCAGATGCGAAAGTCCGGGCCTGCCAGCGGGGCGATCAACTCGAGCACCGCCAGCATCTTGGCCAGATCCATCGCGTCGGAGTGCCCGGGCGGGCTGTTGAACATCAACTGCGCGATGTAGTCTTGCACGCCAAACGCGCGCGCGTTGTAGGCCGAGAAATAGGCGGACGCCACAAAGACCACATCGGGCGCGTCGCGCATGCCCCAGTGGTGCGGCTCGTTTAATTCGACCGGGATCGCGCGCGCGCCGTACCAGGCCATCACCTGGTGATGCTCGCGGATCGAGCCCTCCAGATCCCACGGCCCACGGCCATCCATCTTGTTGAACCAGAACAACGGGATGGCGCACCAGGCAATGTTAATCGTCTCGCGAAACATCTCCGCCAGCGCAACAAAATCGTCGGTGCCGGAGTAGGTGCGCAGCAGCGGGTAATTGCCGCTGCGCGATGGCGGCATAGAGCGCGCGATAGTCGTCGGCGCTGCGCACCGGCACCCCGCCCGCGCCGTTGCGGCGAATGTCCTGGCGCTCCGGGTGAAAGAAATTCTCCTGCGCGTCCTGATCGGTGCCCAGCGAAATCACATCGAGCACTTTGCTCGCGGCGATCCGCTCGATGCCTGCGGTTGTCTCAACCATGGTCGGCAGGCCGAAGTGATGGCGGATCAGCGGGATGGGCGATTTCCACTGGATGCGCTCGACCATGGCCTGCGGATACGAAATCACGCCGGTTTCGCTCGGCCGGTTCGCCCTTGAGATACGCAAGCACTTCTTCGGGCGCTTCACTGCCATCAAATACACGCTCAAAAAATCCGAGCGCACTGGCGCGTGCGGCAACCGGCGGCGTGCCGCCAAAGGCAAACTGATGCCAGCCTCGCGAGTTCGTCGGCGGCTTCGGCAAATTGGCCAGCAATCGCTCACCGGTCTCAGGCGTAAGCCGGTAGGAAACCCCGATCAGATCGACGCGCTGCCGGCGTGCCGCGTCAATCACGTCGGCAATGGATACCGCCGGGCCGAGAAACAGCGTGCGCCATCCGGCTGCTTCAGCCAGCCGCAAAAAATTGCTGATGCCTGCCACATGCACGCACTCGCCCAGCGCAGCGGCCAAAACAGTTTTCACGCCGATATTGTGACACAAAGCATATTTGAGGCACGGCCGAGGCCGCAGATCTAGCGTCAGTAAACACCGGCCGGGAAGCGGCCCGGCCGGTGTTTACTGACGCTAGTGCAATAAAGTCGAAGTTTTTGTTGCATCAGCGTTGCGCTTGTCGCAACACCGCGAGCGTCTCGTAGGCAGTGCGTTGCCAGGTGAACTCGGCGGCGCGCAGCATGGCGCGCTGCGCGAGCCGCGCATGCAAATCATCTTGGATGCAGGTGGCGATCAGCGCCCCGGACATCGCGCGCGCATCGAGGGGATCGACGAGCATGCCGGCGTTGCCAACAACCTCTGCCACCGACGTGCTGTTGCCGCCCACAACCGGCACGCCGCTGGCCATGGCTTCAAGCGCGGGCAGGCCAAACCCTTCGTAAAGCGTCGGATACAGAAACGCGCGCGCCATGGCGTAGAGCGCAGGCTTATCGGCATCCGGCGGCCGGCCAATAAAACGCACCTCGCTTTCAACCTGTAAATCGCGCGCCATCTGCCCCAGCGTCATGCGGCTGCCATCAAGCGCGGTTGCCATGTCGTCCGGTGAGCCGGTGATGACCAGCGGAAATTCGTCGCCGATGCTCTCGGCGCACCAGCCATAGACCTGAAACAGCGTTTCGATGTTCTTGCGCGTGTCAAAACCGCCGAGATACAGCACATAGGTCTCAGGCAGATCGTAGGCCGCGCGCACGCGTTCGCGTTCGTCGTCGCTTTGTGCGGGTGTAAATTCCGGGCCGATCGCCAGCGGAATGACCGTGATGCGCTCGCGCGGCAGGCCGATATGCTTGACGATATCGCCCGCGCTAAACTCCGAATCGGTGATCACGGCGGCGGCATTCAGCGCGCTCGCGCGGGCCAGGCTGAAATAGGCGCGTTGCTTTGCACCGCCACGATACTCTGGCACGGCCAGTTGAATCGCATCATGGATCGTGCAGACCAACGGCACCGCGCATGTCAGCGGCGGTCCCCAGTGCGGCACAAAAGCGACATCGGCCTTCATGTGCTTCGCGGCGCGCGGAAATGTGACCTGCTCAAACGTGACCTTGGCGATGTCGCCGCCCGCCCTGGGTTCGACAATCTCGACGACGACGTCAGGGGCGATCTCGGCGAGCGCGCGCAACACGTTGCTCGTGTATTGCCCGGTGCCGGTGTTTTGCGCGAGTTCTGGTTTGAGAAACCAGCCATTGAGGGCGATTTTCATCTACAATTCCCAACGACATTATGCATGACGCAGATCCAGCCGCCACCACAACAAGCCAACCCGACCTCAGCGCCGCCCGCCGCGCCGCAGCCGGCAGCGCAATCCGCAGTGCGCGCGAAGCGGCGGGCCGCAAGCCGAAGGAGATTGCCGACATCATCGGCGTCAGTCCAAGCGCCATGACCGGCATCGAGTCGGGCGAGCGCGAAGCGTCGTTGCCTCAGATCGAAGTCATCGCACACTATTTGCGCGTGCCGGTGCACACCCTGCTCGGTACACAGGCGCCCGCGGCGCCGGAAACGAGCGTCGGCAACTACGACGAAATCATCCGGCTGCGGGGTCACATCATTGGCGCGCGCCTCGAAACAGGCGCGCATGGTGCGCGGTGAGACGCCGCTTGAGACCGCCACCGCCGCCGGGGTCTCGGCCGCCACCCTCGCTGCAATTCGAAATCGGCAAAAAGCAACCCGGCGTCTCCGAACTTGAGGCGCTCATGGCCCACTTTGGGCTCGGCCTGAACGACATGCTCGACATCGGCATTGGTCCGCTCGGCGAGCTGCAGTTGCTGCAACTGCAACAAGCGCAGTTTGAGGCATTGCCGGAACGACCTGCGCGCGTTTATCTGCGACCCGCAGTCCCGGCCGCAACTGGCGCTGGCGATGCGGCTGCGCGAGTTTGAACCGGGTCAGCTCAACACGTTGGCCGACGCCTTTGGCATGCTCGCGCGTGCCGCTGAGTCAACCGTGGACGGCATCGACGACGCCTCGGTCTGACGTCGCGCTTGGCTTGTCACAGCGGCCGTGCTCAGACCGGTTCGCGATGGATTACGCCGGTCATGCAGTGGATCGCGCCATTGCCTTTCATCAGTTCCGACACATCGACTTCGTGGCACTCAATACCGTGCTGGTTTAGCGCGCGGACGGTGTTCGGATTGCCGGCCGGCATCACCACAACACCCGGCGCAATCGGCACCAGATTGATCGCGCTGTTGCCAGCGACTTCGTTTTCATCCGGGACTTCGATCAGGTCGTATCCCAACCGATTCAGCTGTTCGATGGCGCCGTAAGGACAGTGATACGGCCGAACGATGGCCTTGCGTTTGTCGATGACCGACAACCCGCCGTCAATATGCCCGGTGCCATATGGCATTTCGACCTGGACCGGCTCCATGCCGATGTCTTTTAGCATGGCGGCGACCTGACGGCAGCCCTCGCGATTCGACCGCATGCCATACGACACCAGCACGACCCCTTCGCGCAGATGCACAATATCGGCGCCCTCAAATGTGCCTTCGCCGTGCACGGTCATCAGGATTGGCACGCCGAGCCGGGCAAGTTCGGCTGCGGCAAAGCGCTCCTCACCGGCTCGCGCAGCCGAGCCCATGCGCGACATGATCGCGCCCTGGGGCGTCATAAAAAAGTGATCGCGCGCAAAATAGAGGTTGGGCGTGGCGCGATCACCCGGTTGCATGTAATTCACCTGCACGCCGAGCTTGGCATAGGTCGACGCCAGCGTATCGTGTTGATAGGTCGCGAGCTCCTGTTCGATCAGGCCCGACCACAGCACATCCGCGGCGTCGGTCACGCGCGAAATCTCATCGCCCGGGCGATGCATGAGCACCGCGCGCAGGCGGCCCACCTCGCTCGCGACCCCAGCGGCGCCCCAAACGGTGCCCAGTTCGGCCGCAAGGCTGCCAACGCGCGGCCGCCAGCCCTCGCCACCATGTGCGGAATTCAAAATTGACATGTGTTCCCCTCACGTAGATCGTCTGCGCTGAACGCGCAATATCCTGATGAAAATTATAGATGCGGACGACGGTTCAGACCTTTTTCAGAGCCTGTCCCTAACCTGCCGTCTGATCATCTCGCATCTGCCTCCGCCGGCCGCGCGCGATGCACACGTGCCGCTGGCGGCGAAATAGAGTCCAGAGAAAAATCATGAATCAGAACGAAAATCGGCGCGCGCTGATCATCAGCTATTTTTGCGCGTATAACCAGCTCGACATCGACGGCATGCTCGATGCGCTTGATCCGGGTGTTGTGTTCAAGCACGTTTGCGATGGTGACGTCTGCGCTGAAGTGCGCGGCCATGCCGCCTTTCGCGCGCTGGTGGCATGCTCACGCGAGACGTTTAGCGCGCGCCGCTTGAACTTGAACAGCTTTGCCATCGGCGTCACTCGGGCCACGATCGGCGTGTCGTTTCAGGGCACGTTGGCAAAGCACGTTCCGAACGGCGGGCTCGCTGGCCAGTTGATTCAGTCCAGAGGCTGGACCGAGCTAACCTTTCGCGACAACCGCATCGCCTGCATTGTCGATGTCAGCGACGCGCCGCAGGGCACACACCTGCCGCACGCAAAAACGCTGGCGCCGGCGTTTGCAGTGCATTCGGGCGTGCCGAAGTGGCTGGCGCTGAATCTATAGTCGGCCGGCCGCGATCGCAGCCCGAAAAAGCGCAACTGTTTCCGCAACCGCATCACCCAGCGGCCGGCGCGGCACGCCGCCGAGCAACCCATCGAGCGGTGCGCCATCCATGGCTTCGGGAAAGGGCAGCTGCGTGTCATCGAACGTAATCGTGCCGCGCGAACGCGGCGACGCGGTCTCGATCGCAGCAACCAGATCGCGCATGTGGAGCACCTGGCCGGGCACGTTGAACACCTGCGCGCCGCTAGTTGCGACGGTGGCGCAGGCGATAAACGTTTTTGCGACATCGTCGGCGTACTCGTAATCGGCGCGCCCGCCATAGCCAATGTGAAAGGGTTGGCCCTGCGCGGCTGCCAGCATCGCCTTTGTCGGCGCGCTGGTCAGCCCCTGATCGCGGGCCGGACCGTAGACGACATACGGCCGCAACCCAATCGAGGTCACCCCGTGCTCTTTGGCGTAGACGCGCGCGGTGCCCTCGTTGGCCTGTTTATAGACACCATAAAGCGTGGCCGGATGGCCATTCGCGTCGGCTGAAAGCGTCTCGCCCGGTCTGGCGTCATCGACGTCAAAGACCGCGGCGCTGCTGGCATACACGATGCGCGGCACACGTTCCGTCTGGCGTTTGGCAGCCTCAAATATGTTGACTGTGCCGACCACATTGACCTGCGCGCCCAGCACCGGATCAGCCCGGCAAAAGGGCACCTGCAACCCGGCCAGGTGAATAACATGGGTGATGGCATGATCGGCCAGCACCGCATTGACCTGCTCAAAGTTGCTGATGTCGCCGCGTACAAAATTAATGCGTGCGATCTCGTCGTCGGACATCACCAACCGCAGACGCCGCTGATCGTCGCCAAGATCAAAGCAGACTACTGGAATACCGGCCTGCACCAGGTTCCGCAACGTCCACGCGCCGATACACCCGAGCGCGCCGGTTACAAGATAGATGGATTGCATGGGCGAAGTATGGCACAAGGGTTTGGTATAACCATCCCACTCTTGTATATTCTTTCGCATTTCCAGGCTGAGACGCTGCTGGCCGCGCGTATCGCCGCGCTGCCGATCGTTGAAATTTCAGTTGATCTGAATGCCACGAAGCAACCGGTCTCGATCACAGACACCGGCGTGGTGTTGGCGGCCGATACGCTGTTGACGTGGGATGCGGTCAAAGACATCGCAGACTCCGAAAACGGCTGCTTTGCGATTGAACCTGGGCGGGTGCGCAAGCTGCAGGCTTATAACGAAGAAACCGGCCGCATGTTCAGCTTGTATCCGACCGCCGGCGCCCCGACCATGTTGCTGAGCGGCCTACCGATGCACCGCATCAAAGACACCGACCCGTATCGCGACACGCTCAGCAAGATTCGCGCGACCGATATCCGTGGCGGCCGCGTGCTGGACACCGCCACCGGCCTCGGCTACACCGCGATTGAAGCGGCGAAGCTGGCCGATCATGTGGTCACCATTGAAATCGATACCTCGGCGCAGGCCATGTGCCGGCTGAATCCGTGGTCGCGCGGGCTATTTGACAATCCGAAAATAACGCAGATCATCGGCGACAGCTATGAGGAAATCGACAATTTTGGCGCCGGCGAGTTCGCGCGCATCATCCACGACCCGCCGGCCTTTAGTGTCGATGGCGAGCTGTATTCGGAGGAGATTTATCGCGGACTCTTCCGGATTTTGAAAACCGGCGGCAAGCTCTTTCACTACATTGGCGACCCAGAGTCAAAGTCTGGTTCGCGCATTACGCGCGGTTCGGTCGAACGCTTGAAACGCGCAGGTTTTCGACAGGTTACCGGAAGACCTGACGCTTTCGGCGTGATAGCACAAAAGTAAACATGAATACTCCCACAAAAATTGGCATCATCGGTTGCGGCAACATCAGCCCAGTCTATTTTCAGGCGTGCGCGCGACTAAACGCAATTGAGCTGGTTGGCTGCGCGGACATGGTGTTTGAGCGCGCCCAGGCCCGCGCAACTGAGTACAACACGCAGGCCTTCACGGTGGACCAAATGCTGGCGCACCCGGACATCGAGATCATCGTCAATTTGACGATCCCGAACGCCCATGGCGAAATCGGCCTGCGCGCCGTGCAAGCGGGCAAGAGCGTCTACAACGAAAAGCCGCTCGCGCTGGCGCGCGCGGAAGCGCTCAGCATGCTCGAGCTCGCGCGCGCGAACAATGTGCGCGTGGGCGGCGCGCCGGACACGTTTATGGGTGCCGGCTATCAAACTGTGCGCAAGCTGATCGACGACGGCGCCATCGGCGAGCCCATCGCCGCAACGGCCTTTATGCTCGGGCACGGCCACGAGAGCTGGCATCCGGATCCGGCCTTCTACTATCAACCGGGTGGCGGACCGATGTTTGACATGGGCCCGTACTATCTGACCGGGCTGGTTTCGCTGCTGGGGCCGGTCAAGCGCGTCAGTGGCTCGGTGCGCGTGACATTCCCGGAGCGCACCATCACCAGCAAGCCAAAGTTCGGCCAGAAGATTCAGGTCAAGGTGCCGACACACGTCACCGGCACGCTTGATTTTGCAAACGGCGCCATCGTGACGATCATCACAAGCTTTGACGTGTGGCGGCACACATTGCCGAACATGGAGATCCACGGCGCCGAGGGGTCTCTCAGCGTGCCGGATCCCAACTCGTTTGGCGGACCGGTAAAGATTGCGCGCGCCGGCGAGAAAGAGTGGACCGACGTGCCGCTCACGCATAGCTATGCGAACCAGTCGCGCGGGCTCGGTGTGGCGGACATGGCGCTCTCGATCCAGCGCAACCGAGCATCGCATCGCGCCAACGGCGAGCTGGCGTATCACGTGCTGGACATCATGCACGCGATTCATGATTCCTCCAACAGCGGCGCCCACATCACCCTTACCAGCACGTGCGAACGGCCGGCCGCGCTGCCGGCCAATGTCACTGAGGGTGAAATCGAATAAACTGGGGCGATACGCACTTTTAGGCCGCGATGTCGCAAAGCGGGGCTTTGAGACATCGCGAGCACCCGAACACAAGTCTCTGCGGTGAACTAGATTATGACAAAGACAAAAGTTGGCATCATTGGTTGCGGCAATATTAGCCCGCGTTATTTCGAAGCGTGCCGCCGTATGGCGAATCTTGAGCTGGTCGGCTGCGCCGACGTCATGCTTGAGCGCGCACAGGCTCGGGCGAAAGAGTTCAACACAGCTGCTTTTTCTGTCGATGACATCATCGCGCACAAAGACATCGAGATCATCATCAACCTGACGTTTCCAGCCGCGCACGGACAGATCGGCATCCGCGTCGTGCAAGCCGGCAAGAGCGTCTACAACGAGAAGCCGCTGGCGATGAAGCGTGAGGAAGCGCGCGACATGCTGGCGATCGCCACGAGCAAGGGCGTGCGAGTTGGCGGCGCGCCGGACACGTTCCTGGGTGCCGGCCTGCAAACCTGCCGCAAGCTGCTCGACGAAGGCGTGATCGGCCGGCCGGTGGCGGCGACCGCATGGATGCTCTCAGGCGGCCCGGAAGCGTGGCACCCCGATCCTGAGATTTTCTACGCGCCAGGCGGCGGACCGATGTTCGACATGGGGCCGTATTACATCAGCGCGCTTGTGTCACTGCTCGGCGGCGTCAAGCGCGTCACTGGCGCGACTGGCGCAGCGCACAGCGAGCGCATTGTCGGCAGCGGGCCAAAGAAGGGCAACAAAGTCCCGGTGCAAATTCCAACGCATATCGCGGGCGTGCTCGAATTCACCTCCGGCCCGATTGCGACCCTGGTCACGAGTTTTGACGCCGTCGGCTATGACATCGGCATTACGCTGTATGGCACGGGTGGCACGATGAACGTTCCCGATCCAAATACGTTTGGCGGACCGGTACGCGTGATGCGTCCAGCATTCAAAACGCCAGTCGAATACACCCTGACGCACAGCTATGCCGATCAGTCGCGTGGTCTGGGTGTCGCCGATATGGCTGCGGCCATCGGCAGCGGCCGCGCCCATCGCGCCAGCGGCGCGCTGCACTATCACGTGCTCGACATCATGCACGCGATACACGATGCGGCCAGCAGCGGCCAGCATGTCACGCTGACCAGCGGCGTGGATCGACCCAGCGCCATGCCGACCGGCCTCGCAGATGGGGCGATCGACGCTTAATGGCTGACATCCTTGCACAGATTTCCCCGCAACGGAGCACACAGTATGCGGCGCTGGCGACCACGCTGGCGCCGCGCGAGTTCGAACTCAGCGCAGTGGCGCCGGCGATCGCCGGCCTTGCCACAATACAGATCGGCAACCAAGCCTATGTCAAATGCAGCCTGGCTCGGCCGCTAACGCCGGCCGAGCTGCGCGAGATGGGCGGATTTGCCTGCACCAGCGCCTACTTCGACTACTTTGCCGAACTCGGCGGCGAACCCGGGCCGTTCTTGCGCCCGATCAACACGACAGCGCAGGATGCCTGGCCGGACGAGCTGGTGCAGGCGCGTCGCTATCGCGGCAAGACCAATGAGCTGTTTACACGCTTTCTGTGCAACATCGCGCGCCACAGTTCAAGCTTTGCGAACGCGCCATGGAGTGAGCTGCGCGTGCTCGACCCGCTGGCAGGCGGCGCGACAACGTTGTTCACCGCGCTGACGCTGGGCGCATCCGCCTATGGTGTTGAAAAGACGGGTGACGACGTCTCGCTGGCGGCCACGTTTATGCGCCAGTTCTGCAACGAAGCCGGCACGCGTTTTGTCGAAAAGAGGAGCGGCTCAAGAGCGTCGGACGGCGCTTCCAGTTTACGTTTGGCGCGCAGCAGCTTGTGCTGGCCTGCGGCGACACCGCCAACACGCCGCGCCTGCTCAATGCCTACAAAAAAGCGCACCTGATCGTGACCGACCTGCCCTATGGCATTCAGCACAAGGGCCAGCTGGTCGATCTGCTCGGCGATGGCGTGCCGGCCTGGCTCGCGATGCTCGAACCCGGCGGCGTGCTGGCGTTCTCGTGGGATGCCACGCGCCACACCCGCGACGAGATGATCGAGATGCTGTTTATCGCCGCACCGCAGCTCAAGCCGCGCAACGATGGGCCATATCTGCAGCTCGGGCATGTCGTCGATCGGGTCATCAAACAGCGCGATGTGATTGTGGCGGCGTTGGCATAGGGAGCATCGCGCCATGGCGCGATGCTCCCTATGCCAACGCACGAAATCTTGTATAATCTTGGCCGTTAACTAGCCGAAATGGCGGAACTGGCAGACGCGCACGACTCAAAATCGTGTACCTTCGGGTATGTGGGTTCGATTCCCACTTTCGGCATGATACGCACTGTTTGCGGGTGTTGGCGGCAAAATTTCTGCGAACACCCCGACAAACGTTTGCGACACCCACGGTCGCACGTATGGCTCAAATTTCGAAGCGGAACGCGGCCGCGCAGGTCTCCAAACAGCACACTTTGGATGGCCCTTTGGATTCAGCAAAAACGTCGCGTCCCACACGGGTTCGCGCTATACCGTGCCGGCCCGTCACTGCCACGTGTCATACGAGACTTGAAGGCCAGTCAACTTGTGGCTGCCCATGGTCCAAACCGCTATGGCCATGCCCGAGGGTGAAGCCAAGGCGCAAGCGTTTGACACGTTGCGCAGCCAAGACCTATTGGGTGCGCAGCGCATTTTCGTGGCAAGCACGAGGGAAATGCGCTGTGCGCTTTATTTGATGGGCAGGGACGCACGCGGTTGAGGCTGGTTGCATCGACGGAAGGGGCCACGCATCCGCAGATGTGGTGCCGATAACCACCGCCACCGAGTTTGTGACCGGTGAAGCTCAAGCGGCCATCTGTGCGGCACAAGCCACTTTTTAGTGCATCTTTTCCGCAGAGCTAAACAGCATCGACTTCAGCTTTCACGGATTTGAGAAAAGTGACTGAATCGTCAACACTAAACACGAACTTCGCTCCGAGCTTGGATTCAACCAAAAGCAGATTGTCAAGACGTGTTGCGAGCAGCTGAAATGGGCCGATTTGGCTGGAACGAAAGCGACCAAACCATCCAAAAAAACCGCCGCTACCAAAAATTCGAAAGAACGATTTTGCTTCGGCGGAAGCGAGAAGTCGAATGTGAGCAATATCGTCTAGGGGAACGGTAATGGCACCGACGCGCTTAAACACCGTGATGACTCGACGATCCACCTGGATTAATACAGCGCCAGAAGGTGAAATGGCAAAGATGTATGTTCCAAGCGCGACGAGTGACAAGGCAAACACGAACAAAAGAGGAGCAACAACGCTTGAAAGCATTGTGAACAACACATACGACACTGCCGCCAACGCAAAAAGCAGCATGAGACTCGCAACAAGCGTCAGTGATAAAGTTTTAGTGTCGAAGCTAGAGGCAAAGCGCATGATTCAATGGAAATTCTTCACACGCAGCGCGTTTCGTAGTCAACCAAAAGCTGTAGTTTTCACAAATCAAAAATGTCCCGTCTCGGAGCCTGCCGCGAATGTTTCGCTGCGACGCCGCACAACAATCACCGGTCACCCAGAATTCACCAACGGACTCAACACATCGAACCAAGGATGCGGATGGACACAAACCTTCGCACGATCAACATCGGCACAAATACTGGTGCGTCGATGGTTAAGAACAGTAAAACTTGCTTAACCGTGGCACGATCACATATTAAGACCCAAGCAAAAACAGCCCTCGCCGTCATGTTTTTGCTCTCTTCGACGCTTTTGACGGCCACGACTTTGGCACAAACAACCGCGCCAACCGCACTGCCGCCAGTCAAACCGGCGGATGCAAAGGGCGATATCAAGATTGGCGGGAGCCCATCCGTCTACCCTCTTACGCAGAAGATCTCGGATCAATTTACAGCGCAAGGGTTTGCAGGCAAGATCGCTATCGATCAGGAAAACAGCACAAAGGGCATTGAACGCCTGTGCAAGGGCGAGCACGATCTCATCAGCACCGTGCGCGCGATGAAACAAGAGGAACTCGATGCGTGCAAGAAATCCAGCCAGGGCGCGGTTGAGTTGAAGATTGGCATCGACGCCGTCGTCTTTGCCGTGAGCCGGCAGAATCGCTTCGTCGACAAATTGACCCGCAAACAGTTGCAGGAGATTTGGTCTGGAAAAGCACGCACCTGGAAGGACGTCGACCCGCGCTGGCCAGCCGAACCAATTGCGTTGTTCAGCCCGGCCCAGTCACTTGCGACGTACGACTTCATCACCGAGCAATTGTTCAAAGATACAGAGAAGGACGACAAGGTCCGCAAGGACATAATTGCAAAGGTGCCCGGTGTTAAGTTGGCCGAGCAATTTCAGGACATCGCAAAGAAAGTGGCGTTGAGCAAGACAGCACTCGGCTTCTTTAGCTACAGTTTCTACAGCCAGAATCGCGCCAAACTGCGCACCATCGTGATTGACGATGTCATCGCAAACGACATCACCGTTCCGAACGGCAAATACCAACTGAGCCGCACGATGTATATCGTCACGGCCGTATCCGTTCTGAAGGGGAAACCGCAAGTCAAGGACTATGTCAACTACTATTTGACAAACGTAAAGTCAAAAATTGTCGAAGTCGGTTATTTCGCCCAACCCGACAAGGTGGCGAACGAAGTCAATCTGGCGTTTTTGTCCGCGCTCAAATAGGCGGACACGGGCGTTAACCCGCCAGGTCCAGCACGTCACGTGGATCCACAATCTCGCCCGCGACCGCACTTGCGGCAACGACCGATGGCGATGCCAGATAGATTGCGCTATCGCGCGTGCCCATGCGACCCTGGAAGTTTCGATTGGCGCTGGCGATCGTGGCTTCTCCCGGCGCGGGAATCCCCATATGGTTGCCCATGCACGGGCCACAGCCCGGCGTATTGATATAGCCGCCAGAGTCAATCAGCGTTTCGGCATAGCCTAGGCGCATGGCGTCTTTTAACACTTCGCTCGATGCCGGGTTCCACAACAACCGCACCCCGCTGGCTACCCGCTTGCCCTTCAGCACGGCCGCGGCCGCGGCAATGTCTTCCAGCCGGCCGTTTGTGCAGGTGCCGAGCCAGGCTTGATTCACGCGGGTGCCCTTAAGCGCGCTAACCGGCGCGACGTTATCGACGCGATGCGGGCGCGCAACCATCGGTTCGAGCGCGTTGAGATCATAGTGGTGGGTGGCGAGATATGTCGCATCTGCATCCGCGTACAGGGCCGTCCCGGCAGTGCATGATTCAGGCAAACCGCGCAGCGCCAATCGGGCGTTGAGATAGTCAAAAACGCGCTGATCGGGCGGCAAATAGGCGTTCTTTGCGCCAAACTCGGCCATCATGTTTGGAATGACCATGCGGCTGTCGATGCTGAGTCCAGCGATACCAGGGCCATCAAACTCGACCGACAAATACAGTCCGCCATCCTGGCCATGATCGCCGATGATCTTGAGGCAGAGGTCTTTTGTACTGACAAACGGCGGCAGCGCGCCCGTCAGGATTATGTTGAGCGCATCCGGCACGCGCAGCCAAAGCTCTCCGGTCGCCCACAGCGCCGCGACTTCGGTGCGGCCGATCCCGGCGCCAAACGCCCCCATCCAGCCAAAATGCGTGGTGTGGCTGTCCGAGCCCATGATGGCCTGGCCAGGGAGAATAAGCGCTTCTTCCGAAAACACTTGATGGCAGATGCCACGACCCACTTCGAAAAAGTCTTTAACGCCCTGCTCTTTTACAAACCGGCGCACCTCGGCATGATTCTGCGCATGCTGCGTGGTTGGCGCAGGAACGGCATGATCCAGCGTGATGCACAAGCGCTCCGGGTTCTTTACTTTTTCAATCCCGAGCTGTTTGAACAGGCGATAGATCGCAGCGGTGTTGTCGTGGCTGAGGATGCGATCTGGCCGCGCGTCAACGATCTGGCCGGCGGATGCATCGGCCAAGCCGGCGGCGCGCGCGAGTGCTTTCTCTACGAATGTTCTGCCCATATCAGCGCGAGTGTAATACATGCCGCAGTCGTCGTACAGATGCGGCAAGGCTATACTCGCCCGCTGTGTCTGCACTTGAACATCCGATAGATTCGCGGCGAAACATCGGCGCCCTCATTTTTGACGTTTCGACATTCGTCACGGGAGTGGCGTTCATTCCTTCGGCGACGGTGTTGGTTGGTCTGGCAAGCCAGTTGACGACATCCAAGACGCTGATCGGCCTGGTCAGCATCGTCTTTCCGGTCTTCTGGTACTTCCCGCAGCTGTTTGCCGCGCGGATCGTGCGCAACAAACCAAATCAGGTGCGCTATGTGATCTATGCCAGCTTGATCGGCCGGCCGATGTTCCTGGTGATTGCGCTGTGGCTCATCCTGACCCGGGCCGCAGATCCCTTGCTGACGATCTGGGTGATCATCGGCTCGGTGGCGATCTTCAACATCTGCGATGCGGTCGCTGGGGTGGCCTGGTTTGACATCGTCGGGCGCGCGCTTTCCCCGCGCATGCGCGCGCGCGTGTTTACCTTTGGCCAGATCGGCTCCGGCATCATGGGGCTTGGCGCCAGCGAAATTGTCAAGCGTGTGCTGGTCAGCCCGGACCTGCCCTTCCCAACCAATTACGCCACGTTGTTTCTATTTACGTTTGCGTTTCTGTCTGTATCCCTGCTCGCGATGTTTGTGGTGCGCGAGCGGCCGATGAAAGTCGTCGATACGAACGAACATCCGGTTGAACCCTTTGGTACAGCCTTGTTAAAAGCCGCGCGCACCGACGGACTCTTTCGCCGCGTCATCGCAGTGCGAATTCTGTCGGGTTTGGAAGCCATGGCCGCGTCGTTCTACTTTGTGTTCGCGAAAGATCGTTACGGCTTAGGTGCCGAGGTTGAAGGCAACTTCACACAGGCAATTGTGATCGGCGGGCTGACCGGCATCATGCTATTTGGCTGGCTGGCAGAGCACTACACCACGCGCCGCGTGATCCACGCGGCTGGGGTCATGTATTTCGCCGGCCCGGCCATTGCGTTGGCATGCGCGCTTTTTGTGATCCCAGCCAACGTGGCGTATATGGCTTTTCTCTTCGTATTCGCCATGCGCGGCGCGCTTGAGCACAATCTTGTGCTTGGCATCGTCGGGTACCTGCTGGACACCACACCTGAACGCAACCGCGCCATGTATGTTGGCGCCATCAATACATTGGGCGGCATCGTCGCGTTTTCGCCGTTTTTTGGCGGGATTTGGATCGACGCCTTTGGCACCGCCGTGTTCAATGTGGTGCCCTACGCGGTGATGTTCGCCCTCATTACCGTGCTAACGATCTGCGGATTCATCTTGAGTTTGCGGTTGCCTGTGGTGAAATCAGCTTGATCCGCGACAATCAGTTTGCGAAGTGCCATGCACCCGCAACAGCCCTAATACAAAAGTCGGATCTTGTTTAGTCGATCGCTATAATCTCAAAAACCCAGCTTATAACCAGAGTTATTGACCATGCGTTCTTGCGGGGAACACGCTTTCCGCGGCAAGCCACCTGACCGATAGCTCGACCGGTAGTGCATATCATGCAAACACTCGATGTGATTATCCCTGTCTACAACGAAGAGAGGGATTTGCCCGTAAATGTGCGCAAGTTGCGCGAATTCCTGCTGAAGAACTGCCCATACCAATGGCGGATTGTGGTCGCGAACAACGCGTCTACCGACAATACGCTCAGCATTGCGCAGGCGCTCAAGGTGGAATTTCCAGGTCAGGTTGACCTCATTCACCTCGATCAGAAAGGCCGTGGACGGGCTCTTAAGAAAGCGTGGCTGGCCTCAGATGCCGATGTTGTGTCCTACATGGACGTCGATCTTTCGACCAATCTGACACACTTGATGCCATTGGTCGAGCCACTTATCAAGGGCACGCATCACATCGCCACCGGCTCCCGACTGATGCGCGGCGCCCGCGTGACCAGGCAATTCAAGCGCGAACTGATTTCGCGCGCCTACAACCTGATCATCAATGTATTCTTCCCTTTCAAGCGTTTTAGCGATGCCCAGTGCGGCTTCAAGGCGATGACGCGCAAAGCCGCGCACGAACTGCTCCCGCACATCGAAGACAACCGCTGGTTTTTTGACTCCGAATTGCTGATCCGCTCGGAACAGCTGGGTTACACCATTTGGGAAGTGCCGGTGGAGTGGATCGAAGATCTGGACACCCGCGTCAAGATCATCGACACCGCGATTGAGGACCTGCAAGGTCTCTGGCGCGTACGCACGACTAAATTCCGCGCTTCGGCGCCCGCCAAAGTCACCGGCTAGACCGGGCCGATCGCCGCACGCGTTAGGCCGGACCGCGATGTCCGCAACCGCGCCAGACAGCAGATGATCCTCACTGGCAAGGGCCATCACTCGCGGCGCATAAGGGTGCAGCGGCCTGCGTGAGGGCACAGCCATGTCTGCGGCGCACCGTCGCGGACTTCCCTCGCACCGCGACGCCAGAATTGGTGTTTAATCAACACCTTGGATTAGCGCAGCCCGGTCCTTGATCAGTGGCTGCCGCGGGTTCCAATTTAGGAGAGATGGATGACCACACGTCGTGTAGTAGTAACCGGGCTGGGTGCCGTAACGCCGATCGGCAACAGCGTCGCCGAGACCTGGCGCGCCATGCTTAACGCCGAGACCGGTGTTGCTGAAATTTCGCGTTTCGATCACAGCGATTTTCCCGTGCACGTCGCCGCCGAGGTCAAAAACTTTGATCCCGCAATAGCGATTGATGCCAAGGAAGTGCGGCGAACGGACCGTTACGAACACTACGCGGTGGCTGCAGCCCAGGAGGCCGTGCGGCACGCCAGGCTAACCGTCGATAGCAGCAACGCCGAACGCATCGGTGTGGTGATTGGCTCGTCCGTCGGCGGCATCGCCTCGTTGATTCAGGGCCAGGAAGTGCTGGACAAGCACGGCTCACGGCGCCTGAATGTGTTTATCATCCCAATGGTGATGAACAACGGCGCGGCTGGCATGGTCGCGATCAAGTATGGCGCGCAGGGTCCATCGTATTCGCCATCATCCGCCTGCGCCACGAGCAACGACGCAGTCGGCCAGGCATTTCACCTGATCCGGCGCGGCGCCGCCGACGCCATGATCTCTGGCGGCGCGGACGCGACCGTCGTCAAACTCGGCATGGCCGGTTTTGATCAACTGACCGCGCTCAGCCACGACAGTGCCCTGCCTTCGCATTCACCAAAACCGTTCGACAAAGACCGCAGCGGTCTGGTCGTCGGTGAAGGCGCGGGCGTATTGATCCTGGAGGAGCTGAATTTCGCAAAAGCGCGCGGCGCGACCATATTGGCTGAAATTTCTGGCTACGGCCAGACCAACGATGCCCATCACATGGTTGCTCCGGCTGAGGGCGGCACCGGCGCAGCGCGCGCAATCCATCGCGCGCTGGTTGAAGCCAACGTCACACCGGATCAGATCAGCTATATCAACGCGCACGGCACCGCCACACCGTTAAACGATATTTCGGAGACCGCCGCGATCAAGAGCGTCCTGGGCGATTACGCCTACAAAGTGCCGATCAGTAGCACCAAAAGCATGACCGGCCATATGATGGGCGCGACTGGTTCGATCGAGTCGATGGTCTGTGTGATGGCCATGCAACAGGGCATCATTCCGCCGACGCGAAACTTAATGACGCCGGATCCGCTATGCGATCTGGACTATGTGCCGCGCGAGGCGCGTAAACATCGGGTCGATGTGGCGCTCAACAATTCATTTGGGTTTGGTGGGCACAACTCCGTGCTGGTGTTCAAACGCTATGATGAGTAATACATGACATTGCCTGAGTTCCGCGATACAGATCTGCTCAAACGCGCGCTGACCCACCGGTCGTATATCAATGAACACGGCGACGAAGGTGGTGAAGGCGACAACGAACGGCTCGAATTTTTGGGCGATGCCGTGCTGGATTTTATTACCGGCGCCTGGCTGTATACACGATTTCCGCATCTGGATGAAGGCAAGTTAACGACACTGCGCGCCGCTCTGGTGCGCGTGACCACCCTGGCGGACTTTGCGCGCGAAATCGGCATGCCCGAGATCATGCGGCTGGGCAAAGGCGAAGTTGACACCGGCGGCCGCAGTAGAAACAACATTCTCGGCGACGCATTTGAAGCAGTGCTCGGCGCGATCTATCTTGATCAAGGCATCGAAGCGGTGCGTGCGTTTGTGCTACCCTTTCTTGAACGCGCCACGCCGGTCATTCTCGAAGCAAATGCCGACCGCGATCCGAAGAGCAAGCTGCAGGAGTGGAGCCAAGGAGCGCTCAGCATGACGCCGAAATACAAAATGGTGGGAACGACAGGCCCGGATCACGCAAAGACCTTTACGGTCGAGGTTTGGCTAGGTGACATTTTGTTCGCAAGCGGCGTCGGCAGCAACAAACAGCAGGCGGAGCAGATTGCAGCGCGTGAAGCGTTGCAGCGCGCCTACGAAATGCAACAGGTGCGTCCGGACGCGCCGGAAGCGCCAGATCCAGTCGAATAACCACGTATGGTCGAGCTGCTGTTATCACCTCGCGATCACGCCATGCTCGGCGGCGAATTCGGCCCGGCTGCGCAAATTGCCATGCGCATCGTCAGCCGCATGGCGATTGTCGCCGGCGCGCCCGCGTTGCTTGACATTGAGGGCGCTCACATCGACAGCACGGTGTATATCGGCGATGCCGGGTTGGCGTGGGCGGAGAAGCTGGCAGGATTGGGCGCGCAAGTGCGTGTGCCTAGCACGCTCAATGTGAGCGGCCTGGATGAGCATCATTGGCAGGAATGGGCGGTCCCAGGGACTTGGGCGCACAAGGCGCACCGGCAGATGCTGGCATATCAAAGCATGGGGACCATCCCAACCTGGACTTGCGCACCCTATCAGACCGAACACAAGCCGAGGTTTGGCCAACAACTGGCCTGGGGCGAGAGCAACGCAATTGCCTATGCGAATTCGGTTATTGGCGCGCGGACCGAACGCTATCCAGATTTGTTTGACATTTGTTGTGCGATCACCGGCCGAGCGCCGGCGACTGGCCTGCATTTGACCGAGAACCGCGCCGCGGAGGTCCTGCTGCGACTGACCGATGTGCCTGACGCGCTCCAACAGCGAGACGACTTCTACCCAGTGCTCGGCCACCTGATGGGCACGCTCGCAGCGTCGCAGATCCCCGTTGTTGACGGTCTGACCACCCTGCCGACCGATGATCAGCTCAAAGCGCTTGGCGCGGCGAGTGCTTGCTCCGGCGCGGTGGCGCTGTTTCACATCGCCGGCGTCACACCGGAGGCGCCGACGCTGGCAGCCGCACTGCAGGATCGATCCCCAAAACGGACGCTGCCAATTACGGTTGAACACTTGCGCGCGGCGCGGGCCGAGCTCACCCATGGCGACACCGACGGCATCCTGCATATGGTCGTGCTCGGCAGCCCGCACTTTTCGCTGGCCGAGTTTAAGCAACTTGCGCCGCTCCTGGCCGGCCGCGCAAAACATCCGGATGTTGTGTTCAATGTCACAAGCAGTCGCGCGATGACCGCGCTGGCCGGCAAGCTGGGCGTGTTGGACACGCTGCAGGCGTTTGGCGCAGTGCTCACGGTTGACACATGCATGCTCACCACGCCGATGCTTCCTGCGCACATCACGCGCCTGATGACCAACTCAGCCAAGTTTGCTTACTACGCGCCGGGGCTACTCGACCGCTCGATCACATTTGGCAGCCTGGAGGACTGCGTCAACTCCGCTGTCGCCGGACGTATCGTCCGCGACGACGGCGCCTGGCGCTGAAAAGCCGGGAATATGCCGGCTTAAGCCCGGCATATTCCCGGCTTAAGCCCGACTTAGTTATGTCAAAACTCATCGGAAACCCGATCATTCCTGGCCATGCGCAGGGCATAGCCCTCGTCAGCAATGCCCCGCTGTCATTCTGGGGTGGATATAACCACGCCACGGGCGAGATTGTCGACCGGCGTCATCCATTGTCGGGGCAAATCGCGGCTGGCAGGATCCTGTGCGTGCCGTTTTCGCGCGGCTCGTCAACCACAACCGCTGTGCTGCTTGAGGCAATTCACGCCGGCACAGCACCCGCTGCGATCATCACAATCGAGCGCGATTTCTTTTTTGCGTTGGCGGCCGTCGTCGCGGAGGAGCTTTTCGCCCTGCCCTTGCCCGTCATCGCGCTCGACGCCGCGGACTTTGCCACACTGCGCAATGGCGACCGACTCGACATCGATGCCGCTGGCACAATCCTGATTGGCGCGGCTTAGTTTCGGCGCGCGTCGAGGGCCTGCTTCAGCAACTCGTTTAGCAGTGCGGCATTGCCCCGCCCGCCGAGCGCCTTCATGCACTGACCGGTAAAAAAGCCCAGCAGCTTTTCGTTGCCGGCCAGATACTGCTCAACTTGCTTTGCATTTGCCGTCAACACAGCGTCGACGGTTTGCTGCAGAACTGAGTCGTCGTTGACCTGCCCCAACCCTTTGGCGTCGACAATCGTTTGCGCATCCGAGCCGTTGTCAAACATCTCTTCGAGCACGACGCGGGCCGTGTTCACATTGATGGTCTTCGATTCGACCAGCTTTACCAAGCCTGCCAGTTGGGCGGGCTTCACCTTGCACGCTGCGATCGACCCAAGCGCGTGCGCGCGCAACAGGCGATTCATATCGGTTTGAATAAAGTTGGCTAGCTGTTTTGCGCTGGCAGCGCCTGCGACGGCCACCGCCTCGTCAAACCAGTCGGCCGTGGCACGGTCCCCCGTAAGCTGCGCGGCATCGTATGCGGTAAAGCCGTACTCGGCACGGTAACGGTCGTGACGGGCCAGCGCCAACGTTGGCACTGCCGCGCGCGTGGCCTCCAGCCAGGCGTCATCGACATCAAGCGGCGGCAAATCGGGCTCGGGGAAATAGCGATAGTCGTGGGCGTCTTCTTTTTTGCGCTGAACGACCGTCACGCCGCGCGCTTCATCCCAGCCCATGGTGACCTGCTCGATCGCACCACCGGCGTTGAGCACCTCGGTCTGGCGCTTGATTTCGTAGGCAATCGCATCGCGAACCGCGCGGAGCGAGTTCAGATTCTTGATCTCAACCTTCGTGCCGAACGCATCGCTGCCCTTCGGGCGCAGGCTCATGTTGGGTTCGCAGCGCATTGCGCCCTTTTCCATGTCGCCGGTGCTCACGCCGAGATAGCGAACGATGTCGCGAAGACTGCTCAGATAAGCAAACGCCTCATCGGCGCTAAAAATATCGGGCTCGGTCACGATCTCGAGCAGTGGCACGCCACTGCGGTTGTAATCGACAAAGCTCTTCTGGCCGATGTGCGTAAGCTTGCCGGTGTCCTCTTCAAGGTGCGCGCGCCGAATCCGGATCGTTTTTCGGTAGGCCTCCTCGGTCCAGTTGCCGGACGACAAGTCACGCACGTCGACGGCGAGCACGCCGTCATAGCTGGTCGGGTATTGATACTGCGTGATCTGATACCCCTTTGGCAAATCGGGGTACCAGTAGCTTTTGCGCTCCCAAAACGTGTGCCGGTTGATCTTGCAGTTCAGCGCCAGGCCAACGCGCATGGCGTATTCGACGGCAAGCCGATTGATGACCGGCATGGCGCCCGGCATCCCTGAGCATGTCGGGCACACGTTGACATTTGCCTCCGCGCCAAAAAACTGCGCCGAGCAACCGCAAAACATTTTGCTGCGCGTGTCGAGTTCGACATGCGTCTCCATGCCGATGATGACTTCGTATTCCATGTATTTGCTCGCGCGAACCGCGGTTGTCGGCACCTTCGCCAGCAACCGCTCCCGCGCGCACACAATTAACCTAGTTTGAGATCCGGGTGCACATCCAGCGTGAGATCATCGATCTTGCCGCGCGCAAACGCCTGGTGCGCTGCGGCGCCGATCATCGCAGCGTTGTCCGTGCACAACGCCATGGGCGGAAACGAAACAGCCACGCCGAACCGCTGCTCCATCTTCGCGCGCAACATTTTATTCGCGCTCACCCCGCCGCCGACCAGCACAGCCTTCGCTCCAAATTCTTTTGAAGCCAGCTGCGCCTTTTCAACCAGCCAGTCCGTGACGGCATGCTGAAAGCTGGCTGCCACATCGTTGATCGGCGCGTAGGGTGAAAGCACGCCGTCGATCAAATGTTGCTGCATCATCTGGAGCGCGGCAGTCTTTGCGCCGCTAAACGACATCAGATAGTCTTCGCGTGTCGTGCGCGCGGTGCGCGCATTTAACGAGACCTTCGGCCGTGAAAATTTGAAGCGACCGGGGTTGCCCAGCGCAGCGGCTTTTTCGATGGCCGGACCACCCGGATAGCCTAATCCAAGCAGCCGCGCTACTTTGTCGAACGCTTCACCAACCGCGTCATCGACGGTGTGGCCAACCAGGCTGAAATCGCCGTGATCGCGCATCACGATCAGTTCGGTGTGGCCGCCGGAAACAATCAGAACCAGCAACGGGAACGGCGTGTTGAACGCGCCGGTCAGCCGGTACACGAGCGGTTCCTCAGCGCCTTCTGTTTGAATCCAGTGAGAATAAACATGGCCTTCCAGATGGTTGACACCGATCAGCGGCAGATTGCGCGCGAGTGCTAGGCCCTTAGCAGCGTTCATGCCGACGACGAGCGAGCCAGGCAGACCCGGTCCCTGCGTCGCCGCGATCGCATCGATTTGCGACCACGTTAATCCCGACTGCGTCAGCGCATTCGCGATAACCAGGCCAATTGCCTCAACATGCGCCCGGGAAGCCATCTCTGGGAAGACACCGCCGTAGGCTTTGTGCAGATCTATCTGAGAGAGCACTACGTTCGACAATATATGCCGACCGTTTGCGATCACTGCGGCAGCTGTCTCATCGCATGAGGTTTCAATTGCAAAAACATTAGCATTCATTCTTATATATCAATTTACGAGCAAAAATGATGTTTTTTGCTTAAGCGATGGTATTTTTATGCGACGATGTATTGAAAGCATCTACGTATACAAACACAATGGTTCAAAAACTCACTACCGCCGAAGTTATGACTGAAGCCCGCAAGAATGTTGCGTCATACGCAGTATTCCGGGTGGAAAGTGCTGTGATCATAGCACTCACCCTCCTGTTAACTGGGCTTGCGATCCTCGATATTGGAATTCCACGCGCCTATTGGTGGCTGGTCATTCTGGTAGGCATTGGAGCCGAGGCCGCCATCATCGCGAGCACGCTGCATGACAAACAGTTTCTCGCAAAAATCAGCGCGCGGATGTTCTACCAACGGTTGAACACAAACAATATCGCGAATATCGACCTGCGCCGCAACATGACCAAGGGCATGGAGCTGCATCAGCAGATCTTCAAAGCCATCAGCGCACGGCCCAATGCACCGCTCGGTCAAGTCGCTCAGCATATGGACGACTGGGTCGCAAGCATGTACGCGGTTACGCATGGGCTGGACACCTTTGTCAGCGACCCAACAATCGTGGAGCGGCTTAACCACATTGCAGACGAGCCCGAGCACGAGATCCAGCGCATTAATGACGATTCCGACACATTGAGCATCATTGTTTCGGCCCAGCAACAGCGCCAGGATTCGCCTGCTCGCCAGAGTCTCCTCGACGATGTTCGGGAAGTCGTAACGCATGCTACGCGCGAGCTCGATGGTTCGTTGCGCGGCATGGGCGCGATCCAACATCAGCTACACACAAGCAACCCGATGGAAATTGATTGGGCCATGGCGCAGGGTATGAGCGTCATGATCTGTGATCACATGAATCAGCTCAGAAAAGCTGACACACTCATTGAGTCGCTCTTTAGCACCTATTGCGGAGACAAACAGCTCAGCACATCAGAAACAATCGAAACTGATTCTGAATCGATCACGCACAGCTAGCTTACGCGCAGTTGCGGCAGGCACTGACAGTTACATAAAGGCCACATCATGGACAAAACACGAACTATTTTCTTTGGGCTCATTGCTGCGTCACTGGTTGGCGTTGGTGTCGCCGCGTATTCTCGCTATGGCACGCCGGCCTCAGCACCGATCGCGCCCGTGGCAACAGGCGTAAAAAGTGCCGCCGAAGCCACCGGGCAAACGGTTGCGAAAAACAACCTGCCGCAGAGGCAACTACAGACAAAGCCAAGCCCGTGGCAACAGCCGCTGCTACGGTGGTGGCCAATCCTGCAGATACTGTCGTCGGCGCAGCCCGACACGACCGAGCCATTCGCGCCGATTTTTGCAAAAACACTCACAAAGGATCTGCCGAAGTATGTGTGCGGCGCATACTCGCTTGGCAGTTATCACACGCTCGCGCAGATGCAGCAATCCGGCATTGATGTCAAATACGACTTTCACCTCGGCATCGTGCCTTTCTATTTGAACGAAAAATACACGAACTCTGAAGCCGACCGTGCAAAAATGCTACAAGATGGCAAGATTGACTGTCTGATCACCTCGCTCGATTCGGTCGCCAAGCTCGACCACGGTGTGATCACCGGCATCGTCGACGAAAGCGCTGGCGCCGACCAAATTTGGGCGCGCGACGTCGCGACCATCAACGATCTAAAGGGCAAGCGGATTGCTTTCGAAGCCGACGGCCCAAGCGCTTATTTTGCGCACTACATCCTGCATCAGGTTGGTCTCGAACACACAGATGTGACGATGATGCCGATGGCGACCGTGAACGAGGCTATTGCCGCGTTCAACGACAACAAGGCTGATGCTGTTGTCGGTTGGGAACCCAATATCTATGACGCCGAGCGCACGGGTGGCAAGCTCCTGGTGAGCACGCGCGAGTTCCGCTCGATCATCGATGTCATCGTAACCAACCGCGACATCATCGAAAAGCGCTCCAAAGTGGTCGAGCACTTTCATGAGGCCTGGTTTGAAGCCCTGCAAGCGCAGGTGCAGGATTTCAATAGCGCCGCCACCGCCGTCGCCACCTGGGGCAACAATGAATGGACCGGCATTTCGCCGGACACCGCCGCAGACGACTGGCGCGGGCAGCTGTCGACGCTGGCCCAAGCCAACATGCTGCAAAGCAAGGTGCTGATGAGCAACCCGGATGTGCTCACACAGCGCATCAAGGAAGCCCGCGAGTTGATCGGCGAAGGGGGCGACAAGGTGTCTGACCGCCCGCTCGAACAAACTGTGAATACCTATTTCGTGCTGCATGCCATCGAAGAATTGGAGTCCATTAAAGCGGAGTTGAACATCGCGATGGTAAACACATCGTTCACGCTGGGCCAGGGTGATACCCCTGCCGCAGTTGCAGCCAACCCGGGTGAAGCCCAGCCCACTGCCGAGGCGACGACATCGGCCGGCGCAGAAACGCTCGACCCGGCGGTGATGACCGAAGTCGCAAAACTTCCGTGCAGCCGATTTGAGTTCATCCCAAACACGACCAAGCTAATGCCGGATTCACAGAAGTTGCTGGACGAGTGCGCAGTCAAGACACTGCGCTCGACGACCGGCGTGTTGATGCGCGTCAAAGCGTCATCCGCCTGGCCCGGCCCAAAGGGCACTTTCTCACAACAACAAGTTGAAGAGGTCGCTGAGGCACGTGCCAGAGCAATCGCTGACTACTTGACCCAACAGGGCATCAGCGCGGATCGCTTCATCATCGAATTCGTGCTGCCGCCAGAAAATCGGCGCGAGACGACGGATCTTGCGCTGCAAGCTCAGGATCGCTACGTTGAGCTCGCCCTGCTCGTTGCTGGGCTATAAGCGCGACGCAGGGTTCAAAACGCGTGCCGCACAGGGTGTGTGGCACGCGTTTTTGCGTTAGGGCGCAGGCTGCAACGCTGCGGTTTTGCAACCGTAAGACTCAGCAAAATGACGCGCCGTATACACTTTTTCGCAATTTGCCAGAAAACCGTTCGCAGCAAAGCCACGCGTGCGACTATCGTTTGGATTAGCACACTCTTTCAGAAAGACTAAGCAGCATCACCGGAGCTGGAGCCAATGACCACATCAACAGCGCGCCCTCAATTCGACCAGAACGCAAACCGCAATGCGCTCATCAAAGGCTTTTTGCGGATTGAGTCACTCATTTGCCTGGCGTTAGGCCTAGTGATGATGTCCCTGTGCCTGCTGGACATCTTCTGGCTGCCCGAAACGTGGTGGCTGTGGCTCGTTCTAGGCATAGCGGGCGCCTGTCTGATCGCATACAGCAACACGCGCGACAAGGCGGTTGTGCGCAAAATCAAAGAGGAGATTGTCAGCGAGGAAATCAACTCAAACGATTTGCAGGTCTCCGAGTTGCAGGCGGGTGTGTCGCGCGCCTCGTATCAGCACAAATCGATCCAGAAGATGATTGCAGCGCGCACCGAGGACTTTGGCGCGCTCAACGGTTCACTCGACGAGTGGCTGCAAAAGTGCTATTCCGTTTCACGCGGATTGGACACGATCTTGCGCCACCCACGTGTTCTTGAGCACTTTTACAGCGCCATGGACATGAACGAAGTCAAGTCCGCCAACATGGATTCGATCGCGGCATTTAACAACGCTGCAGCGGTTGCGATCGGCGGACAGACCGATCGCGCGCTAGACGAGGATTACAACAAGCTCATCTATGCCCGCGACGCTGTGGCGCAGGTGCGCGAAGCCCTGAACAAGACCATCGACCATGTTGTCAGCGTTAGCGAGGTGCTTCGGCACACGCGTGCGATGACGTTGGGCCCGGAACATATCGGACAGATGAACAACATGCTGCTTTCTGAACTTGAAATGCTCGGCGAGACACAGCGCGTGGTCTACAAACTTGGCGCCGCATACGAAGTGCCGCTCAAGTAATCGGCCTTTTTGACACCCCGTTACGTTTTACGAACGCGCTTTCGCCCGTACGCATCCTGCACTACCAACATGTTTCGACGAAAGCACTCGCTTGGCATTGGTCACGCAATCGTTCATGGACTGACGACAGTCGAAAGCGCGCTGATTGTGGCATTCACGCTGGTGGTGGTGACGCTGTGCGGCTTGGATCTATTTTGGTATCCGCGTCAGCTCTGGTTTTGGGCCATGCTCGGCGCGGCAGGGCTGGGTTGTCAGGTGGTTGCCACAGCACTGGATGATCGCCAGATCACGCTCAGTGTTGCGCAGGCGCATCGGCGCGCGCGCCAGGGGCGGCTTGTCATGCACAGCAGATCGCTGCTGCACACGCTGCTCGGGGCTGCGGCATGGCGCACAGCCACAGCGACGATCGGCGCATTCCGCGGCCCGCTGGCGGCTGGACGCTTGCGCGAGCTCAACGCATGGTTTCTGGAGACGGCGGCGCTGGCGAATACGCTTGATTGCGTCGCGGGCAGCTGCGCGTTCGCAAAAATGCTGCAGGTCCGCGCACCTGAGCTGCCGCCGCAGCTGGAGCGCGAACCTGCAGATTTGATGCTACGCATCATGGCACTGCTGGACGCCACCCTGCAGCACGCGCCTCGGTCTCGCTTCGAGCGCCACAGCATCGCGCGAATCCAGAAGGCGCTGAAGACTGCCCACACAGCGTTTTCTGCGTCGCAGACAGACATCGAGCGCGTATTTGTGACAACGACCGGCGCTAACCCGACACGACTTGAGCTGTCCCAATTGATGGCGGAAATAACCCGGCAGCGCAGGATTTTGGCGCGCACCAATGCCGGACTGCGCCGAGCTGCAGCCGCGCACAGCATCCTCATCAACAATGACTGGCGTCGTCCGTCCAGCTCGCGTGCGCGTTTGCAAGCCGAAGAAGCCGCCACCGCATGAGCCGCCAACACATTTTGCCCAATCGTGCTCGCCGGCTCTTTGTGGGTTTCGCGATCGTTGCATTGACGGTGCTGTGCGCAGACGCACTGCTTCGTTACACACCCTGTGAGTTTGTTCTCACGACGCCGCAGGTGCAATGCCGATTTTAGCCGCGCACTCGGCGCATGCCGCGGCAGGAGGCCGGGTCTGCAACGTATTTGCAGCAGAACATTTCGAGATGTCCGCTGCATGACAGGCCCTCGTGCTTTTTGCCGAACTTCTCTCGAACGAACGACGTAAGCCCATTTCTCTACGACTATCGAAGCAAGCCTATGTCGAGACTTGCTTCGGAAATTCACCGCGATGCACGCAGCCGAGCGGTAAAAACCGCTCTGCTGCGCACTGAAACGCTTGCAGTACTTTGCAATTGCCACAGTTCTGGTTGCACTGTGCGCATTAAATCTATTCTGGTTTCCCGAGTCCTGGTGGATCTGGATGGGACTGGGTGTTCTCGGCGCCGGTGTCATCGTCATGGCTGGCGCGAACGATCGCTTTGTGATCCGGCGCTATGTCACATCAAAACTCGAAAAGCGGGTAGACATGACGCGGGTGCACATCCCCGAACTACAGGCCAACGTCGGCCGCGCGATGTTCCAACACCGCACAATTGCCAAGCTCCTAAACGAACGCGGAGAGAATGTCGATCACATCATGGAACGTCTCGACGAGTGGGTCCTGCTGATTTTTGAAGTCGCCCACGGCCTGGACACCGTGCTCGCGGAGCCCAAACTTGTTCGCCAATATCAGCAGGTGCTCGGCGACGCCCGCGCGCAGGAACTGCTCCATGATCCAATCTCGGCAGTGGCCAACGCTGGCGCAATCATGGCCAAGGAAGACCCGCGCCATCAGCTGGTGCTCGCGCGCGAGGTCGCGCTGCGGGTGCGCAAAGAATTGACCGTATCGCTCGATCACATCGTGGCGGTTAACACTGCGCTCCGCAAGGCCCGCACGATTCAAATGGAACGTGAGCACATCGATCAGCTGCAGTCGGCGATGGATTTGCAGCTGATTGCACTCAACGAAGCACAAGACGCCGTCTATCAGCTCGGATTTGCCTATGAATTGGCGTTGAAATAACGCGGCGCAATTTTGCGCTAGAGTTGCGGGCGTATGCCATTGCCTTCAATCACGCCCACTCAGGCCGCCGAGTGGCTGCCCGCCCGCGTCGTACTGTTGTGCGAACCCAACATTGAAACGCTGTTCGGCCTGCTGCAAACGCATTCAAACAATTTCCCGTTTCCATACGCGCTGTCTGCCGGCCGCGCCGAGCACAAAAACTATCGGCGCACCCTCGAAGCCAATGGCGTGCAAGTCCTGGATATCCGCGAGACATTGGCGCTGGCCCCGCGGGACAGCCTCGAGCAGTGGGCCACACAAGCCGTGAAAATTGTGCCCGACACGAACATGTCCGAACAGGACACGGCGTCGTCACACGCGCAATTGGCGCGCAGCATCGCCGTGTTTGACCCAGCCTCGCTGGTCGATCTGATCATGTTGCGCCCCACCCTGCGCGTCTCGGTAAATGCCGACGCGGTCGATCCAACCACCCGCTACAGCACGCGCTATGAGATTCACCCGGCCGATAGCGCCTATTACACGCGCGACCCGGTGATTACCACCGCGCGAGGCTGCGTGATTACCCGGCTCAAGCTTGACATTCGCGCACCCGAGAACGACATCATCGCGCATGTGCTCGAAACCCTCGGCATCACGCCGCTCCATCGCGTGGAGGCACCCGGCACCCTGGAAGGCGGCGATTTCATACCGTGCGGCGACTTTGTGCTGCAGGGTCAGGGGCTCCTGACAAACGAAGAAGGCGTGCGCCAATGCCTGGCCAACGGCGTCTATGGGTTTACCGAGGTCGCAGTTGTTCAGGACCCTCGCAACAACATGGACGAGATGCATCTCGACACGTATTTCGCGATGCTGGACAAGGACCTGGCCGCCTGCGTCAATTCGCGCCTGAGCGGCGCCGAGGAGCCAGTTGTGCAGGTCTGGCAGCCACTCGGCACCCCAAACAGCTTCACGTATCAGCTGGCGCGCACCGTGCTATTTTCAGCCTACCTGGAGGAGAAGGGCATCACGGTCATCCCATTTAGCAAGGCTGAACAGGACGACTTTGCCGCAAATGGCTTGTTGATCGCACCTCGTCACCTGATCGGAGTCACACGGGCTGGCGCGGACTTCGAAGCACGCCTGCAGGCAGCCGGCGTGCGCACCGAATTTATCAGTTTCGACGCGCTCACCGGCGGCTATGGCGGTCCGCACTGCTCGAGCCAAGCGCTCGTGCGCGGCTAACGTCTCACCAAACATTTCCATACGCAATTCCCCAAAGCCGTTGCGTTAGATGCGTCACAGCAACAATGTCGTCGCACGGCGCCACACTGCGTCGAATTGCACAGGCTGCATCTCGGAGGTTTTCCCTAGAGATTGTTGGCACGCAAGACCTTATATTTATTTCCTTGCGTAGCTTGCGCCATGCGCAGGCTTTTGTGCGACTATAGATGGAACGATTGTTATCTGACAATGACTATGACAACGTCGCCTTCTGTGCAGACCCTCCTACATATTGCGCGCCATCGCGTGTTGGTTTATGCGCTGCGTCGCGCTGAAACGCCGATCATGCTCGGCGTGGGTGTGGGCCTGGCAACGCTGAGTTTTATCGGCGTGCTGCCGCTCGGAACCTGGGCGATGTGGCCGCTGATCAGCGTGCTCGGCGTGGCCGCCATGGTGGCGACTGCGTTTCGCGCAAACCGCTATCTGCGCGAGTTTGCATCGGAAGCGTTCTATCAGCAGTTCGACGCCGAACGGCTGCGCCTGCCTGAACTCAAACGCGGCATGGCGGATGCGCTCAACGTGCACCGCAATATTATTTTTGCAATGGCATCGCGACCCGATGCGCCGCTCGGTGGTGTTGCCGAAACCGTCGACGCCTGGGTCATGCAAACCTACCGGCTGGCCGAATCACTCGACGCCTTTATCACAAACGACGTGGTGATTGAGCAGATCACACAGTTGGTTGCGCCCGCGCGCGAAGCCTCTGCCAACACTTCGCGCATACAAGCGTTTGCGTTGATGGAACTCAAGGGCACTGATGCCGAACTGCTCGGCGCGCGCGGCATTTTGCTCACACGCATCAAAGACACAATCACCTCCGCCAATCAGCAGTTGTCGCTTGCGCTGATCACCATGGGCGATATTCATAGTCATCTGCGCACGCTCAAGCAAACCGAGCTTTCGCGCGACTATGCGGAACGCACCACGTTTGAGATCGCCACGCAGTGCACGCGGATGTATGAGACAGATCAACTCATCCGGGAACTTTTCAGCGACTGCGTCGTCGCCGGCGAGCAAACCGTGCACGAGCACGTTTGATGGATCAAATCCGCGCCACTTTCCTAGCGTTTCTGACCGTCCTCGGCCTCGGCGCCACAACAGTTGGGCTGTATGCGCGGCGCAATCCCACCAGTGCCGCCAAGCCAGCGCAGCCCGCGCCGCAGGTGACGCGCGTTGTCATCGCGGACGACATCGCACCGCCGTCGTCGCCGGTCGCTCAACAAATATCCGCCACACCCACAGAAACTTTGGCTGCAAAGCGTGCACCAATTCAGATTGTTCCGATTTTCTCGGCGGACAATCAGACGTCCGACGGTTTGCCACGCTTTGTATGCGGCGCAAGCGCGATTGGGCCGTATCTGACACTTGTAAACATCCAGACCGCCAGGCTGGATATCGCACATGGCTTCCACCTAGGCATCGTCCCGTTTGGCATCGATCCAGCCACACAGGCCAGCGAGGCCGAGCGCGCGCAGTTGGTGTCGAATGGCACACTCGACTGTCTGTTGACAAGCACCGAAGCGGTCAAGCGCAACACGCCCGGCACCATCACGTTGCTGGCGGGTCAACGCCCGCAGACTTCCCAGCTCTGGGTGCGCGGCATCACAGCGCTCGATGAACTGCCCGGCAAGCGCATCGCATTTGAACGGGGCGGCGAGGGCGAAGCACTCATGGCACAAATGCTCTCCAAACAGGACAGCGATCAGCCCACTGCAACTCTGGTACCTGTCGACACCATGGCCGATGCCGTGGATCTGTTTGTAAATGGCGATGCCGACGCGGGTACTTGGGACTGAGCCAGAAATCTTTGCTGCAGCCACCTTGCGTGACGCACAACAGTTGCTATTGCCTATCGCAGATGCAGTGACCCATGACGTCATCGTGACATCGGACAAAGCGCGATCCGCCAATGTCACAACCGTCGGCGCATTTCATGAAGCCTGGCTTGAAAGTCAGCAGCAACTACAGGAGTCGCCAGACTCGGTTGCACGGAAGATCGCTGACTGGGGCCTGAACCTGTGGTCGGGCATTTCGCGCGCCGACGCCCCGGATGATCTGCGCGCAGCGCTGCGCTTATTCACACCGGCGACCTTTGAAGAGAGCCGCGCGCAGCTTTCCGCGCCCGGAGGATATCTCGGGTTGCCTAGCGACCCACAATTTTTGGAATCGTCTCAGCAGACCGCGGCGCGTAGCGCGATAAACTCCCCCTGACCCGCTGCGCGATACGCGAAAACGCTCATCCAGCCAGCAAACCGCCGTTGATCAAAGCCTGCCAAAGCTGCATGTCTGCAGAAATGTCATATACGCATAACACGCAATCAAACTGGTATAAATGCGTATATGTCAATTCCAGACCCTGCCGTCGCTGCCAGCATTTCAGGCCAGTGGGATCGTCTCTCACTGGGATCGCCGCTGCGCAACGCGCGAACTGCTCGGATCGTTGTGGCCGCGCTTGTGCTGATACTTGGGTTCGCCATCGTCATCAATGGGCTAACCTTGGCCAGCCTGGCGCGCGCAAACATTATGCCGACCATGCTCGTGGGCATCGCCGTCGCCGCGCTGGCGTCGTTGGTACCCATCGGCATCCTCTGGTACATGGACCGAATCGAACGCGAGTCGCCATGGCTGTATCTCGCCGCAGTGCTTTGGGGCGCCGTCGTTGCGACGGGCCTGGCGATGCCTATCAATCAGAGCATCTTGCGCGCGGTCATGCAGTGGCTCACCCAGAATCCGGAGGTGGCATCCTATTTTGGACCACGCGCCGCGCTGATGATCGGTGCGCCGATTGCCGGCCCAATCGTCGAGGAGATCACAAAAGGCCTCGGGATCGTGCTGTTGTTCTGGCTGCTGCGCGACGAGTTCGACAATATGCGCGACGGTTTTATTTACGGCGCGCTGGTTGGTGTTGGATTCAACATGCTCGAGGCGCCTCTATACGTCGCAAGCGGCCTGGCCGAATATGGCTTTGCACCGTGGGGCATCCAGTTTGGCGGCCGTTTTTCGCTGTTTGGGCTGGCCGGGCACGCCATGTACTCCGGTTTCTTTGGCGCCTTTCTTGGCCTGGCGCGCCAGAGCACGCGCACCTGGGTGAAATGGCTGGCGCCGATTGCCGGCTTGTTGATCGCGATGGTGCCGCATGCGCTTAACAATGCGCTGGGGCTGATCGTCACCATCCTGCTCAAATCGATGGGTCAACCCATCCCGGATGCGAACCCAATCGCCGATGTGCCGTTTCACACCATGTGGATCGCATCATCGATCCGCAACTTGATCATTTTCTTTCCGTTCATGCTTCTGATGCTGCTCATCATTCGCAAGAGCGGGCTGTGGGAACGAGCGGTGCTGCGCGAACAGCTTGCCGATGAAGCCAGCAGCATCGTCACGCCGCAGGAGATGCAAACGATCAACGGAATCGGCCCGTTTGCAACGCGGACCATTCCTGGCATGTCGCGCGCGCAATCGGCGCGCATCGTCAACGCGCAACATGAGCTGGCCTTTCGCAAGCAACGCATCCGCGCCAAGGGTGCCGATCCGAACGCCGACCCGCTGATCGCCGGTTGGCGCGCCGAAATTCAGAAGTTGCGCTGAGCGAGCCGGCGCATCAGGACAACTTCCAGCGCATGCCCTCGCAGCCCACCCCAAAGCCGCGCTCACCCAACCAGGTGGATTGCGGGCTCGCCGGGTCGATCAGCGGGTTTGTGTGGTTCAGGTGAAAAACAGCGCTTTGTCGTGCAGGCCGTGCAGGCGCTCGACCGTGTCCGTCACCAGTGGATGCGGGATCAGGCTCATGTCGCGGTTGAGTTCACCGTCGGCAAAGAAGCTGCCGTCGAGCAGCGACACACCGTGCGTGGCGACGACTTCCCGCACATCGTGCTGCCACTGCTGCCAGCGGTCGATATCCGGGCAATAAAACAGGCTCCCGGCCGGGCCGCGCAGGCTATATGCCAGCGTGTCCGAGTATTCGCCGCGATGCGGCACGGTCATGCCGGTAATTGTGCCGCCTGCCAGCGCATACGGCATATCCGGCCCAATCGCGGTCAGCGCAATGTATCCGTCGCGTGACAGCGCCGCCCACGGCTCGTTCGCCATCAAAAATGAACACACGCGCTGGCTGGCATAGACCGGCATGCGCGCCGCACCCATCGCCTCTTTGCCGAGTTGCAACAGGCCGGTGTAGTGCCCCATGTGCGCGTGCGTCAACCAGATGCCCTTGAGAGAACATGCCGGGGCGGCCGCGCTCAGCAGATGCAATTGCTCGCGAAAATCCGGTGTCGCGTCGATCATCCAACTCGCCCCAGCATCGTGGTCGATGATGCCGAGGCAGGCCACAAACCTGCGCCGCGCCGGGTCCGTGCGCGCAGCACTGCAACGCACACAGGCGCACCCCGCCTGCGGCACGCCGCCATCCTGCGCGCTTCCCAACAGAATCACTTCCATAAAAATGATTGTAGAGTAACGCGGCGCTACGAGGCACGCTATGCAAATAAAACCGTTCAAAATTGCCGCAATCTGCACGGCCTACTGGCCAGCCTCACATGCCGATGTGATCGTGACGCGCTGGCTTAGGCCGTTCGCGAGTGATCTTGCCTATGGCTGGCAACCGCGCACGCAAATCGCCTCGCTGCACATCCTGCAGACTCAGCCCGTAGACGGCACGGACCAACTCGATTGGAAGCCTGCACAGCGTGCCTTCTCACCCGGCGTCGAGATCGGCCGGCCGCTGGCCGCGCGCCACAGCATCCCGCTGTTCGACAGCGTGCGTGACGCGCTGACGCTGGACAGCGACACATTATCGGTTGACGCTGTGCTGATCATTGGCGAGCACGGCGACTTTCCATACAACGCCTACGGCCAGCATCTTTACCCGCGCAAGGCGTTGTTCGACGAGGTCGTCGCGGTGTTCAAGACCGCACAGCGCGTGGCACCGGTGTTTGTCGACAAGCATTTGTCGTGGAACGGCGCCTGGGCGCGCGAGATGGTGCAGACTGCCCACGCGATGCGTATTCCGCTGATGGCCGGCTCGTCGCTGCCGCACACACTGACTCTAAAGCCGGCGCTGCCCGCCGCGGCCGATATCGCCGAGGGCGTGGCCGTGTTTTACGTCGGGCCGGAAGTGTACGGATTTCACAGCCTGGAAGGCATGCAGGCGATCCTTGAAAATCGGCCCGGGGGTGAACGCGGCATCCGCGCAATCACCGCGTTTACCGGCGAAGGTGTCTGGCAGGCGCTGGACAATGGCGCCTGGTCGCGCACGCTCTTTGACGCCGCGGTCGCGGCTGCGCACAAATCCGACGGAGACATGCGTGCAAACTGTCGCGGCAGCGATCAGCACGGCGCCTCACCCGCGGCGTTCCTGATTGAGCGTGTGGATGGCATTCGCGAAGCGCACATCAACCTGCAGGGACATATCCAGGACTTTGCGCTGGCGGTGCGCACGCGGTCCGGCGAAATCTACGCCAATCGCTGGGAGTGCGGCGATTTTGACGATTTCTTTCACCACTTTGCCGTGCTTGACGTTGCGATTCAAGATCTGTTTGTGCACGGCCGCGCACCGATCCCAATCGAGCGCACCCTGCTAACCAGCTGTGCGATCGAGCAGTGCATGCATGCACTGTCCGAGCCCGGCCGGCGGCTTGAGACACCGGATCTGGCCATGGCCTACGCACCGCGCTAAATCGCTGCGCTTGCGGCCCCATCGACATACAGCGCGCTGCCAGTCACCGCGCTGGCGTCGTCTGACGCCAGAAAGAGCGCGACGTTGGCGACCTCGCGCACGGTGGCCATCCGGCCGGTGGGCTGTTGCTGTTTGATCATCGGATACAGCTTGTCGAGGCCGCCAAGTTCATCTGCCAGCCGCATGTTCATCGGTGTGTTGACCCAGCCCGGACACAGCGCGTTGCAGCGAATACCCTGCTCGGCATACGACACCGCTATGGCTTTGCTCAGCCCGATGACGGCGGCCTTTGACGTGGTGTAGGCCTCGTATCCCGGCTCAGTCAACGTCGCCATGACCGACGACGTGTTGATGATGCTGCCGCCACCCTGTTTAAGCATCTGCGGGATCGCGGCCTTGCTCAGCAGCATCATGCCCTTAACGTTGACGTCCATCACGGTGTCCCAGGTCGCTTCGTCGAACGCAAGAAAGTCGCCGTGCGGCATGATGCCAGCGTTGTTAAAGACCACGTCGATCTGTCCAAATTCGCGCATGGCAACATCGATCACCCGCGTGATATCCGCTGCAACGGAGACATCGCCGCATACCGCATGCACACGCGCGCCAGTTGCGCTGGCGATCCGCGCGCACGCGGCATTCAACCCCGCGCAGTCGCGATCGACCAGCACGAGCCCGGCACCCTCTTCGGCAAAACGCTCGGCCGACCCGGCGCCGATCCCGCTGGCCGCACCCGTGACGATGCAAATTTTGTTCAGTAGCCGCATGGTTATTGATAGTGCGCGCGCATCTCAGAATGCTCGGGCATGGCAAAAATGGCATCGATCATCGCGCGAGCCTGTGTTTCGCTGCTGGTCCATGGATCCATCATGACCAGCTCAACCAGCAATTGTTTGTCGCGCTGCTGAAATGCGGCCAGCTCAAGATTTACCGGTGCCACGCAATCGCGCACCAAGTGCGCCAGCGCGGCCGGCGGCAGCGGCGTTGTGCTGATCGGCTGAATCCCGCGCGCGCTGACCAGCGTCGGCACCTCGACGGCAAAATCACGCGGCACACCGGCAACGAAGTCGCCGCTGTTGCCAACATTGCTGATCAACACGCGCGGAATGTCGCACAGCAACGACTCGATCATCGGCACCATCAGCTCGTCGGATTCGCCGGGTGGAAACGCTTCGGTCACAGCATTCGTCTCGTCAGCCACGACGCGCGCAATCTGCGCCACCCGCGCGTCGCCGCCGCCAAAGAAGCGATTCCAAAAGATGCTGGGATCCTCATGCCACTGTGCGCGCGTGGCTGCATTGCGGTGGTACCACCAACCCCAGGACCCGCCGCCATCCGTGCCTGTGTCGCCAATGGGGTAGGCGCCAATGCGCCGGCACAAATCGGCCAGCTTGCGGTCGCCCTGGCTGGCCGCCCAGGCCAACACCCGCGGCATCATGTCTTCGCCATTGGAAAACAGCTGCGTCAACCAGACAAAGTGGTTGACGCCAGGGATTTCGTATGTCAGACCATCGCGGCTTAATCCGAGCTGTTTGGCGAGATCGTAAACCGCGGCGTAACCGTGGCACAGACCCGCCATACGCCCGGCCATTTGCGGGTACGTGCGATGCAGCCAAGTCATGCCCGCCATAACCGGGTTGTTTAGCTGAATGTAAAACGCGCGCGGGCAAATCGACTGCATATCCCGCATCACACTGTCGAACAGCCTCAGCTGGTAGAAATTTATCCAGAATGCCTCATCGTGCATGACGTGCAGGCTGCCACCCCACTCATAGCCAAAGCGCCGCGCGATCTCCCAGCCCGCCCGCAGACGCTCGTGCCCGGCAACGAGTGCCAGATTCAGCACGATATCGGCGCCGCGGAGCGCTTCGTGCCGATCGGTCGTTTTCTGCAGATCCAGATTGCTGCCCGTTTCACGCGCGTAGCGCACGCACAGGCCATGCGCGCCATCCAGCCGGCTTTGATCGATGTCCATAAATTGGACAGTGCAACCGCGCAGATTGGGTCGCAAGCACAGATCGCGAATGAGGTTGAGCGAAAACACCGCACTTCCCGCCCCGATGACGGCAATTTTAGGCATGCGCTGATTGTGGCATAGGTTGATGCGCGCAGCAGCCTGTCTACATCGCGGGCTGGCCGCCGGGCGCATCCCAATCGTGCGTTGGTCGCGGCGGATTCTGCCAGTGACCGCTCGGTTCGACACCGCTTACGATTACACCTTCCTTGTGCCAGGCAAATTTTTCATCGCTGCGCACGTCGGCGGCGCAGTAGCGCAGCGTCAGGCCGCAGCGCCTGCGGCTGCTCGTGTTTTTGTCTGAGCCGTGCAGCAGCAGATCGCTGTGCAACGACATTTCGCCAGCTTTGAGTTCGTTGTAGATGACCGGGCCAAATCGCTCCGGGTTCTCGACGGTTTGATTCAGTACGCTTTGTTCATCAGATTCGCTCAGGCGATACGTGAGATGACCCTGCGTATGCGAACCGGAGACAAAACGCATGCAGCCATTGGCCTGATCCGCGTCGTCGATGGCCAGCCAGACCGAAACCGTCTTGGATGGCGTTAGCGGCCAGAAGCTGGCGTCCTGATGCCACGAGACGATCTTGTTGTCGCCCGGCATCTTGCAAAAGAAGTGCGCGCCCCACGCGATCACATCTTCGCCCAGAATATCGTTGACGAACGCAAGGATGCGCGGGTGCCGCAGCAAATCATAAACAACCGGGTATTTGATGTGCGCCGAGATGATTGAGTAACTGTTGCCACCGCCAGCCAGTGTGCGTGCCAACGCAGCGTCAAAAAATGCACGGTATGCGCCAATCTCGCCGGCGTCAAACACTGCAAGCGGGCTGACATAGCCGTGCGCATTGTAGGCGGCCACCTGTGCGCTCGTAAGTGCCCGCGGGCTGGCCGCTGCGCTGGGGTGAAAGACCAGCCGGCGTTCTAGGGCAGCCAGATCTTCCTGGCCGGGAATCGTCTTGAATTTGGTGGCGTCAGAAAAGCTCATGTTCATGGGTATGTGAAATTTTGGCACAATCCGCCGACTACACGCGCTCGAGCGGACATGTCATACAGTGCGGTCCGCCGTTGCCTTTGCGCAGTTCGTTGCCGCGGATGCCTACGGCAGTGCCGCCGCGTTTGGCGACCTCGTTCATGACATCGCCGGCCCACTCGTAGCCGACGATTTTTCGCGGGCCGGTCATCACGAAGTTGACCGCAGCCCAGCCATCTTTTTCTGTCACGGCGATGAGTTCGACGCCTTCGTCGCGCAAAAAGTCCATCATCATTTGCTCACGGCGTTCGCCGGTCGTCAAATTCTTGATCACCGACGGCTTAAAACTAAGCCCGCGCGGGTCGACAATCGCCAGGTCGTGATCAATCAACACGATTTGCCCGTCAATGTGAAAATCGTATGGTGGGATCGGGATCGTGACTGTGCGCGTGATACCGGCCTGGCGCAATAGATCCTCGAACATTTCCAGGCCCGCCGCATTGGTGCGCTTGCAGTGGCCCACAATCGCGGTATCGCCACGAAAGAACGTCACGCCGCCGCCCTCCAGCATGCCTGCCGGTTCTAGCCGGCCTAGGATTGGCACACCCAGCCGCTCGCACACGCGCCCGATCATGTTCGGGTCTCCCTTGCGGCCATCGATCGCCATGCCTGCCAGCGTCATCCCACCCGGCGTGGCGATGGCCAGATCACGCGTATAGACCATGTTGGCGCGCTGTTCGATATACGCCATAGCCTCAGGATCATCGCGCAGCACGTCACCGACAAAGACGACCTCGGTGCCCATCGCGCGGACCGCGTCGACAAACGCGTCATATTCGCGCATAAACCCGTCGACATCCGGCACCGCCGCAAAGTTGAAATACGGCACAGTGTTTTCGGTCACCTTGAGCAATTCGGGTCCTGGCCGATGCATCAGCACTTTGCTCAGGGTGCGGTGCTCATGGGCGATAAGAGAAAGGTCGATCATGGCGTCGATGCTACTCGGATTTGTGGTTAGCGGCCGGGAAGCGGCCGGGCCGCTTCCCGCAGACCAGTTGGCACAACCCGAGACGACAGGCATAATGCCCAGATGGTCGAACAACCCCCGCCCGTTTCTGGAATCATGGAGACATCGCTCTATGTCGATGACCTTGCGGTCTCGACGGCGTATTACCAGCGCATATTTGGATTTGCGCTTAATTTCGCCGCAGACAGATTGGTGTCGTTGGCTGTGCAGCCTGGTCAGGTACTGCTCCTGTTTACAAAACAGGGCTCGGTCGATTTACCGCGCGGCGCCCATCACGGGGACGGCAATCTGCACCTGGCATTCTCTGTCACCGCCGAGCAAATCGAGCCCTGGCGCGCGCATCTGGCTGCGCATAGCATCGCGCTGGACGATGAGATCCATTGGGACCGCGGCGGCATCAGCCTCTATTTTCGCGATCCCGACGGACATCTGCTCGAGGTTGCCAGCCCCGGTGTCTGGGCAAATTATTAAGCCGCAGCCAACGACGGCTACATTACACTTTCCAGAAACGCCAGTGCAATCGGGTTGAATACGGCAGGCACTTCAAAACTTGGCACATGCGCGGCATCAGCGATGTGCTGCACGCGCGCGCCCGGAATGCCGGCAGCCATGATTGCGCCCGCGCGCAGCAACTCCGGGTCATCAAGCGTGCTCGTCATGATCAACACCGGGCACACGACTGTAGCGAGCCGTTGCAGCGCAGGCGGTGTCAGCGGAGCTGCGGGCTGAATATCCGCGATGAAGAAGGTGTTTTGCCGCGCACAGATCTGATTCATCTGCATCGCGCGACTGCGCAGACCGGCATCGACCTGACCCGGCTCACGAAACGGTCCGTCGAACCAGATGCGCATGTTCAGCTCGCTCGCGCGCTCGATGTCGCCGCGCTGCGACGCCTCGATCATCTCGAACAGGTAGCGCGGTGGCGCACCCTGTGGCTGAAACCCGCTCGGCACGCTATTAATCAGCAGCAGCGATGCGATGCGCTGCGGTTGCTCAATCGCCAGATCCAATGCGATCTCGCCACCCATCGATGCGCCGATCATGTGCGCTCGACCCACTCCGAGATGATCCAGCAGGCGGCTGAGATCTGCGCGCCGTTGGCGCGGCCCTAGGGCGATGCTGGATCGCCCAAAACCCAACATGTCATGCCGGATCATGCGAAAGCGTCGCGCAAAGGCGTCGATTTGCGCGTCCCACATGCGGCTGTCCAAAAACGCTGCGTGGTTCAACACAACGACGGGCGCATCCGGATTGCCGGTGCGGTTGATGTCTTCGAAATACAGGCTGCCATCGCCGAGGTCAAAATATCCGGTTGTCATGGTTTGTTCTCCAATTTCAGGCTACGGCCCTTTCGGTGACATCTGTTGTCACTCAAAGCGCCTAAAATGTGCGAAGACAATGCGCGCAGATCGATTGCTCTCCATCATGATGTTGTTGCAGGCCCGCGGCCGAATGACTACGGCCGCTCTTGCGGCGGAGCTCGAAGTCTCGCGCCGCACAATCCTGCGCGACATTGACGCCTTGAGCATGGCCGGCATTCCGGTCTATGCCGAAGGCGGCCATGGCGGCGGCGTGACCCTCGACGAGGCGTATCGCACCACGCTGACAGGCCTCAAGGAGCAGGAGGCACGCGCGCTATTTGTAGCCGGCGGTGCCGGTTTGCTGTCGCAACTTGGCCTGGGCGACGCCGCAGCGACCGCGCAATATAAACTCGCCGGCGCCCTGCCCCACGAACATCAGGCCGCGGTCCATCACATGCGCCAGCGGATATACATCGACCCGCTCTGGTGGTGGCACGAATCCGAGCCGCTTGCGTTCTGGCAGGAGCTACAAGAGGCGGTGCAGACTGATCGGCGTATCCGCATGCGCTACGAGACGTATCAGGGCGAGGCGGCTGAGCGTGAGGTCGAACCCTACAGCCTGGTCGCAAAAACCGGGGCGTGGTATCTTGTCGCCCGCCGCGATGGCGTGTTCAAAACCTATCGTGTCACCCGGATCCAATGGCTCACCGTGCTCGACACGCACTTTCAGCGCGATCCGGCATTCGACCTGATCGCGCACTGGGAGGCAAGTCTCGACACTTTTCGAGACGAGTTTGCCTTATATGCATTTACGCTTCGCGTTCATCCAGACCGCGCGCCGTTCTTGCGCTGGATGATGCCTGGCCGCGCACTGGCCGTGCGAACCGACGCCGAGACAAGTTCAGATTAGTCCAGAGTACCAGGTCAGCAACCGCGAACACGCGCTGATGATCGTATTCGGCGTGGGCGATCAGGGCGACATGATCGGCCCAGCCGACCTGCGCGAGGCCATGCAGTCGGCATGCGCGGCGATGTCGGCCAAACTGCAACACGACACTTCAGCAGCGCTGAGTTGAAAAAGGCACAGCGTGCCATGCAATTCAGCGCTGCTGAAGTGTCGGCGCCATTTTTTAGCTAGGTCAGCCAGGCCAGTCCGAGTTCTTCGAGTTTTGCGGAAGTAACATTACCCTTTTTGTCATAGCCAGCCAGATCATAGTAGTTATCTTTTGCGGCTTCGAGATCAGATTCGCTGATCGCCACGCCTTCGGTTGGGCCGCTGCCCTTGAGCGCCTTGTGCATCTTCTTTGGCAGCGTGTCGTTCTTGCGGTCAAGCCTTCGCGCTGGTTGAACACGCGCATCATCGCCAGCCGGCGCTCGCCCACGCGCTGCATCTCATCGACCGAGAAGTCGTTCCAGCCTGTGATGGCCTTGACCGTATCGACCGTTTCCTGCGGGCCGTACAGCGACCAGGTCGGGCCATACACAAACTGGCACAGATCGCCCGTGTCGAGAAACGAATACATCTTTTGCGTTTCATAGCGCATAGCGCACTTTCTCGCGGCCGAGGCTGCGGGGCGCCAATGTCTCGTTAAATCCCAGCAGCTTGAGCCGGGCCATGTAGGAATCGGCTGCGCCCTCTTCGATCATCGGATCGTGCTCAGACGACTGATGGTCCGCGCCAAACGCGTTGACCGCGTAAATCAGCGCGAGCGACCGCTTGGCCTGTGGCATATGCGCGGGCGCTTCGGTGCCTTTCGATGTGATCAGATAGTCCGCACCCATGCCCAGTGGCTTTGCGGCGCGCTCTGAACCATCGGACAGCACATCGCCAAATCCCTGGCGCAGCGCGATCATCTTGGTCATCGCAACCATCGCCTCGGCATTGCCATATTTCACACCGGCCCGTTCATGCGACAGCACGCCTTTCTCAACGCACTCCATGGCCCAGGCAATCGTCGCGCCCACGCCGATCGTGTCCATGCCATATTCGTTGCACAGCTGATTGGCCAGCGACACTGCGTGCAAGTCATCGATGCCGCAGTATGAGCCGAAGCAGGCGATCGTCTCATATTCCGGTCCGCCATAGTTTGGCGTGACCTTTTCGGCCGTTGAACTCGGTCTCGACCACGCGTTTGCAGCGCACCGCGCAGGCATAGCACGTGTCGCGCTCCTTCAAGATCGTTTCGGCCATCACTTCGCCAGAGATCGGCTCACAGCCTTCAAATGTGCCTTCGTTGTAGTTGCGCGTCGGCAGCGAGCCGATCGCGTTCTGCGACGTCACCACGCCTGCCGTGCCCAGCAGTGCCAGGCCGTTGACATCGCCGTTGACTTTGACATCGACCGCACCCGCCTTCGCCAGCTCGCTCAATCGCTTGGGATCGGCGACGTTAAGCTTCTTGCTCTTGCCGCGCGCGACAATGGCTTTCAAATTTTTGCTGCCCATGACCGCGCCGAGACCGGTGCGGCCGGCCGCGCGGTTCGCCATGGTCATGATCGCGGCCAGGCGCACCTGATTTTCTCCGGCCGGGCCAATCTGCGCGACCTCGATCTTGTCGTCGCCCAGCTCGGTCTTCAACGCGGCCTCGGCATCGGCCGTGGTCTTGCCCCAAATCGCCGACGCATCGCGCAGCTCGGCGACACCATCGTTCAACCACAGATAGACTGGCTTTTTGGCGGCGCCCGTCACCACGATGCCGTCGAAGCCGGCGAATTTCAGTTCGGCCGGGAAGAACCCGCCGACCTGTGAATCGCCAATGCCGTGCGCCAGCGGCGATTTGGCGCTGACCGTCATGCGGCTCTGGCCGCTGATCGGCGCGCCGGTCAACCCGGAGAGCATAAACGTCAGCACGTTGCCCGGCGCCAACGCGTCGACACCCGCCGGCATATCGCGCAAAATGTAATACAGTCCCATCGCGGAACCGCCCACGTATCTGCCGATAAAACGCTTCGGTCGGAGTCTCAACCGTGAGCGATTCGGTGGTCAAATCACATGCAAAATTCGGCCTGCGTATCCGTTTGCCATGGTTCTCCTTAGCTATCAGTCTCAAAAGTATCGTCGGAAATCCCGATTGAGAGGCAGTATAGGCCCAATGGCAGGGGTCTTCGCCGGCCTGTTATGCTCTCCCCCATGACCGTCACCGTTAAGCTGCATGGCCTGCTGCGGCCCTATCATCCAGGTCCAAACCGTTCGACGCCGCTTGAAGTGACGCTTGAGGCGGGCGCAACGGTGCAGAGCGCCGTCACAGCGCTAAATCTGCCCACCGAGCTGACGCGCATGGTCATGCTCAATGACGTGCAAGCCAAACTCGGCGATCTTGTCAAGGATGGCGATCGGATTGGGCTGTTTACCGTGCTGGTCGGCGGTTGACGGAAAACGCAAAAAGAGGCGTTTCAACGCCTCTTTTTGCATGTGATCCAATCGCGTAACGCGACAGATCGATTAGCGATCGGCTTTGACGAGCGTGCGGAGCGCCTTCGCGCTGACCATCACAGTCTGCATCTTGCCATCAATGACCATGCGGCGGCGCTGCAGGTTTGGGTTCCACGAACGATTGGTGCGGCGCATCGAGAACGAGCGCGACAAACCAAATGACCTCTTCTTTCCGGTGATTGCACACTTTGCCATAGCTATTTCCTATTTATTAGGGATATCTCCCTTCAATTTGCAGGTCATATCTCTAGAATTGATTACAATCTGGTCGCTAACGAGGGCTAAGTTTACCACGTGACCCGGGCATATAAGATGACACACTCCGCAACCAGCACCGTAGACACCCCCCATGGCAGCATCACGATTTCGCCGCGTGTCGTCCATTCACTGGCCTTTCAAGCGGCGACTGGCACCTATGGCGTTGTCGGCATCGCATCGCGATACACCGGCTATGACACGACGACGCACGATCCGCGCCGCGGCATCGAGATCGAGTTCAACCAGGACTCAAGCGATCTAAAGACACACTGCACGGTCCATATTCACGTGATCGTGGAGTATGGCGTGCGAATCCGCTCGGTCACGAGCAGCCTGCAACACCAGATTGAGTATTCGATCCTGCGCTCGACCGGTTATGTCGTCGACGCGGTTTTCGTGCACGTATCGGGTCTGCGCGTCACGCACCAGGACTAGGCACCATGTCAGCAAAAACTGTCAACGACCAAACCAGCGCAGCACAAACCGAGGAGAACGCGCCCCAAACGGAAAAGCGCTTAACTATGGATGGACTTCGATTTAAAGAACTCGTCAAAGCCGGCTACTTCTGGTTGCGCAAGCAAGAGGAAGTCGTCAACGCATATAACGTCTATCCAGTGCCCGATGGCGATACCGGCACAAACATGATGCACACCATGCGCTCGGCCTGG